>JAHDOV010000009.1 GCA_018434685.1 Deltaproteobacteria bacterium
CCCGTGCGGCATCCATTTTCATGGGCGTTCCGCTCTATCGCTACCTCGGGGGCGCCTTTGCACGGGAGCTGCCAGTGCCCCAGATGAACATCGTCAACGGCGGCACGCATGCGGACAACAACGTGGATCTCCAGGAATTCATGGTGACACCCATCGGGGCCCCGAATTTCCGTGAGGCGCTCAGGTATGCGGCAGAGACCTTCCATGCACTCAGAGACATCCTCATCAAGAAAGGCTATGCGACCGGCGTTGGCGATGAAGGCGGTTTTGCACCGAACCTGAAATCCAATGCCGAACCCTTCGAGCTCATCGTCCAGGCGATAGAGGCGGCGGGTTACAAGCCGGGCATCGATGTCGCAATCGCCATCGACGCTGCTGCCAGCTCCTTCTACAAGGACGGCAACTACGTGCTCGCATCGGAGAAAGACCCCGAGAGGACCGCCGAAGAGATGATCGACCTCTATGAAGAACTCATCGCGAAGTACCCCATCGTATCCATCGAAGACGGGCTTGCCGAAGATGACTGGGCCGGGTGGAAGTCCATGATGAAGCGCATCGGCAGCAAGGTTCAGATCGTGGGCGACGACCTCTTCGTTACCAATGCCAAGTTCCTCGAGAGGGGAATACTGGAAAATGCCGCCAACTCCGTCCTGATCAAGGTAAACCAGATCGGGACACTCACCGAGACCATGCAGACCGTCGAGATGGCACGCAGGGCAGGCTTTACCACGGTATTCTCACACCGCTCCGGCGAGACCGAAGATTCCTGGCTTGCAGATGTTGCCGTGGGCTACTCGGGAGGCCAGCTGAAGACAGGATCGACCTCGCGCGGCGAACGGCTCGCAAAATACAACCAGCTCATGCGCATCGAGGAAGAGCTCGGTTCAGGCGCACTGTTCAGGGGCAAGGACGTCCTCTACAGTATCAAGAAGTAAGACCGCGGGGGGCAACAGCCCCCCGTTCCATTAAAGCCTTGAAGAAGATCCTGCCGATCATCGTCATCCTTATCCTTGTCCTGGGTGTCTCCCTGTGGCACAGGTCGCGCACCGAACTCCACTCCATGCAGCTCTTTCTCATGGACACCATCGTGGAAATACAGGCCCAGGGAGACCAGGTGCTAGCCCAGGCGGCCATGAAGGGGGCCTTCGAGGAGCTGGGGCGGGTCGATTCCACCTTCGGCTATCAGGATTCCCTGCTCAAGGAACTGAACTCATCGCACAGCATCGACAGCCGGGAGTTCTACGACCTGGTCCGCTTTTCCCTGACTGTTCACCGTGAATCGCTTGGGGCATTCTCACTTACCCTGAGGCCCATCCTCGACGCGTGGGGGTTTTCCGGCACGCATCCCTACCGTGTCCCGACAGAGGAAGAGTTCGAACACTGGAGATCGCTCCCTTCCGACTCGGACATCGTCCTGCTCGAGGACGGCCGGACCGTACAGACCAGGGAGGGATCCCTGATCGATCTCGGCGGGGTAGCCAAGGGCTATGCCGCGGACAATGCAGCACGCGTCATGAGGGAAAAAGGAGTTGCCGCAGGGCTCATCAACGCCGGCGGAGACATCATGTCCTTTGGAGACCGCACCTGGCAGATCGGGATAAAACACCCGAGGGCCCCGGGGACGTTCGCCATCGTCCCGATCAGAGGCAGGGCCATTGCCACGTCAGGCGACTATGAACGGTTCTTCCTGCAGGACCACAGGCGCTACTGTCATATCCTGGACCCGGCAACCGGATGGCCCGCCCAGCGATACATGAGCACCACCATTGTTGCTGACAGCTGCGCACAGGCCGATGCCTGGGCCACCGCCCTGTTTGTCAACGGGCTCGAGTCCCTTCAGAGCGTCCTGAAGGACAAGGGCATGGAATGGATCGTGATCGATTTAAGCGGCACGGTTTCGGCCAGCAAAGGGTTAAGGGAGTACTGCCCTGATCGCATAGAGATCCAGTAATCTTTCCTGGTCCGACGTTCAGGGCTGCAGGTCCTGCCTCAGTCCTGAACGTTCACGATCCACCCGTGTTCTGGGGTCCGGATTCTCCGGTGTTATGAACCGCTCTCGTCTCCGATCCATTTCTGCAGGGTGTCGACGATCTTGCGTGCCTGGTCAGGACTGGATATGGTGAATTTGGACTGCTGCCGGTACTCGTTGTTCATCTTGCGGTATCTGCGTATGGAGTAGCGTTCAGGGCCATACTCCTCTTTCTTGGGATCCCACTGCTGGTACTTGAAGATAATCGTTGCCCATGCACCCTTTGAAAGGATCTCCTTGTCGAGTTCCTTTACGACAACGACGTCGTCTTCTTCATAATTAATCGTAATTTCATCAACATTCGATGCCATTCCAACCTCCCCTTCTCTTAATCAATCTTTATCTGCATGCAATGAAGAGAAAAAACAAGGTTTTTCTCGGACTGTTTCCTCCTCCCCTCTCACCTCACGGGTGAGCCCAGTACCGTGACATGTATCGGACAGTGTCATAAGGGTATGCCCCTGTTCGAGCAGGTGCGTGCTCATAGAGGACTCGAGCATGGAGAAGATATCCCTGACCTGCTGCGAGTCCGGCAGCGTTTCCCGGATCGATTCCAGATATCGTCGCTGCCGTACGCGGCGAAGCGCGGGGGCGAAATTGATATCGAAGATCCAGGCGCACTGGAGCATCTTGAAGTCGTTGAGCGTCTTGACTGCCCCATGTTCGACCACCCGCCCGGACATGAGATCATCATAGACCGCCGGGGATATCTCCGGGACATCCGGAAGGTCGAGCTCGATGGCCCTGTTCCTGCTGTCTCCCTGGCGGGCATAGTACGAGGTCAGGATATGCCAGATATCGAGCTTGTCGGCATCACGCAGCAGCCGGGCATAAAACAGGCAGGTGGGATGCTCCTGCTCGGGAAGACGGGCGCGGTTGTGGTAGGAGATGACCTTCATGGCAAGATCGCCGCTCTGTTCGTCCAGGAGTGCAAGCACTCCCTTGGCCTTAAGGATCGACACGCCGAGTTCGGCGTGGTTTACAGACCTGCTGTCCACGAAGGTCCGGTACCTGCGGAACTGTTCGAACCGCCCGACATCATGGAACAGGGCGGTCACCTCGGCCAGGAGCAGCTCGCCCCCCCGCAGTCCGAGCTCCCTGCCGACAGAGACGATCTCTTCGCAGACCCGCAGGGTGTGCTCGCGCTTGAGGGATATGTTCCTTGCCAGTTCCGGGTCGTCGCAGGCGAACGTTCCGACATAGTCCGCAAACCAGGCCTTGAGTTCATCGAGAACACATTGGTCCAGGGGGCATCCTTGGCTGTTCATCTCCATGTACATCCCCTCCCATACCACCCCTACATGGCTCGAAGTCAAGCAAAGAGCATAACAAATGAATCTTCTTGATTTATTTCTTCCCATGTTTTATCCAGAAAACTTCCGGAGACATAGATTCCTCCACGGGATGTCCGGCTTTTTCTGGCGTTCGTGCAAGGGGATTTTTGGTAATCAGGCTTGATGCTAAGGAGGAGACATGAGAGAAGTCGTCATCACCAGTGCAGTTCGAACCCCGCTGGGAAATTTCAATGGAAGTCTGGCAAACATCGGTGCAACGAAGCTCGGCGCCATAGTCATCGAAGAGGCTATACGGCGCTCAGGTATCAACAAGAAAGATGTGAACGAGGCCATCATGGGGATCGTACTCCCGTGCGGCTATGGCCAGAATCCCGCGAAACAGGCCGCGGTCCAGGCGGACCTGCCCTGGGAGGTGGAGTGCTTCTCCGTCAACAAGGTCTGCGGGTCGTCGCTCAAAGCGGTCATGCTCGCTGCCCAGGCAATCGCAACCGGCGATGCGGATGTCGTGGTGGCCGGGGGCATGGAGAACATGAGCTCTGCCCCGTACTATCTCGAAAAAGCCCGTTTCGGCTACCGGATGGGCCCGGGACAGATCCAGGATCACATGGTTCACGACGGACTCTGGGATATCGTGAACGATTTCCACATGGGGATATCGAACGAGTTGTGCTCCGAAAAATACCAGGTATCACGGGAAGACCAGGACAGGTATGCGGCAGAGACCTATGGCAGGGCACTGCGGTCCATTCATGAAGGCAGGTTCGACGAAGAGATCGTCCCGGTGGCCGTTCCGCAGCGCAAGGGCGACCCGGTCATGTTCAGCCGCGATGAATGCCCGAGGGAGACCTCCTACGATCTCCTCTCGAGGATGCCGGCTGCCTTCAAGAAAGGCGGCCTCACCACGGCAGGGAATGCCTCGGTCATCTCCGACGGTGCGTCCGCGGTGGTGCTCATGGCCCGCGAAAAGGCCCTTGAACTGGGCGCGCCCATCCTGGCGAGGGTCTGTGCCCAGGCCAGTGCCGGCCTCGACATGAAATACGTGCTGGTGGCGCCGATCCTTGCAATACCCAAGTGTCTGAGGAAAGAAGGCATCTCCATCGACGACGTTGAACTCTTCGAGATCAACGAGGCCTTCAGCGGTTCAACCGTGGCCATACTCAAAGAACTGAAGATCGACCACTCAAGGGTCAACGTAAACGGCGGCAGCGTGGCGCTCGGACACCCGATCGGGGCCAGCGGCACACGGGTGCTCACCACACTGCTCTACGAGATGATCCGCAGGGACAACACGATCGGCTGTGCATCCCTGTGCCTGGGCGGCGGCGAGGCCGTGGCCCTGGTAGTCAGGAGAGACTGATCCGTAACCGGGTCTTTTTAGCGACATGAATGCATGTTCATGAACATATGAAAAGGAGCAGACCATGGAGATAAATACCTTTGGCGTAATCGGTGCGGGACAGATGGGGGCCGGAATTGCCCAGGTGGCGGCAGCCAGCGGCCTGGACGTGATCATGAACGACATCAACGACAAGTTCGTCCTCAGGGGGCTGCAGACGATTACCACAAACCTTTCCCGGTCGGTGGACAAGGGAAAGATCGCCACGGAGGAGAAAGACGCACTCCTCGAGCGCATCACGACCAGTGTGGACCTGAAGGATATGGCCCGGGCAGATTACGTGGTCGAGGCAGCATCGGAGAATCAGGAGATCAAGTTCCGGATATTCCGCGACCTGGATTCGTTCTGCAAGCCCGGGGTAATCCTCGCCACGAACACCTCGTCCATTCCCATCGGCAGGGTCGCCGCCCAGACATCGAGGCCGGACAAGGTCATCGGCATGCACTTCATGAATCCGGTCCCGGTCATGAAACTGGTGGAGGTGATCAGGGGCATAGCGACCTCGGACGAGACCTTCCAGCTGACCTGGGATCTTTCCCTGAAATTCGGCAAGACCCCTGCCGTGGCAAACGACTATCCCGGGTTTATATCGAACCGCATCCTCATGCCCATGATCAACGAGGCCATCTACTGTATCTACCACGGCGTAGGAACCAAAGAGGACATCGATACGGTCATGAAACTGGGCATGAATCACCCCATGGGACCGCTGTCCCTGGCAGACCTCATCGGCCTCGACACCTGCCTGGCCATCATGGAGACCCTCTATGAAGGATTTTGCGATTCCAAGTACCGACCCTGCCCGCTGCTGCGCAAGTATGTCGAGGCCGGGTGGCTCGGACGCAAGACAGGCCGGGGCTTTTACAAATACGACTAGCGGGGCTTACAAAGAGCAGGCCTCTGCATCGCCGACCTTGAACCGCTCCACATAGTGTGCCAGATCGCCTGCTTCTATGCTCAGATGATCCGATGTTCCGGCCAGTTCCTCTACGGTCGATGCATTCTGCCGGGTGGTGGAATCTATCTGCACGATGGCCCTGTTGAGCTCATCCACCCCGCCTGCCTGTTCTGAGGAGATCATGGCGATCTCTTCCATGCCCTTAGACAGGTTCTCGACAGATGAAGTCGCAGATCTTCGGTGATGCCTCTCGATCTTTGGGAAAATTGTGGGAATTATTGTTTCGGGGTCCTGTTTCTTGCAAGAATTTCTCTGAGCAGGGGCAGTCTCAGGATGTTGCGAATAAAAGGGGCGCACCGCTTTTTCAGGCCGGAAAGAATCATAGCCAGCCATGCGCCCATACCGGTGTTCCGGGCTCGATAGAGCCCGGCAAGCTCAGCCGGGGGGACATCGAGTGCATACCCTGCCATGGCAAACTGGTTCAGGATCAAGGTTCTGAGCACCCCGACAGCCTGATAGCGCCGTGCCGAAGTTACCACGCTGGAGCCGAGCGTCACGATTCTTCCCGCGGTGCGCAGCCGTGAAAGAAACACGACATCCTCCAGGATAGGGATCTCGGGAAAACCGCCCATGCGTTTGAACGTGGCGGCACAAACGAAGAGGCCCTGATCGCCGTACGGCATGCCGAGGCGTGACCTCAGGTTTGCACCGGCCGCTATGATGCGCATGGCTAGGGTCTGGCTGTCGAAGCACAGGCTGAACGCCCCTGCGGCAATGCCCGGGTCCTGGAGCGTCTCCCGGATCTCACGATCATATCCGGGCGGCACGACGGTGTCGGCATGGAGGAACAAGAGGTTCTCCCCTTTGGCATGCTCAGCCCCGAGATTCATCTGCACAGCCCTTGACCTGTTCCCTTCGATGACAAAAGCATTACAGCCGGAGGCAATCTCCACTGTGTTGTCGCAGCTTCCGCCGTCCACAACCAGGACTTCCACCCTCCAGGCAGTCTGAAGCGATTCGATGGTTCGTACGATAGCCGCCCCTTCGTCGAGGGCGGGAATAATGACGGACAGTTCAGGAAGTGACCTGCTCTGTTTCATCTCCTCCCAGACCACAAGATCTTCGGGCATATCCACGTCGCTCAGCTCTTCCAGCAGTGCACTGCTCAGGCCATGGCTGCGTGCCGATGCCAGGGTGGTGCTGAGCGTCGACGAGTCGCTCCAGGGTATATCCCGGAACAGGCAGGGAACCGCCTCCTTCATGCCGACGAGATAATACCCCCCGTCACGGGCAGGTCCGAATACGCAGTCATGACGTTCCAACAGCCTAAAAGCCCTAAGTATCACAGTCCGGGTGATGCCGGGACAGTCGGTCCCGATGAGGATCACCCGGGAGAACCCCCTCTCGAAAGCCGACCGGAACGAGTTCAGCATACGCTCGCCCAGATCGTTACCGGACTGCTCCTTATAGGTGAGATCGCTGCCGAACATCCCGGCCATGCGATCCCTGCTGCCGCCGGAGAAGTGAATCTCGAAAAGAATGCCGTCTCTGCCTGCAAGGACCTGCGCCATGGCGAGCATGTGCTGCACCATCTCGGTGTGCAGCGAAGCAGCCCCTTGACTGCCGAGCTCCCCCTCGAGACGTGTCTTCACCGTGCCTGGACGGGGATACCTCGTGAAGATGACGAGGAGGTCCTTGTCTCTCATGGCAGGCTTCCTTCTCGCCGGCAGCCGGCCATCATATGGAGAACCAACGGCAACAGCAACGCACGCTCCGGTATCTACTCATAAAACAAGTTCCTGATCTTTTCCATTCTCCTGCGGTTCACGCCGAGGTCGGAATAGCCGAGCCTGGATGCCGATCTGAAGTGTATGACCTTGTGGTCGTCATCAAGGAGAAACTCCACATCGTCGACAAACCGAAACAGCGCAGAGGTGAATTCCACGTGGACATAGTCATTGTCGTTTACCGCCACCTTTGCCCTCTTAAACGAGGAGATTACGGCGAGCAGCTTCTCTCGTGCCGCGGCCTTTGCAGTGGTGTACCGCAAGGGCTCCATGGCATGTCTCTTGTCACTGCTGAAGGATGAAACACAGTTCGGCGAGTCAGGACACGGACAGAGCATGCCGTCCTGAACGCCCAGTGTGGAGGGCTTCGTGCCGGAACACCCAATCAGCAGCAGACATGCGCCCATGATACAGCCGGTTCTCATATTCAGTCCCACAAAAAAACCTCCTTATGTGTGTGCCCACAACAGAATCTGCAATCTGCTCTCTCTATCTGTAATAAACGCAAACACCTGCAGAGTCAAAGGGTGCACACATTACAGTATGGCGGCATGGCACGTGGGCAAGCCGGCGCAGCGGCATGAGTTGACATCATTATTAAAATTTTGTGATTGTTCTGCCGAAAAGACCTGCATGGATGTGTTCCGGCCCATTCCCATAGATGTCATACAGATTTACGAGGAATCAGCGGTGGATCTGTTCATAAAGCAGGAGGACCGGCTGGTTCCCTTTCTCGAGAAGGGTGGCGTATTCACGAGGGATCATCTTGTCGATCTCAATCGTTTCGGCATCAACAGGATTTACATACACGGCAAGGAGGCGCTGACCTTTGAAAAGTATGTCCATGCCTATTCGGACAGGATCCTCACCGACCCCAGCATCCCCTCGAAGGTCAAGGCGTCCACGTTCTATATCTCATCCATCCATGCACTCAGGAAGGCATTCGAAGACCCGAACTCTGAGAGGATCACGGATATAAAAAACACCCTCAAGCCCATGTTCAGGAACATCATGGAGAACAAGGTCCTCCTCGAAGACCTCTTCTCGCTCACGGAGCACGACTTCAACACCTATACGCACAGCGTGAACGTCGGCATATACGCCACCTCGCTCGCGATCCACTTCTACAGAAACGACAGCTCGGTCAGCATGGAGCAGCTCCAGCGCCAGAGCTACGGATACTTTCTCCACGATATCGGCAAATCCAGGGTGCCGCTCGGCATCCTCAGGAAGCGCGAAGCCTTGAGCGAGGAGGAATGGGCCGTCATGAAGAAGCATCCCGAATGGGGGTATACGATCCTCATGGAAACCGGGCATCTCACGGACGAGGCGGCCTACATCTCGATGCAGCACCATGAGCGGCCGGATGGTTCGGGGTATCCCTTCGGCATGAAGGACATTCACCCGTGTGCCCGGATCTGCACCATTGCAGACATCTTCGATGCCCTGACATCCGAAAGGCCCTACAAGCCTGCCCTGAAGCCGTACGAGGCCCTCGGAATCATCAAGAAGGAGGCCGTCACCGACTTCGATCAGTACCTGCTGGCCGCCTTCATCAAAATGCTGGGGCCCCAGGAGGAGAACATTCAGCTGTCAAAGCCGGAGACTCTGTAGCGTTTACCGCTACGGGTTCATGTGAATAAAAACAAGCACAATTTTCATACAAACACTATCATCTCGTTTTCGATCGTGATATACTGTTGTTATATTTATTATTTCCCAGGTTGTGTAAGTTGAAAAGAGCCTTGCCTGGTTCAAAATCATGTTCTTTTACCATGAGAGGATCTCGATATGGGTGAGAATAAGGGGAACAATGATCAACTCATAAAAGAGCCGGCCCGGGTACAGAACCAGGTCGCCGAGCTCGACCGGCTTGCCAGTGATTGCAGGCAGATGCGAACAGCGCTGAGACAGGTCCAGATGGTGATCGAGAACAGCCCTGCTGTGCTCTTCCGGTGGAGGGCGGCTGAAGGCTGGCCCGTTGAACTGGTGACCCGCAATGTGCTCCGGTTCGGCTACACACCCGAGGAACTCCTTTCCGGAGCAGTCACCTATGCCATGCTCATACACGCTGACGACCTCGATCGGGTGACACACGAGGTACAGGATTATTCCGACAGCGGCAGCAGCTCTTACCGGCAGGAATACCGGGTGACCACCAAGGGGGGAGAAACCCGCTGGGTGGACGACCGGACCGTCATCGAGCGTGACGCAGACGGTCGAATCACTCACTACCAGGCCATTGTCCTTGACATCACCGAGCGCAAACAGACCGAAGAGGCCCTCAGGGAGAGCGAAGAGCGCCTTAAACTGGCACTCAGCGCATCCAGTGACGGCATCTGGGACTGGGATATCCCTTCCGGAAATGCATTTTTCAGTCCCAGATACTATACCATGCTGGGTTATGAACCCTATGAGTTACCCCAGGACTATGCGTCATGGAAAAGTCTCGTTCATCCCGATGATGTCGATCGGGCTGAGAAACACGTCTTGGATCATATCAGAAACAACGACGGGAGTTATGCCATTGAGCTCCGCATGGCGACGAAAGCCGGAGATTGGCGCTGGTTTCTCACCCGCGGGATGATTGTTGAGCGGGATGCCGGCGGTCGCCCGTCCAGGATGGTGGGCACCCATACGGACATCACCAAGCGCAAGCAGGCAGAGGAGTCGCTGCTGCAGAGCGAAACCAAGTACCGGTTTCTCACCGAAAAGATGAACGATGTCATCTGGACCACGGACATGAATTTCAACGTAACCTATATCAGCCCCTCCGTAGAAAAGCTCGTGGGATTCACCCCGGAAGAGTGCAGGCAGATGGCGGCCTGGGAGGCCATAACCCCGCAGTCCTATTCAAAGGTCCTGGATCTCCTGAGCAGTGAGCTCAGGCGCGAACAGCAGGAGGGTATGGACCCCGACAGGACCATCACGCTGGAAATGGAGGACTATCACAAGAACGGTTCCACGGTGTGGGTCGAATGCCTTGCCAGCTTTATCCGTGATGATGACGGCACTGCTATCGGGGTTCACGGGGTGTCCCGGGATATTACCGAGCGAAGACGGGCTGCCGTCGAGAAAGAACGGCTGATTGGCGAACTCCGGCAGGCACTCGCCAATGTCAAGATTCTCAGCGGCATGCTCCCCATCTGTGCCAGCTGCAAAAAGATCCGCGACGACAAGGGCTACTGGAATCAGCTCGAGAGTTATATCTCAAGTCACTCCGATGTGCTCTTCTCCCACAGCATCTGCCCCGAATGCGCCAGAAAACTCTACCCGGATCTTGTGGATTGAAGGAAGCGCTCTTCAGTCATGGTACAGTTTCCTGTGCACGCGGAGAAGCTGACCGGGTCATGATCACCTCACCAGTATTGGCAGGCACCGGTCTTCACTGCTCCGGTCACCGAGCTGGCCGTAGCCGTTATAGCCCCATATCCACAGGGTACCATTGTTCTTTACCGCAAGCGTATGATGGAGCCCGGCAGCGACCTGTGCCCAGTCTGTATCCGGTCTGATCCGGGTCGGCACATAGATATCCTTTAAGGAATTGATGCCGAGTTGGCCGAAGGCATTCCATCCCCATGTCCAGATGCTCCCTTCCCTCTTCAGTGCCGCACTGTGGTATTCTCCCGCGCAGACATACGCCCAGCCGGAATCTTTGCCCACACGAACGGGCGAGGATTTGAATACCTTTGTCCCGTCACCGAGCTGACCCCAGAGATTCGCCCCCCAGGCCCACAGGGTGCCGTCCTGTTTCACTGCCAGCGAGTGTCTCTTGCCTGCTGCGATGGAAACCCATGCAGCATCTGATTCGATCAGTCTGGGGGTGGGACTGTCGACCTGAGAGCCGTCACCGAGCTGGCCGAGTTCATTCGAACCCCAGCACCACAACGTCCCGTCTTTCTTAATGGCCAGGGAGTGGGCCTCTCCGGCCGCAACCAGCTCCCAGTCGAGATCATCCCCGATCCGCACAGGTGTGGTGCTGTAGGTCAGCCCGGGTGTCCCGAGCTGGCCTTCGGTATTCCTGCCCCAGGCCCACAACGAACCGTCGCTCCTGACGGCCAGGGAATGATGGCTCCCGGCAGCGACGTGCCCCCAGTCATCCTCTCTTCCCACCCGGACAGGAGACGATGCCTGCCGCATAGTGCCGGTCCCCATCTGACCCGAGGTATTTGAACCCCAGGCCCACAGGGAGCCATCAGCCTTCAGGGCGAGGGTATGTG
The DNA here is from genome assembly GCA_018434685.1 of Deltaproteobacteria bacterium. GTDB lineage: Bacteria > Desulfobacterota > Desulfomonilia > UBA1062 > UBA1062 > DSAD01. Next base: position 11,626 of record JAHDOV010000009.1, read on the forward strand.
AGCTCCCGCAGGAGACAGCTACCCAGTCTCTCTCAGTTCCGATATGCATGGGAACGGTGCAGCCTGAATGTTGTCCGTTGCCCATCTGGCCCTGCATGTTCCACCCCCATGCCCAGAGACTGCCGTCGGTCTTGAGTCCCACCGAATGAGAACCCCCTCCGGCCACGGACAACCACATGGACTTGATCACGGTGACGGTAACCGAATCGCTGTCCGTGTCACCATCGCTGTCTTGAGCAAGAAAGGTGACTGCATACGTTCCAGCCTTGTCGAACACCACTTCCCCGGGGTCTTCGGCACTGCTCTTGTCTGCCCCTCCCTTGAAATCCCAGGTGAAGGCGATGGGCATGTTTCCGTCCCGGACCGCCCCGGCGAAAACAGCCGACTCCCCTTCATAGATCCTGAGATCCTGTGCAGGCGAGATAATGGCGGCCCGGGGCTGTGTGTCTTTGGCAACACGAATCGTTGCCAAATCAGTGCCCGTGTCGCCGTCTGCGTCCGTCACCGTCAAGACCACCCGGAATGTTCCCATGGTGTTGAGCAGTTGTTCGCCAGGGTCCTGTTCAGCAGAGTTTTCTCCTGCCCCGCCCAGATCCCACTGATAGGTGAGCGGCTCGTTTCCCTCCCGGACAGAGGCCTCAAACTGCACCAGCGCCTTCTCGGTAATCACGAGACCGTCTTCAGGACTCATAATGCGGACAACAGGCGTTGTGTCCTTCACAACCGTTACTGTCCGAGTCTCCACACTGACGTCTCCGGTCGCATCGTCCGCACTGAAGATAACCCGATAGGTTCCGGGAGAAGAAAAGACAATCCTGCCCGGAGACAGCCCGGAGAAATCAGGAGCGACCCCCTCAAAACTCCAGACAAGGTTCAGCGGTTCGTCACCGCCCTGGACAGCCCCCTGGAACTCCAGGGAATCACCCTCCAGGACGGTGGGGTCGTTCAGGGGAGAAACAATCTTCGCCACGGGTTTCGTGTCATTCCGCACACGAATCTCCAGGGAATCGGCACAGCGGTCTCCATTCGCATCCTCGACGGTGAAGGTCACGAGGTGCACGCCCGGGGTCTGAATGACGACCCTGCCCGGATCTTTCTTGCTGGACTTAGGCGCTGCAGCGCCCAAGTCCCAGGAATACCTCAACGGTCCGTTCCCCCCTGCTACCGATCCTTTGAAGACGAGGGGCTGACCCTGGAAGACAGCCGTGTTCCTTTCCGGGGATTCTATCGTTGCTGTGGGAATGTTCTTGCTGACCTCAACGATCACGGAGTCACAGCCGGTATCTCCGTCACGGTCGCGCGCACACACCTGTACCGGGAATGTACCTGCCTCGTTAAAGGTGATGCGGCCCGGATCCTCTCTGTCGGAGCGCCCGTGGCTGTTACCGAAATCCCACACGCACACCACAGGCTCGTTGCCGCCGGTTATGGTTGCAGCAAAGGATACGGCCTCGCCTTCCTTGATGAGAGTATCATTCCGCAACGCATCGATAACGACCCGTGGCGAGGTGTCTTCGATCACCTCGATCATCCGGGTATCGCTTGCAGCTGTGTCCTCGCGTATGACTTTTTCTTCACCAGGTGTTGAGGGCTGCTCGGTGCCTTGCGAACAGGAGACGAGGACCGGCACAAGCAGCATGAGGATCCATACCTTTCGTGAGAGCCTTGCCCGAACTGATTTCATAACAGTGGTTCTCTTGAACCTTCCCCCCGGCACGATCATAACAGCACAACATAATGAGATCAAACATGAATCGTTTGTATTATACCCTAAAAACAGCCGCTTGTGTATTGAATAAACCAGATATCCCGGCCGGCAAAAGAATCTTCTTATCGAGACACTCTCCGGTTCCGGGGGGTCAAGGGCTTGTCCCGGGGTCTATGCCATTGATTTATCCTTTGTCCTGCTTACCTTTAAGGTTATGTCATCAGGGGCAAGACCTTATTGCATACGCAGGCACGAAGCTGATCAGCACAGCAATTAGCCGATCTTCTGAATGCCTTAAAACGCACTGCACCATATTGTATTCATACAGGAATAACGTATCTTGAACTTGAGGGAGAGACAGACGTGCACTGGCAGATCAATCCGAAGATCGATAACATTCTCACCAAGGCGCAGGATCTGGCCGGCCTCGAGGAGTCAGAGGCCTGTGCCCTCCTGCGGTTGAACCTGGAGAGCCGGGAGGTCTATGCCCTCATGGAAACGGCCAACCGTATCTCGCGGGAACTCTTCGGCCAGAAAGGGGAAACCCACTTCCATATCGGGGTGAATGTGGAGCCCTGCCCTTTCAACTGCCGGTTCTGCTCGCTGGCAGCAACTGCCGGGGTATTCCATGAATCAATCGAATTCAGTGAAGACGAGATCGTATCCTGGGCACGGTCAGCCCAGGCATGCTCTGCAGATGCCATCAATGTCATGACCACGGGCACGTACGAACTGGCCAGTCTCATGGAACTGGCCCGGGTACTCAAGACAGAGGTAAACACACCGCTCGTCGCCAATACCCGCGACATAAGCCACCGGGAGGGCGAACAACTCCTGGATGCAGGCTTTTCAGGGTTCTACCATGCCCTGAGACTCGGCGAGGGAAGAGATACGCCATTTACGGTTGAAAAGCGCCTGCACACCATCGAGGTGATCAGGGATGTGGGACTCTTGTGGATGAACTGCGTGGAACCGGTCGGTCCCGAGCACAGCCCCGAAGAAATCGCACACCTCATGGTTCTTGCACGGAAACATGGGGCAACGTACAGCGGGGTCATGCGGAGAGTCAATTTCCCAGGGTCCCCGCTTGAGTCCGTGGGAATGATATCCGAGCGGGAACTTGCACGGATGGTCGCGGTGAGCAGGCTTGTCATGGGCAATATCCCCAAGGCACACTGCACCCACGAACCCCACAGTGCATCCCTTCTGGCAGGCGCGAACCTGTTCTTTCCGGAGGTAGGCGCAAGCCCCCGGGACCGTATCGCCGACACAGGCAAAGGACGGGGCAGGAGTGTGGACATGTGCCGGCGCCTTTTTACGGAGATGGGCTTAAACCCTGATCTTCCCTCCAACTGCTTTGGACACAGAGACTCGCGGGAAACAGACCCCGCGCTACCCATAAGGATTAAACGGATGAACAGCCTGGCCTAGCAGGAACCAGGCCCGGGATACGCATGGATCGTATGCAGGAAGATACCTGGGGAACGATATCTCTGAAGAACGCCGTAAAAAAGACGTCGTGGCGCTGGGCGGCAGTGTGCCTCCTTGTCATGTCAGGCATCCCTACGCTTTCCCCGGCAGCCCTGTGCCAGGATTACCGGGTCGGAACGTGGAAGACCCCGCAGACCATCCAGCCGTTCTTCTACGAGCACTACCTGTCATCAACGCAGCACGTAGAGGTGTACTCGTTCACCAATCCAGCAGACCAGAAGCTGGCCCTGCTTGCCGGGAGCCTCGACATGTGCGGCACAACCCTGTCATTGGCCATTCATGCCGCCTCCCGGGGCGAGCCGGTCGTGGTGGTCTCGTCGCTCTGCAATAAATGCTCTGCCCTGGTGGTGAAGAAAGACGGCCCGATCACGTCTGTGGCTGAGCTGAGGGGCAGACGCATCGGCTATGTGCCCGGCACCATGCACGAGATACTCCTGAGGGAGACCCTCTCCCAGGCAGGCATCAACCCTGATACCGAGGCCAGGCTGACACGGGTGGACTTTTTCGATATGGGGATTGCCCTTGCAGGAGGGGGCATCGACGCATTCCTGTCCGGTGAACCCTTCCCGTCGCTCGCTTCACGGGAAGGATATGGGATTATCCTGGCATATCCATATTTCGAGGACACCATCGGAACCATCAATGCCGGGATGCTCGTGACGCAGCAGGCCATCCGGAACAATCCCGGCATGGTTCATGACCTGGTGAAGGCACATGCCCTGGCAACCGAATATCTTGCCACGCACAAACAACAGTGGCTCGAGCAGGCCTCCACCTTCGGCACCAGTATCGAGGTGCTCGAAATGGCGGTCCCCAACATGGAGCTTGCCTGGTACATGGACGAGACCTTTGTTGCAAGAGCGCGCGCCCTGGGAGAGAGGATGCAGAAACTCGGGCTCATCGACAATCAGCCGGACTATGACCGGCTCTTTGACCTGTCGTTTGTCCGGACGGTACAGGAAGATATCCGGCTGGACAAGACAGCCGGCCAGTGAGGCAGGGCATATGAACAGGAGTGCTGCACTAACCGGATCACTGCTGCCATGGATTATCCCCGCCCTTGCCGTGATCCTCTGGACCGTATTGACCAAAACCGGAATAATCCCCGGCTATCTCCTGCCGGCTCCGACCGAGATCATCCGCACCGGGTATTTCTATATCTTCGGGGAGCCCGGCCAGGCCCCGTATGCCGGCCGTTTCGTCGGTGATGCACTCGCTTCGGTATCCCGGGTCTTCCTGGGATTCTTCCTTGCAACCCTTGCAGGTTTTCCCCTGGGGATCATTTCCGGCCGCGTGTCCCCGGTCCATTCGTTGTTCAATACTGTTATCAACTCGCTCAGGGCTGTTCCGGGCATTACCTGGCTGCCCCTTGCCCTCGTATGGTTCGGCATCGGCATGAAAACCACGGTCTTCCTCGTCGCCCTGGCTGCGTTCTTCCCGATCTACCTCAACACCCTTTCCGGCGCACGGGGGATCAACCCGCAGTTGCTCAGGGCAGGTGCCATGATGGGTGTGGGAAGGCTAAGAGGGAGTTTCAGCATCCTTATCCCCTCCTGCATGCCGCATATCATAACAGGATTACGCCTCGGCCTGGGCATCTCGTGGGCGTATCTCGTCCTGGGGGAACTGACCGGCGTACCCGACGGTCTTGGCGCGGTGATCATGGATGCCCGCATGCTGGGCCGGGTAGACATGATCATCGTGGGTATGATCCTGATCGCTATAGTCGGCAGAACCAGCGATGTGCTCCTCGTGGCAGCACTCAAGGGTTCCCTGAGAAGTGCACGGAGGATGGCCTGAGCAATGAAGACTGACCATACAGCATGGTATAATGCCAATGGACAGGCCGGGGCTCTCCTGGAGGTGAGTCACCTGTCCAAGTCGTATGACATGAACGGCTCGCAGCAGGTGATCCTGGAGAACATCAGCCTCTGCGCTGCCCCCTCGGAGATGGTCTGTATCGTGGGCAGGAGCGGATGCGGCAAGACCACCCTGCTCAATATCCTCGCAGGATTCGATACCCCGAGTTCCGGCAGTGCTGTTATGAATGGAGAACTCATCCGGAGACCCGGGCCTGACCGGTGCGTTGTCTTCCAGGAGGACACGCTGTTCCCCTGGCTGACCGTGCAGGAAAACATTGCCTTCGGCCTGAAGGGAATCCTGAAAAATCCCTACCGGAAACGAGAAGTTGACCGTTTTCTCGAGCTTGTGGGCCTTGAGAATTTCCGGTATTATCTCCCCGGGGAGATCTCGGGCGGCATGAAACAGCGGGTGGCCCTTGCCCGGGTACTCATAATTCGGCCCCAGGTTCTGCTCATGGACGAGCCCTTTGCATCGCTGGATTACCACACCCGCAGGCAGATGCAGGACCTGCTCATCTCATTATGGGAAGACCTGGGTCATACGGTGATCTTCGTAACCCACGATATCGATGAGGCCATCACCCTGGCGGACGAGATCGTGATCATGGAGACGGCACCGGGCAGGATCCGGGAAAAGCTAACGGTTCCCCTGGCGAGACCGAGGAAGGCCGAGCAGAGCGATTACATCTTCTTCAGAAAAAAGATCCTGGGCATGTATGAGAATCCGGGAAACGTCAGGGGCAGTGATGGAAACCGGCAGGATGAACCAAGAACGCAGTTCAATGGAGGCAGATGAGTATGCTTATTGCAGGTGATGTAGGCGGAACCAAGACCACCCTGGTCATCTATGAGATCTCCGGTGACACGGTGCATCCCGTGGTGGAGGCGACTCTGCCCAGCGCGCAGTACCACAGCCTGGCATCCCTTGTCTCGGAGTTCCTCCAGAACAGCGGCATGAAGCCGGAGCATGCGGTCTTCGGCGTTGCAGGTCCGGTGATAGGATCACGGGCGACAATCACGAACCTGCCCTGGACACTCGATGAAGACTCTCTCACGCGAGACCTTGCCCTGCGTTCGGTCAGGCTCATCAACGACCTTCAGGCAATTGCATACGGGATTCCCGAACTTGGCAGGGAAGACCTCTACACCCTCAATAAGGGCGAGCGAATTCCTCATGGTCCTATGGCGGTTATTGCCCCGGGAACCGGGCTGGGCGAGGCCTATATCACGTGGGAGGGGTCGCGCCACCATGCCCATGCCTCAGAGGGAGGGCACTGCGACTTTGGACCGAGGTCAGAGCTCGAGATCGAACTGCTTTCCTGTCTGCTCGAGCAGCACGGCCACGTCAGCTATGAACGTATCTGCTCCGGCATGGGCCTGCCCAATATCTACGAATTTCTCAGGGACAAGGACCATTACGAGGAGCCCATCTGGCTTTCCCGCCTTATCTCAAAGGCGGATGACCGGACCGCGGCAATCGTACAGACAGCCCTCGATCCCGGAATCTCCTGCGAGCTGTGCACAAAGACCCTGGAACTCTTCCTCTCCATCCTCGGCGCAGAGACTGGCAACCTCGCCCTGAAGGTCATGGCCACCGGCGGGGTATACCTGGGTGGGGGAATACCCCCGAAGATCCTGCCCGCCTTTGCAGACAGCACCTTCATGGAGTCCTTCATCCGGAAGGGGCGCCTGTCCCCGGCTCTCGAACGGATGCCTGTCCACGTGATCCTCAATCCCCTGGTGGGGCTCATGGGCGCGGCATCCTTCGGCCTGTCGTCTCTCCACGAGGCCGAACGCGAGGGGGCATGAGCATGGCCATGCAGCGTGTGTTTCAAGAGCAGTGCATCAACACCATCCGGTTTCTTGCGGCCGATGCCATAGAGAAGGCGCATTCCGGCCACCCCGGCCTGCCCATGGGGGCAGCGGCCATGGCCTATGTCCTGTGGATGAAACACCTCAAGCACAATCCCACAGACCCTTCCTGGCCAGACCGGGACCGTTTCATCCTCTCAGCAGGCCATGGGTCCATGCTGCTCTATGCCCTGCTCCACCTGACCGGGTATGATCTGTCCATGGCGGATCTTAAGGCCTTCAGGCAGTGGGGAAGCAGGACTCCAGGCCATCCCGAGAGCCACATCACCAGGGGTGTCGAGGTGACCACGGGGCCACTGGGCCAGGGCATCGGCAATGCCGTGGGCATGGCCATGGCCGAGGCCCATCTCGCATCTATCTACAACAGGCAGGGACACCACATCATGGATCACTTCACCTATGTCCTGGCAGGCGACGGAGACCTCATGGAAGGGGTAGCGTCCGAGGCGTGTTCTCTCGCGGGCCATCTCGGCCTGGGCAAGCTCATCGTACTCTACGACAGCAACCACATATCTCTTTCGGGTTCGACCGGGCTCAGTTTCACCGAAGATGTTCAGGCCCGCTTCGAGGCCTATGGCTGGCATACCGTTCATGTCTCCGACGGCAACGATCTCACCGACATCGACATTGCACTCATTTCAGCCCAGCAGGAAACCAGGAGGCCCTCGCTCATCATCGTGAACACGGTCATCGGGTTCGGCTCACCGAACAGGCAGGGAACCTTCAAGGTGCACGGTAGTCCGCTCGGTTCAGACGAGCTGAAGGCAGCGAAGCGGGAACTCGGCTGGCCCCAAGACAGGGAGTTCTTTGTCCCGGACGATGTGCTGCTGCATTTTCGCACCGCAGTGTCAGCCGGAATGTCACGGGAAGACCAATGGAAGATGGAACTCGACAGTTACAGCCGTTCCTACCCCGACCTTGCAGAAGATTTCACCAGGAGAACCGGCGGCACGCTCCCATCCGGCCTCGAAGACAGCATCAGGGGCTACGTCCCTCAAAAGACCTTTGAGGCCACGAGAAAATCTTCGGAGACCGTCCTCCAGGCGCTCGCGGCAGTGGTTCCCGAGCTCATGGGCGGATCGGCAGACCTCAACCCCTCCACCTTTACCTGGCTGAAGGGGCACGGCGATTTCCAGCCGAAGGGAACCCCGCGAGAGGGGGTTCAGGGTGCAGTGGGCGGCAGCTGGGATTACAGCGGAAGGAACATCCATTTTGGGGTGAGGGAACATGCCATGGGTGCCATCGCTACGGGCATGGCGCTGCACGGGGGCATCATCCCCTATACTGCAACATTTCTCACCTTTGCCGACTACATGCGCCCTTCCATCCGGCTTGCCTGCCTGACCGGCATCCGTGTGATCTACGTCTTCACCCACGACAGCATCGGCCTGGGAGAAGACGGGCCCACGCACCAGCCCGTGGAGCAGGTCATGTCGCTACGGTCCATGCCGAATCTCACCGTGATCCGCCCGGCAGATGCCCTTGAGACGGCCTATGCCTGGAGGGAGGCACTGCTCAACACCGAAGGTCCCACGGCGCTCGTGCTCACCCGTCAGGAGGTGCCCCTGCTGGACAGGAGTCGCTGCGCCCCTGCAGACCAGCTCGGCCGCGGGGGCTATATCCTCTGGGAATCCGGAAAAGTCCGGCCGGACATTATCCTCATCGCCACGGGCTCCGAGGTGCACCTCGCCCTGGAGGCCGGGACGATACTGGCTGCCGAGGGAAGAGCCATCCGCGTCGTTTCCATGCCGAGCTGGGAGCTCTTTGACCGGCAGGAGGAGGGATACCGTCACAGCGTCCTGCCCGGGGACGTACGGGCACGCATAGCCGTGGAGGCAGGGATCACGCTCGGATGGGAACACTATATCGGGCTCGACGGGGCAGCACTCGGCATGAAAGGTTTCGGGGCGAGCGCCCCGGCGCCGGTCCTGTTCGAAAAGTTCGGCATCACGGCAGATCACATCGTTGAAACCGCCAGGGACCTGCTCGGGAGAACAAAAAAGGGGTGAGGTGGTTGAATGCCCAGGGATATCCCGGTCGGCAATGGCAGGCTGCTCATATGCTTTGACCAGGACTACGCCATCCGCGATCTATACTACCCGCACGTGGGCTTCGAGAATCACGTTCGGGGCAACCGCTGCCGTATGGGCATATTCGTGGACGGGCAGTTCTCCTGGGTGGGCAGCGGCTGGGCAAGAGAGCTCGTCTATGAGAGCGACACCCTGGTAACGAAGGTCACCCTTTCCCATTCCGGCCTCGGTGTCAGGATCGAATGCCACGACACAGTGGATTTCCATGAAAACATCTTCCTGCGGGAGCTCCGCGTGGAGAACCTGATGCCTGAGCCCCGGGAGATCCGGGTGTTTTTCTCCCAGGATCTCGATATCTACGGAACGAGCGTGGGAAACACGGCGGCGTATGACCCGAAGACCGGGGGAATCGTTCATTACAAGGGCCAGCGCTACTTTCTCTTTAACGCGCAGACACAAGCCGATGGCGGCCCGCACCAGTTTGCCACCGGGCAGAAGACATCCAGGGGCATGGAGGGAACCTTCAGGGATGCGGAAGACGGCCTCCTTTCGGGAAATCCCATCGCCCAGGGTTCCGTAGACTCGGTTATCGGCCTGAGCCTCACCCTCGATGGTTCTGCCGCCGGCAATGCTTATTACTGGATATCGGCAGGTCAGACCTGGGAGGATGTCAGGGTGCTCGATGCGTCCGTGAAACAGCGCCACCCGGAACAGCTCATCAAGCGTACCAGGGATTACTGGCACCTGTGGGCCAGGAAGGAGACGCCGAGTTTTCATATGCTCGAGGACTCCATCGCCCAGACCTATCGCAGGAGCCTGCTCATCTTAAGGACCCAGATCGACTGGCAGGGAGGCATCCTCGCGGCCAACGATTCGGATGTCATCCAGTTCAACCGCGACACCTATTCGTATATCTGGCCCCGCGACGGTGCCCTGGTGGCGAATGCCATGGATCAGGCAGGGTATGTGGTCCTTTCCGAGAATTTCTACCGGTTCATCGCCGGCCTGGTGGGAAAGGAGGGCTACCTGCTCCACAAGTACAACCCGGACGGCACCCTGGCTTCATCCTGGCATCCCTGGTATGAAGACGGACAGGAAAGGCTGCCCATCCAGGAGGACGAGACCGCACTGGTGGTGTGGGCCCTGTGGAAGCACTTTGTGCTCTATCGGAATATCGAGTTCATCAAACCCCTCTACCGGCCGCTCGTGAAGAATACCGCCGATTTCATGTGCAGCTACCGGGACAGCACCACCGGCCTGCCGGAGGCATCGTACGATCTCTGGGAGGAGCGGCGGGGTGTCCTGAGCTATACCGTGGGGGCCGTATTCGGCGGACTCACTGCCGCCTCCATCTTCTGCAGGATATTCGGTGAGGAGCACAAGGCAGAGCAGTACCGGAAGGCAGCCGCCGAGATCCGCGACGGTGCATCGAAGCACCTGTGGCAGGAGAAGTCAGGCCGTTTCTGCAGGATGCTCTATCACGGTCCGGGCGGAGAACTCGAGGTGGACGACACCTGTGACGCAAGCCTCTGGGCGCTTTTTGCCTTCGGGCTGTTCTCAGCGGACGACCCTCGCCTTGTTTCCACCATGAACACACTGAGGCAGCGGCTGTGGGTGAATACGCCGGTGGGAGGCATGGCCCGGTACGAGAACGACCCCTACCACCGGGTCAGCCAGGATCTGCCCGGCAATCCGTGGTTCATCTGCACGTTGTGGCTCGCCGACTATCTCATCGAGCGCTCGAAAACCATCGAAGACCTCGACGAGGCCATTGCCATCATGAAGTGGGTTGCAGACCATGCATTGCCGTCCGGGGTGCTTGCCGAGCAGGTGCATCCGTTCACCGGGGCGCCCCTGTCAGTCTCTCCGTTGACCTGGAGTCATGCAACCTTTGTCTCTACCACGCACCGGCTGGTCAGAAAACTCGGCTCCCTGCTGGAAATGCCGGAATCCGGCCTGGCGCTGATCGACAGGGCACGCACCGGCGACTGGATCGGCAGACTGTATAATGAAACTTGTGATTCCATTCATGAATTGTGTAAGGTATAGGAGAATCTTATTCACACATCATTCGAGAAGGAGCATTACTATGACAAAACTCCATGATCTGGCAGCCCTCGGGCAGGCAATATGGTTCGACTACATCAGGAGAACGCTCATCACCTCCGGGGAACTGCAGTCGCTCATCGACCAGGGGGTACGCGGAGTCACCTCCAACCCCACGATCTTCGAAAAGGCGATTGCAGGGAGCGTCGACTATGACGACGACCTGAAGGAACTGGTGAAGCGGGGCAACTCCATCGACGAGATCTACGAGAAGCTTGCCATGTGGGATATTGCACACACCGCAGACCTGTTCCGCCCGGTCTACGACGAGACACGCGGCCTGGACGGGTATGTCAGCCTGGAGGTGAGCCCTACCCTGGCATATGAAACCGGCAAGACCATCAGCGAGGCCCGGAGGCTCTTCAGGACCCTGGACCGTCCCAACGTGATGATCAAGGTGCCGGCAACACCGCAGGGCGTTCCCGCGATCGAAACCCTCATCGGGGACGGGATCAACGTGAACGTCACCCTGCTGTTTTCCGTGCGGAACTACGAGGACGTCGCCTGGGCATATGTCGCAGGTCTTGAAAAGCTGGCAGAAAAGAACGGGAATCTCGGCAAGGTCGCTTCGGTGGCCTCGTTCTTTGTCAGCAGGGTGGATTCCACGGTTGATGCCGCCCTGGAAAAGATCGGCAACACCGAACTCCAGGGAAAGATCGCCATAGCCAACGCCAAGATCGCCTACGAGATCTTCCACCAGGTGTTCTCGGGACCGCGCTGGCAGAGGCTCGCAGACAGGGGAGCACAGGTGCAGCGGCTTCTGTGGGCGAGCACGGGGACCAAGAACCGGAACTATCCCGATACGCTCTATCTGGACGAGCTCATCGGGCCGCACACGGTCAACACCGTTCCCCCGGCAACGCTGCAGGCCTATCTCGACCACGGGAGAGTACAGGCAACCCTGGATGAGGGTATTGATAAGGCCCGCGATCAGATCGACAGGATCGCAAGACTCGGCATCGATCTCGATGCCATCACCGACAAGCTGCAGGAAGACGGAGTGGCCTCGTTTGCACAATCCTTTGAATCGCTCATGAGCAGCATCGGGGAGAAAAGCAAGGAGTTCTGATGTCACAAATCTGCCGGATGACGGAGAACCTCGGACCATACCTGAAGGTCGTGGAAACAGCGTTACTGAAGCTCCGGGATGACAATATCATGTCCCGCATATGGGCGCATGATCACACGGTTTGGAACCCCGGGCCCGCAGAGATCGCAAACCGGCTCGGGTGGCTCCAGGCACCCGGGGTCATGGCGGCTAGTGTCGAAAAGCTTGAATCCTTTGCACGGGACATGGCTGCCCTTGGGTATACCCGGGCCCTGCTTCTGGGCATGGGGGGGTCTTCTCTGGCGCCAGAGGTCTTCAGCAGGACGTTTCAGGCCAGGGAGGGGTTCCTCGAGCTGACAGTGCTCGACAGCACGGACCCTGCCGCTGTTGCGTCCATGGCCTCCAGTATCGACCCGGCACATACCCTGTGCATCGTCTCGACAAAATCAGGCACCACCCCGGAGACGCTTTCGTTCTTCAGGTATTTCTACAACCTGTTTGCAGACGCCCTGGGCACCGAAGAGGCAGGAGGGCATTTCATCGCGATCACCGATGCGGATACGCCATTGACAGCCCTTGCCCGGCGGTATGCCTTCCGCAGGACCTTTCTCAACGATCCCACCATCGGAGGCCGCTATTCCGCACTGTCATACTTCGGCCTCGTGCCGGCCGCCCTCATCGGGATGGATATCAGGCTGCTCCTGGACAGGGCTCTGATCCTTGCGGAGAACTGCAAATCAAGCAACTGCCCGGTCGAGGGTAACAACTACGGCGGCAGGCTCGGCACCCTCCTGGCTGTGATGGCCCGCTCTGGCAGGGACAAGGCAACCTTTGTCATCTCGAAACAGCTCGCGCCCTTTGGCGACTGGGTGGAACAGCTCATAGCGGAGAGTTCGGGCAAACAGGGCACCGGTATCGTGCCCATCGTGAACGAACAGCTCGGCTTCCCCGGCCAGTACAGGGATGACCGGCTCTTTGTCCATATCAGGATAAACGGTGACGAGACCTATGACGACAGCCTCAGAGACCTCGAACAGGCAGGACATCCCGTGGTGCATATCTGTCTTCACGACAGCTCTGATCTGGGCGGGCAGTTCTTCCTCTGGGAGATGGCAATGGCCGTTGCAGGACATATCCTCGGCATCAATCCCTTTGACCAGCCCGATGTGGAATCCGCCAAGATCCTGGCCCGCAAGGCCATCAGCGAGTATCAGGTAAAGGGGACGCTGCCGGTGCAGACCCCGCTTCTGTGTGACAGGGACACCTTTGTCTACGGCGATCTCAGGGCGGACAGCCTCGAGGAAGCCCTGCTGGTATTCCTCGCGGGGATACACGACGGGTCCTATGTCGCTCTCCAGGCATATCTGCCTCCTACCGGACAGACCGATGCGGCCCTGGCTGAGCTCCGCATGAAGATCCGCGATAGCTGCCGGGTCGCCACCACGCTCGGCTATGGCCCGCGCTTCCTCCACTCCACCGGTCAGCTCCACAAGGGAGGTGCGGACAACGGCCTGTTCATTCAGATCACCTGCGACAATCCCCTGGAGATACCGATCCCCGACGAGGCAGGCTATAAAGCCTCCTCCATGGACTTCGGCGTACTGAAGACTGCCCAGGCCCTGGGTGACTGGCAGGCGCTGGTCAATGCGGGTAGAAAGGTCCTCCGGCTTCATGTGGGGCTGGACGACGTGTCGAGCGCCGTACGGCGCATAGCTCAGATGCTCGGGTAAGCCGCAAGGAGCGGCTCATGTGTTCATATGAAGGGTGACGCTGCACTGCTCAAACAGGCTGCAGCCTACCGGGCTGTGGAGTTCGTGGAATCGGGCATGATCATCGGGCTCGGACACGGCAGCACGGCCCTGTACGCCCTCAGACGCATCGCCGAGCTCGTTTCCCGGCATACGCTCGAAGACATACTCGCCATACCCTGTTCGCTCCAGGTGGAGCACGAGGCACGAACGCGGGGCATACCTCTGACCACCTTCGACGAGTATACCCGTATCGACCTCACCATCGACGGTGCGGACGAGGTGGACCCTGATCTCAATCTCATCAAGGGGGGCGGCGGGGCGATGCTGCGCGAGAAGATCGTTGCCCAGGCGAGCGCACGGGAGATTATCGTGGTGGACGAGTCCAAGCTCACCCCTTCGCTCGGAACCCTCTCCCCGGTGCCCGTGGAGGTGCTTCCATTCGGCTTCAATGTCGAAACAAGATTCATCGAACAGCTCGGGGCCGCGGTGAAGGTGCGAAAGACACTGGAAGGCTCCCCCTTCCTGACCGATCAGGGAAACCTCATCCTGGACTGCACCTTCGGCCCCATACCGGATCCGCCGCATCTCGCAGCCATGCTCAGCGAACGTGCCGGCATCGTGGAACACGGCCTTTTTATAAATATCGCGACGGATGTCATCGTTGCCGGATCCAAGGGTATCCGCCATCTCGTCAGATCCGGTGAGCTGCCGGCATAATCGTCCTCCACCCTTGTACGCACAGTCTTCCCCGCTATATTAATACCTGTATCAGGACTGCATATCCCTGCTTCAGAGTATCTGTTTCCGTCTGATAAATGACATTTCCTGAACATGGGAAGGGGGATCGGGCATGGAACTCGCGATGATCGGCCTGGGAAAGATGGGGCTCAATATGGCAACGCGTCTGCTGCGTGCGGGTCACTCCGTGGTGGCGTACGATCTGGCTGAAGAGGCTGTCCGGCAGGCTCGGCTCGAAGGCGCACAGGCTGCAGGAACGATCCGTGACGTTGCCGGCATGCTCGCTGCCCCGCGGGTGGTATGGGTTATGGTGCCTTCCGGAGACCCCACCGAAGATACTATTGCCACCCTGTCATCCCTCCTGTCCGCAGGCGACTGCATCGTTGACGGTGGAAACAGCAATTACAAAGACTCCATGCGCCGGGCCGGTATGCTCAAGGACCTGGGGCTGCATTTTGTGGATGTGGGCACCAGCGGGGGAATCAGGGGGCTCGCCGAAGGGTACAGTATGATGATCGGGGGCGACGTGGATGTCGTGGTGCGCCTGCGCCCGCTGTTCGAGGCCCTTGCACCTGCTCCGGACAGGGGGTGGGGCCGCGTGGGGCCGAGCGGTTCCGGTCATTTCGTCAAGATGGTCCACAACGGCATTGAATACGGCCTGATGCAGGCATATGCCGAAGGTTTCGACCTCATGAAGGCAAAAGAGGAGTTCGGCCTGGACATGCACCAGATTACTCAGATCTGGCGCTTCGGCAGCGTCATCAGGTCATGGCTTCTCGATATCACTGCCGAGGCCTTTGCCGAAGACCAGGAACTGAGTGATGTCGAGGCCTGGGTTGCAGACAGCGGAGAGGGCCGCTGGAGTGTGGCCGAGGCCATCGACCTGAACGTCCCGGCGCCCGTGATCACACTTGCACTTGAGATGCGCCTGGTGAGCCGCCACAAAGACAGCTATGCGGCAAAGGTCATCTCGGCCATGAGGAACAGGTTCGGCGGCCACCCGGTGCGCAGGGGTCATACGCGATCGGGCGAGCAGGCTGGCTGAGCAAGAAAAGGGATAAAGGAGCAGACCCATGTCGGAATACGAATACGACCTCGGGATAATCGGCGGCGGAGCGGCAGGGCTCACTGCTGCCGCAGGGGGTGCCCAGTTCGGGGCAAAGACCCTCCTCATCGAAAAATCGGATAAACTCGGAGGTGACTGCCTCCACTACGGGTGCGTGCCGTCGAAAACGCTCATCAGGACCGCGGGGGTCTGGGCGCAGGCACGCCGCTGTCAGGACTTCGGTCTCCCGGAACTGGTGCTGCCTCACGTGGACCTGGGCGCTGTCATGGACCGCGTCCAATCGGTCATCGAGAGGATCCAGCACCATGACTCTCCCGAGCGGTTCTGCGGTCTCGGGGCCGGGGTGAAATTCGGCGCCCCGGTCTTTATCGATGACCATGTCGTGGAGGTCGACGGAGACCGGATATCTGCCAGGAGCTGGGTTATTGCCACCGGCTCCAGCCCTGCCCTGCCCCCGGTGGACGGCCTCGATCTCGTGGCGCCCTGGACCAACGAGACCGTGTTCTCCCAGAGGACCCTTCCCGGCAGGCTCATTGTCCTGGGGGGCGGCCCGGTCGGTCTCGAGCTGTCACAGGCCTTCTGCCGGCTGGGATCACACGTCATCATCGTCGAATTCATGGAACAGATCCTCGGGCCGGAAGACGCCGATATGGCTGAAATCCTGAAAGAGCGCCTCGTGAGCGAGGGTGTGGAGATCCATACAGGCACGAAGGCTGTCCGTGCCGAGGCCATACCCGGCGGCGTACGGATCGTAGTTGCCCCTGCCAGGTCAGAAGGCCCCACACGGGTGATCGAAGCCGATGCAATCCTGGTGGCAGCAGGCAGGAAGCCCAATATCGACGGCCTCGGCCTCGATGCGGCAGGGGTGAAGCATACCCCGCGCGGCATACCGGCCAATGCCCGCATGAAAACGAATATCCCGCACATCTATGCCTGCGGCGACGTGAACGGCCAGATGCCCTTTACCCATGTTGCCGGCTACGAGGGCGGTATCGCTTTAAGCAATGCGGTCCTGCGCCTGCCCAGAAAGGCAGACTACACCAGGGTGGGTTGGTGCACCTATACCGATCCTGAGGTGGCGAGCATCGGGCTGAATGAAAAACGCGCGCAAAAGGAAGGCATCGACTACCACGTCTTCGAAGAGCTGTATGCGGACAATGACCGGGCGCTGGCCGAGGGGGAGGAAACCGGCAAGATCAAGATGCTCGTGAGCCCCAGGGGCAAGCTGCTGGGCTGCCAGATCATCGGCGCCCACGCAGGGGAACTCATACATGAGTGGGTGCTTGCGCACAGTGCCGGGGTGAAGCTCTCTGCCATTGCCGGTATGGTTCATGTCTATCCGACCGTCTCCGAGATCTCCAAACGCGTGGCCGGAGACCTGTTCGCCTCGAAGATCTTCTCCGACAAGACCAGGACCATGCTGCGGCTGCTGTTCAACCTCAAGGGTCGGGCATGCTCCCTGCCTAAGGAGGCATAGAAGTTACCCGGTTTCTGTCCGCTCTACTCTCCTCTCAAGATCTCCACGAGGAAAAAGGGCTGAGACTGAGCAGGAGACACGGGCAGGGAGAGCGGTCCTCATCTTCACAGGAAAATCGCCGGTGCGGAGCGAACGTGTCACCACAGCGCTTCAGCCAGGCATTGGTACCCCCTGCCCGTGATGGCGAAGAGATGGTGCAATTGAGTAATGAAACGGGCGGTCGCATCATTGGCAGGACCAGCCCATACCATTACTCCAGTGCACCACTGCCCTTCTTTTCAAGATCTCGCAGAAACAGGGCAGCCGATGCCGGTCAAACAGGAAAGGGCCCTCGTCTATTCCACGGGCCGCAGCGTGTTATCACCCTCGAGCTGGAGAAACGGCCTGATCCGGTCGATGTAGGTATACTCGAACCCGTTGACCATGATGAGTTCATCGATTGTCGCCAGCGGACCGTTCATGTTCCGGTACGTGATGATATTCCTGGCGAGCGTCTCGGACATATCGGGGAGCATGATCAGCTGTTCGTATGATGCGGTGTTGATATTCAGGAATCCGGCAAACTGTTGTTGACCTTCCCCGGCGCAGATGGTGTTTCCAAAAACAAGGCACAGAAGTGCTATGGACAGAAAAGCCACGATTACTCTTTTCATGGCATGTCCCCCTTACATCACTGATTTCGGCAGCGCAATGATTCCGCCAGCACAGCTTATCATAATAATCCACAGGCACATGAAGTCAATGCTTCGGGACTTATAAGGTCATACACTGGTGGCGGTCAGGGGTATTCTCTTCAGCACACCCCGCCGGGGGGGAACGACTTCAGGAAAAGTTCAGCCGGACAAGGTTCTGCGTATCGAAGATGTTTCTCACCCTGTTCAGATATTCGTTTTCCTTGAAGGGTTTCCTGATGTATCCATCCACGAGGTGCTCATCGAACATCTCGTTGAGGTCATCGTGCTTTGCACGGGCAGAACAGACCAGTGTCTTGATGTGCGGGTATTTCGTCTTTACATTCCGGATAAATGTGTAGCCATCCATCCCGGGACGGTGAATATTGGTGGAAATGAGATCGATATTGCCCTTTCTGACCTCGACGGTCTGCAGTGCGGCGTCACTGGAAGGCAGGGTTATGATCTCGAGTGCATATTCCTTCAGGGAGTTCTCGAGTACGGCCCGTATGAACGACCGCATGTCCCTGTTGTCATCAACTATGAGAATGATCTTCTTGGTCTTTAATCTCATGTCGCGCAAGCAGTATAATCGCTTGCAGGACATTTTAAAAGGATATCTTGTATTATTTTTGACGAAAGAAAACTCCTGAGGGGTCATTCATCCCTCCTTCGACGGCGTGGAGTCTCCCCGCGATGAACGCTGCGGTGAAGGCGCTGCTGACTGTCGCAGGCGCCAATGGTCTTCGCCAGACCGCACTCGATCTGCGGCATACATCTCATGCCCGGTGACCGGCGACCAGGAGCAAAGCACCCATGCCCGGTTACAGGCTGTGCTGTTTCAATGTCTGATATTTGATGCCGATGGTGGCCTCCATCAAACCGGTATAGGAGGCGCCGCACAGCTCTTTTTTCCTCTTGAGATAATGCGGCAGGTCCCGCACGTAGGTGCTCTCCGCCTCTGTTCCCCACAAGAGGTCACCGCTGTAGGGACTCCGGTGGTATGGTTCGCAGATCTTGAAGGTGAAATCAGGGATTCCGGATAATTTCAGCGTCAGCTCTGCGACGCAGTTCACCGGGCTCATCATATCGAAGAACACCTTCCCGACAAGGTTTTCGTCGATCATGATTATACTGGGATAGAGCGAATATTCATGTATGAGGACATACCAGTTGTCATCCTTGTCCTTTTTCAGGTCCAGGTCGCTTATCCCCATGTCCTGCAAGTGCTGTTTGACTCTTTTGGCCAGTTCTTTTCGTTCCATTACGCAGCCTCCCTGCTTCTTGGGATTGCATCTCTCCACAGAACATCCGCCAGTACGGTCAGCACACAATGGTATTGGAAAAATATAACGATGCCCGGCCGTCAAGTCAACATACCGGGAAGATATCCGTGGCCTGCCCAGATGGTCCTGCAGGCGCTGCCCACCGGCCACTTGCCAGGCGTGCTCAGATGGGGTAAAGACATGAAAATGGAAGGAGTTAAAAGGATTCTGCTCCACACCTGCTGCGCCTGCTGTGCAACATCGCCTGCAGAACGACTGCTGTCAGAGGGCTATGGGGTGGTTTTGTTTTTCAGCAACTCGAACATCTTCCCTCAGCAGGAGTACGATAAACGCCTGGTCTCTGCCAGGAAGCTCTCCTCTCTCCTGCGTGTCGAACTCGTGGAAGACGAGTATGATCACCAGCTGTGGCTCGATCACATCAAGGGACTGGAACACGAACCCGAACGGGGAAGGCGCTGTCTGAAGTGTTTTGAGTTCAACCTGAAAAGGGCTGCCGGGGCTGCAGAGAGGCTCTCGATCCCCGGTTTCACCACGACCCTCACGGTGAGCCGCCACAAACCGTCCCGGGAGATATTCTCCATCGGTGCGGGTCTCCGGGGATTTACCCCCATAGACTTCAAGAAACGAGACGGTTTCTCACGCAGCATCTCCCTGAGCAGGCTCTACGACCTCTATCGGCAGAACTACTGCGGCTGCGAATTCAGCATGCGCAGGTAACGGTAGTGCAAGGGGTGGTAACGAGCTACGGGGTGCCGGGAATGCTCCCCCGTACCCGTCGACAACAATAAAACAGGAGATATGGGGCGTCCCTCCTCTTCGACCAGGGCCGCCCCTTACCATATATTACGCTTCGGGTGTCTGCTCAGCTTCTTTCTTTGCCTTCTTCACTGCCTTTTTTTCTTCCTCAGGCTTTGTCTCCGGCTGCTTGGCTTCCTCGGTCACGGCTGCCTTCTTTGCCTCGGCAGGCTGATCCCCGGCATCTTCCTTCTTTTTCTTCTTCTTGGGTTTAGCCTCTGCAGCGGCCTTCTCGGCAGCCTTATCCTTTTTGGACTTTTCTTTGGGCGGGGCGGCCTTCTTCTCTTCCCTCAGCCTGGCCATCTCTTCGATCTGTTTCTCTTTGCTGTCAATCGCCCTCAGCCTGTTGACAGTATCCCTGATCTTGGCCCGAATCTTCTTAACTGTCGTATCTTTTTCTATCTGTACCGCATCTATCCCCATGCCGGTCAGGACTTCGATACGTTGACTCAATTTCCTCTGCCAATAGGCCTTCTGGCCTTCCTGCTCCGTTTTGCCCTTTGAAGCCATGTTTTCTCCTTTCGCGTTCAATGGTTCATGGTTATGTAAACACTTCACTCTCTTCTCATATAGCAGAAAAGGCAAAGGAATTTTTGTGTATCACAGATTTTCCAGGATTTCCACAAATACCAGGATTTCATCGAAAACCGTTGCATCTTAAGCTGCCGACATGCATGAAAAGCAATGGACTGAACACAATAAATCCGGGCAGAGAGCCCTTGTTCCCGATCATGAATTCTGTCCTTTCGACATGGATCATCTCTGCACCCGTATCGCCCCGGCACAACAGCCAGTCAATCACCCGTTCCCATGGGGGCGTTGTTCGAGAAGCGCTGCAGCTTCACTGTCGAGCACGTACATGAGCACCCCGCAAGACGGTGTCACCAGTGCCGCAGGCAGTTCCCTGTTCCGGTCCCGGATGACCCCTTGCACGGCCTGTGCCTTGTTCCTGCCGGTAACAAAAAAGATAATGGTGTGCGCGTTATTGATCACCCTCAGCGACAGGCTGATGCGCCAGGTGTCAACCCTGCCGGTTATGACCGGGACCGCCAGTCGCGTCTCCTCCTGCAGACCGCTCATGCCCGGGAAGAGTGATGCGGTGTGCCCGTCCTCTCCCATGCCCAGCATGACCAGATCGAACTCGGGGACATCACCCGTTCCGGTGAAGAACTCCTTGAGGTCCTGTTCATAACCCCGTGCTGCATCCTCCAGCGAGATTGTATCCGTGACAACCGTGTGCACCCGTTCTGTGCTGATCGGAACCCGGGCCAGCAGGTGCTCATGGATGAGCCGGAAATTGCTCTTAGTGTCGCCTGCAGGGACAAACCGCTCGTCCACGAGGAACACATGGGTCCTGTCCCAGGGAAGCGCCCTCCCGGACCGTGAGAGCCGTTCATACACCACAGCAGGGCTCCTGCCTCCCGAGAGGGCAACCGAGAACACGCCGGTGCTCTCCACTGCACTGAGCATGGTCCTCTCCCACTGTTCGGCCATGAAATCAGCGGCCCGTTCACGGTCGGGGAAGATGAATACCTCGCCCCTTTCTGCCATGGCCCTGCGCCTTCACCTCTTGTGCAGCCGTGCTAAAACCTGCTCCAGGAACAGCCGTCTCGTTCCAGGAGCGCATCGGCCTCGGGCGGACCCCAGGACCCGGCTGCATAGTTCGGGAACCCTGGCGCTATCTCCTCCCAGCGCCTGATAATGGGGTCTACGATAGTCCACATGGCTTCCACCCCGTCCTGGCGTGCAAACAGGGTGAGGTCCCCCTTCAGACAGTCCAGGATGAGCCGTTCATGGGCGCTGTGACGCTCCACCTCGAAGGCCTTGTCGTAATGAAAATCCATGGTCACGTTATAAGGCTGATTCTCAATGCCGGGATACTTCACGCTCATGCACAGGGAGATATTCTCGTGAGGCTGTATGCCGAGTCTGAGGGCATTCGGCTTCAGGATATCACAGGTCTTGCCGAACAGCGCCAGAGGCGGCTGCCTGAAGAAGATCGAGATGACGGTCGCACGCTTCCTGAGACGCTTGCCGGTTCTCAAATAAAAGGGGACCCCTGCCCATCTCCAGCTGTCGATGTGGATCTTTGCCGCAAAGAAGGTCGGGGTGTTGGAATCAGGGGAGACCCCCGGTTCCTGCCGGTAGCCAGGCACCGGGATTCCGCCCACTTCTCCCGGGCCATACTGCCCCCTCACGGTAAAGGCATCGATGTAGCTCGCATCCATGGCACGGACCGTCCTGAAGACCTTCACCTTCTCGTCGCGGATCAGGTCGGCGGAGAAACCCACGGGGGGCTCCATTGCCACGAGGGCAACGAGCTGCATCATGTGGTTCTGGATCACGTCCCTGACGACGCCGGTCTCCTCGTAGAAGGCACCGCGGTGCCCTATGCCCAGTTGCTCGGCCACACTGATCTCCACATGGTCGATATAGCGCCTGTTCCACAGCGGCTCGAAGATGCTGTTCGCAAACCTGAAGAACATGATGTTCTGCACCGTCTCCTTGCCGAGGTAGTGGTCCACCCGGTAGATCTGGTTTTCCTCAAAGACCTGGAGGAGAAGCCTGTTGAGCTCGGCTGCTGAAAAGCGGTCTCTTCCGAAGGGCTTTTCCATCACCATCTTCGGCTCTACGCTCCCCTCACACAGCCTGTGCTGCCCGAGGTGATATATGATGAGAGGCGCCGCCGAAGGCGGCACGGCAAAATAGAAGATCACCTCCCTCTTGTTCCTGACATTGAGGCTGCAGGTATCCTCGATGACCAGAGCGAGTTTCCCGTACGCCTGCGGGCTCGAAAAATCGGCGCTGAGATACGTCAGATGGGAACAGAAGGCATCCCACTCGCCCTGAGCCAGTGGAAGCGGGGAGAATTCGACGAGTGATGCGCGGATATAGGTGCGGTATTCCTCGTCCGACATGGGCGGCATGCCAAAGCCGATGATGGTGAATTCCTCCGGCAGGGCCCCGTCATGGAACAGGTGATAGAGCGAGGGCATGAGCATCCGCTTCGCATAGTCCCCTGCCCCGCCGAAGATGACCAGGGCGAACGGTTCGGTCTTGAGGCCCCTGATGCCGGCATCACATTTCTCAAGTGCCATCTCTGTCTTTTCCTGCCCTGAAAGTATGAGCCGTTCCATAGTCTGGTCCTCGCCTGGGGGCCTCTTTACCGGGCCTGTTCCCCTTCCTGCCTCAGGGTCTTGAACTTCTGGTAGATCGCCGGAATCAGGGCAAAGAGCCCCAACAGGGCAAAGGACAAGAGCACCCTGGGGCTTGCCACCTCGCTCAGCGTGTTGATGGAGGCAATACTCGCTCCTGCATTCGCATACACGAAACTCCCCGGCAGGATCCCCACCATGGTCCCGAGGATATAGGTCCTGAGGGACAAGCCGGTTATACCGCAGGCCAGATTGACGAGAAAAAAGGGGAAGACCGGCACGAGCCTCAAAAACAGCAGGTAGGACAGTGCATTCTCCTTGAGCCCCCTGTCCAGCGACTCCATCCTGGTACCGAACGACCGGACCACCCAGCCCCTCAGCAGGGTCCGGGCAAGCAGAAAAGCCAGCACCGCACCCGCGGTCGCCCCGATGTTCACCCACAGGGTACCCATCACGGCCCCGAAGATCGCGCCTCCTGTCAGGGTGAGAATCGCTGCGCCCGGAAGAGAAAGCGCGGTCTGGAGGGTGTAGACACAGATGTACCCAAGGATAAAGATCAGCCTGTGGCTTCCATAGTACGACAGCAGTGCGTCCCTGTTTGTCTTGAGGCTCTCGAGCGTCAGGAATCTCCCCAGATCGAAGAGGAAGAATGCAGCGAGAGCCGATGCCACAATGGCAAGAAGTATGATCTTTTTTCTCATCCTGGTATCCCTTCTTTTGCCGTTTGTCCGGAGAGTGCCTCGGGATCTCTGCTGCGGCACGACCCATTCTCGTCTGTCCGGCTTCTCTCACGGCATGCTTCCACGCACCGGTGTCTTAGTACTTAACAATAGCGCCCCGTCAGGGCAGTGCAAGACTGCGGGGACTATAATTCACCCCTCATATTGTTTCAGTGGGGGTGGAACACTACTATTATTCATAGCAATCAGCCTGGCTTCATGCAGTCACCGTGCAGGTGTTGTTCGTCCACAAGGGAGGATGCAGATGGATCGGAAACAGGGCAGCCGGATCGTTTTTGTCGGCGGAGGACACGCCCACCTCTACTCCCTGCTCCATGCCGACCGGCTCATCCGGGAAGGCGCCGAGGTTGTCCTGGTCGGTCCGGATCAGTACCACTACTATTCAGGAATGGGCCCCGGCATGCTCTCGCGCATATACGGGCCCGACGATGTCCGCATCGATGTGCAGAGACTGATCGAGTCCCGCGGCGGACGTTTCGTCAGGGGAGAGGTAACCGGAATCGATCCCGGCGCCAGGTCGCTTTCCATCGATACCGGAGAGAGTCTCGAATATGACATCGTGTCCTTCAACCTGGGCAGTTACGTCCCGGCGGATCTCATCACCGGGGCAGAAAACGAGGCCTACCCGGTCAAGCCCATCAAGAATCTCGAGGCTCTCAGGCAGGCAATCTTAGCGTACATCCATGCCTCGACACCCAGGATCCTCGTCATCGGGGCAGGACCTGCCGGCGTGGAGATCACCGGAAACATCCTGCGCCTCGTGAACAACAGCGCTGCCAGGGCAGACGTCACGCTGGCCGGTGCAGAAGAGCGGCTATTGCCGAGGTTCCCGTTAAAGGCAGGTCTCCTTGCCCAAGAGTCACTCTCCGGCCGGGGGGTAACGATCATGCCCAGCTGCCAGGTCTCTTCACTGGAAAAAGGCACAGCACGCACTGCCGACGGCAACGAAATCCCCTACGACCTGGCGGTCCTCACCACCGGCATCCGCCCGAAACAGGTTTATGAAGGCTCCGGCATCGAGACCGCACCGAATGGCTCTCTCCTGGTGAATGAGTTCCTCCAGAGTACCTCTCACCCCGCTGTATTCGGGGGTGGCGACTGTATAACCTTCAGGAAGCAACACCTCGATATGGTCGGGGTGTATGCCGTCAAACAGGCCCCGGTCCTGTTCGACAATATCCGTGCACGCCTCCTTGGAGAACCGCTGAAAGAGTTCGTTCCCCAGAAGACCTATCTCCTCATCTTCAACCTCGGCGATGGCACGGCGATATTTGTCCGCAGCCCGATCGTGTTCAGGGCAAAGTGGGCCTTCACACTCAAAGACACCATAGACCGGCGCTTTATCTCACGGTTTCAGCGGTAAATAAAATTATCGACAGGGGGTGATGGATATGAGATTTCTGGATCTGTTCACCCGGGTAAAATCAATGGATGCGGGTCGCACGAAACAGATGATGGATGAGCAGCCCCTGGGTTCGTACACCGCCTTGGATGTGAGGGAACCCGAAGAATACGAACAGGGACATATCCCGGGGGCGCTGCTCATACCGCTGTCCCAACTTTCTGCACGCATGGGGGAGATCGATCGCCGCAAACCCGTGGTGGCGTACTGAAGATCCGGGGTCCGCAGCAGGTCTGCTGCAAACCTCCTGGCCAGTCACGGGTTCGATGCCGCAACCATGACCGGTGGATTTGCCGCCTGGAACGGTCTTTCTTCCACGGCGCCCCCGGATCAGGGGATCTTCCTCATCGAAGGCAATGAGACTCCGGACGAGCTCTACGCGCTGGCATACGGGCTCGAGCAGGGAAATCACCGTTTCTATGCAACCCTGTCCGGACGATCGACGGATCAGGGTGCGCAGTCATTGTTCCGGATGCTTGCAGAACTGGAAGAACGTCACATGGACCGCCTCTGGGAGTTGTACGCAAAGCGCTACGAGGGCCGTGTAGAGAGATCGGTCTTTGAAACGACCGTGGTGGCGAACATCCTCGAAAACGCAACGCCCCTGGATGAGCTGATCGAGGAGTCTTCGGAGTTCTTCCGGGATAAGGTCGAAAGCATCGAATTCTCCATGGCTCTCGAGACGGACGCCCTGGACCTGTACCTGAAAATTGCGCAGAGGGTACCTGAAGGCGAAGCCAGGGAGCTGTTTCTCTCGCTTGCAGAGGAAGAAAGAAGGCACCTGGAACTGCTGAGGGTCCTTTACCGTCAGCAGACCCCGTGACCCGATCTCGACTGCCCCGTCCTTGAATACCGGTGCCGTGCACGTATTATGTACCTGCGCTTGTGGTTGAACCACAGAGCTCGTGCATGCACTCCTACACGAGGAGACCGTTACAGGAGGAAGGATATATGAACGTACTGATCGTGTATTATTCTCTCTATGGCCATATTCACCGGATGGCCCAGGCCGTGGCCGAGGGGGTGAAAGAGGTGGACGGCGCACAGGTACGGCTTCGCCGTGTCCCGGAAACGCTGACTGCCGAGGTGATCCGGAGTATGGGGGCGCTCGAGGCGCAAAAGTCTTTTTCCCACGTGCCCATCTGTTCCGTGGAGGAGCTTGCCCTCTCAGACACCATCATCTTCGGAACCCCGACCCGGTTCGGCAACATGTGCGGCCAGATGAGGCAGTTCCTCGATGCCACCGGTTCGCTCTGGGCAGCAGATGCCCTGGTGGGCAAGGTGGCGAGCGTATTTACCAGCACCGCCACCCAGCATGGCGGCCAGGAATCAACCATCCTGAGTTTTCACACCACCCTGCTGCATCACGGGATGATCATTGTGGGCCTGCCGTACTCGTTCAAGGGGCAGACGATTATCGATGAGGTGACCGGGGGCTCTCCCTACGGTGCATCGACTATCGCGGCATCGGACGGAAGCCGCATGCCGAGCACGAACGAGCTCGAAGCTGCACGGTTCCAGGGAAGACATGTTGCGACGATTGCCTCGAAGCTCGTTCGTTAGCTCCGGATCCGCCTCTTCAACTCCCTGATGAATGCGGTGCAGACCTGATTTGCATCCGCGACAATGGCCACGTCGGCCATCTTCATCATGGCGGCATTGGGGTTCTTGTTCACGGCGATGATGAAGTCGGCGTTCGTGATGCCTGCGGTATGCTGGATGGCACCGCTGATCCCGAAGGAGAGCAGGACCTTGGGTTGTATGTGCTTGTCGGCCTGGCCGACCAGGGCCTCTTCTTCGGCCCACTTAGAGTACACCACCGGCCTGGTTGCACCCACTTCTCCCCCGAGAATCCTGGCAAGATCGTAGAGATTTCTGAATTTCTTCCTGCTGCCCATCCCCCTGCCGCCGCACACCACGACCGCAGCGTCTTCGATCTTCTGCTCCCTGGGGGGCTGCCTTTCGGAACTGATGAGCCGAACCCGGTCCCTGGGAAGGTTTGCCGGGAGAGGCACCCGGACGATCTCTCCTGCCGCTTCATAGTTGTGCGGTATTTCCTGGAATGTTCCCGGCCGCACGGTGGCCATCTGCGGCCGCCTTCCGGGGGTGACGATCCGGGCGAGCACGTTCCCGCCGAAGGCGGGAGCGGTCTGGACCAGAAGACCTTCCTCGTTCATGTCGAGTCCCACGCAGTCTGCCGTGAGTCCGGTCTTGAGCCGTTTGGAAACCCTCGGCGCGAATTCCCTGCCGAACGAGGTGGCACCCACGAGGATGATCTCCGGATCATACGTAAGCGCAAGCCGTTCCATCAATGCCACGTACAGGTCGGTGCTGTAACTTTTGAGCATCGGGTGGTCGGTAACAAAGACCTTCTTCGCACCGTGGGCAATGTATTCGCCGACCCACTCGTCCACCTCGTGCCCGAACACAACGGCGCAGACCTCGGCATCGATCTTTTGGGCCAGGTCCGTGGCCCTTGACAGCAGCTGCAGGGTCACCCGGTTCTGAAAATAGTTCCGGTAATCTCCGAATACCCAGATACTGCGCGTCTTCTCAGCCATGGCTCTGCCTGTCCACCTTCAAGTCTTTCCTGATGACGCTCCCGATCCTGTCGTCAAAACGCTCGAACAGCTCTTCCACGATCTTTTTCGGCGCCCCGGTCAGCACGATATTCTTCTTCTCGGCCGTGGGTGAAAAGACATCGAGGATCCTCGTGGGAGAGCCCTGAATGCCGGTCATGGCCTCATCGAGCCCGAGATCGTCCGCGCTCACGATCAGGATATTCGGCTCGTCGAATGCATCCTGGAGACCCGCCAGGGGCGTATAGCGCGGTACATAGTTGTGCGTGGTCAGGGTGATCAGTCCCGGCATGTCCATCTCGAGGGTCTCGAGAAAATTGTCGGATACCCGCCTGATGGTTATCGAGCCGTCACCGAGCTGCACATGCTCGGCATAGGCGATCACCGGGATATCGAGCTCCTCTGCCAGCTGCGGACCCACCTGGGCGGTCTCGCTGTCGCTCGTGTGGCAGCCGCAGAGGATGAGATCGAAATCCGGGCAGAAGATCTCTATGGCCCGTGCCAGGGTGTATGAGGTCACGAGGGTGTCCGCCCCGGCCATCTTCCTGTCAGAGAGCATGAGGCAGCGGTCTGCGCCCATGGCGATAGCCTCCCGGAGGACCTCCTCTGCCATGGGCGGTCCCATGGTTATGGCCGTGATGTGCCCGTCATGTTCGGCCTTGAGCCGGAGCGCCGCCTCGAGCGCATGCTTGCATGCGGGGTTCATCATCCCCTCGGCGAGGTCCCGCTTCAGCGACCCGGTTCCGGTATCCCACGGGAGCTCGGTCACCATGGGGACCTGTTTCATGCACACGATCATCTTCAACATCTGCAAAAGCCCTTTATCACATCGGCTCCGTCAATACCGAGCGCGAAATGACCATGCGCTGGACCTCGCTGGTCCCCTCGTATATCTCCGTCACCTTTGCATCCCTGAAATATCGCTCCACGTCGTATTCACGGGAGTATCCGTAGCCGCCGTGAATCTGTACCGCCTGGCCGGTTATCCGCGATGCCACACCGCTGCAGTACAGCTTTGCCATGGCTGCCTCCTTGCTGAATTTCCTGCCTGCATCCTTCAGTGCACAGACCCGGTATACGAGGAGCCTGGAGGCATCGATCTCGGTGGCCATGTCCGCGAGCATGTTCTGGATGGTCTGGAACGATGAAATGGGTTTCCTGAACTGCTGGCGCTCCTTGGAATATTTTACCGATGCCTCGAATGCCGCCTGGGCGATTCCCACTGCCTGCGCACCGATCCCGATACGTCCGGTATCCAGCGCACTCAGCCCGATCTTCATGCCTTCTCCCTCTTTGCCCAGGAGATTTTCCTTGGGCACACGGCAGTCTTCAAAGAAGAGCGACGAAACCGGGTTCGCCCGCATCCCGCAGAGGTCTTCGATCTCGCCAACGGAGAAACCGGGCAGGTCTTTTTCCATGATGAACACACTGGCTCCGCCCCCCCCTCTTTCCGGGTCGGTGATGGCAAAGATGAGCGGCAGCGCGCACACCCCGCCGTTTGTCACGAATATCTTGGTGCCGTTGATGATATACGAGTCACCGTCGCGCACCGCATTCGTCTCGACACCCCCGGCATCCGACCCCGCGTTTGCCTCGGTGAGGCAGAATGCACCGATACACTCGCCGCTTGAGAGTTTCGGGATATAGCGCTGTTTCTGCTCGGCTGTCCCGTATTTCAGGATCGGGTAGATGCCGACGCTGTTGTGGACCGTGATACACAGGCCCACAGCCCCGCTCACGCGGGATATCTCTTCGATGGTTATCGCATAGCTGATGCTGTCGATATCCGCACCGCCGTACTTTCTGGGCACCTGGAGCCCGAAGAAGTTCAACGGCCGCATCTTCTCGATGATCTCCCAGGGGAACCTTGCCTCCCGGTCGATCTCATGGGCAATGGGGCCAAGTTCGGCCTCGGCAAATTCCCGCACGGTCTTGCGGACCAGTTTATGCTTCATGCACGGGTTGAATTCCACGCTCAGTTCACTCCTTCGGCCATTCCCGGTTCACTGTACTCTCCCGGGGCATGGCGCTGGAGGATAACGTAAAATCCGCCAAAGTTCAAGTGGATGCGTTCGAACGGTATCCGCGCCCATGAACAGCCAGGTATGCCGCAGTCAGCGGGGCACGAATAAATGCCGATAGGGCGTGGGGGTATCTTATATATGCCTCTGATATTGCGTATGAAATTAATATGTGATAATGAGTCGTGCGTTCCTTCATCAGGCAGTTTCATCACAGGGAAACAAAACAACGGGCTTGAGAGCACCTTGAATAAGTGCAGGAAAGAAACTACAAGAAGGAAATTGCAGCAGCCAGCGGTTTGCGCAGAAACTAACAGGAGGCACTATGGAGACGAAAAAAGAGACGCGGCAGTTCAAAACAGAGGTTCAACAGCTCCTGAAGCTGATCATCAATTCACTGTATTCTCATCCCGAGATCTTTCTGCGGGAGCTCATATCCAATGCATCGGATGCGATCGACAAGATCCGGTTCAGGTCGCAGACCGAACCTGACATCCTCGGCAACGATGCGGTCTTCAGGATAAAGATCGTCCCTGACCGGGAAAACGCCACCCTGTCGATTGTGGACAACGGGATCGGCATGGGGCACGACGAGGTGGTCGAGAATATCGGCACTATTGCACAGAGCGGAACGAGGGCGTTCCTGCAGGCCATAGAAGAGGCGAAGAAGAAGGACTCCCTTACCCCGGAGATGATCGGACAGTTCGGTGTAGGGTTCTACAGCTCGTTCATCGTTGCCGACAAGGTGACCCTCATCACGCGCGCAGCCGGGGAAGATACCGCGACGAAATGGGAATCGAACGGCGACGGCTCGTACACCATCGAGGAAACCACGAAGGATTCCCGGGGCACCACGGTTATCCTCCATCTGAAGAAGACCGCCGATGGCGAGCAGGACTATACGGACGAGTGGACCATCAGGGATATCGTGAAGCACCACTCCGACTTCGTCAGCTATCCGGTCGTCATGGACGTGGAAAAGGTCGAGCCCATTCCCGAGGAAAAGCTCATCCGGGACAAGGAGGGCAAGCCGGTCGGCAACACCACCCAGAAGGTCTTTGCCGAAGAGACGCTCAACTCCATGAAGGCAATCTGGGCAAAGAACAAATCGCAGGTAACAGACGATGAGTACGATGAATTCTACAAGCACATCAGCCACGACTGGAACCCGCCGATGGAGCGCCTCCACATAAAATTCGAGGGGACCACCGAGTACACGGCCCTGCTCTATATCCCGTCAAAGATGCCGTTTGATCTTCACATGAGAGAGCCCAAGCACGGGATCAACCTCTACTGCAAGCGGGTCTTCATCATGGATGACTGCAAAGAGCTGGTTCCCGAGTATTTCAGCTTCGTCCAGGGGGTGGTCGATGCACCGGACCTGAACCTCAACATCAGCCGGGAGATCCTGCAGAAAGACTCGCTCGTGAAAAACATCCGCAAGAATCTCATCAAACGGCTCTTCGGCCTGCTCGAAGAGATGGATCAGGAAAAATACGACCGGTTCTATGCGGAATTCGGTCCGGTCCTCAAGGTGGGCATCCCCACGGACTATGAAAACAAAGAGAGGATTGCAAAGCTCCTGAGGTACCGGACCACGAAATCGGCAGAGAAATACATCTCCCTGAAGGAGTACGTGGATCGGATGAAACCGGACCAGGAAGACATCTACTACATCACGGGAGAGAACTTGACCGCGCTGCTCAACTCCCCGCACCTGGAGAGGCTCAAGGACAAAGACATCGAGGTGGTCCTCATGAGTGACCCCGTGGATGAGTGGGTGGTCCAGGGCCTGCAGAAGTATGAGGGCAAGAAGCTCAGGAGCGCAGAAAAGGGAGACCTCGGCCTGGACAGCGTAGACGATGAGACAAAGAGCCAGTATTCCGCCCTGTTCGATTTTATCAGGACCAGGCTGGAATCCAAGATCAAGGAGGTGAAACCCTCCACGCACCTGAAGCACTCCGTTGCGTGCCTGTCCGGTGATTCCTACGACATGAGCGCGTACATGGAGAAGATCCTCAAGGCGACCGGGCAGAAGGCCGAGCCTGCAAAGCGCGTACTTGAGCTGAACATAGACCACCCGGCTATCACCAGGATAAAGGCACTGTTCGAACATGACAAGGGCGACCCGGTGCTTGCCGACTACGCCGACCTCCTGCTCGATCTCGCCGTCATATCCGAAGGCGGCAAGCTCGACGATCCTGCGCGGTTCTCCAAGACCATCGGGAACCTCATGGCCCAGGCGCTTGTCATGGACGATTTCGTGGAAACCGATGCCGTCGAGGTATGATGAGCGGGAGTACAATCAGTACGCTATAGTCAGAGCGTAGCGCTGAATACAAAGGGGGCCCTGATTGATCAGGGTCCCCTTTTCTATCACTGTCTCAGTTCAGGTGATCAGTTGTTCCACGCGATCTCTTCAACAGCATCGGGATAGTCTGTGAGGTATCCCAGGCAGGCATCATTATCAACGGTAATGTATGCAAGGACTCCGATCCCATCCGGTGCCTCGGTGGCTTCAGCTACATCGGTGCCTGTTCCGGAACCAGGCCGCTTGCTCCTTGTCCATTGATTTTACATAAATTACATCAGGAACGTTTTGTATTGCCGGGGTCTGTGATATATATGACCGGGGTAGTTTTCATGTTGAAAAAAATCATACTTACCTTGATGGCTGCGGTGTATGCGCTGAGCCCCTATGATATCCTCCCGGATTTTCTCGTTGGGTTGGGATGGCTCGACGACCTGCTCATCCTGTATCTGCTCTGGCGTTATGTATACAATCCCGTTCGGAAGAACTTTGATTCCGGGGGGCCCTTCCAGCAGGGACAGCGCTCCTACCGGGAAGAGTCGGCATCCTCCGGCCGGGAAGAAACAGCAGGCAGGAACGGACCGAAGCAGGGGTCTACCGCTGCAGACCCCTATGCCATACTCGGTATCGGCAAGGATGCATCGACCGAGGAGATCCAGAAGGCATACAAGCGGCTGGCCGGAAAGTATCACCCGGACAAGGTTCAGCACCTCGGAGAAGAATTCCGGGAACTCGCGGAAAAACGCTTCAAGGAGATTCAGCAGGCCTATGATCATCTCACAAGGCGATGAGAGTCCTTCCGGAATGAACAGAGGCCTTCCATCCATGATGAATACACCCCTTCAAGTATGTTCACAAACAAGACGATAGTAGACAATAATGAGGCCGATGATGTATCACTACATCAGTTTGCCGGCCTCGCCGTTGAGGAAGCTGCTTGGGAGGAATATGCATGATATCGAGGAAAGGAAATTCGGGCATGGATAATATTGTTGGACTGCTCGGCAAAGGTACCGAGTTTGAGGGCAAGCTGATCTTCGACGGCACCCTGCGGATCGACGGCAAATTCAAGGGAGAGGTCATCACCAAGGGCATTCTCGCCATCGGAGAAGGAGCGCTGGTGCACGCAGAGGTCGAGGCAGACACCATTATCGTGCGCGGCGAGATGCACGGCAACCTCAAGGCAACGAAAAAGATCGAGATCAAGGGCAACGGGAAGCTCTACGGCAACATCAACACCCCTTCCCTCATCGTTGACGAAGGCGTGATCTTCGAGGGGAGCTGCCAGATGAACGGCAGGGAAAAGAACGTTGTCCCCTTTGATGTGAAAAAATAACCATCGGTTAAGGAACCCGCCTCTCCCGGTCCAGCCGGACAAACGCGTACAGGAGCCGGCATCAGTTCATGACCTGCCGTGCTCCTGCAAGGCAGGCACCCACCGCTGAAGACTTCACGGACTCAACGAGCCGGGGCTCTCCCCCCGGCTGAGACTACCGGCTCTGCATTGTCATGAGGGAGGATGGATGGATCAGGACATTGCTGTAGCGGACAAACCGGTTCCCCTGCTCCTTTGCCTTGTACATGGCAACATCGGCATGCTTCAGCAGTGTCTCCAGGTCATTCCCGTCATCCGGATACGTGCTGATGCCGATGCTGGGCGTGACAAAGTCAATGACCGCACCGCATATCCGGTACGGCATCGAGAGTCTCCTGACGATTCTGTGGGCAACGCTTTCCGGTTGAATCTCTGCCTGATTGCCCAGGATTACGGTAAATTCATCCCCACCCAGGCGGCTGATGTAATCGGTATCACGCAGGATCTTTCTCAGCCGTGAGGACACCTCAACAAGAAGCCTGTCTCCGGTTTCATGACCGTAGAGGTCGTTGACCTTCTTGAACTTATCCAGGTCGAGGTACAGGATCGTCCGCTTGTTTTCGAACCGTCTTGCCTCTTTCAGCGTTTCATCGAGCTGCTCGAGGAAGCCCTTCCGGTTGAACAATCCCGTCAGTGCGTCATGGTAGGCAAGATAGGCAAGCCTCTGCTCGGAGCGCTTCCTCTGTGTTGAATCCCGGATTATCCCCTGAAACCCGCAAGGCTTACCCGATCTGTTTCTCTTAAGGTTCACCGAGGCCTCCACATACATCTTCGTGCCGTCTTTCTTGATGAGCTCCCACTCGACAGCCCGTACGGAGTTCCCCGTCAGGAAGACTTGGTGAAACGTTTCGAAGACCAGCCGGGCGTTTTCCTCATCCATGTATTCCCGGTAATTCTTCCCCTCCAGTTCCTCTGTGGAGTATCCAAGGTGTCCCTGTATCCGGTTGTTAAAAAAGGTGAAGTCTCCCTTGAGGTTCACCTCGAAATAGCCGTCCTCGATGGATTCGAGGACAGCGCTGAAGCGCATATCACTCTCGATAAGCGCCTGTTCGGTCTCGAGCCGTTCGGTGACGTCCTTTGCTATTCCCCGTATCCTGGAGATATCCCCAGGGCTGTTCACGAGCATATTCTTATACTCGATGATATGCATGGTTCCATCTCTTGCCAGAACCTTCATGAGGCCTTCGTCCCTGCCGTTCTCATGCACCCTCTTGAGGTACCCGTCATAGAGCTTCAGGCCGTGAGGGGGAAGGAATTCCCTGATATTCCTGTGAATCAGCTCTTCCCTGCTGTATCCGAGCTGGCCTATGAAGTGCAGACTGATCTCGGTGATTGTTCCCTCACCGTCATGCTCGTAGATGAATTCGGATATATTGCGGTAGATCTCGTTGAAACGCTCCTTGTCCTCGAGCAGCATGGACTCCAGGTCCCTCACCCGCGCTTCCAGTTCTTCATACGTCGGTCTGCGCGTCATGGGCCCGTTATCCATGGTTCTTTCCTCTGCCCATGACTCGCCATACCTGGAGCACGACGGGCCTGCTTGGCATATACAGACCATTGTTCACGGCACACATACCTCGAATGCAACTCATGTTCTGATCCTCCCTGACAACGAGGGACGAGTCCCTCCAGTATCAACCATTGCATACAATTCCAGCCCTCCAAACAACAATGTGATTTCAACGAACTCATTATCGGAAACCTTGCAAAGAAATATTAATGCTTCCGCGCATACGACTATTGCTTCACCTGCTGATGAGATACTGTTCTCCTCCTTCCTATGCTCCGTTGGTTTTGCCTGTTGTGATCTGATTTTGGGGTGATAGCTTGACATTGTTGTTCCGGGTTTTATTTTATAGGATACGCCTTGGGTTCATAATTCAGAGAGAACATTTCCCCATGGACCCTCACTTGAATTGGACCCGAGGACCTCTTTTATATTCAGGCATCGACCGGCAGCCGCCACACACTGAAAGATCGTATCACCATGATCAGGAATGAGGCCCGAAAGGAGAACCCGCCATGCGTAAAAATCCGATTGCTCATGAAATCAGTATGATCCTGGTGCTGTTTTCTCTTGGCATGCCTCTCTGCTCACATGCCCTCGATGCCCAGGGCACGGGCATTGCGGCACTGGACAGCTCCACCTTTGTCGTGAGCAGGGAGTTCGCAGGGGAGATACGGCTGTATCTGTGCGTGATTGAAGATGGCAGGATCATCATCAAGGATTCCGGCGCGATACCGTACATGGTCCTGGATCACAGGGCACTCAATACGATAACCCCGGAGAAGAACCCGGCCAAACCACCCGAATCTCCGATCATCAAGATAGTCCCTTAATAGATGTCACTCGCCCGGACGTTTTCAGGTGCACGCAGGGGGGCGCCGGCAGGGGGTACTATTTTTTCGGCCCGTAACAAGCATCGAGAAGGCGCTTGGTCACGGAATTGCCTTTCTTCAGGATCTTGGACCCGCGGGTGATCTTGCACAGACTGATCTTGTGGTCTGAGGCGATACGTCTCTGGGTATGCCCTGCGTGGAGCTCCTTGAGCAGTTCCCACCTGAGCTTGAGGTCGCTGACCTCCTTGGGGGTGAAGATTTCTTCGAAAAAGGCGATCATTTCATCGTGATCCTGTATCTGGGCAAAGATCTTTTCAAGTTCATGCCGGGACTTCATCGAAGCCTCCTCATCGTGGTGTGTAAAAATACTAGAAATTGCTCGATACTGTCAAAGATATTCTCAGGGGATACCGCTTTAAGGAGGGCAGGATTCTCGTGTTCCTTCTCCCGTGTCATACACACCTCAGGAGCCACTGCATAGGTGCCTTCCTGATCGTGATCGCCCCTTCGGGACAGACCTCCTGGCAACAGAAACAACGTATACATCTTCCGTAATCAAAGACCGGGACCTTCCTGCCGGCACCTGCCGGGCTGATCGCCTCTGCCGGGCATATCTGCTGGCACTGATAGCAGAGCGTACAGGAAGGCTCCATGGGGACCGGTCTCTCCACAAAGAGTCTCTTCATGATCCTGCGGGGAAGATCCCTTTTCAGGAAAGCCGTCATGCCCGGGCTCCTGGGCGGGACAAAGCCCTCAAGCCGCATAGCCTCGATCGTTTCACCCTTCACGGCGATATCATCAGGGGATGCAACGCCGAATTCACGGGCAAAGCCCGAGTTGACGGTTGGAGCCAGCCGGCTGTCGAGACCGGCTATTTGCACCGCGACATAATCGACAGCCAGAGCGTCTTCTCCCACGATTATGGCACCGGCGTGCCGGGGAGATCCGGACGAGCCCGGCCCCTCACCTTCCAGCGCCACAACGGCATCCAGGACGTGGAGGATCCTTTTGGGCGGTTCGAACCCGGCGAGGAATGCCCCGTAGAGGTCCAGGATCATTTCGGAGAATTCCTCCCTGCCGGGAAACCTCATGTGCATCTGCGCCTTTCTCATGCCGGGCACGGCCCCGAACAGGTTTTTCACCGCAGCGGTGATATAGGTGAGGTTATGGGTCTTGAACTTGGGGATGTTGACGATGACATCTGTCTCGAAGAATGCAGCGGCAATATCGAAATAGGTGAACAGCTTCGGGCTGCGGCAGGCAATTCTCCGCACTTCCCTGATGTCGGCTACCGCAATGCCCAGTTCCCTGACAATGGGATCATATCCGGCCGCATGCATGGCATTTTCCAGGGATGCCACGGCAGGCGACTCGATGAGCACCGGCTTCCCGCCATGATCCAGCACGATCTCCGCCACTGCCCGGAAGAATACCGGGTGCGTGACAACGCCGCTGTCAGGCTGGACGGCAGAGAGGAGATTCGGTTTCAGGGCCACGCGGGCACCCCTGAAGCATGCCGGGTCGAAGCCGATCAACCCCGCTGCCTCGAGGATGTTGTCCTTCACTGTCCTGAGCGAATATTCCCTGCACGATACCAGTGCCACCTCTGCCATAGATCTCCCTCTCCCTGCAGTCACACCGATAAGTATCTATCATCACTCAGGTCTCAATGCCAGTGTTTCATGGCAGGTCGCCTGTCAGGGCAGTGATCAGGTCCAGGTGAGAGGGCTGAAGCGAATAAAAAAAGAACGGGGCAACAGGTGCCCCGTTTAAATTCAGGAGGTTTTAAGTTATCTTTTTGATGCTGTCCATGCGGAAAAGGATGCTCGTCGGCCTTAAAAAAGTGTTCATACCAGAGGTGTATATTCTGCTATACTACCAGCCTGAACACACAGGAGAATGTACATGAAGCTTGTATCGTGGAATGTGAATGGAATCAGGGCCGTTGTCAAGAACGGCTTTGTCGATGCTGTCACGGGCATGAACCCCGATATTCTCTGCCTCCAGGAAACCAGGGTGCAGAGAGATCAATACAGCCTGGACCTGCCCGGATACCGGCAGTTCTGGTGCAGTGCCAGGAAAAAGGGGTATTCCGGCACGGCTGTCTTCGCCAAGAGAGAACCATCGGCAGTGTCCTATGAGATGCAGATCCCGGATCATGACGGGGAAGGCAGGGTGATCACCCTCGAATATAAAGACTTCTACCTGGTGAACGTGTATACGCCGAACGCCCAGCACGA
Source organism: Deltaproteobacteria bacterium (assembly GCA_018434685.1). Lineage (GTDB taxonomy): Bacteria > Desulfobacterota > Desulfomonilia > UBA1062 > UBA1062 > DSAD01. Next base: position 49,690 of record JAHDOV010000009.1, read on the forward strand.
ACTCGTCAGGCTCGAGTACCGGCAGCGGTGGGATGAGGATTTTCTCGCGATGCTTTTGAGGCTGGAACAAACCAAGCCGGTCATCTTCTGCGGAGACCTGAATGTGGCCCACAAGGAGATCGACCTCAAAAACCCCAAGGCAAACGAGAGAAACCCCGGTTTTACCATCGAGGAACGCAGCGGGTTCGACCGGTATATCGAAAACGGGTATATCGATACCTTCAGGGAATTCAACCAGGAGCCGGGCAACTACTCGTGGTGGTCCTACCGGTTCAACTCACGGGCCAGGAATATCGGGTGGCGTATCGACTACTTCTGCATATCGCACTCTCTCAGGGCCAGACTGGAAGACGCCTTTATCCTCAAGGACATCATGGGCTCGGATCACTGCCCGGTGGGGATTATCCTGAGCTAGGGCGCAGGTGCCGGAGGAGTTTAGAAAACCCGGCGGCAGTTGTTCCTGTGCCCGGACCCTGCCCTTCCTGCTTCGGCCCGCAGTGGTGTGCAGCAGCACCCTACCAGCTGAAATTTTCCTTTTCCACCGAATGCGGATCGATATAGAGCCTGCCGAGCTCCCCGAGCATGAATTCCTGCATGGGAGGCGGGCCGCACAGATACAGTGAAGAAGCTGCAGAGACCCCATGTTCCTTCAGCAGGTCCAGGGACAGACGCCCCGGCATGAATGATACCCCGGGGTATGCCCGGTCTTCATAGGGCTCCACCGCTGTTTCGCGGCTGAGGTTGTGGACCACCCGGAGATCCAGCTCCCTGGTCATCTCCTTGAGCTCTTCCCGGGCAAAGGCATCGTCGAGCACCTTGTTGGACCAGAACAGAAGTATATTGTTCCGTGCCTTGACCACTCTGAAATGCCTCAGCACACTCAAAAACGGGGTGATGCCCACGCCGCCTGCAATCATGACAATGTCTTTTCTGGTCTCGATATTCTTGCAGAACAGCCCGTAGGGTCCTGCGCACCGTAGCGGGTCTCCCGGCTTCAGGTTCGGCACGGCCTGGGTAAAGGCCCCTGCCCTCTTGATGGTCACCCGGAGAAGCTCGTCGTCCGGTGCGCACGAAATGGTAAACGGGTGGGCCTCGCTCCACGCGCCGTCGCGCATGATCTTCAAGGTGAGGTACTGTCCGGCACGGCGCTGCCTGAACCTGTCGTCATACCCGGTGATGTACACCGAGGTGATGTCTGCATTCTCGGGTTCCACCCGCACCACCCTGCACGTATTGTCCTGTTCATTGCTCTCCATGGCCGCTCCTCCCCCGAAAGTACATCTGTCTGTCTAACCAAGCAATAAGGCACAGCTTAAACAAATCAAGCTCGGCACATCCTTTCTTGCACCCGGACGGCTCGCCTACCTCAGGCACACCTGCGATGCTCGCACCTCATGAACTCAGTGAGGGAATACGACATCCATCACCTCAAGGGCAAAGCGTGCAGCAACCGTGGCCGGGCCTCCCCCCATCTCGATACCCACCTCGACGGCCTCCAGCACCTCTCGTTCGCCTGCGCCTGCCTGGACCGCCTGCTCGATATGCCACTGCATGCAGCTCTCGCAGTTCATGACCACGGAGATGCCCACCGCGATGAGCTCTTTGTGTTTCTTTGCGAGCTCTCCGTCTGAGAAGGCTGCCTTTTCCATGTCGAGGAATGCCCGGTAAACCGGTGAACCTGACTTGACCAGCTTCGCATGCGCCCACTTTCTCTTCCGGGTAATCTCTTCGAGTTTGTTCATGATCGATCATGCTCCTTTCCGAGTCCACATCTTGATTCCAGATGACGGCATCACCCTATAGAGGGTCTTTTCTCTGCTTGAGGAATGCATAGATGGCGGAGATATCGCTCTGTGCCCAGCCCTGCTGTTTGGCCAGGGCATAGATCTCCTTGATGGCATTGACCCCCGGCAGCGAGATGCCCTGTTCAAAGGCGCATACCGATGCCAGGTGCAGGTCTTTCTGCTGCCACTGGAGCGGAAATTCCGGGCTGTAGTCGTCGTTGGCCAGCTTATCCCTCTTCAGGGTCATCAGCGGCGCAACAGCGGGCGATCCGAGCAGCACGTCGAAGAGCATGTCCTTGCCGATGCCGAGCGATTCTCCCAGCACCATACCCTCGGCAAAGGCATACATGGCCTCGCCGAGCAGCAGGTTGACGACCATCTTCATGGCCGATCCCATGCCGTTGCCCCCCACATGGACATATTTTTTGCCCATCACCTCGAAGAACGGCTCGCACGTCTTCACAAGTTCCGCATCCCCGCCCACGAGGAAGACCAGCTCCCCTTTTAGGGCTGGGATCTTCGAACCGGACACCGGTGCATCGAGGAACCCGACGCCGTGATCACGGCAGAGCTCTGCCATCCGGCGGGAGAATGACGGGTTGACCGTAGAGCAGTCCACCCAGATACTTCCCTTTCTCATGGCAGGGAGGAACCCGTTTTCACCGCCGGAGACCTCGGAGACAACCTCCGGCGTGGAGAGCATGGTGAACAGGATGTCCACCTCTTTTGCAAGCTCGGCAGCAGTGTCCTTCCAGACGACCTGATCCGAGATCAGGCTCTGGACTTTCTCCCTGGTCCTGTTGTAGACCAGCAGTCGAAAGCCTGCACTGGCCAGGTTTGCCGCCATGGCACTTCCCATGATTCCAAAACCGATAAACCCGATCTTCATATGTTCACCCCTTGGGTTATAGTAATACGCAGTACGCTACGGGCAAGCAAAGCCGAGATCGCACCATCACGTTTCCTTATCGCTGAAATACTCCCTGCGGACATACAGGTACAGCACGAACCCCCACCAGGAGGCGACGAACAGCAATGTAGCCACGGCAAAGAGCTGGTAGATGGACTTGCTGTCCATGACCTGGAGGATCTCCCGGTAACTCCCCATTTCCTGCAGGAGGTACGCTTCCATGAAGGTGCGGTCCAGGAGAAACAGCACCTTGTCGAGCGTGTAGACCAGACCTCCGGCAAAGGCCGCCTTATAACCCCAGCTCTTCGGGGCCCACAGACCGATGCCGATCACCAGGAAAAAGGCCATATAGATGAGGTGGTACACGGCCGCCACAGCCCCGGTGCGGACCGCGCCCAGCAGTGGGACCGCCGAGGTCACCGACAGTAGCTCGAAAGCGGCTGAAGCCAGGAAGATCACGCCGGCAGTCCGGATGGTAAATGTGCCCTTTGTTTTTCTCTTCGTCATGGAACTACCTCCCTGCACCAGTACGCCAGTTCTCCCAGGGCAGTGGACTGCAGGAGATACGCTCTGTCGTGCCTGCACGACTGCACCTGTATTTCACTAATGAGTTCATACAGGCTTGCTGCCTGGGGATCAACCGAAGAGTAGCCGGACACATAGCCCCACATGTGAAAGAGGGCATTTTTAAGCGATGCCGGCGACGGCACGGACCGCAGGCACGAGACCAGTTCGCACGACAGTTCGCCCAGGGTGATGTCCTTACTGGAAACCAGTGGACCGAACTGTTTGTATCGGTTGTAGTCCCTTGCCATCACGGAATATTTATGCCGCGCCCACAGATCCTGTATATTCCCGGGAAGCGGGAGACGTCCCTGGTTCTTATGCTCATACTTCCTCTTGAGGATCTCGAACTGCCTCTCAGGTGCATCGAGGTAGTTCTGCGGCCATGATGCGCTGTGCCCCTGTACCGGAAGCGGGCTTCGATGCCTGAACCCGCGCAGTGCCATCTCTTCGACCAGAAGGGCATGACGCACGGCCAGACCGCCCAGAAACCCTGCCCAGCGGAGCGTCTCCGGGTGCCTGGAATAGCCCCTCTTGTGGTTCAGAACAATGGAGACGATGCCATGCAGTTCCCGGTGCTCGCCGAGAAGGCTCTTGTCATTCAGGAAACCGGCATCTATATCCCATATCCGCACGGGATTCTCCCACTCCGTCACCCGGGCCGCACCAGCAAGGCGTCCTGCCCGTGACGCAGCCCTGTTTTAAGGTTTCTAATCCTTCCTGCCCCCTGTTTCACTGCTACCACCCGCTACTCCTTCCTGAAATACTCTCTTTGGAACCGCCGGAAGGTTTCTCCTGTCATATTTCTGTTCCGCCTGGGATCAGGCAAACCTCTGCCCACGCCAGCGGTACGGACTCTCGAGAATGATCCCGGGCACCCGGGCAGTCTCGAGCAGGTTCAGGCAGTCTTTGAATATGGTCGTCTGCTGGGGCCTGTTGCCTGCCTCGCCAAGCGCGTGTCCGAACGGATACCGGAGAAAGTAGGTCCGGGGAGGTTTGATAGCCACCGTGATAGTCCTCACCAGCGAGATACCCACCGTAGACATACCCCGCGATTCAATTTCCCGCTGAATCAGACCGACCGTCTGATTGCAGATCCCTCAGGCAGGCACCAGGAAGACGATATCCACCCCTTGTCCCTGCAAGGCTGTGGCGATCTCTTTCGCCGTCTTCTCCACGAGATACGGCAGATGGGGCAACACGATATGCCCCATGAGGCTGTAGAAGAATTCTGATGACCTGCCGACGATTCCCTCCTCCTGGCAAGCCCGCAGGATATCGATGGGCAGCACCAGGTTGATGTCAGAGTCAGCATCGGTGTGGTCGTAATAATCATGGGTGATCATAAGATCACTCTTCGTGGCAGTCGAAGGGATCGTCCGGTAGCTGGGATCGCCATCTTTGTCATCCATGTTGAACGGGGCATCGTTCTTCAGGTGAACCCCGCCCGTGGTGATGAGAGCGATCGTGCACCTGGCCAGAGGTTTCGTAAGCGGGGTCCACGGTATGGCCTCAGACGTGACGGGTGTGAATTTCTCTTCCCATCGCTGCCGGACCCAGGGGATTTTAAACAGGGCCATCTTGAATCTCTTGATCGGCTTGTTTTTCATAGGCACATCCCTGCGGGCCCGCGCTACCCGCCCTGTTCCACACCCTTTTCCTGTTTCGATATTCCCTCATCCTGACATCACTTAAGGATTATGGCCTTTTCGGGACAGATCTCCTGGCAGCAGAAACACGTGATGCAGGTCCCGACATCCACCCTGGGGAGGCTCTCCCTCATGGTCAGGGCCGAGACCGGGCACTGATCGATACAGGCACCGCAGCCCGTGCACAGCCCGGGATCGGCCTGGGGACGCAGCATAACCCGGTTATCGACCAGCGACTGCAGGGCATCGTTGTGGGTGGCCGCCTCTCCCCCCAGGGGAGGAAGCCTGAAACCGGGCAGCTGCCTCAGTTCGCCGACAACCTCGATCGTATCAAGGTCATAATCTCCCAGTCCGAGTTCCTTTGCCCTCTGCAGAAACCGCAGCCTGCCCGGCTCGCATCCCATCATCAATGCAATGACCGCATCCAGGGCAACGGCATTGTCCGAGGCCAGAATGAGCCCGATATCCCTCAGATCGGGAGACGCCGGACCATTGCCTTCCATACCGACTATGGCATCCACGATAAAGAGGTCTGGGATACGAAGCCGGAACACATCGACCACTGCGTCGTGAAAGCGAGCGGGACTGCCCGCTGCCTTGTGCAGCACGGCCTTCTGGCCACCGGGCAGAAGCCCGTAGCTGTTCTTGATCGCCCCGCTCATGACAGTCAGGCCGTGGGTCTTGAATTTCGGCAGGCTGATGATGATATCCGCATCGAGGACTGCCTGGGAAAGGCTCACCGTGTCCATGAAATCGGCATTGAAGGCAACACGGCCGGTATCGATGCCGATGTTGCGATAATACCCCCTGGCTGCTGCCATGAGGCCTGTGGTACGGAAACTTTCCTCGTTCCGGCCATAGCTGAACATGCCCGGGTTGTCTCCCACGATGATCTCTGCGGGTTTTTCTTTCTCCACCACGTCCACCACGGCACGAAGCACTGCAGGATGGGTGACGATGCCCTCTTCGGCCTGTGAGGCCCGCAGCACGTTTGGCTTTATGAGCACCCGTCTGCCCTTAAGCGGCAGGGGGAACAGCTCAAAGGCCCTCTCGACGGCCCCGCGGACCTGCTCATACGTGGCTGGATGGATCAGCACTGTAGACATGGTCGACACCTCGCTTTCTCAACTATGACAAACTCCGGTGCCCGAGTCAATTTTCACCTCGCATGCACCCTGTGATGGGCTGTCATGAAATCCAGTTCGGGCGGTCCCTCATCCACTCCCGCACGGTCTCATGAATCCACGGCTCCAGCCCCCTGGCCAGGTAGAACCTCGGGAGGAGCAGATCCTCTTCGGGCCGGATAATACCCTCGTTCACTGCCAGCTGTGCCAGTGCGGTGTGCGGATATATCCTGATGCCAACGGTTATCTTCATGGCTTCAAGGCCGAGCGAATCGGCAAATCCGAGGCTTTCCATCACGGTCTCCCGGGTTTCTCCGGGCCCGCCCAGCAGAAGGAACCCGGTCCGGCCCAGAGCATGCCTCTTCAACATGCTGGATATCTCCCGGACATCATCGGGAGAAAACCTCTTGTTCATGGCCCGGAGAATCGCCGGGGAGCCGCTCTCGAAGCCCAGGCTCACCTCCTCGCACCCTGCTGTGGCCATCTTTTCCACCAGCTCTTCATCCACCTGCCACGGATACAGGATGCACCGCCACGACACGGCAAGGTTCTGCGCGATCAAGTGATCGCAGAACGACTTCGCGTATGAAGGCGGCAGGTTGAAGGTGTTGTCCACGAAGAAGAAATGATCGAACCCCGCATGGACATATCCGGCCAGCACCTGCGCTGCACGCCCGGGGTCATGCCGGCGAAGCACCTTTCCCTCGATCAGGGAGGTGGAGCAGTAGCTGCACTCAAAGGAACAGCCGCGCCGTGTCTGGAACGGCACCCAGACGACCTGCCCTTCGAGGCTTTCGGGAAACCGCAGGTGTTCTCCTGCACGTGGCAGACAGCGGTCATCCAGGGGTGCCAGATACGTCCTTGGGGCCTGAAGACCCTTTCCCGGCAGGTACAGACCGGGAATTCCGGCTAAGGCCTGTCGCTGTTCAAGGCATTCCAGGAGCAGGACAAAGGACTGTTCCCCCTCGCCCTGAATGCCCATGTCCGCACCGAGGTAATCGAGCGCACTGGCCGGAAAGATGCTGTACCCGGCACCGCCGATCACGATGGGCGCGCCGGTCACCTGCCGGCATACCGAGATCATGGATTTTACCGGGTCGAGCAGGAACCGCGGGGCGGCCATCACCTGGTCGTCGATGTTCCTCACCGAGATCCCGATGACATCTGGCGCGAACTCCCGTATCGACTCCTTTAGGACCCTGCTTGCGTCATCGCTATTCATCAGGTTGACGATCCGCACCTCGTGGCCTGCCTCCTGTGTTGCCCTGGCAATACAGGCCAGGCCGAGCGGCAGCACCGGCATGTTTATCGTCTCGGTGTTTGCACAAACCAGAAGAACCCTCATGTATACTGCCCTCTCTCCTTATCGCTCAACAGCTGCCGGCCGGTGCTCATCCGGCAGCATGTCCATAAAGACAAACCCGTCGCGCGTCAGAGTCTCCCCTGTGCGGATGCTTACCGGCTTATGGAACATGGGCCCGTCATAGACGAAGCTGTGGAATTCCCCGTTTTCCCCGCATGGATCCATATCCGGGGGAAGGGCTTCAAGAAATGCCCGGTCATATTCCGAGCCGACCAGACCAGGGCTCAGGCACCTTGGGTCGACACAGGTGATCTTTGCCCGAAGGCCGCCATCGATCATGTCCCGGGACAGGTCGGCCGTGGGCATACCCCACAGCGGAAATACCGGGGTGATTCCGGTACCGGCCAGCCGCGATTCCCGGTAGTTCCGTATATCCTCGAGGTAGAGATCGCCAAAGGCAAACCGGGTGACACCCTGGTGTTTCGCCTGTTCGACAAACATCCTCATGATGTCCTCGTATTGGGCATCACTGCAGGGATAGGGGATCGGTATCAGCTGCAGGGGCAGCCCCGCACTGAGCGCCTGCAGCTTCAGCAGTGCTGTACGCACCGCATGCATGCTGACACGGTCGAACTGCTCATTGATGGTGGTGAAGAGGCCGAGAACCTCTGTATCGGGCTTACTCTGGAGGACATGGAGGGCCCAGGCGCTGTCTTTCCCGCTGCTCCATGACAGCAGGGTCTTGGTCCTTTCCTCCGGCTCAAACGTCTGTCTGTAAAGAGATGGTTGGGTCATAGGGGTTTTCTTACCATGAACCGGGCATTCTTTCACGCAGATGTATGTGTTTTCCGTGAGCAGGCATGAACGTTCCCGCAGCATACATCCTGGACCTGGCTCAGGCGTTCTCATATTTGATGAACGTGCCCTGGCGATATTCCTCGAAGGCAATCCGCAGCTCTTCCTGGGTGTTCATCACGATCGGTCCGTACCAGGCCACCGGCTCCCTGATGGGGTTGCCGGAAATGAGGAGAAATCGAACCGGGTCATACTCGGTGCTCACAACGACCTGCTCACCGTCATCGAAGAGGACAAGGTTTTCGTTCGACACAAACGAATCGCGCTCGATGTCGAAGTAGTTCGCCCCCTGCCGCTCATAGTTGAACGGGTTCTTCTCGTGGCAGAAATGTGCCCTCCCCTCGATCACATAGGCAAAGACCGTGCGGCCGGGCTCTGTGGGGTGGATGAACTGTGATCCGGACGGCACCGTAATATCGAGGTATTCCGGATCGATCACAATATCCCGGACAGGCCCTTCTGTCCCCTCGACCTCGCCGCAGATGATCCTGATGGAGGCACCTCCCTGCGTGGTGATCTCCGGTATCTGGTGGCTCTTCACCTCGCGGTACCGGGGGTTCATCATCTTGTTGGATGCCGGCAGATTGGCCCAGAGCTGAAACCCTCCCATGAAGCCCTTGCTGTCACCCCGGGGCATTTCCTGGTGAATAATGCCGCTGCCGGCTGTCATCCATTGCACATCCCCCGGAGCGATAACCCCGCTGTTGTGCATGCTGTCGCCGTGCTCGACCTCTCCGCGGAGAACATACGTGATGGTCTCGATCCCCCGGTGCGGATGCCAGGGGAACCCACCGAGGTAATACCAGGGATCGCTCGAACGAAAATCGTCGAGAAGCAGGAACGGATCGAACGCCGGGACCTCGCTGAAGCCGAAGGCCCGTTTCAGGTGTACGCCGGCGCCTTCGATCGTGGGTCTGCTCCTGATGACCTTCCGGATCTTCCTGTTTTTTTCCTGCAGAATCATCTCTGTGAATATAACTCCGCGGCCTGAAAGTTCAATGCCACGGGGAGTTCCTGCAGGATATGCCTCGGGCTTACCCGGCCGGCTGTACGTGTTTCGTTAAAATGATTTCGCTGATCCCGTTCTTGAACAGGTTCGGTACCTTCCCCACAGGGGTATAGCCGTGCCGTTCGTAGAACCGCTGCGCCGTCTCATTGAGCTCGCTGACCAGCAGGAAAAACCTGTTCGATGAGGAGACCTCTTCAAAATAGCGCAACAGCCCGGCGCCGATCCCCTGGTTCCGACAGCCCTTCTCAACGGCAAAACTCCTCAGGTAGGGAAAATGTGCGAAGCACCCGCCACGTGCAACCCAGATATAGCCGATGCACTCGCCACGATCATTCACGGCTACATGAATTTCTTTTGCATCGAAGCCCCGGTCGAACATGTCGTCGATCATAGGAAGGTCTGAAAAATAGGTGTCCCACAGGGCAGAGTCGTGCAACGCTCGAATACAGGACTCACGATGCGCCCTGGTGCCCAGGCAGATGTGTACCTTCACAACCATCTCCTCACTTGCATTTTGTTGGTAACGAACCGGTGCTGCACCTCAGCCGAGAATCCCCTTGATCCCGTCTGCTATGAACTGCACGGGCAAGGACGCAAGCAATACCCCTGCCGCTGCTGTCAGCTGATTGTGACGAATTCGATGGTGTCCGGCTGATTCGGAACGAGGCAGAGGAACCGGAAGGCCTCATCCCCGTCGTTCTTATACCAGTGGGGAACGCCAGCCGGGATAAACACGACATCTCCGGCCTTGACCTCGTACGCCCGGTCCCCTATCCCGACCTCGGCACGGCCGCCCAGGACATACTGTTCGTGCTCCACCGCATTGGTGTGATTCGGCATACCACCGCCCGGCTCGATCGTGAAACACCTCATCGCGAAATTCGGGGCCTGCTCGCTGCTGATGAGCACCTGGATGGAGGTTTTCGTTCCCGCCGCGACAGTGTTTCTCGGTACTGTCTCTGCTTGCTGAACAAGGGTCTGCTGGTTTTCCTTCATGGCATCTTCCTCCCTGATACTACAGACATACTGTGCAGCGTGCACTGTGTCAATGGCGGTATTCGCCGCCCAATCTTTAACCTCAGCGGGATTTCCCGGTGCGACTCAGAAGGAGAGCCCCAGTGACCGGGCAATGAATTCCACCAGGGGTGAAGCCCCGGTGAAGGCCTCGGCCACCTCGTCGATGAACCCGGCCCGGGTGATCCGGGAAGGCTCCACCTCATGCATGAGGAAAAACGTCTTGCGCTTGATGTCCCCGATAAATTCGTGGCCTTGATCATAGCCGCTGGGCGGCCGCTTCAGGCCCTCGCCCTCCATGGTCAGAAAGCGCTGGGCCACTTTCGGGCCGGTGATCACCTCCCGCCACCTATTGGGGTGTTCGACAATCGCCGTGCGGATCCTGTCGAGAACCGGGTTGGGCGGTGCCCAGATCCCTCCGCCCACGAACACCTCTCCGGGCTGCAGGTGGACATAAAAACCCGGGGCATGGGCATCCTTTCCCGCAACATGGCGGAACTGGCAGCCGACATTTTCCTTGTACGGACGCTTGTCATGGGAAAACCGCGTGTCCCGGTAGATCCGGAACATGGACCCGCCGCTCGGCCTGGGGTCTGCCACAAAGCTGCCGCTGATCCTGAGCAGACATTCCCCGATGGCGAGGATGAATTCCATCATCGGCTCGACGACCGACTCCTGGTAGCGGTCTTTGTTCGCGTTGAACCACTCGCGATTGTTGTTGCTGGAAAGGTCATTCAAAAAACCGAACAGGTCCTGCGGAAAACCCGAGAACGATCCCATATGAGTTCCCTCCCTAGTGACGATAGTGCAGCACGTAGCTATGACCCGCATTGTACTATCAAACCGGCAGTCAGGCAACTATGGTGATGCTCTCTCCATGCGGCGAAATCCAACTACGTCCTGATCCCGCCCCTGATAACAGCCTGGCAGATCCCTTTACCCATGACCCTGGTATACCCGGGGATGGAATTTTTGATCGCGAGTACGGCCGCTTGCGTCCCGACGGTCAGGGCCGCCGGGAAGGTATCTCCCTCCCTGCTCTGCCGGCGCAACTCATGGGACACCGGCTGGTGAGGCTGCCCTCATTCCAGCCGTCAAGCAGGAATATTGCCGGATCAGGCAAATGATCTCTCGAATAACTCCGCCACTGCCTTCCTGCCGTTGTCTTCGAGAAAGCGTGTTCCGGTCCCGGTGAAATGAACGTGGCTGATGACCGGCTCGTTCTTTCCCGTGCACTCGATCCAGTCGAGCTCATTCCAGTGGAACCACGAATCACGTTTCTGGTCGAACACATACAAAGGCTTGTTGCACAGCTTGGCAAACTCGGCGCCCCATCCGGTACCGCCTTTGACGGTCTTGTCATCCAGGATCTCCCCGACCACGTAAATCTCCTGACCGCTGTTGATCTGGTACCAGATGCTCTGCAGGATTTTGCGGAATGTCGGTGTCGTGGTGTAGCGGCGGTTCATCAACCGAGAGATATACTCCAGGCTCACGTCGCCGTTCTTGAGCTCATCGCTGTTCAAAACGCGCAGGCCCCGCTGGCGCACAATGGCGTGCCCCTCAAAGGTGAAGTTCACCTCTTCGATGCCGAAACGCTCTGCATTCGTCCCGAATTCCTCTTCCGCGCCTTTAATACCGCCGCTGAACAGTATGCAGTTTTCCTTCTTCATAATAATTCCTTCCTTCTACCCCTCGGTCTGTATTTTACACTGAAGGACCCGCGACTGCGGCCTCAAACAGCTCGATGTATAACGCGCCATGACAGGTTCTCTGGTGAGATGATGTTCGTGGCCGAATCATACTTTACCGATAATCATAAGGGTGAACTCTCCTACTGGGAAGTAGCTGCGTTGTAAAGACATATTTTTTACCCGGGCTGAAACGGGCACCGGCTGGCTGCAGGCACCTGGTGGCAACGGGAAAGAAGAGCCTGGCCTGATTATGGCTGGAGTGGGGTGTTCGCTGCACGGATGAGGGGGCAGGCCTTGTCCGCAAAGCCTTCCCGGCCTTGTCGTGCCCGCTCCTTAATCATGTCCTCTGGCCGTAGGTCTTAAACTTTTCGATCACCCGGTGCATCTCTTCGTCCGAGAGAATCACCGGTTCGCCGGCAGACTTTGCCTGGAGGTAAATGCGGGCGACAAGCTCGATCTCCTCGGCAATGATAAATGCCGTCTTGAGATCTGCTCCCACGGCCATGAGGCCATGGTTGGCCAGCAGCACGGCATTGCCCGAGCCTATGGTCTCACAGATATTCCGGGCAAGCTCTCTGCTGCCATACGTGGCATACGGGGCCAGGGGAACCTTTGTCCCGGCAAACCCCACCAGGTAGTGTACTGCCGGGAGCTCCCAGTTCAGGCAGGCGATCGTCGTGGCATAGACCGAGTGGGTGTGCACCACGGCATTGATGTCTTCACGCTCCCGGTACAGCGCGAGGTGGGAATCCAGTTCGCTCGACGGTGCATACCGCCCTTGTTTCACGGTGCCGTCGAGATCGACGATCACGATGTCTTCGGGGTGCATGTCGAGGTAGTCGACACCGCTGGGGGTGATAGCGACGAGCCCTGCAGCACGATCGATCACGCTCAGGTTTCCACCCGAACCGGTGGTGAGCCGTGATGAGATGAGTTTTCTGCCGTAGAGCACGAGCTCGTTTCGTTGCGCCTGCATGCTAATCATGAGGTTCCTCCCCGGGGGTGTATATCCTGGTCGATCATCTGGACCGGCCTGCCCGGCACGGCCACTCTGCCGTGCTTCCATCCGGTTGTCTATCTCCACCCTGACCGCGCGGAGGTTCATGTTCACATCGATGATGAATGCGGCCAGGCCGATGATCAGAAAGAGCAGACTGAAGGATCCTGATTACCGTCGTTAAATTGTATTCTTCCACGTATGCCTCGGGTCAACCTGAACTATTCGGTTATCAAGGATACGCTTACTGTGAAACCCGCCATGCCGTCAAGCGCAACCGCCCCGGGATACCGACTCGATTGCGTTACGGGCACATCCCTGGTTCTCCCGGCCAGTGGATACTTCAGGCAATGGAAGTTATCCGTGCGGCGTCTTTATTCCAGGATTTCCAGCACGACATGTTTCTTGAGCTTCGCCGAGGTGGCATTCAGGATGGTGCGGATTGCACTGACCGTCTGCCCCTTCTTGCCGATCACCTTGCCGACATCGTCCTTGTCTACCCGCAATTCCAGGACATTCACATTGGTACCCGTCACTTCCGTCACCTTCACCTCGTCAGGCTTGTCGACCAGCGCCTTTACGATCACCTCTACCAGAGCCTTCATTGCATTAACCCCTCCTCAACATGGACTGAACGTTCACCACACCGGTTTTACCTGGGTACACTGTATACGATTTTGTGCCCCGTGAACATACCATATTCTCATAACGAGCTTAAGGCCGCACTTTTCAGGCATACCAGGGACGGATCAAGGCAAGACGTTCCCTGTGTTTCTCTCCCGAGTGCTGGAACCCCGGAGGCTATTCCCTCGCTTCTCGGCCCTGCAACGCGACCCTCAGGAACTGATGCGCAGCAGGACGACACCGAGCATCGTGATTACGGTGGCGATCGTTTTCACGAGGCTGAACCGCTCCTTGAGGACAAAAACGCCAAGCAGCAGCGCAAATATGATGCTTGTCTCCCGCAGGGCAGTCACCAGGGCGATCGGCGCCAGGGTAAACGCCCGGATCACCAGCGAGTAGGCAAGAAACGAGGCTCCTCCGCTGCCCAGTGCAAGCCGCCATTCCCGGCACACCAGCCTCGTCACGACCCCGGGCCGGACAATACCCATGGTTGCAGCAAAGATGGCGGCATTTATCATCGAGAGCGAGCCATAGTACCCCAGGGCGGTGCCGGCCATGCGGGCCCCGAGACCATCCACCAGTGAATACGCGGCAATGAACCCCCCGGTGATTATGGCCAGCGTTGCGGCCCGTCCATTGCGCATCCCGTCGCTGCGGCGTACCGCGGTCAGGCTCATGATACCGGCACCGATCGTGATCACTGCGGCCAGTTCCAGCCAGGAGAGGTGCTGCCCCAGCAGGGCCACCGAGATACCTGCCACGAAAAGGGGCGCCACACCGCGTGCCAGGGGATAGACCTGGCTCAGGTCACCGATGCGATAGGAGGCGAGCAGGAACAGCTGATATCCCACGTGCAGCACTGCCCCCGCGATAATGTAGGGAATGGCCTCGCGACCGGGCAGGGGCGCATACACGAGCGCAGCAGCCGAAAACGGTATGTGCCCGAGCACAACGGCGGTCATGCCGAGGTATTTATCGTCCCCGCTCTTGAGGACAAAGTTCCAGGTCGCGTGCAAACAGGCGGCGAACAGGACCATGGTCATGACGGCAAGGGACATGGGAGTTCCTTATCCTAGTTGCAGGAACCTTTCAATGGGTGACCCCTGTCTTTTTGGGTGGCCCTACAATGGTCTTGCCAGTTGCAGTACCCCGTCAGGGAGTGTGGTGCGGCCATATGCCTTGAGCGCCTCGGGATCTATGAGGATGACCAGCTTGTCCTGGTATGAAATGGGCAGATCTTCCGGCTTTACGTTCCCGGTAAGGATCTTATGCGCCTGCTGGGCCGAAAGGCTTCCTACGGCCTTGAATTCGCAACCGATGGCAATGAGAGAACCCTTCTCCGCTTCAGCGTGAAAGATAATGGTGGGAATCTTTTTCTCCATGGTGATCTTGGCCAATGTCCTGGCGGCGATCTTGTCGCGGATAACATAATACGTGTCAGCCGGTATTCCAAAGGCGTCAACACCCTCGGCTATCATCTTCCGGGCAACCGGATCGATATCATCGTACTTGTTCACCTCTGCGTTGACAATGGTCATACCCAGTTTCGTTGCCTTGAGCTTGGTCTCCTCGACAAAGGCAACGGAGTTGTCATCGCTGCTGTGTATGATTCCCATCTTCTTTATTTCAGGAAAACATTGCTTGGCGATCTGGAGAATATTGTAGGGATCAATGTAGATAGAAGCACCGGTAAAGCCAGGACCACTTTTCTCCATGGAAACTGCCCCCACAACGGTCGGGTCGTAAACAATGGAGAAAACCAGGGGGATACCGGCCTCGATGATCCTGCTCTTTGCATATTTGGTTGTGGGTGTCCCGAGGGTGAGCACCAAATCGGGTCTGGCATCGGCAATCTCGGCTGCGGTTTTCTTGATTTTGCGCAGTATCATCAGTTTTTCCCACAAATTGGAATCCACATCAGCATCGATAATATGCCTTGTGATAATAAAATCCCGGCCCTCGGTCATACCAAGATCGGCAAGGCCCTCGATGAATCCCTCATAGGCATGCTCATAGGGCTTTACATCAGATACCTGCATCACATGGATACGGTAAGGCGATGCAGCATGGCAAGGAACAGACAGGGCCAGTGTACACAGCAACATATAAAAGAATCGTTTCATGAATACCCTCCATCTCGAACTTACAAGTCTTAATGCCTGCTATGATCGTCAGCTTACAGAGAAAATATGAGTTATTAAAGCACTCCCCCGGTAAAGAGAACCCGCGAACACGTCAGCCCCAAAGTCATACATCTCTGTCAGCGGGTTGCGGCTATCAAGATACTATAACATATTGAAATGTCGGGGGACAGGACCTGGTTCATGCTCCTGTTCATTGTTTCAATACCTGAACCGATCTTATCGTTGAATATCTTTCGCGATACAGATATACTATCCCTCTTGAAACCAACCAGACGGGCAGACAGACCAGTCTGGGTGGTCCGGTCAACACAGTCACCAGAGCAGGTGAGAGTTTTGGAGTTTATGCATGCTGCATCACGACGAACACTGGTTACGGCCTCCTTTCATTGATCCAACATCCAAGAGGAGGCCCGATGTCATCATAGCCCCATTCAGACAGCTCATGCAGGAAATCAACAAGCTCAAGCGTTCCCAGAAAATACTCAAGGAACAGTACCTGGACGTGCGGTCACTGCTCAACACCCCTTCCGAGACCATTCTCATGATCGACAGCAACGGGATCGTCCTGGATTTAAACGGAGTCACCGCCCACAGGGTGGGGAAAAATCTTCCCGAGCTCATGGGCACCTGCATCTGGGACTGCTTACCCGAAGACGTGGCCAGGCTGAGAAGGGCCAATGCCGATAAGGTGCTCCGAACAGGGAAACCGGTCCGTTTCGAGGACAAAGACAGGGGCATCTGGTACGACAACGACATGTATCCGGTCTTCGATACAAAGAACAATGTCGTCAAGATTGCGATATTCGCCCGGGAAATCAGCAAGATCAAAAACTCGGAAGAGGCGCTCAGAAATACCACCGAACAACTCGCCATCCTCATGGAATCTCTGCCCATTGTACC
Source organism: Deltaproteobacteria bacterium (assembly GCA_018434685.1). Taxonomy (GTDB): domain Bacteria; phylum Desulfobacterota; class Desulfomonilia; order UBA1062; family UBA1062; genus DSAD01. The sequence goes on from JAHDOV010000009.1 coordinate 66,261, forward strand.
GTATTCCCGCAAGGTTGATGGCAACTGGGGATCCATCTATGTCGGAGGTGGCATACAGGAGATCACAGGATATTCTGCAGTGCAGTTCGAGGAGGACCCCTGTTTCTGGCACGATCACCTGCATCCCGAAGACCGGGATCGTATCTTCCGTGAACTTGAAGAGCAGCGCTATATGGACACCCAGCGCTTTGAGTATCGTTTCAGGTGCTCTGATGGCAGCTACAAGTGGCTCGGTAATCTTCGCAGGGTCTTCAGGAATCCCGACGGGTCGTTCAGCCATATCGTGGGGACCTGGCAGGACATCACCCAGGAGGTCAGGCTCCGCAGGGAAACAGAGCTCCACCGTCAGCAGATAATCCACGCAGACAAGCTCGCCTCCCTGGGCGAAGTTGTAGCCGGGGTCGCCCATGAACTCAACAACCCCAACAGTTTCATCGGGTACAATATCCCGCTCATCGAGGAGACCTGGGGACTGTTCAGGCCGATCATCGAGCAGTATCTGGAGGCACATCCCGGCTGGTCGGTGAACGGTCTAGATGGCAAGGAACTCATGCAGGACATGTATGACATGATCGAGGCCATCAGGACCGGTTCGGAGCGAATCAACCAGGTCGTGGCGAATCTCAAGGATTTTGTCCGCAGGGATGAGGGAATCCACAAGGCCCCGGTGCGGATAAACGAGGTCATTGACAAGGCCATGATCATTGTGGGTTCCCAGCTGAGAAAATCCGTCAGCTCGCTGCAGATCGATCTGGCGGACGATATTCCGATCATAGAGGGTCAATTCCAGAAGCTGGAGCAGGTGATCACAAACCTGGCACTGAACGCCATTCATGCCATGCCCTCCCGCGAAGGCAGCAGGCTTACCATTCGAACACGGTTTGCCAGACGGATCAGATCCGTTGTCATCGAGATCGTGGACAACGGCACAGGGATGGAGCCCGAACTCGTGGAGCGTATCTTCGAGCCGTTCTTCACAACCCGCCGCAACAGCGGCGGCACCGGGCTGGGGCTCTCGGTATCCTACAATCTCGTCCAGGAACATCGCGGGCTGCTGGGTGTTCTCTCGCATCCCGGCCGGGGTTCACGGTTCATTGTTTCCCTTCCTGTCGAAGGATACAAAAACAAACGATCGCCGCGTCCCACCATTCTCCATCTTCAGCGGAAAAGGGGGACCTTCACTGAAATACACTCTTCCTTCAAGGACATGATCCACCTGCCCCTCTCGGAAATGATCGGCACAAAGGATCTGGAGCATATCATGTATGAACATCCCGAGATCGACATCATGATTGTTCATCCTCCGGAGGGCATCAGCGGCTATCTCGCCATGCTCCTGGAGATCACTGCGATATTTCCTCTGATCACGGTCATTGTCTGCGCCCAAGATGCCGCTTCCCTTGCACCTCGGTGCCCCTCCCACTGGCATATGCTGAGCTCGAAGGTTTCCCCCTATGCCCTTCAGGAAATCATCAACAGCACCCCCAGGCTGAGATTATGAAGATACTCATAGTCGATGACGAACACATTGCGCTGAGCTCTCTGCGCCGTCTCCTCAGGCGTCGGGGATACAGCGAGGTCGACGTGTGTGCGGATGGAAAACAGGCCCTCGAGATCATCAGGAACAACAGCTACGATCTCGTGCTGCTTGACCTGCTCATGCCCGAGGTGGACGGGCTGGAGGTCCTGGAATCCACAAAGGCCTATGTTCCCCAGACGGAATTCATCATCCTGACCGCAGTCGATGACATACAGACTGCGGTAAAGGCTATCCGGCTCGGTGCCTTCGACTACCTGGTCAAACCCGTTGACAGCCAGCGCCTGTTCCTTTCCATCGAACGGGCCTTCGAACGCAAGGGGCTGCGCGCATGCAGCGGCAACGAACGGGAACCGGGACGCCTCACCCAGAGCCCGCCCGAGTTCAGGGACTTGCTCACACGAAACCCCCACATGAATGATATCCTTACCTATGCCGGCATCATGGCCCGCAGCAACAACCCGGTGCTTATAACAGGCGAATCAGGCACAGGAAAAGAACTCCTGGCCCGCGGGATTCACCGATCCAGCCAGAATCCATCAGGCCCGCTGGTCACTGTCAACGTCTCATCCATTCCGGATTCCCTCTTTGAAAGCCAGATCTTCGGGCATATCAAGGGATCGTTCACCGGGGCCAACCATGACCACTTGGGATTTTTTGAGCAGGCCAACGGCGGAACCCTCTTCCTCGACGAGATCGGAGAACTCCCACTGCACCTTCAGCCGAAACTTCTTCGGGTGATCGAGGAGCAGACGCTTACCCGTCTCGGCGATACATCTCCGCGCAGGGTAAACGTCCGCATCGTCTCAGCCACAAACCGGAATCTCGAGGAGGCCTGCAGGGAAAAAACCTTCCGCCTCGATCTCCTCTACCGCCTCAAATCCGCGCACATTCACCTGCCGCCTCTGCGCGAACGGCCCGAAGACATATCCCTTCTTGCCGGGCATTTTCTCCGGACGGCATGTGCCACGTACGGCAGGCAGATCGAGGGATTCAGCAACGAGGCCCTGGAACTACTCGAACAAAGGGACTATCCGGGCAACATCCGCGAATTGAAACAGCTTATCGACACTGCCGCACTCCTGTGCGACGGCAGCACTGTCATGCCGGATCACCTCGGCGTTTCCTCTCAGCCAACCCCCACCCTTTCCCCATCGCTGTGCACCATGAAAGAGGATATGGATCGTCACGTACTGTTTGTCCTGTCCCGGACCGGGGGTGACCGGAAAGAGGCCGCCCGGATTCTCGGCATCACGATCCGCCAAGTACAGCGCAGGATTGCCCGGATGAGAAGACACCCCCGCTGGAAAGACCTCCTCGGCGACCTTTAGGTCGTTGGGGGGCGACAGAAGAGTCGCGCCTTTATCTGTTGTTTTCTCAGAGTGTTAGAATATCAGAGCATAAGACCTTCCATTCCTGATCAGCAAGGGTGTGACATTTGAGTCGTTGCACCCAAAGATGGTATCTTTTTCAACAGTCTATAATCATTGATCTTATTTATTATTTACCCAGACATGTACCCTGGCATGCTCGTTGCTCTTCTTCTCAGCATTCCAACGACGTGGAGTATGGAAAGGATATTGCTGGAATGGTCGGTTTCTTCGAGAAGAAGTCAGCACAGTGCGACGGAATCGTCGACGGGTAGGCCGATCCGATGATGATCACGCAGCCGGGCCGGGAGGTCAGCCATACTGGCCGGTTGCCTCATGCCTCGAAACAGGGGCTTATCTCATCGGGTCTTTCGACACGAGGGAAACCAACGCTCCGGTCTTGCTTCGCAACCGCAATGTGAAGCCTAAAACAATATCTTCCATACTCCACCAGATTGGAAAACATCAAGAATACTACATCAAGGAGGAAACATGGCAGACTTAAGTACTACATTTTGCGGCGTACCGGTGAAGAACCCTATCGGAGTAACCTCATGTGATTACGGCGGAGTTGAGAAACTCGTCCGCAGAGTCGGCGAGCAGGGCATCGGCTGGGTAATCGGCAAGACCGTTCACAAGATCGACGGCCCTCACCGCTGGCCGAGACCGTTCTTCTATTCCCTCAGACACGAGGGCAATGACCTGAAGGATGTGTGGATCTGCTCACAGATGTTCCACAACATGGAATATGAGCGCTGGCTTGACGAGGAACTGCCGAAGTGTCTGAAGACCTGTGAAGAGATGGGCATGCTCTACATCGCCTCGTGTTCCGGAACAAGCGCCGAGGCCGAGACCTGGATTCCGTTTCTGAAAGATCTCGAAGAACGCGGCTGCAAAATGATCGAACTCGACACAGGCGGACCGCACGCCACCTTCGGCGCCATCGAGGCGCACAAGGATGTGGGTGCCCCCCTGGCCCTGGACCCTGCCACCGCATACAAGGTGACCAAGGCCTGCGTGGATGCAGTGAATATTCCGATCATTTTCAAGACCACGCCGCAGTGTGTCAATGCCGCGGCAGTTGCCCTGGCCATCCAGAAAGGCGGGGGACATGCAATTTCCGGCAACAACGCCTTCTACGGCGCCTGGATCGACGCAGACACAAATTCGTTTTACGGTGTTCCGGGTTCCATGGGCGGACTCATGGGTCGACCCTGGCAGATCTTCTCACTTGCCAAGATCCTCGAGACCACAGCCACAATCCCCGAGATGCCCTTCTTAGGCGGTGGTGGAGTCTTCACCGGTAAAGATGTCGCGCGGCATGTGCTGGGCGGCTGTGACCTGGTGGGCATGTGCTCGGCAGTTTACTCCCGTGGGGTCAAGGTGCTGAGCAAGACCATAAAAGAATTTGAGCAGTGGATGGACGCAAAGGGCTACAAGACCATCAAGGACATCCCGGTCATCACCGACCAGTTCATGTATCTGCGCGACTGGAAACGTGAAGGACCCTATATGCAGGACATCACCCCGGTCATCCCGGAATTCAGCGACGAGAAGTGCAACCAGTGCGGAATCTGTGAAGACCTGTGCCCCTATGGTGCCATCAGCCTCGACAAGGCAGCAGGAACCAAACCGACCTTCGATCTCGACAAATGCTATGGCTGCGGCTGGTGTGTAGGCCACTGCCCGCAGTGGGCCGTCAGGATGGTCAAACGCGAAACCGGCGAGCAGATCTGGGACGGCAAAGGTGTCATCAAGGATTGGGTCTCGGACGAAGAGGGTTACTGATCTATACATGCGGGGGGGGGCACCCCCTCCCGCACACTGAACAACAGCCATGTATGATCTGAACTATGAGATCAGGTTCGGGGGCAGGTCTTGATTTACGATTGTATCCGTTTCAAAACCTGCCTCTGTTTTTATAAAATTAATTTAGTGCTTGACGCCTGATCTTTTCACGCCTAATGTCCCTCCATAACTGGAAAGTGAATATGTCGGATTGAATTTGCCTGAAGAAACGTACCTGCGATACACTTCAACAAGTCAAAATTCCATTGATGATACATTCCTTTTTCAGAAAAACACACACAGAGTCCTTCATCGTATGAAGAAGGGGATCTGGAAAAAAAGAGGTATTCAATGGCCCAAGGAACAGTAAAATGGTTCAACGATTCAAAAGGTTTTGGTTTTGTCACAGCTGACAGCGGGGAAGATGTATTCGTGCACCACACATCGATCAAGCAGGAAGGCTTCAGGTCACTCGAAGAAGGCCAGCGCGTAACTTTCGACATAGTTGCCGGTCCCAAGGGGCCCCAGGCTTCCAACGTTTACAAAGCCTAAACAACTCAAGGGGGCAGGCATTCCTGCCCCCTTTCCTTTCTCCACCTGTATCACATCTGATTCTTTCTAGAGTCTTATCTTATCTGAAGGATACCCTGGGTGACCTGCCCCAACCCCTTAAATAACAAGTCATTACGATAGGTTCCCTGAATTGAACGTGTATTCTTCAGAATACCGGGCAACCACATGGTATTTCATGGCATTAGCATCAAGGGCCGTTATTATAACAGGTACGATGAAGTCTTTTGCGTATCACACCTCCCTGCTCCTCATGCTCTGTGTCCTTTCGTCGTGCTCTCTGCCGGGATACCCGACAGCAGACGAGCCTGTGAAGGAGATCCTCTCCCACGATACCCTGAGTTCCGTCCGCGTCCCTCTCGCGTGGGTGCAGCTCGCCGTGCATGAGCGGGCAGTGATCCAGGCTGCCGACCTGGAGCAGCAGCACTATCTGGTTGTGCTGACAGAGAACAAGTTCGGGTTCTGGCAGTTCCTGGATCTCGATCTGGAGGGATTTTTCCGGATGAAGAGCTGGTACCTCATCGATACCCTCTCGGATGTATCCCTGGGTCAGCCCAGAGAGTGTACCATTCACGGAAACCAGGCGATCATGCTCGAGATCTCGGGGGCCACGAACAGTGAGCGTATCTCATACCTGTACACCGCAGTGGAGGGATTTCACCACTATCACGAGATCATCCTCTGGGCGCCGACAGACAGGTATGAACGTGCAAAACCCGTGTTCCTCATGATTGTACAGAGTTTTGAAGAACAGCATTGAGACAGCGGGCGTGAGGTCAGCCCCTGATTCACGCCCGTATTCCCATGGTTCATGACCTGCGCCCGTTCTTCAGGCACCCTGTCATCCCGGATCAGGAAACACATATGATCTCTTTGATCACCACGGGAATGAGGAGCAGGAACATGTGGGCCTCTGCCCTGATACTCGGCATCAGGAACTCACCCAGATTCTTTATGGAGGCAACAGGGTGAACATTTTTCGTCCGGGGCATCCACCGGGGAACAGCCTGAAGATACTCGACGTACGGCTCGCCGTATTTTCCGGTGAGATGGCTCTCCTCATAGCGGACAACAAAGGTGTAGGTCAGGGCGCAGCATGCGAGCATAACAGGAGTCAGCCAGAGCATCTCAGCCAGGACCGTCACGCCGATCAGGATCAGCGTGTTCCCGATATAGATCGGATTTCGAACATAGGCATACGGGCCGGTTCTGGTCATAACCTTGTGTACCTTCAAACGATAATGCAGATGCATCTGCGACCAGACTCTCAGTATCCATCCGGCAGTAAACAGGGCCCCTCCCAGTGGATACAGCACCCAGCTTTCGTGTTCATACCAGGTGAAGACCATTGCAAAAAGATAAACGGGAACGATCAATGCCCCGCGCAGTTTGTACCAAATCCATCCCGGCTCTTTCATCCCTGCTGCCTCCTTGTTGCCGTATTTGCTGCATCTCCCGGTGTAGAGCCGTTCGCTCGTCACCAATTGAGTAATATAGACGTTGTTGCTTACAATAACATTATAAAAACATTATCTTTTCATAATGTACAGAATTTCTTTGCACACACAGACACCTTACCACCGTAAAGAGTTGATTGCCACAATTTCATTGTGTTATTTGATGGTTACCCAAACAAGAAAGGATGGGTCTTGAATCATGAATTATTTACATGTTTCATGCGTTGCCCCCGCTTCTTCTTTTCCCTTCGACAGGGGACAGTTCTCCCGGCATGCCCGGCACCAGTAGAGATAGAACCCCCGTTCATTGAGGCCTTCGGCCCTTGAACGACAGCGTTTCTGGTTCACACCGTCATCGGTGATAGCATTTACCGGGCACTGCGTACGGCATATAGTGCAGGAGGCAGGTGTATCTATATCAAAGAATCATGCCCTATTCTTGTGTCTTTTTAGCAGTTTTCTACTCCGGATGATGACCTCGATTCTCTTCCCATGACCAGGGTTATCGTGGTATCGGTACAGGGGTGCATCATGGTGGACAGGACAGGCTGGAACGAAGATGCTCTTTTCGCGTACATGGATCTGATACAGAGGATGATCGAGAGCATGTCGATTTCCAGGGGCACTGTCGCGTATTTCTTGTACCTGTTTTTGTATGAAAGGAGGGATCATGGTATCAAAGAATGAGATCATCGAGCAGGCAAAGAGCATCGGTTTTGACGACATCGGGTTTACCTCTGCAGAACCCTTTCATGAGCATGGCGAGATCCTGGCTTCGAGAAAACCCGATTATGAATGGATCTCGATAATGGGCCTCGACCTCGAAGAAGGAATCGACCCGAAAAAGATACTGCCGGGTGCAAAATCCGTTATCGTGTTGCTCGACGCCTATTTTCGTGAGGCATTTCCCCGGTCCATGGAAGGGCATTTCGGCCGGTGCTACATGGACGACGACCGGGTCACCAGGGACGGCCTGTCCAAGAGGATCAAGGATTTCCGGTCATATCTCAGGGACAATGGCATCGATTCGAAGGTGCCGTTTCACCTTCCCCACCGGGTGGCCGCGGCCCGTGCCGGGCTCGGGACCTTCGGCAAGAACTGCCTGCTCTATGCAAACAGGGTGGCACGGAAGAGCTCCTGGGTGATCCCTGTTGCCGTGGTCATTGATCATGAATTCTCCCCGGATGCACCCACCGTGGCCCTGGGTTGCCCCGACTGGTGCAGAAATGCCTGTATCGCGGCATGTCCCACAAAGGCGCTCAAAGGTCCCTGCACGATAGATCCCGAAAGGTGCATATCCTACCTGTCGTATTTCGGCCGGGGCATTACCCCCATGGAGCTTCGCGAGCCCATGGGCATGTATGTCTACGGGTGTGACCGCTGTCAGAATGTGTGCCCGAGAAATGCCCCCTGGCTGGCCCGGGGGATGAACATGAACAGCAGGGTCGCCCTCATGGCGGGAGATTTCGATCTTTCCCGGCTGCTGCACATGGACGGGGACTATTTTGAAGCCAAGATCTGGCCGCACATGTTCTACGCAGGCGCCGAGGGGATCTGGCGCTGGAAGATGAACGTGGCCCGCGTCATGGGAAACAGCCTCGACAAGGAATACATCCCAGAACTCAAAAGAGCCATCCTGGAGAATACCGACGAGCGTGTACAGGGCATGGCGGCCTGGGCGCTCGGCCGTATCGGGGGGCAGGAGGCAGTCTCCGCCCTTGAAGAGCGTGGACAGGCAAGTGAAGGGCTGCTCAGAGACGAAATCCTCCTGGCGCTTGAGCGGTGCTCTGCCTGAGGTGAACTCCTCTCCATGGTGAAGCGGGTGACGGACTGAGACAAGAAACGGTGAAAAGGCTCATGGGCACGTTCAGCCCTGCCGAAGAGGGTTTCGGATAATCTCAACACCACTACAAGCATTCGAGGAGGAAGTGTGCACACAACCAGAGGATTATTGCCTGTCGCATTGGCCTGCTGTCTGATGTTTTCCGCCTGTTTCACCGATTCCGATCACGCAGCCTACGTACCCACGGCTTCAGTGTCAGGGTATATCTCCCAGGGAGATGCGGCTGCGCTCACAGGATACTCGGCTATGCCCGAGTTCACACATGCCTTCGCCACCAGCGAGATGAGCCTGAACGAAACAGACACCGGGGTGACGGTGAATATCGCCAGGAGCTTTGGTGCGGCAGAGGAAATGGAACCTTATGAGCTCTTTTCCGAGCTGACGTATCGGTATGATGACAATGGACGGATAAGCTCCTTTGCATTGGGGACCGCGGACGAAGTCTTTGATGACATCGATCTGGTCTATCGTATCACAGACAATGTCATGGTGCGCAAGACCATATTCGATGAGAGGGATGGCTCGGAGTTTATCGGCCACATCATCACTGCAGCCCCCGAGGTCGATGACGAGTATGACGTCTCCTTAATAACCGTATACTGGTTCACCGAGGCGCAGGCGATCACGGACCCGGACCACGATGTGAGCGACGGGACTGTTGTCAATCTCTGCCGTGAATACCGTGATGACGGGGGCAGGCTCATCAGACAGGTCTTCTACGATACCGACAACCCCGAAGAGGCCGACGAAACAGTCATCAGCATCGTCTACCTCTACCAGTACGATGACCATGGCCGTCTCACGGGCTCGATGCGGTTTTCCTTTGACGACGGTTTCGCGGGCGGGGATTTCGCCGATCTCGACGAGAACCACGTTTCCTTTGAATGGAAAAACCGTTTCCTCTATGATGGCCTGGGGAATCTGCGGTACCTGGTGCGGAGTTCCGACGAGTTGGGGTACCTGCTCATGGCCATCACCTGGGAATTGAATCGCCTCTCCGCAGAGGCCGCTGCCTTCCTGCATGACGAGGTGCGCTGGATCGACATGCACCCCTTCTACAGCTATGAGGACAGAGGATTGATCCCCTTGTTGTATCCGATACTGATCATTTAACCGGGCTGACGACCGGGAAACAGAAACACGAAATAAAAGGAGGGGTCTTGATTCAAGACCCCTCATCTCCTGTGCTTTTCTTCTTCACCGGTTAATACATGGCATGAACCCCAGGACAGGCCCGGGGACTGTTCCTTACGCACGCAATGGGGAATGATCCCCTGAGCATCCCGTCCGGAGACCTTTCCTGCGAAGGGTTCAAGCGGGGCAGGACGTGTCCGGCATGGCCGAAGGCGGAGACGGGATCGGACGCGAAGACGGATTCAGCTAGCCGTCCTCGTTCATCTTCTTGATGATTGCCGCCCGGATCTCAGGGGCATCATCGATGGGAACCTGGCAGGTCCCTACCCTCTTGTGGCCGCCGCCGCCATATTTCAGCATCAGCAGGCCCACATCGGTCTTCGAGGTCGGATTGATGATGCTGTGGCCGCAGGTAAAGACGATATTCTGCTTTTTCAGCCCCCACATCACCTGGACCGAGATATTCTGTTCCGGGAAGAGGCTGTAGGGTACGAACCGGTTTCCCGTGTAGATCTCTTCCTGGCCCAAGAGATCGATCACCAGCACATTGCCGCTGACCGTGGAGTTTGCCTTGATCATGTCCTGAAAAAGCCTGTCCTGTTCAAAGTAACGCCTCACCCGTTCCTGAACGTCGTCTATGGCCAGGATCTCATCCACGGTCTTCTTGCTGCAGTAGTCGATCATATCCATCATGAGCTGGTAGTTGCTGATGCGGTAGTCTCTGTAGCGGCCCAGGCCTGTCCTCGGGTCCATGATAAAGGCCAGGAGGGTCCATCCCTCGGGATGGAGAATCTCGCCGGCAGTGAACCGGGCGGAATCGGCCTTGTCGACTGCAGTGATGAGCTCGTCAAAATGGGAGTTGTTGAACCGGATCTTTCCGCCATAATAGTCGTAGATGACCCGTGCGGCACTCGGTGAGGTCGGATTGCTCATGCCCATGAAGTATCCATAGGAACTCCGCTCGGTCTCGCTCGAGTGGTGATCGAACCAGAGTCCGCAACCCGGCATGTAGGGGATATTGGCAAGTATGTCGTTTTCATCCACTTCGACCAGCCCGTCCTGGATGTCCTTTGGGTGCACGAATTTTATATCATCGACCATGTTGACCTCTTTCAGCAGCACCGCGCATCCGAGACCGTCAAAGTCTGACCGTGTAAGAAGCCTCATTTTCTCTCCCCTTGTGTGTTCTTTTCATGTCCGCGCCCGTGGTGCAAAGGTCCACGGTACAATCGTACCTATCGTCAAACACACGCCTTAAGTATAGCCAGGGAGGTCAAAAAAGGTGTTTTATTGATTTTATCGATTCGTTGAAGACAGCCGCCTGGCCGTTATCCTCTCGCAACGCCTTGCGTGAGGCCCTGTCAACAAGGGTAAAAAGCCTGTCCATGTCATCTTTCTGATCCGACACCCGGTGTCCGCGCACCTTGACAAATATGCAGTTCAACCGGTCGGTCATCCTGTAAAATTCCCGATACAGCTCGTGATTGCCGAGAAGCCTGTTATTCCTTGAACGATACTCATTCTGCTCTAAGAGCTCTCGTCTTGCCGGCAACCCTATGATGGTCTGAGAATCCGTATACACAGTCAACGTGCCCGAAAATGGCTGTATGTCGCCCAGCGCCCATAACAGGGTCTGCAATTCCAGTTTCACTGAAGATGTGTGCTCGAATCGTCTCACCTTCACGGCCGCCTTCAACGAATCCAGCGGAAGTTCACCTTCAGGCACAGCGAGGTAGGCCCCATATCCAATCCTGGACTGAGGATTCACGCTTCCATCTGTAAACAACAGCAGTTTATCCATAAGCACCATTCCTCTATCACATAAACCACCGGGAGGCATTCGCAGCCGAATAAATCGCTCAATCTTTCTTTCTTTTTTTCCGATCCACGCGAGTACAACAACATGAGGAGGTGTGCACCATGAATAAATTGTCCAACCGGTCTGAGACCGGATCGTCAGAAAACCGGGCGCGATTCCGCTGCTCTGCTTGCTGTGTGAAGGCTGCCCTGATAGTTTTTTGTGTGTCTCTTCTCTTCAATCAGGCCCATGCCGATAACGGCCAGGGCAATATCTGGTACTTCGGCTATGGCGCCGGGCTGGATTTCAACAGCGGCAGTGCGGTGGTCCTGACCGACGGGCAGATCAATCAGCTCGAAGGCTGCGCCACGATCTCGGATAACGACGGCAACCTGCTCTTCTACACCGACGGAATGAGCGTGTGGAACAGCGACCATGCCGTCATGGCAAACGGCACCGGCCTGCTGGGCGACCCTTCTTCCACCCAGTCTGCCGTGATCGTACCCAAACCAGGCAGCAGCAGTATCTTCTACATCTTCACGGTCCCGGCAACACACTGTGCAGAAACGGACTTGCGCTATTCCGAGGTGGACATGACCCTCGACGATGGCCTGGGAGACATCACCACCAACAAGAATGTCTATGTCACCGGACCGGTCTCCGAGCAGGTCACAGCCGTTGTCGCCGCAAACGGCCAGGACATCTGGGTGATCACCCACCTGAGCGACTCGGACACATTTCATGCCTTCATCGTGACCTCAGAGGGCATCTCGGATACCCCGGTAGTCTCCAACATCGGCTACAACCACGCCAGCGCCCAGATAGGATACCTGAAATCCTCTACTAGCGGTTCCCGCCTTGCCTCGGCCTCGTATTTCCAGCAACTCGCCGAGGTGTACGACTTCGATACCGCAACCGGGGAAGTCAGCAATGCACTGAGCCTGGATGTGGCCGGCCGCGACTGCTACGGCGTGGAGTTCTCCCCGGATGAGACCCTGCTCTACATCACAAGCTACAGCCCCGGCATGCTCATGCAGTTCGATCTGGATGCCGGTGATGCGGCTGCAATTTCCACCTCCCGCGTGGATATTTCCATAACTGGCTATGGCGGGGCACTGCAGCTCGCACCTGATAATAAGATCTACCTCTCCACCGGTGACGCATACCTGGGGGCCATCAATGCCCCGAACATGCAGGGTGAGGGATGCGATTATCACAATGGGGCCATCTGTCTGAGCCCGGGCGGTAGCGGAGCAGGCCTGCCCACGTTCATCCAGTCGTTCTTCATCCCCCAGAGCGTGACAACGGCCGAGGTGACGGGGATCACCAGTACCATGGCTGTCTGCGGAGGCACGGTGGAGGTAAACGAAGAAGACCCGAACACGGCCAGGGGTGTATGCTGGAGCACGGATCCGAACCCAACCCTTGACGATAGCCATACCACCGACGGCAGCGGTGCAGACAGCTTTGTCAGCACGATCACGGGCCTGAGCCCGAACACTACCTATAATGTGCGGGCCTACGCCACCAATGGTGCGGGAACCGTCTACGGCGCCAACAGGAGCTTCACCACGGCTGAAACCGACCCGGTCAGCCTGGGAGACGACGAGAGCGGAGGGCCGTGCTTCATCGGCACAGCAGGTGAGCATGCGGGTCGTGGGACCTCTGCGGCTCTTTCCCTGTCACTCATCCTGGGCTGGTTGATCCTGTGTTCCCTGGCCCGCCGGTCCCATCCGGGTGCTGTTCGCGGTACATTGCTCGTTCTCACGGTGGGCATCCTGCTGTCAAGTATGGCACTGCCCGCTCATGTCCTTGCGGCAGACACCGCCGGTGGCGCAACAGGGTTGGAGCAGATCACGTTCAGTATCGGTGCCGGGTATGCATATGTTGGTGAAGACAGGAGCGCGGACTATGCAGGCGGGACCTCGGATCTGGAGGTGGACTATGCGCTCTACCCGGTGCTTCGTGCCGCCTACCCCCTTAAGGAGGACTGTTCGCTGGAACTGGGCCTGCGGTACAACACCTACCGCTGGCAGGTGCGCGATTCGATATCTTCGGACACCTCCAGGGATCTGACAGCCGTAACCGCCCTGTTCGGTCCGGTGTTTTACGGCCAGAACCGTGTCTGGCCGGTTTTAGGAGCAGGCAGAGCCTTTCTCCAGTCCGGTATTGGCTACAGCATTGTCCGCACCGACTTCAATTTTCCGGTCAGGAAATATGATCCGGCCATCGGGGGAGAGATCGCTGCAGGGTTCGAGACGATAAAATGGAGCTGTAGAATCGGCTATGCCTTGTTCCGGCATGATGCCGACAGGACCGCCAGCGGATTCAGTACCGATGACAGCAACGATGAACTGGATCTCTCGGGGATATTCATTGACATCAGCTACCGCTTCGACCTCGCCCGGTGAAGTGATTCGCCCTGGTGAAACAGAATAATCGGGGGGGTCTTGATTCATGATCGTGCTTCCCTGTTTCAAGATCTGCCCCCCTTTTTTTCCAGATACTCTTATCCGCCATAGACCTCTTTATTGATGCAGTCGGGGGCTGGTTCCCCCTTGATCATGGCCAGCAGATTGCGTGCAGCCTTCAGCGCCATGCCGGTTCTTGACGATCTCGTGGCAGAGGCAGTGTGCGCTGTGCATACCACATTGTCGAGCCCTGCCAGTCCACGGGCCATCTCGGGCTCGGATTCGTAGACATCCAGCCCTGCGCCGGCAATGATTCCGTCCCTCAGGGCAGTTACCAGCTCTGCTTCGTCGATTATGGGCCCTCGCGAGGTATTGATGAGATATGCCGTTGGTTTCATGCGCCGCAGGGCTTCCCTGCCGAAGAGATGTCTGGTCGCCGGCAGCAGGGGGACATGGACACTTATGTAGTCCGACTCATCGAGCAGTTCTTCGAAGGACACCCTGTGGGCTCCCAGCTCGTGCTCGAGAACCGGGTTCGAAACCGTGTCGGTGTAGAGGACCTGCATGTTGAACCCCCTGGACTTGAAGGCCATGGCCATGCCGATCCTTCCGGCACCTACGATCCCCAGCGTCCTGCCGGTAACGTCGCCACCGATGAACTGCAACGGTCCCCAGCCCTTCCAGGTGCCGGACCGCATCACCCGGTCGGATTCCACCACCCTCCTGGCAACGGAGAAGAGCAGCGCCCATGCCATCTCGGCAGTGGCATCAGTCAATACATCAGGGGTGTTGGAAACCGGTATGCCCCGCCTGGTAGCTTCCCCCAGGTCTACATTGTCAAATCCGACGGCGTAGTTGGCAATGCCCTTGATCCCGCTTGCCGCATCCATGACCTGTGCATCGATCTTATCCGTCAGCAGACAGAGCACCCCATCCCTGCCCCTGACAGCCTCCAGGAGTTCCTCTCTCGTGAGCGGCCGGTCATGGGGATTGACGTCAACCCGTGCCGATTCTTTCAACAGATCGATCCCTTCCTGGGGGATCATGCGGGTAACATAGATACTCGGCCTTTTCATACCTGTTTCCTCCGGTGAGCCGGTCTGTCAGGACATGACGATTCAGGGGGTTACAGCCGGCCTTTGAAATCTTCATATCCGAAGCGTCGCACCACCTCGTACCGGCCGTCTTCGTGCAGCAGGCCGATATCGGGCAGGGGCGTTCCGTTGAAGGTGTTGTTCTTCACGAAGCTGTACTGGAGCATGTCGCCGAACACGAGAGAGTCTCCGGGCCTGAGGGGCTTGGGGAACGAGTATTCACCGATGACATCGCCTGCCATGCAGGTGTTGCCGGCAAGGATGAAGGTGCAGGGGTGCTCCCCCGGTTCAGCGGCGCCGTAGAGCGGCGGCGTGTACGGCACCTCGAGGACATCGGGCATGTGGCATGAGGCCGAGGCATCGAGTATGGCGATGTCGGTCTCGTTGTGAATGACATCGAGGACCGTAGCCACCAGGTATCCGGCATCCACCACGAGGCCGCTGCCCGGCTCCAGAATGACCTCGACGCCGAAAGCGGCGCGGAAATCCCGTATGGCCCTGATGAGCGCCTCGACATCGTACCCTGCCTTGTTGATGAAGTGCCCGCCGCCGAAGTTGACCGCCTTGACCCGAGAGATGTAGGGGGCGAACTCCCGGGCCATATGTTCGATGAGGCCCACTGACCCGTCATGCAGCGACTCGCACAGCGAATGGGCATGGAGGATATCGATCTCGTCCCACGGGAGATAGTCGAGGTCGGCACGGAGCACGCCGAAACGTGATCGCGGCGAACACGGGTCATAGAGGTGACCGCCCAGGGTTGCCCTGGAATAACCGGGATTGATGCGGATGCCGACCAGCTTGTCTTTTCCCGCAGCCCTCACCTCGGGGAGGAAGCGCCGGAGCTGGTCAGGTGAATTGAAGTAGATGTGGTCGCTGATCGTCAGAAGCTCGCTGAGGCTGCTCGTGGTATAGGCCGGCGAATAGACGTGCACCTCCCTGCCGAATGTTTCCCTGCCGAGACGTGCTTCATGAACCCCGCTGGCCGTGGTGCCGTCGAGGTATTCGCGCATGAGCGGGAATACCTCGGGCAGTGCAAAGGCCTTGGTGGCCAGGAGAATCCTACATCCGGCATCCTGGCGGATATGGGCGGCCGTGGCCATGTTCTGTTTCAACACGGCCATATCCGCCACATAGGCCGGCGTGGTAATCCCTGGGAGTGCCGCTTCGAGAAGCGGCGGCAGGGCCGCGATCATAGTGCAGCGAGTTCCCGGTACGCCTGGGCGTCGAGCTTCTGAGCATGCCAGGGCAGACCCTGCCGGGCGACCTCTTCCAGGAAAGGCTCGGGCGGGAGTTGCTCCACGTTGAATACGCCCTTGCCGCTCCAGATCCCCTTCATCATCATCATGGCCCCGGTCACGGCCGGCACGCCCGTGGTGTAGGAGACTGCCTGGGCCCCGACCTCGCGGTTGGTCTCGGCATGGTCGCACACGTTGTAGATAATGTACGCGAGCTTCTCTCCGTCCTTTGTCCCCCGCAGGATAGCCCCGATGGAGGTCTTGCCGGTGTAGTTCTCGGCCAGGGAAGAGGGCTCCGGGAGGAGGTGCTTGAGGAACTGCAGGGGAATGATCTCCACCCCGTTGTACATGACCGGGTCGATCCTCGTCATACCCACATTCTGCAGCACCTCCAGGTGCTTGATGTAGTTGTCGGAAAAGGTCATCCAGAAACGGATCTGTTTCAGACCCTTGATATTCAAAATGAGCGATTCCTCTTCCTCGTGGTAGATCAGGTACGAGTTGCGAGGCCCAACCTTTGGATAATCGATCATGCAGGAGATGGAGAGCGGGTCTATCTCGATCCACTTCCCCTCTTTCCAGTATTTTCCGCGCTGCGTGACCTCGCGGATATTGATCTCGGGATTGAAGTTGGTGGCAAAGGCCTTGCCGTGGCTGCCGTCGTTGCAGTCGATGATGTCGATGGTTTCGATCTCGTCGAAGAGATTGTTCTGGGCATAGGCGCAGTAGATGCTGATTACGCCCGGGTCGAAGCCGCAGCCGAGCACCGCCATGATGCCCTTTTCCTTGAAGCGGTCCTGATATGCCCACTGCCAGGTGTAGCTGAACTTGGCCTCGTCCTTGGGTTCATAGTTGGCCGTATCCAGGTAGTGGACACCCGTTGCCAGGCATGCATCCATGATGGGCAGGTCCTGATAGGGCAAGGCCATGTTGACCACTACATCGGGCTTGTGTTCTTCGATCAGGCGTATGACCTGGGCCGTGTCGTCTGCATCCACCTGGGACACGGTGATAGCACTGGCGCATTCCTTCTGAACCCTGAGACATTTTTCCAGGGTTCTCGATGCGAGGTGGATCTTTGTGAAGACTTCCCTGTTCATCGCACATTTCTTTGCCACAACGGAACCTGCCGCTCCGGCACCGATTATCAGTAGGTTATTCATGATTGAAGCTCCTCTTGTTCTCCGGATCTGCTCTACAAAACCTTTACCGGCCGTCGGCCGTTTTCATCCACGCTTCTCCAGCGCTATCAGACATTCCCTCACCACCTTTGCCGCAACAACTGAAGAGACCCCTGCAGGATCGAGCTGCGGGGCGAGTTCGACAACGTCGAGGCCCACGATGTGGAGCCTGGTGATCATGGAGATCAGGATGGCTGCCAGTTCGTTGAACATGAATCCGCCGGGTTCGGGTGTGCCGGTGCCGGGCAGGACAGACGGGTCCAGTATGTCGAGGTCGCAGGTGAGGTAGCAGGGCTTTGTGTCTGCCCACAGGGCGATCTGTTTGGGTGAGGATTTGAGTTCGGTTACAGTTTCATGCTCGTCTCTGGTGCACGATCTGATGCCGATCTGCCGGACGCTGTCCGGTCCCAGGAGATCCAGCACCCGCCGGATGACCGTGGCGTGCGAGAGTTTCATGCCCAGATAATCGTCCCTCAGATCGGCATGGGCGTCCAGGTGGATGACCTTCAGGTCCGGGTAAACCTTCGCAGCGGCTCGAATGGCACCCAGGCTTACCAGGTGCTCCCCGCCAAGCAGAAACGGAATCTTGCCTGCAGAGAATATATCACGAGCGGTTTCTTCTATGATCGCAAGTGCCGGGTTCGGGTCGCCGAAGGGAAGCTCCAGGTCTCCCCTGTCCATGAAAGAGCAGTCGTCAAGGTCCGCCGATTGGACAGGGGAAAAGGTCTCCAGGGCATAGGAGACCTCACGGATCGCACCAGGGCCGAAACGCGACCCTGGCCGGAAACTCGCTGTGGAATCGAACGGTGCGCCAAAGAGGCAGATGGCCCCGTCATGCTTCGATGCCATGAAGGTGCTCATGGTACGCTCCTTACTCCGGTTCTCTCGTCAGAGAGGTGTCCGGCCAAGACCTAGTCCCAGAGCACCACTGCGGCAAAGGCTGCGCCGAATTCCTTTACCGTGTGCTCCGTGGCTGCGCTCTTGATCTCGCGGACCTTCTTGCCGCGCATCTTCATGCCTTCCTCTGCCATTTTCCTCACCTTGGCCTCGACAACCTCCCTGGAGTCTTTGGCAGAGTACTCCATGATGAGGCCTGCGTGGTCCTCATCCTCGGGAAAGGCGATTGCAACCCCTGCGGCAATGACCTGGCCGGGCTGGTCGGAGGTGATGGAGGCATAGGCAACAGGGACAAGTGCCCCGTGCGGCAGGTTGACAGAAAAGACTTCCGTTGTATGGGGGGGACATATACTACTCATCCTCACGAGGTTAGTGTTGCCAATGCCGGCATCCATAAGCGCGCCGTCGAAAGCATTCAGGAGCGTGTATCCTTCCGAATCCCCTGATGTCATAAAATAGGTAGTAGGTGTTTTGAAGATCATGGGTATGTCCCCCTTTCCTTAAGATATGTTTCAGAAACTCGGCGGGGCTGAGATCCAGAGGATCCTTGCCGCTTTATCTGATTTATTTTCTATCCAGTGTTTCTTGTTCGCCGTGTAGTAGAACGAATCCCCTGCCCCGGCACGGTATGTCTCCTTGCCCAGGTTGATGACGATCCTGCCTGCGAGCACAAACCCGCATTCGTCGCCATAGTGGGCCCTTTCCTGGTAGGTGACTGCACCGGGCTCGAGGGTCACCAGGAGAAGATCCATCTCCCTGTCCTGTGCCCCTGCAATGAGCACCTCGCGACTTACGCCAGCCTCTTCCTCGTCCTTGATGGTGACACGCTGCTTCCGGTTGAAGACCACCACCTCCACACCCTCCTCCTGGAAGAACTCGCTGGCACTGGTATCCAGGGCGTTCAGGATGTGCTCCAGCGTGTCCAGGGACGGCGACTGGAGGTCCCGCTCCAGAAGAGATATGAAACCTTTGGTGAGGTCGGACCTGTTGGCGAGCTCTTCCTGCGTAAGCTCTTGAGCCAACCTAAGATTTTTTATCTTTTCGCCAACCTTCACCATGTCCCCCGAGACACTTTAGTGTGCCTGATAGTTTATTGTAGTAAACATTTAAGGGGTCTCTTTAAGGCAAATGCACCTCCCTGTCAAGAGAATTTTTAAGCAGATCGAGGGTCATTTCATGGATATCAGGGACATATTTGACGTGTGTAACGTTGTTACTATTTATCTATTTGTTTTTATGAGAGGATTTGAAAACATAAAACAAGATGTCACTCTTATCAGGATCACCCCTGTTCTCATGACAGTAAGGACCACCATCTGTCAGCACAGAAAGACTTGCTTGTGCTGTTTCAAAAGTTATTTACCATACATCAAGGACAGAAAAGTCCTGGCTGAAAACCAGGAAAGGAGCAGTCTCCAATGGATAAACCCTATCAGGTAATGCCGGATATCGTGGTCCTTCCCTCGTATTTCCCGGTCCCCGGAGCGGGACTTCTTCCGGTCAACGCATTCGTCATCAAAGCTGCAGAACCGGTCCTTGTTGACACGGGAATGGGAATCGACACAGAGGATTTCATGAATGCCCTGGAGTCGATCATCGATCCAAGGGACCTGAGGTGGGTGTGGCTAACCCACGATGATGCGGACCATACCGGTTCCCTGCTGAAGCTTCTCGAAGCAGCACCAGGCGCCCTGCTTGCGGCGAACTCCCTGGCTGTGCTGAGGATGAGCACGGCCTGGCAGGTGCCAATGCAACGTGTATACTGGCTGAATCCGGGAGACTCTATTCCGGCGGGTGACCGGAAGCTGACCGCTGTCAGACCCCCCCTGTTCGATAACCCGACTACCATCGGAATCTTTGATAACAAGTCCGAAACCTTTTTCTCTGCCGATTGTTTTGGTGCGATCATCCCATCGCCGGTACAGAATGTGGATGATGTTGCGGAGGAGATCCTGGCTCAAGGCATGATGGGCTGGGCAAGCATGGACAACCCATGGGTTCATATGGTTGACCCGGGCATATTCGGCCAGGCGCTGGAGGGGATCCGTCAACTCACCCCGAAAACGATTCTCTCGGCACACTTGCCGCCGGCGCGGGGAAAGACCGGACAATTCCTCGATCTGCTTGCCACAGTCCCTGCTTCGACTCCTTCTGCTGCTCCCAACCAGCAGGCACTGGAGCAGGTACTGGCTCAGATGAAGGGTAGATAGCTGGCTATACAGGAATCCGACGGTATCTTCAGGCAGGCTATCCTGAAAACATAAAAAAGGCAGGGCCAGTTGATGACCCTGCCTCTGATCTCCGGTTGTTATCTTTTACTATTTTTTGAACTTTCTTCCAAACCCAGCCAGTCCGATCAAACCTGATCCGAGGAGCAGCAGAGTCGCCGGTTCTGGCACAGGGGCGGTGCCATTGAATTCGTCAACATGGCTGATTCTATCCAGGCCAATTATTTCTGTAATGCCAAGGTCTGCAAGATTAACAACTCCCCAAGCCAATTCCGGTGTGTTCTCGTACAGGAAGTGGTCGGTGGGAGCGGTTAAATTCCCATTACCTATTTTGATAAGAAAATACTCGGGATTGTACGTCTTGAAATCTATTGCAAACGTATCTTCCTGATCAATTGTTGCATACCAGGTCATGACGTCATATTTTGCATCCAATGTAACGTCAGTTATGCCATACTTATCATAAAGCACGTCCTGGACCCAGGTAAGTTCAGTGCCGTCTCCATTATTAAGAAGAGCGGTAGAGGCCAGCAAGTTGTCCACACCCCCGACTTGGACTTCAACGTCATCAATTGAAATCATGAGAGACCACGCCGAGCTTGAAAACAGCAAAATCAAAATTGACATCAATATTGTCTTCTTCATGGTTTATTCCTCCATCACCGATGTTGACTTTAAATGTAATGCAAGAGACAAGCCACCTGCATTGCAACATTATTATCACTATTGTTTTCAATGAGTTGGATGTTTGTGAAGGAATTCCATCTATAGCACGATGGATAATAATGTAAATATAATCGACAGTTTAACCATCACACCAAAAAGGGTTAATCAAATATCTCTCATAATATCTTCATGTTGGATACGTTTCAGGGATTGTCGGTAAATTTATCTATTTTCAAGCATAAATCACGTGCCACAAGCCACGCATGGGAATTTTGTGACTGGTTACTGATGCTTCAACTGCAGGCTTTCAGTTTTCTGGCAGTATGAAACCGAGTCGAAATCGAGGTGACCTCTGTTCGTGTCTCAGCGTGATATTTCTAACAACGCTGTCTGAATGGCGATTACAATATTCAAAAGAGAAGCCGGCATTGTGCCTTTGATTGTCTGCAGCGGCTTCAGCCATGCCCAGGATACAGACATGACTGAGGCCACTGCTTCACATTCGTCGCATGAATCCAAGTTATAAATCAGCTACTCGTAGCGGACCAGGGCAAAGTCATTATTGGTTCCATTGTATGAATATCCAGCTGCCACGATCTTCCCGTCAACCTGGATAAACAGGGCAGAGGCTATATCATCATATGACCCTACTGCCGTGGTGGCTATCCCGCCTGTTCCGAAGGTGTCATCCAGATTGCCGTCTGTGTCATAGCGGACCAGGGCAAAGTCATTGTTGGTTCCATTATATGAATACCCGGCCGCCACAATCTTCCCGTCTGCTTGGATGGACAGGGAAGACGCTGCATCAGTACCTGGCCCCATTGGTGTTGTGACGACCCCACTTGTGCCAAAGCTTTCATCCACAGAGCCGTCTGTGTCGTAGCGGACCAGGGCAAAGTCATTGTTGGCTCCATTGCTTGAATACCCGGCCACCACGATCTTCCCGTCTGTCTGGATAGACAGGGCAGCGGCTACATCATGACCTGACCCCAGTGGTGTGGTGACGATCCCGCCTGTACCGAAGCTTTCATCCAAAGAGCCGTCTGTATTGCAGCGGACCAGAGCAAAGTCATAATTGGCTCCATTGTTTGAGTACCCAGCCATCACGATCTTCCCATCAACCTGGATGGTCACGGCAGAGGCTGCATCATCTAATCCCACGGATATGGTGACGATTCCGCCTGTGCCGAAGATTGCATCCGTAGAGCCGTCTGTGTTGTAGCGGACCAGGGCGAAGTCATTGTTGGCTCCGTTGCTTGAATAGCCGGCCACCACGATCTTCCCGTCAGCCTGGATAGAAAGGGCAGAGGCTACATCGTGACTTGACCCCAAAGGTGTAATGACGATCCCGCCTGTGCCGAAGTCTTCATCCAGAGAGCCGTCAGTGTTGTAGCGGGCCACGGCAAAGTCATAATTGGCTCCATTCGATGAATACCCGGCCGCCACGATCTTCCCGTCTGCCTGGATGGACATGGCTTGGAAACGGCTGCTGCCAGAACCGATCGATGTGGTGACAATCCCACTTGTGCCAAAGCTTTCATCTGGAGTGCCCTCTGCGTCATAGCGGACCAGGGTGGAGTTCGAGGAGCTTTCATTCCATGAATATCCGGCCGCCACGATCTTCCCGTCAGTCTGTACAGACATGGCAAGGGCTGCATCGACACCTGTCCCCACCAGTGTTGTGACGACCCCGCCCGTGCCGAAGGTTGCATCGAGAATTCCTGTGCAGTAGGGAACCCACACCGCGTAGAGTACAACATCTCCGGTACCCATAGTAAGAGATTGGCCTGCGATGTACATTGTTCCGCTACCATCTAGAAGTGTGTTCCAACCGACAAATAAGAGTGATTCGGACTCTTGTATTTTAACCAGATTGCCGGTGTTGCCGAGCATCGTCACCGAATCTCCTACCTCATAGTTGGTGCTGTCAACGGGCACGCTCCCGGCCGTGTTCCCGTTGCCGTCATAGGTCACCGTGTACGTTGGATTCTCCGTCCACTTGGCATAGAGAATCACGCCTGCGGCACCCATGATGAAGGTCTCGCCCTGCGTGTAGCTGTCTCCCGTACCATCGTCATTCACGCACCAGCCGGCAAAGGTATAATGGTCTCTTGCCAGATTGCCGGTGTTGCCGAGCACCGTTACCAGATCTCCTACCTCGTAGTTGGTGCTGTCAAGGGGCACGCTCCCGGCCGTGTTGGCGTTGCCGTCATAGGTCATCGTGTACGTTGGGTTCTCTGTCCACTTCGCATAGAGAATCACGCCTGTGGCACCCATGCTGAAGGTCTGGCCCTGGGTGTAGCTGTCTCCCGTACCATCGTCATTCACGCACCAGCCGACAAAGGTATAGCCATCCCTTTCCAGATTGCCGGTGTTGCCGAGCACCGTTACCAGATCTCCTTCCTCGTAGTTGGTGCTGTCAAGGGGCACGCTCCCGGCCGTGTTGGCGTTGCCGTCATAGGTCACCGTGTACGTTGGGTTCTCTGTCCACTTCGCATAGAGAATCACGCCTGTGGCACCCATGCTGAAGGTCTGGCCCTGGGTGTAGCTGGTGCCCACGCCATCGTCACTCACGCACCAGCCGGCAAAGGTATAATGGTCTCTTGCCAGATTGCCGGTGTTGCCGAGCACCGTCACCACAATCCCTTCTTCGTAGTTGGTGCTGTCAACTGGTACGTTTCCGCTATCTGC
>JAHDOV010000006.1 GCA_018434685.1 Deltaproteobacteria bacterium
CTCCCTGGCAAACGTTATGTCACGTCTGAAGGCACTCCTACAGAGTGTCATGATATTATTGAGGCCTGTCGCTGAAGATGTGATTGGGCCTTGCACCGTGTGCTGTGTGTCAAGCAGCTCGCCTTGCTCGCAGCATGACCTACGGCGCTCATTGGCACAGAGGGTCCTTGTTGCGATTGCTTAGTTGTAGGGCAGGCTGCGAGCGTAGCGAGGTGCCTGCCGATGGCGAGGAGTAAGCTCGTGCCATGGTCAGGGAACTGCCTTTGGCAATACCATGACCTACATTCCAAGGCTTGTGGCCCTGGTGGTGGAATTATCGCATCGGGAGGTTGATTCTACTTGGTATGCTTCGTATAGTTATCGCTACGACAGCCGGAACAAAGCCTTAATGGGTGGGGGTGACGTATGAGCGAAGAGAGATTTGCCAATCTGGAAACCATGGTTGCTTTCCACGAAGACACCATCCAGAAACTCAATGATATCGTGTATGAACAACAGATGAAGATCGATATGCTGGAGGAAAAGGTCCGCGTGCTTACCCAGATTCTCCAGGTGCCGGAGCAGACGCCGGCAGATGCTTCTGAAGAATGAGCATTCCATCTCCACGTCGGTGCCCATTCGTCGTTCCTGTGTAAACAGAATCCAGCCCGATTATAGTAATGGATAATCCAATGGGGAGAGAGCGTTTTGATACAACCACCTGGTAAGCCAGGTTTGTATTGAGACGCGCTATATTTTCAAGGAGATTGTAGGTCAGGTTGGGAGCGTAGCGAGCTACCTGACGTAGGCACCCAACTCTTGTATTTCGAAATGGTCAGAGCAGGAGATAACTTTGCCTTGTTCTTCAGAAGCGACCAGTCGCACTCCAACCACTGTAGGAGCCGCTTCAGCGGCGACCACGATTACCTCCACTGCAACGCCCTTGCCATGGTCGAGCCTGAAGGCTCTCCTACAGTTCTCGAGAAGCATGATCGTGCCATTGTCAGGGAGATGCCTTCGGCATGATCCAGACCTGCATTCGGGGTTCAGGCCGGATACCAAAGGGGGAGTATGCACCATAGCCTTGTTCTGCCGGAGCGACCAGTCGCATTCAATCCTTGTAGGAGCCGCTTCAGCGGCGACCACGATCACCTCCACTGCAACGCCCTTGCCCGGGTCGAGCCTGAAGGCTCTCCTACAGTTGTCGAGAAGCATGATCGTGCCGTTGTCAGGGAGATGCCTTCGGCATGACCCAGACCTGCATTCGGGATTCAGGCCGGTTACCAAAGGGGGTGCTCGGTAAGCAATACCTCTACAGCGCTCTCTTGAGGATTTCTGCCAGTTCAGTGCTGGTCAGTTCGACCGGGTTTCCCTTCATGCTGCTGGCGCGGCTGGCCTTTTCTACAATTGAGGGGATGTCAGCCAGAGACAGGCCAACACTCGAGAGCCCCGGCACCTGCAGGTGTTCGCACAGTTCATGCACCCAGGATACACCATCGCGGGCTGTTGCACCTGCCTCTCCGGTGAGAAGCCGTGCGATCTCGTTGTAGCGGGACAGCGCCACAGCGTGTGGATCGCGTTTGTTGAGAGCGGCAACATTCGTTTCCATGACAAGGGGCAGGAGCCGTGCGCAGATGATACCGTGCGGGGCATCGAACTGGCCGCCCAGAGGAGCGGCAAAGCCATGAACAGCGCCGAGCCCGGCATTTGCCAGGGCAAGCCCGGAGAACAGGCTTGCCAGTGCCATGTCGGTGCGGGCGTTCATGTTGCTGCCGTCTTCACAGGCAATCTTCAGTGAATGTGCAGCGCGCATGAGACCTTCTCTGCAGATGCCGTCGGTGAGGGGGTTTGCCTTTATCGAAACGAATGCCTCCATGAGCTGGGTGAGGGCATCCAGACCGGTGCTTGCCGTAACTGAGGGCGGCATGGACACGGTCAGTTCCGGGTCTACCACGACGAGTTTCGGCAGCATCATGGGTGAGCGCATGCTCACCTTGACCTTGTGTTCGGGAGAGATGAGCACGGCGTTCTTGGTGACCTCGGTTCCGGTGCCGGCAGTGGTCGGGATTGCAATGTACGGGGCAGGGGGGATGATGATAGGCTGCGCGCGGCCGATTACCTCAAGATAATCGAAGAGATCTCCCGGATTGGTTGCCATGGCTGCAATTGCCTTGCCGGCGTCGATAACGCTGCCCCCTCCGATGCCGATCACGAGGTCGCACTCTTCGATCCGTGCAAGGGTTGCCCCTTCGATGACAATATCCGTTGTCGGTTCCGATGGCACCTGGAAGATGATGATGTGCAGCCCATGGCTCTCCAGCTGCGTCATGAGTGCTGCTGCCCTCGTGAGCGATTTTCCCGTGATGATGAGGGCGCGCCTGCCCATGCGGGCTGCCTGCGGGGCTACCTCTTTGAGCGCACCTTGCCCGAATACGATACGGTCTGCCGTGGCAAACTCAAAATACATGAATGCACCTCACAAAAAACCAAACCTCCCGGGGGTGTTACCAATTTGCTTCTTCGGGGTAAACGGTTTCATACCTGATGCTGTACCTGGGCTCTGCCATCATGCCTTCAACCGCATCGCGCCACTTCTTGTAGTGAGCGGTTTCCTTGTGCCTGGCAGGGGCATCGCTGGTGCGGTATACCTCCACGAGCACAAAACGAGTGGGGTCATCGATCTGCCGGATAAGGTCGAAGCGGGCGATCCCCGGTTCCTGGATGCTGTTGCGGGCATTCTCGATTGAGGCCTCCCGGAATGCCTCGACCTGATCGGGCTTTACGTGAATAAAGACATGGACAGCCAGCATGATACCCTCCTTGCGTACATCTTATCTCTCATATTGGGTGAGATATGATAAAATACAAGCCCCATTTACGTGGGTCCCCAGGCATGATCTTGTCTGTTGGCGCAAGTTGTTTTTCTCTTTGGAAAAGTGGGGGTAGCCGGGAAATTTATGGTATCCCCTGTGTTTACCTGATGCGGGATTATTATCCGCCCCAGCCGGCAAGCCTTGCCCACAGCCACCATGCGGCATATGCCTTGAGGTTGGCATTGAGCGGCTGAGAGTGTGCAGAAGAACAGTTATACCAGTCCACCCCAAGGGTATGAGAATTCTGCCAGTCAATAGCCCAGTTTCTGTCACCGTTCAGGGGCAGAGCAGGGTCTCCTGACTGGCTGGTCGTCCCGTCATTATTATAATCGTAGTTGCACCCATCGGTAGGGAGCTTGTCTCCATAGTAGGTACCGTCCGGATCATATGTCTCGATATCAGCAAAGTCATAGAGGGTCTTGTTGTTTTCGCGGCAGAAAGCCCTGATCTGCTCGTTCCTCTGGTGGAGGTTCCCATCGAGCCCGTTGCCATCCAGATGGCCTGTCATGTAAACAAAGTCTACATCAGGGTAGTCGTATTCAAGATCGTCCATGAGGTTCAGGTAGGTGTCGATATCCTCCTCGGTTGCGGAGGAAACCTGGCCGCACCAGGACCAGATAATCACGTTGACATCGCTGTGAGTATCGAGATAGTTCCTCGTTGCGGTTGCCCAGGCTGTCCTGTCCGGGTTTCCCAAATCATAGGCACCAAGAAAAGGCGTGTCTCTCAGGTCCAGGGCACCACCTGTGCCCCCGGTATTGTATGCGTAGAGTTCTCCTTTGAAGGAGACAATGCCGGTCATGCCGGTCGTGAGTTGGCTCCCATGAGAGGTATGCCCGTAGGCGATATGCAGGTTTGCCTTTGCCTCGAGGATCCACTCCTCGGGGATGGTATTCAGCTCTGTACATTCATGATCAATAATCATGGCTGAGGTTGTAGGAGGTGTGTCAGGGGTGGTCACGTTCAGTAAGGTGTATCCGGAGATATTCTCTGTGGTAGCCGTGATTGTTGCTATACCCGCAGCAATTGCTGTAGCAAGCCCTGTGGAGCTTATCTTTGCTACTGCTTCATTAGATGATCCCCATGTCACAGTAGTGGAAATGTCCTCTGTTGTTCCATCTGAAGTATTCTTTATGGCCGCGAACTGTTGTTGTGTGCCGGATGAAACGCTCAAGTTCTCAGGCGTCACCGCTATGGAAACAATGGTTGAAGGAGTGGTGCTGGTTACCGTTAATAGGGTGGAACCGGAGATGATCCCTGATGTCGCAGTAATTGTTGTCGAGCCTTCGGCAGCTGCTGTTGCGAGACCGGAATTACTGATGGTTGCTACTAATGTATTTGATGATGTCCACGCAACAGAATTGGTCAGATCTGTTGTTGCACTGTCTGAGTATATTCCCTCTGCTGCAAACTGATGAGTACTATCCGATGAGATGCTCTGGTTTGCCGGCGTTACGTTGATAGAGGTTAATGTTTTTTCTTCTCCTGGGATAGAATCATTATCATCGCTTTCACCTTTGCATCCAAAAACGAGTAACATCAAAGCAAAAAGACCAATTATCGTAACAAAATGTACTCTTGAGAATATGCTCATCTGAAAACCTCCCGGGGGTTTAAGTTGTTGTATCGTAAATGGTATTTATCATCCATGCAGTATAGGACATACATGGTATTAATAAATAACAAACTGATAAATAAGGCATTATATTAGAATTATAATTATATTAACACAATAATGGAAATCAAGAAACATTGTCATAATCATTTATTTTATGATTTGATATGGAGCAGGAGCGGGTTATTATTCATCTCTTAAGGAATATGGCAGTGGTTTTTTTCTGCCGGATCGGTGATGATGGGGAGAACTATGATATCACCTCGTCTTGCGGTATGGCGGGGTTGCGGGTTATCTGGCCTGTTTGAAAAAAGAATAACAGGAAGCTAAGGTCGCCGGGAACCGTGGTAAGCCCGAAGCGCCTGTGATGTCGGATCGAAAGGATCCTATGCTTGCCGAGGTCGTGAAGGAGAATCAGGTATGAAAAAGGTCATTATCATTATTCTTGTTGTCGTTGCGCTGTGCGTTCTCGCAGTACTGCTTGCCCCGTATTTCATCGATTTGAACGCGTACAAGGGAACCATTGTCTCGAAGGTCAGTGAGCAGATTCACCGTGACGTGGAGCTGGACAGCATCGACCTGACGATCCTGGGCGGCATCGGTGCCGAGATCAATGGGCTGCGCATTGCCGACAACCCGGCATTCTCACAGGAAGATTTTCTGAGCCTCGACTCTCTCCAGGTGCGCGTTGAATTCTGGCCGCTTCTGAGGAAACAGGTGAAGGTGAAAAAGGTGATTTTGAAAAAACCCTTTGTCCGGGTGCAGAGAAATGCGAAGGGGCAGTTCAATTTTGACGACCTTGTTACACCGCCACAGACAGAGCCTGTTGCCTCCGGACAGAAGCAGTCGCCGGGAACACAAGAAAAAGCCCCACAGGATGCCCCCTCGCCACTGCTGGCGGTCTTTGTGGTGCAGGAACTGGCAATCAGGGACGGCAAGGTCGTCTTTGACGACAAGTCCCTTTTCCTGGAGAAATCCCCTGTGGTTATCGATGCCCTCGACCTGGATATGAAGGATATATCCCTGAGTGACCCCATAGTCATTGACCTGAAAGCACGGCTGCTCGGCGCTCAAGACCCCAATTTCCGGCTTTCGGGCACCGTCGGCCCTGTCAGCAGTATCGAGAAACCGGAAAACACGCCCTTTGACATGAAGGTGCGCGCCGATGCCCTGCCTCTCGGGAACCTCCCCATAGCCCTGCCCCTGCCCATGGAGGTGCTCTCCGGCAACCTCATGCTCGATATAACCGCCTCAGGATCGCTTGCGGAAAAGATCAGGTCGGAGACAAAGGTGACACTGAGCAACCTGGTGCTGCGTGAGAAGGCAGAGGCATCGCCCGGTAAGGAGACAAAACCCATCACCTGTAATCTTGCAAGCACCTCTACATACAATCATGCCGGGCAGAAGATCGATATCGATTTCGGTTTTCTGGATATCAACAACAACAGTGTTTCCTTCAAGGGAAGCATAGAGCAGCTCCTGGCTGAGCCGACATGGAACATGACTGTCACGAGCGAACGCCTTGACCCGGCCGCGCTTATCAGTCTGTTCCCCATGTATGAGGGGCTGGTTCCCAAAGAGGTCGCTTTCGAAGGCCCTGCTCGTATCACGCTTGCATCCACCGGAAGCGTCGCGGTCATGGACTTTGATGCGGAGATTGATATGAAGGCTATGCATCTGCGCTACAGTGATCTGTTCGATAAGCCAAAGGATATACCGCTGGCTCTTGCCTGTACCGGGAACAGGCAGGGGGGGCTCATCAGCGCCAAGTCGATCCGGTTCGACCTGCACCATCTTTCCCTGAGCGGGTCAGGGCAGGTCGATGCCTCGCAGAAGGTTCCGAGTGTTGCCGTGCAGTTGAAGACCCAGCCGGTCAACCTGAAGGGATGGGATCTGATCACCCCCCTGGTGAAACCCTATGATGCGGATGGAACGGCCGGCCTGCAGGCGAATGCGAAAGGCCCGCTCGATGATCTTTCACTAGACCTCACGGTCATATCGGACTCGATCAGCTTTATCCTGCCCGATTCCGGCGGACCACAGCCAGGAGCACAGAATGCGAGATCGACTCTGAAGGGAACCCGTGTCGAAGTCCAGGCACGCAGGCAGAAAGACGCAATAAACGGTACGGGTACGTTCGAGGTACAGAAAGGATCTCTCTTAAATGTTGCCTTCGACAATCTGACCGGCCGCGTGAAGCTTTCGCCGGACCAGGTCAGCATGGAGAATCTCGCGCTCAATGTCTTCAAGGGATCAGTCAAGGCCACGGGCTCATATGCCATGAAAAGCGGCAAATGGTCGGCCTCTCCCGTATTCACCGGCATTGCGGCAGACACCGTCATGGACAGCCTGACCCAGTTCAAGGGCATCTTCTCCGGGACACTGTCGGGCCGTCTCCAGGCGAGCGGCTCGACAACCGCTCCGATAATGGATACGGTCGCTGCCAAGGGTTCGTTCGCCATCGACAAGGGGGAGCTGAAAAATTTTGACCTGGCCGGTTCGCTCTTCGATGATTTCTCCAGGATCGAAGGCATGACAGAGTTGCTCGGGATACCCAAGGAGAATGTCCAGCGGCATGATACGACCAGTTTCGACTCCCTGGACACGAGCATCGACATGGCAGGTGCCCTGGTCAAGGTCTCTTCGTTCAATCTGAAAAATATCCGCACGAGCATGGATACCGACTCGCTTGCCGCGATGAAGGGGACCGTAGACCTGAATTCCCAGGCCCTCGACCTGCGAGGCGCAGTGACCCTGTCGCAGAAACAGTCACAGAAGATGGTGCAGAGGACCCCGGCCCTGAGTGCCTTGCTGAACGAGGCGCAGAGGATTGTTTTGCCGCTGAGGATAACAGGCACCATACAGAAGCCGCTGCCAAACCTCGACGCAAAAGCGGTGAACGAGGCACTGGCCCGCTACTATGCAAAGAAGGGCCTTGAAAAGGGGGTCAAGAAGCTGCAGGAGAAACTCGGCATACCGGGCGGCGAGAACGGGAGCCAGGAGGCACTGGATCAGCTGCTCAAGGGGATTCTGGGGAAGTGAAGGTGGGGAATCAGGCAGGACGGGACTTGGGGAACATGAACTCAGGCAGAAGGGAGAACGAGCCGGTTGGCCCATGAACTCAGGCAGAGCAAGACTTGAGGCTCAAGATCTCAGGCAGAAGGCAGATCGAGCAGGTTAGCTTAAGATCCCAGGCAGAAGGGAAAAAACAGAAAAAGATATTCACCGCAGGGACGCGGCGGACGCAGAGA
This sequence comes from Deltaproteobacteria bacterium, assembly GCA_018434685.1. Taxonomy (GTDB): domain Bacteria; phylum Desulfobacterota; class Desulfomonilia; order UBA1062; family UBA1062; genus DSAD01. The sequence continues at coordinate 7,719 of JAHDOV010000006.1, forward strand.
AAAGATCTTATTATTTGTCGGGAGACGGCGACAAATAATATAATCTTCCTTAGAGACAGTGTTTCATTTCCCGAGTTGTAGGTCAGGTTGGGAGCGTAGCGAGCTACCTGACAATGGAAGTCGGGATAGAACGAGTTGTAGGGCAGGCTGAAAGCGGAGCGAACTGCCTGCCATTGTCTGGCAGAATAATCTTGGGGACGGGGGATTTGAGGATATTCTCGTGTAGGAGCGCCTTCAGGCGCGACAAAAGCTGGAAGCACGGCCTAAGCCCGGTCGCGGCTGTAACCCGCTCCTACAGAACACGGACCAGAAGTCAGGATAGAACGAGAACCGAGGTTGGGTTGGCAGGCTAGTTGGAGAAGCCAGGCATCCGTCTTCGCTTTCAGCTACACCGGACAATTCGGCAGGATAGCCGAATTGGATGTACCGTAGGATACACCCGCAGGGTGAGCTACATGGATGTAGCGAATCACACGGAAGGCTGAAGTGATTTCGAATTAAAGACTAAACTGGTAAACCCTTTAAAAACTTCACCGCAGTGACGCAGAGAACGCAGAGAAAAGATCTTATTATTTGTCGGGAGACGGCGACAAATAATATAATCTCCGTTGGAAACGGTATCGTGATTTTAGAGTGGTTGTAGGTCAGGTTGGGAGCGCAGCGAGCTACCTGACAATAGAAGCTAAAAGCTGCTGATCATCACGAGGCAAAAGCAGATATAATCGTCGCCCAGATTCTGTGTGAAAAGATAACCTATTAAAATTGAAATACTAAATCAGTTGAGCATGAATATGCCATATCATGGCAGATCGATATAACCTTCCATAACCAAAAAGGAAATCCAAACCACCACCTTATTCAGCACCAAACTTATGCAAACAGGGTAAAACATCCATGACCGTCTCTTGTTTTCAGCCAACTGGCGCTTATTCTTATAAGGCATAAACCATAAACCACCTCTTGTAATGTAATGTAAATCATATTGTACAGGAGGAATTCTTATGAAAAAGTCTATGAATTCGTTAGGGATAGCTTTGGCATTTTTTGGGGTCTTTGTCTTCGCTTTCAGCAGCACAGGAGACGCTGCCCCATACGTGGGTGATCTCGCCCTGACCGTGCACTCAGGGGGGATCATGTGTGATTATACGCTCGGCGAAGACCCGGAAACCGGCGACAACCTGACCGCGGCAACTGCCTGGTATAAAGACGGTGCACCGCTGATGGTTTTGTACCTGCCGTTTGAAGGCGGGTCCATAAATTCCCTTTTGGATTACTCGGGGAATGCTAACCCCGTAGAGATCTACGGGGAATGGAGTGACCCTGAATGGAAATCAAACGGAGGGCCTGACGGTTCCGGCGCCTATGAATTTGACGGGAATGACGCCTTCGATGCGGGCGACATCTTTCCGATAAAATCCTCGTATACGAAAACAGCCTGGATCTACAAAGAAATACTATATCCGGAGTATCAGTGGAACAACATCATCTCGGGCCATTCCCATGACGCGAACAATCATTGCTTCAAGGTGAATCCCGACGGATGCCTGGGCGCCGGCCATAATGCCGGGGTGGTCATGGTATCCGATCCCGATCCTATCTTGGAAAAAACCTGGTATTTCGTTGCCGTGACCTTTGACTACAGTACAGGTGCCATGCGGCTGTACAAGAATGGCGAACTGGTGAATTCGGACACGCTCCCGGTGGAGTACTGGGATGTCACCGACCCGGGGGTATACATCGGCAGGATGGAGACATTCTGGATGTGGCAGGGAAAGCTCGACGATATCCGCATCTATGATTTTGTGCTCTCTGCCGGACAGATACAGTCCATGTATGAAAACGGCGCGAACGCGATAGCCCCCTCGGAAGTACAGGAGGGAGAAGAATGGCAGGCAGCGGTGACGCCGTTCTCGACTACCGAGGCAGGCGATACCGTCTTGTCAGCCATTGTTACCATGGGCGATGATGACGCGGATGGCGTGCCGAACGCCGACGACCTGTGCCCCGATACACCAGCGGGAACAGAAGTGGATGTCAACGGCTGCCCGCGCTCTGAGGATGATCTGGACGGAGATGGCGTAAGCAACGATGTGGACCTCTGCCCCGATACCCCTATAGGAGAAGAGGCAGATGCCGATGGCTGTTCCGCATCGCAGCGTGACACAGACGGCGACGGTGTGACCGACGACCTGGATCTCTGTCCTGGTACGCCCGATGGAGCAGAGGTGGATGCCGATGGGTGTTCCGGGTTGGAGATCGATTCGGATAGTGATGGCGTTCCGGACTACATGGAACAGGGTCCTGACCCCGAGAACCCTGACCCGGAGTACGATGGAGACGGGGATGGTGTGGCAGACAGCCAGCAGGGCAACGTGGTCTCCTGCTTCTCCTATGACGATTTGTGCTACATGACGCTTGTCGTAACAGCCCCTGCAGGAGCAACCCTGGCCGGTGTCGAATTCCTGGAACCCCCTGATGCATTGCCGGACGGGATGACACTCCCTTATGGCAATATCGCCTTTACGATCGAAAACGTAGCCGTAGGCGGGGAAGCAACCGTGGAGGTGCGCCTGCATGATGGCAAGAACTGTGAAACGTATTACAAATACGGGTTTACCCCGGATAACCAGACCGCTCACTGGTATGAGTTTCTCTACGACGATACCACAAAGATCGGGGCGGAGGTCGACGGGAATGTGATCACCCTGCACTTTGTCGACGGTGAGATGGGCGACGACGACCTGACGGCTGACGGGGTCATCATGGACGACGGGGCGCCGGCCAACAAGACCCCGGACATAACCCCTGAGGATACAGGCGGCGGTGGCAGCAGTGGAGGATGCTTCATCTCAACGGTTGCATCCGGTTCTGTCGCCGGCCTGCAGGTGATGCTGCTCATATCCCTGCTTGGCTCTGTCATCCGTTTCGGGATAAGGCGCGGCAGGAAGTAAGCAGCAAGTGGTGGTAAATGGTCAATGATGAAGGCAGGGCCGGCTGGCCCTGCCTTTTTTATGTCTGGAAGGCAGAGCGGAACTTGGGGAACATGATTCTAGGCAGGGCGAGCAAGAATACTCGAGATGTCAGGCAGAAGGGAGAGCGGGACTTGGGGAACAAGATCTCAGGCAGGACGAGCAAGAATACTCGAGATGTCAGGCAGAAGGCAGAACGAGCCGGTTAGCTTAAGATCTTAGGCAGAAGGGGAAAGATTTCGAACGTCGAATTTCGAATTGCGAAAAGAGAAGACCAGAGCATTGAGGCAACTGAAAGAAAATATTCACCGCAGTGACGCAGAGAACGCAGAGGAAAAGACTTATTATTTGTCGGGAGACAGCGACAAATAATAGGATCTTCCTTAGAGACAGTGTCTCGTTTCCCGAGTTGTAGGTCAGTTGTAGGGCAGGCTGTGAGCGAAGCGAGCTGCCTGCCATTATCGGACACCATGACCTTGAGGACGGGTTACTTTGATCCCTCGCCCTGTAGGAGCGCCTTCAGGCGCGAAAAGAGCTGGATGCACGGCCTAAGCCCGGTCGCGGATGTAACCCGCTCCTACAGAGTAAGGCTATGAAAGGTTATCACCTGCAATAGACTTTTTCTGATATCATGTTTGGATTAATGGCTGTGGAAAAATTGCAAATGTGTAGCGATAACCCGCACGGGGGGATCGTCCCGGCGTGCGGGTTATCTAATTTAGAGAGACAGGGGAGGTCTCTTTATGGGCGTTGCGGTTGAGGTAGCGCAGTGCGATGCCGACCACGCTGTGGGTTCCGATGGCGATGAAGGTGATAAGCGTCATGATCTAGCCCCTCCGCTCGATGATGGCTTCCTGGATGAAGCCCTTGAAGCCGAGCACGATGCCGAGGATGAGGAAGAGCAGGGTGAAGTTGGGGGCCATGTTGAAGAGGCGGTCGAGGTAGAGGCCTGCGTAGAGACCGAGGAAGGTCATGGTGACGAGCACGACGCTGTAGGCGCTGATCCTGGTCAGCCTGTTTGCCAGCTTGCGTGGGATTCTTTCCTTTTTCATGGCTCTCTCCTTAGAGTGTCTTCTATCCTGTGCTAGAAGAGCTGCATGAGGATCTCTCTGGCCGGGGCGGTGTTGATGCCCACCAGGGTGACCACGAGGACGAAAACCGCAGTGGCTTCGGCCGGGGTGAGACCGAGAACCCTGTAGGTGAACCTGATGCCGATGCCGGTCATGAACATGCAACCAAGAACGATCCAAAGTGTTATCATCTGAGTGCCCTCCTTTTTTATCGTGTATCTGTATACCAATAGGCAATGAGCGTGCCAGGTTTGATAAATACATAACCTATTGAAATAAGACAGATAAAAAGCAAGCCCTCTTTCACGTTATGACAGGATGGCACGCGGGGGAGGAAAGCGGAATTTTCATCCGGTCAAATTGTCAAAGTCAGTGGTTTATCGGCCTCCGGGTCGTGACATTCTGTCAAACTGGCTGATATCCCGGGAAATGCCGGAGCCCTGCGCCTTGGGTAAGGTCCTGCTGGAATGCCGGAAGAGGCGGCTGGATGCTGGCTAGCCCGATATCTCGACGCCCATGTCCCGGTATGCACCAAGGCGGGAGGTGAAGCTGCTCCTGAGCATGCCGTTGTCATCCACATAGTCGTAGATGAGGGCCTCCTGTTTCCCTTCGGTCACCCTGAGGATTCGCCCGATGTACTGCTTTACCCGGCCGGTGAACTTCACGGGCGTGGCGAGAAAGATGGAAGAGAGGTGCTTCAGGTCAAACCCTTCACCGATGAGCTGGGCAGTGGCAACGATGACACCGGTGCTTGTGGTGTTGAGGAGCTCGATAATCTCCGAGCGTTTCTGCATGGGCACCGAACCGGTGAGCAGATGCGATTGTATTCCCCTCGACAGGATTGCCCTATGGAGCTCTTCGCAGTGCGCCACCCTGTCCGAGATGACCAGCGCGATACCGTCGCCGGCAGCGCTGTTTCTTTTCACGACATCGTCCACGATGACCCTGTTTCTCTTTCCGTCAGCCACCAGGGCCGAGATCAGATACTGGTATTCATCAGAGTCAAAGTGGTAGGCGCAGCCGGTCTGGCGCAGAACAAGCTGTGCCTTCATGATCCGGCCCTTTGCCTGGAGCTCCTGGGGCGTTATCCTGTGGACCTGATCGCCGAGGTAGAGATAGATGAGCCTGGTAAGCTTGTCTCTGCGGTACGGCGTGGCAGAAAGCCCCAGCATGTATGCACTGTCGAGGTTGCCGACAACATCGGTAAAGGTCCGTGCAGGGATATGGTGGCACTCGTCGACGATCACGTGCCCTACGAGGGGTTTCACCTCGTCCATGATCCTGTAGAGCGAATTGATGATGGCAATGGTCAAGGGTTTGCCCAGGACAGTATGTCCGTCACCGATCAGCCCGATATCGTCCTGGCTCATCCCGAGAAATTCAACAGACCGCTTCATCCACTGGTACATGAGCTCCTTGGTATGGACAACGACGAGAGCGGGCTGTTGCCGTTGGGCGATGATCTTCAGTGCGATAACCGTCTTGCCGGCCCCGGGAGGGGCTTCGAGCACCCCGAACCTGCGGGCTGTCAGATCGTGCACGGCACCGGCCTGGTACGGGTGAAGCACGGCGGCAAAGGAGAACTCCTGTGGGGCACAGGTGCGCGTGTTGTCCTTGATGGTATGGGGAACGCTCTTCAACAAGCCTTGGAGGTGATTGATATAACCCCTGGGCAGGAAGAGCACCCCGTTTTTTCTGCTGTAGTAGGTGAGCATCTCGGGCTGGAAGTTTCTGCGTCTGCTCCTGCCGTAGAGCTCCACCTGCTCCCACTTCGGGTTCGGCAGGGTGAGATCGCTTTCTACGCGCTTGACGATCTCACGGGGAAGATCGGCCTCGAATATCCGTATGAGGTTGTCTATATGAATGATTGCGGTCATGCCCGGGGGATTCCTTTATCCGGAAACTCAGAGTTGCCCGATTACCCTAACATCAGGAAACTACCTCCTGGAGGTCTTTGATCAGCTGGGTGATTTCCTGTTTGTCGAGCTCCATCCTCACCTTTCCGCCACCCGGGTGAGCCAGCACCAGCGAACAGCCTGCAGCGCTGCGCTCCACAAGCCACCTGGTATTGTGGGGCATCTTCACTGCAGGCGTTATCCAGTCGTCGGCATCGAACTGGGCAATCTGGATGAGCACGCCGAAGGCGTCTTGAGGATGGATGAAGAGCTCTTTCCAGACAGGCCCGTAGTCGTTGAATTCGAAAAACGGGATCCCGTTCTCCTCCAGCAGGTGTCGTGTCTCATAGATGTCGGATGTCTGGAGGGTGATGTGATGGACCCCACCGTCTCTGCTCTTGAGAAAGTTCTCCAGGAAACTCCCGGGGCCTGTCGGGGTGAGGAGTTCGAGCCTGCTCAGATCCCCAAGTGCGAGATTCTGCCAGAGATACTGCATGGGCGCCTCTTTGGCATAGGTGCCGGGCAGGGCACCGAGGATCCGGGTGAAAAACCTGAAAGCCCCCTCATAATCCTTCACTGCAATGGCAACGTGATCAATCCGTAATATCATGGGCACCGCTCCTTTGGCATGGGTTGGTTATCTCTGTGGTATAAGAAGCGTACGCCGACGTCAAATAGTAAAACAGGAATTAGCCCCCGGGCTTAAGGCCCCAGGTAAACTGAGGCTACTTCATCTCGGACAGGATGTGATTTATCTCCTTGTCGCTGTGGATAATCTCGACGGCCATGCCCGATTCGGTCTTCCTCAGCACGCGTCCCCGCACGTAGAAATACCTGCCGGGTTGATCTCCGAACAGGTTGGCGCTTACATACTTCCCCTTGCCGGACGGCAGGTCTGTGTCGATGAGCATGCCTCCTTCGCTGATGTTGCTGAGGTGGGCCTTTATCTCATGATCCTGGCCCTGGGCCTGGTACAACACGTTCAGGTCCACCTGGTGCCGCTCGGACCTTCTCCTGTCGTAGAGCTTTTCTGTCATCCGCAGGTAGTCGATCTCTTCTGCAAGGGCGTCTTTGATGGGTGTGTAGGTGATGCCGAGCTCCTGTTGTGCCCTGGTGCCCTCGGCAATCATTCCCTCGCGGGCCGTCCGTGCATAGTCTGCAGCCATGCCAAGAACAGGGGGTTTCCCGGTCAGACCAGCAAACACGGTGAAGAAATGGGCACAGAGCATGGCTACAGAATCCGGCAGGGTGATCCTCGGGATATACGCTCCGGAGACCGAACTGACCAGCCGGAGAAAATCCCTGGTCTGGAGTCGATGATCCCCGATAAAATAGCGCTGCCCGATGTTGTCTTGTTTTTCGGCCGCCCGTATGAGTGCCTCGGTAACATCGTTTATATGTGTATAGGTGTGGATGGAGTTCATGAAGGCCTTGGCCGGCATACGGTGCTGGATGAATCTGCGAATGATGCCGGAGAGGTGATTGGTGCCCACCGCTCCGAGCACTACCGCGGGGTAGCATACCACCAGGGGCAGCATCTTTTTGTGATGGAGCCCCCAGGCGACGAGGTCTCCCTCGTATTTCGTACGGGCATACATGCTGAAGCGCTGTGGTCCGATGGTGCTGTCCTCGTTGAACGGACTGTCCGCCGGTTTGCCGTACACCGCCATGGTGCTGACATGGACAACCTTGGATACGGATGCCTCGAGGGCGCATTCCATCACGTTCCGGGTTCCCTGAACGTTTGTCTGTGTATAGAGCTGTTTGTCAGGTTCCCAGAATGAGGAGATGCCTGCCAGGTGTATGACCCAGTCACACCCTGCCATTGGCGCGCGCAGGGTGCCCTTGTCCCTGATGTCTCCGAGAGCAAGCTCCACGCCGAGTTTTTCCAGTTCCCTGATGTTGCTCTGCCTCCTGACGAGGCAGATCGGTTCGTGCTTTGTTTCAACCAGACGCCTGAGAAGGTGTGTTCCGATAAAGCCTGTAGCACCGGTAATGAATACCTTCATCTTCATCCCCCCTTTTCCGTCTTTCCGACCTGTGCCTGCACTTGATCTGTTAAGTCTGCAACTGGCTAGGAATCCATAAGATAACAGGATAAAGAACATGAGTTCACTGTATGGCGATGTCATTGTACAAGAAACAGCTGTGCTGATGGTACAAGTAATAGCTCCGGGCTGTGAAAAGTCAATGTGCGCACGGGTGATTGCTGTTAGGAGGGCGGGTTTGTACAAGGGTAGGGCATTAGGCGCTGGGCACTAGGCGCTAGGGAAAAACGTTGTACATGGATTCCTATACCTGGAAGAATGACCGCAAAAGCGGGAATAGCAGGAGAAAACTACTGTAGGAGCGGCTTCAGCCGCGACCGGGCATAAGGTACGCTTCCAGTCAGAAGGAAAAAGGCATAGGAAAAGAAACAACAGAAAAGATATTCACTGCAGTGACGCAGAGGCCGCAGAGAAAAAGACCTATGATTTGTCGGGAGACGGCGACAAATTATAGGATATCCGTTGTGAATAAGGTTGTTATTTCAGAGTCGTAGGGCAGGTTGCGAGCGCAGCGAGCTACCTGACGAATAAGACTGTCTTCATGGAAATCACAGGGTGATGGTCATCCCGTCTTCTGCACACTCGAGATCGACCTGCGAGCGGTTCTCGAGCATGCTGTCGTTCATGTGGGTCAAAACGATCCTGCGGCAGTCCAGGAGGTTTTTGTTGGCTGCCAGGGTCTGGTAATCGATGTGATTTTTGATGGTGCGGCCGAACTCGAACGACTCACAGATAAAGAGATCGGCACCGCGGGCAGCCTCGATGAGCGCTTCTGTCCACTCGGTGTCACCCGAGTACGAGATCACCCTGCCGGCACATTCGATCCGCAGGGAGAGGGGATTGGTTCCCGGTGTATGGAGGGCGGGCCAGGCGGTGACGGCAAGCGATCTCACCTGCACGGGTTGCCGTGCCGGCAGCTCGATGAAATCAAGGGGGAACCGGGTCTTCAGGTCCGTGGAACCGGGAAAGAAGACCTTCATGGCCTGCCGGATCCGTTCTTCCAGGCCGGGTGGGCCCACGATGGTGAGAGGTGAGGTCCTTTCGGCAATGATCTGGGTCTCGCGTATGATAAAGGGAATCCCCCCGAAATGGTCTCCATGCAGGTGGCTGAGCACGATAACATCTATGCCCGATGGATCTATCCCGAAGCGTTTCATCCCGATGAGGGCTGTGGCCCCGCAGTCGATGAGGAATTTTGTCGTCCCGGCATCGACGTATATGCACGTCTGAAGCCTCCCCCCGCTGCCGAAGGCATCGCCGGTCCCGAGAAACCGCACTACAGTCTTTCCCATAGGAATCACCCTTATGTACTGATTACAGAAGATACCTATAACAAAAACAAATCAATATGGCCAGTTCCCTGAAGGGGGCGTCCGGCCTTAGATTTCAGGCAGAAGGCAGGGCGAGACTTGGGGAGCAAGAGCCTAGGCAGGACGGGCAGGTGGGATCGGGATCTGAGGCAGAAGCCAGTTTGTCAAGATAGACCGCGATTCCAGGCATAAGGGGGAATATAATTCGAATTGCGAATTTCGGATTGCGAATTTGAAAGACAAAATTCAGAAGTCAGAATTCAGAAGACAGAATAAAAACCTTAAAACATTCAAGCAGGTATATCAAGTAAACCGGACACTTTATCATACTTCGTTGTGGCCAACTGGCCATGCTTGTTAGGCAGAAGGCAGATCGAGCATGTTAGCTTGAGATCCTGGGCATCCGTCTTCGCTTTCAGCTACACCGAACAAGGAAGGGAAAGAAACCAAAGAAGATGTTCACCGCAGTGACGCAGGGGACGCAAAGGAAACACGTTATTGTTTGTCGGGAGACGGCGACAACCAATAGAATATCCATGAGAAACGAACTTTATGCCTCGTAAATGTAGGTCGGGTTGGGAGCGCAGCGAGCTACCCGACATCCTGGATTCTTGGATTTCTAAAATAAGATTTTGCCAAGCAGCTCTCCGCCGCGGCGGATCGCAGCATGACCTACCGTCTCCAGCGCTCTGACATCGGCCAGACTTTGATTCCTGACTGCGCTGGAATGATGGAATAAGGTAAACGGAAATATCAAGAGAGAACCACTGTAGGAGCGGCTTCAGCCGCGACCGGGCGTGAGGCCTGTTTCCGGCTATTGTCGCATCTACTATGATCCTGTCTGCCTTCAAAACCAGGCTTGCCGGCAGGCAACACGAACTCACCTGGAATCTTCCCGAGGCTTTTCAGCAGGATTCTTTGCCAGGTACAGGGGAGTGGTCAGGATCATCACTGCCGAGACGATCACCAGGGCATTGCCCACTCCGAAACGGTCGGCCAGGAAGCCGATCGCTACGGCGCCAAGCGCGGTGATGAGCGTCGAGAGCTGGGACTCTACAGAAAGGGCTGTTGCAAGGATATCGTGCTGCAGCATCTCGCTCACGTAGGAGACGCCCATGGGCCTGCGCAGGTTCTGGATCATGTAGATGGCAATGTAGAGCACGATCGAGAGCACCACGAGATGCAGGCTGAAGAAGACCCCGCTCAATATACCGAGGCCGAATCCGGCCAGCATGGTGAGGTTGAGCGCAGGCGCGATGTTCGGAAATCTCTCGGCAACGCTGCCGGAGCGCCGCGCCGAAAATGAGGTGAGGGCAAAGATGATACAGTAGACAATGCCGATCACCAGGGCCGAGCGCTGGCGCTCGTGGAGGGAGAGAAAGACCGGGAGCGACAGGGCTAGGGCCTGCAGCACCGGCTGCAGGTAGTCTTTTATGGCGTTGTAGAATCCGCTGTGGACCGAGAGATTGGCAATGGCCTTGAGCGTTGCCCTGTCCCTGAGCGAATACATGAAGTCGCGGGTGACATTTTTAAGGTTCCTTACGATGTCCTTACCCTGCACCTGCATTCTCCTGCCGTCGAGCTCCCTGGGGTAAGTCAGCATGAGCAGCAGATCCAGAACATACGGCAGGGTAGAGCAGATGAAGATATACTTGTAGCTGCCGCTGTAAAAGACGATGCCGGCAGCGATGAGCGCTGAGACTGCCGAGCCTGTCTGCGACCACGAGCGCGTGTGACCGTAGTAGTACACCTTCTGGTCTTTCCAGTTCATGATGTTGAGGTATTCGAAGATCATGGCCTTGTGCGTCCCGGTCCTGAAGGCCTCGCCAAAGGAGAAGAGCACCATGGCCATGCTGAAGAAGAGAAAGCCCGGGGCGTAGTAGAATATGACAAACGAGATGATGTACGAGAGAAATGAGCTGATCATGGTTCTGCGGCGGCCGAGCGCATCGGCGATGATGCCGGTGGGAATCTCGAGGATGTTGGTGGATATCTCCCGGATGGCATAGAGCGTCCCGATCTGCAGAAAGCTCAGTCCCTGTTCCAGGAAGAACAGGAGCAGGAAGGGTTCGAAAAACCGAAGGTTCTTCAGGAATCCGTACATGCAGAACTTGTAGTACTGCAGGTTCTTCGCAAATTTCTGTGCCATGGTTCCGGAGCACTCCTGCCAATATTGGCCACTCTGGCCGGATATACTGTACGCCACTAAACCACCTGGAACAGGGGAATGTCTACAGGAGATATTGCAACAAGAAGCTCTCGCTTCGTCCAGTGTAGCCTGCTGCCTCCTTCATGAAAAAAACGCCTTGAGGCAGCGGGGGCTATGCCAGGTCTCCGGTTCTGTGGGATAACAGTTCGGGATTGCGGGCTCTTCTTGCTTTTTCAACCTGAGATATTATTATTCAGATTATCTGATTTTATAGTATAATAATTGATATCCAATATTTTCATCCGGATTTTTTGTTTTGGAGGGGGTAATCCTGATGGTTTTTCCAGGGGCTGTGGGCATTCGCCCGCGAACTAGTGCATATTATGGAGGTCTTGTATGAAAAGATTCAGTATCAGGTACACGTGTGTCTTCATGCTCGTTGTTGCTGCACTGTGCGCAGGCACGACAAGCACCTATGCGGCAACCGGGCGTCAACTGGCTGAACAGGCGATAGCGGATCTGAAGGACACTGCTTTCACCACCATTGAGAACAAGGTGACAACCTTGAGCTGGACATGGTTCCAGGTGAATCTTTACGATGAACAGTATCCGCTCACCGTGGATTTTGTCGGCAGCAACTTCTTCCGTGCAAAAAAGGTGATCTATCTGCTCCCGGGCGGGGGCGTCAACTTCAGGTCGAGCTTCTTCACCCCCATGTACGACAACCTTGCCCAGTTTTTCCGCAGTGCAGGGTTCCTGGTGGTGGGCATCACCCCCAGGGAAGACAAGGTACCTTCCGGGGCTTCCCTGGGCTGTATGGAAGACTGGGGTATGGCCAGGCACCGGGATGACATCCGCAAGATCGTGGAGGTCATCCAGGGTGGCGCAGCCCTGCCGTACTGGCTCCTGGGGCATTCGTTCGGGGCGGCTTATGCCCTCGATTATGCAGGCACGTATCCGGACGGTGCGGAAAAGACCATCGCGCTCGATATCTACAGTTTCGATGAGGGAGATACGGTTGCCACAGCAAACGCGCTGGACTCCTACGATGCCTTTGTTGCACTCATGGATGGCGGCCAGTATGCAGACCCCACCTATGCGGATTTCAAGTCGCTCATGTTTATCTCCCTGCTGCTGCCGAACCTGGATTCCGGTTACTCCCGCCAGGAGCTCGGCCTCGTATGCGACGGCAATTTCACCTTCGAGGGGATGCTCTACTACTCTCTGATCCACAGCGCCCGGCTGCCGGGGATCCACACCCCCCTCACAGGCCTGAAAGGCGACTGGCCGCTTGTCCAGGGCTACGCTGCAGGGGAATATAAATGTGATGATAACCCCAGAAACGATGAGTACAGTTTGAGCTATACAGACATGGCAGGCCTCATGAATGCCCTGTTCAAGATCGGCAGCGGCCTGGTGCCCTGCGCGGTGTACCGTGATTATTTTGCGGTGAATGCCAATAACGGTGCCTATGAGATCGACTGGGAAGACATAGATGAACCGGTCTTGTGGATAAACACCGAGCTCGGCTACGGGGAAAATACCTTCGGGGCAGACCTCATTGATGATGCCACGGTGCATGTCATACCGGGGTACGGGCACCTGGATGTCCTGTCGAGTTCCACAGCGCGGGAAGATGTCTGGCACCTGTTCCTCGAGTGACCAGCCGGGCAGTTGATGCCCTCATTCATCCCGGACCCGGATCTCGATGAGCTGATTCATCTTGAAAAACTGATGCCTTAAGCGCAGGGGTGGAATGCAGGGATGATCCGGATGTATGGAACGTCCCTGTTCACTCCTGCTCTCACCCATGTACGCCGATTTAATAACTTGACACCGGGTTGTTTTTTCACGATACACTGGTGGCGCTTATCTCGGCATAAAAACTATGATACGCTTCCTGGAGGGGATAGTGAGTTTACCCCGGCATCTGAGAGGTTCCCGGCCGTGGCACACCCATCAGTTTCCCGGACAGCACCGATAACGAACCCCAACTCTATTCACATCAGGCAGAGGAAGAAGACAGCATGGAAGAGACAACAGCGACAAGGCCAGGCAGCAACAGGAGGATAATCGCCTTCACGGTATGTTGTGCCCTCGTGTTTGCGGGGGTCGTGAGCGTGTATCTGTACCGGGGATACATGAAAACCCACATCAAGACCGAGGATGCCTTCATAACGGGCCGTATCCACGTGGTCGCCGCAAAGATACCGGGCACGGTGCAGCGATTACTCGTGCGTGATAACCAGTTTGTCCAGGCAGGGGATCTGCTGCTCGAGATCGACGAGAGTGACTATGCCCTCACGGTGAGCCAGGCCCGGGCCGCGGTCGAGGCGGAACAGGCAAAGATCGCCGAGATTATGACACGGCAGGACGTAGCCCGGAAGCACCTGGTGGAGCTGCAATTCAACATGGAATCAACACGGGCAGACCTGAAACTTCAGGAGGCGCAGTTCAGGCAGGCGAGCAAGGACCTGCAGCGTGCCCAGAATCTCTTCGCCAGGAATGTCTTGCCTGAAGAGCAGTACGAAAAAGCCGGCACCACGCATGATATCGCCGCTGCCAGGCTTGATGCTGCCGCCAAGCAGGTCAAGCGTTCGGAAGGGGTTGTTGAAACCCAGAAAGCCGTGATTCTCCAGAGTGAATCTGCCCTCCAGGCCCAAAAATCCGTGCTCATGGAAAAGCAGGAGTTTCTCAAGGCACAGGAACTCAAGGCGAGCTACACGAAACTGTATGCACCGGTAAGCGGCTACGTATCCAAACGGTCTGTTGAGGCCGGCAATCAGATTCAGGCCGGACAGTCCCTCATGGCAGTGGTGCCCCTGGATGATATCTGGATCACGGCCAATTACAAGGAAACGCAGCTTGAACGGGTAAAACCCGGGCAGACCGTCCGGATACTGGTTGACACCTTTCCCGGCAAGGTCTTTACCGGCAGGGTCGAAAGCATCATGGCAGGCACCGGCTCGGTCTTTTCGCTCTTTCCCCCGGAAAATGCCACGGGCAACTATGTGAAGGTTGTGCAGCGCATCCCGGTAAAGATCGTTCTCGACAAGGAGACAGATCCGGAACACACCCTCAGGATCGGCATGTCCGTGGTGCCGACGATCCTGGTTGAAAGCTGAGATCGCGCCACACATCCATGGCTGAGCCGGCAAACAAGTGGATCATCGCGCTGAGTGTCATGCTGCCCACACTCATGGTCATCGTGGACACCTCTGTGGTGAATGTGTCCCTCGATCACATCCGCGGCAGTCTCTCCGCAGGAATTGACGAAGCCACCTGGTCGATCAGCGCCTACCTTTCCGCCAATGCCGTCATCATCCCCATGAGCGGGTGGCTGAGCAGGCTGTTCGGCAGGAAACGCTACCTTGTCTTTTCCATCAGTCTCTTCACCCTGAGCTCGCTGCTGTGCGGCATGGCATGGAATATCCAGAGTCTGGTCTTCTTCAGAATCCTCCAGGGAATAGCCGGCGGCGGCATGCAGCCGTTGTCACAGTCGATACTGCTGGAGTCGTTTCCGCCCAGCCAGCACGGCATGGCCAATGCCATTTTCGGGGTCGGCATGATGTTCGGGCCCATCATGGGGCCGGTCATGGGGGGCTGGATTACCGACAACTGGTCATGGCACTGGGTGTTCTATGTCAATGTTCCCATCGGCATTGTCTCGCTGTTCATGGTGCTGTTGTTTATCTCCGATCCGCCCTATCTCGAGCGAATCAGGATGAAGATCGACTACTGGGGGCTTGTCTTCCTGGGCGTAGGCATCGGCTGCCTCCAGATGGTGCTTGACCGCGGCCGCGGAAAAGACTGGTTTTCATCAGAACTCATTGTCTGGCTGAGTGTTGTGGCTGTGAGCGCCCTGATCTTTTTCGTCCTCGTGGAGCGCTTCGCAAAGCACCCGATCGTCAACCTGCGGGCCTTCAAAGACGGCACATTCACGCTCGGCAACGTGGTGATGTTCTTCATCATGTTCAACCTTTACGGCAGCATCGTTATCCTGCCCATCTATCTCCAGAAACTCATGGGCTACACGGCGCTCCATTCAGGGCTGGTCCTGGCCCCTGGCGGTATTGGCAGTCTTATCATCCTGCCCGTTGCCGGCATTCTGGTCACCAGGCTCAATCCCAAGCTGCTTCTTGCCGTCGGTATCATACTCACCGGCTATTCCACGTACCTCATGTCTCTCTTCAGTCAGCAGGCCGACTTTGCCACGGTTCTCTGGCCCCGGGTGGTCATGGGCATCGGTATGGGAATGACCATGGTGCCGCACATGACGCTGAGCCTGTCGCACATCCCGAAGCAGCACATGGGCAATGCCACATCCATCTTCAACCTGCTGCGCAATCTGGGCGGCAGTTTCGGGGTTGCCATCTCCACGACAATCCTGGCTCAAAGGACCCAGTTTCACCAGGTCCGTCTCACCGAGCACCTCACGCAGTTCGACCCGCAGTTGCGCGAGGCTCTGCACAGCGCCATGCAGGGCCTGCAGTACCGGGGTGTCGACCCGTCCCTGGCCCAACAGGGCGGGCTCGGGCTCATTTATGAAAGGGTGCTGAAAGAGGCATACATGATGGCGTTCAACGATGTTTTTTTCATGCTTGCCTGCACGACGTTCCTGATGCTGGCCCTGATCGTGTTCATGAAAAACATCGATCACAGGAAAGATGAGCATGCCTGATCCCTTCCAGGCTCAATCTTCCCTGGCCCTCGATGAGATTGTTTTCTCCCAGGGGATGATTATTATAACTGCTAAAAGAGGAGGACTATCCCATGATTACCACGACATTATTCCCCGGCAGGTATGTGCAGGGTTATGAGGCAATAGACCGTCTTCAGAAGCTGATACCGCGCTATGGCAAGAAGGGCTTTCTCATCTGCAGCCCGTCGGTGTTCGAAAAGATCCTGCCCGAGATCCAGCCTTCGCTGGAAGAAGCGGTGCCGGTTGCTGTTGAGAAATTCGGACGGGAGTGCTCGGATGAGGAGATCACCCGTCTGATTGCGGCAGCCAGTCTGCATGCCTGTGATGTGGTTGCAGGCCTCGGCGGGGGAAAGACCCTGGACACGGCCAAGGCCGTGGCCCACGAGATGAATGTCCCGGTCATCATTGCGCCCACGGTGGCATCAACGGATGCCCCGTGCAGTGCGCTCTCCGTCATCTATCGGCAGGAGACAGGGAGGATCAAGCGTGTGCTCCTGCTGAGACGAAATCCCGATGTCGTGCTGGTGGACACAAAGATCATCGCGAACTCCCCGGTGAGGCTCCTGGTAGCCGGCATGGGCGATGCGCTGGGGACCTGGTTCGAGGCGGAGTCGTGCAGGGTGAAGTATGCGAAGAACATAGCCAGGGACTACAGTTCCATGACCGCCCAGGCCCTGGCCCGTCTCTGTTACGAGACACTGCTGGAGTATGGCGTTGCCGCGAAGATGTCGTGTGAGCACCATGTCGTCATTCCGGCCCTCGAGCACGTTATCGAGGCCAATACGCTCCTGAGCGGTGTCGGTTTTGAGAGCGGCGGCCTTGCCGCAGCCCACGCCCTGCAGGATGGGCTCAATGCCCTTGACACCAACCACGAGTATTACCACGGAGAGAAAGTGGCCTTCGGTACGCTGGTCTCGCTCTTCCTCACCGGCAAGCCCTCAGACCTGATCGACGAGGTTTATACCTTCTGCGAGTCGGTGGGCCTGCCCACGACCCTGGCCGACCTCGGGCTGGGGGAGGTGTCTGACGAAGGCCTGGAGAAGATCGCATCGATCTCCTGTGCCGAGAAGGAAACCATCCACAACGAACTGCTTCCCGTAACCCCGGAAATGGTCGTTGCCGCAATCAGGGTCGCCGACGAAGAGGGCAGGAGGAGAATGCTTCTGCAGGCAGGTTAGCCCGGAAACTGAGGCAGTACAGGACATGGGGAACATGATCTAAGAGGCACTGGGCGCGAGGCACCAGGCGCTGGGCAAAGACTTAGAAAACCAGGCAGAGCGGGACCTGTGGAACATGATCCGAGGCAGAAGGCAGAACGAGCAGGGGAGTCCGGGAACCGAGGCAGAAGGGGGAAAAGTAAAGAAAAGAAACAACTGGAAATAACGCACCGCAGTGGCGCTTATTTCCCGGGCATGGGTGAGTCAGATCCCAGGCAGAAATGTATTGAAAACCAGGCAGGGATTGTAGGGCAGGCTGCGAACGCAGTGAACTGCCTGCCGTTGACTGACATCCTCATTAAACCACTGGGGCACTTTGAAATATTGTTCTGTATCAACGGCTTCAGCCGCGACCGTTCGGGTCGTGTGCTTGCCTTTGCCGGTGGAAGGTCAAGCAACTCTCCGCCGCGGCGGATCGCAGCATGACCTTCAGACTTCGTCACCGCGGTGAACTCTTTCTTTGCTTTACTTCTGCCTGAGGTCTGGAGCTATCCTGCTCGTTCTGCCTTCTGCCTAGGTTCCCGAGCTTACTCGCTCGACCTGCCTGAGTTCACGAACCCACCTGAGATCTTTCTGTCTCAGCTCTCGAACTCACCGGCCGGTTCCGGCTCCTTGCGCATGCGCTGGAAGGCGTAGACTGCAAAGAAGCACGAAAGGCCGATGACATACGACACCATGGGCTGGTTCTCGAAGCCGAGCTTGCCTGCAAACAGGTAGGGCCGCATGATCAGCATGAAGCTTACCAGCATGAGCACGCCTTCATACCAGCGGTTCTTCACCATGAAGAAATTCTGCACAAAGGAAACAAAGGCGAACATGGCGATAACCGTGGCGAAGAATATCCATGCGGCATACCAGAGACTGTTTATGCCGATGAGCAGCAGGTCGGTGTTGAAGATGAACATGAAGGGCAGAATGGCGGTGCGGATGTCGTAGCGGAAGCCCTGGATGCCGGTCTTGATGGGATCGGACTTGGCAATGGCCGATGCGGCAAAGGCAGCCAGGCCCACCGGCGGGGTGTCGTCGGCAAGGATTCCGAAGAAGAATACGAACAGGTGGGCGGCCAGCAGCGGGAAGACCACGCCGGCATCAGCCCCCAGGGTTACGATAACCGGTGCGGTGAGTGATGCCATGACGATGTAGTTGGCCGTGGTTGGCAGCCCCATACCCAGCAGCAGGCTGGTGAACGCGGTGATCAGGAGGATGAGGATGAAATTGCCGCCGGAGATGACCTCGATCACCTCGGTGATGATGCCGCCCAGGCCCAGGGTGACGATCCCCACGATGATCCCGGCTGCCGCAACGGCGACCCCGATTCCCATCATGTTCTTGCCGCCGGCCACCAGCGCCTCCCAGATCTGCACGACACTGCGCTTCAGTGCATTATCAAGGGGTTTGCCGCGGTATATGTTCGTAATGATATTCTGCACCGGTATGAGGATCGCCAGGGCGATGATGGCCCGGAAGGCTGCAAGCTGGGGTGAATGGCGGAATACCACCAGTTCGACGATCAGCACCACGAGCGGGATCAGGAAATGCAGACCATTGACGAAGGTTTTCACGAAAGGCGGCACCAGTTCCTTGGGCATGCCCTTGAGGCCTAGTTTGCCGGCCTCGATATGGGTGATGAACATGAGTGCGAAGTAGGAAGCCACGGCCGGAATGAAGGCGGCCCTGATCACCTCCACATATTCGACATTGCAGTATTCGGCGATGATGAATGCCGCCGCACCCATGATGGGCGGCATGAGCTGGCCGTTGGTGCTGCAGGCCACCTCTACGGCGCCTGCCTTGTATGCCGGGTACCCGACACTCTTCATCATGGGAATGGTGAAGGTGCCCGTGGTGACTGTATTGGCAATGCTGGAACCTGAAACCATCCCGGTCAGTCCGCTTGCCAGGACCGCTGCCTTGGCCGGGCCTCCCTTGAAACGCCCCAGCAGGCTGAAGGCGATATCCACGAAATACTTGCCGGCGCCGGCCTTGTCCAGCATGGCTCCAAAGAGCACGAACAGGAAGACGATGGTTGCCGACACGTCCAGCGGCACGCCATAGATACCCTCGGTCGAGAGTGTGAGCTGACCGATGAGGCGGTTGAAGGAGACCCCTTTGAAGGCCAGCGGGCCAGGCATGTACGGCCCGTAAAAGCCGTAGAAGATAAATGCCGTGGCCACGATTGTCAGGGCAGGCCCCACAACGCGCCGGGCGGCCTCCAGCAGCAGGATCACCAGTGCAAATCCGATGAACAGGTCTCGCGTTAACGGGGAGCCCTGGCGCTGGCTGATTCCCACGTAGTCGAGCACGATATAGAGGGCCAGCACAGCGGCAACGATTGCCAGGGCAAAATCCAGCAGGGTGATTCTCTCCCTGATGCTGAGATATTTCAGCACCTGATTCTTGCGCGGCTTCTTGAACATGGGGTGGGCCAGGAAGACCAGGGACAGGGCAAAGGCCAGATGGACAGCCCGGATGACCGTGGCTTCCAGCAGCACGAACGACGAGATGGAGAGCTGGAAAAGAGACCAGGCTGCCGCGATCAGCGGTATGAGCCAGCTCTGCCAGCCGCCAAGCGTCTTGGTAATGCCTTCGGCCTCTTCAAATATTCTTTGCGCTTCCTCGAGATCTTTCTGATCGACCTTGTGTTCCAGCAAAACAACCCTCCGGATCTTTGATAAACGGGTGAAGAAGGCGGGCCGGAGAGGGCCCGCCGAGTTGGCTTGTTATTTCAAACCGGCTTCTTTGTAGTATTTCAGGGCACCCGGGTGAATCGGAGCACTCAGACCTTCGAGCATGTTCTCTTTGGTGAGCGTGGCAAATGCCGGATGAAGTTCTTTGAACTCGTCGAGATTCTCAAAAACCTCTTTGGCAACTGCATAGACAACGTCATCAGGCACATCGGCAGAGGTGCACAGGGTAGCCTTCACGCCGTAGGTGGGTACATCGGCCGTATTGGTGACATTGGGATACTGGCTGATGGGTATGTAGGCCTTGGCATAGTAGGGATGATCGACAATCATCTTGTCGATGCCGGGGCCTTCGATGGGCACGAAATGGACCTTCCTGGTACCTGCCGAGGCCTCCATGAAGGAACCATTGGGGTGTCCCACGGTGTAGAAATAGGCATCGATGCGGTCGTCCTGCAGCATCTTGGCGCTCTCTGCCGGTTTCAGACCCTCTGCTACCACGTCGGTCTCCCAGTTCATGCCGGCTGCTGCAATGGTGTCGAGCGCATTGCCGCGGTTTCCGCTGCCCGGCTGGCCGACGTTGACCTTCTTGCCCTTCAGGTCGGCTATGGTATTGATACCCGCATCATCGGCAGCGATGAGGTTTACCGGTTCAGCATGCATGGCGAATACTGCGCGCAGTTTCTCCTGCTTGCCAACGGGTTCCCATTCTGCGACACCGTTGAGTGCCTGGAACTGACGGTCGGACTGTACCATGCCGAACTCCAGGTCGCCGGCAAGGATAGCATTCACGTTGAAAACCGACCCGCCGGTGGATTCCACGGTCACCTTGATGTTGTACTGGTCGTTCTTCTTGTTGACGATCTTGCTGATTGCACCGCCGGCAGGATAATACACGCCGGTGACGCCGCCCGTTCCTATGGTTGCGAAACGCTTCTGGGATACTGGAGAAGCAGATGCCTCTTCACCCTTCTGCGAACAACCGGTAAATGCGAAAACCATCAGGATACATAACAAAAGACAGCAAATACGTTTCATACATATTCTCCTTTGTGGTATTCTTTGCCGCTGAACAAACAACCGCTACACCATAAAGCATCATGGGGATAAGCTCAAGAAATTTTTGCAGACCGGCTCTATCACACTGATAAGAGGCAGCCTGCACATACGTTCTCGGAACTCTGTAGGGCAGGGTGATGCCGAAGGCATCTCCCTGCCAGTCCTGATTCCCTCTCGGACAGGGATCTTTTGTTTGGATGGCATTAAATGCCGTCTACTGGACCGTGATCTTGGCTTCTCCCGAGCCGAATATTTTGCATGTGGCCTTTACTTCGAGCTCGTCGCCGGCTTCGGCAGGGATCTGGTAGGTGTAGATAAATGGTTTCTCCTTGGGCTGGTTTGTATATTCTTCAGTGGCCACCACGGTTCCGTTTTTCATGATCTCCACGGTCTTGATGTAGTGAGTGGAGGTAAACGTTGTCTTGTGGGAAATGGTCACAGAGAGGGTCTGCTGTGCAAGATCATAGCCGATGATAACCTCCTTCGGGGGGTGTGCGCTTGCCATGGTACTGTTCGCAAGTGAGAATATCCCCACTGCAACTGCAATCCAACATGCCTTTGCTGCCTTGGTTTTCAATGCTGACGACATAAATAGAGCTCCCTTCATTCTTGGTAAAGTTTGTGCTGCCTGAAACGGGTATTGCACCAGCTTGTGCATATCAGCCGGGAGGAGATGCTGCCCGGCAATAAACAGTGTCAGCCTGGAGGAAAATCGCACAAAATCCTTTCCCTGGAAAGAAGATAATCATTTGGAAGGAAAGAATCAAGATTAAAAACCTTTATTTGTTGAATAGTTATATTAGTCTTTTAGACTGTAGGCGTTTAGACTGTTAGAAAAAGATGATGAGACAGAAAAAAGTAGCCGGAATCCGGAGATCAGGGGAGAAGGCAGGGAGTTGGAATGGATCATAGACCTAACAGCCTTCTGCACCCCAGGGGCATTTCTTTCAGGGCATCTATCCATCTGAGTAGTTATGAAGTGCATACAGGGGGATATCACACCACGAAGAGCACGAAGGGAGTTCATCCGTAAGGATTTCATAAAACGCTAACGCGTACATTCCGTGGCGATGTGTTTAGGATGGGCATTAAGCGTTTTGTCCTATGATTTTGTTCGTGCTTCTCGTGTCCTTCGTGGTGAGAACAATGGGCTGTGAAAAAAATGCAACCTATAGAAGTATGCTTCACTGAGAAGAACCAGATGAAGAGGGAGTCTCCTGAGGAGCCTGAAGGTGCAGAGCGAAGCGGGACGTGTCCGGCACAGCAAAGGGCGGAGACGGATGGAACAAGCACTGCCGGAACCGTTGCCGCAGGGGGGAGAGACACCGCTGAGAGAATTCCGGGGAAGTTCCCTGTGCCTAGAATTCCGGGGCGTCTTGTTCCGGCTGCGGCGCTATTCTGCGGTAGAACCTTTCGCTGGCATCGATGGTGGGCCATGCAAGATAGCCGGAGACATATTTGACCAGCGCCTGACCCCAGATGGCCGGCCAGTTGAAACCGAATGCGATCGTCACGAACAGCAGGCTGTCGAGCGGGCAGGAAAAGGTGTTGGAAACAGCAAGCCTGGCCTTCATGGACCGGTTCTTCATCAGGGTGAATATGAGCCAGTCCACAGCCTCGGATCCCAGGAATGCAACGGCAGATGCCAGGGCCACCTGCCAGCTCAGCAGAACTGTGATCGCGGTACAGCCGAGCATGAAGTACCACACCTTGTGGCCCCAGAAGCGCTGAACAAAATCGCGTGCCGAAAACGTCAGCCCGATCCAGACGGCCCCGGCCGGAAAGGTGATGCCGAAGAAGGTGACGATGCCGAACCAGATCACAAAGAGATTTCCCAGGAGAATACTTGCCGTATATATCAGTGCGGTGAGCCACTTGGCCTGATTGATCGTCATAGCTGTCCTCAATAATCCCCTCAGGGGTTACTATCCTGTCCCGATGCCTTCGCTTCAGTGCCGTACCGGCGCAAAACCTCATCCGGCATTCATAACCTGCTGCTTGTCACCGGGCAGTTTATCGGCGCACCTTAGCAGAAAATTCGCCAGGAGGACATAATTTTAACCCGCAGTCTTTTCAGGGTTTTATCCCCCAGACAGGGGGTGTGGAGCTCATAACACTGTAGGAGCGGCTTCAGCCGCGACCACGGGCACGAGCGGTATGCTCGGGAACAGCGTCAGTACAGGAGTCGGGAAACAGGATCTAAGAGGCGCTGGGCGCGAGGCACTAGGCGCTGGGCAAAAACTTGGAAAACCAGGCAGGGCAAGACATGTGGAACATGATCCGAGTCAGAAGGCAGAACGAGCAGGTGAGTCCGGGAACCGAGGCAGAAGGGGAAAAGCAAAACAGAAACAACTGAAAAGAACGCACGGCAGAGGCGCTGGGCGCGAGGCATCCGGCTTTGTTATGGCTATGCCGGACAAGCCAGGCGCTGAGCAAAGACGTGGAAAACCTGGCAGAGATTGTAGGGCAGGCTGCGAACAGAGTGAGCTGCCTGCCGTTACCGGGAAGCAAGACCGGTGGGCTTATCAGAAGCGCGCGGCAACGCCGACGCCGCCATGATAGTCAGAGTCGTAGTTGCAGACAATCGACAATTGTTTCGACAGGACGTATTCCAGGGTGAAGCGCCAGCCGGCCTTTGTGTTGGCAAACCACTTAAAGTCGAGCCGTTCCATCAGGGAAATGCTGCTTCCCACCTCGATGCGCACATCGGCATCCGTATCGATGCGGATCTCGCCCTGGAGATACAGGGGCAGCAGGTAGCGCATGCCGGCTATACCGAGAGACTCTGTATCGCTGAACGATCCGCCGGCAAACACGCCGAAAAGGCGGGTCAGGTGCCTCTCATAGTCTGCATCGACCTCGTATTCGCCCTCCCACGAGGCATCCCACTTGGCATTGACGCTGTTGCGGGTGTTGGACACGACCAGAGAGCCTTCGTTCATGTGGGTCATTGCCGAGGCCTCTGCCCATGCGAACAGGTCATCGTCCATCATCTCCCCGCGATCTTTGCGTGCCTCGAGAAGCACAGGGTCGATCAGCGAGCCTTCGTAGTGCACAACCCGCATCATCCCGGAAACCATGTGGTAGAGGAGGTGGCAGTGAAACAGCCAGTCCTTGTCTTCTGAGGCCAGAAACTCGATTTCCGTTGTTTTCAGCGGTGCCGCATCTACCGTGTGCTTCAGGGGTGCGTAGTCGCCCTGGCCGTTCAGCACCCGGAAAAAGTGCCCGTGCAGGTGCATGGGGTGGTGCATCATGGTTGTGTTCACCAGGACAAAGCGCACATTCTCTCCTTGCCGGATGAGGATCGAGTCGGCCTCGGTCATGGTTTTGCCGTTGAACGACCACACGAAGCGGTCCATATCGCCGGTGAGTTCGAGCCGGATCACGCGGGTGGGATTTTCTGCCGGCAGCGCTGTGGGCACTTTTGAGCGCAGCATGGAGTAGTCGAAGATGCGGGGGCTCTTTTCCCCAGTCGCCTGGCTGCCATTGTTCATCTCCGTCGCGGCACCCTGGTGGCCCGGGGGATGCTCGGCCATAGCGGCTTCGTGACCGGACATCGGGGTATCGCTGCTGCCCTGAGCATCCATATCCATTGTGCCGTGCATCCTGAAGAGATTCGGCTTTGGCACATCCGGTGCCGATACGATATCGCCCCTGCCCAGATAGGCCGAGGCATGTCCGGAGCGATCCTGGGCAGTGGCCCTGAATTCATAGGCCCCGTCCCCGGGAATCTCGATGAGGAAGTCATAGGTCTCCGCGGTGGCGATGAGCACGCGATCGACCTCTACCGGCTCAACCGGGAGACCGTCAGCGCTGATGAGTTTCATGGGCCCGCCCGCGAACTGCACGTGAAAGTACGTGGAGGCAGCAGCATTGATCACCCGGAGACGTATCGTCTGCCCGGGGTAGGTATTGGGCATGGCAAATTCTCTCTGTGAGTTGATGAGGAAATGGTCGTAGTAGACATCCGAAACATCCATGGGCGGCATGAGCATGAAAGACTGCATGAGCCTGTTTTTTACTGCCCTGTTCTCGATCACGCGGTCCCAGCTCTGCGTGGTGCCCTTCCTGATGGAATACCAGTCGCTCCCGCGTTTCAGGGTGCGCAGTACCTCGTAGGGGGTCTCATTGGTCCAGTCGGAGAGAACCAGCACCACGTCATGATCGGCATTGATGGTTTCTTCTTTCGGGAAAATGACGATAGCGCCGTACACCCCGCTCTGCTCCTGGAGATTGGTGTGCGAGTGGTACCAGTAGGTGCCGGACTGCACCACAGGGAACTCAAAGGTGTGGGTCGTAGCCGGCTGGATGGGCATGGTGGTGATATAGGGCACCCCATCCATCTCATTGGGCAGGAGGATGCCGTGCCAGTGAATGGAGGTTTCCTCCTTGAGCAGGTTGTGAATGCGGATAACGGCATGGTCACCTTCGGTAAAGGTGAGGGTTGGGCCGGGAATCCGGCCGTTTATCGCCAGGGCCTTTACCGGTGTGCCGCCGAGGTCGATAGTGGCGGGATGGATCTTCAGGTCATATTTCACGGTTTCGCACTGTGCCGGAACAGGCAGTGTCATGATTGCAATGGCTGACATGCACAGGCATACCAGCACGACGAGAAAGTGCCTGATACTCCGTGCCTGTTTATCAACGGCTGACGCACAGGCGGCTTGGCTCATGTCCGCGATGCCCGGATTCTTTCGTGAAGGGGCGACAGCAGGTGTGTTCAACGGGCAGATGCGGTGCTCATATGCCCTTTCCATTCTCATTATAATAGGCCCGGCACGTTCAAAGGCAATGGGCAGACGCTCTGTCGTGCCTCACCGGGTCTGCAGTCTCTCCCCCGGTTCCTCTACTGCTGCTTTTTCAGGAACGACACATAGTATCCCGCTGTCTCTTTGGGCCTCTCGAGCATGGGCAGGTGACCGCAGTCCTTCATGATGATGGTTTGAGAATCGGGCAGCAGCCGGGTGAGGATCTCGGTGGTGGAGACGTGGAGAATCCGGTCCCTGTCTCCCCAGATGACGAGCACCGGCAGATCGATGCCGGACAGCAGCGATGAGACATCAGCCGGTTCGGCATTGAGGTCGTTCCACATCTTCTGGTTGAAGGCGTTCGATGCAATCGCCTGCCTGGCGAGCACCGACGTGATGGGCCAGGGGATAAAGGGCTTTTTGTAGAAGGCATATTCCAGCAGCGTGGAGTATTCTTCCTCGCTGGCAGGGGTGAGAGGGTTCTGCCCCCTCATGATCGCCAGCTGGAGATCGCTCGGCCGGGGAGACAGCGCTGTGAGGCCGGCATTGTCGAGCAGGCACATGGTGATGACGCGCTGCGGGTTCCGGGCAGCATAGACGATGGAGATGTACCCGCCCATGGAGTTGCCCGCAATGTGGAACCTGGAGAGCCCCAGGGCATCGGCCGCACCGGCAAGGCTGTCGGCGAAATAATCGATGGAGTAGGTTCTGTCTTCGAGTTTGCTGTTGTCTCCGTGGCCGGGCATGTCGAAGGCCACCACGCGGTATTCGGCAGGTATATCCCTCACGAAACGCATCCAGTTATCCTTGTTGGCCCCGAAGCCATGGATGAGCACGATGGTCTCACCCTTCCCGGCACGCTCCAGGTACGACATGGTCAACCCGCCGATTTCCACCGAGCCGGGTTTGAGGTCGGCCCTGCCGCGTTCAGCCGTGATGCCAAAATCATACATGTGCTGCTGAAAGGATGTACACCCGCTTACCAGCCAGAAAGGTACAAGCATTGCCAGAATAAACCAGATCTTTCTCATGCAGCCACCCCCATCACGATTACTAACGATAATTTCAAGATTTGTTTCATGGTATCTTCCAAATGGTTATGCCGTCAATGCATAAAATCTGTTTTTATCCACAAATAGCCCCCATCGGAGGTGCATGAAGAAAATAAGGCAAAGGCGCATGTCCCGGCCAGGGACAGAGGGCCATGCTTCACCGGTCAAGGCTGGGCGTTGTGCACCATGCCCGGGTCCACCTTCACCATGCGTACGCCATGGGCAAAGACCCTCCGGTCGCCTCCCTCAGCCACAAAGCGCCATGCCCGTTCCCCGTCCATGACAACGGTGCCGGCGAGCGCTGAAGCACCGTACTCGAAGAGCAGTGGTGTCAGCGGGGTAGAGGGGCCCACAACCACGCTTATCCTCCCTGACGAAAGTTCGAGGAGCCTCGGGAGAGTCTTGTTGATGAGCGTGGTGCCGGTGATGAACACCGCATCCTGCTGCGGAAAGATATACTCGCAGGCCGGATCGGGAAAATCGTTATCCCGAGGACGTCTCTCCAGGATCGAGAGCTCACAGGCGGCCGCCAGGTCCTCCAGACCGGGGAAGTGTCCGACCACAGCCACCTTCTTGCCTGTCAGCCGGTCCTTGTAGTGTTCGAAGGCATTGGCTTCGGGCTGGTCGTTGAGGTCGGTATCCCAGGATCTGGCAAAGACGCCGGGGGCATTGTAATAAGAGTTGACAGCAGCCACACCGATTGCCGCCTCCATGGTGTTCCAGGATTTGATCAGGGTGGCGAGCTCGCGCGTCTTTCGACCCCTGAACGTGCCTGAACCATCCAGGCGCTGTTTTCCATCAGGACTGGTCAGGGACATGCCGACCCCGTTGTCTGAACGGACCAGGATCCATCGCATTCCGACAAGGCAGTCTTGTACCTCGCTGTCCTGCGGTATGCCATCAATCAGCCGGTCATAGAGTTGCCACTTCGATGCTTCCGGTTTTATCATAGGTGTTCTCCTCTTGTTTGCTAATTATGCTCAATACAACCTAATCAAGGGTACATATACCAGGCGTGTGGGGATGTCTACAGGTTTTGCCAGAGGAGAAACAGGTGGAGGAAACAGGGACAGAGCCCGTATCTGCCGGTTTATAGGGCGCTGTCCCTTGTATTTTTCAGGGATCGATCTGTCCAGCTTGAGTCTTACACCCTGGAGCTTGTCAGAATGCAGGCCCCTGCATGTCGGTAGGCTGTCCAAGTCCGCCAAAAAGCCAGAACAGCACCATGATGAACAGCATCTGGATGAGCCACCCGATAACGCAGACCCCCACGGCGCGCAGGGTGCTCGAATAGTCCAGGGCCTGCCGTACCGCTATGACCATGGCTACCAGCATCCAGACCTGGGCTGCTATCTGGACCAGCGAGTTCAGCCCGGGGATAATCCCCAACACCCTGATCAGGCCCGGAGAACTCGAGAAACCTATGGTGCGCAGCAGCTCGCCGACATCGGAGCGGGTCTGGGGTTCCGGGAGAAGTTTCGTCCCGATCAGATAGGTCATCCATGCCCAGATATACCAGCTCGCCAGCGACATGACCGTCCCGATCAACATGCCGGCAAATCCGACCTGCGCGATGCTTCCAATGCCGGCCGCCACGCTGGAGAGCACGACAACAGTCATTGCCTGGCCCATCGCCCCCTTGTCGGCCTCGACCTCTTCATAGAGGCTGACATCCAGCCTGGCAGCACGAATGATACGATCCTTTAAGCTCGTCATTGAAACCTCCCGGTTATGTTAATGCATCAGCTCACTTGAAGTACACGAATAAAAGTAACCGGAATTGCCCTGGCTGTCAAACCCCTGAAAAATAAACATTCGAACCGTGCATGAATATCTCTATGGTTTGTTCCTGCCCTTTAGCCTGGGATCTCGAACTCCAAGTCTTGTCTTTCCTGATCCATTAATTTATTCCATGGAAATTGACGAACAATTGAATTATTATAATACTATAAAATAGTGATGGCATTTATTGCCAACGGGATATTTTATGATAACCAAGAAGGCTATTTTGAGAATCATTCAGGATCACCGTGAAGAAATAGCTGAGAAATACGGTGTGATGAAAATCGGTCTTTTTGGGTCACACGTCCGTAACGAAGCCGGCTCCAAAAGCGATATCGATATCCTGGTGGAATTTAAGACTCCGAACTTTGATAATTATATGGATTTGAAATTTTTCCTCGAGGATCTTCTCAAAGCACCTGTTGATCTGGTTCTGGCTGATAATCTGAAACCGAGAATCAAACCGTACATCAACAAAGAAGTTGTTTATGCCTAGAGATTATAGACTGTATCTGGATGATATCCTGGAATCAGTTGATAGAATTACAGAATATGTATCAGATATGGACTTTTCCATGTTTGTCTCAGATCAGAAAACGATCGATGCAGTCGTAAGAAACCTTGAAATCATTGGTGAGGCAGCGAAGAATCTACCGGATCATATACATCAACAATACCTGAAATTGAATGGAGAAAAATCGCCGGGCTGTGAAATATCCTGGCGCATGAATATTTTGGAATCAACAAGGAGATCATCTGGGACATCGTCCAGAACAAGATCCCTGTGCTGAAATCTGCCTGTGAAGGAATGATCAAAGAGGTGTAGTCGGATCATTCCCGTCTGTATGCCTGAGTTGTAGGTCATTGTTGCGATTCTGCCGAAGGCAGGTGCGCTCACTTCTTCCTGGGATCATGTTCCCCAAGTCATGCGCTGCCTTCTGCCTGGGATCTTGAGCTCTATGTCTTGATCTGTCTGGGTTCCCGGGCTTACATGCTCGCTCTCTCCCATTTCATTTCATAATGATTTCGTGTACATAATAAACCATGACTACGCATCCGCTCAAACCCATCGATAATTCCTACTGGGTGATCCCCGGAAGATTCCTTGCCGGTGAATATCCAAGGAACAAGGACCTGGAAAGCTCCATACTGAAGATCCGAAACTTCCTGCAGTGCGGGGTCACCTGTTTCATAGACCTGACCGAATCGTCTGACGGGCTCGAGCCGTACACCGAACTCCTGGCCGATTCCTTGGGAAGGAAGATTTCCTACAGCAGGTTCCCTGTCCGGGATGTGTCGGTGCCGGCCACCACGCAGCACATGTCAGACATCCTCGATGCAATCGATGTGGCTCTTGCTCAAGGAGAAACCGTCTATGTTCATTGCTGGGGCGGCATAGGGAGAACCGGCATCGTTGTCGGCTGCTGGTTGTCCCGCCATGGGTTCGAAGGGAAACCGGCACTGAAAAAGCTCTGGGATCTCTGGAAAGAATGCCCGAAATCCATGACCAGGAAATCCCCGGAGACACGTGAGCAGGAACAGTACATCGTGAGCTGGAAAGAGGACCGGCCAGATAAAGAAGTCGACCGGTACAAGGGATGCCTGCTCGGGCTTGCAGCAGGCGATGCACTGGGCACGACCCTGGAATTCAAGTCGCCGGGAACCTTCACGCCCCTGAGCGACATGGCGGGAGGAGGCCCGTTCCGGCTCGAACCCGGCCAGTGGACCGATGACACCTCCATGGCACTGTGCCTGGCTGAAAGCCTGATCGAGAAGAATGGTTGTGATGCTGCCGACCAGATGGACAGGTACCTCCTGTGGAGGGAAGAGGGCCATCTCAGCAGCAACGGCAAGTGCTTCGACATCGGCGGCACTGTCCGGTCCGCACTTCTGAGCTATAAAAGCACCGGGAACCCCTTTAGCGGGTCCACCGACCAACACTCTGCGGGTAACGGCTCCATCATGCGGCTTGCACCGGTTCCCATGTTCTTTGCCCACGACCCGAAAACCGCTATCTCTTCCTGCGCCGAGAGCTCAAAGACCACGCATGGCGCAACAACCTGCATCGATGCCTGCCGGTATCTCGGCGGGCTCATCATCGGTGCACTCTCTGGTGAAACAAAGGAAACTATCCTTGCAGATCATTATTCCCCGGTCCCGGGTGCATTAAACGATGATCCCCTCTGCCCGCTGGTAGCCGGGATCGCAGCAGGATCTTTCAAACACAACAACCCCCCTGAGATCGTCGGGACCGGGTATGTCGTCAAATCCCTCGAGGCAGCGCTGTGGGCCTTTTATCATTCCGAGACATTCGAGCAGGGCTGCCTGTTGGCGGTCAACCTCGGCGATGATGCCGACACGACCGGGGCAGTATACGGACAGATTGCAGGGGCATATTACGGCAGGGCCAACATCCCTTCCCGCTGGCTGGACCTGCTCACCCTGGGAAAACAGATAGAGCTGTTTGCAGCAGAGCTTTACTTGAAGAGTCTGGTCTCGGTGTAAGGTCATAATGTCGCGAATCAGTACCTGATGACCCTCGCTTCCTGCTCTGTGTTTTCTCAGATCGAATATAATCTTCTTGACATGAGAAGCGTGTTTGCCGAATGTTGATTAACTGCTGAAATAAAGGAGGTAATCTTGAGACGTAAGCCTTTCAACCTGAGCTGGGTTCCTGTATTGGTATTCCTTTTCCTGGGATGGTGTCCGGTGTCTGCAGCCCCGCCGCCCGGTATGGCGCCTTCTGCTGCGGCTGTGACGGTTGCGGTGCCTCCTGTCCTGAAGAACTCGCCTGAACTGGCATTGCTGATGAAGAATTGGGACAACCAGTCGGCACTTGCCATCGAGGTGGAGCGTCAGGCGCCCCGTCAGGTGTTGAACCGGTCGGCGATGCGCCGTATCCAGGTTGATACAGGCACCGGAAAACAGGTGGATCTGGGCAGCCTCTTCGATCAGACCTTCACGGCCCAGCGTGCGCTGGGGCAGCAGCTGAACCGCATCCCGGCCACGGCCCTGGTAGGGCGGCCGCAGCTGAACGAGGCAGTGGTTGAATTTCCGGACCGGCTGCTCATGGTGCGCCAGGTACGAATGGTTGTGCGCGATCCAAAACAGGCAGCCGCGGCCGCGCCAGACTTTGCGTCCTTCCTGGCACCGGTGGATCAGGCAGCGGTGGCGCAGGCGCGTGTGGCAGCACTGCCTCCCGATCAGAAGGCTGATTTCCGGCGCTTTCTGAGCGAAGAACTGCCGCTGCTCGACGCCGATGACCCGTTGCGTCTGGCTATGGCCAGCGGAGGCGAGGACGCGGTGCTGCGTGCCGCATTGAGCGGTGCCGGCGTGTTCGAAGTGACCGATCAGGTGGTTGTTCAGCGGAACCTGTTCAACAACGGCGGCATGCGTCTGTCGACTGAATTACGCCCGGTGACGCAGCAGAAGCAGACGCCTGCCATGAAGCAGCTGCGTCCGCTGGCGAAGAAACAGCAGCCCGGAGCTTCTCCCTATCTCGGCGTCTCCGGCCCGTTGCAGAGCAGCCATCACTATCAGTATGACGGCGGCGAGCATGTCGATGGGCGTCTTGAGATCAACGAGCCGTTCCTGGCCGGGTTTACCCTGGGCCAGGAACTGGTGTGGGAACGCAAGTGGAAATTCAGTTGCGGCTTCCTTCGCCTTACCTACGGGATCGGGTATGGTTTCGGCCTGCGCATCCCGCTGAGGGTTGAAGGGAGTCTGACGCCGACGAGCATCGTGCGCAGCGCCGTGGAGGATCCGGGCCGTGATCTGACCCTGCGGCTGCGCGCCGTGGCCTTCGACGCCCCGGCAAGTCACTACAGCAGTGTCGGCCTGCCGGCCCAGCAGGTCTTCGATGGCCAGGAATTCGTGCTGACCGCCGGTTCCTGGTTCAGCTACAAGCTCTATGCACTGGGCAGGAACTGGGCCGTGGGAACACCGGCCAATTCACCGCTGCACCAGAGTCGCGATTTTGTGCCGCCGCTGGGCGGCGCGGCCAGGGAAATCTTTTCACTGGACATACCTCCGGAGCTGACCAACACCACCCTGTCGGCAGGCGCGCTCAAGGGCTATCTGCAGTTGGGCTTTGTCTTGCGCGGCAGTGGAACGGCCGTGAGCCAGCTCACCCTGCTGGCAGACGATGCCACGCTTACGCAGCGTTCACTGGCGCTGCGCGATTCCGGCGTGCTCACCGAGGTCCTGCGGTTGCAGCCCCTTGCAGCCGGCGCCCCGGGCACGGTACAGCAGCAGCACTATGGCCTGCGTATCGATGCCCCGAGGTATGTATTGGGCCTCAACACGGCAGCGCGCGTGAGGGTAGGCATGGCCGTGGAGGCCGGAAGCTTCAAGCGCTCGGTCAACACCGACTGGATCCAGGTCCTTTCATTCGACCTGGGCCAGATCAATCTGCCGCCCCATGCAGGCACCACCAGTTCCTACCAGTGGAACGAAGGCGTGCGCATCTTCGAGGCGCGGGATCCGTCCGACCCGGTCGTTATACAGAAGCCTGGCAGCAATATTCCGCACACTAAGCCGCAAATACAGTGATAAACCCTTTGGGTAAGATAGGGGGAACAAGATAAAGGGGGCGTTTTATGTTTTCAAGATAAAACAAATGGGAACGCCCCCACCAGCATACTGTGGGAAACCCGGGACCCTGCTTCACATCTTGCAGCTGATATATTCTTTCAGGTCCGAGGTGAGGATTGCCTGTATTTCCGAAAAGCGTTCTTTCCTGGTTTCCGTAAACAAAAAGCCGAATACCGGGTACTGCCTGTAGTCTATCTTCCTCAGATCCAGGGGGGAATCAAAATTCGCAAGCAGGGTATCGTAGTCGAAGGCCGTGATCTCATCTCCTGCAACACCGGTGGAATTGTCCAGCACGATGATCGCGTAGAGCTTGCCCCCCTTGTCCTTCAAGACAGCCGGCCAGTCCGGGCGCTTCTGCGAGAAATAATATTCATACGAATTGAATCCGTATGCAAAAGAGGTCATATCTGCGGTTGTGCACCACCCGCCGAACCTCATGGGGTTGATCTCGATCGGCAGGATTATTCCGCCTCCATCCCGCCGGATCTCCACGTGGACCGGAAAGTTCTTCACACCGGAGAGTTCCCCGATTCTGCTGAGAAAATCAGTGAACTGATCGATGTTTTCTTCTATGATCTCTTTTGACGATAGGTACACCCGGTCGCTCACATCCGTGTCGCTCGAAAAGATATGGCTGTATATGTTGAGAATGACCGGCTTGCCTGCTGCATCATAGTAGGCGTCGATCGCGAATTCGTCACCCTCGATGCACTGCTCGATAATGAACGAGGATGTGTTCATCACCTCAGGTGGATACAGGTTCTGCACGCGCTGTATCTCAGCCTTGATGGATCCTTTTATGCTTTCCCACTGGTCGGCGTGAGTGACCTTGTAGACAGCCATGCTGAAGAAACCGACAGCAGGTTTGATGACAAAGGGCAGGGGGATGTCTTCGATGTGAAGGGTGTCGAGATCGCTCAGCACTACTTCCTGAAAAAAGAAGTCCGGGTACAGGGGTTGTATCAGATCCCGGAACTTTGCCTTGTTTTTGAACAGGTCGATCTTTTCAGGCAGATCGGTGAACGACAAGTGCTGCGCTATCCAGCCGATGGAGTTTTCCGATGTGGTATATATCCGGATATCTTGACAAGACCGCACCAGCTCGATTGCCTGGTCTTCATCGAGGAAATAC
This sequence comes from Deltaproteobacteria bacterium, assembly GCA_018434685.1. GTDB lineage: Bacteria > Desulfobacterota > Desulfomonilia > UBA1062 > UBA1062 > DSAD01. The sequence continues at coordinate 42,129 of JAHDOV010000006.1, forward strand.
GGCTTGTCATGAAAACCGAGTTCTCTGGCCATCGGGGTCTTTACGACGGGAAACCTGTTTTCCGTTATTGTCTGTCTGAAAAAATCAGAGATATACGGCTTGTCTACAAAGATCATGGTGCCTCCGTACGTGATACATGGTGCTGTTATTGAAAAGACACGGTCACAGTTGTCGCTGCCTTTATGCAGGGCATTACGAACTCCGTGAGGGTATACATCATATTGGCCGTCTGTGCGCAACAATTAAAAAGAGAGAACCGAGAGTGAAACAGGTTGAACACAAGCTGTGATTGTTCCTGCTCATGGGCGATTGCTGTGCGACCCCTGCGTTCCTGCGGTGAAGTTCTTCAAGGGTTTACCAGGTGAGTTTTTAAATTCGAAATCAATTCATCCTTCCTTGTGACTCGGTCAACCCATGGACCTTGCCCTACGGGCGCATCCTTCGGTGCGTCCAATTCTGCCATCCTGCAGAATTGTATCTGCGTCGTGTCCTGAGTAGTTGTAGGTCATGGTTGCGAATCTGCCGAAGGCAGGTGAGCTACCTGACAGCCTCTCAGCCAGATGTCGGGTAGCTCGCTGCGCTCCCAACCCGACCTACATTTGAGACCACGAGCATGTTTCTCATGGAGCTCCTATGATTTGTCGCCGTCTCCCGACAAATCATAGGCCTTTTTTCTCTGCGACCTCTGCGGCTCGGCGGTGAAGTTTTTCAAGGGTTTACCAGTTTACTTTTTTAATTCGAAATTCGCATTTCGCAACTCGAAATAACTTCAGCCTTCCTAGTTCTGCGAAGCCAATGGCGAAGCAGGACGTGTTGGGCGTCTTGGCAGGCGTAGTTAAGAACGAAGCCTGATGCCTGGTATCAGGCTTCCCGTCTCGGGATACATTCTTCTGCTCATCATCACTTGACTTTCTTCGAGCCCGGTTTATTCTTACCCATTGTCAGGATACAGGCTTTTACTCGTACCATTCGTTCAGGAAAAGGCACATCTTCCAGGCACAGCTTTTCTTCACCAGACACATGGAGGGAAGGACGACTTCTCCAAACCGGATCAGCGGGTTCCGGTCTTCCGGAGAAAGGCCACAGTTAAAAATGGATTAGCAGGAAGAAAAAGGAGGAATGGTATTATGCCAAGGGTTCATAAAGCTATCGATATCAAGGCGCCGGTGGGGATGGTGTTCTCCTACGTGGAAGATCCAAGGAATGCCACGGAATGGATAAAAAGCATGGTCGATGTCAAGGACATTCGAGGAGCCCATTACAACTGGACCTGGGATATGGCCGGGCTGGAACTTGAGGGTGAATCGGACATGGTAGCGGAGATCCCGGACCAAAAGATGGTTGTTAAATCAAAGGGAAGTATAGAAAGCACCTGGACGTTCACATTCGAACCGCACGGAAACATGACCCATCTGGACCTGGATATCGACTATGAAATGCCTGCCTCTCTTGCAGGAAAAGAGGCTGAAGATTTAGTGCGCAAACAAAATGAGCGCGAGACTGAAATAGATCTGCAGAATATCAAGGAGAGGCTGGAAAGACCTGAGGAATGATGAGCGACACCGGATTCCCGGCGCCCATCAGTCTGTCCTGCATCGCTTCGGGCGTAGCCGAAGGCAATGCCTGCAGGCGGGCTTGTCCTCGGAGGAGGGCTTGTCCTCGGCGCGTCCTGCATCTTGTTGGGCGTAGTCGAAAACGAAGCCTGATGCCTCGGCTCTTGCTCCCAAGGTTCCGCCCTGCCTGGTTTTCTAAGTTCTTCCCCAGCGCCTAGTGCCCAGCGCCTAAAACATCTTGCTCCCCAAGTCCTGCTATTAGTTGTAGGTCATGGTTGCGAACCAGCCGAAGGCAGGTGAGCTACCTGACGATCTTTCTGTAAAACCATGTGTCGGGTAGCTCGTTGCGCTCGCAACCCGACCTACATTTGTGCGAGCAGGGGGGATGTTTCTCCTGGAGATTCTATTAGTTGTCGCCATTTCCCGGCGGTGTGATCTCTCCACTGACCTGTTCAAAAGCCGCTCCTACACCTTATACCTTGAACCTTGGACCTTATACCTCATACCCAGGTTTTATCTTTTTTCACCGCGCCTAGCGCCCAGTGCCCAGCGCCTCTGACATCTTGCTCCCCAAGTCATGCTATTAGTTATTCTGGCTGCTGGATTCTGACTTCTGAATTTTATCTTTCAAATTCGAAATCCGAAATTCGCAATTCGAATTATATTTCCCCCCTGCCTGAGATCTGAAACTATCCGGCTCGCTTCATACTATTCCAACAACGCCTCGAATCGCTGTTCGCAAACCTCGGTACCCCACCTGGCCCCTGTCAGTTGCTCAGTAAGCCTGAAGCCGGCCTTCTCGTAGAGATGCCTCGCAGCATGAAGCCCTTCAAAGGTCCACAAATATACCTTCTTGTGCCCGATTTCTCTGCAGAAGTTCATGGCCGTATTGATGAGATTATTGCCGATGCCTTTCCCGCGCACGGCTTCTGATACGATAAAGTATCGAAGATGTGCGCCGGCATCGTCGGCGTGAAGTCCGTCAATGCTGATATGGCCTTCAATGCGGCCATTGAACGTGGCTGTCCAGAAACCGTCTCTTGCCTCGTCATACCGCAGGAGAAATGCCGAAAGGTCGGTGGCAACCTTTGCTTCGAAAAAAAGGCCGAACCCCCAATTGTAGTGGTAGTAGGCACCATTGAGCTCAGCAACCCGGCCTATAGAGCCGGGGACATACCCTTTCACAATCTCGACATCGGCCATATCAAACCTCCCACAGGATATTTCCGGCGTGCTTTTAGCGCTAAGCCCAAATTGATCGGATTTCTTATACATGCACAAGCAATCTTTAGCCATCTATACTCTCTGTGATGCACATTACGGAAGAGAGATGTATTTATAGCATCGGGGGAAACCCTTGCCAATGCCCTATAGCTATGGGTAATCTTAAAGAATGGAACCGCTCACTTTATTGCTGTATCTGGGCCGAACTTCCTCTGCCTTCAAACTGCTGCAGCGAATAAAAACAACCCCGGGATCACCTTTGTCAACTTTTCACCAGCATCCTGTCCTTGCCCGATTCGTATAACAAGGAGCATTGCGATTCCCCCTTGACTGAACTGATCCTGGTGAGTAGCTTTAATTATCAGCGAATCCCACTGGAGGTAGAGATGAAAAAGCTTTTCATGCGAATTATTGTTGTCGGTATTCTGGCTGGCATTGGATACCTTGCTTGTAAGAAGTTTTGCAATAAGGACAATTGCTGTTGCAGTGGCAAAAAAGAGGCATAACCATGGCCATGAAGGTGGAGATCAAAGATAACAAGCTGTTCATTGAGATTGACCTGGAAAAACCAACCCGCTCATCGTCCGGCAAAACCCTGGTCGTTGCAAGTACGCATGGGAACATGGTTACCACTGCTCAGGTAGACGGTAAGCCTGTTACTGTCGGGTTGAACGCCTATATTAAACCATGACAGGAAGCCGTGGCGGCCTCTGGCAGCGCTCATTCCGGGTTGGCTTTGATTTAGTTCATCCGGCTGATGCGCACTTCCTGAAAGCCGAATTTGCAGACCTCTGACACTATGAAAGTTTACAATTTATTATGATGGGTATACTCTGGTTGTATTAGAAAAAGGAGAGACACAATGGGAGACAAGGGAGGCAAGAAAGATAAGGAAAAGGGTCAGAAACAGAACGCCGAAAAACAGAAACAAAAGTCAAAAGACAAGTTTGATAAGCAGCCAAAGAGAAAGCCTTGATAGAAATGACCTGACGCCGATATTCTTGTCTCTGGTTTTTTTTCTGCCTGAGATCTCGGACCGCCCTGTCTGGTCGCAGCTGGAAGCCGCTCCTACAGCATTATCACCCATAGCCTCTGTAGGAGCCGGTTCAGCGGCGACCTGACCTCCTCACAAACTCCGGCCTGTGCCTGGTCGGGGCTGAAGCCGCTCCTACACCTTATACCTCATACCCAGGTTTTATCTTTTTCCCCAGCGCCTGGTGCCCAGCGCCCAGCGCCTCAAACATCTTGCACCCAAGATCGCCTTACCACGCATCGATGAACGGGCGCTTTCTGCCCGGTGCCTTCTCCTGTTTGGGCACCGACTTCAGTCCCTGCATGAGCCATCGTCTTGTGTCGCTGGGGTCGATCACGCCGTCGATCTCCAGGTAGGATGCCATGTTGATGCCCTTGCCGTGCTCGTAGGCCATGGCCACTGCCGCCTGGAAGGTCTCTTCCCTCTTGGTCGGGTCCTCTATGGCTGCCAGTTCCCTGCGCATGGCCAGGCGCACCGCGCCCTCAAGCCCCATTCCGCCGAATTCGCCGGTGGGCCAAGACACGGTGAAAAACGGCGCGTGGAAGTAGCCGCCCGCAATGCTCATGGCGCCCAGGCCGTAGCCCTTGCGCAGCACCACGGTGAACAGGGGTACGCTCAGGGCGGCCGTCACGACGAAGAGGCGGGAGATATGACGCACGAGCGCGGTCTTTTCCGCCTCGGGGCCAACCATGAAGCCGGGTGTGTCGCACAGGGAAACGATGGGCAGGTCGTATGCATCGCACAGCTGCATAAAGCGTGCGGCCTTGTCAGCTGCGTCGGCGTCGATGGCGCCTCCCAGGTGCCACGGATTGTTGGCCACGAGCCCCAGGGGCCGGCCCTCGATGCGTATGAGTGCCGTGATGAATCCCACGCCGAATTCTTTTCGCAGCTCGAGCACGCTGCCGGTATCTGCCATGGCCTCGATGACCGTGCGGACGTCGTAGGCGCGCTTGCGGTTTTCCGGGATGAGCGAGCGGAGCCTGCGCTGGTCATCGCAGGTCCAGTTCTTTAATGTGCCCTGGAAGTAGGAGAGATACTTCCTGGCAGCCAAGACTGCCTCGGCCTCGTCAAAGACCCGGATGTCCACCACCCCGTTCGGTGACTGCACGTCGATGGGCCCGATCTCGTCCGGTGAGCAGACACCGAGTCCTCCGCCTTCTATCATGGCGGGGCCGCCCATGCCGATATTGGAATATTCCGTGGCTATGATCACGTCGCTGCACCCGAGCAGGGCTGCGTTGCCCGCAAAGCAGCGGCCCGAAACAATGCCCACCAGCGGTGCAACGCCGCTCATGGCCGCATAGGAATGGAAGCTTGCCAGATCGAGCCCGGCAACCCAGGGGATATCCGTGTCGCTGGGTCTTCCCCCGCCGCCCTCGGCAAAGAGCACGATGGGCATGCTCCACTGCCTGGCCAGGTGCAGCATCCGGTCGATCTTCTTGTGGTTCATGCCCCCCTGGGTGCCGGCAAAGACCGTGAAATCGTAGGCGAGCACCATGGCCCGGGCCTTCTCCTCGTCGAACAGAGAGCCGTTCACCGAGCCGACACCGGCGATAAGGCCGTCGGCAGGGCTCACCCTGATGAGGTCCGGCACCGAGAGCTTCCGGCGCTGGGCGGCCAGGGCCAGGGCCCCGTATTCGATGAAGCTGCCGGGGTCGAGGAGGTCGTCGATGTTCTCCCGGGCGGTGCGCTGCCCTGTCTTGCGGCGCTTCTCCACCGCATCGGGCCGTGCCGCATCCAGGGTTGCCTCGTGGCGTGCGCGCACCTCGGCCAGGTCGGCCCTGATCGCATCGAGGTCAAGGGTCTCCTCGGCCTCGGCGGCGAGTGTCTCGATGTCCTGAGGTTCCAGGTACACAAGGGCCTGTCCTTTTGCCACGGTATCGCCTGGGCTGACTGCCACCAGCCGGACAAGGCCTCCTGTCTGGGCCGTTACCTGGTGCTCCATCTTCATGGCCTCGAGATAGACGAGCGCCTGACCGGCCTGCACGATATCGCCTTGAGCCACCTCGATGCCTATCACGCTGCCCGCCATCATTGAGGTAACCGCAACAACCCCCGGCAGGGCCATGGCCGCTGATGCGGCTGCATCGCAAGGGTCTGCCAGGGAAGGCTGCTCAAAGAAGAGCCTCTGATGGGTGCCGCCCGGTGCGGCAGCGAGGCTGGCCATGTTGTCTTCGATGAACCGGGTATATACCGTGTTCGCCGCAACATCGGGCATCTTGAGCAGATTCTGGAGCAGGCCGATATTGGTCTCCACTCCGTCCACTCGAAACTCGCACAGCCCGCGGTAGGCCTTTCGCACCACAGCAGCGTAGTCGGGCGAGGCGGAATAGGCGATGAGCTTGGCGAGCAGCGAGTCGAAACCCGGGCTGGCCGCATAGCCGGCATACCCGAAGGTATCCACCCTCAGGCCGGGTCCTGACGGCGGCTCGAAGGTTGCAAGCCTCCCGCTCGAGGGAATGACCTCTCCGCCTGCACCGAGGGATTCCATATTGATCCTGAGCTGGAGTGCATAGCCGCCCGGTTCGGGGATATCTTGCTGTGACAGGCCCAGCGATTCCAGGGAGCCACCCGCGGCAAGGCACAGCTGGATCTTCACGAGGTCGAGCCCTGTTACCTCCTTGGTGACCGTGTGCTCGACCTGCAGGCGCGGGTTGACCTCCATGAAGGCGAAGCGGGTGTGATTGCCGGGCACGGATGCATCCACCAGGAATTCGAAGGTGCCCAGGCCCTGGTAGTTCACGGCCTTGGCAAGCCGAACGGCCGCATCGAGGAGCTCTGACCTCAGGCCAGGGGCGAGCGAGGGGCTCGGAGCTGCCTCCACGAGCTTCTGATGGCGCCGCTGGAGCGAGCACTCGCGTTCCCACAGGTGGCTCACGCCTCCGCTGCCGTCACCAACGATCTGCACCTCGATATGCCGTGCCCTGTGCAGCAGCTCTTCGGCATAGACATCGGCAGTGCCGAAGGCGGCTCGTGCCTCTGAGGCACAGCGGGCATATTCCTTTTCGATGTCTTCCCTGTGGTGGACACTGCGCATCCCGCGGCCTCCGCCGCCTGAGACTGCCTTGATCATGATGTGCGCATCGCTGCCGAGCGAAGCGTAAAATTCCTTTACCTCGCCAAGGGAGGCTGCCGTGCGTGTACCCGGCAGCACTGCTATGCCGTGCTGCTCGGCAAGGGCCCGTGCCCGTGCCTTGTCTCCGAAGAGCTCCAGCACATGAGCGTCCGGACCGATGAAGCAGAGGCCTTCCTTGGCGCACCGGCGGGCAAATGCCGCATTCTCGCTCAGGAATCCATAGCCCGGGTGCACGGCATCACACTCGGAGGTCTTTGCCGCGGCAACGATCCGGTCGATGTCCAGGTAGGCGGCAGCACCCCGGCCGCTGATCGGCACGCTATGATCTGCCCTGCGGGTATGGAGCGAGGTGTCGTCATCCTCGGAGTATATCGAGACGGTTTCGATGCCCAGTTCGGCTGCTGCCCGCGCAATGCGCACAGCGATCTCGCCCCGGTTTGCAATAAGCAGTTTCCTGATGTTCATATGCAGTGCCCTCCCAGAATGATCTGTGTGCGGAACAGGAGCCCGGTCTGTCGGTGCTCACACGCTTTCATTGATGCCCCCCACCAAAAATCCAAGTCATAATGCAAGCCCTTGCCTGTCTCTTAAGCGACTGAAAACAGAGCACTGCTTTTTTACCAGAGAACTCGATCTATTGAAAGGATTTGTCTGGAATCAGGGATACCATTATTGGGATAAAAAGGTGCTTTCAGGCTTTAAAGATGGATAGGCTAAAGGTGACCTGAAAGAAATGCCCTTGGGGTGTTGTTGTATCAGGCTGTCAGGCTGTAGACTGTTAGGTCTATGATCACTGCCAGGCCCCTTTATTCTATCTCACTCTTTTTCTTATCCTTTACTGACATTCTAAAAGCCTTCAGCCCATCCACCTGGTTAGGTGCAAAGGAACTTCCGAAGAAGTTCCTTTTTGATTGTTTTGATGGTTACGCCTGCAGCGATTTGATAACCGCCATGCAATCTTTTTTGCTCATGAGCTTCGGAACGGGGTACAGGGGGTGGCATTCACTCAGTGCATGTTCCGCAATGGTCGGGATGTCTTCATCCTTGATGCAGTCAAACCCTCTCGGAATGTTCAACCTGCTGTTGAGGGCCTTGAGGGCCTCGATAAAAGCTCTGGCCTTTTCAGCCTGGCTCATGCCGAACCTGGCAACGCCTGCAACCTCCGCAAGCTCAGCCAGGGGTTTGTGCGCTGCTTTGCCGTACCACTCGAGGATATACGGCATGATAACCGACATTGCCAGACCGTGAGGAACACCGTACATGGCGCCGAGTTTATGGCCGATCCCGTGAACATACCCGACGCAGCCGCGGGTGAATGAGAATCCCGCATAATACGATGCAAGGAGCATCTGCCCGCGGGTCTCGAGGTCTATGCCGTCGTTGTAGACCTTCTCGATGTTCCTGAAGATCATCTCAACTGCCATAACAGCCTTCATTCGTGTATCTGCATTGTTATAGTTGAATTTCCCGATATAGGACTCAACCGCATGGGTCAGGGCGTCGATACCGGTCGTTGCGGTTATGTGAGGCGGAAGGCCGACGGTCAGTGACGGGTCAAGAACCGCGTATCTCGGACGGAGAACCGGGTCGTTGATCGGAAACTTTTCATGCGTGTGCGGGTTCGAAACCACTGCTGTCACGGTGGTTTCGGAACCTGTACCCGCGGTTGTCGGAACTGCGAAAAGAGGGGGCGGCAGAAGCGACCCCATTTTCAGCGAGGGCATCATCACCTTGAACAACCCCTTCATCCGGGAAATCGGACGGTTTGGCCTGGCAACCCGTGCGCCGGTGGCTTTTGCGCAATCCATGGGTGAACCCCCGCCGAAACCTATGATGGCCTGGCACTTGTTTTCTTTGTAGATCTTGTATGATGCATCGATGTTTTCGATGGTAGGGTTGGGTTGAACCTGGTCATAGAGTGAATACCTGATGCCTGCTGAACCGAGCGCCTCAAAGAGAGGATCGAGCAGGCGAAGACCCATGAGACCGGGGTCGGTGACGACCAGGACGTTTGTGAATCCTTTTTTCTTAATAACCGCTGCAAGTTTTTTTATGCTGTCCGTGCCGTCGATGATCTCGGGCTCAATCCAGGGAAGAAAATTCATTCCCAAACCCATACCAAACTGATACGTACGATAATACGCTTTCTTTAATGCCCACATAATAATACCCTCCGATATGTAATTTCATGTATGTTTTTAACACAATACAACGTTTATGATCATTACGCAATGCCCATATCTCAATGTATAGTAATTCAGGATATAGGTGCCTGGAAAACGCCCTTGGGTGATGTAGGCTGTTAGACTATAGACTGTAATCTGTTGGGTTGTTAGGTCTCTGATCATTACCAAATCCCCACCTTCTGTCTCCCGGCTTTTAGTTTTTCCTAAAAGCCTGAATCCCTACAGTCTAATAGCCTGTCTTCATAATGGCCTAGGCAACGGTCCAGCGCCCGGCTGTAGGTCATGGTTGTGAATCTGCCGAAGGCAGGTGAACTGCCTGACAAGATCTGCAGTGATCTCTGGCTTGTTAAAGAATAAAGATTCGACCTCAGGACCCTACGCAGCATTCATCAGTTGTTTGGAACAAAAGAGGGAGGGCCGTTTGGGACCCTCCCTCCGTTATCACTGCTTTTGACAATTTTCACCGTGACAATTTTAACGCATCATTCAGGGAAGACAGTCTTCGCACTCCAGGTTTTCCCATTTGTTGGGGGTGTTAATCATTGCCTTGATCCAATCGGTGAAAAGCACGCTTCCTGCTGACTCCTCTGTATAAAATTCAGGGGACATCATAATCGTATGCTCTGTTCCTGCAGCGATGTAATAACGGTAGTTGGGTGCTGCCGCTGCTGTACCATAGGCATAGTCTAACATAGTAAAATGCCACAATCCCATCAATTCAGGCGTAATAATGTTCCATACATACGGATTGTTTATGTTTATCATTACATTTAAGAAGAAGGTCTGTGTTCCATCATAGGCGGTTGTGTACTGGGCCAGACGGCTCCATGGATATTCTGCGGCAATAGCTGTGTATACCACAGGCATGGTCATGGATGGATTATAACCTCCCGGGAAAATCCAGTCCGGGATCTGAACATTCCAGTTAGAGATGCCTTCAGTTGGGAACGTTCCTCCCAGGACACCATTGCCGGCGTCACCCAGAAGATAGACACTGGACCATTTGAAAGCCTCTTTGATATATGGAAAAGCAATGGTTGCGCCATAGCTTCCGGCACTGGAACCTGTAACGAATATTTTCCCCGGGTAATTGGTGTTATTTTCTAAATATTCTAATACGGCCTGAAAATTGACAAAACCTCGGTGTTTAATTTCATAACCAGAGTAGTTCGCATCATTGGCTCCCCAGAACAGGTCGCCGGTGCAGTAGGGAATATACACGAACCCCCAGTCTTTAAATGGGTTCTCCTTCTCTGTCTGGTCGAATAGTCCATACCCTGCCATGTTGTCGGAAAACATCCATAATTCTTCAGACTGGTACCGGGTATATGTGGGAGCAGCCACACAGTTCATAAAATCCCAGCATGCGCCGCCGCCCTGGAAAAAAACGACAATGTTGTTTCTTTTTCCGCCTTTTACAAAGAAAGTAAATTCGCTATCCGGAGTGCCGGGAGCACACGAGCACGAAGGTTCTAAGTTGTTATATGTAAATCCATAATCTGCGGGATTTATCTCCGTCCATTCATCGGGCAGGCCACTTGCCACGGTGGTAAAGGCGATGAACAGCGAAGATAAGGTTAAAATACCAATCTTTAACAATCTTAATTTACTCATTTTTCACCTCCTCGGGTTCTTATACTATTTGGAATTACCCTTAAGAAACAAAGACGGATTTTACAGGCTCAACCCCCTCCAACGACATAATATATTACCTCTGACTCGCGAGGATCATCGTGGTGTACGGTCAATCAAAAATAACAAGTTAATCAAGTAACATTCAATGGCATCTTCATAAACTACTGTGCACGATAATTTGATGTAAGAAAAAAATATTGTTGCGGATACAAAAGTCAATAGATCTTACTAAAATGATTAGTTTTTATAGATTTCAGAGCATAACTTGCATGCCATGATCGCTATTCTGTGATTGAGGCCTGGTTCGCATAGATCTCATTTTATAATGTTCATAATTACGATTTTAAGTGAAGTCTCCTGGCACCTTTTTCTCGATCTCTGCAATTCGAAATTCGAAAATTTTTCTCGTCCTATCTCCGGTCGTCAGACATTCTTCATAGAGCCTTCATTTTGGGGTCAGAATGGGCACTCTAAGCCTGTAAAAAGGGCTGTTTTTGATCAATTAACCAGATATCTTATATGGTTGTCTTGGTTCGACCCGGATAACTCTGGAAAAACGGTGAACTTGACTTCTCTGATAAGGTATGCCTTGATTTCACATGATACTATGCAATCAAGTAAGGAGGGTGCCATGGAAAACCTGGTCAATGAAAAAGGACAGATTCAGTGGGGGATCTACGAAGAGCCGGTACACCGGGTGAACTACCAGGATTACCGCCTGGAAACGCCCATGGGGCTGAAGGTCCCGGCCGCTCTCAGAAAGGTGCTTGTCAACCAGTTCCATTTCATGGGGGTCATCGGGCCTGACATCATCGCCGGCATCGGCGTGGTGGACCTCAAATATCTCTCGAACGGGTTTTTCTATGTCTTCGACAGGACAACAGGCACGATAACGGAATCAAAGAAGCTGGTGCCGTTCGGCACATCCACCCTCATCGACCCGTTCCCGGAAAACCCCCGGAGTATCTTCAGGGGCTCAGGTCTCACCATCGAGATCACCGGGGATTCCCTCAAGGCAGCAGGCCAGGGCATGACCCTGGACATCACCATGGACCGCAGCGCCACAAAACCGCTGAGGATCTGTACCCGGGCCGGGTATCGGAGGTGGGTATATACGCAAAAGACGAGCCCCCTGGGCATACAGGGAAGCCTCACAACACCGAGCGGCACGAAAGACCTGTCATCACCCGGCTACCGGGCACTCTCAGACTGGACCTGCGGCTTCATGCGCAGGGAGACCTGCTGGAACTGGGCCTCCACCGCCTTCACCCTCCACGACGGGAGATCCCTGGGTATGAATCTCTCCTGCGGGGTCAATGAGACGAGCTTTACGGAAAACGCTTTCTGGATCAACGGGGTCATGAGCAAGGTCGATACCGTGGACTTCAGGTTTGACAATGACAATCTTTCTTCGCCATGGCATATCCTCTCTGCCGATAAAAAGGTGGACCTGGTGTTCACCCCGGAAGCGACGAGAAGGGAAAACGTCAATGCCCTGCTGATCAAATCGAAGTTCACCCAGCTGTTCGGGGTCTTTGAGGGAAAACTCGTCACGGACGAAGGCGAGGTCATTGCCGTGAACGCCTGCCCGGGCTTTGCCGAGGACCACTTCGCCCGGTGGTGATTACCGGGGAAGGGGAAGAGAAAATAGAAACTACTCCCCTTGGACTGCGTAGTTGAGAACGAGCAGGAAGCCAGGCCTGCCTGAAGACGAAGGATCATTTCCGCTCCACCTTCGTCATTTTTTTATTTATCCTCGTCATTCCCGCGGAGGCGGGAATCCAGGGTATTATAGGTTCAGGTTTTTCTTCTGTCTTCTGTATATAGGGATTCAGGCTGTAGATGCCCTGAAAGAAATGCCCTTGGGGTGCTGAAGTCTGTCAGGTCTATGATCCAATCCAACTCCCTGCCTTCTATCCCCTGATCTTTGGATTCCGGCTTTTTTTTCTGTCTCATAATCTTTTTCTAACAGTCTAAACGCCTACAGTCTAAAAGACTAAGACATCAGTTTGTCTACTGTCTGCTGACTTCTGAATTTTGTCTTTCAAATTCGAAATCCGAAATTCGCAATTCGAATTATATTACCCCCCCCATGCCCGAAGTATTCCACCAGCAGCTCATTGAGCCTCTTCGGAGCATCCAGCGGAATCCAGTGGCTCGACCCCTCGATTTTTTCATAACGCCAGGGAGCATCAACATAATGGGCACTGTCCTTCATCTGCTTTTCCGTAAGGTATCTATCGCCGGTGCTCCAGATGCCCATGACCGGCACGCTCACCTTCGGGAAGTCACCGAAGAGCATCCGGAAAAGGTTTGCCCGGTACCAGTTCATTCCTGCTGTCAGCCTGCCGGGACGCGACAGATCTTTAATCCATCGCTCCACCTCCGGATGATTGTTGGTAAGCCTGCGCATGACGAACCAGTCGTGTGCTTTTGTAGCTATCTCGGCAATGCCGGGAAACTGGAATGAGACGGCATACCAGGCACGAAGCTTCTGCTTCAATCCTGCTCTGCTGTAGGCCCTGGGATGGCCGACCGAAAGTGCAACGTATCTCTCCACGCGTTCAGGATGGCTGATGGCAAACGCCCATCCGACAATCGCCCCCCAGTCATGGCCAACCACACAGCATCGGTCTGTACCCGTATGGTCCAGAACATCTACTATATCCTGTACAATCGTATCGATCGTGTAGTGTTTCTTGCCAACCGGGGCATCGGAATCTCCAAATCCCCTCAGGTCCGGCGCGATCACCCTGTATCCTGCCTCCACAAGCACGGGTATCTGATTCCGCCAGAGATAGGACGAATCAGGGAAGCCGTGCAGCAGTATCACTTCCGGGCCTTTCCCCTCGATCACAACACTGAGCTTCACATCACACCTGCCACGATAGGTTGACCTGTGAGCCTCATTGCAGATTTCCCTTTTTCGCAATGAACAAGCTCGAATACATTTTGATAACTGTAGTATCAGATTATTTTCCTGCTCTCTTAATGATAAACTACCCGTGGATGTGCTCTTGTCAAGGCAGAGAAATACTTATCGAATGCACGTTCAGGTAGTTCGCAAATCGAGAGTTTGAAATGTTCTTTCACCTCATACCAGATTACTGGACAATTTTCTTAGAACCTTCATTTTGGGGTCAAAAAGGTGCTTCTAAGCCTTAAAAAGGGGCTGTTTTCGATCATATAATAAAATATATCGTTGAGTTATCTTGGTCCGACCCCATTTTCGCCCCGGTTTCGAGGAGGTCGCGTAAGTTCGTATGGCGGTCCAAGAACTCCTGAAATAAGTCTGGACGTTTCAGTGGGTCCTCAGCGACTCTGGCAAGCTCACCCTGTCCGAAATACTCGATGCGGAATGCATCGATCGGTACGTCGATGACCGACCGATCCTCCTTGGCTTTTACCTCGATGTCACCGCCACGCGCGCGAACATAGCGGTACAGGATGCCATTTGCGTCCTCGCAGAACACAGTGACGGAATCGGGACAGTTGTCATAATCCCCGAATTCCTCATTCAGGCCGAATGCATATGCAATTGCCCTGATTGCTGTAGATTTGCCAGTTCCACGCCCACCGATAAGACAATTAAGATTATCGCTGAAGTGAATCCTTTCTTCGTGGAGGAAACCTCCGGTGATCGCCACGCCGCGTACGCGTGGGATGGAGCGGGGCACTGAAGCGCAGGCACGCACTCGGGCCGTTGGATCGACCAGTGCTACGCGCAAGGCATTGAAGCTGAGTTCAGCGAGCTTGATGCGTGTCCACGGTTTACTCGGATCTTGGTGTTCAAACCACTTCATCGAATGTGCGTCGGAACCCTGGACGTGGGCAAGGTGGCCTCGTGCGGAGAGATCATGCACCAACTGGCGGGCAGCAAGCATTTTCTTTCGCTCGACTCCGGCTGATCCAGACTCATCGTGTTCGGAATACCAAATCAGGGCATCCACTGCATCGCATTCTAAGCCATACAGACCGGGGCTGGTAATGATGTCCTTCTTCCAATTCTGGAAGCCGGGGGCGAACGCATCGAAGCCAGTCTTTTCGCGGTCGATGTGAGCGGCGATGCAGATACCACCAAGTTTCTCGGCCTCGGCAATCGTGTCAGCCATCGACTTGGCGGTGCGGGTGTTGTCGGCACCCATCTCTCCGATCAGGTCGAGCCGCGACAGGAACTTCGTAAGGTCGGCAGTGCGGTCGGGTGCAAAGTAGGCAAGGAGGTGGCCGTGGGCCGTAGTGACCTCAACGCCCGGCAAGACGAGAATTTGGCCGGCGTAATGCTCCCCGGCGTGATCAATTGCCCGTTGCACATTCATGTTTGAGTTGTGGTCCGTGATCGCAATGACGCTCAGGCCCTGCCTCTCCGCCGAATCGACGATGGCCTCAGGGGTCATTGCTGAGTCCGTAACCTCGTGCGAGGCGCCGTAGGAATGAATATGTAGGTCGACGCTGTGAAATCGCGCTCCATTATCGATGACGTGAATGTCCTTGAATAACACCACCCTCACCTCATGTTCTCTTCGGGGCACGGCGCTGTCGCTCTTCTATCGCGTGACCCGTTTCACCTGTTAACTCTACGGTGCGCTTCTGTCTGCTAACTTAACTTCGCCGTTGTGCTGCTGTCTGGGCCGTTGTCAAGACAGCCTTCTCTGCTCCTACCAACAATTACTATGTAGAAAAAGAGGTTGCATATGGTCTATTAGCCGAGCAAATCTAGAAATATAAAAGATATCTTATATTCTAATTTTCCCTCATTACCAATGACCCAAAAATCTTATCTCCTGACTTCTGGCTTCCAAGAACTCCTTTTCAGTTCTTTCATCCAAAACCTTAAACCTTACACCTCATGCCCTGATTTTATTATCTTTTCCCTCAAAGCCTATAGCCTACAGACTAAAGCCTTCCTTCCTGATTTTACAGCGCTTGATTTTCTGCCCGCCCATTATAAAAACACCCTGCTTCATGAATTCATTTCAAAAGTTGCCTGATTTGCGTATGGAAGCAAACGCATCCTACGCTCAACACCATGGATTGTCAAAGGATTATGAGCAACCGGGGGGCGATGGTGAAAAATGAAGGGTGAATCGTTAATGGTAAAAGGTAAGCAGTAAATTGTACGCTGTTCCTGAACGGTCGCTTTTTTCTCCAATCGTCGTCTCCCGAATCAATTGCATGAACCCCATAGCAATGTCATAGCTCTATTGTGTAAGACGGTTACGAGAATCAAACTTTAGGGTCTCGTCCGGCGTAGCAGGCGCGAAGACGGATTGGAGAAAAGGTATTAAACTCTGCGTCCTCGGCGCCTTGGCGGTGATATAGTTTCAGGGTTTTTTTGGTTTTTGATTTCCTTAAAGTCTTTGCCAAGGAGCCGACTCTGTCGACACCATGGCCTACAATCTGTTCATTGATCACGGAGTGATGGGTGTTTTTAACATGCAGCCGTCTCCCTGCACGTTAAAAGAAAAAATCTTTTCTCTGCGTGCTCGGCGCCTCGGCGGTGAGTCTTTGCTAGGACAGGAGCCAGATTAATCTCACAAGCCTCTACGTTAATAAGTCAGGGGCGTTCCTTCCGGTCCTCTCTCTGTCCAATTGAAAAAACTTGATCATCGAGTTTCAGCAAGACGATGTATCTTTTATCTTCTTCCTGAATCCGGCAAGACCCAAAAGCCCTGAGCCGAAAAGGAGCAGAGTGGCAGGTTCGGGGACCGGGCTCGTGTTAATATCCGCAGTCAACACACCCGATTCGAAGATCAGGTCGCCATCGACTTCCAGTATGTACCTGATCATTCCATCATCAGCCAAATCAGCCAACGCCAAGTCACCAAGGCTCAGTACAAGTGTAATTTCGCCTCGATAACCAAACCGATCGGTATAATACTCGGTATAATAATAGTTGAACATGCAAGGAGTTATACTCTCAGTCCTGTCCAGGGCCCTGCTTTGAAAAGTTCTCTCTGCATAGTAGTCTGTGTAGTCATATGTACTTTGATCGGCCATGGAAAGCGTCACCTTCTCACACTGATCCTGATAATAATAATACAAATTTCTGGTGTATTCCGTATAACTAGAGCCATTATCAACATAATAATCAGTGTACTGGTAGTTAGATAAATAAGAACCGAAATATTCCGAGTCATTGTCATCGGTGAATGTGAAAGTGACATACGCTGAGTTAACATCATATGGCAGGTTATTACCTGAAAGTTGCTGGCTTATGTCAAATGTTCCGATTATGGTGCGTGTATCCATGTAAGTGCTGCCGTAAATATTGTCGTCTGTAGAGATAACCAAAGCATTTGCTTGAGTTATTAGAATAAAGACAAGCCCCAGGGCCAGAAAAGGTATTATATTATATCGTCGCATGCTTATCTCCTGATGTAGAATATGATCCTTCCACCTACACAAAGCAATTAGCTTGCCATGCTGAGCCCAGATCATATGTAATTGTATTTATTGATTATTAAAATTGATTTCCATGCTTTCAGATAATACGTGCATCTTGATGCATAAAGATTCTCGACAATTTTTAAACAATATTTAATAAAAAAATAGGGTACTTAGCAAAAAAAGAATATCTATTACAGATTGTTAGGAGCAATAATAAAGATGTACAATTTATCGACACTACATAGGATTTCCAAGTATTTGAAATCCGGGGTCACCTTGCGTAATTCACATGATCAGAGGTGGCTCCGGTTGTATGGGAAAGGCGAGGGGTCAAGCCTGCCGTTGACTCCTGGCAAAATGGAGGTGCGGGATTAATCTCGAATATCGAAATGCGAACTCCGAAGTGAAAAGACTAAACTGGCAACCCTGTGAAGAATTTTCACCGCCGAGCCGCAAAGGCCGCAGAGGGAAAGACTGTTTATTTGTCGGGAGACGGCGACAAATAACAGGATCTCCATCTGAAAAATGCCCGTTGTCTCAAATATGGGTCGGGCTGGGAGTGCAGCGAGCTACCCGACATCTGTAAATCTTCAAGGGCAAGTCAGAGGCGCTTATTCGCCGGGCATGGAGGAGCGAGATCCCGGGCAGTGCGAGCGTTATGGCTTGGGATCTCGGGTAGATCAAGATATCGGGTTCAATACCTGAGACCCCTATGGATTTCTGTTCTTGACACAACACTGCCAACCTTCTAAAAATATATCATGTCTCAAGAAGACCTGAGTCTTGCGATCCTGTTCGCTGATATATCCGGCAGCACAAGTCTGTACGAGAACCTGGGAGATGAAAGTGCACACAAGCTGGTGAGCACCTTGATCTCGGTGCTCTCGGAAGCAATCGTGAGGCACAAGGGCACTATCATCAAGACCATTGGTGATGAGGTGATGAGCACGTTCCCTCAGGCCGACATGGCGATAAGTGCAGCAATAGCGATGCAGAAGGCCATCGATTTCATGCCACCGATCATCCCTGGGCAGAGCATAAAACCGAACATTCGTATCGGGCTGCATATGGGCCCGGTTATCCGGCACGGCAGCGATGTATTCGGTGATGCGGTGAATGTGGCTGCACGGATGGTATCCCTGGCAAAGCCGAGGCAGATTGTCACCACCCAGCAGACCATCTATGCACTGCCCAAAGACGCCGGAGTAGATATCAGGTGTGTAGATCGGACAACGATCAAGGGCAGGGGTGGCGAGTTCATCATCTACGAGGTTATCTGGGAGGAGGAGACCCTGACCATCATGCTTTCTGACCCCGCCCTCAAGGTCTCTGACAGCCGCCTGTATCTGAAGCTCGGGGAAAAAGAGATCTGTGTGGACAGCGATAATCCCAGTGTTACCCTGGGCCGGCAGGAGCAGAATGACCTGGTGATCAACGATAAAGCCACCTCCCGCCTCCATGCCCGTATCGAATATCACCGGGGCAGGTTTATCCTGATCGACCAGAGCACAAACGGCACCTTTGTCTCCCCGGAAGGGGAGAAGCCTGTCCTCGTCCATAATGATGAGTATGTGCTGAGCACGCGCGGTACCATCAGCACGGGACGTGAGACAGATGACGGATCATCGGAGGCAATTCAGTTCAGCTTTAAGCAATAACACGACAGGTTTTGTTTTAGCGGCACTTTTTTTACCTTAATATTTACAGGGGCTCAGCCGGAATGTGTAACTCGGTTGAGAATGAACCTGGATGTCCCCGAGTTCTCTCCTTCGCCAGTCTTCAACTCTACCCGGTATGATCCTAGAGCAGGGCTTCCTCCCTCAGCCGGTTGACGACTTCGATGATGGTGTTGCTGCGGTCCATGGTATAGAAGTGCAGGCCGTCGACGCCGTGCTTGAGCAGCTCCCGGCATTGGCTGGTGGCAAAATCGATACCATAGCGCACGACAGCCTTGGGGTCATCCTGCGGAAGCTGTGCGAGTCCGTCACGCACCGCATCCGGGATTGTCGCTCCGCAGACTTTGGCGAGGCCTTCCATGAGCTTCACACCGTAAATCGGCATGACCCCGGGTATGATCGGGACCGTGATGCCGATGGAGCGTGCGCGTTGAACGAAATCAAAAAAGCACTCATTGTCGTAGCAGTATTGCGCGATGATGAATTCGGCACCGTTGTTAACCTTGAGCCTGCAGTATTCAAGATCTTTCTCCCTGCTTGGGGCTTCCGGATGCCCCTCGGGATATCCGGCTGCGCCGAGGCAGAAATCGTAGCGCGGTCTGATAAAATCCAGCAGTTCGGACGCATGCTGGAAGCTCTCCGGATGGGGGATAAATCCGTCGGTGTCGCGCGGTTTATCTCCGCGCACGACAAAGAGCGTCTCCACTCCGAGTTCTGCATATCTGTCAAGAACAGAGGTGATATCGTCAGGACTCAGGCCGTACCCGGCAAAATAGGTGACAACATCCAGGCCTTTTTCTTGGATAAGCTTGCGGGCAAGTTGGTAGGACCCCTCCCGGGTAGAACCGCCGGCACCAAAGGTTACCGAGACAAAATCAGGGTGAAGGGCTGCAAGCCTGTCGATCACGCCGTCGAGTTTGTCTGCGGCGAGTTCATCGCGCGGGGGGAAAAACTCAAAAGACACAACAGGTCTCTCTTTTCTTTCAATCAAATCAGTCATTCGCATTTACGAAACCTCCTCCTGGTTGTGATGCGTTTGAATCCGATACAGGATAAACCGACATCCAGCAACAGAAGAGAGAAGAAAGGCCTCACCTATTCGCCTGTCATGCCGGGTTGAGTATAGATCCAGCTGTTTAATGTAACAGATATCACGGCTTGTGATCAACGGTAAGTCCTTTGGAGGATAAAATTGAAAAAATGGCTCGGAAAAAAACCGGGGTCCGAGCAAGACAATTCTGGCGGGAATAGAAACAATCCTCGAGGCAGGACGAGCCTGGTGGCCCAGTATTCCAGGCAGGCCAGGACATTGGGTTCAAGATCCAAGGCGAAAGGGAGGACGAAGAAAAGAAACAAAAGAGGATATTCACTGCTGAAGGCGCGGGGGTCACAGAGGAAAGACATATTATTTGTCGGGAGTCAGAGAAGAATAACAGGATCACCATGAGAAACATGCCCGTGGTCTCGCAAATGTAGGTGGGGGTGCGGCGAGCTCCCCGACACGTGGCGTAAAGAAACACCTTGTCAGGAACTATTCACAGGTTGCTTTTCTGTAGGAGCGGCTTCAGCCGCAATCTGGCAGGGCCGTTGTTTTGGAGGGGGTCGTGGTCGCCGCTGAACCGGCTCCTACAGGGGTATATAGCCGATAATGCTGTAGGAGCGGCTTCTAGCCGCGACCTGGCGGTGCCGTATTCAGGAGGAGATGTGGTCGCCGCTGAACCGGCTCCTACAGGGGGTGTAGCCGATAACGCTGTAGGAGCGGCTTCCAGCCGCGACCATTTTTTTGGCGCTGCCGCATTCTTGGAGACCCTGCTTCAAACTCTTGAGAAATAGCCCCCCTGCTTGCCTGTCTTGACTTGCCCCGGGGCAAACGTATTATTCACCATTCGTTGGCGTATATTCTTTTTTCCCACTGACATCGATGTGACGTGCATTGATTCATGTGTATTTATATTTACCAACTCCCTGGCCCGGGGTGTGCCGTGCAGGGGAGTGCCTGAAAATCCGGCATGAGGGGGTGATGTGCAGGAAGCGGTGCTGTCGAGAGAGAAAACCCGGCACGGTCTGCCGGGATAGTCGTGGTGAAGGAGTCGAGAGGAATACTACGAAAAAGAAAAGGAGGGAACCATGAGAAGGATTGTCGTCGGACTGGTGAGTGTCGTCCTTTTTGTCACAGCCATGGTGGGGATATCTTCGCAGGGATATGGATTTGAGGCAAAAAGGCAGCTGGATATCAACACGGCAACCGTAGAGGAGATCAATGAGGTTCAGGGTATGGACATGGAACTGGCCCAGAATATCGTGGCGTACAGGCAGGTGAATGGCCCGTTTTCGACCGTGGATGACCTGTTGAAGGTAAAGGGTATGGATGAGACAAAGCTCGAGGAGGTGAGGATGTACCTGACCATCGGCCAGCAGGAACAGCTGGGATGGTAGTGAAGGAGGCACCCTTTGTTTTCGACAAGGGTGTGCAACCGGTAAAGAATTAACCGGACAAAAGCGGGGGGCAGCGCCCTTTTTCTCCCTGTGGAGAAGAGGGCGCTGTTTTTTTGTGTATGGGGGGGAGCAAGAATTGGGGGACATGATGTTTGAGGCGTTAGGCCCTGGGCGCTAGGCGCTGGGAGAAAAAATAAAAAACCTGGGCATGAGGTGTAGGGTTCAGGGTCCAAGGTGTAGGAGCGGCTTTCAGCCGCGACCGGGCACAGGCCGGAGTTTATGAGGAGGTCAGGTCGCCGCTGAACCGGCTCCTACAGTGGCTATGGGTGATAATGCTGTAGGAGCGGCTTTCAGCCGCGACCTTCCGGACCGTGTGCTTGCCTCAGTGAAATGTCAAGCAGCTCTCCGCCGAGGCGGATCGCAGCATGACCTACAGTCTAAGAGAATTCACCGCCGAGGCGCGGATTTCCATGAGGAACATGCTCGTGGTCTGAAATGTAGGTCGGGTTGGGAGCGCAGCGAGCTACCCGACACCAAAACATTGAAACCGAATCAGGGCTGGGAGTTGAGAAACATGATATAAGAGCCTCTGGGCATTAGGTAACGGGCGTTTTGGGAAAGAAAAAGTAGGTTCAAGGTGAAGGAGCGGTTGACCGTGATGAGGATATGCGAATTCGATAAGATGCTGATTTCAAAGGGCGCATCAGCGGGGCAAAAGGCATGAGCGGTTGCGTGTTCTGCAACCGCAGCGATGCCGTTATGGCCAACGACCTGGCCCAGGTCATCTATGACGGCAACCCGGTGAGCCGTGGCCACCTGCTGGTGATCCCACGGCGGCACTTCGCCTCGTTTTTCGAGGCGACACAACAGGAGAGGGAGGCCCTCTTTGAGCTTGTGGGCCAGGGAAAGATCTTCCTGGATGAACACTACCGGCCCGACGGGTTCAACATCGGGATCAATGTGGGCAGGCACGCAGGGCAATCTGTTTTCCACCTGCACATACACCTCATCCCTCGCTATGAAGGCGACATTGAGAACCCCAAGGGCGGAGTCCGGGGAGTGATACCTGACAAAAGGGTATATTGAGGCGGGCCCGTTAGCCCGAGATCCCAGGCAGAAGTTCAGGGAAATGGCTGGTCCTTTTTATCAGGGGCTTGAAATATCGGTTGTGTGTCTTATTGTTTCTAACCACAATGTTTCATTCTGCAGGCTGTCATGCGATGTAATCTTATGAAATCTTAATAGTAAAAAACCTCTTTTCTGTGTGAAGCGCTCCGGCGAGGCCTTGGCAGTCTGCAGGGGATTGTACGATCAATGTGAAAGGAGGAGCAGATGAGTACGGACAGGCACCTTCAGTATCAGGGCTGTTGCTGCGGTTCATTCCTGGAGGTCATGCTGGAGAACGCGGGGCTCAGGCTGAGCCGGCGGGACTTCATCAGGGGCGCTGCAGCAACTACGGCGTTGCTGGCAGCAGGCAATACCGTCTGGGCAGGCTCAGGCTCGGATAAGGCCTCAACGGGAAGTGTAATGGCCGAAACCATTTACCATGGGGGCCCCATTCTCACCATGACCAAGGATGGAGACCGGGCCGAGGCTCTGGCAGTGGGCAACGGCACGATCCTGGCTGTCGGCACTGAAGCTCACGTGATGGCCTTTAGAGGCCCGGATACCACAGTCGTGAATCTCCGGGGCCGCTGCCTGATGCCCGGGTTCATCGACCCGCACTCCCACGTGGTGCTGCAGTCGGCGAAATTTGCCACGGTGAACCTCGATCCCAGGCCCATCGGCCAGGCCGGCTCCATTGCCGATATCCAGCGGCTCCTGCGCGAGCATATCGAACAGAAAAAACCCGGGCCGGGCAAGTGGGTTATCGGCTGGGGCTACGACGATACCGGCATCGCCGAGATGCGCCACCCCGTGCGCGAGGACCTCGATGCCGTTTCCACCGAGCACCCCATCCTCCTCATTCACATCTCCAACCACCTGTGTACGGGCAACAGCCTGTTGTTGGAGGAAATCGGCGTCAGTGCGGACACGCCGGACCCGGAGGGGGGCAGGATCCATCGGAAAGAGGGCAGCCGTGAGCCAAGCGGGGTGCTGGAGGAACTCGCCATGGTCTCCGTGGTGAAGAAGCTCCCGTCGCCGACACCCGAACAGGCTATCGGGATGATCGAGCAGGGGTTGCGCTATTACGCCGCCGCCGGCATTACCACGGCCCAGGACGGCAGTACCGGCCCCGGGGCCGCGAACCTGCTTGCGGCCATGGAGGCCCAGGGCAAGCTGCCGATCGATGTGGTTGCCTATACGCTGTACAGGGGGGTGGACGAGGCCATGCTGGATGTCATGGCGGCTGACAGGGGTGCCTCGGGCCGCTTCCGCCGCGGCGGCATAAAGCTGGTGCTCGACGGTTCGATCCAGGGCTATACGGCATTCCTTTCGAAACCTTACCATGTTCAGCCCGGCGAGACGGAACCGAGGCAGGACAAGTGCGAAAGTGAAAACGCCGAGCACATCTTCGTCAGCGGCGATACGCCTGTTGCAGGAGCGGAAGGCATGGCCGGGATAACGCAGGGATATCGAGGATATGCGAGCATGCGGCAGGAGGAGGTGACGGAGTGGATCCGGCGGTGCGACCAGCGGAATGTCCAGGTCCTGGCCCACACCAACGGCGACGCGGCCACGGACATGCTCATCGAGGCGGTGGAGACCGTGCGGGGCAACAACCCGCGGCCGGAGTTGCGCACGACCATTATCCACGCCCAGACCATCCGCGAAGACCAGCTCGACGCATCGACCAGGCACGGGCTGGTGCCATCGTTCTTCCCCATCCACGTCACATTCTGGGGCGACCGGCACCGTGACATTTTCCTGGGACCGGAGCGCGCCCGGCGCATCAGTCCGGCAAAATCCGCCCTCGACCGCGGCATGAAGTTCACGCTCCACCATGACGCACCCATTGCCGGCATCGATATGCTGCCGGTAGCCTCCGCGTCGGTGAATCGCATAACCAGCGGCGGGAAGGAACTCGGTCCGGAGCAGCGCATCACACCCTTCGAGGCACTGAGAGCAATCACGGCGGATGCAGCCTGGCAGTACTTTGAGGAGGAACGCAAAGGCACGCTGGAAGCTGGCAAACTGGCAGACCTCGTGATCCTGTCGGATGACCCGCTTTCTGTCGATCCCGTGAAAATGGGCGATATCAGCGTGCTTGAGACGATCAAGGACGGAAAGACGATCTACCTCTCAGGGGCATGAATGGAAACAGCGCCCTTTGTCGACCCGGTTCATTGACTGGGCGAGTATGTGCGTTAACTTATTGAGTATGCCGCACACAGGGTGTAGTTTCGCCAGGGATAACCCTTGCCATGCAACGCACAGGGGCAATTGCCGGCAGCGGGTCTTGGATAATGAGTCCGGCTGTCGGCGGTGTTGTGCCGGGCTCAGGGGGTATGTCTCCGGATGTGCCCCCGGGTTCTCAGGAGTTGTGGATACAGCATGAACCACATACGCTATCAGCGCACCTATCTCATCGTTCTGGCTACAGTAACCTCCATCATCATCCTGCTGGTCATATCGCTGTTTCAGATCCACTGGACCAACACCTTTGTGATCGATCAGGCAACCAGCCGCATCCGGCAGCACATCAACCTCGTGTGGCAGATCCTCGATGATCACCGGAGTCAGGCCGCCATGATCGCCGGATTCCTTGCGGAGAGCCGGGAGCTCGAACAGGTGAGCCGGGATGACCCGGAAGCGGCACGGCAGATTCTCGAGCGATATCAAACCCGGTGGAGCCTCGACCTGGTAGACGTGCTGGAGGTGTCCGGCACTGAGGTGAAAGGCCTGACCCGGGCAGGAGAATCTCTTGCCCGGCGATTCTATACCCAGGGCCTCGAGGAGCCCGTATCCGGCTATGCCGGTATTCCTGCCGGGGTGATCGCTTCTGAGGGCGGCTTCTTCGAGAAGTGCTGCCAGGTCAGTGGCAAGATTGTGGACGGCATCTTCATTGTGGGGGCTCGTCCGCTGCAGTCATCCAGGGGTGGTCCCGCCCGGATCGTGCTCGTGCTTGAGCGCCTCAACAATGCCACCGACCTGGTAGAGGCGATCCAGGCGAGCCTCTTTAAGGATACATTCTACAAGGGCAGACCTGTCGGCACCTTCACTATCTTCGCCGGTCCGCTGCGGGTTAGTACAAGCGTGCTGCTGGACGACGGAAGCAGGGCCGTGGGAACACCTGTTTCCGCCGTGGTGGAGGACCAGGTGCTGAAAAAGGGCATTGCCTGGACCGGGCGGGCGAAGGTGCTGGATTCGTGGTACCTGTCGAGATATGAACCGATCCGGGACCCCTCCGGTGCCATTATCGGCATGCTCTATGTGGGGGAACTGGAGCAGATTTATCTCGACCAGAAATATGAATCGCTCCTGATCAGCACCGGTGCGGTCCTGATGGTGCTGGTACTTGCCTTTCTGATCGCGACCTACATAGTCCGTCAGACCGCCCGGCTGGATTTGGAAAAGAAGAAGGTGCGGTTCGATTTCATCCGCGTGCTCGGACATGAACTGAAGGCGCCGCTGAACGCTGTGGAGGGATATCTCGACCTCATGGTGAGCCCGACGGTCGGGGAACTCCCGGCGGAGTATCGTGAGATGGTGGAGAACTCACTGGTTCGCCTTGAATACATGCGCAAGCTCGTGAGTGACCTGCTCGATCTGACCCGTATCGAATCGGGCCAGAAACAGCGACAGCTCCAACAGCTCGATATCGGTGCCGTCGCCAGGGAATCCATCGATATGCTTATGCCGGCGGCCAGCCAGCGTCAGATCGACATCCGGCTGCTTACCCCGGAGCCGGTTACCATGGTGGCCGACCGCACCGAGATTGCCATGATCTGTAACAACCTGGTATCCAATGCCGTGAAATACAACCGCGACAAGGGGCAGATCGATGTGATGGTTCAGCGCTCGGACAGGACCGTGACGATCTCTGTCACCGACAGCGGGATCGGCATGTCTGCAGAAGAGGTGACCAGGCTCTTCGGTGAATTCGTGCGCATCAAGAACGAGCGAACCCGGGGCATCCACGGCACCGGGCTGGGTCTGTCCATCGTGAAGAAAATCGCAGCCTTATACAGGGGCGAGGCGCGGGTGGAGAGCGAACCGAACGTGGGCAGCACCTTTACGGTGATCCTCAGGGAATAGCAGGCAGGGCCACCTTCAATCGAGCAGTTCGTAGCTGCATATCTGAACGCTCGAACGCAGGTTATCCAGCACCCGTTCGAGCAGGATTCCCTCGTTCGCGTCGTACGAATAGCCGAAGGTTGCCCGCACCCCGAGCGAGATGAACTGTACGGCCCGGTCGAGGGCAATGGGCAGGCTGTCTCCCTGCAGGAGGCTCCCCACAACGACGCTGGCAAAGGCGTCGCCCGTGCCGGGATAGTTCGCCGGCAGGTATTCACACACGACCTTCCAGAAGCGGTCGTCGTTTCTGTTGTAGGCAATGACCGAGGTCTTTCTGGGCTGCTCGAGCTCGGGTACGGATGTTACGATGACGATCTTGGGGCCCTGCTGGGCAAGTATGCCGATCCAGTCTTTCATCTCGCTGACCGTCACGCGCGGGTTGTAGGGTCTGTCAAGCAGAAGGGCTGCCTCGGTCAGGTTTGGGGTAATGACGTCTGCGGTTTTGATCAGTGCCCTCATCTCAGCTATCATGTCCGGGGCAAGGGGACCGTACAGGGCGCCGTTATCCCCCAGTACGGGATCGACCACCACCAGCAGGTCGTCATGCCTGAAATACTCGATAAAATCGCTCACGATCGCAATCTGGCGGTGAGAACCGAGGAACCCGCTGTAGATGGCATCGAATTTCAGCCCCAGGTCTTTCCAGTGCCGGATAATGCCCGGCATATGCTCGGTGAGATCCACGAAGTGGTAGTCGGGGAATTTGCTGTGGGTGGAGAGCACTGCCGTGGGGAGCGGACATACCTGGATTCCCATGGTGGAGAGGATGGGCATGACCACCGTCAGGGAGGCCCTGCCAAAACCCGACAGATCGTGAATCGCTGCAACGCGTTTGACACAAGGTTTCATGACACCATCATTACACGGATCTCATGGCATTGTATACCGCCTCGGCAAGCTCGCTGGCGATCATGGGCTTCATCACCATGGCCCGTATCCCGATGTCCCTGATCATTTCTGCCGTTACCCCCAGCTGCGAACCGGTGCACAGCACAATGGGGATATCGGGCCTGATCTTGAGCAGCTTTCTCGAGAGATCGATGCCCGTCATCCCGGGCATGGTCAAATCGGTCAGCACGAGGTCGAACTCAGCGGGCCTCGACGTGAAGATCTCGAGGGCTTCGGGTGCGCTGGTCGTTGCAACGACATCGTATCCGAGATGTTCAAGGATGCCCCGTCCTGAAACTATGACACCTTCCTCATCATCCACGAAGAGAATCCTTCCGCTGCCTGTGGTGACAATCTCATGCAGATGAATGGGCTCGAGTTGTTCTCCTTCGTACCTGGGCAGCAGGATCTGGAATGTGGATCCCATGCCTGGCTCACTGTATACCGTAATGGCACCTCCCAGGTCCTGAATGATGCCGTGGACAACAGCAAGGCCCATGCCCGTGCCCTCGCCGCGTTCCTTGGTGGTGAAAAACGGTTCGAAGATCCTCTCGATGATTTCAGAGGAGATGCCGCATCCGGTATCGGCAACGCTCAACCGCAGGTATCGGCCCGGTGGCAGGTCCTTGTACTGCAGTTCGATCCTGTCGTTCAACTCCACCTCGGACAGACGGATATCGAGCACGCCGCCGGTGGCCTTCATGGCGTAGGCGGCGTTGGTGCAGAGATTCATGAGCACCTGGTGGAGCTGGGTCGGGTCTGCCATTACCATGCTCCCGGTTGAGGGGAGATCCTGCCGTATCTCGATGATGGTGGGGAGAGAGGCCCTGAGGAACTTTAACGTTTCCTTGATCAGTGGGGTGAGCTCTATGGGATTCTTCTGAATTCCGGACTTGCGGCTGAATGTCAGGATCTGTTTGATGAGGTCCCGTGCCCTTGCACCGGCTTTGAGAACCTCGTCCAGTTCGTTATCGATGCTCTTGCCCTTCGAAAGCTTGATCTTGGCCAGTTCGGCAAAGCCGAGAACAGAAGAGAGGATGTTGTTGAAATCATGGGCAATGCCGCCTGCAAGGGTTCCTATTGCCTCCATCTTATAGGACTGCCGGAGACGCGTTTCGAGATGCCTCCGCTCCTCCTCGGCCTGCTTCAGCTCGGTAATGTCCAGCCCTGAACCGATGGTGGCGGTAACTTTGCCGGCTTCATCTGTCAGAAGCGTACTGTGCCATGCAATGAGTCTCTCTGTGCCGTCTCTCGTCAATACAGGATTCTCAAAGAACTCAAAGGCTTCACCTTCACCGGATACCAGTTTGTCGAAGGCATCCTTTACCCTGAGCCTGATTTCTGTTGGAATAAAGTTGTCGAACCAGTTCTTGCCGATAATCTCGTCTTCCCGGTATCCGAGAATTTCACAGCCCTTCCTGTTTATCTGGCTGATGGTATGATCGTGGCTGATAACGAGGAGTATGACACCGGCAACATCGAAATATTTCTGAATCCTGTCCCGTTCTCTCTGCAGATCCTCCACCGCCTGTGTGCGTTCGGTTATGTCTTCCATACTGCCTTCATAGTACAGAATTGTTCCGTCATCATCCCGTACAACCCGACCGCTGTTGCGGATCCACCTGATCGATCCATCATATTTTCTCACCCGGGTTTCAAAACCGCGCAGCGTGTCCCTGCCTTCCAATAACCTCAGGAACTCATCGCGATCCTCAGGGTGTTCATAAAGGTCTTTTGCATTTGTGTTCAGGAGAGTGTTCCGGTCCGGATACCCGTACATTTCAATGAGCGCAGGGTTTGCATCCAGAATCTGCCCCTGTAGCGTGGTCCGGTAGATACCGACAGGCACACCGTTGAACAGGCTGCGATACCGTTCCTCGCTTTCACGCAGTGCCACCTCTGCAAGCTTGGTTTTCGTCACGTCGATGAGGGTTTCCACCACCTCTGTGATGTTTCCGTCGGAGTCCCTGATGGCCGCGGCAGTAAAACTCAACCATCTTCCCTCGCCGCCAATCTCCGGGAAGAAGTCTATCACCTCGTAGGCATCTGGTATGAGGGGGGATACCCTGGCTTTGCCAGGGTACATGGCAAGAACCTCATCCGGGGACTTGCCCAGCAACAGGTCGGACAGGCATGGCCGTTCCTTGCTGTAGAAAGCCCGCCAGTGCCGGCTCGTATTGAGAACCTCTTCGGCCGTGATGCCGCTCAGCGCCTCCAGTGCCGTATTCCATTGTACCACCCGGTGGTTCCTGTCGATGACAAAGGTAGGGATTGGTGATCCCTGGACAATGCTGTGCAGCTTCTGTTCACTTCTCTGCCGTGCCTCTTCTGCCCGTTTGCGCTCCACCAGCTCCCGGGAGAGCTGGTCTGTAGCCATGCGCACATTTCTCTTGAGCGACCACGACCACAGGATCGTACCTGCCAGGATAATTAGCAGGGGCACTGCTATGATTGCGCTCCACTTGAGGATCATGCCCGGAGACAGGACCCTGTGCTGCAGTCCGCCGAGCCACTGGTTGAATATTTCCGTGTAGCGGCCGGTCGCCTTGATAATCCTGAGTCCCTCGTTCAGTTCGTCCAGCAAAGCCTTATCACCCTTCCGCACGGCGAAACAGTATTGATTCGGGGCGAAAGGCGGGCCGGTCGTTGTTATGTTCGTGAGCTTGAATTTACGCGCCAGGAACAGCCCCTGTCTCTCCAGCATCAGGGCACAGTGGTGTTTCCCCGAGGCAAGGAGACGAAGTGCTTCTTCTGCAGAACCTACCAGGATGAGGTTCTCGGCAAAGCCACGTTCCAGAGCGTAATCATGCATGATGTCGCCTCGCTGAATGATTATCTCTTTGCCCTTGAGGTCTTCGATGGATTGGATGGCAGTATAGTCTGCCCGGATAAAGATGGCATTGTGAACAATCATATGCGGCACCGAAAAATCGACGAGCTTGCGCCGCTCTTCCGAGTAGAACATGCCCTCAACCGCATCGATCTCACCCTTTTCGAGGGCGCTGCGTACCTCTGACCATGGGCCAAGACGGATTTCGATCTCGAGGCCCATCACCTCGGCCACGGCCCTGATGAGATCTACATTGTAGCCTTGGGGTCTGCCCTTGGTATCGAGGAACTCATACGGAGGAAATGCGCGATCACCACCCACGACGATCGGACCGGTTTTCCGTTTAAGCTCTGTCTCTGCGGCATGAGCAGGGAACACGATGCAGCACAGTGCGGTCATGGACAGAACGAGGGCCAGGCACAACAGGACCCTGCCGGCCATTGTCGAACCCCGGAGAAAATATGCTGCATCAGTCCTGAACCGGTTCATGGCGGTTGAGCGAGCTCCTTTCTCTGTGGCTTGTGATCTCGCCATCGTTCTTTCAAGAAAAGATGGATCGGTATAGCATCATATTAATCCTGCATTCCGCAGGCGCAATAGACCGCTACAGGAATGTGAAAAGAGGCGCTGGGAGAAAATATAAAAAACCAGGCAGATCAAAGCTGGGCGAGCGAGATTGTTCGAGAATTCAGGCAGAAGGCAGTACAGGACTTGGGGAGCATGATCTCAGGCAGGGCGAGCACGGCAGTCCGAGAACCGAGGCAGAAGGGGAAAAGCTCAGAAAAAAATACATCACCGCCGAAGGCGCAGAGGAAAAGACCTGTTATTTGTCGGGAGACGGCGACAAATAACAGGATCTCCGTTTGAAACATGCTCGTAGTCTCAAATGTAGGTCGGGGTGGGAGCGCAGCGAGCTACCCGACATCTGGCTTACCGGAGAGATCGTCAGGTAGCTCACCTGCCTTCGGCAGATTCGCAGCGAAGACCTACAATGTATATCGAGCAGGTGGGGGCGAGATTCAAGGCGACCGGGCAGGAATGCGCGGCCTTTGATTTGTACCTTTACGTGTCATGGGAATGATCTGATCCGGGGATATCGAGAGGGTGAGGTGACGGGGATAGAATCGAAACCGGAGGGGGAAGAAGGGGTCATTCCCATCTTCCCCCTCGTTCGTCATACGTTTTGTTACTGGGGTGCGATGTTGCTCACCAGGGTGTTGTTGTTTTCATTGCTCTCGTCCACCACGCCGGTGCTGTCGATGCTGGCGCTCACCTGCACGGGCTGCTGCAGGACATAGCCCGTGTTGTACACAGCCACACCACCTTTCCGGCTGAGATTCTTCTGGGGGTCAAGACCGGCCAGGGAGACTGTGGCCCAGCCGTTGCCGTTCATCTTCAGGTTCAGGTAGGGCTGGTTGCCGCCATTCCACAAAGACGGTGCCAGGCCGGCGATACCGGTGTTTTTCACCTCGATGAGCACCTTGCGCTGGCTGTCGAGCCGTATCGAGGTGACTGCCAGGTCGGGCTTGGCGGCGAGGGCCAGGGGTTTCATGGGTTGAATCTTTACCGGCTGCACGCCTGCTCCCAGGGTGCTGGTGAGGCTGTTATTCTGTTCGTTCTCCTCTATCACCTTGTCCCCGGCATCGATGGTGGCGCTTACCTGGGTGGCCTTGGCTATGGTGACCTTGTCGAACACATAGCTGACCGTGCCGCCCGATGGCCGGAGTTTGAAGTCGGGGTCGAGAAGGGGCAGGGTCACGCCATAGTTCCTGTTGTCTGCCTTCACGAGCAAAGTAACGGCCTCAGGACCTTTGTCGTGCCACTTGACGTAATTGACAGCTCCCTTGCCCCGGTTGGCCACGTTGACCACGACCTGCTTGTTCTGGTTCAGGGTGAGGCCTTCCACCATGAGGTCCGGGTGAACCTCGGCCTGCTGTTCGGCCTCTTTGTCAAGCTCCCAGTGTTTACCGGGATAGGTGATGAGAATCCTTCCGTCTGCCCTGAAATCGGCCATGTTGCGGAAGATGATCACGTACTGACCCCCGGTTTTCTGCAGCTCCGGCATGTCAACGGCATACTTGATGGACTCGCCCGTGCCTTCACTGCCGCAGGCGATCTGTCCATGGAAATACGCGGGTGGTTTCTCCTTCTTGCCGAAGAGCGACTTCATGCCCCTGACAAACGCCCGGATCTCGTCACCGGCGATTTTATCCAGCGGATTGAACTTGTTGACCTTGTTGCACCACTGCTGCCATTCGCCCGGTTTGATGTCCTTGAAGGCGCGCGAGTCCACGATGATGAGCCGCAGCGGCTGGAAGTTGCTCGATTTCGGCTTGGGGTCCAGCCGGTCTACCCTGGCATAGACCCTGATCTCTCCCGGCCCGGTGAGCTCGAGGGGATACATGAGGGTGTAGGGGTCTCCCTTGTCGCCCTGGTACAGGGTGAAGACCTTCTGAATGATTGCATCATCGTTGTCCACCGCCCAGGCAGAGCCGGTGGGAATACAGAGCAGCACAAACACCATGATTGCAGCCATCAATAAACCTTTTTGTTGCATGGTCAACCTCCAGGTGGAAATAAGATTTTTTTGGGATCAGCAAATGATATAGTCATCATCCCAATACAGCCCAGTGTTTATGTAACTATATGAATATCGGCATAATATGTCAATTGATTAATTTCATTGGGTTGTTTGCCGGCACAGTGCGGGATTGCCCGGAGGAACTGCCGGATGAATCATGGGGCATGCCTGCCGGGGTGACTGGGGAGGTGCTGAAAAGGGATTAAGCCCGGTTTGTCTCAGAAATATTCCTGGAGACCGGAGGGTATGCACTCATGCCTCAGGATCTCCTGCAGGTTCGGGCTGTGATTGCCCAGCAGCAGGTCATTGCGCCGGTTGATCGCCAGGTCTTCGAACAGCGGGATGTCATTGGAGATCAGCTCTGTCTCCTTCAACACCCGTGCTCTCTCCGCAATGACCTTCCGGTTCGGGTTCAGGGCGATCTCCACGAACTGGTTGCGGTAGGTGTGGGCGGGCAGGAGAATGGCATCGGAGTAGCTTACGGACAATGTCAGCCCGGTGAAGTCGATGCAGCCCCAGAGCTGTTCACTGAAGTGTAGCGCAGGGCCGCTGCGCATTGACCACAGCGAATCGTCGAAACCACGCTGTCTGAACACCTCGATCTGTCTCTCAAGGTGAGAGGCCTCGCCCTTGAGTCCAAGCTGCCTGATATAGCCTGCTTCCGTGATGTCTTCGTGGGGTTTCTTTATCATGCCGGCGCTGCGCCTTCGCGCAGCTGCCCTCTGGAACCTGTTCTTGTACACGAAGGAGCAGTAGTTGATGGGCAGGTCGATCTTGCTCTCGACTGCATGGCTGATCAGGTTCAGTGCGGCGAGCTCGGACTCGAGGACCGTGACCTTTTCACCATGCAGGTAGGTATAGTTCCTCTGGACGAGGTTAGTGAAGTTGTGGGGGGTGAGGCGCAGCTGGTGCAGGTTCAGGTAGTGTATGCCCTCCTCATGGATCTCGTGTATCTTGTGCTGCATGAGCTCGAGATCTTCAGGCACTGCAGGGATCTCGACGGTCACATGCCTGATGTGCCCCACGGCGAGCCTGGCCTTTTCCAGCTGGTAGTGGGTGGCGCCGATGTCGAAGCGGATCTCGTCGAGCCCTGCCTGTTCGAGCTTCAGGACGATATCTTCGGTCAGGAGGGTACCGTTGGTGTACATCCACAGGTAGACCCTCTCTCCGAATCTCTTCTTCACCCTGGTGATATACTCCAGGGTGAGCTCCGGGGTGAGCAGGGGTTCGCCGCCGCTGATGCTGACACCCTTGAAAGAGAACCGGTCTATATAATCGAGATAATCAGCTGCCTTGGGGAAGGGCAGGGTATTCGTGGTGGGGACGTCGACGTCGTTCTGCTCTGAGGGACAGTAAAAACACCGGCAGTTGCACAGCCCGTTGATGAACAGGCACGACCAGGAGCCTTCGCCGCAGATCTCGCAGCCCGGAGAAAGCCTGGTGCAGTCGATCTTTGTTCCCTTGTAGCCGAGGCTGGTGGCTGCAGCCAGGGATTTCAGGAGCTCTTCACGCACACCGGTAGCCCGGCGAGCCTCTGAGAGGGAAATCCATCTCAGCCTGTGGTAATTCTCGCCGTATTCCTTAGTGTTGTATGCTTCCAGTTGCCCTCTGTATTCACCGGATAGCTGCATAGCCTCCCCTTTCTCACGATTTGGTTGATCAGAACGCCAGGGATTAAGGCCGGCTAGTAAAAGGGCTTGTCAGTGCTCAGAGAGGTTCTCTCGGAAGATGGAACCAGATCGGAAGATATCAGGAAGCGGCTATGAACCTGTTCCATAGGAAATGAGGGTGAAGGTAACGTATTGTACGAACTTCTGCGAATTCGTGATCTCCTGCAAGACACCTG
Organism: Deltaproteobacteria bacterium; assembly: GCA_018434685.1. Lineage (GTDB taxonomy): Bacteria > Desulfobacterota > Desulfomonilia > UBA1062 > UBA1062 > DSAD01. The sequence goes on from JAHDOV010000006.1 coordinate 76,718, forward strand.
TTCATCCGGTTCCACAATCCCGAAGCACAATTGTTCGGGATTGCCGGTGGGGTAAATGTCTGTGCTGTCACTACCGGGCCTCATTCATGGACAAACCGTAGCACAACAGAGGTCCGGCCATCAAGAGGTACAATGGGATGAAAGAGTAGAAAAGCCGGTAACCCGAAAAGGATATTGTAAGTTGAGGAGATACAGATTATGAGAATACCAGTGGCCGGTTACCGGGACTGGGGGTCTGTTCCGACCAGAAAATATTTTGCAAAGGTGTGTGTGATGACATCCTGCAGGCATATGAACCTTGTTCTCCTACCCAATGAAAAAAACAGGCTTAGGTGTCGGCACTGCCATCTGACCATCTCGGCCGATGAACTGCAGGGGAGTTATTGCCCTGAATGTTATGAGGCGAGCGGCAGGAAGCTCTATGACTTCGAAGAGATCGAGGCAGGAGAGCAGGAAAAGACCCGGTACCGGTGCGAACAGTGCGGCGTTGTTATTGAAACCGAATGATCGAGGGTTGTTGGCAGAGTGGAAAGCCATAATGCTCACGAACAGGTGCCACCGGTGATCCTGGTGATTATTATATGGATTAACAGTGAGCATATGAGGAGATGATTCATGGAAAAGGAATACGAGAACAGAGAACGCAACTGGGCCATGCTCTGCCACCTGAGTGCCCTGGTTGTGCTCCTGGGCATTCCCCTGGGGAATATCCTGGGGCCGTTCGTTGTGTGGCTGTTCAAGAAGAACAGTTTTCCTGTAGTGGATGAGATGGGCAAGGAGTCCATGAACTTTCAGATAGCCATGTCTCTCTATGCCATCGTTGCGCTTATCCTGGCCTTCGGGTTCACACCGGTCCTGATCGGGTTTTTGTTCTACCCGGTGGCCGCTGTTATTGTGGCGGCCGATATCATCCTGACGATCGTTGCCACCATCAAGGCAAGCAACAACGAGCCCTACCGGTATCCCTTTATCTTCAGGCTGATCAGTTGAATACAATTCGGTGAAGGCTCCGTGCAGGAACAGATGGGGTTATACCCCTGTCAGCGGAAAAGCTCATCACCATGAGAGGAGCGATTAATGGGCAAGGTCTTTTCAAAGAAAAGCATCGTATTCGGGTTTCTGCTGGTGGCATTCATCATTGTCTCCGAGATCATTCTGGCACGATTGCATCTGCCGGCCTGGCCGGCCTTCATGGTGATGATCTTCTTCTTCGTGGTGCACGAGGACACTAGGCAGGCACCGAATATCCTCATCGGGGGACTGGCGGGGATTCTCTGTGCCATACTCATCAAGGATTTCATGGCAATGCTCGAGCCGGCCATCGGGGCTGAGGCTGCCAAGCTCCTGTTCATAGGTCTCTTCGTGTATTCCATCGTCCTGTTCAAAGATGCCATTCCCTGGGTCTTCAACAGCTATGCCTTCATGTTCTTCCTGGTTGCTGCCCTGGGAGGCCAGGCCCCGCAGCCTCAGCCGTATGTCTGGATGGGGGTGGAGCTGGTCGCAGGGACGATTTTCATTGCAGGCATTGTCGGGATCAACAAGGTGGTGGATGCGGTGCTCAAGGGGTGAGAATGCACTCGGGGCTGTTGTTGGTTTCGCAAAGGATACCGTGACCGGGGGCGCCGGCAGAAGGCTGCTCCTGGTCAGCAACCGGTCTTGTCCTGCATGAAGGTGCCGGATTATGGGCAGGGTTGATTCAGGTGGCCGGGTGCGATATGGTTGTATGCACAGGGGGCATGGAAGATATGATCGTCGATTATCTCAAAGGGTTCAACTGGCAGGTCCTGGTGGTGGGCGCGGTGCGTGTGGTCGTTATCCTGCTGCTGGCATGGCTGATCTCGGCACTCCTGAAGAAGCTGATCGAAAAATTCAGGGACAGACTGCTCGCTGCGAGCATCTCAGCCGGGGAGCCGAGCTCCGAGTCTTCCAAGCGCATAGAGACCATCACCCGGCTTGTCCGGGAGGCGGTATTCATCTCGGTGTGGGTCATCGTGGCGCTGGTGCTCCTCAAGGAATTCGGCATCGAGATCGCCCCGATCCTGGCCGGTGCCGGTGTTCTCGGCCTGGCTGTGGGGTTCGGTGCACAGAACCTTGTCCGTGATATCATATCCGGGTTCTTCTTCATCCTGGAGAACCAGGTCCGGGTGGGTGATGTCGCCGTGGTCAACGGTACCGGCGGCCTGGTGGAGGAGATGAATTTCCGCACCATCGTGCTGCGCGACCTCGCCGGCGTTGTCCATGTCTTTCCCAACGGCACGGTCAGTACGCTGAGCAACATGACCAAGGACTGGTCGGCCTATGTATTCGATATCGGGGTGGCCTACAAGGAGGACACGGATACCGTGGTGAAGCTCATTGCCGAGGTGGGCCGGGAGATGAAGAACGACGACCGCTTCGGCCCGCTGATGATCGAGGTCCCCGAGATCTTCGGCGTGGACAAGTTCGATGATTCTGCCGTGGTGATCAAGGGCCGCATCAAGACCAGGCCCATCCAGCAGTGGGCAGTGGGCCGGGAGTTTCTGCGCAGGATCAAATATGCCTTCGATGCCAATGACATCGAGATCCCGTTCCCGCACCGCACGGTCTACTTCGGGGAGATCAGCAAGCCTTTCGAACTGAAGATGATCGAAGCGGCGCAGAACTCCGGGCAGCCGGTCAAAAAATAGCTCCAGGGCTTTCCTCTTCGGACAGGCCGCTTGTTTGGCGAGACCGGGGCCTGCTACCCGGCGTTATCCCTGCGTGTGCGTGCGAGGACCTCTTCAAGGGCCTGTATGAAGTCTGCTTCACGGCCCTGCTCTATGAGCGATGCTGCTGTGAACCGGTGACACCCGTCGGCTGTTCCCTGAACCAGGAGTGAAGCCTGTGGGATCAGCGTCATGAAATCGGGCAGGTTTCCCTGCTGTATCGTGTTCCTCAGCTCCGGATGCACCCGGGCCGAGATCTTTGTCAACGATCTGCCGAGCGTGCCGATGCCGGGCATCTCGACGGGCAGGTGCTGGAACCCGATGAGGTATTTGTCGCGGCAGATAAGGTCCTCTTCGATGAGATGTTCGAGGAAGAGGCCGATTGCCTTTACCCCCATGGGAACGAACCGGTCCTTCACGTCCACCCACTGGAAGTGGTCCGACTCTGCAAGTCCTTGCAAGCGGACAGTCTCTGCCTCGATCTCGAAACAGGCAGTCTTCAGGCCGCGGAGCCTGCCGGATTCTTCAAGCGCCTCGCCCGTGTCCGTTCCCAGGAGGAATCGTACCGCGATACCGGCGCTGCCGGAATAGAACCCCACAGAACCGAGGAGGTTCAGTATTTCCACCACCTCCTGGAGGGTCCTGTTCCCGAGCCGGGGCACGATATATCCCCGGGCGGATGTCTCGATCGCTTCGCCACTCAGGGCCGCTTCCAGGAGCATTGCGTTGATGCCGGTGAGCACCCCTTCGTGGTGCTGGCCGTCTCCGATCGCTCCCACCACACCGAGCGCTGCCAGCCATGCCTCCTCCCGGGCCGAGGAGAGGGAGGCCTTTCTGAGCAGTTCCCGGGCAAAGAGCGCACAGACAGCGGCACCTGATGCATCGTTGTCGCCGCTGATGCCGTGGAGTTCGGCATTGAGGTTGCTGACATTACCGGGAACCGCGCCGCCGGGCAGATGGTGATCCAGTATGATCACCTGAGAGCTTTTGCGGGCGTAGCGGCCTATCAGGCCCGATGACTGCCCCCCCAGGTCTGCATAGAAGATGAGGTCCCGGGCGTCTTTGTGAATCCTGCCGATGATGATCTCATGGATCTTCTCGACCGGGAGCAGACCGGGCTGCAGGCCGAGCCTGCCGAGCGCATGCGAGAGCACGGCTGCGGCCGCGATCCCGTCGGCATCATTGTGGTAGACAATCGTTATGGGCACAGGCCCGGAGCGCACCAGTTCAAGAAAAAGTGCTGCAGCCGTGCGGTGTTCCTCTATAAATTTCTCTATCGGGCTCATACTTCACCAGGTATAATCACAGCGGCAGAAGATTGCCGGTTTGTTTGTCGAACACGAGAATGTTTTCCGCAGGCAGATACAGGTGGATCTTCTGCCCGGGACTGAGGTTTACCTCCTGGGTGAGAAGGAGGCTGAATACCAGGTTTGCGTGGCGCACCCGGAGCACGGTCTCCGGTCCCGACGGAAGGATCGTCCTGACCTCGCCGGGTATGGTGTTGGCGCTCTCCTCCTTGACGATCGAGATGCTCTCCGGCCGAATGGCAGCCACCACCTCCCGGCCGGGCTGAATATTTCTGTAGGCCGTTACAAGGGTAAACTCCCCGGTCTTGAAACAGACCCTGCCATCATCGCCTTCCGAGCTCGTTCTGCCCTCCATCAGGTTGATGGCGGGGCTGCCGATGAAATCGGCCACAAAGAGGTTTGCCGGCCTGTTGTAGATGGTCTTGGGAGGTGCCAGCTGTTCTATGATGCCCTTGTTTATCACGGCGATATTGCTGGCCATGGTCTGTCCTTCCACCTGGTCGTGCGTTACATATACGGTCGTGGCACCGATCTGGGAGTGAATGTTCTTGATCTCGGCCCGCATCTCGAGCCTGAGCTTCGCGTCGAGGTTCGACAGGGGTTCGTCCATGAGCAGTATGTCGGGATGGCTCACCAGCATTCGTGCCAGGGCGACGCGCTGCTGCTGCCCGCCGCTCATCTCCTGGGGGTACCGGTCTTTCATCCCTTCGAGCTGCATATAGGCAAGGATATCGTCTACCTTTTTCCTGATCACCTCGGAGCCCTCGCGCTTCACCTTGAGGCCGAAGGCGATGTTCTCAAACACCGTCATGTGCGGCCACAGGGCATAGCTCTGGAACACGAGGCCCACCTCTCGCTGACGGGCCGGAACAAAAACCCCTTTGCTGCTCGAGAAGACGAGCCGGTCCTTGAGATAGATTTCACCTTGTGTGGGAATCTCCAGGCCTGCAATCATCCTGAGTATCGTGGTTTTGCCGCAACCGGAAGGACCGAGAAGAATGAGGAAGTCCTTTTCCGCTATGGAAAAGGTCACATTGTCCACGGCCACCACGTTCCCGAAAACCTTTGTCAGATTTTTAACTTCGATGATGTCAGCTGCCATGCCTTTTTCCTGTATGGTTGAAATCAGATGCGCGGACACCGCGTTTGGGCGCCGCGTGACGCACCGTGCGCCAATGGCTCATATTGAGCCCTTCTTGCCCAGTTTCTTCGAGAACAGTTCGCCGAATATGACGATCACGATGATCATCACGCTTATGGCACTGGAAAACTGTGTATAGCCCTGTTCCTGATAGCGGAAGGTCATCGTGGTGAGGGTGCGCGTCTGGGGTGTCACGAGCAGGATAATGAGGGAGAGCTCGCGCATGACCGTGATGAAGACGAGGACAAAACCGGAGATCGCCCCCTGGATGGACAGGGGCAGGATGATCTTCCTGAAACGCATGGACCACCGTGCGCCGAGCGTCTCCGATGCCTCTTCCAGTTCGCTCCCGATCTGCAGCATGGAGGTGATCACGGCCCTGCCGGTAAAGGGAAGGTTCTTGGCGACACACACGAGCGCCACGAGAAAGAATGTTCCGTACAGCGCCGGAATCGGCCCGAAGCTGTGGGAGAACAGGGCGAGGTACAGTGCCCCGAAGGCAATTCCGGGCACCAGGTACGGGAGAAACGACATCTGTTCGACCATAGAGGCGAGCTTCGTGTTTCGTCCCTTCACCACGGCATACCCGATGAAGATTCCCAGGAATCCTGCCAGGGCAGAGGCGCTCAGCGCCAGTTTGATGCTGTTCCAGGCGGCACCGAGTATGGCCGGGTTCCGCAGCACGCCTGCCTCCCCTTCGGCGAAGGCCGTGTTCGCTTCACCGATCCAGAACAGCAGAGTCAGGTGCCTGAGCGAATAGTCGCCGGGATAGAGTGCCAGCGTCTGCCAGACGATGAGCACGAGGGGGAGGACCACCGAGGCGAGAAACAGCAGGACAATCAGAGCCAGCAGCGGGTATTGCATCCTTCCCAGCGGGGTATCGGTGACGCGGAATCCCTTGCCCCCGATGGTGACGTAGCTCTTGCTCTTTCCGATCATCTTCTGGTTGATGTAGATAACCGCCGAAGAGATGGCGATGAGCACAAAGGCCAGGATATATCCCACCGAGGGAATGCGGTTCGTGATGTTCGAGTAAATCTGGGTGGACAGGGTGAAATAGCGCACCGGGGTGCCGAGAAAATAGGGTGTCCCGAAGGTGCCCAGCACCCTGGAAAACGTCAGGATGAAACTCGAAAGGAGTGCCGGCAGAACCAGCGGAAAGGTGATGCGCCGCAGGATGTGGGTGCGCGAGGCACCCAGGATCTCCCCGGACTCTTCCAGGCGGGAGTCGATACTCGTAAGCGCCGCCGACACCAGGAGAAAGGTAAAGGGAAAATAGTGGATCGAGAGCGTCACGACAATGGGAAGATACCCATAGGACAGCCAGTCCGGGGGGACGATGCCCGTCAGGTACTGGAAGACCCCGGCGGCCCCTCCGATCCGGTCGTTCTTGAAGAGATTGATCCAGGCAAGGGCATGAATGTAGGAAGGGATCACATAGGGGAGCACCGCCACGGTCGCTATGGTCTTTCTGAAGGGGATGTCTGTCCGGGCGACCAGCCATGCCAGCATCGACCCGATAAACATGGCACATGCGGACACGCTCAGTGAGGTGGTGAGCGAATTAAACAGCGGCCGGACAAGGATGTTCTGTGTCAGTGCGCTGGAGAACACCCGTTTCCAGTGGAAGAGGGTGAATTCACCGGGGAGGGCGTTTCTCGACAGGCGTGTATCGGCAAACTGCCAGATGAACGAATCTCGTATCATCCTGGCGAAGGGGACCAGTACAATGAACAACAGGATTGCCAGCAGGATGAGCGAGATGACGATATGGGGCCTGCGGATATAGTTCTTGAAGCGGCTGAAACTCGGATGTGTTCTTTTCATAGCAGCACCGGTACCGGATCTGAAATAAGCCAACTTCCGCGTGCGGGTTTCCGGGGGACGAACAGGGCCCGCCCCCCGGCGACCATGAATGTTCTATTTGAGATGTGCAACCCAGAAGTCCAGCACCTGCTGACCGGAGTTCCAGACATAGTCGGGATCTGCCTTCCAGAGCTTGAGCTCGGAGAGGTTCTTTGAGCCCTCGGGCGCCGGCACATCTGTCCTCACGGGGAAATTGCCCATGACAAAATACGGCTCGTACCCGTTTCCACCCTTTTCGTCTCCCATCATCCAGCGGGTCAGGAGTTTGGCCGCATTGGGATGCTTTGCCTCGTTCACCTGCGCAATGATCACCTCGGTGGCAACGCCTATCACCGGGGAGACATCGAGCATGACATCGAATTTGAGCTTCGGATTCTTCTCCTTGTCTCTCAGCCGCGAGTAGGCCGTAAACCCGACGGGGGGATTCGCCTGGTCCGAGAGCCCCACTGCCTCGGCCACGCTGTTGGTGGAGCCCAGGATGATCGCATCGTTGTTCAGAAGTCTGAAGATCCATTCGTAGCCGGCGTTTTCAATGCCGGAACTGAGCTCGATATCCTTGCCGAACACCTTCTTGTAATCCGCGGCCATCTCGTCGGAGTGCTGTACGATGGTCGCCAGGACCTCGACATATTCCGACATCTTCTGGGGGTCGGGGAAGATGACCCGGCCCTTCCACTCGGGTGTTGTCAGCTCCCACAGCGATTTTATCGGGGGTGCGCTCATCTTTTCGTTGTTGTAGATGATTGCATCCACGCTCGCGTGATGAACGAGGAGGGGTTCCCGGTACTCGGCAGGGATGAGAGCTTCCAGGTCTGCGGGGACATAGTTGGAGACGAGCTTCTTGTTATAGAGCTCGTTGACGACCGTGGAGGGGTCCTTCAGGAAGATGACATCGGCGACATAGTTCTTCGCCGACTGTTCCGCCAGCACCTTTGTCACGATCTCCGGGGAGTCCATGTCGAACCCGTTGACCTTTATTCCGGGATATTTCGCCTCGAATGTCTTCCCGAACTTGAAGACGCGGGATGAATAGGAATAGATATTGACTTCACCCTCCTTCTTCGCAGCCTGATAGAGCTCCTCTTCGTTAAATGATCCTGCTGCTGCATTGCTGAAGGAAAAGCACAGAACCAAAGACAAAAGACTAAGGACCGATACTACCTTTCTCATGGTTACCCTCCTTTCGTTACACATTCTTTGAAGTCTGTATGCACAAAAGTTACACGGTATGCCGAAAAAGGCACATCTCTTACACTGGATGCTGAACAATATGGTAATATATGAAAAGTATCGGAAAACATATCAGGAGTCAATCCGCAATCCGAAAGTTTTTGTGGTCCGCACGCCCGGTTTCAAGCGATGCATGAGCCGCTCAGTCGTGTGGTACCGGACCGAGATTCACTAGCCTGCAGTGAATCAGAAGCTTGTTTGTCTGCGGGAAATAGTTGTAGGTTGCACCCTCGCCATATTTGTAGGGGACGAGTATGATCCTGCCTTCAAAGACCCTGCCCGGCCGGGATGCACGATAGAGCTCTGCCAGGGCATCCCCGGTGAGATCATCCTCGGAGATGCCCACGAGGCGGTTCTGCAGCGTATAAAACCTGAATACGACCTCAGGCAGCCGTTCACCCTCGTTGAGGGATACCTTCAGGGTTTCCGAGGGATAACAGGTGAGGGTAAGCTCGTTGTCATCACCGGCACCGGCTTTCACCAGTCGGCAGAAGTCGTCGCTTTCGAGTGCCTGCCCGGGGATAAACGCGTCGCTCAATATCCTATAAGCCTTTTTCCGCTCCTGCTCCGCACAGAGCGAACAGGGATCCGCCGCTGAGCTGGCCAGCAGCAGGAGGGCCTCATCGGGAAGCTCGAGGGCTTGGGCGCACGGCAGGGCCGGCATCAGGGTCACTGCACACACCATTGCCAGGGTCAACACGTTGCGGTTCACTCTGGAATGACCTCCTTTTCCCTGAAGTAGACCTTGATGAAATCATTGATCGACGAGGCATACACTGTCAGTGAGTCGATGAACCCACGGTTGTGAGAGCCGTGTATTTCAACAAAGGCCTTGGGCCCTTTGATCGAACCGTAGAGCTCTTTGCCGTGCCGGAAAGGGACGATCTCATCATCGGGGCTGTGGATAACGAGCACGGGAGCGCTGATGTTCTCCAGGTAGTAGAGTGTGTCATACGCGTAGTCTGAGAGAATCCAGGAGGGAACCCAGCCGATGTGGTCGTGGACCAGTGCCTCTAAGGACGTGAAGCCAGACTCGACAATGACGAGCCCGGCAGGATACTCTGCGGCAGTCCTGGCAGCGACAGCCCCGCCGAGGGATCGACCCCAGACAATGATCTGCCCGGGTGCGATCTTCTTTTGCCTCACCAGGTAATTCCATGCGGCCTCTGCATCCAGATACGTACCCTGCTCGGTTGGCGAGCCATCGCTGGAGCCGTACCCCCGGTAGTCGAAGATGAGCACATCGAGCCCGAGGGAATTGATTATGAGGAGCGTGTCCAGGCGATCGCCGATATTTCCCGCGTTGCCGTGACAGAACAGCACGGCGCCCCGTGGCGTTGCTGCCGGAACCCACCAGGCCGAGAGCCTCACCGCATCGGATGTTTCGAGGGTGACATCCTCATATGCCAGTCCGGCATGTGCTGGGATATGCCGGATTTCGTGCGTCGGGTGATAGATTGCCTCTGAGACGCACCCTGAGGTGAGGATCAGGATGCCGATAAGCATGATGGCTGTCGATTTGCCTGGTCCGTACATACGTTCCCTTCAGAAAAAAAGATTCCAGAGGACCTTCGCCTCGGTCTGATAGAACCCGCGTGTTTTCCGCCGGGAGACATCGAGCGATATCGCCTGGTCTGCAGTGAGGGTGAAATTCTGCTGTAGTGTCGCTTCCAAGGTGTTGAAATGGTCCTCGAGACCATAATACAGGTTTTTTGCAAAGACGTGAACCTTCCAGAAGTCTGCAGGGCATCTGATGATGCCGAGCGAACCGCCGATACCGGCGCTGTAATTATCCTGAAGTGCCCCGCCCAGGAGGAGGTCGGTCTCCAGCATCAGGTAGAGCAATCCGAAAAGATCGTTTCTGGAGGCAATCCCGCCGCCCGGATTGACCTGATAAACGAGATGATCACAATCATCATCTCCCACGACCCTGGTCAGCCCGGTCTTTATTTTCCACGATATGGCATGAAAGAATCTGTCCCTGGGGGTGAGGGAGAAGATATCGATGAGATCGAGGCTGTCGAGCTTGAGGCTGTTGTCCGAGGCATAGTACCGCAGGGCCACATCGGCGAAGATGAGCTGTGCCCCCTCGACATAGCCGCTGTCGTTGTCCATCAGGTGATGGTATGCGGGCCGCAGCCTGATTTCCTCGAAGACCTTGTCTCTCCTGATGCCCGCTCCGATGGCGAGACGGTTGGAGCGGTGCCCCTTGTCCGGCTGCACGGGTGCAGGGATCCGGTCCCGGGGTTCATCCTTGGAGACGCCCAGGGTGCTCCGTTCCTGCAGGATCTTCAGAAAACGCTCCTGGTACGTTTCCCCGGGCACATCACCCCTGGTATAGCGATACTGCAGATATTCGCTGGCAAGCTCGCAGGTCTTCATCTTCTCCTCGTCCGGGAGGACGACCCCTGCCAGGCTCTCTCCACTGACCTGCCCATCTGCCATCGCCAGGGCCCTGTCCTGAGCCTCTGCAGGAAGGTGCGAGGCAAGGTGTCTGATCTTTGTGGTCCGCGAGGGCCGGTAGTGTGCACCGGTTATCAGGCCCTGTTCCTCGATCATCCGTATCGAGTCCAGCGGTATCATCCACCCATGAACGCTCTGAGTCAGCTTAAGCGTTGGGCGTGCCGCCTCGAGGAGGGAAAACAGGACATACGAACAATTCTCGTCGAAGAAGTAATAGTCGGAGGCAATGGAATCCAGTTCACGGATATGGAGCAGCATTCTCCTGATCTCCGGCTCTGTCAGGTTGAGGGGATATTCCCAGATATCCCGGTGGTCGACATCGCTGTACTGCTGCAGTTTTGCGTAATAGGGCAGCACAGCGAAATACCCCGGATACAGACCGAACAGCCCCTTGACGGCAAACAGGGGTCCGATGGTTTCGTCGGTAACTGCCGAGTAACTCACGGAATATGCCAGCAGCTTGCTTTTGTTGGCTGTCTCGATCACCAAGAGGGTGTGGCCGAACATGGATGCCGGGCTGTTCAGATGGGCCATGGGAAAGACCAGGGTGAGCGATTCGGGTTTCACTGCATCCAAGAAATCCATGAATGAGGGGCAGCCACCGGCAGGAAGAAGGCCGGGATCGGGCCGCAGTTGATCCCTGATCCACTCGTAGCGGGCCGGGAACCGGCACGCTGCTGAGTCTCTCCCGTCAGCTGCCGGATCGAAGAAGGCACGGATCGTGGCATTCAGCTCGGCCAGGGGGTCGGTCTTGCCGTCTTCCGCCAGGAAGAAGGCCGGATCGTCCACAAGGCTCTCCATGCCCGATGCACTCTCTTTGTAGTGCACCAGGATATGCCAGTAGGGGTCTTCGTGAAGCCTCTGCCGATACGCTGATGCCAGCAGTTCTGCCAGAGGGGGCGAGTCCCGGGCAGGTGCAGGGGAACTGAAGAAACAATACACTATAACAAGGAGAACGAAGGAGATGCGACCCCGGCTCCGCGTGTATCTCCTTTCGGATCCTGTACCCACCAGCGCGGACTACATCAGTCCTTCGATGTTCGTGAGCACATCAGAGCTGCTGACGTCCGTCGATGGATAGATCCGGGAAAAGTTGTTCTGCAGCGTTGAATAGAAGTCGGACCGTGAACCTTCCGGCACCTCCATGAGGACGGCCAGGGTATTGAGGTATTCTCCCTGCCCCCTGGCAATGTCATTGGCCAGGTTGTCCATGTTGTCTGCTATGTAGGTATCGAGTTTTTCACGTGAAGCGAATTTGCTCGGCTTTTCACATTCCAGGGTGCCCGAGGATATGCCGAAGGTCTGGTTTCCGAAGGTGCCGTTGGTTGTGACGGCCAGCACCTGGAAGAGCAGGCCGTCATTTCCCTTCATGATGAGCGTTCCGAGTCCGCAACCGGTATTCTCCTTGTTGGCAGCAAGGCAGACGCTCAGGGGTATTGCGATAAAGCCGACGAGAACTAGAGCCAACACTAACCTTTTCATCCTTTTTCCTCCTTTAATTCGTTTGTTGAACAAGTGACTGCACTGGAAGTCATGGTAAGGCGAGCTGCCCGACAGATTCAGCAGCAGTTCATGGCACCTCTTTCAGCCAGTCCTTTTTCCAGTAATAGAGACAGCACCGGTCGCACCGTATGCTGGTTCCATCGCAGTACAGATCCTCGAGGATCACGAGATCCCTGCACTTGTGGATCTTCTCTCCTCCCTGGTCCAGCACATACAGGGGTTCTTTGAGAACCCTGCCGGTGGTGTTGCTGTATGTCTTCATGCCCTCCATAAAGCTCAGGCCCTTGCATTTCCCGTTCTTGTTCAGGGTGGTCCTGATCTGCTGGTAGGGCAGAACCGTTACCAGATCGCCGGTCGTGAGATCCTTGTGCAGGATCTGCCGGTCCTGGATGGTAGCGGCGGTATCATGGGAAGGATCCGCTCCGGGCAGCAGCCTGCCCAAGACCCTGGCATATCTCACAATCCTGCGTCTGAGAGCCGGCAGTATCCGCAGCATAAAGTGCCAGCAGATCTCTGCCGTGTTGAAGTCGCGCCCCATCCGGTCGAGGCAGGTATACTGGCATACACAGGCGTCTTTGCTGCCCTCGGCGGGTACCTGATCAGATCTGTTCCGATATAAGCTCATACACCGCAACTCCTGTTATCCTGACGGGGCAATCAGTCTCCACCAGGTGGGCATAACAGAGCACCTCAGCTGTTTTTGAGCCAGGAGGTTTTCCACAGCAGGGTGCAGCAGCGGTCGCAATCTTTACCGCTGAGCATGCCTTTTCCATCACAGACAGGACCACTCAGCACGACAACATCCCTGCAGGATAACATCTTTCTATACTTCTCGTCGTAGACCCATTTTACTTTCTTCAATACCTTGTAATCCCGGCCGCAGTATCGCCTCATGTTCTCCATGAAGAGGAGGCCGTCACAGCAGTTGTCTGTGTCGAGCGTCCGGAGGATCTCATCATACGGCAGTATCGTGACGGTATCTCCGGGCCTGACATTCGCCGAGCCATACCTTTTTGGTAAGGCACAACCACTGCTCAAGAGTTTGTCCCAGAAATTCATCTGAGCCCCCTGGTGTTACCAACTGCCCGGAACTGAATGGTCGGTCCGTATCCCTGCAGCCAATTTTCCCCTGATTTCTCCGCTGCGTCTCTGGTTCCTGAACGGAGTCACCCTCGTCAGTGAATAAGTTAACTTCGAACCGGGTGATATTCAAGTCATGGGGATCGAGATTCAAATTGAAAGGCAGCAGAGCCGTTCTTCCTGCAGGGTCTGTGACTGGATGCTAGCGGCGTCCGCGCGGGTTTCTCTGCATGAACATCTCCATCATCATGTACAGATATGCTCTCTCCCTCTCGTCATCAGGGGGGCGAGCCTCTGCAGAGGCAGAGAAATAGGCAGCCTGCCTGTGTGGATCGCACAGGGCCTCGTAGGCATGCACGATCTCCTTGAACCGCTCGTTCGCCAACGGGTCATGTGCGTTCACGTCGGGGTGGAATTTCTTTGCAAGTCTCTTATAGGCCCTTTTGATTTCCTCTATGGAGGCGTTTTCCTGGATGCCGAGAATCTCATAGTAGTTTGTACGCATGGGGAGGAAAATACCACCAATTCCCGGTTCGATAAAGAGCGAAATTTTTAACCATTGTGAAATCTGACGCGCAAAAGATTCCGGCTAAACCCTGTGCGCCTTCAGGGTCTGGGAAACCACAAGACTGAAGATGCGCTCCATGGGTGCATAGTCCCTGGTCAATCCCGACCGGACTGCCGAAAAGTATGCATCCTTTGTCTTTTCCCGTATCGGGCTGAAGTCCAGTAAGGGCAGGCCGGCCTGCAGGGCCATGAGGACAGCCAGGAGCCTTGCCAGCCTCCCGTTTCCATCTCTGAAGGGGTGGATCAATATCAGTTCGGTATGGACGATGGCCAATGCGCTGATGATCCGGGCCTGATCCGTAAAGGTGCAGGGCGTATATCTTCTCAGGATGTCCTTTTCAAAAGATCCCATCAGTCTGGGTACCTGCGCTGGTGCGGCAAAGGTGAAAGCATTGTCGCCGATGAGGACCTGGCGATATTTTCCGGCCCATTCGTATATCGAGACAAGCCATTCCTTATGCAGCCGGCAGAGATCATCCGCGGTAAAGCGATGGCCGCGATCAAGGGCCTGAACGGCATGATCCGTGGTGCGGGCGAGTTCGCTGGTCTCGAGGCGTTCCATCTCATGCATGTTTATGATTCCACGGAGATTTCTCAGAACACCTGATCGCGAACCCGGTTCATACTGTTCTTCGATCATGCCCGATGTTTCATGTCGACCGGCTTTTACCATGGCGCTCTAACTCCTGTGCTTCAGGATTGATGAGACTTCCTCATGATGTTTGACAGACAGAACTATAATAATGGCCGTTGCCGTAAGAGATGCAAGCCTCCTGCAGCATTTTTTCTGGACAAGGGGTTGCAGGAGAGATCCTGATCCATGCATTGCCGGCATTGGTACCATGCTGAATTTCCGGCAGGCATGGATTGTGCCGGGGGGTCACTGCCGATTGGTTTTATGATCGGGTGGCAGATGCGGGCCTTTCTTTTTTGTCGAGTGGTGAGGCTGCGGATCTTCATCGAGATCGAGGACTCTCCTGGAGCCGGGTGTGTCGGTCACCTTCGCGTGTATTCCTGCGGCCTCATTCCCGGGTTCGATCCCGGGCAGATAAATATCGAAGCTGGTCCCTTCTCCTGGTGAACTCCTGCAGGTGATCGTGCCCCCATGGCTCTTCACTATCCCGTGAACGACCGATAATCCCAGGCCGGACCCGAAGTCCTTCCCCCTGGTGGTAAAATACGGGTCATAGATGCGGCTGGTGACTTCCGGGGACATGCCTTTGCCGGTGTCGCTGACAGTCAGTCTGACATAGGGGCCGGGCGGCAGGTCCAGGAGGAGGGCAGCGGCATTGCGATCTACATCCACGGTCTCGAGCCGCACCTCGAGATCCCCGCCGGTTTCACCCATGGCAGTGACCGCGTTGGTGCAAAGATTCGTGATCATCTGGCTGATCTGACCAGGGTCGCCGAGCACCATGCCGGGATCGTCAATGTGCTCGCTGACTCTGATCCGCTCAGGCAAGGTCGGTCGTATGGTCTTGAGTGCCTCCCCAATGATGGAGTTCATGGATACCGGTGCGAAGGTCCTTTGGGTATGATGGCTGAAGGTAAGGAGCTGATGTACGAGCCTTTTCGCCTGGAAGGCCGCCATGGTCACCTCTTTGAGGTTGTCTCTTACCGCACCCGTGTCTTCATGAGCGCTTATCAATGTGGAGGCAGCCATCTTTGTATAGCCGATGATAACCTGGAGAATGTTGTTGAAATCATGGGCAATGCCTTCGGCAAGGGTTCGTATGGACTCTCGCTTCTGGAACTGTGCAAGATCGGTATCGATCCTCTTTTTTTCCTGTTCGCTCCGTCTGAAAGGAGTCAGGTCGGTCATGACAACGACCAGACACTCCTGTCCGTCATAGTGTATCGGCCTGGCAGACAGGAGGGTCTGAAGGATGGACCGGTTCTTCCGGTAGCACAGGTGTTCTTCGCTGGAGACCGGTTGAGAGTATTTCATGGCCTTGATGAGCATGTCATAATCCGTATATCTCACCGGCAGGTTCAGGTCATAGACCGTTTTTCCGATGATCTCTGCAACTGAATAACCGGTCATTCTGCAGAAGCAATTGTTTGCATAGAGATACTGCGCATCTGCCATGCGGACGACACTCACGGCATTAGGCAGGTTCTGGAGTGTTGTGCGGCACCTGAGTTCACTCTCCCTGAGTGACTTTTCCATCTCGACATGCCGGGTAATGTCCTTGGCCATGGAGACCATTGCCACGACACTGCCCTCGCGAGTGACGGGGAAACCCTCCACCTCAGCCAGCCTGGCTTTCCCATCCTTGGTTATGAAACGGTAAATGTTCGCATAGACTCGACTCCCGGAGATGTTCTGCTGGGCATTTTCCATGATCTCGTCAACGTCTTCGGGGTGAACAATCGCCCGGAGATCGTGAAAGCTCCTGCCGATGAGGTCTTCGGGCCTGTACCCGGTTATTCTCTCCACGTTCGGTGACACGTACAGAACCTGCAGCTGGTTACTGTAGGAGAACATGATGTCGTTGCTGAACTCGAAATATATTTTGTACTTCTCGTCGCTTATGCGCAACGCCTCGGCTGCCAGCCTGAGCTCTGATTCCGATCGTTCGAGTTCCGAGATCCGGCGGCGCGCCTGGTTCAACTCCTCTATGAGCTGCCCTGCCGTCTTGTTCTCATGATCCATGCCGGCTGTCCTCCCCGGGAAATGAAACAAGAGGATATCGTCTCCCTGTCTCGTGAAGATGTAATCCTCCGAATAGGTGACTGATTGAAGCCCTAACGCAACTATTACAGATTATAATATAATATTAACCCGGTTCATTGTCAAAGCAACAACGAGGGGGATCAGGGGTTTTCGAGCCGGCATGGAGACGTCATCCCCCCTGATCCGGACACCCTGGTGTCTCTCCCGAGGATGCTCAATTTACTGCAGGGTCAATTTGTGGTAGAGACCGTGAGGTTCTGACAGTTCCGGGTTTCTTCAGAAAGAGTGAAGGTACGTATGGTATGAAGGGCAGCCCCCTTGCGACACTGGGATCGATCTTCGGGTACGAAGCATTTCGTCCGCATCAGCAGGAGATCATCGAGCGACTCATCCGCGGCGAGGACGCCTTTGTTCTCATGCCCACCGGCGGGGGCAAGTCGTTGTGTTACCAGATCCCGGCACTGCACCGGCCGGGGGTGGGCATCGTGGTTTCTCCCCTGATTTCCCTGATGAAAGACCAGGTCGACGCATTGCGGGCCTGCGGCGTGAAGGCGGCCTTCTACAATTCATCGCTGCAGAGTGCAGAGGCCAGAAAGGTACTGGCCATGCTGCACGGCCAGGAGCTCGACCTCCTGTACATCGCCCCGGAACGGCTGATGAGCGAGGGGTTTGTGGAGCGGCTTCACGATATCCCCATCGCCCTGTTCGCCATCGATGAAGCCCACTGCATTTCCCAGTGGGGGCATGATTTCCGTCCGGAATACCGGAAACTGGGCAGGCTGCGCGGTCTGTTCCCCGGCATCCCCCTGATCGCCCTGACCGCTACGGCCGAGCCGCACACCCGCCAGGACATCCTGGATCGACTGGCCCTGCAGCATTCACCGTGCTATATCTCGGGATTCGACCGTCCCAATATCAGCTATACGGTGATGGAGAAGCAGAAACCTTTTTCGCAGCTCACCGCTTTTCTGAGGTCACGGTCTGCCGGGGCCGGTATCGTGTACTGCCTGAGCCGCAAGCGGGTGGACAGTGTGGCAGAAAAACTCGTTGAAGCCGGTTTCAGCGCCGCATCCTACCATGCCGGCTTGTCTGCCCAGCAGCGCAAAGAGGTGCAGGACGCCTTCCTGCGGGACGATATCCGGATCATCGTGGCCACAGTAGCCTTTGGCATGGGTATAGACAAATCCAATATCCGCTATGTCGTGCACTACGATATCCCGAAGAACATCGAGAGCTACTACCAGGAGACCGGCCGGGCCGGCCGAGACGGCCTGGCGGCAGAAGCCCTGCTGCTGTTCGGCTATGGCGATATCGCCGTGGCCAGAAGTCTCATCGAGAAGACGCACAATCCCGAACGGATGCGCATCGAGCTTCACAAGCTCAATGCCATGGTGGGCTTTGCCGAGGCACTGAGCTGCCGGCGGCGTATCCTGCTGGGCTATTTCGGCGAACGCCTGGAGAGGGATTGCGGCAATTGCGACATCTGTCTGCACCCGCCTGAGCTGTTCGACGTGACGGAAGATGCCCGCAAGGCCCTGTCCTGTGTCTACCGGGTGGGGCAGCGGTTCGGCATGGCACACGTGATCGATGTGCTTCGCGGTTCCAAGAAAGAACGGGTGCTTCAGCTCGGCCACGACAGTCTTTCCACCTACGGCATCGGTGCGGACAAGGGCCAGGAATACTGGGCCGGCCTCCTGCGTCACCTGGTGCATCGCGGGTTTCTGGAGCAGGACGTGGGCAATTATTCGGTGCTCAAGCTGAACCCATCCGCCGGTGGGCTCCTGCGTGGCGAAGAGACCCTTGCCATGGCCCAGCCGCGCGTGAAGGAGGCTGTCACCTCAAGGTCCCCCCGCCTGAAGGCAGGGGACATCGAGTATAATCCCGCGCTCTTTGAACGACTGCGGCTGCTACGGAAGAGACTGGCCGACTCGGCCGGGGTACCGCCCTTCGTGATCTTCAGCGATACCTCCCTGGCAGAGATGGCTGCCTTTCTGCCCACGAGCAGCGAGGCTTTTCAGTGCATCCACGGGGTCGGCACCCACAAGCTCAAACGCTTCGGACCTGATTTCATCGGGGAGATCCGGCGGTTTGTCGAGGGCATGCAGGAGGAAAAGTGAAGCGGGGCAGGCCAGACACATGCATTCGGGAATCCCGGCAGGACAGGGCCCGTGAACAGTATCCCCGGCAGAAGTCTGTGTGGACGCAGGAATGAGGATCCACAATCCAGGATAGATATCTTTGCCCGGGTGCGGCTGAAAGGCCATGCCGTGCCCTCTGCCGGGCTGCCTTGACTTGCAGCAGTGCTGTCTTATCTTGTTGTTACCGGCATCATCGTGCAATCATGACCATACTTCAGCTTCGGACGCCCGGTGTTTTCGGGCATCTTCAACCTTGATCACCCTCAACAGGCACCGGTAATACTCCCTGGGAGGTATGAGGATGAAAGAATACGAAAAACTGGGGGCCTTTTATCTCGGTAAAGAATATGATCTCGCCAGGAAAAGCCGCAGGCAGGAACCGCTCCTGTACGATTCGAAGGATCTCAATACCCATGCCGTCATCATCGGTATGACCGGGAGTGGAAAGACCGGTCTCGGCCTCGGTATCATCGAAGAGGCCCTGATCGACAATATCCCGGTGATCGCCATCGACCCGAAGGGGGATCTGCCGAACCTCCTGCTGACCTTTCCCGGACTCGGTGACGATGATTTTCGACCATGGATCAATGAGGCCGAAGCCCTGAACAGGGGACTGACACCAGCGCAGTATGCAGCCGACCAGGCCGGATTGTGGCGCAAGGGCCTGGCGGAGTGGGACCAGGATCCGCAGCGCATCGCCCGACTGAAATCAGCGGCAGACTTTGCCGTCTATACGCCCGGGAGCAGCAGTGGCCTGCCGGTGAATATTCTGCGTTCCTTCTCGCCTCCGCCGCCAGCCATTCGAGCAGACCCGGATCTGCTGCGCGAACGGATCCAGACCACAGCCACGACCCTGCTGGCCCTGGTGTCTATCGATGCCGACCCCATCACCAGCCGGGAACATATCCTGATTTCCACTATCTTCGATATCTGCTGGGGGGAGGGCAGGGGGCTCGATCTTGCCGGCCTGATTCATGCCGTCCAGACTCCCCCCTTTGGGCGCATCGGCGTGATGGACCTGGAGAGCTTCTATCCCGAAAAAGACCGCTTTGCCCTGGCCGTCCGGCTCAACAATCTCCTGGCCACCCCGGGTTTCGAGGCCTGGCTCGAAGGCGAGCCCCTGGATGTGGGCAGGATGTTCTACACCGACTCGGGCAGGCCGCGGGCCTCGATCTTCACTATAAGCCACCTTTCCGATCCGGAGCGCATGTTTTTCGTCACCCTGCTGCTCAACGAAGTGCTGGGATGGATGCGCACCCAGACCGGCACCACGAGCCTGAGGGCCATTGTGTACATGGACGAAATATCGGGGTATTTCCCGCCGGTCAAGACTCCTCCCTCCAAGGCTCCCCTGCTCACCCTCCTGAAACAGGCCAGGGCCTTCGGGCTCGGCGTGGTTCTCTCCACCCAGAACCCCGTTGACCTCGATTACAAGGGCCTGTCCAATGCGGGAACCTGGTTCCTCGGCCGTCTCCAGACCGAACGTGACAAGGAGCGCGTCCTGTCCGGCCTCGAGGGGGCAGCAGCCGGTTCCGGGTTCGATCGCGGCACCATGGAACAGACACTCTCAGCACTGGGGCAGCGGGTGTTTCTGCTTCACAATGTGCATGAATCGCAACCGATCGTCTTCGAGACGCGCTGGCTCCTGTCGTACCTGGCAGGACCCATGTCCCGGGAACAGATCAGGGGCCTCATGGCAGTCAGAAGGGAGGGTGCGACACTTCCGGGAGGCGAGGGGATGGCCGCGCAGGAGGTGCCGGGCCGGGCAGCCCGGCCTGCAGGAGAGGCCCAGGTTTCCAGTGAGCCGCCCGTGATGCCGCCGGGGATCACAGCCTATTATGTGCCCTCCTCGGGAGCCGGCCAGGGGGTGATGTATCAACCGGCGATAGTGGGCTGTGTGAATGTAAGGTATACCAGTTCGAAGTATAAGGTGGATACCACCAGGACGATAACTGTTGCAGCCGAGCTCCAGGATGGTCCTGTGGCCCTGGAATGGGATAATGCCGTAGAGATCGATCTCGGTGCTGCCCAACTGTCTGTGGCGCCCGTGAGCGGTGCCGTGTTTGCAGAAATGCCTGCTGCTGCCGGACGGGTCGGCTCCTATGAGAAGTGGAGCAGGGATCTCTCCCGCTGGATCAGCCTGAACCGTCCGCTTGTTCTCTACGGTTCACCGCGGTTCGGCATGACAAGCCTCATGGATGAAGCCCAGGGGGCTTTCCGTGCCCGTCTGGCGCAGGCCGCACGGGAGAAGAGAGACCTCGAGGTAGAGAAACTGCGCAAAAAGTACAACACCAGGTTCACCTCCCTGAAAAATCGCCGGCTCGCGGCTGAACAGGCCATTGCCCGCGAGCAGGACCAGGCAGGATCGAGAAAGATTGAGACGGTGATTTCCTTCGGCACGGCAATCCTGAGTGCATTTCTCGGACGCAAGGCCATCAGTGCGACATCTGCTTCAAGGATGGGAACAGCCATGAAGTCGGCAAGCCGTGTGGGCAAAGAGGGGATGGATGTGGCCCGGGCACAGGAGCGGGCCCTCTCTATTCAGGCCGAACTCGAAGAACTGGAACGACAACTCGAGGACGACATCCGGAACCTGGAGACGTCCTTCGACCCGGCAGGGGAAGAATTGGAGGAGATCCGGGTGTACCCGAAGAAGACAGACATGAACATCAAGGTCTATGGCCTGGCGTGGATGCCCTACCGGAAAGGCGCCGGAGGGGGACTGAATCCCGACTGGGTTTAAGGCCGAATGACAACAGACTTCAGTCGCCGGTATTCTGCAGGGGGTCACTCGAACCGCAACAGGCATGAATGATGAGGCGCGGAGGGACAATCAGGCCGGGATGTGGTGCGGCTGCCCCAGGGAGGGCTGGCAGGTTCATCTTCCTGGCTTTTGAGCATATTTACTTCGTGGTGTGCCTGATGTATCCTCACACCATGAGTACAGGGGGTTGAGCCGATGACAAACTACCGTGAACTGACTGCACCGTGCGGGCTGGATTGTTTCAACTGTTTCGTGTTTGTGGACAATATCACCGAAAAGGCCGTGGAGAAGATAGCCGGGCTGTTGCACCTCGACCCGGCCGACGTTCCCTGCTGGGGCTGCAGGGCGGAAAAGGGGTGCCGTCTGAATTTCACCGGGTGTGCCACGCTCGAGTGTGCGACAGGCCGGGGTGTCTGGTTCTGCTTCGAGTGCCCGGATTTTCCCTGCAGCAGACTTCAGCCCGCTGCCGACTGCGCCGAGCGTTACCCGCATAATCTCAAGCTCTATAACCTGTGCCGCATAGAGAAGATCGGCATCGAAAAATGGGCACAGGAAGAAGCAGCTCAGATCAGGACCAGGTATTTCAAGGGGAAGTTTGTCGTGGGATCCGGACCGGTCGTTGATTAGAGCCGCGGGCAGCGGGCCAGGGCAGCTATGTGGAACCGGCCGGCAGGGGTATGCCCCTTTCCGGGACATACCTGGGGGATCGAGGGACTTACCAGTCGCTCCCCTTGTAGAACTTGTCGGTATCGGGATGCTGCGGATTTCCCTTGTCGTCGAAACAGGCAGGTGAAAGCCGGGCACTGCCCCCGTAGGCTTTCAGGTAGACGTTCAGGTTCCTGACAGCCTCTTCCAGGGAGCTGTACGGTCCGCATTTTGTCTGGCACTTCTCTTCGAAGCTCTCAGGGCAGAGCTTGTGGCCGTACCAGTATTCTCCGTCGACCTTGATCAGCCGCATTCCAAAGGTGCTGCCGGTGAGTTCGAGCACGTCGGGTTTTGCCGTATACATTCAGATGCCGCTCCTGTTCGTTTGTCCTGAAGATAGCCAAAGAGAGCCGAAACAGCAAGTATGAATCTCGCGGTTTTCAAATTGCAGGGTGAAGGGGACCATGTCTCGCTTTTCCCTTTCACGGGAGGCCTCAAATCTGATATAAGGCCGCGAACATGACCGGGAGCAGAGGGCAGAATCATGGGGTATCGGCCCTGCACCGGGGGCGGAGCTGCCGGACAGCCGGCACTGCGCCACTACAGAGAGAGCAAAAGGAGACAGTATATGGACAGGCCCGACGTTACAAAATTGGGTGAACTCAGAGTTGATCTCAAAAATCTCTATCGCGAGGAGATGTTTACAGACCTCAGTTTCGCGACTATCCGCCAGCTCACCCCGGTTCTGCCGGACGGACAGCGCGACGAAAGACGCAAGATGATTTTTGTAGGCCAGACCCAGATAGGGACACCTGCGGGCGCCATTCCCCTCCAGTTCGAGATCGATGCAAAAGGACTCAAGCAGGCGCTGGAAAAGTTCCCCGAATCTGTCGAAAAGGCAGTGGAAGAATTTATCGAGAATGCCAAGGAGGCCCAGCGCCAGGCAGAATCGCGTATCGTCGTACCCGGGGGCGACCCGGGGGGCAGAATCAGCCTGAAGTGATCTGTCGGGCGGCAAGCTCGATAGTACAGACGGAACGAGGCACAGGGTTCGATATATGCGGATTACGCCCCGTGTACAGCTGGCCTGCAACGTAATTGGCTGTAATGTTTTCGGTTGCGGGATTCGAACTGTGTGGTTTGTTGTGACAGCATAGTGTGAATGTATCCATAAGCCTGCCATGGAAGGTCTTGTGGCATGCGTCGCGTCCCTAAGCTTATCGGATCACAGAATCAGCTGCAGGCCATATGGAAGGACCCTCCGGCTAGTGGCAGT
The DNA here is from genome assembly GCA_018434685.1 of Deltaproteobacteria bacterium. Taxonomy (GTDB): domain Bacteria; phylum Desulfobacterota; class Desulfomonilia; order UBA1062; family UBA1062; genus DSAD01. The sequence continues at coordinate 100,059 of JAHDOV010000006.1, forward strand.
CAACGGGTACGGAATACAACAGACCTGTTTTCTATGATTTACCTGTCAGAAAAACCCCGCACTCGCTCATGGAAGATCTTACCGGACTCTTACGCTATTGCCTGCAAAAAGATCATAGGTTGTCCGATATGCCAATGTTTCGAGCTGGAGTATGAGATGATTCGTCCGGAAGGAGGGGGTGTATATATGATCGGATTCTTCAGCGGTGTTGGTTTCATACTCATTCTATCCCTGGCTGCCCTGATTATCAGCGCCAGAAGACCCAATGAGATCATCGATAACGGTCCGGAGATGTTCGAGATGATCAGACAGGGCGTGATCAAGAGGCACAGAAAGAAATTATACTAGCCACGGCTGGCTGGTAGATATAGACGTAAAAGGGGGGCACTGTGGTGCCGCCTGTATCCTTAAAATAGGGTAAACGGGTTGTTCAGAGCAATCCGTTTACCCTACAGGATGCGATCCACACGGTGCAGCAGCGTGCCGGCAGAATTCTCCTGCGGCCTGTTTTCAGTTCTTGTTCCCGGTTTCTGGATGTTCGGCGAGTGCAGGGTGTTGTCCCGGTTATTACCATGTCATGACTTGTATGAGGTCGTGGCGTTTTCAATTGAGACCTGCTCAGTCTTCTTTTCCGTAACCGGACTGTTTCCCGGTCATGCCCTCTACGGTGACCCTGATCACCGCTGTTCTCTCGAGATCCGCATCGGGCAGGGCAAGACTCCGGTCAGAATAGTGGTTCATGATAATTTCCAGTGCCTCGCGCTTTTCATCATGGTCTTCAACGAGCTCTGCCGTACCGAACCCGATAACGCTGCGGTATCTCATGCCCCAGCCGCATGCCCTCTCCGCCGGGACAATCCCGGTATCTGTATCGAGCTCGAGACACACCCGGGGATTCTTTCTCAAGCTGTCGATCTTATGGCCTTGCCCTGCGCTGTGGAAATAGAATGTCCGGTCTCTGTAGCCGAAGCACAACGGCACAATATAGGGCCGATCTCCATCCGAGACGGCAAGCCTGCAGACGTCGCATGCCAGGATGATCTGCTCGATAGCGGATTCGCCGGTAATTTCCCTGTCGCTTCTCCTCATGGGTCTCTCCAGTTCAGTTTCTGTCTCTGCAGAATTCAGAAAGCATAGACGCCTGCCAGCAGACAGTAAATAAGTATATTCTGTGTAAGGCACACGATAATCCGGATACGTGGTGTGTTAGAGCTCCCGGACAGTCACCTGGGCACCGCTGATTGTGATGTCCCTGGCAAGGAGGAATCGCTCCAGCCCGATCCTGACGACCCCGCCTGGTTTGTCGGGCACCACATCCTTCGATGCCCAGATGGTGATGTCGTCAACAGGGTACTCTCTGTAGAACCCGGGAGTATTCTCGTAAGGCTTCCCCATGCGGACCGCAGGGGTGCGGCTCATGATCTGCCGCGAGGCGCATCACCCACCGCTCGAGTGGTGGCTCTCCATGTAGATGGTCATCACGCCGCCCTTTTTCAGAATGTATGCTCTCGCTTCGGCGCTGATCGTAAACATATGGCTAATCCTCCTGTGACAAACCGGTTCTCTTCCGGGACGCTGCCTGCAACCCCTTCTTTCGTTGCAGGGACGGAATGCCGGTTGGCACCCTGCACCGACCTGTCCGCCATTACTGTAGGGGAAGGATAGATATTTCTCAAGACCTGATCCGGAATATTCTTAGTGCCCATACCCTCTCTCCTGTGAGCAGGGCACCAACCTCGAGGCAGCTGAGGGAACAATGACCGGCCGGCACCGGCGGTGAAGAGATCTTCCCAAGGCCTGTTGTGGCGACAGCACCGTGTACCAGGGCTATTTTCTGGGGAAATACAGCAGCTTGAATTCTTCGACAAGCTCTCTGAGTTTAGCCGTATTGGTCAGGTCCGTGGACTGCTTGCACCTCATGCTGTAGATCAGCATCTGGTGGAGGACCGAGATCGTCCTGCAATATTCCCCGGTGTCAGGCTTGATCCGCTGGGTCATGAAATACTGTGCCACGACTTCCTGGATCAGGCCGGCGTGATGTTCCTTGTTCTCCACCCACCTGACGAGCTGGTTATAGTTCACCGGGGTGCTCTTCCCAAGCTCGGTGATCTGGTTCATGGATTTCTCGATCGTGGTGATGTTTTCGAGCAGCATGCCTACGCGGAGTTCATCGTCATAAATCCCGCAGGGGATCTCGCAGTGTGCAGCGGCAGAAGATGTCAGTCCCAAAAACAGCAAAAGGCCTGTAAAAGCCTGGACGGATCGCTTTTTCATGGGCTTCCTCCTTTGTGTGACCAGAATGGTTTGCGGTTAATAATAGAATGCAGCCAGGCCAAAACAAGATTCTCACGAGATCAGGCTTCAGCCGGACCACCTGTATGGTTCGCAGTGGAAGTGCGGGTCTTGCTCCTGCCCGGAACATGATGACCTGGATATTCCATTAAAGGTTTAGCCGGAACCTGCCGTTAAAATACAGTGTATTGACTTGTGTAATGATAAGGAGGAAATGGCATGGGCGAGGTGATTCATAAGATAGCGGAGCTCGAGCAGAGCAAGGCATTCCTGGAAGATGCCGAGAGGGCCCTCAACGCCACCCTTGCAGTCTTGCGCGAACAGGGAAAGCAGAGTACACAGGGATACCGGAAACAGCAGAAGCTCTACCTCAAGACAATAAAGACCCTGCTGGATATCAAGCGGTTCCTGGACAGATGGGACAGGCTCCGCCTCAAGCATGCATCCATGTGAAAACGGCGGTAGTTTTCGGGTAACCAGCTTCCCGAGGCGCTGTTTTCAGATTCGATGCAGGCCGACAGAGCCTTAAATACAGGCTCGCACCTTCGATATTCAGTCTCGCCCGGGGGCCTACAACGACCCGGAGGCCTGTTTCAGTTTCAATTCTACGTTGTCGCCTACCCAGTGGGCATCCCACCATTCGATGGGATTCACGAATATCCCCTGTACCATGATGCTGTAATGGAGATGATCGCCCCCGGCAAACCCGGTTTGGCCTGATCTTGCGATAACATCGCCCCTGACGACGTCCTGACCCTCGGTAACGCTCATGGAATTCAGGTGGGCATAGAGACTGGAAAGGCCCTGGCCGTGGTCGATAATGACCGTGTTGCCGTAGATTCCCAGCTCTCCGGCCCACAGGATCTTGCCGCTGTTGGCGGCCTGTATGGGGGCATTACGGATCGAGGCGAGATCGATCCCCTGGTGAATGCTCTTGCCCACCTCGGCACCTTGAAACAGATAGGTTCTCTTGTCACCGAATCGTGCCATGGATGCGGCGTTCTTCATCCTGAGGAAAGCCCCCTGCCACAATTGACGCCCCTCGCTCTTCTGGCACAGAGAATATATCTTCTGGTTGTCTGTTTCACGCAGCTTTTCGTTGACATGGCAGAAGAGCTCCAGGGGAGTTTTCCCTGAAAGGGAGGTATCCTTGCCTTGAAATTTCGATGCCGTGTTTGAGAGGAAGGAGGTGCTCACGTTCACCTTGTCCTGCCGGAACTTGCTGGTTTTACGCACGAAGAAGTGAACAGGGGCCAGAGTCTCATTGCCTGCCTTGTCCTGTGCAACGACAAACACAGGGGTGTCTTTCTCCACGTCCATGGGAACGGCAAAGTAGCTGATATAGCAGGTTTTGCCTCCTATCTCAGCCGGGTATCCGGGGAAGAGCACATCTGCGCACCTCACGCCGCTGGTCACGGCATCGGCCGAAGCCGTGTATATCGCCAGGCAGGTTCCCCCTGGATTGACATAATGAGAGGTGCTGATCAGGGAGACTGAGGGCGGAGAGGAGTCGATGATCAATTCCTTCCGGAGGGCGGTTGAATTCTTCAGGGGCGAGAAATCCACTGCCTCGACCTGGAGTGTGGCAGCACCATCCTTGACCCCGATATTAGCCGGGATGATTTCAAGGTCGACCTTTTTTTCGAACGTGCCCCTCAGCGGGATATCCTCACGGGTGATGATGTGCTCCTCATCACCCTGGACAAGCGAGACCCGGTAGGACCGTATCCCGCTCTTCATGTCAGTGAAGGTGATGGCAAGCTCCCTGCTCTGACCGATCATTGCAAGGTCGTCAAGGCCCCTGATCTGGGGCTTTTCCCATTCCAGATAGTAGAATATCACCCCTGTAACCAGGAGGACAAGAACGGCCATCAGCAGAACTACCAGTGTTGATCTCGATTTTCCCATGTGATTCACTCCCTGTTCATGTATATCCGTGTTTGGCTATAGCATGGATCATTCCATGACCTTTTTCAACCCCCGGATTGTCCGCCCGGATGCGATGCCACTATAAGCGCTCTCTTTCATTGATGTTATGTATTTTTAAGGAGGTGCAGGTGACCATTGACCTGCGTTTGTGCAACCGGCCCCGGCTCATGGGTGAACGGAATCATGGTGCATGGTGTCTGCCTCTATCCGGCTGTTTGACCGTTTGCCGGGACCTAGGTGCTCAGGGGAGGGATTGACGGTCTCAGCGGGGTTTCCGTGAAGAACCTGCTTGCCATCCGGACAAACGAGTTCGGGGTAGGCGGGTGGCTCCCTTCCAGGTAGATGCCCAGTTTCTTGAGCTTTTCGATGTGTCCGTAGACATCGTCCGTTCTGCACCCTCCCTGTTTGTGCTGAAACACGGTCTTGATCACCATGGTATCGGTCAGGATTCTCCTGATGAGGGTATCGTCCTTGAGGGCCATGATTTCCCGGGCAATCTGGTTGTCGTTCTGCTCGATAAACAGCTGCGAGGACTCGTCCTTGCTCGGGTGAGAAAACAGGGCCCTGGTTACGGCCAGGGCAAGGATCGATGCGTATCCCTCGGCATGCTTCGCGATATACCGTGCAAAGAGACGTCCGTAGATGCCGGCAAAAACTTGTTTTTCAGCTCGAAGATACGTGTCTTGCGGCAGGGTGGTTTTCTTGTACTCCATATGCAAATGGCCTTTCTGCATTCCTCGGATGCTGATTTTCTTTAGATAGTTTAGTCAAGCCGGCGAAGAAAGACAACAATTTATTTGGAAGATTCCGAAATGGAGGTGAAGGGGTCGGGATGCTGTGCATGTTCTGCACCGAAGCCCCGAACCTGCAGGGAAAATAGGGGTTGGAAAAAATATGGTTTTGCAATAGAACACAAAATCTCTGCACAGAGGCAATTCAGTACATGGAGAATGGTCACACGCACATGATCTCACTATTCATCAATTCTTACCTCAAGATACTCTTTATCCTCACGCCTTTCTTTGTCCTGTCTGCGTTTCTCGTCATGACAAAGGATTTGGCGGACGATGAGAAAAAACGCACGGCCCGCAGGGTGACCTGGGCCGTCATGATCAGTTCGTTTGTCTTCTACCTGTTCGGCAGGTACATCTTCGAGCTCTTCGGCATCACCCTGGATGCCTTCCGCATCGGTGCCGGTGCGGTACTCTTCCTGTCTTCCCTTACCATGATCCATGGCAAGGAGTCTGTGAATGCCGAGACCTCATACAACGATATAGCGGTTGTACCGCTGGCAATGCCGATCACGGTCGGGCCCGGTGTCATCGGCGTCATGATGGTGTTCGGTGCGGAGGCCGCAGGAGTGACGGAAGAACTGGTGATCAGCCTTTCGCTCTTTCTCGCTGTCATGACCGTGGGGATGCTCCTGTACATCTCAGGGAAGGTGAAAAACCTGCTGGGCAAACAGGGTCTCAATGTCCTCACCAAGGTAACCGGACTGTTTGTCGCTGCCATTGCCGCCCAGATAATCTTCACCGGCATCAGGAATTTCTTCGCGTAGCCCCGAGCTCCCCTCGTTTCCGCTCGTCAGAAATCAAGGTCCGGTGCAAATCCGCGTCGCATGGTGTTCTCCACGGACGTGACCGGGTCCACGAACTGGAGCAGGTAGTCAGGGCCGCCTGCCTTGGAGCCCACCCCTGAAAGCTTGTAGCCGCCAAACGGGTGGCGCGCGACGATGGCGCCGGTGATGCCTCTGTTGATGTAAATGTTGCCCACCTGGAGGTTTTCTTTCAGGTACTCTATGGTGTAGGGTCTCCGGCTGTATGCGCCCCCGGTCAGGGCATAGGGGACCGAATTGGCCAGCGCCACTGCCTCTTCGATGTTTTTCACCTTGAACGCCACCACCACCGGGCCGAAAAGCTCGGTGAAGGCAATGGCGGCATCCCCGGGAACCCCTTCGAAAACCGTTGGTGCGATGTAATAGCCCTTGGGGTCAATGCCCGGGGAGAGACTGCCCTCTGTTACCCGTGCGGCTATCGGCCTGGTCTCTTCGATAACCTTGTTGATCCGGTCATACGATGTCTTGTCTATTACTGCGGAAAGGTCGCAGCGGGGATCGGTGGCGTCACAGACAGTGAGGTCGCCGATTGCCTCACGGAACCTTTCCATGAACCTCTCATAAATTGCCTGGTGAACAATGAGCCGGCTCAGGGCACTGCACTTCTGTCCCTGGTATCCGAAGGCGGATTTGATCGCCCCGGCCACTGCCTCGTCGACATCGGCGTCCTCGTCGATGATCAGGGCATTCTTCCCCCCCATCTCCGCCACGACACGTTTTGGAGAGATCATCGCCGGGGAAGGCCTTGCTGCAGCTTCTATGATCTGCGTCCCCACGTCTTTCGATCCGGTAAATATGATGAAAGACGTGGTGGGTGACTCGACCAGGGCAGGGCCGACCTCGGACCCGGGTCCGGTGACGAACTGGAGCACGTCTTTGGGACAGCCTGCCTCCATGAATAGCTCATAGATGCGCTCCCCGAGCCTGGCTGACTGGCTGGCCGGCTTGAACACGACCGGATTGCCCGTAACCAGTGCAGCGCTCACCATCCCTACCGGTATGGCCATGGGGAAGTTCCACGGGGCAATGACAACGCCGACGCCCTTGGGGCGGTAGAAATACCGGTTGTCCTCGCCTGCGACATGGAGCAGGTTCCTTCCTGAAAACAGCTCGAGTGCCATGCGGGCATAGTATTCGCAGAAATCCACGGCCTCCGCAATGTCGCCATCTGCCTCCCGCCAGGGCTTTGCCACCTCGATCGATTCCAGGGCACAGAGTTCGAACCAGTTCTTCCTGAACAGCTCCGCAGCACGAAGGAGCATGATCGACCGTTCCTCTACAGGCACCTTTGCCCAGGTCTCCCTGGCCGCCGCGGCAGACTCGAGCGCTTTTGCGACATCCTCCTTTGTTGCGCAGCATACCTGCGCAACGACTTCATCCGGACGGCAGGGATTCACCGACGCAACCTTTGCGTCTCTCCTGATGCGTTTTCCATTGATGTGAGGCGTTATCTCGCTGCCCAGATGTGACTGCACGTCCTTGAGGGCCTCGGCGTATGCCCTCCGGGGTTCTTCGCGAATGAAATCAGAGCAGGGGGCGTTGGCAAAGGAACGATCAAGGGCCTGGCTGCCGGGAGGGAGAAAGGTCGTGCCGATCATCTCATCCGTGGCCGGTATCTCGCCTGGTGCCTTGAGCAGGACGTTTGCCGGGGTGTCTGTCGTAAACTTCAGCCGCAGGAACGACTCGTTCGATGTGTTCTCCAAGAGCCTTCTCACCAGGTAGCCCATACCCGGGATCATCTGCCCCACGGGCGCATAGTCGCGGCACCGGTAGCCCATGTTAGTCACTGCCTTCTTGATGGGTTCCGCCATGCCATAGAGCATCTGTATCTCGAGGGCCCCGCTCGGGATAGCGAGCTTCTCGGCCAGGACCAGGGCGTTGGCAATGCTGCGTATGTTGTGACTCGCGATGGCCAGGCCGAACAGGTCATGCCGCTCGAGGATACGCCGGGTGATGGCCTCGAAATTGGCATCGGAGTTGGATTTGGTGGTGAACACGGGCACAGGCCACCCCTGCTGGTTTGCCGTGATGACCTCGTAGTCCCAGTAGGCCCCCTTGACCAGGCGGATCGTGACCGGGGGCCGGTCCTGCTTGCTGCACCACTGAATAAGGTAGTCGATGTCATCATTGGCAGACTTGAGATAGGTTTGAATGACAATGCCCACATGGGCCTGTTTTCTGAACTCGTCCTCCTCGAGAAGCGAGGTGAATGCCCTGAGTGTAAGGTCCTTGAGCCCGTAGCTCTCCATGTCGATGTTCACGAAACTTTCCGTGTCCTTTGCAGCCAGAAAGATCGGGCGGAGCGCATCTCTGAGCACCTTGACCGAATGATTGAAGTCGGGTGAATACATCCTTGAGCTCAGGCTCGATGGCTTCACCGATACATTCACCTTCGGTATCGGGCCGGCATGGTCGGTATCGAGGAGGGGATCATCCTGCCACTTCACGGATTCGGCCTTGAGGCTGTGAAACAGGTCCATGTAGCGGCGCTGGTACTCCCGGGCCTCTTTCTCGCAGACGACCTTCTCGCCGAGGATGTCGACGGTGAAGCACAACCGTTGCCTGCGCAGCTGTGCGTAGATGGGAAAGGCTTCCTGGACGGTGGTCCCGGCAATGAACATCCTGGCCATCGAGGTTACGTTCTTTCTGATGCTGTTGGCGATGATCCAGGCCGTGATCCCCGTGGCCCCTGCCGTACTGATCCCCCATTTGAGCACCGAGGGGATATCTTCTTCTTCGCTGCAGAAATACTCCTGAAGGTGGTCGGCAATCTGTCTGGAACTCTGCAGCACGGGAAGCACATCAACGAAGCGGAACATGTTCAGCTTGAAGTCCGGGCTTTTCATGCACCAGTCAATCATCTTGCCGTTCCAGTAATCCCGCCGGAAAATGCTGGCGGTTTCACCCTTTATGGCATCAAAGAGTTCCTGGCCGACCTTGAGAATAGCTTCTTCCATAGAGATCATACCTCCCTGCCGGATTTGCTGACTATTCAATATAATAACCGCCTGGTGAACACTTTCTACCCCCGGAAGGCTTCTTGCCGGGGGTATTGTCCTGAAGTTCTTGGTGCATAGGGATGTTTTCGCCGTTTTTTCCGATGGGCTCGGCCTTGTACCCGGGATGCATGGGGATTATATCTAGAACGTAAGAGTACTGTCAGATCATGGTTGCATCTCGAAGCTTAACAGGCCTTTGTCAGCTGATATCGACAGTGCGGGCAAGGATGAAAAGGGAGGGGTCGTTCATGAAGTACACGTCGGTTGGTGCAGTGGTGGTCTTCGTGGTCTTTTTATTGACAGGATGTGCGGAGCTCAAGCAGTTGCGGATAGAAACCGCGGACCAGAAGGGCAGGATCGAACAGCTCGAAAGGGAAAACCAGACCTGCCGGGACGAACTGAACCAGGCCCAGGTACAGCTGAGCCAGACACAGATCGACCTGAGCACCCTGGAGATCGATCTGAAGAAGAAGGATATTGCGGTCCAGCAGCAGAGCGAGGCGTTCAACAGGATGCAGGAGGCCATGAAGGCCGAGCTGGACTCCAAACAGGTCGCTCTCAAGGAACTGGAGGGCAAGCTCACCCTGACCATGGTGGAATCGATCCTGTTCGATTCCGGCAAGGCCGATGTCAAGGAGGAAGGCAGGCAGGCCCTCAAGAAGGTTGCTGACGTGCTCAAGAACATCCAGGACCAGGAAATCATCATTGCCGGGCATACCGACAACGTACAGATCGGGGGCAGGCTGGCCCAGATCTATCCGAGCAACTGGGAGCTCTCGACCGCCCGTGCCATATCCGTGGTGAAGATCCTGGTGGACGACGGCGTCGATCCCAGATTCCTGAGCGGTTCCGGATACAGCGAATACCGCCCGGTAGCCGACAACGAGACCCTCGAGGGACGGGCGCAGAACCGGCGCATGGAGATCATCCTCATGCCGAAACTCCGGTAGGAATCGCCTGCACGAGGGTGCATATGACCCAGTTGCCCCGGATTCTCCCCGGGGGCAGTAGTTTGGTTGTTACCCGGTACGGTGTGTCCTTTCACTGGCGATGCCGGCGCTGATGGTTCTCCCGGAATAGAAAAGGTGTTTGACGCTGAGGAGAAACATGCATAGAATACACGATAAGGATGCATACAGAAGATGTATTCACCCCGGGAAACGACCAGGCCAGGGATGGCGCAAGTTTATTGGGGAGGTTGGCCATGAAGAAAACAGTGATAGTTGCCGCGATCGTTCTTGTTGTGCTCTTAGTCTTTTTTCTGGTGGATAAGTTTGTGCTCCAGAAGAAGGACGTGCCGGTCGCTCCTGAAACGACATTGAATTCCACCGAAGTACAACAGCCGCCGGTTTCTCCAGAAGGGCAACAGCCATCCCCGGTCATCTCGAAAAGGATCATCGAAGATGTGGAGAAGGAGAAGGGATTCGAGGGTGCACGCCAGGAACTGATGGCGATATGCCGCGAGCTCGATGAAAAGGAGTACGTGAAGGCATACAAACTGAACGAGGGAACCTACCCCAAGTTTGTCTCGGCCCTGGAAAAACTCGCATACAATCCCCCCGTGATATCGGGTGAGACAAAGGACCTCTACACCCTGCTGAGCAATGCCGCACACTTCTGCCGGGTTGCGGGCAAAGAGGACATCAGGCTCGTCAAGGACATCCTCGAGCATGAGAACAGCCGTATCGAGGCCCTCATGGCGGTCATGTACGAATATCTCATCACGGGCAGCCAGGAAGGGAAACTGATGATCAACATCGGTCAGCTCTATGAATACGCGGGCTTCTTTCTGAACACCCTCGGTGGAAAGGGCTATCTCTACCGCCGTGATTCCACCACGAGGACGCTCACCCTGTACTATTCCGTGCTCATCCTGGACAAGGCGAACAAAGAGAAGATGAACCCCTACGGGATCGACATCATGCCCCACCTGAAACTGGTAAAGATGGATCTGATGGCTCACAAAGGGCTTGCGGGCACCGAACAGTATCTTGCCGAACTGCAGAACATAGAGAAGACAACAATCCGTTGATGCGGGGCAGGACGACCGTTTCAAGAGCTGATCCGCTGTGAGCTCTATCCTGCGATTCTGCCTGTTCCAGATCATGATCGTCGTGCCGTTTGTCTGTGGTGCGCTCCTGCAGAGAAGAACCGCTCAGGATCCTGTCTTTACCAGGAAGCTTATCCGGATCAACCTGATCCTCATAGAACCCCTGATCGCGCTGTGGAGCATATGGGGGCTGAGTCTGTCCCGGAGCATCGTCGTGCTTCCCCTGTCCGGACTGGCGCTGGTTCTCCTCGGTCTGGCCGCCGGCTGGGTCTTTATCCCTGTCCTGGGCCTGAAGGGGAGGTCCCGGGCGACGTTTCTCATCAGTTCCTCGCTCCACAACCATGGATTCACCATGGGTGCATTCCTGTGCTACCTGCTGCTCGGGGAGGAGGGGCTGGGCCTTGCCTTCATCTTCCTGGCCTACTTCATGCTCTATGTGTTCATCGTGATCTTTCCGTATGCCCAGATGGTTTCCACCTCGCGGCGCTACAGCCTCTCATTCCTGAAAGACTTTCTCCTGAACCTTCAGAACATGCCGCTTGCAGCCATAGTCGTGGCGCTTGCGCTCCATGGCCTCGGTATCGAGCGGCCATCGATATATTTCCCAACGGACCTCCTGATCCTGGCATCCATTGCCATGTATTACTTTACCCTGGGCACCAATTTCAGCACCTCGGATGTCCTCGCCTCTGCACGGGAAAATCTCGCGTTGTGCATGGTCAAATTCGTCATGGTTCCTGCTGCGGCGGTTGTCTTTCTCTCACTGGTGAGCCTCGAGCGCCAGGTGGAGGCAGTGATACTCATCGAGTCATTCATGCCTGCAGCCATCTATTCGGTGGTGGCCTCCGTCCTGTTTGACCTCGACAGGAGACTCGCATCGAATCTGTTCGTGCTCAACACGATCTTCTTTCTCGTGGTTGTCCTGCCTTTGATTTTTGTTTTCAGGGGGTATATGGTGCCGGGAGGGATGTGAGACAAACGAGGAGACCCATATGAAACCATGCAGGGTAGAGGCCGCGCTGTTCGACTTCGGCGGGGTGCTGGCAGACGAGGGGTTCAAGAACGGGCTCCATGCCATAGCCAGGGCCAACAAGAAAGATCCGGAAACATTTGCCGCCCAGGCACGGGAGCTCATTCACGATACCGGATACCTGACCGGCCACGCCGCCGAGCCGGCCTACTGGGAAGCGCTGCGCGTACACGCCGGCATTTCCGGTGAGGACAGCGAACTCAGAAACACCATTCTCCGGGGATTCACGCTCAGGCCGTGGATGATCGAGGTGGTAGAAAGGCTCAGGGACCTGGGCGTCAGGCTCGCCATCCTCAGTGACCAGACGAACTGGCTCGATGAACTGGAAGAGAAACTCCACTTCTTTCATCTCTTCGAGAGGGTGTTCAACAGTTACCACATGGGAAAATGCAAGAGGGATCAGTCGCTCTTCACCGAGGTGACCGGCATCATGGGGCTCGAGCCCTCGGCGGTGCTGTTCGTCGATGATACCTGTGGCCATGTCGAACGGGCCCGCGCCGCAGGATTGAAGGCGATATGGTTCCAGGGCAGGGAAGACTTCCTCGAGGAGATAGCTCTTGTGTGTCCCGCAGTGGCGGACCTGCCCGGATCGCAGGCTAGGTAACGCCGTATCGTCGGAGCTTCTTGTGAAGGGTCACGCGGGTGATGCCGAGCCGCCTGGCCGCCTCGCTCTTGTTTCCCCTGGCCGCCTCAAGGGTCTTGAGGATGGTGGTCTTCTCGACCTCGTCGAGGGGCAGTTCCGGGGTGATCAGGTGGACAGGCTGCCCTGGTTCGCCCTCCGGGGAGATAATGGGGAGATCCTGCTCCGCGAGGTAGGGCGAGTTCGAGAGGACCACGGCAGACTCGATGGTGTTCATGAGCTGCCGCACATTGCCGGGCCAGTCGTATTTGATGATCCTGTCCATGGCCTGGGGGGTGAATCCCTTGATGTCCTTGTGGTTTTTCTGGGAAAACATCGTGAGAAAATGCTCTGAGAGAAGCGGGATATCTTCCCTGCGGCTGCGCAGGGGAGGGACCTTGAGGGTTATGACATTGAGGCGGTAATAGAGATCCTCTCTGAAATTGCCGTTTTTCACCTCGGAGAGGAGGTCTTTGTTTGTTGCAGCGATGATCCTGACGTCGACGAAGATCACCTCCTCGCCGCCAACCCGGGTAAATTCTTTTTCCTGGATCACCCGCAGCAGCTTGGCCTGCATGGCCAGGGACATCTCGCTGATCTCGTCGAGAAAGAGGCTGCCCTGGTGTGCCTGACGGAACCGGCCTTCTCTGCGCCTGATCGCGCCGGTGAAAGAGCCCTTCTCATGGCCGAACAGCTCTGATTCGAGCAGTCCTTCGGAGATGGCCGCACAGTTGAGCTTGATGAAGGGGTGGTCTTTTCTGGGGCTGTTGAAGTGTATGGCGCCTGCTATCATCTCTTTTCCCGTTCCGCTCTCCCCGGTGATGAGCACCGTTGCCTCCGATGCCGCGGCCTTGGATGTGGTCTCCAGAAGATTGATCATGACAGGACTGCTGCCGATGATATTCCTGCTGTCGAACTGCTCGCCGATGATCTCTTTGAGGATACGGTTCTCTTCCTTGAGCTTGCTGTGATCCATGGCCTTTTCCATTTTCATGCGCATCTCTTCGAAGTCAAGCGGCTTGGTGAGGTACTCGTAGGCCCCCTTCTTCATGGCCTCGATCGCGGATTCCACAGATGAATACGCAGTCATGATGATGACCGGGATGGCGGGGTTTATCCCCTTGATCGTTTCCAGTGCCTCCAGCCCGGATACCTTTACCATCCGTATGTCCATGAGGATCAGGTCGAACGGCATCTTCTGCACCGTTGCAATGGCTGTTGAACCGTCGTCTGCCTCGAAGACCCGGTAGCCCCAGCCACCCAGGAGCGTCTTCAGCATGGTCCGATGGCCCGTGTCATCATCCACAACCAGGATATCCCTTCTCTGATCCATCAGTCCCGATCCTTTCTGTCTGCAGGCAGGGTGACAATAACGACGGTCCCCTGGCCCGGAGTGCTCTGCACCTTGACTTTGCCGGCATGCGCCTCGATGATCTTGTGAACGATTGCCAGGCCGAGCCCGGTGCCCGATTGCTTCGTGGTATAGTACGGGTCGAAGATCCTGCCGATATCGTCGGTGGGGATGCCGTGACCGGTATCCGAGATGCGTATCGACACGGTGTGGTTGACCCGGTCCTCATCCACACCTACCGACAGGGTGCCGCCCTCGGTCATGGCCTCGATGGCGTTGAGGTAGATATTGAGCAGGACCTGCCCGATCCTGTCCGGGTCAAGGTACGCATGCACGGTATCCTGAGGAATATGCCCGCGATCGATACTGACAGTGCCTTCCTGTGCCTGGGCACCGATCATGTCGAGCGATTGGTTGACCACCTCGACGATATCCACATCCCGTTTCCCCACATTCATGGGACGGGCGAATTCCAGGAGCTGGCCGATCACCCGGTTGAGCCGTTCCACTTCCCTGATCATGATGTCCGCGGTTTTCTGATCCTCGGGAACATCCCGGTAGCGTTCCTTGAAATAGGTTGCAAAGCCCTTGATGGAGCTCAATGGATTCCGGATCTCATGGGCGATCCCGGCGGCAAGGCTGCCCAGCGAGGCGAGCCGCTCCCTGCGCTGCACCTCCTTTTTCAGATGATCGATTTCGGAGATGTCGCGAAGCAGGATGATGTGGCCGAGAAAGTGGTCTTCATCATCCCTGAGGATGCCTGCGCTCGCCTCCAGCAGGGTGGTTTTCCCGTGTATCGAGCACTGGATCTCCTTGAAGACGATATCGTTATCCCCGTGTATCTCCTCCAGGAGGTCGGTGATCTGGCAAGGGACGATATCTTGTGCCGCTGTTCCGATGGATGTACCTGGCGAGATCATGAGCATCTTTTCCGAGGCATCGTTTATGGTTATGATCTTTCCATGGTCGCCGATGAAGAGCAGTCCCACCGGCATGTTCTCGACGATGTTGTCCGAGAAGGCCTTGATCCTCGAGAGGCTCGCCCGGGCAGAGCGGTAGTTCTGAGCGATGATGATGGAGACGATACCGGAAAATCCGAGCAGGAGCATGATGATTGCTATGACGATATTCTGGTGCTCCTTTTCCTTGTTCGTCGCGACAATGGGCCCCATGTCCAGGCCGACAAAGATGGTGAGCTTCTGCTGGTTCTGACTTTCCGGGAACATGTGGGAATAGAACCAGTCATGAGACATCATCCCTCCACGCCCCATCATTTTGCCGCCCGAGGGCGTGAATCTCCTGTACACCTCGAATACGGGTTTGCCGTCCGACCGGTGGAGCTCCCGTGCCTGTATGGATTCTCCCGCGAGTTCAAGATCAGGATCGGCGGCAATGAATTTGCCGATGTGAAGCGGCTGGTTGTGGGCAACGACCTTGCCGGTCTGGTCGGTGATGAGTATGTACACGATGTCGGGCTGCTGAGCGGTCTCCATGATGAGCCGTTGAACCTGTACGCCGCTCCAGTTCAGGCCGAGCATGCCGGTTCTCGTTCCTGCCTCGATGGAGCGTATCAGGGCCGCCCCTTTTTCCGTGAGCAGCATGATCATGTTGGCCTGCTGGGTGCGGATATCCTTGATAGTCATGAAGGCAAGGATCGGCACCATGATGATCAGCGATCCCACGATCACCCAGGGGGATATCTGTATCCAGCTCTGATCTAAGCGCTTTTTCTTCATATCCATATATTTGGCCATCTCACTGTATTACAAGTACTGTGCCAACTGCAGGAGCAGGCTGTGCCAGCTGTTTCGCCCCCGATATCTTTCCGATCTGTATAGTTTATATACAGGTGTATAGGACATATGTATATAAAATATACACCTTTGTCCACGGTCCTCTCGGTGCAGCAGCCCTTGTGGCGGATAATATCATTAGAATCAAGCATATATGATTTATCCGGGCTGTTGGCACGCCTGTTGCTCACCGGTATGGTACCTGAAAGAAAGGAGAGCCAAGATGAAAAAGATCGCGATGTTTGTGACAGGGACAGTGCTTATGGCCTTTGTAGCCCTCCCGCTGTTCGCTCGGGGAGATGGGTGCGGCAGTGGATGGAGAGATTCCGACTGCCCCCGGTATGAAAGAGCTGCAGGATATCAGGACTGCCCGTACTATGGCACGCAGGGCAGTAATCTCACCCAGGAGCAGCGTACCCAGTTGGATGCACTGCGGGATGAATACCGGACAAATACCGAGAAGCTCAGGGATCAGCTGCGGGACAAGCGGTATGAGCTGATGACCCAGCTGCGTTCCTCCACCCCTGACGAGGCCAGTGTCAGAGAGCTCCAGGCCGAGATCAGCACGCTCAGGGCAGAGATGGACAAGGCATGGATCGATCATTCCCTGAAGGTGAAGAAGGTGAACCCTGATGCGCAGCCCGGATATGGAAAGGGACACGGACGCATGATGTGAGCAGTCCGTACCGGTTCAGGGAACAATTTGTGAGAACTCTAGACAGATGCTGAAACGTTGAGAAGATACAGAACCACTTTATAGCTAATACCTCCTCATAGGGATGGCGTTTTGCCCAGACGCCATCCCATTTTTTTATTATACAATTCTCTAGAGGTAACTGTGGAGGCCGGGGAGATAGTTCACGCCGAAATAGGTGAACAGGACGCTTGCAAGACCTATGAGAACCAGGATGGCAAAGCGTTTTCCCGACCAGCTGTGGATGAGCCTGGCATGCAGGGCCGAGGCGTAGATGAGCCAGGTGATCAGTGCCCAGGTCTCCTTCGGGTCCCATCCCCAGTATCTCCCCCATGCCGAGTTTGCCCAGACAGAACCCGTCATGATGCCGATGGTAAAGAATATGAACCCGATGACCAGGATCTGGTAGATGCGCTCTTCGATGCCGTTGGCGGATGCAGCGTGCCCGGATGCCCTGAGCCTGTAGAGATAGAAGGCACTGTAGACCGAGGCGATGACAAAGGCCGCATAACCCAAAAAGCAGGTGATGACATGGCTGATCAGCCAGTTGCTTTTGAGTGCAGGGATGAGCGGCTGTATCTGTGATGAAATCCCCGGGGAGAACGATGCGTACGCCATAAAGATGAAGGAGATCGGCAGGCAGAACACCCCGATAGTACTTGCGGCCTTTCTGCTCTCGACAAACAGGTAAAACAGCACGATTGTCCAGGAAAAGAATACGAGAGACTCGTAGAAATTCGAAAGCGGGGCATGGCCGTAGCCCAGGTGGTAGGATTCGACCCATCTGAACACGAGGCCCGCGGTATGGGCGACAAAACCGGCTGCCGTCAGGATATTGCCCGCGATTCCGAAATATCTCCGGCCGAGTACGATCCTGAGGATAAAGAAGGCAAATGCGGCAAGGTAGATAAAGGTCACCCAGCCCAAGATTGTGGTATTCATCTCAACTCTCCGTTAACTTCCTTGAGGATATGAAGGATCTCCTCGTCCGGGGTACCCGGCGATATGCCCGGCTGCACGGTGATGCTGATCTTTCCGTCCCTGCATTCCGCCCAGATACGTTTGCGCGGGATGAGCAGTGCTGTAAAGATGCCGAGGAAGAATGCCAGACTGCCTGCCGCCACGATGACTCCGCCGGGATCTCGATTGACTGAGAGGCCGGTTATGTAGTGGTGGGTGAGGCCGTCGAGCGAGAAGACAAAGGGTGCGAAGCGCCCGGGGTTGAACTGGGGCGCCCTCGTGAAGAGATCGGGTATGGCCGAGCTGATCTCCTGGATGTATTTGAATACCCAAACTTGCCCGTGGCTGTCGGGGCCGGAGACATCGAGCTGCACCGCAGGCCCCATCTTCATGAAGTCGTCTTCGATGCGGAGTATCCTGATCCTTGTCACCTGGTCATCTAGCATGTATTCCTTGCCGGCAGAGGCGGTGATGGACTCATTATCACTGCCCTGTACCACGTTGAGCCGCGCATCATAGCCAACCCGGTAATTGGACTGGTAAAAGCGGATTCCCCTGAATGAGACGGGATGATTCACCATGAGGCTTCCCTGCTGCACGGTACGGCCGTCTTCGAGAAAACTCAGTTCCGAGAGAAATTCCTTTGGCATGCCGTTGTCGTAGAAGTCGGCCTTGAAGGCATCGCATCGCACTGTAAACCCCAGGTCGACTACGCCCGGGTTGCTGTTCAGGTATGCCCTGTCTGTGGATGTGCCTTCAGCGAGCTCCACATATGCATCGAACCCGGTGAACCTCCCCGCTATCATCCCGAAGATGATGACCAGGATGCTCAGGTGGGCGAGGGAGAGGATGAGCCTCTTGTGTCTGCCCCGCTGGGCAGACAGGGTGACCCCGCCACTCGACTCTTCGCGGGAGACCTTTCCATACCGGTACCGGATGATGCCCTCGAGCTTCAACATGGTCGATCCAGTATCTTCGCCTGCCACGTTTATCTCTGTCCGGTGTGCATTGGCGGGTATGCCGCCGGATGATGCGTTCCTTACAGAGCGTACCAGGGACGGCAATCTCCTGGTTGTGCAAACGAGCAGGTTCAGCCCGAGCAGGCCTGCAAGCGAGAGAAACAGGAAGGAATGGTAAAAATCAGAGAGCTGTAACGCGTTGAATACCTTGAGCAGGCCTGGAGAAAGATGGAGATGGACCCCGGGTCCTTCCTGCGGGATGAGGGTCCCCACGATGGAAGACAATGCCAGGATGAGCAGGAGCCAGATGGCGAGTTTCATCGAAGAAAAGAATGATACTATCGGGTGTGTCTTTTTTGCAGATACTGTTTTCTGTGAGGTAGTTTTCAAGATTCAGCTCGTTTTTATGACGTGGGATAGGGTAAAAATAATTCATCCGTCAGCAATTATCAACAGGGATTTGCGTTTGGCCGTGGATAACATAAGCTTGTCTTGGCATGATCACTTTGCTATGAGGCTTTTCTTGCTACGCATGATATAGGGAAACACTATGCTGATGATTCCGGATGTGCCTGCTATCGTGAAGCTCCTCCTGGCCTTTGTCCTTGTGCTGATCGCCATCAGGGGGAGACTCTCGCTCGGCAATGCATTTCTCCTCGGGGCCGTGGCCCTGGGAATCCTGTTCGGCCTGCGCCCTGCTGCCATGATTTCATCGATGGTCTCCTCGGTTACCTATCCCAAGACCCTGATGCTCTCGTTCATTGTTTCCCTCATCCTTATCCTGAGCAGTTCCATGGAATCATCGGGACACATGAGAAAGCTCCTCGAGAGATTCCGGGGTCTGGTCAGCAATCCCCGGCTCAACCTGGTGATCTTCCCGGCGCTCATAGGACTCCTGCCCATGCCCGGCGGTGCGGTCTTTTCGGCACCAATGGTCAAGGAACTCGGTGCTGCAACCGGGCTCAAGCCCGATCACCTCAGCTATGTGAACTACTGGTTCCGCCATATCTGGGAATACTGGTGGCCCTTGTACCCCGGGGTTCTCCTGGCAATCACCATGGCCGATGTCCACCTGGGGGCCTTCGTGCTGTTTTTCTGCCCCATGACCTTTGTTGCCCTTAGCATCGGGTATCAGCCCATTAAGAAATATCATGACTTTTCCTCACAGGCCAGGACATCCCCGCGCCCCCCGGTGTGGCCCTTCATCCGGGCGCTCTCTCCGATCCTGATCGTTATCCTGTTGGGCCTTGGTATCGGAGAAGTGCTCTGTGTGTTGCGGCCCGCATCCGTTATCTCAAAGGAGGCCGGTCTGGTTGTGGCATTATGCATGGCTATCGGGTGGGTCTGGCATGACAATGCCATGAGCCTGTCACAGATCCGGGCCGTGGTGGGAGATCGCAGACTGTTGGGTATGGTATATATGGTCTTTACCATTCTGATCTTCAAAGGTATCCTCGAAGACTCTCACGCCGTTGAGGCCATCAGCAGAGAACTGGCGGTTCTAAAGGTGCCTCTGTGGCTGATCACCATCGTGCTCCCGTTCCTGGTGGGCGGGGTCGTGGGGATCACCATCGCCTTTGTCGGGAGCACCTTTCCCATCCTCATTTCACTCATTACCGCGTTTGACCAGACACAGTTGCTCCTGCCCTACCTCATGCTTGCCCTGGTCAGCGGGTTTGTCGGGGTGCTCCTCTCCCCCCTGCACCTGTGTCTTCTGCTCTCAAATAAATATTTTAATGCCGGCTTCTTTCAGGTATACAGGCACCTCTGGCTACCCAGTGCCGTGGTTCTTGCCGCAGGGATCGTCTATTTTTGGATAGCCAGGATGGTGATACTTGGGATATAGAGCGGGCAGTCTGCCAGGAGATGATGGAATGCGGTGCAGAAGGATCATGACGCAAGGTCCTCTGCGCAGATAACGAACCGTGCGTGTTTGGATAAAGTGCAATTGACTAATGGAAGGATCATATAGTAGGAAAAAACTCTGAGGGGGTTGTATATGTCGTTGACGTACAAAGAAGCCGGTGTTGACATCGATAAACAGAATCTCTTGATCAAGAATATCAAGCAGGTTATCAAATCAACCTACGGACCGGAGGTCATCGGTGGTATCGGAGGTTTTGCCGGCCTGTTCAAGCTCGATATCGGCAATTTTAAAGACCCTGTTCTCGTCTCTTCCACCGACGGGGTCGGGACGAAGATCAAGATCGCACTCATGGCGAATATCCACAAATATATCGGTATAGACCTGGTGGCAATGGTGGTGAACGACCTGATCGTCGACGGTGCCCATCCTCTGTTTTTCCTCGACTATTTTGCCACCGGCAAACTGAACGTGGAACGGGGCAAGACGATCATATCGGGCATTGCAGAAGGGTGCAAAGAGGCCGGCTGCGCCCTGATCGGCGGAGAGACTGCCGAGATGCCGGGTATCTATAACGAGGATGATTACGATCTCGCCGGGTTCGGCGTGGGCGTGGTGGACAGCGACAAGATCATCGACGGCTCCCGGATATCTGAAAAAGACGTTCTCATCGGCCTGCACTCCTCGGGCGTCCACAGCAACGGTTTCTCCCTGGTGAGAAAGGTGCTCTTCGACCGGGCCAAGATGAATATCGGCGACTATGTCGAGGATCTCGGGAAGACCCTTGGTGAAGAGCTCATCACACCGACCAGGATCTATGTCAAGAGCATCCTGAATCTCATGCGCACGTTCGAGATCAAGGGTATCGTGCATATCACCGGCGGTGGATTTATCGACAACATCCCGAGGATTCTGCCTTCACGTTCCAATGTCGTGATCCAGAGGAAGAACTGGGAAGTCCCTCCCGTGTTCTCGTTTATCCAGGGTCTGGGCAAGATCGATGACGTGGAGATGTACCGGACCTTCAACATGGGTATCGGCATGATCCTGATCGTTTCCGAAAAAGACGCCGATGATGTGATGCTCAGGCTTAAGGGGCTCAAGGAACCGGCAGCTGTCATCGGATACGTAAAATCCCATAAAAAAGGCGAGGACCAGGTTCTCTTCGAAGAATAGGAGCACAGGTGATACGAATAGGGGTGCTGGTTTCCGGCAGCGGATCCAATCTGCAGTCCATTATGGATGCATGCGATCGCGGTGACATAGACGGCGAGGTAGCGGTCGTCATCAGCAATGTCGCCGGTGCCTATGCGCTCAAACGTGCAGAGAACAACTCCATCCCGACAAAAATCTTCCTGCACCAGGAGTATCCCGACAGGCAAAGCTTCGACAGCCGGATCGCACAGACCCTGGAGGAGTACAAGGTGGACCTGGTGGCGCTCGCGGGTTTCATGCGGGTGCTCACGCCCGAGTTTCTGGACCGGTTTCCCCACAGGGTGATCAATATCCATCCCGCCCTTCTCCCGGCATTTCCGGGTCTCGGAGTACGGCAGAAGGCCATCGATCACGGCGTGCGCTTTTCAGGATGTACGGTTCACTTCGTGGATTCGGGCGTGGATACCGGGCCTATCATTATCCAGGCAGTAGTGCCCGTGTATCCGGATGATACGGAAGAAGAATTGAAGGACAGGATCATCGCGTTGGAACATCAGATTTATCCCAGGGCAATCCAGTTATTCGCACAAGGAGCCCTGGAGATCGCCGGAAGAAAGGTGTTTGTCCGTAATCTGGTAAAGGATGCTTCGCTGTGCCTCGTAAATCCGCCGTTGGACAGCTGAAAGGCCCAGTTCTCGTCAGTGCCTGCCTGCTGGGGATCCCCTGCAGATACAACGGAAAATCAAAAGTTCAGCCGGCTATCCTGGAAAATCACGATATCATCCCTGTTCCCGTGTGCCCCGAACAGCTTGGGGGACTCCCGACCCCGCGACCTCCTGCGTACTTCGTGGGGGGGGACGGACAGGCGGTGCTCGATGGCCGCGCAGTGCTGCTGAACCGGGATGGCCGTGACGTAACGAAGTACTTTATCGATGGTGCCCGTCACACGTGCGAGATAGCCAGGCTCCTCAAGGTGGAATGGGCCATACTCCAGGAGAGGAGCCCCTCGTGCGGAATACACCAGGTCTGGCTGGAAGACCGGTTGATCCATGGACTGGGCGTCACGGCAGCCATGCTCAAGCAGATGGGGATATCCCTCATGAACGAGGATAGTGAACCATGAACAACACCTATGACGTGATAGGGGCAGGTGAGGGGATGGCCGGACTCGTGGCCAGTGTGCTGCTTGCCGGCAAGGGGTTCTCATGCCTGTGGGCAGATACCTCGGAACAGGAGGAGGGCCTGCCGGTCCAGTACAACATTCCGTCATTGATCACCCGGGGATTCTGGGAGCAGGGCCTCAAACCGATACTCGGTTCACTGGACACCTCGATCATCGAAACCCTGCGGCCGAGAAAGATCCGGCACATGCAGAGTATCGTGGCCGGGAAAAGGGTCGATATCCCCAGCGGAGAGCTGCTCAAAAACAGTTCCTTTCACAGGAAGATGCAGAAGAGATACCTTTCGCTTCTCGCCAGGTCCATGGCAAATCCGACGACCATCATGAACGCCCCGATAGGCATGATCCCCCGCATGGAACCCTGGGAGAAGGAATTCATCTCGGGCCTGAGCCGCACCACGACCATGGAGTATGTCTCGTACCTCCGGTACCTGACAGCGCTGATCGGGATGTATTCGATCGACTACGGGGAGATGAAGCACGTTCTCGGTTCGTTTCTGGCAGAGACCAGGGGAACCTATGTCTGTGACCGTGATGTGGACTACCTCTCTGGTGGCAAGGACATAGACGGGGTCAGGGTGGGCGGAACTACGCTCAAGGCTCGGTATTATCTCACCGAGGACCTGCTCGCGAGCGACGCTGCCGACGGGTTTGTCTTTTACGGCAAGTGCGAGCTCGCCGAAGAGGTGATCCCGGTAGGCATGGGAGATCTCCTGGTGGTGTCTCCTCCCGACGATATGGACTATCCCCTCATACTCAGTGTCAATCGCACTTCTCCCACTGCCATGGTAACGGTGGTCACCAGGGTCAGGGTCGACAATACACTCACGTCGCTGGTGGAGGTCTTTTCCTGGGCCTCCGGAATGATCCTCAAGAGGCTCAGGCAGATCATACCGTTTATGGATGAGTTCCTGGTGAGTCTCGATGGCGTCGATCCCTTCAGTAACAATACGATACGTCCGTGGTTTTCCTACAGAGATCATGCAAGACCCCCTTGGTTTTCTGCGAACAGACGTTATATTAAACCAGTAGGAAGAATATTTGCATGCGATCGGATGAAGGTTGCATGGTTTGATGTCGAGGGGGAAATCCTTTGGGGCATATGCGTGGCGAATGCCATATTGAAGGAATTGAACAGGTCGGATCTCATTATCAAGACCATGGTATGAAATCGAAGGGGCTCACCCTTCTTGAGCTGCTGGTGGTCCTGGCCCTCATGTCCATAATGGCTGCCCTTGCCCTGCCCGATCTGACAGGGTTTGCCTCCAGGAAGACCCTGCGCAGGCAGGGCGACGAGATCGTTGCCCTGTTCCAGGCCACCCGTGAGAAGGCAATGGAACAGGGAATTCCCTGGCAGGCCCGATTCTGGCCCGAGGAAGGAAAATGCCTGGGCTTTGGAGACACAAACGGGAGTTTCCAGGCAGATGCGACAGAGGAGCAGATCGGCCCGGTCTACCTGGAAGACGGCATATGCTTCGGCAGCCATGCCTCTGCAGGTCCGAACAAAACGAGCATCCCCGCAGACGGCGTGAGCTTCGTGAATAATCGTGTGAGCTTTTCACTCATGGGGTGCTGCAACGCGGGAACCCTCTATCTCAAATCGAAGGACCGTTCCCTGGCCATCAGGCTGCTGCCCGCTTCGGGGACGGCGAGGATGTGGGAGTATACGGATTCCTGGCAGGTGTTGAAATGAAAGGTTTTTCTCTCATCGAGGTATTGGTGGCCCTTGTTGTGATCATGGTTTTCTTTCTGGGTGTCTCCAAGACTGCCCTGCTCTCCACCCGATCGTGCACGTACTCCCAAGACCTTACCTGTGCCAGCATGCTCGGGCATTCCAAACTCCTTGCCCTGAAAGGACTGCCGTTCGATTCGGCTGACCTGAGCCCTGCCTGGCACCAGGACCCGGACAATCCGATCATCCGGGAGAACAGGGGGTTCTATTGCTTCTGGCAGGTCAGCGATGTGTCATTGGGAAGGAGGGTCGAGCTCTTTGTGGCATGGACAGACAGCCAGAGGGAGGCACCGGTTAATTTTTCATCACTGGCGGACTTGCAGCGATCCGGATGTCCGAGAATAGATTTCGCCGATGTGTTCCAGGCCCCTTAGTGCGGGGTACGATTCCCGCCGGCAGGGGAAGCGGGTCTTACAGTGCCACCTGTTTGTGCTTTTCGGTTATTTCGCCCGGCTGCCCTGTCTCCTGTTGCGGCATAAGGCAGTTGCCCTCGAAGACCACCCCCTCGTCGACAATGAGGCGTGGGGTGGAGATATCTCCGTAGAGTCTGCCGTTGCCCCTGATCTCGATGGCGCTGGCTGCACACAGGTTGCCGTGCATCTCTCCCCGTATGATGATGGTATCTGCTTCAACCTGGGCACGAACGACTGCCCCGTCACCGATGACGAGCAGGCCCCCGGTGCAGACCTCGCCGGAGAAAAAACCGTCTATTCGCACGGTACCTTCGAAGAACATCTTGCCGTCAAACGAGGTTCCCTTTCCCAGGAGCCCCACGATATCTTTTGCCGTTGATTTGCCTTTGCCGGTGAACATCCTTATCCTCCTGCATGAAGCACACGTTCCGTGCGATCGTGGCAGCCCATAGCGCAGTTTCGTTCCTTGATCTGCCAAACATGGGCTCGTTCACACTGGTGCACTTGTCTGTCCTGCTTTTTCGTTTATTATGCGCGGCGGAAACACAGATAAACGGAGACCGCCACAAAAAAGATGAAAGAGATGAAATGAGGTACATCATTAAAGATATATTGAATGTCCTGAACTATCTCCATGCGGTTTTGAAAGCAATATTCAAGCCAGGTATTAACTATAGGATATTATGGGCAAAATAGAATTTAATTGTTTCAGGAGAACAAAATATTTGTAATCCCGGTTACCTTTTTGTACTGCCGGGCCGGCATGGATTGCTGCGCCGGCCCGGGCCTGAGGCAAAAATATTATGTGGACTTCAAGGCGGTTCAAGGTGTTCGGGCCTGAGAACCGTTATCCGTCGAGAACGGTCAATTCCAGGGGGGTGGAGGTCAGCATTTCGCCTCCTGAAGCCGTTACCCTCACCGGACATTCGAGCCGCATTCCACCGACGCCCGGTACATTCATGACGAGCGCGGCAATCTCGACGACATTTTCTTCCAGGACGACATCGCGGAACTCATCGTTGTCAAGGATCGGCGGGTACCATTCATGGCCGATGACCCCGATCCCGTGGCCGAAGGCAGGAAGCGTGTACTGGGCGTATCCCGAGGCGGTTACGACCTCGTTCACGGTTTTCCAGACATCGCCGATCCTGACACCGGCCTTGAGGGAGGAGATCAGCGTCTCGGATGTCTTCAGGTACGCATCCGCCAGTTTCAACTGCTCGGCAGACGGCTCTCCCAGTATGTAATTGTGTGACAGGTCCGAGTAGTAGTGTTTATAGGTCGGGTGCATATCCACCAGGAGGCTTTCGCCTCTCTGGACGATCTTGTCTGTGGGAGGGGTGCACCCGCCCAGGCTGTACCAGGAACGATAGCCGGATGCGATCTCGTTGGAACCGGTCACCGGCCAGTGAAATTCACTGCCGAGCCTGCGCATTTCCATCTCCCCGATACCCGCGATCTCCATCTCGGAGATTCCCACATACAGATCCTCCATGACCCGTTCCTGGGCTGCATCGGCAATGGCGGCTGCGTGCCTGAGGAGCTTGATCTCCTGGGGCTCTTTTATGTAGGTGACGGTGTCCATGAGGCCCAGGGCATTGACGAACGTTGCCTTGGGAAGCGCCTGTTTGAGGAGTTCGTATTCGCTGGCGAAGAGGTAGCCAGCGATCATTCTCGGGGAATGGCCGATTTCGATACCGATGGTGGCATGCTCATACCCCTTGGCCCTGATCTGGTTTATGGTGATATCCCACAGCTCGAGGCCGGGAAGAGGCGCACACCCGGTGACCCTGTCTCCCAGCCACGAGTC
The DNA here is from genome assembly GCA_018434685.1 of Deltaproteobacteria bacterium. Lineage (GTDB taxonomy): Bacteria > Desulfobacterota > Desulfomonilia > UBA1062 > UBA1062 > DSAD01. The sequence continues at coordinate 126,504 of JAHDOV010000006.1, forward strand.
ATCCTTGATCCGCTCTGCATCCATGAGCAGGGTATTCAGGCCCACATCGCCCTCTTTCGTAACCAGGGCGACACTTCTCCAGGGGATGAAGGCACCTCCTATATACGTCAGGCTCTTGCCTCTGGTCCCGAGAAACAGGTCTATGCCCCGTGAATTCATTTCCTCCTGTATCTTCCTGATACGCGAGGCGTAGTCAATGTATGCATCCATGGATTCCCTCCTCCTGCAATAGTATAAAGTATCAATATAGTGTGATGACAAAGCCAATCGTCGAAAAGATACACTGATATAGTAAAGCATGGCAAGCGGTTATACAATGAGAAATACGAGCCGGTCTGCCCGGGGATTATCCGGGGTGAAGTCCCGGATCACCCGGGGCGGCCTTCATGGGCGCTGCGGAAGATGTTGATCTGCGAGAGGGCCTGGCGTGCCCGCTCCTGTGTCTCCGCAGAGGGATTGTGGTCGAACACATTGAGGAGATACTGGTATGCCGCGGTGGGCTGCCCCTGTTTCAGCCGCATGAGGCCGATCGCGAGGTAGACATCGGCCAGGTTGTCTGATTTCTGGTGGTTGGCCAGGCATTTTCTCAGCAGGCTGGCTGCCGCTATGGGGTGTCCCGACTCATCGAGCCAGCCGGCGAGGATGACGCACTCATCCGGTTTGAGCTCGGCAATCTCGTGCTTGTCCAATTGTGCAATGGTCTGAAGTGCCCGGGACCGGGACCCGTCCCGCAGGTCATCGCGAAGCGCCGAGAGACGTGATTCGACCCCCTTTCCACCCGCTGATTCCGGCTGCACACCTCTGCCCCCCAGGTGCCACAGGCTGTCCCTCCACGGCCAGTGCCAGGAGAGTTTTTCCCCTGTCCAGGCAACACCGAGACCGGCCAGGAACCCCCCTATATGCGCACCATAGGCTACGCTGGAACCGCTGCTGATAAGAATGGGCAGGAGATTGTCGACAATCACGAAGAAGCCGAGCACCAGGCGCGCCGGCAGCAGGACCACATTGAAATAGAACGGGATGAGCGCGATGAAGACCTTTACCTTGTTGCGGGGAAACAGGAGGAAGTAGAGGCCGAGCACCCCGGAGATCGCCCCTGATGCCCCCACGAGAGGAGTCATGGAAGAACCTGAAAGTACGGAGAAGAACAGCGTGGCACAGGTTCCTGTAGCCAGGTATGTGACGAGGTATCCCAGCCGCCCCAGCCGGTATTCGACATTGTCACCGTATATCCAGAGAAAGAGCATGTTGCCCAGCAGGTGAAGGAGGCCGCCATGCAGAAACATGCTGAAGAACAGATCACCCAGCCCCGGGGCTCCGGGTTTGTAACCGTGGACAAAGGTAAACAGGTCGTACGCGCTGATATGGGACAATACCTGTTTCAAGGAGACGCCCGAGGGCAGTGTCTGCGAGAGGTGGTGGAGAAACTCCCGCAGGGCGGGGTCGTTGAGATCTACTGCCTGGGACGAAAGGGGCAGGGTGATGAAGAGATACACCGCCACGTTCGCGCCGATGAGCAGCCAGTTGACCCACGGGGTAAAGTTGCGGGGGTTCGGTGAATCTCCTATGGGCAGAAACACGTCTGTTCTCTCCTCGTGAACCTCGTTGTACCCTCAACCCCCCCGGTGTCCTGGTTCAGGAATGCCGTGATCATGCCGTTGACCTGCTTTGGATATTCCTCATGCGCCGAATGCCCGCAGTTCTCTACCTGAACGAGTTCGATGTTCGGGAAGAGCCCGGTAAAACGCCCGGCAAGCTTCACGTCGAGGTAGCGGTCGTGATCTCCCCAGATGAGCAACACCCTCTGGTGGATATGTGGCATGGCTGCCTCGGTCTTTTGCCAGTCCTGGTTGCGTGCAAGAAAGCCCTGTGCCTTCATGTTGGCCGTGAATTTCAGGGGGGTATAGATTTCACTGACCATGTCCGGCGTGACCAGATCCTTGTGGAAGAACGATCGTTCGAGCCTCTTCTTAAGGGCCTTTTGTGAAAGGCACCGGATCAGGAAATCTCCGATAAGGGGGTATTTGAGGAGTTCCCACTCAAGGATATCCCGAGAGTCAAGCCCGCTCGAATCGATGAGGACCAGCTTGTCGACCCGGTCGGGATGGCTGTGGGTGAAGTGGATGGCCCATCCGCCTCCCCAGGAATGGCCCACGAGCGATGCCTTCTCGATGTCATGGGCATCCATGAACCCGAGCAGTACATCGGCCATGATGTCGATACCGTACCTGGGTTTGCCGGTGCACGTCTCGGTATAGCCATACCCCGGCATATCAAGGGCATAGACGGAGAACGTCCTGGAAAGATCCGGAATATTTTTCCGGTAGGTGTAGAGCCACATGCCTCCGCCATGGATGAGAATGAGCGGCTTCCCTTGCCCCTGGTGCAGGTGGTGTACCTTGAAGTCGCCAATCCGGACATGCTGAGAGGAAAGCGTTTGCAGGTAGGGTGAAAGAGCTGTGTCGTGCCTGGTGCCGAGGGAGGACAGCATGCCGCCGGTAACCTTCGCGGTCATGATTGCCCCTGGTGTACGGAAAGAAAAGGTAAGGGACTGTCCATGTACCGCCCTCCATGTCATACGGTGCCGGGAAATATCTTCGGAAAAGATTTTAACTATTCTAAACCATATGGCATTTCAGATACAGGAAAAAATACGATCACCATTGACATTGTCTACCTGCCCGGTTACCATCTTTTTACAGTGGCCGGAACTTTGTCCGGGCTGGAAAGGAGCATCTTATGTCATGGGATCCGAATAATAAAGGTGGTTTTCAGGGAGCAGAGAAGGACATCGGCGATATGATCAAACAGGCCAGGTCCGGATTCGACTCTTTTAAGAAGGGAAGCAAGAATATCTGGCCGTTGGTGCTCATAGCATTTCTCATTGCTATTGCCGTACTCACATCCGCATATACCGTTCCCGCAGGACACCGGGGGGTAGTTCTCCGGTTCGGCAAATTTACCAACATTGTCATGCCGGGCCTGCATTTCAAGATACCCTTCGGGGTTGACAGGGTTTTTAAGGTGTATACCGAGAAGGTGGACACAGAGACCTTTGGATTCAAGAGTACGAAACCAGGGGTGAAGAGCAGATTTGAAAAGGATAGTGCAAGCCAGCGAGAATCACTGATGCTGACAAGGGACCTGAACGTGATCGACATGGAGTTCATCGTTCAGTTCAAAAGGCAGGACCCGAAGAAGTATCTCTTCAGCGTTCACGATCCCATACAGACCATCAGGGACATCAGTGAGTCGGTTATCAGGCGCATTGCAGGGGACAGGAGTTTTGACTACATCCTGCAGAACCGTGAAGAGGTGAACAGACTTTTTCAGGATCAGCTGCAGGGAATCCTGGATGAGTATGAGAGCGGTATAAAGATCTTAAATGTCAGGCTCCAGAACGTAGTGCCTCCCGATGAAGTCAAAGATGCCTTTAATGAAGTAAATGAGGCGCAGCAGGAAAAGGAGCGGCTTATCAATCAGGCACAGGAAACCTATAACCGCGAGATCCCCAAGGCGCGCGGCGAGGCGGAACGGGTCATAAACGGCGCCCGGGGCTATGCGCTCGAGCGCATTAACAATGCAAAAGGTGAAACCTCACGGTTCGTTGATGTTCTCAAGGAATACCGCAGCGCAAAAGAGGTGACAAAACGAAGGCTCTACCTGGAGGCATATCGGGAGATTATCCCCAATGCCAAGCAGGTCTATGTCGTGGACAGTGAGCAGAAGTCTATTCTTCCCCTGCTTAACCTGGAAGGTCTCAACCAGAAAGGAGGGGACGTGAAATGAATATAATCAGATCGCTCTTGATCATCATCGGTGTCGTTGTTGTCTTGTCCATAACCGGTTTGTTTTATACCGTGAGCGAGTATGAGCAGGTGGTTATCACCCAGTTCGGCAGACCGGTGAAGGCGGAAACGGATGCAGGGCTGCATTTCAAGATCCCCATTATCCAGAAGGTGACCAGTTATGAGAGACGGATCCTGAGGTGGGATGGAGATCCCAAAGAGGTTCCCACAAGAGACAAGCGCTTTATCTGGGTCGATGCCACAGCCAGGTGGAAGATTGTGGATCCGATAAAATTTCTCCAGGTCATCGGGAGTTATGACCAGGCATATGCAAAGCTCGATGATACCCTCGACTCTGTAGTAAAAGACTATGTTTCTGCAAACCCACTCGTGGAGCTCGTGAGAACATCTGACCTGGTGGAAACCGGGATCGAAGAAGAACGGGATGAAGGGTCAACCTTTTCTGACCGGGCGCCGGATGTCAAGATTGTCCTGGGCCGAGAGAAGATCACCCGGGCTATTCTCGCTGAGGCATCAAAGGCTATGCCCGATTTCGGTATGGAACTGGTGGATGTGCGGATCAAGCGGCTGAATTACGTGGAAAAGGTCCGTCTGAAGGTCTATGAGCGGATGATCTCGGAGCGGAAACGCAAGGCAGCCCAGTTCAGATCAGAGGGTGAAGGAAAGAAGGCCGGGATCCTGGGGCAGATGGAAAAAGAACTCAAGGGAATCGCTTCCGAGGCCAACAAGACATCCTCGGAAATCAAGGGAAAGGCCGATGCCGAGGCCACCAAGATCTATGGCGACGCATACAATCAGGACCCTGAGTTCTACGCATTTTACAAGACGCTTGAGACCTATAAGCAAGCAGCCTTTAATAATGCGACGCTGATTATCGGTACAGATTCCGACTACTACCGCTTCATGAAGGACATACCGGAATAAGACCGGGTCGTGAGGCCGCCATCAATGGCGGCCTCACGACTTTCCACTGACCTGCCTGCTCTTCAGCCGATACTCCCTCTGCTTGGAACTCAGATGATAGTACCCCTTCCTGGCTGACTTCCTGACCATCTGTCGTATCAGCTATATCCCAGACAGCCCCTTGACAAGCGCACCCTTTTTGTTATTGGTAATACATGGTATTACCTGGAAGCTTTGCAAAGGAGTTGTGTGCATGAAAAAACAGGAGATCGTAACCTTCAAGGTGGATGAGAATCTCTACCAGATCATCAAGTCAATTCCCAACCGGTCAGAATTCATCCGGTCGGCGATTATTTCAGCCCTGGGCAGTGTGTGTCCACTCTGTAGCGGGACAGGTATATTGACTCCCGGACAGAAACAGCACTGGGATGATTTTGCTGCCCACCACTCTGTGGAAACCTGCCTGGACTGTCATGAACGATATCTCGTCTGCTCGATTGCAGATTAGAGATGAATGGGCTGCGGTAACGGGGTTCTTTTATAAAAGCACTGGAGGGATCGGAACTATGAAGAGAGCGCTACTGGCCTTGTCTGTCTCCGTAATCATTGCGGCAAGCCTGAGCACCAGCCTCGCAGCGGACATGCCATCCGGCGACATCAAGGTGTTCGTCAGCATCATCCCGCAGGCCTACTTCGTGCAAAGAATCGGGGGCAGCTGCGTGGATGTCGAGGTGCTCGTTGGGCCCGGCCAGTCTCCCGCAACCTATGAACCGACCTCGAAACAGATGTCCAGACTGGGCGAATCCCAGGTATACTTCCGCATCGGGGTGCCGTTCGAAAAGGTGTTGATCCCCAAGATATCCTCGCTGTTCAAGAGCCTCCGCATCGTTGATACGAGTGCGGGTGTGACGCTCCGCTATTTCAGCCGGACCGACGGGATGCAGGTCCCTGACCCCCATATCTGGCTCGACCCCAAGCGGGTGAAGATTCAGGCCCGGGAGATCGAACAGGAGCTCAGCAGGCTTGATCCTGCTCATGCAGAAGAATTCAGCAGGAATCTCAAGGCATTCGAGCAGGATCTCGACACGCTCGACAGGACAATTGCCCGCATCCTTGAACCGTTCAAGGGGGGGAGGGTTTTTGTCTTTCACCCGGCATTCGGGTACTTCACCGAATCGTACGGCCTCGAGCAGACCGCTGTCGAGGTCGAGGGCAAGGAGCCGAGCCCGCGTCAGCTCTCCGCACTGATCGAGAAGGCCAGGGCAGGGCAGGTGAGGATTATTTTCGTGCAGCCCCAGTTCTCCAGAAGGAACGCCCAGACCATTGCGCGTGAGATTGGTGGTGCCGTGGTTCCCATAAATCCCCTGCCGGCAGATTATCTCAAGGAGCTCGAGGTCATGGCAGAAGAGATCAGGGAAGCGTTGTCCCGGGAATGACCGGCCCGATCGTGGCGGGGAGTGCCGGATGAGGTTCAGACAAGAGATGGAGCTTGATCGTGAAGGCAGTTATAGAACTCGAAAAGGTATGGTTTTCATATAACGGAGCTTCCGTGCTGGAAGACGTGGATCTCGTGGTGAGCGAACGGGATTTTCTCACCATCGTGGGCCCGAACGCCGGCGGGAAGACCACGATACTTAAGCTTATTCTCGGCCTGGTCAGGCCCACGAGGGGGGAGGTCCGCGTGTTCGGCAGCTCGCCCGAAAAGGCCAGGCCGCGTATCGGATACATGCCGCAGCACGCGTCGCTGGACTCACAGTTTCCGGTCTCGGTCATGGACGTTGTACTGATGGGCCGTCTGGGCGCCGGTATGCGCCTTGGCTTCTATCGGAAGGCGGACCGGGAGGCCGCTGAACAGGTCTTGAAGCGCCTCGAGCTCCATGACGTACGCCACCGTCCGTTCTCCGACCTCTCAGGCGGTCAGTCCCAGCGGGTTCTCATCGCGCGGGCCTTAGTCTCTAATCCCGAGCTCCTGCTCCTCGATGAACCCACGGCAAATGTGGATATTGCCGTTGAGACACAATTATATGACCTGCTTGATCAGCTCAACCAGACCATGACCATTGTGCTGGTCACCCATGATCTCGGTTTCGTGTCCAGCTCGGTAAAGAATGTCGCCTGTGTGAACCGGCGGGTCGTTTCCCACCCCACCTGCGACATCAGCGGTGAGATGATAAATGAGATCTACGGGCATGATGTTCACCTGGTCAGACATGATACCATCAAACCGAAGGAAAAAGTAGATGACTGAGTTCCTCGCCGACATACATCACCAGACATTCCTTCAGTATGCCCTGCTCACCGGGCTCCTCGCGAGTGTCGCCTGCGGCATTATCGGCAGCTATGTGGTCACCAGGCGGATCACCTACATCGCCGGGGCAATAGCCCACAGCGTCCTGGGCGGGATGGGAGCCGCCCGCTACTGCCAGGTCGTCTGCCAGTGGGACTGGTTTCATCCGCTGCTCGGGGCGGTTCTGGCTGCGCTGATATCAGCCCTGATCATCGGGATCGTAAGCATGAAGGCACGCCAGCGCGAGGATACGGTTATCGGTGCGGTATGGGCCATCGGTATGGCAATCGGAATCCTCTTCATCTTCAAGACCCCCGGATACAACGAAGACCTCATGAGTTACCTCTTCGGGAATGTTCTCATGGTATCATCGAAAGAACTCTGGCTCATGGCAGGGCTCGATGGGCTGATCGTCGTCATGGGTCTGGCCTTCTACAACCAGTTTCTTGCGGTGTGCTTCGACGAGGAGTTTGCCCGGCTGCGCGGCATCAGCGTGGAGTTTTATCATCTCGTGCTTTTGTGTCTGACAGCGCTTACCGTGGTGCTCCTGGTCAGTGTGGTGGGGATTGTCATGGTCATCGCCCTGCTCACCCTCCCGGCTGCTACGGCAGGACACTTTTCCGGCAGGCTCTGGCACATGATGGTGCTGTCCACCGTGTTCACCGTGCTGTTCACCTCCGGCGGCCTCGTCCTGAGCTATGGGCCCGATCTGCCCCCCGGTGCTACGACAATTCTGCTGGCCGGTGCCGTCTATCTCCTGGTGGCCACTTTGTCACGGGCCGTCAGGTTCGGCCGGAGATGATGCACGGAGCTTTGCCGTGTCACCGATGCCCTCAAAGTACAGGGCCATCTGCCGTGACAACCTTCTCATCCGGTTGGGCGGCATTACTATATCCCTTGATCACGCTTAAAAAGGACGATGCATATGAATAAACCAGAGCAGTGCCGTGTTGTCGCAAGAAGGGTATCCCCTGCAAGGTGCCTGTTACTGGTCGCTGCCGTCGTCGCGATCCTCTGTGGGGTGAATTCGCCGGCAGGAGCCAGCCAGGATACGGTGATACGGCTGGGTGACGATATCGTCATCGAAGATGGGATCACCGTGGGTGGGGTAGTCTCGGTCGGCGGCAATATCAAGGTGTATGGCCATGTCCGCAAGAATGTCGTGGCAGCAGGAGGCGCGATCTTTCTCGGGGAGCGTGCCGTGATCGGGGGTGATGTCATCTCCGTGGGCGGGCCGGTGGTCAAACAGGAGGGGGCCCAGGTCAGCGGCGATATCACCGTGGTGGACACCTCCAGGATCACGTCGGTGTTTTCCAGGTTGGCTGCCGTGGATTTCCCGGAGATACCCGGGTTCTTTCCCTTCGTGGGGTTCCTGCTCATAACCGTCTGTATCGTGGCGCTTATCCCCTCTACCGTGGGATTCATCTCGTTCAATCTCGAACACGATACCCTCAAGGCCTTTGCCTGGGGGGTCCTGGGAACCGTGCTGATCCTTCCCACCACGATCATGTTCATCATCTCCATCGTGGGGATCGTGCTGATCCCGGTGCTCATGATCCTCGTGGGCTGCGCCTTCCTGCTGGGATATGTCGCAACCTCGCAGCTGGTGGGAAAGAAGATCACCATCGCAGTGAAGAAGCCGGGCAGGCCGATATTGCAGGAAACGCTCCTGGGGGTGGTTGTGCTCTGGGGTATGGGCCTTGTCCCTCTTCTGGGATGGCTTATCCAGATGCTCGCTGCCGTACTGGGATTCGGAGGGGTGATCTGCAGTATCTTCGCACGACGAAAAAGGGCCTGATGCCCTCAAGAGACATCAGGCCCCAGGCACAAGGCCTTAGGTGGAGATAGAGAGTTTTTTATCAATCGGCACCTGTACAAGGAGCCGTTGTTATTATGCCTGCTTTTCCGATCCTATGAGCGGGAGCACCTTGTCGATATGGAAATACACGAGGTATTTGTTCTCCTTGTAGTACTCGCCGTGGGCGATATAGTGGCGCTGCCTGCGGAGATCTTCGATGAGATCGCTGTTGGCTTCCTCTCTTGTCTTTTTCAGGTAGAGCCTTTTCCCCACATATCTCTCGCCGTCTTCCATGAATACATAGCACGCAGAGGGGTTCGATTGAAGATTCTCATGGGTGAGCCGTTCGGCCATGATGAAGGCGATGGTTTCCTCATCGATAAAGTGAGGCCGTGCGTATACCGCCGAATCGATCCTGCCCGATGAATCCGCCGTGGAAAGAACCCCCTTTCCCTTTCTGTTCTCGAAATATTCACTGAGCTTCATGCCTTAACTCCTCTTTTGTCTTCGATACTATTAAAGTAGGGGCTGTTCGTGAAAAGTCAAACATGGAGGCCGGACCAGGTGGCAGTGATCGCGAAGAGGAACGTGGAGCAGGACGGTAGTGCGGTCCTGCTCCGGGGTGTTAACTGGTGAGCTGCCGGGTCTTCACCGCATGACAGGTATGGGCGAGATCTACGAGCTGGCTGTATTCCCAGGTCCCCCGGTCGGTCAGGAGGGCTGCAAGATCAGCCGGTATGGCGGTAATCCCGAGATATGCGCCGCTGATGGCCCCTGCCATTGCAGCCGTGGTATCCACATCGCCCCCTGCTTCGATGGCGGTGGCAATGGTCTGAAGGTAACTCCCGGGGGTGTGGAGAAAGGCGTAGAGGCTCCAGAGAACGCTGCCGGTGACGAAAGGGGTCACCCCCTGCCAGTCGGGGGTGTATCCGGGGGCGTATCCAGCCCTGGCAATCTTCTGGATCGTATCCGCGGGGTCGAGTTCTACCCAGTCGATGAGCGCCCGTATGCCCTGGGATACCGAGGAATCCAGCCGGGCAGACCACCCTGAGAGCTGAGAGAGAAACGGCCGGCTCTGGATGGGCCTGGCAGACAGGGCCAGGGCTACGGCCCCTGCAATGGCCACTGCACCCGCAGAACATCTGGGGTCTTTGTGGGTAATCCTGCCCTGGTCTTGGGCTGCCCGGATCAGGGCTTCAGGATCATCGAAAAACATGAGTCCCACGGGTCCGGCACGCATTGCACTCCCGTTTCCTGCAGACGGGCTCGGTGTGCCCGCCTCATCCCACGGTATCCCCTGCGAGAGTCGTATGGCCGCCTCCCATGTTGCCCTGCCGCCGCCCACGATCCTTCCCTTGGAGAAGCTTTCTGCAATGCGGCCTGCATAGTCGCCCGGGTCGAAGCCCTGGCACTTCGAGTAGCTGATGAGGAGTTCGCGGGCGAGCTGTGAATCGTCGGAATACTGTCCGAAGGGAAAAGGATGCCTCCCCCTCCTGTTCTTGCCGCCGGTGCGCACGACAGTGTCCACATAGCTTAGGCAGGGGGCATGGGGAGAACCTTCGACGGGAAAACCCAGGGCATCACCGAGGCACTGTCCGATGAGACATCCCGAATACTGCTGTCTGTCCGGTATCTTCACGATCCCCTCAGTCCCCTGTTATGACGGTCTTCAATACCCTGCTGAGGGTCTGGATCTTATAGGGCTTTGCAATGAATGCCTTGAACCCGTATTTCTGCGGATCTGTCATGATGGGATCGTTTGAATAGCCGCTGGATACGACAGCCTTTACCCGGGGATCTATCTGCCTGAGCTTTTCGATACATTCCTTTCCTCCCATGCCGTTGGGTATGGTGAGATCCAGGATGACCGCATCGAACGGCTTGTCTGTCGTTTGTTCCCTGGTGTATGCCTGCAGGGCCTCCTGACCGTCTCTGGCCAGGGCAACCTCATAGCCCAGGTGGTTCAGGATGGTCTTTGCAAGGTCCCTGATAAACTCTTCATCGTCCATGAAGAGGATCTTGCCCTGACCCATAGACAGCTCTTCGGTCTCAGCGGTTCCGGCATGGTGTTTCTCGGGTGATGCGGGCAGGTACATGATGATGGAGGTTCCCTTGCCGGGCTGTGAGACCGCCGTTATATGTCCCCCGTGTTTTTTTATGATGGAATACGACGTGGCGAGTCCGAGACCGTACCCCTGCTGCTTGGTCGTGTAGAAGGGGTCAAAGATATTGCCGATCTTGTCTTTTTCGATACCCATACCGGTATCTGCGATGGATACCTTCACATATCGCCCTTCCGGAAGGGGGATAAGCGTCTGTTTGTCCAGGGTGATGTTCTCCGTGCTCAAGGTGACGGTTCCCCCCCTGGGCATGGCGTCTTGAGCATTGGCGATGATGTTGTTTATGACCTGGATTATCTGAGATTCATCGACCTCCACAGGCCAGAGGTCTTTCTGCAGAAAGAACACGGGCTTTATCTCGGTGTTCTTCAGCGCCGGGACGGCGGTATCCTGCAATAATCTCTCCAGGGAGGACATCTTTTTCAGGGGGCTTCCCCCCTTTGAGAAGGTGAGGAGCCTGCCGGTAAGCTCCTTTGCCTTGAGCGACGCGTTCTCCACGTCGCCCAGTCTCCCGAAGAGCCTGTCGTCCGGCCCCAGGAGCATCTTGGCAAGCGAGATGTTCCCCAGGATTACCGTGAGAATATTATTGAAATCATGAGCGATGCCCCCGGCGAGCGTTCCCAGGGATTCGAGTTTTTGCCGTTTCTGCATTTCCTCTTCGAGAAATCTTCTCTCGGTTACGTTCCGAGCTATCTCGATGACCCCCCTGACCGTGCCGTGCTCGTTCACGAGAGGATATGCCCGTACCTCCCAGATGAAACCATCGGGTGTTTCGATGATTTCTTCGGTATTCTCTCCGGTCGTTATGCTTCGCCAGGCAGGGCATTCTTCACGGGTTAAATGCTTGTTGTGCCACAATTCCTTGCATTGTTTCTGTTTCAGCTCTTGGGGTGTCTTGCCCAGAGACCGTGCTGCGGCCATATTTGCCCAGACGATCTTCAGGCCCGGATCGCACAGGATGATGAGGTCGGTTATTCCATCGAGAACGATCCTGAGCTCTTCAGCCACGCGCCGGTGTTCATCTTCACTGCTCAGGAGGTGATGCTCGGCCTTTTCCCTCTCCCGTATTTCCTGTCTGAGGTGCCTGTTCGCCTCTCTGAGTTTGCCGGTGCGTTCCTTTACCATCTCCTCGAGCTTGTCGTACGCCAGCTTCAGGTCGTCTTGAGCCTTTTTCCTCCTGGTAATGTCCGCAATGAGTCCGAAGATCCTCTTTTCCTCTCCTTCCCTGATGATCCTGCTGTAGGTCCTCACCCAGCAGGGCTTGCCATTCTTCCTCACCATGCGGTATTCAAAGGGCATGAGCTTGCCGGTCAGCAGTTCCCTGTATCGGCTCACAAGCCTGTCCCGATCCTCGGGGTGCACGATGGTGATGAAATTCTTCCCCTTGAGTTCATCCGGGGTGTAGCCCAATATCTTCCTGATGACCGGGCTCGCATAGGTGATCGTTCCGTCGACATCCAGTGAAAAGATTGCATCGTTAATGTTTTCAACAAGTTCTCGATATTGTTCCTCACTCCTTCTCAGGGCATCCTCGGTTTGTTTCTGTGCAGAGATGTCTCTGACCACTGCGGCGATGATGATGGTGCCCTCCAGGTTCAGGGGGCTCAAGATCACATCGGCCGGGAAGAGGGTGCCGTCGGAACGTTTGCATTCCCACTGGAAACGTTCCATGCCCCTTTTCAGTGCCCTGCGTATGTGGTCCCTGATTATCAGCGCCGAGTCTTTGCCATCCGGCTGACTCTGTGCAGAAAAGTCGGTGTAGTGCTTGTTCATGAGCACTTCCTTTTCCCTGTAGCGGAAGATCCTCAGCGCAGCGGTATTGCAGTCGATGATGCGGTCCCCCTCCTGGAGCAGGATGGCATCGTTGGAACATTCGAAGATCGTGGAATATTTTTCCAGGGCCTCGATGAGGCCTTCCTCGACGTGTTTCAGGTTGGTGATGTCCCTGCCCACCGAAAGATATTCGGTGACCTTGCCATCCTGGTCGAACAGGGCCCGCAGCGACCATTGCTGCCACCTGAACGTGCCCGTGGACGCCTTGGCGCGATAGTCGATCCTCCGTACCGGGCAATCTGGCGTGAGGGAATCGAGATACTGCTTGAACAGCTTTCTGTCCTGCCGGGGAAGATAGGAGAAGACGGAGGTGTTGACGATTTTTCCAAAGGGTTTGTCTACGTAGGTGCAGTAGGCCGAATTAACGTAGGTAATGGTCCCATCCGGATTGAAACGGCAGATGAAATCGGGGAGATCTTCAAGGATGGCCTGGTATGCAATCTTCTTTTCTTTGAGTTCCCTCTCGCACAGTTCGTAGCGAGATCCCTCGGATTTCAACTCGGAGAGCTCTTTTCTCAGCAGCCGGATCTCCTGTTCGAGATCCTCTCTGCTCGCGGGTAGACGATTGCTCTTGTCCATTCGTTACCTGATCCTGTCGTCAACGTGAATCCGGCCTGGTGCACACGGTATGACGTATCTCGATAGATATATAGTTAGTCCGATTGCATCTGAAGTCAAATCATGGAGGTGTGATTCATAGTTTTACAGGAAAACCCGGGTTTTTCAAGACAAAAAAATAGGATGGCGGTTAGGGCATAGGACGCGCCATCCCTTAAGAGGAGGTTAAAAAAACTTGTTCTATGTAGTTTTTGATGATTCTGAACAGAAAAGGATGCATCATAGAGATGAATGATTTCTAATGGGCGTGCAACTCGATAAGGCGTCTGCCATTGGCCCGGAAAACCCGCTCGTAGAACTCGTTTGACAGATCCATGCCCAGGAGAGAAGAGATCTCTTCTTCTCTGGGAAAAATGATATTCGGGAAATCGGACCCGTACAGGAGCCTGTCTTTGTATTGTTCGAGGATATCGCCGCCAAGGTTGTACATTTGCGCCGCCCTGGGGAGAAAACAGAATGCCGTATCAAAATAGAGATGTTCATGATCTCTTAGAAGCTCGAAGAATTCACTGAACTCCAGGGCCCCCATGTGGGCTATGTTTGCCGGGAGATCAGGGTAGCGCCTGAGAACCTTTCTGAAATTATCTATGCCTACATACTTGTTGCCCACCGGGCCTGTTCCCACGTGAAGGAGAATCCTCTTGTTCTTTTCCATGACCATCTCGTACAGGGGGAAAAGCCGTTCATCGTGAGGATAGAATCTTTGTACAAGGAGCTGCAGTTTGAATCCCAGGACCTTCGGATGCGAGATAATATCCCGGGCCACCTCGAGGGCATCTTCATCATCCGGGTGATACGCAGCAAAGCAGTAGACATCCTCGGTCTTGTCGAGGAGTTCCCTGTTCCAGGTGTTGAGAAGTGGTGCCACACCCTTTTTGTGAGCATAGTTGGAATACACAATCGGGCCCACATGGTGGTTGCGCAAATAGTCAATGCATTGAAGGGAGTAGAGCCTGTGAATGACATCCATCCCGTAGACCTTTTTGAAGAAGGTCCAGATGGCATCAAAGAGTTTGTCTGGAAAGAGATGAACGTGGAAATCGATGATCTCCTCGGGTAGTGGTATCATCGACACCCCTTCAACAGTTTGTCTTTCACCACGATTATGGCAAGGTCCACTGGCGAGGGGAGTTCATCGAGGCTCTTATAGATCGTGCGGCCGAACCAGTCCCCACCGCCCGGGTTCACCGGGTATATGTTTCCTGCAAACCCTCGCCTTATAATGGTGTGCAGGACATTGAACCCCCACTTGAAAAGGTTTGTGGACGACCCGATGAAGGCAATGGTCTCGGGTTCAAAGAGATGCCGATAAGCGATGTCGCCCGCCATTATCAATACGTACCGGGAAAGTTTGGTTTCCTCTTCTCCTTCTGTGCTGTGACACCTTCCCTGGCATCCTCGCTGGAAAAGATCGGCATGCCGATTGCCACTTCACGGATAAAGGCCTCCTTGAGCTCCTTCATGCGCAACTCGCGGTTGAGCCGGATGATGCCTTGTGTAGCCAGCGGACCGTTGTTCGCGATTCGTTGTGCAAGATCGAGCGTGGTCTCCATGAGCTTTTCCCTGGGAACCACCCGGTTGAGGAATCCCCACTCATACATGGTCTGTGCATCGAAGTTGCCGGCAGTCAGCAGGATTTCGAGTGCCCTGCACGTCCCCACGTGCCTGGGCAGGAAGATGTTCCCTCCTCCGGTGGGCATGATCCCGAGGCTCGCCTCTCTCATCTGAAAGACAGCATCGGTGGAGGCGACCCTGAGGTCTGCACCCATGACCATCTCGAACCCCCCGGTGAGGCAGTAGCCGTTAATAGCGGCGATTACCGGTTTGTTCACAAAGCTGATCTTGAGCATGGCCTCCCCGACGCCCGAACCGTCCCAGCCTGAGATGATCCACTCCTCTGCCTCGTTCTCGGGTTTCCTCGCACCGGTGAGCACGGGGATGGCAGTCTTGAGGTCCATGCCGGCGCAGAAGATGTTCGGCAGAGCGGAATAGAGGACCACGACCCTGATGGAGCTGTCTTCGTTGACGTCTTTCCACGTGTTGTAGAGCTCGAGGAGAATGCCGGGATCAAGGGCGTTCAGCTGCTTTGGACGGTTGAGCCCCACCTTTGCAATATGACCGTCTTTTTCGTAGATCAAACTCATAGAACCCTCCATTAGAAAAGAAATAGTTGATGCTTTATACAGGTGTATCCTAACAGGTAAAATGTTGTCAACTGCTGCGGTTCTGAACTTTCATGTGGACAGTGCTACAAATCATCGGATACGACTGAAACAGTGATATGTACTGTATGGGGGGAAGGGTAGTACGATGTGCGCTCGATGGTCTTTACTGCTGCGACAACCCGGCATGCTTGTCATCATTCTGGCTGTCCTGTTGGGTGCGTGTGCTTCGACCGGCAGCGGGAAATTCACCTTTTATGTCCCTGATTATTCCGGATTGAAAGATGTTCCGCCCCGGTCCATTTCTGCCGCTGACGGAACTTCTCTTGCCTATCGACAGCTTGGCGACATCAGCTCGGACAATGTCCTGATCATCGTGCCCGGAAGCACCATGTACGGGTATTACTACCTTGGTCTCATGAAAGATATCAGTGATGCGGGTACCTATACCCGGGTGATCGATCTGAGAGGCCACGGCGACTCCGGCGGTCCCAGGGGCGATGTGCCCTGCGAGGATTCACTGGTCGATGACCTCTGTGCCCATATAGACCACATCCGATCATCGAACCCCCATGCAAGGGTCTATATTGCAGGCCATTCCATGGGTGCAGGGATCTGCGGGCGGTATTTGGAGAAATACGGGTATGACAGCGTGGCTGGCGCCATCTACATTGCACCGTTCTTTCACTACCGGCAGCCGGGCATGAAAGATGCCGGCTACGTTGATGTGGATATCGTAAAGACCATTTTCGGCACCGACCACGTCTTCACCCAGGTGTATCATCCCACCGGGAACGACCCGAAGCTTGTCAGGAATTATACGAAGATCATGAGCAGGGCATCCATGCTGAGCAGCTACAGTTCGTTCAGGCGCGATCATACAACACGTGCACTGTATCTCATCGGCACGCGAGACGAGCTCTTTGACTGGCAGGCCTCTCCGAAGATCTTCAGCGGGTGCGGCTCGGTGGAGATTGTCACCATAGATGGTGCGACCCACCTGGGCATTCTGGAGAAATCAGCCGGAGCCATACGTGTATGGATGGATGGTGCATCCACCGGGGAGTAGAAAGATCGCTCCGGCCATGTTGCCCTGATTATTCACAGGCCTTGCGGGCGAATATCGCCGCCCCGAGGGCGCCGATGATCTGGGGGTCCACCGGCAGCGTGGTCACGTCCATGTTGATGATCCTGGTCAGTGCCCTGATAAGGCCCATATTCTTGGCACAGCCTCCGGTGACCGTCACCTGCGGCCTCATGCCGATGCGCTTGAGTAGGGAGAAGCACCTCTTGGACACTGCCGTCTGGATGCCCGCAGCGATCTCCTCGGGAGGGTTCTTCCTGGCAAGGAGGCTGATCACCTCGCTCTCTGCGAAGACGCTGCACTGTGCGGTGACCGGGATGATCTTCTTTGCCTTGAGCGACAGATCTGAAAACTGGTTCAAGTCCATGCGGAATATGCGGCTCATGGCCTCGAAGAAGCGACCGGTGCCGGCAGCGCACTTGTCGTTCATGGCGAACTCGAGGACCGAGCCGTTGCCGTCAAGCGCTATGGACTTCACATCCTGACCGCCGATGTCCACAATGGTCTTGATCTGAGGGTTGCAGAAAAAAACCCCCATCGCGTGGCAGCTGATCTCCGAGATGTTCTTGTCGGCAAACGCCACCTCGTTTCTCCCGTAGCCCGTACCCACCAGGTAGGCGATGTCACGGTAGCTGCCCATGCCCGGAACCTGGCCGCAGGCCTTCTCCAGGGCAAGAATCGATGTCTGCTCCGGATCGATCTCGCTCGGGATAATGGTGGTGGCAATGATGGCGCCGGTTTCATCAAGGATAACGGCCTTTCCTGTTGTCGATCCTACATCACATCCACCGAAATACTTAGTCGCCATATCTCTCTCCCCCTTGTTGTCGTTTTATTGGTTTAATCCTAGATATCAAGCATCCATCCCTTGCCCTGTACTTTCGCAACGACCTTTGCCGTAGCCAGGAAGGTGGACCTGAACATATCGCTCATGAGTGTTCTCTTGACCTGCGGCAGTCTCAGGAAAGCCCCGATAAACGACCGCATGAACTCCTGGGTCACGCTTCCAGGGTTGTCGAACAGCTGATTCTGGAGGGTGCCACGCTCGAGCGATGACAGCATGGTGATCTCGAAGAGCGATTCCGGATGGAGGACCCTGCTTTCGCGGGATATCATCTCAAGGGCACCCGTGGGGCACTGGGCGATGCATACTCCACACCCAACGCATAGATCGGTATTCAACTGACCCTTTTTCTTCTTCTTTCCATCATGCGCAGATACCAGACTCAAGGCATTCACCGGACATACGGCCACGCATTTCCCGCATCCGCTGCACCTGCCGGTATCGATCTTTGAAATGAAGCTGGAGGTGACGACGCAATTCAAGTATCCGAACTTGTTCAATCCTCCCAGGAAATTACAGCAGCATTTGCAGCAATGACAAATGGCCATGGGGTTTCTCCTTGTGTTGACAGAGCAGAACACAAGGTTATATTCCTTTGACCGGGTAAAATTATCCATCATCTCGGATCTCGAGACCTCTCGGCCGAAATTGTTCCTGATGGCATACTCTGCCCCGATCCCTAAGAAACTGCAGCTCTCAAGAGGCGCATCGCACTGATTCTTCCCGGTATGCAGTTTTTCATTCCGGCAGGAACACACGCCGATGGCGAGTTTGGCAGAGCTCTCGATGAGCGATGTGGCCTTTTCGTAATCAAAGAATTCCGTGTGGCTGCCTTCCTTGATGGACTCTTCTACGGGGATGACCCGTAGTGCGGAGGTCTGTTCATTGTTCGAAAAATTTGCTGCATAGACAGAGCCGAAGTATTCATGAAACAGCTCGGCCCATCTCTTGGTATTGAGATTGTCACCGGATCTCATCATGGTGAATTCGAATATCCCTATGGCTATGGGCCAGGACATATAATAGTACTGGCCATGGTCTTCGTTCCACAGATCCATGACAAGCCCTTTGGTGCATAACCGTTCCAGGATTCCCTGCAGGCGCTTCTTCCCGACTCCGGTTACGAGGGAGATTCTCTCGAGGGAGGAGAGGGTATAGGGCATTTTTACGACGACGTCTGCCTCTTCGGGGGTGTAGAGTTCGTTGAGGATGCTGTGCCATGTCTCATTCCAGGGGGCCCTCACATACAGGTTGTCAAGCTTGTTGCCCAGCTGATGGTATGCGTGGCCGTCATCGACCATAGTCATGCTTTAACTCCTTAATCTATAACAATAAATTATTGTACCTCTAGATCGAGGCGCGGCGCCTTCATCACGTTCTCCATGAAGAACTCCACCTGGTTCATCATGCCGTCTGTGGACACGATGCGGGGATCGAGCAGGTCATAGTCGATCACGAGCAGCGGTATCTTCCTCTCACGGCATTTCTCCCGCAGGATGCCGTTCATAGCCTGTCCGCTCTTGCAGCCTACATGGTTGGCCACCCACACCATGTCGAGGTCGAACTGCTTCACCATGCGGAAGATGTCGTCCAGGTAGTTCTCCGCCGGCCCCCGGGTGTGACGGACCATGGGTCCCTGCATGATGGTCCTGCCGAGCCCCCTGAGCATGGATTCGGGGGTCGAGGTGTCGATGGGGACATGGCGGTGGAAGGTCATGCTGTCATTGATGACGGTGACGCCATAGGTGCGTTCGGCATGGTTGACGATATCGATGAAATGGGGGAAGGGCGGGTTCCAGATCACAGCCCGGAATCTCTCGTTCTCAGTTGCGGGAATCCCTGCCGCGAGATTTTTCCGTGCCATCTCCACCAGCCGTTCGTAATGGTGTATGGCTGTCGGGTGTCCCGGAAAGAGATTGACGTGCCACATGTGGCTCAGGAACACGGCCTCAGCGGCAAGGGGGGCAGGCCTTGCCCGGATCATGTCCCAGAGCTCCAGCTCCAGCTCCAGAACCCGGTTGCGGCCTTCACAGCTCTTCCGGAGGCGGTCCCAGTTCATGCGGCCGGGGGTGTGTTCCTCGAGGAAGGAGATCATCCCCTTGAGGTCATCGACGAAGAACCGCTCCGCCCGTTCATTGTAGAAATTATACGGGATATCGATTCGGTAGATGGGGATCCCCAACTCCCGCTCCATGAGGGAGTAGGACGCCATACCCGCATCGCAGGGCATATTGGAGCTGAGCATGGCAAGGCCTCTGGGCATCTGGCCCTTGAGCACCATGCCCATGGTGGCCTTGGGCAGGCTGCAGGCATCGGGGTTTACCCCGGCGTTTTCCGCTTCGTCAATGTATTTCAGGTCGCTCATCCCGGACAGAAAGGGCAGGAGCAGACCCATGGACTCCAGCACCCATACCTTCAGGCCCATGGAGCGTGCCATGTCCGGGGGAACCATTTCCTCGCTGATGATCATACGGTCGGGATGGTAAAACAGCTCTTCCAGGTTCTCTGCAAGGGTAAGGGAGACCGTGTAGACGGTCAGGCAAATGGATTCCAGATAGCATCCGCTCCGCCCTCGGCAGAGCCGCCGCATCAGGCCGGTCACTTTGAGCAGATAAAGCATCCAGGGATAGCGGACAAGCTCCCGGACGAAACCCGGCCCCCGTCTTGCGACGAGCTTCGCAATGCACAGCCAGATCAGGACCCAGTATTTGGCATAGACCAGGAAGTCCTTTGCCGATAGGTTGCCCATGTCGCACGCGATCTCCCGTATGGACTGCCCAAAGGACCTGAGCAGGCCCGGAAGCGCTTGCAGAGGTGAGTGCAGTCTGTTCATTATATCATGCAGCTTCCGTAATGTACCCGATTCTGTATCGGGCAAGGCTTTCATCTTCATGCTGAAGCTCCCTGTCCATCAAGGCGTGGTGCTTTCATGACGTTGTCCATGAAATGTTCCACCTGCCGCTTCATGTTGTCATGGGACACGATGCGGGGGTCGCTCAGGTCGTAGTCGAGGATGAGCAGGGGTATCCCCTTTTCCCGGCACTTCTCACGAAGAATGCCGTTCATGGCCTGTCCCCCCTTGCACCCCACGTGGTTTGCCACCCAGATCATGTCGAGGTCGAACTGCTTCTGCGCGCGGAAGATGTCGTCCAGGTAGTTCTCGGCCGGACCCCGGGTGTGGCGGACCATGGGGCCCTGCATGATGGTCCTGCTCCAGCCGCGCAGCATGGATTCGGGCGTGGAGGTGTCAATGGGCCGGTGATGGTGGTAGGTCATGCTGTCGTTGATGAGCGTCAGGCCGTAGGTGCGCTCAGCCCAGTTGAAGATGTCTGAGAAATGGAGGAACGGCGGATTCCATACGATGGTCCGGTACCGTTCGTTGACCGTGGCCGGGGTATTGTTTCTAAGGTTCCTTCGTGCCATATCCACAAGCTTTTCGAAGTGCCTGACCGAAAACTCGTAATCCGGGGTGACATTCACATTCCAGAGGTGGCTCAGCCATACCGCCTCGGATGCCAGGGGGGCGGGCCGGGCGCGGAGCATGTCCCACAGCTCCAGCTCGAGTTCCAGGATGCGGTTGCGGTTCAGACAGATCCGCCTGAACCGGTCCCAGTCCATGCGGCCCGGCGTGTGCTTTTCCAGCCAGGCGATCATGGCCTTCACATCTTCGATGAAGAGGTCCTCGGCACGCTCATTGAAGAAATGGTATGGCACATCGAGGCGGTAGGTGGGGATGTCGAACATGCGCTGGATGAAGGCGTACGAGGCGGCCCCGGCATCGCAGGGCATATTGGAGCTCACCATGGCAACACCTTTTGGCGTGTGGCCCTTGATGACCATGCCCACCGTGGTCTTGGGCAGGCTGCAGGCATCCGCATTCATGCCCTCGTTTTCAGCCTCGTCTATGTATTTCAGGCACGATTCCGAATCCAAGATGGGCAGTATGATGCCCAAGGCCTCGAGGAGATAGGCGTCAAGGCCCATGGAATGGACAATATCAAGGGGAACCAGGTCCTCGTTTACTACCATTCGCTCGGGGTGGAAGAACATCTGCCGGAGCATGTCGATGGTCCCGGCGACAACGGTCTGCAGGGCCATGCACACCGATTCGAGGTACAGCCCTGTCCTGCCGCGTCCATACCGCCGCATCAGCCCGTTGATCTTGAGCAGGGTCAGTATCCAGGGGTTCCTGATGAGAGTCCGGATGGATCTCGCCGGACCGAGCTCGACGACAAACTCGAGGCCGAACTTCAGGATACAGTAGTAATTGATGGCCCAGTATTTCATATAGATGAGAGCTGCCCCGGGGTCCGGCGAGCTGATGAGATATTCGGGCAGAGAGTTCTGCCATACCCTCCTGCCTGTCTTCGCGAGCGTCAAGCCCAGGGACGTGAGATAGGTACGCACGTTTTTCAACATGAGGGTCCTCCCTTCCCGGATCATTATCTGCCCATGCTCTCGATGAACGCCTGGACGCGGGTGCGGAGCTGTCCTTCCCCACCGAGGCGGTATTCCCTCTCCAGTTTGAGCACCGGGATCCCTTTTTTCCTGAGCGCCGTGACCAGCGGCATGGAGTCGACCCCCCAGAGATCGCAGAACTTGATAATCTCGATGACGACCCCGTCCACCTTGTATTCCTTCACTGTTTCAATGATGGTTTGAAGTCTCCGGTCGAAGTCCTCCATCATGCGCGGGCACAGCGTCTTCTTGAAGGAATGTTCGGCAAGGGTCCTGAAGGGGTCTCCATTCGGCTCGATGGACATGAGCCCGGGCATGGAACCGGTACAGAACCGGTCTGCCACCACGAGCCCTCCCTGAGACTCGATGATGCGGATATAGTCCGGATCATGCAGATGCCCGCCCACCAGCATGAGACGGGCCCGGTAGTTCTGTATGCCATCGCGGTTCTCGAGCTCTTTTTTGTAATCGAGAATATTCGGGAGGATCAGGTCCTTGGGCGATACAAGGGAGGCCATGAGCATGGCGTGGAACTCGGTGCCGCTCAAAGGCGGGTTTGGTTTCTTCCTCAGCTCGCCGATTGCCCCTATGACGTGTGCGAATTCATTCCACTCAGCTATGGCTTTCCTGAGGGATGTGTCGCTCATATCGACGCCGAAATTCGCTGAGAGTCTGTCTGCGAGCATCCTGAGTTCTTCGGCCAGCCAGGTGGTGGTGACCTCGTTAACCTTGCGGGGAACATCGAGAACATGAGAGAATGCCGGCTTTTTCAGATACTCCAGGTTGTCATAGAGCCGCTGCATGTGTGCGCACGAGGGCACGAAGACCCAGCCCTGAATCAGGTCGTACCGGTCGTCAAGGGCGAACTCCAGGATGCTGCGCGCATAGGAGCAGATGAAATTCGACAGGTAGTTGTCGGCAATCTCGGTGCCCGCGATCCCCGGTGCCTGAAGGCGCACCGGGAAGAGCCTGTCCGCCATGAGCAGGGCTTCGGGCACGAACGAGCAGGAATACCCGATGGGTATGCGCCCATTGTTTCTTGCCTGTTCGACCAGGCTGTTCTGCGGGCTCTCGAGAAGTGCCTCGAATTCGCGCGATGCTCTTCCAGCGGTCATCATAGCACTACCCCTGATACCATCGGGTATCCACGGAATTGATGAAAGAATAGCATCATAACCATTTTCTCCTCATACAGGTCAGTAGATGCGCTCTCCCGGCTCCACATCGCCGAAGAGCCGGGCAAAGAGCGTGTTGTACAGGGTAAAGATCACGATGTTGCCGAACAGCCAGGAAGAGGTTACGGCTTTCTGCGGGCAGATGTTCTGGCAATGGTAGCAACGGATGCACTGGTCATCGAGGATCGGATATGGATCAAGTGAAATGCTCTTCATGGGGCATTCCCGGGCGCATATGGTGCACTGTTTGCATAGAGACTGATCAATCCTCGGCCTGGGCAGCAGGATGCGAAGCAGAAAGGGCTGTGCTATGAGCGACACCAGGTCATAGAATCCCCACGTGCGCCTCAGTGCATACCTGCTTGTTTCAGGCACAGGCCCTGACCGGCCGCTCTGAAGATGATCGTCAAGCGACTCGGCAAACACGCGGGCGTGTGTCAGGTCTTTCTGGTCGGGGCGTTCCGGCATACGGCCCATGAGGCATGGGGCAGGGTGATGAACGGTTCCTCTCGCCTTGAACCCTGCCATGACTGAAGCGCCTTTGCTCTGCAGGAGGCGTGCGAGGTCATGGAGCACCCGCCCGGGAGAGCCTCCGGAGGTGGCAAAGACAAAGGCTCGCTTACCCTGCATATACGGGAGCGTTGAGAGGTAGTCCTTGACAGGAGTGGGGGCCTGGCTTTCAAAACAGGGGGTTCCTATGCCCAGCACGTCGCAACCTGTAATATCTGCAAGCGGGGTTTCCATCATGGGCAGAACCCTGACGGTGTGCCCTTTCATGCCGAACTCATCCGCCATGGTCTGGGCAACCTTGCGGGTATTTCCGGTCTGGGAAAAGTACACCAGCAGCATGTTCATCTCAGGTATCCTCCCTGCCTGCGTGACAGGCGGGCGTGCACGGTGAATTCATGCCGGCACCGAAGATTCTATCGACGATTCCTGCGACGGCTGCAAGGGAAGGGGATGTCTGAGGCATACCGGTGAGCGGCTCGCCTCTGAAGTCCAAGGATCTGATCAGGTCATCGTCAGTGAGCCAGCCATATACCTCAAGGCGCGTCCTGGCCTTTATGTCGTTCACCTCGGAGAGGTCTCTTACCCTGTTGAGCACGAGCCCCATACTCGTAAAGTCAACCGCCTTCTTTTCGTTCACGACATCTGCTATGGTGTTGGCAACGCCGATGCCTTTTGCCGATGTGTCCGAGACCAGGACCAGGTGATCGACCGTTTTCATCACCCGCCTGTTGATCTGCTCGATACCGGCCTCACCGTCGATGAGCACGATATCGAAGTTGCCGGACAGGTCGCCGATAATGTCCTTGAGGAGCGAGTTCACCTTGCAGAAGCACCCCTCGTCCTCGGGCCTGCCGATCGCCAGGAGCGCAAACCCCTCACGCTCCTCCAGGGCCTCGAACACCTCATAGTCCAGGAGCTTACTCGTCTCCTGACCTCCCGGGGATTCACCCTTCTGTATCCTGGCAATGAGACCCTTCCTGATGTCGTCAACGGTCTTCCTCACCGGTATGCCCAGTGCCGTTGCCAGGCCGACAGCCGGATCGGCATCAATGGCAAGGATCTTCCTGCCATTGCCTTTTGCGAGCAGTTTCACCATGAGGGCACAGACCGAGGTCTTGCCGACCCCTCCCTTGCCGCACATTGCCAGTATTTTCGTATCAGCCATGCAGTGCCTCTCTTGACTTTTCCATGAGTTTGTCCCTCATGCGTTTCAGGCCTTCCGCCTCATCACAGACGTCCTGGTAGTCACAGCTTCCACACTCGAAATCCATCTCGGATGCCATCTTGTTCATGGCGGCGATGATTTGTTCAGCCGGTGCTGTGATCTCCCTGAGTCTGCTCACGTCACTCGTGCTGGAGGTGAAGAAGATCACCTCGACGGCCTTCACATAGGGCCTATCCTTGAAGAGGGCCATAAGCGCCGAGCCCAGAACCGTGGCGGAAAAGCCCTGCAAGAGCGCTTCCCTGCTGATCCTGCACCACTCTCTCATGTACTGGGACACCGCCCTCATCATGAACCCCTTGAGGTCGAGGTCGTAGCGCAGGAAATCGAGCTCCTTGTGCCTGTCATAGGCATTGTCCTCGGTAAAGCCTTCAACCCCCACCAGGACCACCTTTCCCAAGGGAAGGCTCTTGCCCTCACTCTCCGGGAAATCAGGGCCGATAAGGGTTATCCTGCCATCTGCAATGCCCGGGAGATTCTCTGTCCACAGCAGGCAGGATACCGACTCTTTCTCCGGGCTGCCCAGTTCGAGGGCCATATCCTCTTTCAGGACTATGTTCCTGCCTCCTCCAGTCGGCCAGTGGCCAGAAGGGTTCTCGCTCCAGGCCCTTTTCTGAGGTGCAGTATCAACAAAGTCCCTGAGAGACTCAATGGTGCCCGTAAAGAGTTCCATGCGGTTCTTCACCCGTCCTTTTCTGCTGCCCGCCGGGCTATGAGGGCCGCACCCAGGGCTCCTATGATCTGCGGGTCGGTCTCCATCTTGGAGAGTTTTACCCCGAGCGCCTCCTCGAGGGCGGCGAACATGCCGGCATTCTTCGCCACCCCGCCGGTCATGGTGATCTCGTGATCCAGTTCTATGCCCCTGGCCAGTGCTGCAACCCGGTGTGCCAGAGACTTGTGCAGACCGCCCACGATGTCAGCCAGGTTTTTGCCCGCATTGATCAGCGAGATGATTTCGGTTTCTGCAAAGACAACGCACTGGTTAGAGATGGAAAGGGGGTTGGTGGCACTCAGGGAGATATCCCCCATATCTTCAAGCCTGATGTCCATGGCTCCGGCCATGACCTCCAGGAACCTGCCCGTACCGGATGCGCAGCGGTCGTTGTAGGCAAAGCGGATGACAGTGCCCGTATCGTCCAGCCGGATGGCCTTTGCGTCCTGGCCGCCGATATCGATCACCATGTGCACCTCGGGCATGAGCCACTGGGCGGCCTTGCCATGGCATACGATCTCGGACTCCACGGCATCGGCAAAACCGATGGAGTCCCTGCCATAACCAGTGCCCACACAGTATGCGATATCTTTCATGGTGAGCCCGGCCTTTTCGAGGGCCTTCCCCATCACCTCGCGAGCCGACTCCTCGGGCTCGGGCTTTGCGAATATCACGTGTGAGGCCAGCACATCGCCATCTTTCATGATGACGGCCTTGGCGCTCAAGGAACCGACGTCACAGCCTGCTACGTACATGTGATGCTCCCTCCATTTTTTCCTTTGCCAGCACCGCGGCCCCCAGGGCACCCATGACCTGAGGGTCAACCCTGAGCCGGCGCATGGGTACGCCCAGATGTTTCTCCATGGCGTCGAGCACCCCGGCGTTCTTTGCCACACCGCCTGTCATGCACACATCCTTCTCGACCCCCACGGACTTGGCCAGGATCGCCACCCTGGCAGCCATGGCCTGGTTGATTCCTGCAGCCAGGTCTGCCTTTGGCGTATTCGAGTTCAGGTGAACGATAACCTCTGCCTGCGCCCAGGCCGTACAGGTGGCAGCCAGGGTGATGGGGTTTCTGGACTGGCCAGAGAGTGTCCCGAGTTCCTCAAGCTCCAGCCCGAGCAGCTTTGCCATGACCTCGAGAAACCTGCCCGTGCCTGAGGCGCACTTGTCGTTTGTGATGAACCTGACAATGTTCCCCTTTTCATCGATGCGAATGGCCTTGCAGTCCTGACCGCCGATGTCGATGATGGTCCGGATAGAGGGCAGCAGCCAGTGAGCGCCCTTGGCATGGCAGGCGATTTCGGAGACGGCCTTGCCGACAAAGGGGATCTTCTCCCTGCCGTAGCCTGTCCCGACACAGAACCCGATGTCCTTCATGGTGAGCCCGGCAGCGTTCAATGCCAGAGCCATAACCTCTGCTGCAGATTTTTCAGGGTTGAACGATGAAGGGATCAGTGCATGGCTCATCACCCTGGTGTTGTTGAGGATCACTGCCTTGGTGGTGAGTGACCCGACGTCACAACCTGCTGACATCATGATGAAATCCCCCTTACGTGCATGAATTCGCTGATCTTGTCCACGCAGTGCTCCCACGAAGAGACCCTGTCGTCGAAGGCATCGGCAAAGAGCAGCATGGTGGGGATGCCTTCCCGCTCGCAATCGCGCTGCAGCAGCTTGTTCGCGCCCCAGCTGTTGCGGCACCCCATGCTCCCGACATAGACCAGGAAGTCGGGCTTCATGATCTTCGACATGCACAGGAGATCGTCACGCCACATCCCTGGTGCGTCATACGGTCCCCTGAGCTGCTTGACCATGGGCATGCGGGAGTTGATATCCGCCAGCGAGTCGATCATGGTCTCCAGCGTGGAGGTGTCTATATGGTAGGCCTCATCAGCCCTTCCTTGGGCATAGTTGATCCCTTCGTTGAAGAAGGTGAAGATGAGCGTCGGCATGAGGCTGATGTCCTGGGCGTCGATCCATTCCCAGAACCGCGCATCCGTGGTGTAGTGGTCGATGTAGCACATCAGGAGTCGTGCCCGCTCCTTTTTCGAGGTCGTGCCGGCATACCCCTTGGCTGCATTGTCACGAACGACCTTGAGCATGGATTCGAGCACGGCGGTGTACGATTTTCTGCCCGGCATGGAGAGCCTTCCCGAATAGATGAACAGGGTGAAGATCGGCGGAACCGGGCATGGTTTGAGCCGGATGAGGTCGTAGAGTTCAATGGTAAGCTCGTCCTGGCGCTTCTGTTCTTCGAGGAGACTCCTGAGCTTATCCTCGTTCAGGAGTGAGCCCGACTGTTCCTCGATGAATGCTATCATGGCCTTGTAGTCTTTCCGGTGATAGTCGTCGATGCGTTTCCCCGTGAGCTTTGAGGGGAAATTGAGCTGAAACATGGGCAAGTCGAGGTAGGAGGAGAGGAACTGGACCGCATTGCCATTCGTGTCGCAGATGCCGGGCGATCCGCAGATGAGAAAATCCGGCTTCTCGGTAAGGCCTGCCAGGTAGGCCCCGAACGAGCCCCGCTGTGCCGAGCACGACGTCTCGGTGAACCCCACCTCGCAGCAGTAGTCCATGTACTCTGCCGTACCTTTCTTCAGGGCAAGGGTGCCGAATACGGTCATGATCTCTGCCCAGACAGGCACCACGTTGTCAAAGGCGAAGAACAGGTGCTTTGCCGAGACAAAGGTGCCGATACAGATCTTCTTGCCCAGGTCGTGTGCCGTCATGATGTCGGTGAGGTATTCGGCGGCCATCTTCATGAAGAGCACGCCCGGCTCTCCATGCCGCAACATGGCATCCAGCACGTTTTTGAAGTTCGGTATGACCCGTTTCAGGCTTTCATACTCCTTCTGAGTTCCATCAAGGGAATTTGCCGCTGCACTGATTATTGTCCAGAGCATCCAGTCGTAGTTATACTCGCGCGTCTCCTTCTTCATGCATATCCCTCCTCAGACTCCTGACATACTCAGATGTGCCCCGGATTTTATCCGCTGTATGTAGAGCCGGGAGCGCTCCTTGAGAACCTCCAGGTCGGTCTTGCGGGCTATGTACTCCAGGGTCGCAACCGCTGATGCAGGGAACAGGGTGAGCGCATCGATGGCCCTCTGCCTTTCGGCGAGCATCCTCCTGTCATCAAGCGCGATGTCGCGCAACACCTCTATTGCAATGGTATCTCTGTCAATCTGGCACATGAAAAACCTCCTTTAAGAAATCCTTTCCACGAAGGCATCGAGCCGCATCCTGATCCTGCCCGTCTCCACCAGGGGGCCGTACTCCCTCTCGAGCCGCATGCAGGGGATACCCGCTGCCTCGAGGTCGCGCTCGAGCACGCCGTTTTCCGAGCCGTGAAGGTCGCAGAACCGCACGTTCTGCAGGATGACGCCGTCCACTGCTGTTTTGTTGACGAGGTCCATGATGTAGGAACGCCGGTCCTTGTAGCAGCCGAGCATGCGGGGACAGATGCTGTTGCTCAGGTAGTGGGATGCAAGGGTGGGGATGGGATCGGCCTTTTCATCCACCAGGTTCGCATACGTGCGCGATCCGAAGCACACGGTGTCTGCAACGACAATGGCGCTGCTATCCTCGATCAGGTTGATGAAATCCACATCGTCGTTGGCGCTCCCGATGAGCATGAGGC
Organism: Deltaproteobacteria bacterium; assembly: GCA_018434685.1. Classification (GTDB taxonomy): domain Bacteria; phylum Desulfobacterota; class Desulfomonilia; order UBA1062; family UBA1062; genus DSAD01. The sequence continues at coordinate 155,682 of JAHDOV010000006.1, forward strand.
GCTTTTTGTGATCCGATACGGGTGGTGTATTCTCCAGGTCGGCAAGGATGTCTTTGAGCATGGCTCCCCACTCTTCACGAGGCATGGCATGACCCGCAATGAGGATGGCCATGGCATCCGCGCCCGTGATGGGCACCTCGCCACGATACCTGAGTTCGTCGAGTTTCCGGAGGAGAAGTCTTCCCTGGTTGTAGACCCTGATGGATTTCTTCAGGGCTTTGGCTGTGATTGTGACCTTGAAGTGTTTTTCCAGGGTGGAGATCATCTCGGTGAGCTCCTGTGCATAAAAATCGATGCTGTAATCCACGGCCTTATGGGGTACGGAGAAGTACTCGTAGTATCCCGGCAGCGTTCCCGGATAATCCTCGCTCGCCTTTCTCCAGCACTCTTCGAGCCTGCGCATGGAGTCGCAGCCGTTGCTGAGGATGGCACCGTCCAGGAAAGCGTACGCCCCCTGTCCTGCGAGTTGCAGCATGCACTTGGGCAGGCTGCAGTTTACCGGACCGAAGTAGGAATCACCGATGGAGACCGACGTGGTGCCGACGCCCCGTAATCTGAACGGCAGCAGCCCTGCGGCGTGGAGGATCTCCTCGGGTATGAAGGTGCAGGCGTAGCCCACGACCTTGCCGCCTTGTTTCTTCCACTTCTGTACGAATTCGTTGTGCAGGTTCAATGCAGTCTTTCTCAGTTTTTCCATCATTTCTCACCCCCTGCCGTCAGCGGCCAGTACAGCCCTGAAGGCCTCCAGGGCCTCCCTGTGTTCAGGACTTGCATAACCGCCATCAGGGTTGATGAGCTCGCTCAAGGCCCTGATGATCAGCGGCATCACAACAGCTGCCAGCGGCTTGAGGGCCTCCACCACATCGGGGATCAGCCACTGGAATGTCTTTCTGACCTCATCAGCATTCACGGAGTCGACGACCCCGCTCAAGGCGTTGCTCACGATGTCCGGCTTGGCATCATGGATTTTGTTGGCGACCCTGCATGCGGTGTTGATGAGCCCGGCAAACTCGTAGGTGTCAAGATCCGACATGCCCTCGGTTATGGCAGACTTCAGGCCATCGGGATCGATCTCCTCCATGACGCCCAGTTTGCGGGCCCTTGCCTTGATTGCAGATGTTTTCACCGACCCGAAAGATGCAAGGGATGACAGCGTTATCCCGGGATTGTCTCTCAGAGCGGAGGCCAGGGCGTTGGCAATTGACTCCCTGTCTTCGGCAAAGATGATGCGGATCTTTTTCACCAGCTCCGGGTCCATTTCGGAAAAGCAGTCATGGAGAAGGTCAGTGAGGTAGATTTCGAACAGCGGCTTGCCGCCCTTTCCGAGCAGCAGGCTGCCGGTATGGATCCTCCGGATGAACTCTCTGACGGTATTGATGAGCTGTGCAGTGTCTGCGCCGTTGATGCCCTTGACCAGGGAGAGGATGATGTCTGCAAGCAGGTCGGGCCCTATTGCCCTTTCGATGGGGAGCAGGATCTCCCGCGAGGCCTTTGTGAAGATGTTCATGAGCGGGATGACGGTTGCCACCAGGGTTCCCACCTTTGCCGGGTATTTCCAGAGATTTTCGTTGAAGGCCTCAATGGTCTTCAGGACGCATGGTTCAGAGGTTTCCACCATCTCCCTGATCTCCCCGAAATCGGTATTCTTCAGGAAGTCGTGGATGGCAGCTCCTCGCGTAGCGGCGTGGCAGGCCTCCTTCCCGGCGTGGTCTGCATTGACTTTTCGTGCCCATGCGGTCAGGAACTGACCCACATCGGCCGATATGCCCCTGCCGGTGCCGTTCTTGCCCGGCTGCAGCACCTTTGAGACGATCCAGTTCACCGGGGGCGCGATCCTGGCCCTGATCCTTCCCTTGTTGGCCCAGGTGCTGATGAGGTCTTTTGCCACCTCGGCGAGCAGGGTCCTCGTGCCCCTGGCCCGCACGGTCTCGCCGATGATTCTGGCCGAGATCCGGGTCAGCTGGGCCTGATTGTCAGTAATAGTCATCCTTCATACCCTCCGCTTCATCTATTTCTTTGCCTGCAGGGCTGTTCTGCCTGCCTCTGTCAGGTACGATTCAAACATGAGGTTGCTCATGGATGTCAGCGTCATGATGGCCTCTTCCCTGGTGAATTTCTCTTCCATGAGGTAGCTGTGCCCGAGGTGCATGGCCATGCCCACTACGGCATAGGCCAGCGCAGGTGTATTCACCCCTTCAATGACGCCCATATTGAGCCAGTTCTGGATGTCGTCGGCGAGGTCCTGGGCGATGTCGCTGTAGTATCTCCAGACGTTTCCATCCAGTTCCTCGTCCACGCCGAAGCTGCCCCGCAGCAGGATGATGAACTGCTGGCGGTGGTTGTCGATGTAGTCGAAGTAGGCCGAGAAGGTATCGTTGAGCTTTGCTTCCCGGTCGGTGCGGTCCCAGATGTTTACCGGCTCCCTGAGTTTCTTGATGCGGTCGCGGAAATCCTTGAAATTCTGCCGGGTGATCTGCTCGAACAGGTCCCTCTTGTCCTTGAAATAGTTGTAGAACGTGCCGGCGGACATGCCGACGGCCTTGACGATGTCCATGACCTGGGTATTGTGGTAGCCCCTCTGGCTGAAGAGCTCTTCTGCCGCCTCGACGATGACCTCTCTGGTGAACAGCCTCTTTTTGTCAGCAAGTTTATCCATAATCACTTCTCTCGTGGTCTTAAGGCTCAGGCTCTCGGTGCCGGGATATGGAAGATTACTCCTTCACCACGTGCCTGAAGCCTGATGTCTAAAGCCTTTGTTTATATGCCGAACCGCCTCCCGATCCTGTTCCGGGCAAGCCGGAGCACCCAGGAGGCGAGGTGCCACTTCTGGTCGAGGAATGCCTCGGCCAGACCCAGGGTGGCCTGCCTGATCTCATCTTTATCCGTGTGGGTGAAGACATCCGAAACAAAGGTGCTCAACACCTTCGGGTTGTCGCGCAGGAGCGTGTTGATGGTGCGTGCAGCCGCGTTTATTGCCCCGGCCACGGCCCCGGGGCCGGAGGAGATGACCGCGTTTCTCACCTTGAGCCGCACCTCGGGTGATTTCTCCCACAGGGTTGACACGAGGCTCGCCCAGGCCCCCGAGCAGGTGCCGACTGCCTTGGTGTCGATGTCACCTGCCAGGCTCTCCATGAAGGACTTGAGGGTCTCGGGTGGATACGTGTCTTTGAGCTGGATTGCCAGTTCGGAACAGGCACTGGTGAGGGCGTTTATCACTATCGGCAGCGAGCTTGCAAGGCCCAGGAAAACTTCGGGATCTTCGGTGGCCAGGGTCTTTACCAGCTGACTCCCTGTCTCCGGCCTCATCGAGTTCAGGTTCATCCTGAGGATGTCCTTGTACACGGGCGTTTTCAGGAACTGTTTCAGGATACCGCCGCGGCTTCTTCTCGTCGTCTCGGAGAACATATTATTTTTCCTCCTTGTGCTGTTGCTGTTGTTGGGCGGCTGTCCAGGCAGCCCTGAAGACAGGGGAGAGGAGCTCGCTGAGGTCTTTTGCACCAGCCATGACCCGCGCGAGGCTCTCTGGGTCGATCTCGTTCAGCAGCGATTCCACAATGTCGGCCAGCAGTACGGGGGGAAATTTCTCCCTCACCTGAATGATAAGCTCATCCAGAGCCAGGATAACGGCGTTGGCCAGTGCAGGAAGAGCACCCACAATGGCAAGCGGCACCTCGACATCCGTACCGAGGATCGTGCGTACCAGCCTGGGGCTGTTCTGCGGGTCGATGTTCATGAGTACGAGACGCAGGCCTTCCTTGAAGGCGGGCTTGTCGAGGACTTCCTCGAGGATACGGTTATTGGAATCGATGATTCCTCTGCCTGTCTGTTCAGCCATGGCCTTTCTCCTCACAGGGTCTCGCAGTTGAAGAAATACCGGGCAGCCTCCATCTGACAGAGCTGCTTGCCGCCCATCCAGAGCTGGATGATCTTTATGTCGCGCCAGTGCTTCTCGATGTCCCAGTCCCGGTCCGCTCCGTAAGCGCCAAGTACATCCATGGCCTTGCCGAAGTTTTCTACTGCACGATCAGAGACAAAATCTTTGATGTTGCGGATCCTGCCCACAACGTCCTCCGAGACCAGAGGCTTGCCATAGGGTTTGTTGCGGCGGTCTCCTATCATGGCTGCTTCGTGCCCGAGGATGCGGCAGATGTCTATATCGCCTGCAATCCTGCCGATGATGCCGGCTATGGCATCATTCTCCTTGAGGGGACGGTTGTTGTAGGTTCTGGTGGATACAAACTCATAGAGCCGCTCGTAGAGGTTCATCATGGCGCCGGTGAGGAACGCGCAGCTTGCCATCTGGCCGAAGGAGATAAGCTGATAAAAGGCCTTTGCGTCGTCTCCCGGGCCGTGGGCACGGTACCAGCTCGGCACGCGAACGTCCTCGAACCAGATATCGCCATTCTTGTCCGCTGCCATACCTGCCTTTTCATAGGCCCCGCCCTGGGTGACGCCGGGAAGGTCGGCAGGCACGAAGATAAAGGCAAAATCATCAGGATCGTTCGATCCTGGCTTCGTGGTGCACGGCACGCCGAAGAGTTTTGCTACCCCGCCTGAATTTGTCGGCCAGAGCTTGTGGCCGTTGATCACCCACTCGTCACCATCGAGCCGTGCAGTGGTGCGGATGGTCTTTCCGCCTAAAAGCCCGAGGTTTTCAATGTCTGAGCCGCCCTGGGGCTCTGTCATGGCATTGGCGGCAAAGACAGCCTTCTTGGTGTTGCAGAACATGGGGGCAAACTCCTTGATGAGCCTCTCATTCACAAAGGGGTCGATCATGATTACGAGCAGGGGCCAGAAGGTTACACACAGGGCTACTGCCATGCCTGTATCCGCTCTGCCAAGCTCTTCACTGAGCATGTAGCCCATGCGGAATATATAATCGGACTGCGCCAGACCCCACCCGCCGTACTCCTGGGGGAAGAGGGATTTCTGGAGACCGAGCTCGCCCATGAGCTTGTCAAAGGCGGGTTCGATCAGATGGTGGTCCTTCCAGTCTTCGTCGTATTGACGGCGAAAAGGCATGACAGTCTCTTCCAGGTGCTTTCTGATCACGTTTCTGAAATGACGGTCGAATGGAGATATGTACTCCTCGGGCCGAGAAAAATCATTGAAATGTTTCATGATATCATCCTCTTCTCATATCTCAGTGCAGTTGTAGAAGAAACGGGCCGTGTCCATCTTCACCGGCGCCTCGGCGCCAACGCCGCACAGGAGAGACTGGATGGTCTTGATGTCCCGCCAGTGCTTTTCTGCGTGCCATTCCTTGGCATAGCCGGCTGAACCCATGAGCTCCAGGCCGCGATTGATCGCCCTCATGACTGCCTGTTGGACCCGGCTTCCGATCATTTCCGAGAACGTGAAGGCCCTCCTGCCATTACTATCCCAGTGATCGGGCCTCGACAGGAGGTGTGCGAGGTCGAACAGGAGGATCTTTGCCAGTGCTGTTTCCTCTGCCACATCTGCCAGGACCGATGCACACAGCGGGTTTTCCTTGAGCGTGATGCCGCCTTTGATCACACGGGTCTCGCTCCAGTCGGCCAGGATCTCGAAGAAGTTTGCACCGGCACCGATGCTCACTGCGCCGAGCAGCAGGTTGAGCCAGGTATAGAGTTCCTCCACCACGCCGTCGCGGTCGATCACGTTCTCCTTCGGGATGGCAACAGCATCGAAGGTTATTTCAGCGTTCTCGCAGGCATTCAGTCCGGTGGTTTTGATCGAAGGCCCCCTCCTTATACCCTGGGCATCGCCAGGGACCATGGCGAGACACGGCGTGCCCTTCTTCCCTGCGCATACCACACAGAACAGGTCTGCCATGCTGCCGCCGGACAGCGGCCTCAGATCCGTGCCGGAGATGGTGTATCCCCCCTTTGTGGCCTTGGCCTCTGCACCGATTGAACGGCCGAGAAACAGGGGCGTTTCCTGCCCGGCCCTGCCGGGACCCGGCAGGATCAGGACGGGATTCTTTATTTCATCGGATACATACAGGGGCGAGAGCGTACCACAGAGTTTCTTGTTCAGGTTGTGTGTCATGGCGATCGTTGCAAAGAGTGCATACTTCATTGCGAGCAAAACGCCGATAGCAGCATCAGCCCTGCCGATCTCGGACAGGACACCGGTGATGCCCGGTGCATTGGTGTGGGTGTCCCATCCGAATCCGCCGTATTCTTCCGGCAGAGTGAGCCACTGCAGGCCGATTGTCAGGTGGAGCTTTTTTCTTGCCTCGACAAAGAGGGTTGAATAGTTCTCCCGGTATTCCATCCTCTTCGAAAGGATCTCTTTTTCGGCCCACTGCCGCACGAGCACGACCACACTCTTGGTTTCTTCATCAACCAACTGCCGTGGAAGAATGAAGAGTTCCTCCAGGTTCTTACCCATAGCTCCTCCCAATAGTCAGGCACACAACCCAGGTAGCGGGTCCGCCCTTAGTTCATGTCCGCAGCTCAGATACTTTCTGCAAAGGGAAGGAGAGGATGATACTGTCTTCAGTGATGATACCGGTCATCAGCTGTCGTGTCGAACAAGGCACTCCCCCCATAACCCCCCGCAAGGTAAATAACATCAATTATCATAATGAAAGTTCATTACCATTCATAAAATATAATTACTGTCTGTCGGTTGTCAAGATGAAATTGTAAAAATATGAACAGTCATACGCATCGGGAACAGCGCTGCCTGAGCGGAAGAGGGACTTCTACTCGGCGGATTGTGCCTCAACGGCTTCAAGGGCCTTCCTGCCTTCCTCGGTGAGGTAGGCCTCGAACATGGCAAGGATCATCTTTATCAGGTTGGCAATGATCTCTTCACGCGGGTACTTCTTCTCCATCAGGTACATGTGGATGAGCTGGAGAGACATGCCGATGGCAGCAGTGCCGAACAGCATGGGGTCGATCCCCTCGATGACCCCGTCGTTGATCCAGCGCTCGAGGTCCTCGCCGGCATCCTGGGCAAAGCCCTGGAAATACCTCCACACGCTCACGTCCATGTCCATGTCCACCCCGAAGCTCCCCCTCAGGATCATGAGGAGCTGCTGGGGATTGTCGTCCACGTAGTCGAAGACGGCGTTGAACGTGTCCATGAGGGTCCTGGTCCTGGCCTCGTGGCTCCAGATATCGATAGGCTCGCGCATGAGTTTGACGGTTACCCGGAGACTCTCGAGGCTGTCCAGGGTGATCTGCTCAAAGAGGTCTCTCTTGTCCTTGAAGTGATTATAGAACGTGCCGGCAGACATGCCGACAGACTTGACGATGTCCATGACCTGCGTGTTGTGATAGCCAAACTTGCTGAAGAGTTCACAGGCAGCAGTGACGATCTTTGTGCGAGTCTCTTCTTTTCTCTTTTCCGACCCCTTGGACATTCAGCGTTCCCTTGTTTTACTGCCAGGATATGTTCCTTATTTATTATGTCGCACAAGCCCATATGTCAAGAAAATACTGGCTTTCTGAGGTGTTGCAGCCGTGTGTGGGCGCATTTTCCGATGTGTCGGGCAATGATTGCGGCCATGCGGGAGTATACGTATTAAAGAAAGACCTTGTCATGAAGGGACCATATAGAGAGACGTATCTGTGTTTCCAGGAGAGAATGCCGCTTTGGATTTATGAAAGTCCCGCTTCATCCTGGATGGTTCTCTTTGGGGGCTGACCAGGGTACCAGACAGGATGGGGCCTCGGTTTTCGTTGCGTGGAAAGATTTTAACCTATGGACTGTACAGTGAATTTGTGTTACTCGTTTTTTGAACACACCGGATTTAAAACGCTACTTATCACATAAGGGGAGGAAATCTATGAGGAAAGTGTTTCTGGTAACGTTGTTTCTGTTGATCGGTCTGACCTTGACCGGAATCGTGCCGTCACAGGTCCTTGCCGCTGATGACATGAAGACCATAGTCGTGGCAACGGATGCCACCTGGCCGCCCATGGAAATGGTCGACAAAGACAAGAACATCATCGGCTATGATATTGACTTCATGAATGCAGTGGCAAAAGAGGCAGGGTTCAAGGTTGAGTTCAAGAACACCGCCTGGGACGGAATTTTCGGCGGTCTGGATCTCGGCAAGTACGATGCAGTGATCTCTTCGGTCACCATCACCGAAGAGCGGATGAAGACCTTTGATTTTTCCTTGCCATACATCAATGCCGGCCAGGTTCTCACCGTACCGAAGGACCTGGAAGGGGTAAAATCTCTGGCAGACATGAAGGGTAAGAAGGTCGGCGCCCAGATCGGCACCACGGGTGCCATGGAAGTGAAAAAGGTCGAAGGCGTGGAGCCCAAGAACTATGACGAGATCGGCCTTGCATTCGAGGATATGGCTTCCGGCAGAATCCAGGGCGTTGTCTGTGATACCCCGGTTGCTGCAGACTATGCGCTTCAGCGTGCAGAGTACAAGGCAAAGTTCCAGATCGTGGGCGATCCTTTCACCGAAGAGAGTTATGGCGTCGTGGTGAAGAAGGGCAACGCCGAACTGGTGGAGCTCATCAACAAGGGAATCAAGGCTGTACAGGCAAAAGGAATCGATAAAGAGCTCGAAAACAAGTGGCTGAGATAACAAAGACACCAAAAGATAAAGAAAAGAAGAAAGTATCTATCGAGGTCGGGGATGGCGCTGCCATCCCCTCAAAAGAGGACAGAGGCCTCTTTACTGCCTGGAGGGTGGCCTTCTTCGGCGCCATCGGCATCGTGATATACCTCGCCGTCTTCAAGCCGGACCCCTACCTGGATATCATGAAGTTCGTGCCGGACGGGATACTGGTCACCTTTGAAGTAACCGTTCTGTCCATACTGCTGGCCCTGGTGATAGGATTGTTCACCGGCCTTGGCCGGATCTCGAAAAACCCCATCATCAACGGCATTGCCTCACTCTATGTCGAGGTGATCAGGGGGATACCCCTTCTGGTTCAGCTGTTTTACATCTACTTCGCCCTGGGCCGTATTATCCAGATGCCGCCCCTGCCGAGCGCGATCATGGCCATGGGTATCTGCTACGGTGCATACATGGGTGAGATATTCAGGGCGGGAATCCAGTCCATCCCCAAGGGACAGGCAGAGGCTGCCCGCTCTCTGGGTATGTCGTCAGGCCAGTCCATGTACCACGTCATCCTGCCCCAGGCATTCAAGACCATTCTGCCGCCGGTGGGGAACGAGTTTGTTGCACTGCTCAAGGATTCTTCCCTGGTCTCGATCCTTGCGGTTGCCGATCTGCTGCGCAGGGGAAGAGAGTTTGCCGCCGAGAGCTTCACCTATTTTGAAACCTACACGGTTGTGGCCCTGGTCTACCTCATCATCACCCTGTTCCTGTCAAAGCTCATAAGCATCATGGAGGAGAAGATCGGTGCAGAATCATAACCGCCGTAAAATGGTTGAGATACAAGGGGTGGTGAAGTTTTTCGGCACCCTAAAGGCCCTGGATAACGTTTCCCTCGATGTCTATGACGGTGAAAAGGTGGTCATTATCGGCCCCTCGGGCTCAGGCAAGAGCACGCTTCTGCGCTCCATCAACAAGCTCGAGGAGGTCAATGCCGGCAGCATCGTGGTAGACGGTTTCGAGATCCACGACCCCAAGGTCAACATCAACAAGGTGCGCGAAGAGGTGGGCATGGTCTTTCAGCAGTTCAACGTATTCCCGCACAAGACCGTGCTCCAGAATCTAACGCTGGCCCAGGTTGTCGTGAGAAAGCGTTCCAAGGAAGAATCGGAAAAGATCGCACAGGGACTCCTGAAAAAGGTGGGCATCCTGGAAAAGGCACATGAATATCCCACCAAGCTCTCCGGCGGTCAACAGCAGCGGGTGGCAATTGCCAGGGCACTTGCCATGCAGCCCAAGCTCATGCTCTTTGACGAGCCGACCTCTGCGCTCGATCCGGAGATGATCGGCGAGGTGCTCGACGTTATGGTGAACCTCGCCAAAGAGGGCATGACCATGATCGTTGTCACCCACGAGATGGGCTTTGCCCGCGAGGTGGCAGACCGTGTCATCTTCATGGACGAAGGACGGATCCTGGAAGAGGGCTCACCCGAGCATTTCTTCAAAAACCCCACCCACGAACGCACCCAGCAGTTCATGAGACAGATTCTTTAAAGGCTCAACTGGGTTCGAGAACCCAGGCAGGACGAGCACGTGGGTTCGGGATTTAAGGCAGAAGGAAGTTCGAGCAGGTTAGCCCCGGATCCCAGGCAGAAAGTTTCTTTTTGACAAGACTGCTCGAGATGTAAGCCGGTTCAGGGTATAAGGTACAAGGTTTATGGTTTTTCCTTCCTTATACCCTATACCTCGGACCATATACCTGATATCAAGTAGTTAAGACCTTATACCTTGCACCTTGTACCTTATACCTGTTTTTTAATCATAATCCATTGACAATACGCTGTATCTGTGGCTAATAAATCACCTGTGCCAGCGTAGCTCAGTGGTAGAGCAGCTGATTCGTAATCAGCAGGTCAAGGGTTCAACCCCCTTCGCTGGCTCTTTTCCTGTTCTTCGATTGCCCGGGAATATTCATGAGGGACGACGGGAGAAGAGCAGAGAGACAACCCCTTCCCCTCGTAAACACCTCTGGGGTACAAAACATCTGATTGGAGAAAGATATGAAGATCGCACTGCCTACGAGCGGAAACATGGTTGATGGGCATTTCGGGCACTGTGAACATTTTACCGTGATCACGGTGGACGACCAGAAAAAGATCGTGAACCAGGAGATTGTCCAGCCTCCGGCGGGCTGCGGCTGTAAGACCAACATCGTGGGTACACTGGCTGGAATGGGAGTAACCGTGATGCTTGCCGGCAACATGGGCGGCGGAGCGGTCAATGTGCTGACCTCCTACGGGATCAAGGTGGTCCGCGGCTGCAGCGGCGATGTGCGCACCGTGGTCGAGGCATGGCTCGCAGGTTCGCTGAGCGACTCCGGATCGTCATGCGCCGCCCACGACGGGTGCGGTGAACATCACCACTAGAATCTCCCTCAAATAATCGGGCACGGGGTTTGTAGCTGCCGGTTCAGGGGCCTGTGAGTTATGCTGCAACCTCCGAACCCGATTGACCGTACAAGCCAGGATTATTAGCCGGCCTCAGAACCTGTGGGAATACCCGAAGAATACCCTGTTGCGACCGATACCCACCATGGGCACGCCCTTCTTGTCCGGAGCCAGGCCCAGGAAGAAACTGTGGGCGAAGGAGCACCTGACGTAATCCTCAGAGATGCCGGCGATCACCTCTATGACGCCGGCTCGTCACGGGGAGAGGGTGTCTTCCTGATCGAGCCTGAGGAATGCCATGAGCTCATCCCTGCTGAAACAACCTGCAACGATGAGCTCTTTCTTCTGCCTCGAGAGCTTCTTGATCTGATACTCGATCCGAGCGGCCATGCCTCTGCTGCCGATGCTGACCTCGTAGACCTTCTCAATGCAGGAGAACGATCTGGTATACTTCGCCGCCCTGTTGTTTCGTGCAGCATGTTCGCCCACCCTCCGATGCACATCGGTGCTGATGCCCGTGTAGAGAAACCGGTCATCGCAGCGCAGGATATAAACAGACCACTCACTCATGGGGTTCGGGCACACATGCCTGCGTGGTGAGAACCGGTTAACTTATGCCTCATCGTTTCTCCACATGAACAGGGCTGACGGTCAACTATCCTCTTTCTCCTGCCTGTAGAATCGTGGCCCGGGGTCTTCTCCCGGCCACGGTATCTTCTGCTGCCGTGCTGCCGGCGGTACTGCCTATACGAGCACATCCACAAATTTGAAGTTGAGGGTGTCCACCAGACCGCGGTTGCTGATGCGCAGCTCCGGCAGCACGGGCAGTCCGAGCAGGGCCATGGTCATGAAGGGCGAGACGAGATTGCAGCCGAGCTGTTTCCATGCCTCATCGAGCTTCTCAACCTGCGCCTGCACCTCTTTCACGGGCCGGTCGGTGAGCAGCCCGGCTACGGGAAGCTCCAGCAAAGCCAGGATCTTTCCATCCCGTACTGCGATCATGCCGCCGCCTGCCTTTACCAGTTCATTGCCGGCAAAGGCCATGTCCGCTTCATTCACGCCGACGATGAGCAGGTTGTGCGAGTCGTGGGCCACGGTGGAGGCCACGGCCCCGGCCTTGAGGCCGAAACCCCTGGTAAAGCCGAGCCCTCTTGTGCCGGTGGCATTGTGGCGCTCGAACAGGGCCACCTTGGCGACATCCTGGGCTGTGTCAGCAGGGACATTGCCTTCCACCACGGGCAGGTCTGCGGTGATGTGGCGGGTGCCGACCTTTGCCTCCTCGATCTCCATGACCCGCACGGTTGCGGTCTCGCCGTCTGCGGCCAGGAGGAAATCCTCTAAGGTCAGCGTCTTGCCGAGGTTGACGGTATGCTTCGACCAGTCCGGGTAGGTGAGGGGTGCTTCGGTCCTGATCATCCGGCCGTCTTCAGCAACCAGAGATCCGCCGATGATGACCTTGTCAACCGTGACACGACTCAGGTCGCTGATTAACAGGATGTCCGCCACCTTGGACGGGGAAATGCTGCCGAAATCCTTGCTCATCATGAAGCATTCGGCGGTATTGAGCGTCACCATCTCGATGGCGGTTATTGGATTGACGCCCTCTTCGATGGCCCGCCGCACGATATGGTCAAGATGTCCCAGTTTGACCAGTGTGTCCGGGTGGGTATCGTCGCTGACGAGAACGGCAAACCGGCTGGAGAGCTGATATTCGGTGATGGCGCGGATCACTTCTTTCAGGTCATGCCAGGCAGAGCCTTCCCTGATCTTGGCGTACAGGCCCAGCCGCATCTTGGCCACGGCATCTTCGGCCCTGACCGATTCGTGGCAGGAGCGAACGCCTGAGGCCACATAGGCATTGAGCATGGACCCGGTATCGGGGATGGAGAAATGCCCGGTCACCGGCTTGCCTGCTGCCAGTGTTACGGCGATCTCCCGGTGCGTCTCAGGGTCGCTGAAGACCACGCCGGGGAAGTTCATCAACTCGCCGAGCCCGGCCATGTTTTCCCACTGCAGGGCCTGGGCTATCTCGTCGGCCCCGATCACTGCCCCGGCATCTTCAAACCCCGGGGCCGCAGGAACACACGACGGCACTGTGGCATAGACCCGCAGCTGCACCTGCCGTGCCTCGTCCATCATGAGCCTGACGCCCCTGAGCCCGAGCACATTGGCGATCTCATGGGGGTCCATGAAGATGGCGGTGGTGCCGTGGGGAACCACGGTGTTGCTGTACTGGGACACGGTCATCATGCTGCTCTCCACGTGGATGTGGCCGTCCATGAAGCCCGGCGCGAGGTAATACCCGCTCGCATCGATCACCTCGGTACCCTCGCCGATACAGCCGGAGGCATCTCCCACCAGGGCAATACGCCCCTTGTACACGGCCACGTCGATGCCCGAGAGAATCTCGTGGGTGTTCACGTTCACGAGCCGGCCGTTTTTAATCACCAGCTCTGCCGGGCGTCTGCCCATGGCTACATCGCTCAGTTCGGCTGTTATCTTCTCCAGAGGAATTATTGCCATACCATCTCCTTCCAGCTGCCAAAAGCATGGTCAGCGGCAGTCTCTGTTTCTGGTGTATAGTCAGGGCTGAAACACAACCTTATTTTCTGTAGTATGGACAGACCCGTCCGTCAAGGCAAAGCATGCTCCGCACAAGGGATTTTTCGGGGTTTTATTCCACGGGGTGCGCACCGTAGGCCACCCGGATTCCGGCAGCGGGCGACCGTGTCGACTCTTATCCGGCGGATCAGATCCTCTCAAAGGCCTTGAGCAGGGCCGGCAGAAGCTGCTTCTTGCGGCTCACGATGCCCCGCAGGTCGTAGAGGTTTGCCTCTCGAGGCTGAAAGGGCAGGGCGTGGAGGAGCTTCGGACTGCCCGCCACGGCGAGCAGCGAATTCTCCCGCACCACATCGGTAATGAACAGGGCGGCAAAGGCTGTGCCGGTCTGTTCCACATACTCGCCCAGGGCCTTCATGATGGCATCCTGGCTGTTGAGGAAGTTCTCGAAGCCTGCCTCCTCCACCTGTGAAACCGCGAACGTGGTGTTGCCGGCATGGTAGATCTTGCGGTCAGCTGCCAGCAGATCCGCTGTGGGCAGCGTTGCGATCATGGAGCCCACGTTGTAGTAGTCCTTCAGGAGCTTCTCCGGGTCTGCCCCGGAACGCGCCTTCAGGTATTCGAGCGCCTGCCTGTCTCTCTGGGTGGTGGTCGGGGAGCGCAGCAGCAGGGTGTCGGTAATGAGGCCGCCCATGAGAATCCCGGCGATCTCGGGAGCAGGCTCGAGCCCTGCCATGCGGTAGCGCTCTGTTACCAGGGTGCTCGTGCTGCCCACGATGTCGTTTATGACCACGATAGGCTGCTGGGTGGGGGCCATGCCGATGCGGTGGTGGTCGAGGATCTCCACGATGGGTACTTCCGATGCCCCCTTCACCGCCTGGTTCAGCTCGTTGTGGTCCACCAGGATCAGCTGTACCGACGAGACCTCGTCGAGCGTAAAACGGCTGAGCGTTCCCAGGAGCGTATTGTCATCGTCGAGAACAGGAAAGTTGTCTTCCCGCTTGCTCTTGACCTGGTGGGCGATGTCACTGATCTTGTCCTGGCTCGCGAACCTGGTGGTATAGGGCTGAAGCGAGGCGTCAACCGGGCTGGAGAACTTGAGGCGGCGCACCGCGGTGGCCGAATCAAAGGGTGTCTGCAGCACCGTGGTGCCATTGCTGCGTGCCAGTTTCAGCAGGTCGAGATCCACCGGTGCATTGCCGGTAACGATCATCAGCGCGACCCCGTTCTCGATGAGGAGCCGGTGGATGTCACTGCGATCACCGACAACGATGGTCATCTGCTCCCTGTTTTCACGCAGGATATCCCCGTGGAGCTTTTCCATGCTCATGGCTCCCACATACACGTTGAACCGCCGCATGCTGTCGGCATCTCCCGCCAGGCTGGCGAGGCGGGCATTCAGGGAGTGAGCCGCCAGGTTTATGGTTGTTTCAATACTCTTGCCCACGACGCCTTCTCCGGTTCCCTCGAAGTCGGTGTTGCGGGCCTTCTGGAACATCCTGTCGGCAAGATCGAAGAGGCTGATCATGCCGACGAATTTGCCGTCCTGGCTGGTGACCGGCACCCGGGACATCTGACTGCACCTCAGAAAATCCATGGCCTCCAGCAGTGTCTGTCCGGTATAGACAACGTGGGGAGAGGTGTCCATCAGGTCGCAGACGCGGGGTGATACATCCTCGATGATCTCCGGCAGCGGGACATCGAACGTCCGGTAGAGATACTCTGTCCGTGCGCCTGGCCTGCCTGCACAGGCACACACTACATTGTCATACCCCATCATGGTCTTCAGGGCAGCATAGCCGGTGGCTGCGGCGCAGCTGTCGGTATCGGGATTGCGGTGGCCGATAACAATTGTTTTCATGTGAACTCCAAAAAAAGATTTGCCCGGAAAAACACTAGACACAGGGACCAATAAATCTATTGGGTGACTCGTGTCAATGCTTTTGCAGAAAAGACAGGGCAGGGTTACTGGTGCGAGGCGCTTTCCGATACAGTGTTCTGCTGTTCCTGGACGTGAAGGGTCACGCGGAGAATCTCGCCTGGATGCCACAGGCGCATGCGTGGTCCCCACGTGCCCGTGCCGCGGCACACGATGGCTGTCATCCCGGCCACCTCGTAGCGGCCTTCCAGCAGAGGGTAGGTGAGCCGGACCACATAGCCGAAGGGCCAGATCTGCCCGCCGTGGGTGTGACCGCTGAGCATGAGCCCCACACCTTCAGCTGCTGCCCTCTCTGCCTGCCAGGGGGTATGAGAGAGGAGGATCGTTGCGCCCGGAGGCCGGCCTGCAAGCGCGCGGGAAAGGGGATCGCCGTTCCTGCCCGAGCGGTGCATGGCCGTAAGATCCTCGATGCCAGCAAGGATTAGGCCGGGACTGAGTTCTGCCCAGCGGTTGAGCAGCACCTTGAAACCTGCCGCCTCGACCAGGGTGAGGCTGGTGTCGTTGCCGGGATGGAACTCGTGGTTGCCGGGCACTGCCCAGACGCCCAGGGGAGCAGAGAGGCGGCGCAGGACCGGGAGCATCTCCTCCTGGGCCACGCCGTGCCCTTCGAAGAGATCGCCGAGCAGGACGACAAGGTCTGGCCGCTGCTCGCCGACCTGCTCAACCCGTTGTTCCAGCCACTGCCTGCCGAGCTGTGAGCCGATGTGCAGGTCGGACATGGCGACGAGCACGGTGCCGTCGAGTTCGCGGGGGAGACCGGAGAGGTGCACGTCGTAGTCCTGTATCACCGGGGCCCGCATCCCCTGGACGAGCGCTATGGCGGAGAGCACCATGCCGGCCAGCAGCGCCGCACCCCTCAGTCTGGGTGCCAGACGGGGCAGGAGCTGGCCGAATCCGCTCATGAGTTCCACGCCGAGGAGAGAGACCGTGACGAGGAACAGCACAGACATCCAGGTCATGCCCGCCAGCTCCAGCCACTGTGCCGTCACGCCTGTGCCCCCGTGGCCGATAATGCGTCCGAAGAAAAAGACCGCCCACAGGACGATGCCTGTTCCCACGAGAGCCCTGCGGGAGACATGGCGTTTCAGGACCGGAACCGAGGAGGCGCGCCAGAAGACATACAGGTGCATGAGGGTGACAACGAGGGTCAGGAAGCTTCCGAACATGACTGGGGAGTGTATGTCACGGGCTTCTCACAAGTCAAGAGAACTCGCTCGCCCCCTGTTTATCAGCCCTGCTTTGTCCCGGAAACAAGGAAAAGCGATATGGGGCTTGACAAGTGAGCCGTTGTGCTTCACATAACAACAGTAGAAAGTTGAGGATAGCGGTACAATGATGGGCGCACGGACAGGTAACCTGGAGAAGGGATTCGACCTGCTGAACGAAGCAGGACTGCTGCTCCTTTGCCTGTTGCTTGATAACACACGCCCATTGGCTTGCGGTTATCCTTAACCAACAGACAAAAAAGGAAACCAAAAGGCCATGGGCGGAAACGCTCATGGCCTTTTTTATTTTATGAGAAAGGAGCACTACGTATGGAAGCACATGATAATCGGATCTTCATCTTCGACACCACCCTCAGAGACGGCGAGCAGTCCCCCGGGGCCAGCATGAACATTCATGAGAAGCTTGGATTTGCCCGGCAGCTCGAGCGGCTGGGAGTGGACATCATCGAGGCGGGTTTTCCCGTCGCTTCCGAAGGCGATTTTGCCGCGGTGCAGCAGATCGCCCGGGAGATCCGGGGGGTCCAGGTGGCTGGCCTTGCCCGTGCCAACACAGCCGATATCGACCGGGCATGGCAGGCCGTTGCGGATGCGGCCCGTCCACGTATCCACACGTTCATCTCATCGTCCGACATCCACCTCAAGCATCAGCTGCACAAGACCCGGGCCCAGGTGCTCAGGGAGGCCTGTGCTGCAGTCAGGCATGCCTGTAGCTATACCCCCAACGTGGAGTTCTCGCCCATGGATGCCACTCGTACCGATCGGGGATATCTGTGCGAACTGGTGGAGGCGGTCATCGCCGAAGGCGCCACCACGGTCAATATCCCCGATACAGTAGGATACGCCATCCCGGAGGAATTCGGAGACCTGATCGCCGAACTCTTTGCCAGGGTGAAGAACATCCGCCAGGCCATCATATCCGTGCACTGCCACAACGACCTCGGTCTGGCGGTGGCGTGCTCGCTTGCAGCGCTGCGCAACGGTGCCCGGCAGGTGGAATGCACCATCAACGGCATCGGCGAGCGTGCCGGCAATGCCGCCATGGAAGAGGTGGTCATGGCCATTGCCACACGCAGCGACCTCTTCGGGTTACACTCAGGTATCCATACCGAGAACTTCTTTCAGAGTTCGAAACTGCTGACCCAGATTACCGGCATACGGGTTCAGCCCAACAAGGCCATCGTCGGGGCAAACGCCTTTGCCCACGAGTCGGGAATACACCAGGACGGACTCATCAAAGACAAGACCACCTACGAGATCATGACCCCGCAGTCGGTGGGCATGACCGAGAGCAATATTGTTCTCGGCAAGCACTCCGGCAGACACGCCATCGGTGATCACCTCCGCCAGATGGGCTACACCCTGAGCGATGACGAGCTCAACCGGGTCTTCCTGCGCTTCAAGGAACTGGCCGATCTCAAGAAGGAGATCTTCGACGAGGATCTCGAGGCCATTCTCTTTGAAGAGGTGTTCCGCATCGAAGAGCGCTACAACCTGGTGTATCTCAATGTGGTAAGCGGCAACGTGGCTATCCCCACTGCGACCATGCAGATGGAGGTCGACAAACAGCTGGTGCAGGAGGCCGGCTTTGGCGTGGGCCCGGTGGATGCAACCTTCGACGCGATCCGCAAGATCACCAAGACCAATTACCCGCTCCTGAAATATCTGGTCAGCGCAGTGACGGGTGGAACCGATGCCCAGGGAGAGGCCACGGTGCAGCTCAAGTACAACGGCCGGTCCGTGATGGGGCATGGGGCGCACCCCGATGTGCTCGTTGCCTCGGCCAAGGCCTATATCAATGCCCTGAACCGACTGGAGTGGCTCAGGAAGGAATAAGGAGGGCGTTTCAGCGGGCTGTTGCCTGAATAGTGATTCGAGCAACAGCCCGTATTGATCTTCCCTGATACACGATTATCTTATAGCTGATATTTCTTTCATAATGGTACTGTCCCTGCAGTTATATATTCAGCGTATTTCATCGCTGGATTGATGCCCTGTATTATAATCCGACCACACTGAGCTGCCTGTTCCTGTTCACCACCCGGCACCGGCTGGCATTCAGCTTCAACCTGAACTCCTCAGGGAGCAGTAGAAAGGAGGATTCAGATATGAGAACTATAACAGAATATTCGACAACCCCCCTATTGACTGTGCTCTTCGTAAGGGTACTGGCGGGAATTACTCTGCTCGTAGCCGTGGCGTGCAGTGGAGGCGGCGGAGGAGGCGGCGACAATGGAGGTAGCAGCGGCGCTGAAGAAGCCCCTGCACTGGTCTCCACCGAGCGACTAGGGATACCTCTCGTTGCGAAAATATATGATCAGAATCTCCACCCCGATGATCAGTTTTCCTACCAGTGCGAACTCCTCAATGGTGACCTCCCCGTAAGCTGGGCTGTCGACGATACCATGGACAACCTCGGTATGACCATTTCCTCCACCGGGCTGATTTCCTGGACAGTTCCACCGGCGGGTGGCGGCGGCCCAGATTCCTACACGGTGAAGGTGTCGGCCACGAACAGTGCAGGTACTGACGAGAAATCGTTCACCCTGAATGTCTATCCGGGAGACAATTCGCCGCCAATGATTCAAGAACTGACGGCAATCGGCGACCTGAGTGTAGATGAAGTGGGTTATCTCTGTCTCAGCGCTACGATCAGCGATGCCGAGGACAACATCAGCAGCGTGGAGGCCAGTGTCTGGGGAGACAGGCCCGACCCATGGCAGGAACTTGCTATCGAGTATGTCGGGGAATCTGCTACGGAGTACCAGTGGCTCGGCGAGGTTAACCCGCTTTCCAGCGGCGAGATTCATATTACCTTCAGGGTGACGGACACTCAGGGGGCAACTACAGAGGGTACTGCCACTACTCTTGTCAAGGCAGTCAACTCGGAACCCACCGGGGACACCATCATCCTCTCGGCAGAGGAGATTGCCGGACAGGATGGCCTGCTTGTCTATAACGGCTATGCAACCCACGGCCAGGTGCCGGTGAGAGGCAATGTGCTGGTAGGTGCCGTGAAAGACGGCAAGGCGTACCTCTACCATCCGGACCTCGAAGGCGAGGGCCTTTCGGACTACAATTCACGCAGGGCGCTCGGGCATTTTATCCAGCAGCTCTCCGAGAGCCCCGCTTCCAAGGGCCATAATGCACTCACCAAGACGGACGTGCTTGTGCCGACTTCTCAACAGCTTTTCAAGAATCCCGACACCGGCTGCAGCACGTATCCCCTGGGGGCACAGGTCAAGCTGCCTTCCGGCATGCATGTCGAGGCCGATGCAGCAGATCACTGCACCATCGACAATACCACCAAACGCTGGGCCGCGATCAAGAGCATGACCGGTGACGGACCCTACTTCCTGGCACCCGAGACCGGGTTTCGGATGAATACTTTCTGGCCCGGTCTTTCCGGGGCACTCAATACTTTATTGAAAGTCACCTCAGGTGCCGGCGTCATTGAAGACAGTGTACAGGATATCGATGGCACTCCGGTCAAGGCGTACTGTTCGGTTGCACGTCTTTTCCCTTTCATATACTACCTCCCCAGCGTCTATAAGGAAGACCTCATTGCACAGTTGCCCGACGAACGCCTGCGCTTCGTCGTTGACTACTTTATTTCCGATCACCCGGTGGCGGAGGCTATCAAAGAACGCCTGCCCGGGCTGAAGACCCGTGTCCGCCTGGCCCTTGAGGACGATCCAAAACTCTTTGTCCGGGTCAATGGCCTGGATGCAGGATGCATGTGCGTTGAAGGACTCAAGAATCTCGCCGGTGTCATCCCTTCCGAGATAATCGAAGCGCCCTTCAGGGCTTTTCTCCTGAATATTGTGGAGATCAGCATGGTTGACTTCTTCACGGAATGGACAGCTGAAGAGGGAGAGGGTACTCATAAACAGACTGCAAATTTTATTTTCACCTCGGTAGTTGAACTGCTGAGCTCTTTTTATCAGTGTGTCGGAGAGGGAATTGCTCCTCCTGTCTTCCTGGTTATCAACAACATGCTGGATGCCATCAGTGCCGGTGCCTGGGTCTATGACGAACTGGCCGGCATACAGGACACTCTGGAATATGCGGCCTTTGACTGCCTTGAATTCGGCGATCAGGTCACGATTCCCGATGCTTATCTGGCCGAGGTCCTCAATAAGGCTCTCGGGCGCTCCCCTACAGCCGGCAACACCTTCTATGTCAGTGAGCTCGAGTCGCTCGAGGGGTTTGGCGATTACTGGGGTACCCCGAGCGGTCATGCCATAAGCGACTTCACCGGTGTCCAGTTCTGCAAGAACGTCACGGTCATCAGTTTCACGAACGTGGATCTCTCCGAAGCCGACCTGGGCCCCATCGGTCAGCTGCCGCTGCTCGAGGAACTGGTGCTGGTCTGGGCCGGCCTGTCCGACCTCACCGGACTGGGCACGCTCCCCGGCATCAAAACCCTGCACCTCTATCGCAACGATATCTATGATATCTCGGAACTTGCATCGCTTTCCAGTCTGACGGAGATCGCCCTTGGCTACAACAACATCAGTTCCATTGAACCATTGAGCAGCTTGACCAGTCTTGAGGGCATCTATATGGAATATAATCTGGTCGAGGATCTTGCACCCCTTGCGGGCCTGATAAATCTGCACGAGGTTACCTTCTCCCACAATCCGGTTGCGGACATCTCGGGCCTGGTGAACAATCCGGGCATAGGCCCGGGGGATATTATCCATATGGGGGATAATTCCCTCTACTGCGAGTGCACCGATGGCTTCGACACGCAGGACTGTATCGATTCCAAGGCCTTGCGAGCCAAAGGTACTGAGGTATACGGGTGTTGTGATATCCTGGAGTGCTGTTACTAGACAAGACTTCTGAAAGGGAGAACCCCGGGTCGATCGAACAGGTGCGTCCATCCAGGTAAACGGGGCACGGGGGACCATCGACTATAGGCACGACTTCCTGGGGCTGATCCACCAGGCCCTGCAGTCTTCCCGGTCAACCTATGCCTACTGCGTGGAATTCGGTCCATACGGACCGGTGCGCATCGAGAGCATGTTCCCGCTGGAAGAGTCAGGAACGATCCTCCCGGGTCCGGGAGGACTGCCGGTGTTCGACATCCATTTCTTCAGCATGACACCGGTCTTTGACCCGTTCCTGCCGAGGGATTTCCCGGTTTTTGAACAGGGAAGAGAATCAGGTAAAACACTACTCAGCCCCACCCGACATCAGGGTGGGGCTTGCCTCATTCACGGGCAGTTCATCTTCGTGGAAACGGTCTCGCAAAGGGTGTCATCCTTCTCTATTCTCTGCGATTGTGGAATGCAGCGGCTGAAAGCTTTAGCGCATGATCCCGGATATCGACAGGCCATGAAGCGACCAGTTCATTGAAACGTTCATGATTTCCTGCGAACAGCGCCCTCGTGGCCTCCTCGAACCCTGGCAGATTGCCGGCCATGGCAGACATGAACCGGTATGCCACCTCTTGCGAATGACGCACCTTATCACGGTCGCTGTGAACACGCCGCGCTTCCTCGACAAGCTTTCGAAGAGCTACAGAGGCACCTCCTGGTTGAATATTAAGCCAGTCCCAATGCCGCGGCAGCAAGGTCACTTCCCGGGATACAACGCCCAGCCTGGGGCGGCCTGGACCGCGGGGAGAGCCTTGGTCTGTATCCATCGACTCGGTGGCCGGCTCGACCCTTGCCGGGTGTTTCTCCAGCCTTTTGAGGACATCTTCCATGGTGCCGCGAAAATCCACCTCGGTAAGCCTGCTGGTGTGATCGTCAAAGATCAGGATCGATGCCTGTTCCCCTCCATCGATCAGTTCTTTGACCTTCCTGGCGACCTGCATCAGGTCTCCTGAGGCAACGCAGCAATTGCCGGCGAAGGCGGAGCATTGTTGCATATCTCGTTCGTCCATCTCTCGGACCCTCCTTCTGTATCGTGGGAGGAGTATATACCCGGGTAAAACCAGATTGTCAATATTACCCGGATAAAAAAACTTCTTTAAAGGCTGCTGCGTTCATCTGGGAACTGATCTCTGTATTTGATCCGGCACGAAGATAGTGCGAGCGAATATATCTTATCAGATGGGGAAGAAGGGGGCTTTTCATCTTCATGCTTCGGCTCATCATGAACAGGCCGCGCTTTATGCTATTGCAGCCCAAGCAGATGCTTCTTGAGATGTTCATCGAGAGGATTCTCGCCGAGCCAGATGGACAGCACGGCATTGGCAAAGGCCACACCATCGAATCTGCACAGGGTTTCCCCGTTGAGCACCAGTTCAACTCCCAATCCCGGGATATAGATGAAGGAGTAGCGGTCTCTCTTTTTGATGTCTTTGTAGCAGGCATACAGCCGATCGATCTGCGGCCTGAGGCTTTCGATCTCGCCGGTGCTCAGATTTGCCTCGAGCCCGTGCTGTGTGGCCTTGATGAACCCCTGCGCAGGGATGTTGTGGAAGTAGTCGATCTGCAGGCATTTGGGGATATCGTCGAAGAGTTCTTTTCCGGAATGTCCTGCTCCCAGATACAGGGCTGCCACATACCCTTTCATGACAACCAGGTACCGAAGGAGACCTGCCCCGACCAGTTCGAGCCGTTCAGGACCGACCTCGATGACGTTGTCGAAAGCCACCCCGGATACCGTGGTCCTGTTCTCGTGGTCGTCGGCACCGAGTGTGACAGACGCGAGGGACAGAAGAACAGCCATGATCAAACTGGTTCGTTTCACGGTTCCCATCCCTGTTCTCATAGTGCGCCTGCCTTCCGCCAGCTTATTAATATAGCACGATAACCTGGTCATACAAAACCCTGACTTGAGGCATGTAGTCCGGTTGTGGCATTCTGTACCGGGGCAGTCGGCGTGCCGGAGCGGCGGAACCAGGTGATATCAGAACAAGAGGATATTTTATCCTTGACAATCAACTGGATAGCGCGTAGGCCTAGTGGCACTCTGAAATGCGAGTCGGTCTTACCTGAATCTTCCCTTCATGAAGACATGCGGCAGCCTTTAAAGGTCCTCAGTCGATTCTTCTTGTCTTTCAGAAAAATAAGAAAAGACAACTCCCTTTTCGGGAGCGGATCTGAAAGCGCAGGATACAGGTATGGCCAACACGATAGATAAGCGATTCAACGGAAGAATACACTAAGGCCATCAAGAGATTCATTCACTATTCCGAAAGGGATAAAAATCTGTCAGAAGTCTAAAAGAATCCCAGCTGAACCGATTTCCAAAAAGATTGGGCTGGCCCCAGATGACGGGGAAACCCTTGCCGGACATACGACAAACAAAGGAGCATTCATGACATTCGAACCATTCAATCTTCACCAGGACATCTCTGCCGCCATTGCCGAGCAGGGATATACCACCCCGACCCCCATCCAGGAAGAAACCATTCCCCACATCTTGAACAGGCGTGATGTGCTTGGCCTGGCCCAGACCGGTACCGGCAAGACAGCGGCGTTTGTGCTGCCGCTTCTCCAGCTGCTCATGGACGGACAGCGCCGCAAGGTGCGGGCATTGATCCTCGCCCCCACGCGCGAGCTGGCTTCTCAGATACAAGAAGCGATCAACTCCCTTGGACGGCACACCGGGCTTCGCAGCGCAGCCATCTTCGGCGGCGTGAGCATGGAACCCCAGATCAAGGCCCTCAGGCGCGGTGTCGATATTATCGTGGCCTGCCCGGGCCGGCTTCTGGACCATATGTCCCGCGGGAACATTGATCTGTCCGCGCTTGAAGTGCTCGTCATCGACGAGGCAGACCACATGTTCGACATGGGTTTCCTGCCCGACATCCGCCGCATAGTAAAACAGCTTCCTGTCAAAAGGCAGAGCCTTCTCTTTTCCGCCACCATGCCCGATGACATCCGCCGCCTGTCTGCAGAGATGCTGCATGACCCTGTTACGGTCCAGATCGATCATACAAAACCGGTGGCCAGTATATCGCACGTGCTTTACCCGGTGGAACAGCACCTGAAGACCGGACTGCTCAAGGAGCTGCTCAGGCGCACCGAAACAGAGTCGGTTCTCATCTTCACCCGCACAAAGCACCGCGCTGAAAAGCTGGCAGAGCAGCTGGGTTATGCCGGGTTCAAGGCCACTTCACTGCAGGGCAACCTGTCGCAGAATCAGCGCCAGCATGCTATAGAAGGCTTCCGCAAAGGGTCATACAAGATCCTCGTGGCCACCGATATCGCTGCGCGCGGCATCGACGTATCGGCAATAACCCATGTCATCAATTATGATATGCCCGACACCGCCGAGGCCTATACCCACCGCATCGGACGGACAGGACGCGTCTCCAGGACCGGTGAGGCCTTCACCTTTGTCACGAACGAAGACACCTCCATGGCATACACCATTGAATGTATCATTGGTGCGGCAGTGGAGCAGAAGACCCTGCCGGGGTTCGACTACAACAGGCCCAGGATCGGCGGTTCATTCCAGGCGGTCAGGCCGAGGCAGTACAGGCAGCGCGGCGCACGTCCCGCAGCACACACTCCCGGCGATAGAAAACGCGGTTCCGGGGACAGCTACCGCATGCACAGGGTATAAACAGGTCACAGGATGACTCGGGCCTTCGGCTTAAATGTCGAGGCCCGATCTCTCTTTTATCACCGAGCGCATTGATAACACTCCATTAATACAATCTGAAGGCGGATCTAACCCCGGAAAATGGGCAAAAAAAATCGCCAGAAGAAAGATTTGGGGTTTGGCATAGAATTTGGGTGACTATGCCCCTTCTTCTGGCAAAAAGGAGGGCTCTCTTTAGAAGAGAACTTGTCCTCTATAAACCACACAGCTATTCTTGTGGGAATCAGCCGTATGCTGAAAATAATGTAATCCATGCGGCGTGCAGTGTGGTTTATTATCTTACCTGTCTTTTCCCGGATATCGTAAGCAGGTACAATCTACAGTTAGCTGTACAGGTATATTGTAGTGAATCCGGTATGTGCAGGGCTTGTAGAGAAGCCCAGGGATTGGCAATTCTCACCAATTGACCCCCATTGTTTTCACAGACGAGCAACATTGCATCAAGAAGGCAAAAGCAGGAACAGACCCTGCTCATCGCTTGCATCTGAAAGGCTGAGGCGAGTAAAGCAGCTCACCTCAGCCTGACTGTTTATCGGGATTTGCCTAGGGTAGAAATCTGATCTCTGAGACCACGCCCGCATGATCGGACGGCCAGAGTACAAGATTTTCCGGATCCAAGGGATTGGCTACCATATCATCCGGGTGATCTCCGACAACATCGGATAAGACGTTGTCTAACTTTTGGAAATTGGGATACAGGAAGATGTGGTCGATACGGGATTCGAGTGTGTCTTCCGGATCATCGATTGTTTCTTCAAACCCGCTGGTGTAGCCTTCGTCATAGTCATCCTGCAGGAGCCAGGTATCCAGGTAGCCCGCACAAACAGCTTGTTTGTAAGGCGGCACATATGGCAGCCACATGTCATATTCGGGATGGTATCCGAAGCCGGCAACATCTTCCGGCGAACTGTTGAGATCACCCATGACTATCGTGGTTTTCGGATTGAGGAACGAAAGGAATTTCAATGCGGTCAGAAGTTCCGTCATCTGTGCCGATTGGACAATCCGGAATACACTGTCAGGGCTGCTGCTCACTTCCAGGTGCGTACTCGCGAAGCGGTAGAATTTTCCTTTCACATATGCGCCTACGACAAGATAGCCGCGGGTGAACTCGACATAGTTGCCCGACAGGTCCAGGCCAAGGTTGAGCGCATAGTTGCGGGCGAGCACAACCCAGGAAAGATATCCTCTGTCTTGCTTAACCAGGATGTAATCATGATCTACCATACGAACATCGGACAGGTAAGTTGGTGAAGTAGGATTTACCATCGGCAGCTCCACATCCGCATTGGTCACCTGATAGGCCTTGTAGTCCAGGCCGCGTGTCTGCAGTGCGTTGTTCAGCACCTCATAGAAGTCAATGACGACGTCTGAAGCCTGAATCTGGTTGCCATCCAGGAAATCGCCGGGAGTCTGGGTGTAGAACGTAGAAACCTCCTGCAATCCTATAACATCCGGTTGAGAAGAAGCGATCTCGTCGGCAATGGCTTCTGCACGCGCCCAGAAGTTGGTGTAAAGCACAGTCTGAAACACATCTGCAACCACATATGGGATCCTCTCGGGATTATCGGCTGCTTCCACCACCTTGAAGATATCCGCGCCGAGATACAGGTTCTGCGTCATGACGTTAATCTTTGTGTCAGCCCTTGCAAACACCGGTGAAATTGGTGCAGCAAGGATGAACATGCCCACGGCGATGCAGAGGGAGTGTATAACCAATACCTTGCTGAATATGAAAAACATCTTTCCGGGTTTTGTTTTCATGATCAATCCTCCTTGTAATGGTATGGTAAGCAAATCAATCGAACCGAATCGATTGTTCTTCCCTAATATTGACGCTGACAGCCTTTAACCTAGAGAGTTCTTGCCCGGGGCATCTTTATAGCTGTAATCATTAAAGGCACACAGCAGGATAACAAGCGAAACAACAGTCACCATGATATTTGATATTACTTTAATAACCATGAATTTTATGAAATCAACATCTGTAGCAAAAAGCTCTTGAATCTGTGAGGATCATGATTACTGTATCTGAACAATAGCAGATTGCAGTTACTAGTCTTGTGGTTAATGGAATTTTAAGGTATCAGACAGACAACTCACATGAAGATTTCACAATGGCTGGATGAGAAAGAGGCAGAGGGATTGGATGTATCTCAGATCCAATTGCCCGAATACCTCTCTTATGACGAACTCCCGGATGAGACTGTTTTCTACCAGGAGATACGGCCTTGTGGGATCCTCTGTACAGGCAATCACCCGTTTTCCACTGTCGAGCGTTTCGGGCACTGGTATCATTCCAGAGGCCAGGACAAGAAAGCCGGTATTCACTCATCAGAAATGAAGTGGCAGTTGTTCACAAGGGATCTGGATCTCGCTATCAGAACAGCCAAATCACACATAGAATGACATGAGCCGGCCACTGTCAGCTGTGGTTGTCCCGGGAAACCCGAGAACCAAAAACGTCACCTGTGTTTTCTTTGTGCAGGGGGTAAAAGATCTTCTCCCCCTGGCATGTCCTTGATCCCGAAATTATACTGTACTCCATGGCACGCAGATATTCCCGGACATTCCCGGTGGATACCGGGGAATACCCGTTTAAGGACCACTGGTTCGAGCGGGAGGGATCTGCCCTGCACTATGTCGATGAAGGGCAGGGCACGCCCGTGCTGATGCTCCATGGCAACCCCACCTGGTCGTTCCTGTACCGCAACGTCATCAAGGCAGTGGCAGGCAGGTGCCGCTGTATCGCGCCGGACTATCCGGGGTTCGGCTATTCGGAGCACCCACCAGAATACTCCTATACCCCGGAAGCACATGCACAATGGATACGGGCCCTGGTCGACACCCTCGGACTCGAGCGCTGCATACTGGTGGTCCAGGACTGGGGCGGCCCCATCGGGTTTTCCCTCGCCGTGGAGCAGCCGGAGCGCTTCGCCGGGATCGTGCTGTGCAATTCGTGGTGCTGGCCGCCCACGCCCGGTGCCCGCGTCTTCTCCTGGATCATGGGCGGACCGCTGGGCAAGTATCTGCACCTGCGGCACAACTTCTTCGCCAGGGTCCTTGTCCCCTACGGCATCTATCACAAGGAAGCCAGGACGCCGGGTGTCCTGGAGGCGTACACCGATCCGTTTCCCACCCCTGAATCACGCATGGGGACGTGGGTCTTCCCCCGCAGCATCCGCACCTCGTCGCCATGGCTCAAGGAGATCGAGGGAAGGCTGCCCGTCCTCGGCAGCCTTCCGGTGCGCATGGTCTGGGCCATGAAGGACCCTGCCTTCGGGAAGAGTTCCTATATCAGGAGATGGCAGGGCTTCTTCCCGGACGCGCCTGTCGAGAGGGTGACCGATGCCTCCCACTACCTTCAGGAAGACTGCCCGCAGCGAATAGCCAGGGCCATCGAGAACATCCTGAACCGGATCGAGAAATGAACGAACGTTCCCCTTGACCCCAAAAAGTCAAAGGGCTCTTCCTCCGCTGATTCACTGTATCCTGATCCGCATGGAGAGATGATCTTACTGAGCTCCACCGCCCAATACCGCATACAGCTGCACCTGGTTGGCGAGCTTCGCCAGCCGGAGCGCCACAAGACCCTGCTGGGCCACAAAGAGGGATCGATGGGCAACGAGGACACCCAGGTAGCTGTCTATCCCCTTTGTATACCTTTCGTTGGAGAGGCGGTAGGTTTCAGACAGGGCATGGACGAGGGATTGCTGCGCCGAGAGCCGCTCTTCCATCGTGCCCATCACGGCCAATGCATCGGCTGTTTCCCTGAAGGCGGTCTGGATTGTCTTCTCGTATTGGGTCAGGACGATCTCCCTGTCCACTTTGCTCACCTTGAGTGCTGGCCAGATCCGGGCATCGAAGATCGGAATGGTGGCCTGCGGTGCGAAGCTCCAGGTGCGCGAGCCTGATTCGAACAGCCCTGACAGCTCGCTGCTGGCGGTTCCGATGGTGGTCGTCAGGGAGATGCGTGGGAAAAAAGCCGCCCGGGCGGCCCCGATATTGGCATAGGCAGCCTTGAGCCGGTGTTCTGCCTGAAGGATGTCAGGGCGGCTCAGGAGCACCTCGGAGCCCATGCCGGGAGAAATCTCTCCTGGAAGGACCACGCTGCTCAGATCGGCCGGCAGGAGTGCAGCCGGTGCCGGTGAGCCGAGCAGAAGGTTCAAGGCGTTTTCATCCGTCGCCACCTGCTGGATGTAGCGGGCGATGTCTCTGCGGGCTGTATCCACTTGCGTCTGGGCCTGGTACAATTCCAGCTGGGTTGCGACCCCGACATCGTAGCTCTTCTTGATGAGATCGTAGGACTCCTGCTGGGCGGCAAGTGTGGAGCGCGACAGATCGAGGGCTTCCTGGTCTGCTGCCAGGGAGAGGTACGCCAGTGCCACCGCGGAGACAAGCGAGATCTGTGAGCTGCGCCGTGCCTCCTGTGTGGCCAGAAATTCCTCCAGTGCCTGGTCTTTGAGGCTGCGGATGCGGCCGAAGAAGTCGATCTCCCAGGAACTGATGCCGAAATTGACATCGTATCGTTCAGCGGTCATCGCACTCCCCGTACTCGAAAGATCGGCCGGCACACGCTCTTTGCCCCCGCTTCCGGCTGCATAGACCGGCGGCAGAAGCTCGGCTCTCTGAATGCCGTACAAGCCCCGGGCCCTCTCGACGTTCAAGGCGGCGAGCCTGAGGTCGCGGTTGTTGTTCAGGGCCGTCTCGATGAGCTTCTGAAGCCGTTCGTCGGCAAAAAACTCCCGCCATTTGAGCTCAGATACTGCCGGGAGGTTTGTGGCTGTCTTTGTTCCAGTGTAGGCGGCTCCTTCCGGCCAATCGGCAGGAACGGGGGATTCAGGTCTCGTATATTTCGGGGCCATGGTGCAGCCGCCGGCAAAGGTAATTGCCACGCAGAGGAGAATAAACAGGTTTCTCTTCATATCATTGATCCCCCCCTGATGGATTTGAAACAGCTGTTTCGATTGATTCGAGCCTCTTTTTTCTGCCGAAGATCTTTTCGATAAGCACAAAGAAAAGGGGTGCAAAGATGACAACCAGGACGGTGGCGGACACCATTCCCCCCAGCACGCCCGTGCCGATGGCATTCTGGGCACCTGCGCCCGCGCCGGTGGTCAGGGCAAGGGGCAGGACCCCGAAGCCAAAGGCGAGCGAGGTCATGATGATCGGACGGAACCGCAGCTTCGCACCCTCAATCGTGGCGTCGATGAGCCCCATGCCCTTTTCCATGCCGCCCTTGGCGAACTGGACGATGAGGATGGCGTTCTTGGTGGCCAGTCCCAGGGTAGTGAGAAGTCCGATCTGGAAGTACACGTCATTGGAAAGCCCCCGCATGCTCGAGGCGATGATGCCGCCGATGACCCCCAGCGGCAGCACCAGTAGGACCGAGATGGGGATGGTCCAGCTCTCGTAGAGCGCGGCCAGGCACAAAAAGATCACGAAGATGGAAAATGCGTACAACAGCGGTGCCTGGGAGCTCGACATCCGTTCCTGGTAGGACAGGCCGGTCCAGTCGAAGCCGACGCCCTTGGGCAGCTTCTCCACCGCCTCTTCCATGGCCTGCATGGCCTCGCCCGAGCTCTTCCCCCCAGCCGGCTCACCCCAGATGTTCATGGCAGGGAATCCGTTGAAACGCTCGAGCCGAGGCGATCCGAACGTCCAGCGGCCCGTGGCGAAGGAGGAATAGGGCACCATCTGGCCTGATGCATTGCGGACATAGAGTTTTTCCAGGTCCTTGGGCTGCATGCGGTAGGGCGCGTCCGCCTGGATGTACACCCGCTTGACATCGCCGCCTTTCACGAAGTCGTTGACATAGGCGCTGCCGAATGAAGCCGCGAGTGTCCGATGGATGGAGGTAATGGGCAACCCCATCGCTCCTGCCTTTTCCCAGTCCACGTCGATCCGGTATTCGGGCACGTCCTCCATGCCGTTGGGTCGGACCGAGGTCAATCGCGGGTCCTGTGCCGTTATCCCCAGGAGCTGATTGCGGGCATCCATCAGGCCTGCGTGTCCGAGGCCGCCCCGGTCCAACAGCTCGAATTCGAATCCCTTGGCAGCCCCGAGTTCGACGACTGCCGGCGGCGGAAACACGAACACCATGGCGCTCCTGATGCTCGAAAGAGCCCTCGTGGACCTTTCCGCAATGGCTTTGGCCTTGAGCTCAGGCCTGTCACGCAAATCCCAGTCTTTGAGCTTGACGAAGACCATGCCGTTGTTCTGCGCCCTGCCGGAGAAGCCGATGCCGGTAACGACCGTGCAGGATTCCACGGCATCCTGTTCGTTCTCCTGGAAGTAGCGCTCGATCTTCTTCCCGACCTCGAGGGTCTGCTCCATGGTGGCGCCCTTGGGCATCATCACCTGGGAGAGCAGAATGCCCTGGTCTTCATCCGGGAGGTAGGCAGTAGGCATGCGGAGGTACAAAAATCCCATGATCCCTACGATCACCACGAAAACGGCCAGGTAGCGCTTTTTCCGGGACAGTGAATGGCCGACCAGCCACGTGTACCGGTCTCTGAGGCCAAAGAACACCTTGTCGAACCAGAGGAAAAACGGGCGCAGGAAGAATACCGCATGTTCCGCCGGCTCATGCCCTGCCTTCACGGGTCTCAGGAGCGATGCGCACAGCACCGGCGTCAGGATCAGGGCTACCAATACCGAAAGCAGCATGGACGCGATGATGGTCACGGAGAACTGGCGGTAGATGACGCCGGTGGACCCGGGGAAGAACGCCATAGGCCCGAACACGGCCGAGAGCACGAGCCCGATGCCGATGAGCGCGCTGGTGATCTGCTCCATGGACTTGGCCGTGGCCTCCTTGGGCGGGAGGCCTTCCTCGCTCATGATCCGCTCCACGTTCTCCACCACCACGATGGCGTCGTCCACCAGCAGGCCGATGGCGAGCACCATGGCGAACATGGTGAGCATGTTGATCGAAAATCCGAAGAACCCCAGCATGGCGAAGGTTCCCAGGAGAACCACAGGCACTGCGATGGTGGGGATCAGGGTGGCCCGCATGTTGCCCAGGAAGAGCCACATGACCAGGAAGACAAGGATAATGGCCTCGATGAGGGTCTTCACCACTTCATCGATGGCGACCCTGATGAAAGGCGTGGTGTCGTAGGGATAGACCACCTTGAGCCCGGCCGGGAAAAATTTACTCAGCTCCTCCATCTTTGCCTTGACGGCATCCGCCGTGTCCAGGGCATTTGCTCCCGCGGCCTGGCGGATGGCAAGGGCGGACGCTGCCTTGCCGTTGTAGGCGGCCTCGATGTCGTAGGCCTCGGTCCCCAGCTCGGTCCTGCCGATATCACGCACCCGCACGATGGAACCGTCCGGGTTGGTGCGGATCGGGACGGCGGCGAACTCGTCCGGCGTCTTGAGCATGTTCTGGACCACGATGGAGGCGTTCAGGCGCTGACCCTCCACCGCAGGCGCACCGCCGAGCTGGCCGGCCGAGACCTCCACGTTGTAGGCCTTGAGCGCCATTATCACGTCCTCCATGGTCAGCCCGAAATCGTTGAGCCTGTCCGGGTCGACCCAGATGCGCATGGCATACCCGCTGCCGAAGACTGCCACCTCGCCGACGCCCGGCACCCGCGCCAGGATCTTTTCAATGCTGGACTTTGCATAGTCCTGCAGGTCGTTCCTGTCCATGCTGCCGTCTTCCGAGATGAAGGCCACGAGCATCAGATAGTTCCGGGTGGACTTGCTCACCTGGACTCCCTGGCTCTTGACCCCTTCGGGCAGACCGGCCATGGCGAGCTGGAGCTTGTTCTGCACCTGAGACCAGGCGAGGTCCGGGTCGGTCCCTGCCTCGAAGGTCAGCTCGATGCGGGAGGCTCCGGCAGAATCGCTGGTGGCGGACATGTAGAGCATGTTGTCGAAGCCGGTCATCTTCGACTCGATGACCTGGGTCACGCTGTTTTCCACGGTCTCGGCCGAAGCGCCGGGGTAGAAGGCGTCAATGGCGATGGACGGAGGCGCGATGGGCGGGTACTGGGATATGGGCAGGTTGTAGATGGCGAGCAGGCCGGCGGCCATGATGATGATGGCGATGACCCATGCGAAGACCGGACGCTTGAGGAAGAATTTCGAGAGCATGACTGGCCTCCGTCACTTTGCCGGCGCTGCCGGTTTGTCTAAAGTTTCCGCTGCAGGGTTCTGCGTGTCGGCCTCATCTGTTGCGACCGCCTTTGCCGCCGCCCCGGGCCGCACCTTCTGCAAGCCCTCGACGATGACCTTATCGCCCGGGACAAGGCCGGAGGTCACCAGCCACTGGTTGCCGACTGACCGGTCGATGGAGAGCTGTTTCTGCACCACGTTGCCGTCCGTGCCCACGAGCAGGGCAAGCGGGTTGCCCTTGGGATCGCGCGACACGGCATGCTGGGGGATGAGAATGGCCTTCTTGTTGACCCCTTCCTGTGCCACCCCCCGAACAAACATGCCCGGCAGGAGGACTCCTTCGGGGTTGGGAAAGACGGCCCGCAGGATGACGCTCCCGGTCATCCGGTCGACCGTGACATCCTGAAACTGCAGGGTCCCTTCCAGAGGATATGCCGTGCCGTCTTCCAGGTTGAGCCGGACCTTTCTCTGGCTCGCCCCTTTCCGCTCCAGGCTGCCGCTCTCGATGCGGCGCTTCATGCGCAGAAGCTCTGCGGTGGACTGGGGGATATCCACATAGATGGGGTCGAGCTGCTGTATGGTGGCCATGGCCACCGGCTGGTTCGCGGTCACCAGGGCCCCCACGGTTATGTTTGATCTGCCGATGCGGCCCGAGATGGGCGCCTTGACTTTTGTGTATCCCAGGTTGATGCCGGCTGTCTGCACGGCCGCCTTCCAATAGGTGACCTCCGCGTCTGCCTGTCTGAAGGCGGAATCCACATCGTCGAAGTCCTGCTGGCTCACCGCCTTGGAGGCGAGGAGATCATGGTAGCGGTCTGCCCGTGAACGGAGAGCCGGAAGACTGGCCTGGGCCCGGGCAAGGGAGGCGACTGCGCTGTTGTATGCCGCCTCAAACGGGGCCGGGTCGATCTGGTAAAGGACAGCGCCCTTATTGACCTCGGAGCCTTCTTCGAACAGACGCTGCTGGATGATGCCGCTCACCTGCGGCCTGACCTCAGCGATCAGGTACGGGGACGTCCGGCCCGGCAGCTCGGCGGTCAGCACCACCTCCTGCTCCCTGACCGTGATCGTGCCGACTTCCGGAGTCGGAGGCGCTGTCTGGGCCTGCTCCTTGCTGCATGCGTCCAACATCAGGGCGCATGCCAGAATGAACACGAGAAACAATGTGGTTGTTCGACCGGGTTTTGTCTGGGACTTCATTACATTCCTCCAACTTCTTATACACACTTTTTTATGAACCGGAACGCAGCGCTGCATCACTCATCCACCAGGCCTTTGAAAAGGATATTCAGGATGGTGTCCGGATCTTCCGGGAAAGGATGCCGCTCGGGCGCATCAAGCAATCGACTGAGAAAGGCACTGATAATTCCGTCGAGCGACACTGCCAGATGGTATGGGTCGGCGATTCTCTTGAACCGATTTTTTTGAATCCCGTCGGCAAAGACAGACGTGAGGATCTGCAGGAATTCTTCATGCCGTTCCTTTAGCTCGGAATCGAGCCCTGCCAGAATGTTGAAGCTGGCTCCGTGGGTCTCGGAGAAGTAGAGTCGAATCACGGGAACGTGGGTACGAAAGAGTTCGCCTATGGTCCTGACATAATTTCGGAGCTTCTCCGCGTCGTCCTCATGGTCATCTATAGCCTCTCGGACCGACCCATGGAACTCCTCGGACTTTTCCAGCATCATGGCCTTGTAGAGGTCTTCCTTGTTCCTGAAGAACTTGTAAAGCGTTCCAATGGCAAACTCGGCCTTTTCGGCGATCTCGTGCATCGAGACGTTGTGGTATCCTTTTTCAGAAAACAGGCTTAAGGCCGCTTCCAGCATCTCTTGCCGTTGCCGTGCCTTCTCCCTGTCCCTTCTTGAAACCTTCATTTTGATCACAAGTCAAACTCCAGTTGATGAACATCCATCTCTGAAATGAATTTGATGTCACGTAATAGAATGGAGCGTCACATTAGTCAAGACCATTGTTCACCGGGGCCAACTACAGCCATGCCTTGCCAAGGATCACCGCCAGGCCGCGAGGATGCTGGAGCATGCAGGGGATGACCCCTGGCACCCCTGGTGTATCTGGGACAGCAGAGTTGAAAACATGACAGCCGGCCTTATAATGAGTTGAAGGTCGAGCGGTTTGTTCAAACCGTTACCCACGGGTTGTGACTATGCTGCCGCTCGGGTATCCCGACCAGCCGGCCTTCGTGAAATCGAGAAAGAGCCTGGATAAGATAGTGTGTTATGAAAAGTATGACTGAGGATATCATGAAAGCAATTGCCAGGTGACGCCGGTGCAGAGGACTGACCAGGAGGTTTTTATGGATAACAAGGAGGGTATATGAAACCGAAGGTCTACCAGATAACGGCACAGTCCAGGTCTTTCGTCTATGACTCGGGGCTGATGGGAAAATTCGAAAGATTCCTTGAGCGGTTTGACGTGCGAAGATACATCCCTGAAGATGAGCTTGTTCCGGTGAAGATGCACCTAGGCAATAATGGTGCCTTCAAGACCATTCGCCCGCAGTTTGTCAAGAAGGTGGTCGATGCGTTAAAGAAGGTGCCTGCGAAACCCTTTGTGACCGATTCGGTGAGGGTGCCCGGCTATGAATATCTGGAGATTGCACAAGAGGCCGGATACACGCACCTGACTCTCGGTGCCCCCGTGATCATGGCGGATGGGATCTTCGGGAATGATACCATCAAGGTCTATGCCGGCGAGACCCTGGGTGAGATGGCTATAGCCTCTGCCATTCACGATGCCAAGGCAATGGTTGTGCTGTCCCATGTCAAAGGGCATATCCAGGCCGTACTGGGAGGGGCCATCAAGAACATATCCATGGGCGGTATCTCCGCAGCCCCGCGGGGAGGCGACTGGCACCAGGGAAGGGGGAAGATGCACTTTCTCATGGGAGAGATCATGCAGTGGGATGAGACGAAGTGCACCCTGTGCCTCGATTGCATGAATGTATGTCCGGTCGATGCCATCAGCTTCCCGGACGAGGTCTACGCCGTTAACAAAGACGCGTGCTGGCGTTGCGGGAGATGTGCGCGGGTGTGCCCGGTGGAGGCCATTACCGTCCCGATATCCCATGAGGTTTTCATGAAGGCCGTGGCAGAGGGAGCGAACGCGGTTCTGAAGACATTTGAACCGGGAAGGGTGTTATACATCAATTTCCTCCTCGAGATGCAGCCCGAGTGTGACTGCATGCCGATTGCAGACCCTCCCGTAGCCCAGGATCAGGGAATTCTCATCTGTGATGACCCTGTTGCCATCGACATGGCGACACTGGACATCTTGAGCAAGGTAAGCCCCTTGCCGGACTCCAGGGCCTCTGGCCTTATCCCCAAGGAGGGGTGGGATATCCTGAGCCTTCTTCACAAGAAAGACGCAAGGCTGCAAATCACCCAGGCCGAGAGGCTGGGTCTCGGGAGCTCCCAATATGAGCTGGAGATAGTGAGCTGACGACAGCAGGGAAGGAACAGGATCACACTGCCGTTATGCTGGTTATAAGGATATGGACCTGATCCCCATACGCTTCTCCAGATCTGCGAGACCACGGTAGAGCAGGGAAGGCGGCTGGAAAGCGATGCCGAGGATGCTCCAGTTGATGAACTCCATGATGATGTCCGAGTGTTGTACCGTATCCATATAGGCAAACCTGGTCCGAACCGGCCAGACCCCCATATCGCCCTTTACCCACACCGGGCAGCCTGCCTGGGAGAGCAGGGAAGCCCAGATATCCACATCGTTGACCAGGAATCCCAGGTGCTGCACGACCGGCCTGCCTCCTGCATCGACGCACTGCCTGTAGAAGTCAGAGCCCTTGCCCGGCTCTAAGAGCTCGATTTCATAGCCCTGGTAGCGGGCAAGACCTATCTTGCCCGAAAAGCCTTTTTCTTCCCCACGTTCCTGCCACATATCCACACTGCCGTTCACGATGAAGAACGGTCCGATGCCTTTGTTCTCGAGCTCATCGGCTGCCGTTCCCACATCCGGGACCACCAGGCCCAGTTGGTGGATTGCCGGCAGGGCGAACCTGGCCCTGAAGTCTCTGCCGATTTCATCTACTGCGCCCCGGAAGTTCTGTGCCTGCAACAGGTCATCAAAAAAGATCATACTTCCTCCTCAATCACATGATAACCCGCGCTGATCTGCCGAAGCAGACCCTCCATGCGGACTGCTGCAGCGGCTTCATTGCGCCTGTTTCTTTCCATTGTTTCAAAACCGACACCCGGGCCGCTCACCCGGAACATATCACCTTACCTGCTCATCAGAACCTTATGGCTGTCTTCATGGCCTGGTGTCGTACCTTGCTCATGTTCACGCTGATGAGTTCTTTGAAGCTCTCGATGGGAAAGGTATGGGTGAGCATGTCTTCCACATGGACCTTCTTCCTGTCCATGAGTTCCAGGGCTATGTCGAAGGCGTGCATGGTCCCGTTTTCGGTCTGGTTATACCCGTAGCCATAGCAGCCCTTTACTGTCTGGAGCTTGAGCCACAAGGGCGATGGATCGAAGCTTACCTTGTTGCCGATACCCACGAGGCTTATCGTGCCGCCGCCTCTTGTTACGATCAGCGCTGTCTGCAGTGTGGGGGAATGGCCCACGGTGTCGAAAACCCGGTCAAACCCGCCCTGAACGATGCGCTCGCCAAGCATGGGCTTATATGCCTTTGCGCCGGTGATCTTTTCCGCGGCACCGATAATGCTTCCGTTGGTCACCTGATCGGCGCCCGATCTCTTCACGTATTCAGCTGCATATGCGGACGGTTCTGCAACCGTGATGGAGCAGCCGATGCCGAGGCCCCTGATGGCCTTGACGATCATGCTCCCGATCACGCCCCCGCCGATGACAAGGACCCGGTCGTTCTCTTCGGGTCTGTTGTCGAGCACGGTCTGGACCCCGACTGCCAGGGGCTCGGTGAGTGATGCTGACTCGTTGCTCACACCATCCGGCACCTTAAAGACCTGGGACTTGTGCACCACCATGTATTCCGCGAACCCGCCGCCGATATCCCTGCAGATGCCGGCAAACATGCCGGGGGCAAATGCACCCTCGGCATATTTTTCGCAGCAGCCGGGGCGGCCTGAGGCACACGAGGGGCACTCGGGAGAAATGCCCCTGGCCGCACAGGTCAGCCCGGGGTTCACAGTCACCCGGTCGCCTTTTATGAAGCCTTCCACCCGGTTTCCTGCTTCGACCACCTCGGCATACACCTCGTGCCCGAAGATACAGGGGAAGGAGGTGAAAGGGGATGCCATGGGCGAATCCTTGACCTGGATCAGGTTCAGATCGCTGCCGCAGAAGCCGCAGAGCCTTACTTTAAGCTTGAGCCAATCCTGGTTCGGAAGCTGCGGTTCGGCAACGTCTGCAATCTTCACCGTGGCGAAGGGGCCGTCATAATAATTCTTCCTGTCCACCCGGCCCAGGACCTGGAGCACCAGATAGCCGGGCACCGTGATGTTGAACATGAGCGCCTTCATGGCGTCAGTCCATCTTCAGCGACTGGTAGAAGAGCGGCGTTGCCGGGCTTGTCACTGTCGGGTCGGTCATGACGTTTATGCAGGCAGGCTTGCCGGATTCAAAGGCACGCTTGATGGCCGGGATGATGTCTTCGTCCTTGGTGACAAGCTCGCCGTATCCTCCGAGACCCTCTACCATCTTGTCATACGGCCTTATGCCAAGCTCACAGCACTGGAGCCTGTCGGAGCCGATGGAGAGCTCCTGACTGTGCTTGATCATGCCCCAGGCCTGGTCGTTGTTCACCACGCACACCACCGGGATGTTGTGACGGATCATGGTGTCAAACTCCATGGAGTTGAACCCGAAGGAGCCGTCGCCGTGTAAGAGCACGACCTTCTTGTCCGGCCGGGCGAGTTTGGCTGCCACGGCAAAGGGTATGCCGGTGCCGAGGCACCCGAGGAGACCGGCTGCCGTGGCCATGACCCCGGCCTTCTGCCTGGAGGTGAATCCCACGAGACCGTAATACTGGGTGTCGCCGCCGTCAATGACATAGACCGCGTCATCTCCCACAAATTTCTGGATCTGGGCCACGAGCCGGATGGGGTGGATCGGGCTCGACACAGTTTCCCTGGCCTTGAGCTCTGAGCCGATGAAGGCATTGCTCGCATTGCGGAGTGTCTTGATCCAGCCACTGTGGTCTCCTCTGCCGATAAACGGGAGCAGCTGGCTGAGCACGGAAGAGGCATCTCCCACGAGACCCGCATCGGCGAAACGGTTCCGGTCGATCTCGTGCGGGTCGATGTCGATGCGGACGACCTTGGTGCCGGGCGGGATAATGGCCCCGGACTGGAGGAGCCAGTTGAACCTGAAACCGACGGCAACGATAACATCCGCCTGGGTGATACCCAGCTGCACGCCCACGTTCCCGGTATCCCACAGGGACATGGGATGGTTGTCCGGCAGCTCTCCCCTGCCATAGTTCATGAGGATGAAGGGCATGCCCGATTTGTCGATGAACTGGCTGAGCGTCGTGCTGCAGCGGCTCAGACCCACACCGCTGCCGCCGATGAAGAGGGGCTTTTTCGCTTTGTTGATGACCTCGGCCGCCTGCTTCAGATCGGCATCGTCCGGGTGCACCGTGGATTTCCTCCTGCCCCGTGCGGGCATGGATATCTTTTCGAGGGGGATCTTCCTGTTCAGGATGTCCGGCGGCAGCTCTAGGAAGACCGGGCCTGGCCTGCCCTCGAGAGCATACCTGAAGGCCATGCTCAGGTATTCGGGGATGCGCTTTGTGTCATAGCAGGTGGCCGCCCACTTGGTGATGGGTTTCACGACATCCATCTGGTTCATTTCCTGGAGCGCTCCCTTCAGGTCGTCCCTTAGGGGATGCTTTCCGCAGAGCACGACCAGGGGGGCATTGTCCAGGAATGCATTGGCGATGCCGGTTATGGCATTGGTGAAGCCGGGGCCTGCCGTGACCAGACAGACGCCAGGCGTCCCCGTATAAATCGACCAGGCATGGGCCATCATGGCTGCGGCCTGTTCGTGACGCACATCGATGGTGCGGATCTTATATTGTGTGAAACTGTCCAGGATGGCCTCGATATGGCCGCCCGATATGCAGAAGACCGTGTCGACCTTTTCAACCTCTTTGAGATATTTGCCAACCAGATGACCGCCGAGTATCTGTGTCATATTCGTCTCCCCCCTTGATTTATTCTGCAAGCCTATATCTTTATGAAAAGATACGGTCAGTTACCGTGCTACATGATGATCTTTACCGCGTCATTGAACCACTGGATATAGTATGCCATACCCTCGACCTTGAGCTTGTTTTGTGCAGCAGCATTGAATGTGGCCTCCTCGCTGCCCTTGAGCATGACCTTGAACGCGGTGGCCGGGTCTGACCAGACAAGGGCTGCATCGCTCTTGTGGTTTGCACCGCTTATGGATGACACCTTGCCCTTTTCAAAGACGAAGAGCCTGCCCCACCGGTTGTTGGCTGTCTTGATGAGAATTTTCAGCTCGATGGTTCCGATGTAGTTCTGAAATGTTTTGTTCGTCTTTGCGGCTGCCTTGAGCTTCAGCGAAAGCAGGAAGAGTAACAGCGATAAATTCATAAAAAACCCCCTCAATTTTTATAGGTTGCTCTTATCCATGTCCCGATCTTTTCCAATGCCTCGGGGTAGGTGACCTTTGTCTTCCATCCCAACTCGGTCTGAGCCAGGGTCGTGTCCACATCATTGTTTCTGCCCGTGATGTCGGCTGCCATGCGCGAAAGAGGCGGACGCAACTTCAAAGGGGTGCAGACCAGGTCCATGACTGCGCCGAGCAGCCGCGCCGGTACATAGGGGATGCTCCCTGCGGGCTTCTTGCCGATGAACGAGCCGAGATCGCTGATATACTGCTTCCAGGTCACGTCCCAGTCATCCCTGAGGTGATAGATCTTGCCCTTGCCGATATCCGATGTGGCCGCCAGGATGATGCCGTCCACGAGATTGTCCACATAGATGAAACTCGAACTGTGCCTGCCGCCGTCGATGAGCGGCATGGGCATGACCTTCATCTTGTCGATGATGTCGCGCACCCATGCGCTGCCCGGCCCGGTCACATTGGCCGGCCTGATGATCGTGCAGTCGAGGTTGCCTGCCTCGTGAAAGCTCAAGACCAGCTTTTCCGTGTCGAGCTTGGCATCGTTGTACGGGATTCCGGATCTGAAGGCAGGGTCGCACTCCCTGATTCCCTTCATGTGGCGGCCGAAACCAATGGCAGCAATAGAGCTTATGTACACGAACCGCTTCGCCCTGAGCGCTGCCTCTGTGATCAGATTGACCGTTGTATCGTAGATGGCCTGGTGGAACTGCTCCCGGGTGCCCCAGTCCGTAACCCGGGCGGCGAGGTGGAAAACCGTATGAATTCCTTCGCAGAGGCCCTTGATGCTCTCCTTGTTCAGCAGGTCTCCACAGCGGATCTCGGCACCTAGTTCTAAAAGTCCTGTTGTGTCTTCACCGGGAAGTACCAGTGCCCTGACCTCGTGCCCCTGTCTTATAAGCTCCCGGCACAGAACCGATCCGATAAAGCCTGTTGCTCCGGTTACCAGAGTCTTCATAGCGCATCCCTCCTCAAGACAACAAATCAATATGAGTTATTACTCATGTATTTCATCATTAACGAGGTTGAGGATTCATGTCAAGAACAATGTGAGCAATTGTTCACATTATATCGGTTCACACATACCATGCAGATAGCAGGGCACCAACATGAAATCCTGCCGCTCAAGGAGGCGGTATCATGACCTCGGACAGGACGAGTTATGGCGCTGGGCACCAGGCGCTGGGCGCGAGGTCAAGGAATAGAGACTATTTAATTTCGAAATTGGAATTTCGGATTGCGGTGATCATGACATGCATGCGGATCTGCACAATCATCTTACTATACTTGATTTATATGGGTTTCAATCGTAATGATCGAGTTGCTCTCAGAAAAACCTGGACCAGCTTTTATTCTCTCTTAGGGTTGAATACCCCGCAGCTTGCTGCGAGAGGGGGAGAGTTGTTCGTGAACGTGGCATCTGCAGCGGGCATCCTCTCGTCTGCGGAAATGTCTCCGTACAATGCCACCAAGGCCGCGGTCATCGCCATTTCAGAGACCCTCAAGAGCGAGCTTGCCCCGTTTAACATCGGGGTGACGGTGCTCTGCCCCACATTCATAAAGACGAACCTGCTGGAGAAGATGAGGTTCACGGACGAATTCCAGAGGCACTGTTCGACCACCGGCATAGACAATGCGCGGTGGACACCCGAGAAGGTTGCCTGCCTGGTAATCGATGCCGTGAAAAGGGAAAAGATGTATGTGGTTCCGCAGGCGGCGGCAAAGATGTTCTGGTGGTCCAAACGCATATCCCCTGCCGCCTTCTTTGGATTCCTCGCGTTCCTCATGCGTATGGGGTGGGGGAGGAAGATCATGCTCCGGATGGCGCGGCTGGTGTTCTGAAGGTTCTGAGGAGAAGGGGGAGAATCGGGGGGTTAAGATAGGCCTGTTATGAGAAGCACCTCATCGTCTTGTCTGTATATGCCGCAGTTCATCTGCGCGGATCTCCCGGCATGAGCAGACCTGACGGGCCTTCTCCGATTCCGTCCACCCGAGAAGCGGCCCCATGAGATCTGCAATGGCCTCCAGGTCAGCCGATCCGCCCTCATGATCAAACCTGGCGCGGGCACTGCGCCTGACCCAATAATCCTCGAGGGTCAGGGCACCTTCGGCCAGAATCGCATGCCGCACTTCAGCAGCGGGTCCTTTTTCCTGTGCAAAGATGGTCAGCGCTTCGCTGCCATAGAGGAGGGCTGCACGCCCGGCTTCCTGAGGCGAGAGCCCGCAGCTCCCGACACGGATACACAGCGCCTCAAAGGTTCCGGAAAAGTCGCCTCCTGAAAGCGGTTCCTCGGCAGTGGGCGCATGGACGTGTGCGCGTTTCAGGAGTTTTTCACACCGGTCGACGATCTTTTCAGCCATGGCCCGGTAGCTGGTAAGTTTGCCGCCGGCCACCGACAGGAGGCCGCCGGCACCTTCCATAATCTCATCACGGCGAGAGATCTCGGAGGGCTTCTTTCCCTCTTCACCCAGCAGCGGCCGCAAGCCCGACCACAGGGCGACGATATCCGCATCGGTAAAGGGTGCAACATCCAGATAGGACATGGCGGTATTGAGCAGGTAGTCGATATCCTCGTGGGTAATCTCCGGCCAGTACTGCGCTTTCGGATAGAAGGTATCGGTGGTGCCGAAATAGACATGACTGCCCCGGGGCACAACGAAGAGCCCGCGGCCGTCAGGCGCGTACATGATGATCGTCCGTGTGACAGGAACGCGATCACGCGACATGACGACATGAATGCCCTTGGTGAGCTGCAGTTTTTTCCCGGCCCCGCTGTCTTCCATGAGCCGAATGGTATCCACCCAGGGCCCGGCAGCATTGATCACGATGCGGGCACGCACCCTCGCGGTGCGTTCATCTCTCGGCAGGGTGCTTTCCACCACGGCTCCCGTGACACGGGACCCTTCCTGAAGGATCTTCCGGGCGGCGGCATAGGTAACGACCACCGCGCCGGCACCGAAGGCGCTTCGGGCATTGCCCAGGGTGAGCCGGGCGTCGTCGGTCAGGTATTCCGGGAAAACCACCGCGCCTGCAAAATCCGCGGCCCGCACCAGGGGTTCTTCCCGCTGTAAACGCTTCTTCGACCACACTTCGTGTCGTTCCGCCTTTTCCACATTGCCCAATTTTTCATAGGACCATATGAATGCCTTGATACCCTGAACCTGGACCTTGGATCTGGCCGGGATCACCATGGGATTGGTCAAAGAAAGATGCGGTGCGATCCGCCGCAGCACCTTCCTCTCGTTCGCGGCCTGGCGAACGACGGTCAGGTCGCCCTGCGCCATGTACCGGCTCCCGCCATGGATCAGCTTTGATGAACGGCCCGAGGTTCCCGCTCCAATGTCGCCGGCGTCGATCAGGGCAACGCGCAGCCCTCGCATGGCCGCATCTCTTGCGATGCCGCAACCGGTTATGCCTGCTCCAATGATGAGTAGGTCAAAAACTTCACCTTCAAGCGCCGAGAAAAGGGCTTTTCGATTCCGGAGATCCAAATCAGTGTTGCTCATGGATTTTTGTGATTACCTCCTTTTTATTTTCAGGCTCGTGACCCCGGGCAGAAAGCAGATCGTGCAGGGTAGAACGAGTGTCAGGCAGAAGGGAAGAAACAAAAGGAGATATTCACCGCAGTGACGCAGAGGGCGCCGAGTTTGAAAATCTTTTCTCCAATCGGGAGATGGCGATTGCAGAAAAAAACAACCTTTCAGGAGAAGTGCCACGTCCATAACCTCTTAACTTTGTGTTTCATCCTTGGAG
This sequence comes from Deltaproteobacteria bacterium, assembly GCA_018434685.1. GTDB lineage: Bacteria > Desulfobacterota > Desulfomonilia > UBA1062 > UBA1062 > DSAD01. Next base: position 200,424 of record JAHDOV010000006.1, read on the forward strand.
ATCGCATCGATGATTTTCAATTTGAGTGACTCGGATTCCATCTCGCCGTTCAAACATGCCTCTATGATCTCTCTCAATAATTCCTTGCTGATATTTCCCGCAGCGACATGGTAGCTGATGTTTTCCATCTGACGCAGAAAGTTCTCGGCGCAATAAAGATATCCATTCAGAAGCAGCATCTGGGCGCTCAGCGTGATGGCGATTCTCTTGTTGCCGTCTTCAAAGCAGTGGAATTTGCATGCACAGAAAAACAAATGCGTGAGCTTGTCGGCAAAGGTGGGGTAGTAGTCGTCATTCTGGATGTGGGCGAGCACGCTGTCCAGCTTGCCCAATTCCAGATGACCCATGGCTCCACCGCCGCTGATCTCAACGGTCTTGCGGTGAACCTCGACGGCCTGATCAAGCGTGAGGTAGATGATCGGCAAGGCTACTTACGCTCCTTGAGTCGCTTCATCACGTCTTTGGCATCCTCGAGACGGTCTGCCAGTTCCTTACTCTTCTCACCCAGGAATCGTTCGAAATCCTCCCGTTTCAAGGGGGTTATGTAATCTTTCAACTGTTGGTGCAAGGCATCCCGGAATGCAAGATCTCTGCTGGCCATCTTTTTGCGTGACTTCTCAATAAGCGGCTTCCAGTGACCCTGTTGCTCAAAGTCGGCGAACAGGGCATCCACCTCCCATGATGTGAGCTTGCGCCCTTTGTGGGTAGATGCCTTCCGCAGAATGTCTGCAAAACCGCATTCATACGAGGCCACCAGATCAAGGACCTCAGAATAAAAGGTGTCCCTCACCTTGTCCCTCTCATGCAACCGGAGCACCTTGCGGTACTCCTGGGCCTTCTCCCGGAAGATACTCACGTAGATTTTGTCCGTATAGAGCGGGTACTTGAAGTTGCCCATGTCCACATAATCGCGCAGTGCATCGGTAAACTGCTTTCTGTAGTCCTCCTCTTCGAACCAGGAATGCAGGAAATCCTCGTCCCGCTGGTTGATGTACTTGGTGCCTCCGCCGGTGCGTCGGTTGATGGTGTCAATGACGATATCGAGGATTGCCTGACGCAGCAGCCGCGCCCTCTCGCTCTCCACCAACAGCATGGCCAGGTTCAGAAAAGCACGGAAGTCGAAGATGCCAAGTTGAGGGGTCTTGGCGATGTTCCCGAAATATATTTCGGGATCATCCTTTTCTGAAATTACCCTCTTTAGTGATTTCAATCTGTTACCCTTAAGAATCTCGTACCCGTTTCGAGTCAGTTCTTCACCATACTGGTTCAGATAATTCTCTACCGTACGCAGTGTCACCTCGAAGAAGGCGGCAACCTGTTCTTTGAGAACCACGCTCTTTCCCTCGAAGGGAATACCCTTGATCATGGTAGCCTTTTCAATCTCCTGGAGGGCGTAAGGGTTGTTGAGGATGTTCTGGCGATGGATAGATGAATTGGTCAGGTCTTTGCTCATACTAGTCACCTATTATAGCTGTTTAATTTATCAACCGCATTCTGTAAGTTTTTCTATCTTCTCATGGTCTAAATTTCCCTTGCTGTCCTTAAAGGTGCTCTGTTTCATGGATAAGCAGGGTAAACGAGGGGACATCCGTGAAATATGGACATCTGCCTTCTGTCTTATTTGATTTTTTCACTATTCCATAATCAGGTTGCAATTTGTGACCACCCCTCGAAACACTTACAATTACTTTCAGTAGAAATCTCAGACTTTACCCATGTTGTTTGATATGATTATTTTCTTCTCCTCATCATGTTCTAAACGTCAAAAATCACATGATTTTCTTCATTAGATGTACAAATATTCGTAGGTGGACGGACGCATGTTACTCTCAACATAATTTGATGTCAAATTATCCTTCAAGTCTTTCAAGATGTTAGGCTCAAAATTAGGCAGGACAAGACATTAGGTTCATGACCCGAAGCATCAGGCTTCGTTTATAACTACGCCCGACAAGACGCAGGACATGGAAGGTACAGTCAAATGCCTTGATATCCATGTAAGAGGATGGCCAACACAGAATGTGTAATTTAACCTACCTCATAAACATCATTTGGCCGATACCAGGCGCATGTTGCGTTTGCTATTATTGTTGTTGTCAGAAGATAGAAACCTTCCACATTAGAGACCGCATCAATTCTTCTGGCTTATATATTTTTAGCCCTGTCAGAAAACTTAGCTCCGGTCAAAGAGGTTCATGAATCTTAAGAGATTATGAACCTCTCTCCATATTCTCTGCTCCCTTGATCGGGGGAAAATTGAGACTCGGACCAGGATGACCACTTTGATCGGAACTTCTCGAATAAAGACCCCGAGCCTTCTTCATGCCACCTGGAGATGTTCTGACAATGCAGTCTTGGTTTTCATGCTCATTTCTCTGTGACCTTCTGGTAGCCATGGAGACATGTCCTTGATTTAAACCTTATAAAAGCTGTATATATTATGAGACAGGTATGCGACATATAAGACAAGAAGGTTGCCCATATGGCAAAGAAAACAAAGAAAGAAAAATCCAGGAAGAAAAAAAACACGTGTTCGGCTTCTCATAGAGCATCTCTGAACAAGGCACATCCCTCTGCCGGTTTCTCCCAGTTCGAGACCGAGCGTCTTAACCGGAAGATCGGGAAACTGATCGAGGGAAAGAATTTTAAAAACATGGATGAGATCAACAGCTTCATCAGGAATGAACTGGGCAATGGAGGTCCGGATATCCGGGAAAGCGGACCCGCAGGTCTGGAAGATCCGGCTGAAACAGCTCAGGAACTTGCCTTCCAGTCCATGGAAGAGGATGATGACAGCCGGGCACTGGGTCTTGCCCGCCGGGCACTGAGGCTTGACTCTGACTGCATCGATGCCCGTGCAATTGAAATACAGATAACTGTAGAAAACCTGGATAAGAGGATTGATGCCTATAAAAACCTGCTGGCAAGGGCTCGCGAAACCATGGGACAGGAGTTCTTCGAGGAAAACAGGGGGCACTTCTGGGGAGTGGTGACCACCAGACCTTACATGCGGGCCCTCGATTACCTGGCAGGCCTGCTGATTTCGCTGGAAAGATACGACGAGGCCATCACTGTCAGGAAAGAGATGATTGAGCTGAATCCCAATGACAATCAGGGGATAAGAGATTCTTTGCTCGGCTTATATCTGGGGGATGGTGATGTCCTTGAGGCACGCTCGCTTCTGAACCGGTATCCGGATGATGACCTTTCGGTATTTTCCTGGGGCCGGGCAATCGAGCGGTTTCTTTCAGGCGATATAGAGGCTGCAAAGAAGGCCCTTGCCGATGCATTCTACCGCAATCCCCACGTCTTTGCCGTCTTGGCAGGCCTTGAGGAAATGCCCGATGACTATGCCGGGGGGTACTCCCCCGGGGATATCCACGAGGCCCTGCATTGCATCAGCGAACTCGGGCCTGTATGGGATAAGCAGCCCTATGTCGTAAGATGGGTAGCATCCGAGCTTCCCGGGCTGATCGGTTCCAGATGAGCCCCAAGACAAGGCTAGAGGCTTTCTGCCCACCTCTTGTAGTTCATGTAAGCACACGTGTAGGAGCGGCGACCCGGACCGGACTGACTCATGCCGGTTCCGAGAACCCTTTTATAATCTCATGGAACTTGGCCCAATTGAATGCTGTCATTCTCTAACTTAATAATACTACAGCAAAGATTGACACGGCATCACGACTGGAAATGGTAAGGATTTTATGTGGCTGAAAAGGTGGCGGGAAAAACAGAGGCAGATAAGGGACTCTCTGAAGAACACACATGCCCACCGCATTCTGGGGGACAGAATCTTTGAAGGCATGCTCTGGAAGATCGACAAGAGATCCATATCAGGCGGCCTGTTTCTTGGATTGTTTGTCGCGCTGACCCCTACCATCCCGTTCCAGATGCTGCTCGTTACCCTGGGGGCGATATACTGGAAGGTCAATCTGCCCATCGCGCTGACTGCATGCTGGATAACAAACCCCTTTACTGCCATACCGATATATGGCGCGGCCATGAATCTCGGCTGCTCCATCGTGCATACGTTCGGCTTTCTCAGGGATATCCTTGCCCTGTACAGCGTAGAAGCAAAGTCTGCACGGTTTATCCAGCAGACCATATACCTGTGGATCGGTTCGCTGGTTTTTTCCCTGGTGGCAGCAACCAGCGCTTGTGTTCTGGTGCGGCTGTTCTGGAATGCCATCTACAGGTTCACCCACACGAAGAATCCTGCAAAGAACGCCGGCCTTTTCAAGAAAAAAAATCGGGAATGAACCACAATGAAGATTCGACCCTGCATGCCCCCCGCCTGGCAGTTTACTTTCTCGCATCTTCCGGATCAGGGTTTACTCTGCTGACGGTCGACTTATTATAAATACCGTGCTGATTTCGATAACGGTTTTCATTTCAGCTCTGATGAGGCTCAACAGCGGTTTTTTATGAACGGGCAACCGGGTAAGAGGAAAACACGGGAAATGACAGAGGGGACACAGAAGAAACAGGGGAGAAAGGTGCGCGGGAAGAAGGACGGGACGTTCTTTTACCCGTGGGAGAGGACGTTCGAACGTCTCGTGACCCCGTTTGAGAAGTTCATCGAACGGGAGACCACCAGTGGGCTCGTACTCATTTCATTCACGGTATTGGCAATCGTGATTGCCAACTCACCCCTGAAAGACCTGTACACCCATCTCGTCCACCTCCCAATGGGGGTCAGGATCGGCCAGTGGACCCTCGAGCACAGTGCGCTCCACTGGATCAACGAGGGTCTCATGGCCTTGTTCTTCTTTGTCGTGGGGCTCGAGATCAAACGGCAGATTCTCGTGGGGGAACTCTCTGACCTCAGGAGCGCCGGACTGCCCATTGCCGCAGCTTTCGGCGGCATGATCATCCCTGCCCTCATCTACTATGGCATCAATCCAGCCGGTGATTATGCCATAGGGTGGGCCATTCCCATGACCACGGACATCGCGTTCTGCATCGGTGCGCTCGTCCTTGTCGGCAGGCGCGTTCCGGGTTCCCTCATGGTTTTCATGGTTTCCCTGGCCATCGTCGATGACCTCACGGCAGTGGCCGTGATCGCCATCTTCTATACCAGTTCGATACAATACTGGGCACTCGGGACTGCGGCGCTGTCGCTGCTGACGCTCGTTGCCTTCAACATGGCAGGTGTTCGCAGGAATGTTCCCTATGTCATCATGGGCGGCCTGCTTTGGCTCTTCATGCTGTTTTCCGGTGTAGATGCGGCGGTATCAGGGGCTGTCGTGGCCTTCTGTATACCTGCTCGGGCGCGCTATAACCCTTCGGTCTTCAGTGACCGGCTGCACAGGCTGGCCACAGAGATCAGCGATGCTGACCGGGAGGAACAATCAATTCTGCACAATCTGGAACAGCAGACCGTTCTCAGGTCCATCGACAGTGAGTGCCGCCTGGCCGAGCCGCCCCTGCAGCGGATGCTCGACTCTCTCCACCTGCCCGTGGCCCTGATCGTGATCCCCCTGTTTGCCCTGGCAAACGCCGGGATCGCGCTTGATTTCTCGTCGCCACTGGCCCTCGTGACACACCCGGTCTCTCTCGGCATAGTATGTGGGCTCGTCGTCGGCAAACCTGTCGGGATCACACTGTTTTCCTGGATCTGTATAAGGCTCGGGATTCTGTCACCGCCCAGGGGGGCAGGCATGCGTCATATCATCGGTGTGAGCATGCTCGGCGGCATCGGATTCACCATGTCGATCTTCATCGCCGAGCTTTCCTTTGGCGCACGGCCAGAGACCCTGGTCGTGGCCAAGACCGGCATCATCCTCGCATCGCTCATTGCCGGGATCCTCGGGGTTGCATGGCTGTTGTGGGTATCCAGGAGCGGGCAGCAGGGGTAGGGAACAGCCAGTACCGATACAGGTGAATCATTACTGAACGTGCCTTTCAGATAATATATGATCATCTGTTGGTAGATATCTTATCGCAGAGACTTACCTTCCTGTCGGTCTGCAGGCATGGGTCTGCAGGCATTGACTAGCCAAGCGCCAGAATTATAATGAACCTAATCGATCCTTTGCCGTGAAGTATCCCATGAAGGAGGATACACCTATCAGATAACACATAGGAAAGGAGACCTTTCTATGGATTCTATAACGATGGCGGAATTAAAAACCTTTCTACCCGGCTATCCCGGCTCGTACGTCTCGCTGTTTATGCCTACTCACCGGGCAGGTCGAGAGACTGAACAGGATCCAATCCGCTTCAAGAATTTGCTTCAAGAGGTGGATGAACGCTTGCTGGCCAAGGGGTTGCGCTCCCCGGAAGTGCGGGAAATATTGAAGCCGGCCCAGCGCCTGCTGCAGGACCAGGGCTTCTGGCGGAACCAGAGCAACGGTCTGGCGGTATTTTTCACGCCGGAAGAGTTCCACTCCTACCGCCTTCCTCTCCCATTTGAAGAACTGGTGGTGGTCGCCGACCGTTTTTATCTCAAGCCGCTGCTGCCGTTTTTCACCGGCGACGGCCACTTTTACATCCTGGCGCTCAGCCAGAACCAAGTCAGGCTGCTGGAAGGCACACGGCACACAGTGGATGAAATCGATTTGGAAAGTATGCCCACAAGCATGGCAGAGGCGCTTCAATATGAGCGTTTCGAAAAACAGTTGCAGTTCCATACCGGCACACCATCGGGAGCAGGGAGTCGCTCGGCGATGTTTCATGGTCATAGTATCAGTGACGAAGACAAAGACAGGATTCTGCGTTGGTTCCACAGGATTGACGATGAGTTGTCCGGCCTGTTTACACTCGGTCGATCCCCGGTCGTGCTGGCAGGCGTCGAGTACCTCTTTCCATTGTATAAAGAAGCAAACTCGTACCCTCATCTTGTAGGGGATGGAATTCCGGGGAACCCGGAGGAACTGAGGCCGGAAGAACTGCATGCCCTGGCCTGGCCGATCGTGCAGCCCCTCTTTATGCAGGCACAAGAGAAAGCGGCTGCCCAGTACAGTCAACTGGCCGGCACCGGCCAGACCACAGCCGATGTGAGTGAGGCCGTTCTGGCAGCTCATCACGGGCGGGTGGATGTATTGTTTGTCGCCCTCGGCGTTCAGGTGTGGGGTAATCTTGACCCGGGCACGAACACCGTCCTCGTGCATGAGGACCTGGAACCAGGTGACGAGGATCTGCTTGACCTGGCTGCTATCCGGTCCATTCTGAACGGGGGAACGGTCTACGCTGTCGAGCCGGAAAAGGTACCTGATCATGCTCCCCTTGCAGCAGTGTTCCGCTACTGAGATGAGGCGGTGAAATGGTCAATGGAATCGAACCCCGATTTATTCTGAAGAGCCGGATCTGTTGATCGGTTCGAAGGTTTATTGCCGGAGCCGGGTGAGTGGGGAACTCGCTCTTCCCGGGAAATGGGCAAAAGAAATCGCCAGGAGAAAGATTCGATGCAAGGCATGGTATTTAGAGGGCTACAGGGAAGGTAGGGTCTTGTAATACCACATTTATAAGTAAAGATGATGAAAATGGCCGCACATCACCCGGTCTGAAAGGTCTGGTCTCGACAACCCCAGATAAATTCTGAACCAGTCCCCTGTTTTCCTTTGTAAAAGCATAGCCTTGATATCCATGTAAGAAAATGGCCAACACAGAATGTGTAATTTAACCTACCTCATAAACATCGTTTGGCCGATACCGGGCGCATGGTGAGTTTGCTATTACGAGTAGTGTCAGAAGATAGAAACCTTACACATTAGAGACTGCATCAATTCTTCTGGCTCATATAATTTTAGCCCTGTCAGAAAGTTTAGCTCCGGTCAAAGAGGTTCATGAATCTTAAGAGATTATGAACCTCTCTCCATATTCAGTCCTCCCTTGATCAGATGAAAATTGAGACTCAGACCGAGATGACCGCTTTGAGAGGCTTGGAGCAACTTTATTGGGGTTGAAATAGCGATCCCAAGGGTAAAGCAAGGCCTTCTCCTATCACATTAACTCATTATATCAGATGGTTATCCTGGTGCGAACCCCGGTTTGGCAGTTTCTACACAGTTTCTTCATCGTATGATGTTTTTTTTGGAAAATTCATTAATATTATAAGAAAGGAGATGTGACTATGAATATGCGAACAATATCAGAGGACATTTTCTGGCTTGGAGCCGTTGACTGGGACAGGAGGCTTTTCGACTCTCTCATCCCTCTTCCTGATGGGACGAGCTATAATGCGTATCTTGTAAAAGGCAACGAGAAGATAGCGCTTATTGATTCAGTGGATCCCTCGATGGCCAAACAACTCTTGGCACAACTGGAAACTGTAGACATAATCGATTACGTAGTGGCCCACCATGCGGAACAGGATCACTCGGGTACTATCCCTCTCGTTCTCGATAAATATCCTATGGCGAAAGTCATAACTACACCCAAGGGCAAGGATCTTCTTATGTTTCTCCTGAGAATACCAGAGGAGAAGTTCATTGTTGTGGGGGATGGAGAAGTCATTTCCCTCGGAGATAAAACCCTTACATTCATCCATACACCATGGGTGCATTGGCCTGAAACCATGGTGACATGGCTCGAAGAGGATGGGATACTTTTCTCCTGTGATTTCTTCGGGTCACACATTGCCACCAACGAGCTCTATGTCAGGGACAAGGGGCGTGTGTATGAAGCTGCCAAGAGGTACTTCGCCGAGATTATGATGCCGTTTAGGGCCATTATCGAGAAGAATATCGCCAAGGTAAAGAATCTCGATATAAAACTGATTGCCCCGAGCCATGGTGCCATCTACGATGATCCAAGTTTTATTCTAGATGCCTATGAAGACTGGGTATCATCGCCACCCAAGAATATTGTGGTCATTCCCTATATCACCATGCATGGCAGCACTTCTCTTCTTGTCGAGCGACTTGTTAGCGCTCTCACAGATAGAGGGGTGCGAGTAGAGCAGTTCAATCTGGCAGATACTGATATTGGGAAATTAGCCATGGCCCTCGTGGATGCAGCAACCATAGTAATAGGAACACCCACTGTACTTGCCGGTGCTCATCCGAATGTTGTCTATGCCGCCTATCTTGCCAATGCCCTTCGCCCGAAAGCTAAATTTGCATCTATTATCGGATCGTATGGATGGGGTACGAAGGTGATCGAACAACTCTCGTCTATGATATCAAACCTCAAGGTAGAGGTAATTCCTCCAGTGCTCTGCAAGGGCCTGCCGACACAATCCGATTTTGAAGACATCGACACCCTTGGTAAAACTATTGCGAAGAAGCACGAAGAGGCAGGCATCCTGTAAGTGCCTGCAGTCATCAATGTCCTTCCTTGTTTTCAATTGAAAGGCATTGAAGTAATGCGCAGAATCAAGGTCAGAGTAGAATTTCCACAATCAGCGATTATGTAAGCAACTGTGTCCTGGCCTGGTATCGCTCTGCTGGTTGGCCCAGATTTGCTTCTACTTCATCAGCAACAAGCTGATGGCCATCACCAGCATGCCTGCAACAAGTCCAAGGAGACTGTCGTGCCCTTTGCCGTAGGCGCGGCTCGTGGGCAGCAACTCGTCGAGACTGATATACACCATGATGCCTGCCACTCCACCGAAAAGGATTCCCATGACTTCCGGAGGAATCATCCCACCGTTGCTGCCGAAAAAGAACCGAATTGCGGCATAGCCGATGATGGCTCCGACGGGTTCGGACAGACCGCTGAGCACGGAGTAGAAAAACGCCTTTTTCCGGCTGCCGGTGGCGTAGAAGATGGGGACGGAAACGCTGATTCCTTCAGGTATGTTGTGCAGGGCGATGGCGATGGCGATGGCCACCCCGAGGCTCGGATCCTGGAGCGCCGCGAGAAAGGTAGCCAGTCCTTCCGGGAAGTTGTGAATTCCAATGGCTAATGCGGTGAACAGCCCCATGCGCATAAGTTTGTGATTCGCGCGGTGATCGTGTATGCCTGCAGATTCGGCCCCCGGCTTTGATAAGGCCTCTAAATCCGGCACCTGAGCCGAAGGATCGTGCAAGGGCCGTATTTCTGCTTCTGGGTGGATCTCGTGTGGATTCTCCGCGGCCGGTATCAGGTTGTCAATAAGCCCGATCAGCAGCATTCCGCCAAAGAAGGACACCGCGTTGATCCAGTGTGCTCCGGTTTCTCCAAAGCGCTCCACCAGAGAATCGACACCCTTGGGAAAGATTTCCACGAAAGACACATACAGCATAACCCCGGCCGAGAATCCTGTTGCAACCGATAGGAAGCGATAGTCCGTTCTCTTCGCCGTGAACGCGATGACGCTTCCAATCGCAGTCGCCATTCCGGCGAACAGCGTCAATCCAAAGGCAATCCATACATTCCTCATGCAGGGTCTCTCCTATGGGCCAACGTAAGGGGAAAAATGGGGGTCTTGATTCAAGAAATTCATCACTATCTGCCAGTACTTTTCTTACGGCCTTGCCATATCCAGACCTTGCCATATCAGAATCCATGCTTCAAGATCTGATGCCTGGTCTTCTTTGCGGATCTCAGGGTCGCTGCCATGACAAAACTGTCGGATCTTCCTGCCCCTGTTTCCAGCTCAAAGCACCCCGGGTAGTCTTTCATGTCTGGGTTGGTATCGCTGTCGTTTTGTACAGAGGCCCATATCTTTGGAGAGATATGAAACCCGGGCCGGCAGGGTTATCCGGAGGCTTGTTTTCCTGAGCATATACTGCAGTTGTGCGCAGGATCAACACATAGGCAAGGATTGTCTTGCCTGTGCCCTTTGTTCCTGTCATTGCGGCCCCGGATCTGATCAGGGTAGCACTGGGGGCAGGCCTGTCAAGAAGGAATCCTGCCCCCCATGGGTGCTTTATCGGCATTTCCTGTCAGTATGCCTCCGCGGTGATATTGAATCCGCCGTTGAAGATTACGTATTCTTCATCAAATGAATTATCAGACAATGTCTCCTGAATCTTGAATTCGGCAAAGTCAAAGTTGCCTCCGATGGCTGTAATGACATCGTTTGCATCGTCGATGTCGAGCAACAGCCCGTAGAGACTGAGGGTGCCGTTGTACATTTCGCCGATGTCATCGTCCTCGTCGTCTTCCCACAGGTTGGTCAGACTCAGGGAGAAGTCGTCGGTGTCGCCCATCTCGTTATTGTCATTGTTGTCGGTCCACGAGCAGGTAGCGCTGCCTCTTTCTCCGGTAGGGGGAAAAATCGACCCCATTGGTATGGTGGCGCTGCCGCCCTGGTTAAACAGGTCATCGCTGTACTCGATAAAGAGCGCGGTGGTGTTGAAGCAGTTGCCCACGCGTTCGAATATGACCTCCCACACGCCGTAGCAGAAGCTGGCTATCTGCTCGTAGGGTTCTGCCTCGTCATCGTCCTCCAGGTCTTCGAATATGTCCCAGGTGTAGCTTCCTATGAACAGCCCCCCCGGGTTGATCCCATTGTATATGGTGAGTCTTACGCCGGGTTGATCACCTTCCAGTTCATCAGCATCCTCGACCACCTCGATCAGGATCTCAAAATTGTCCTCGACATCTTCGACATCTCCGCGATAATCAATGGTGAAGGAACCGCTGGTGGGGTTATCGGTGCCCACCCACTCCACGGTTACTCCTCTGGGCACGGACAGGCCCATTACGCCGAAGGGGTCTCCGGAATCGATCCACATGAAGCTGGGCAATAATTCTTCCGAGATGTTCGAGAAAAGCGTCGTTGCTTCGGTGGCCGTGTTATACGTCCCTTCCATGTGAATTCCAGGCGAATCAGGGAAATCAGGGGGATTGATAATGGAGATACTCGCGATTTCCACCTCCTCGCTTGAATAAATCGATGCACTCAAGAGATCCATGTCGGGATAATCCTCTCCGGTCCAGGGGTCATGCACCGTGAAGGCCAGTGGGTTCGGAAGCGACAGTGACGAGATATCATCAGCGCCGCCGCCAGTATCGTCACCTCCGCCGCTGGAGCTGCTGCAGCCAAATGAAAACAATGCAATGCAGCAGATAAAGACAGGATACATCAGACAGTTCATCGTTTTCATAATAGTCCTCCTCTTTGGAACTATTCTTTATTACAAATCAGGGAACAAGGTTACATTATAGCTGAAAGGAGCCATGAAGTCAATGGACTGAAGAATCAGGGCATACTATTATGCGAGAAGGAAAACTGGTTATCAGGTCTTGATTCAAGGGATTCATCGCTATCTGCCAGTACTTTTTTTTACGGCTTGCCATGTTCAAACCTTGCCATATCAAATTCATGTTTCAAGACCTGACGCTATACTCCCAAAGAGGCCGGCATCCTGTAATTGCCTGCAGTCATCAATGGCCTTCATTATATCCGGTTGAAGAGTCTAGTATTGTTGTGCAAAGGCATTATTTATTGGTGTATTCAATGATAGTTTATGCTGATACGTGGTTTTCTTCGCAATAAGGAGTTTTGTCGTAAAACTTTCGTATAGAAACACACCCACAAGCCAAGACGGGCATTGGATGGAAGGAGGATTTTATGATCAGATCTGTTCACAAAGAACGTATAAAGCGTTGTATCGGTCTGATGCGAAAGGAAAACCTGGATGTGCTCCTTCTGGCTAAACCTTCCAACATGTTCTATCTTACCGGAGATGGTCGTCTCTGTTCATTTGCAATGATCACACAACAAGGTATTGTGGCCCTTGGTGTGCCGAAAACTGATATTGAAGATGTACAAAAGACTGCCTCATTCGATCATATTATGGGTTTTGATGATGAAATCGGCATGATCCATGCCATTGCACATTATTTCAAGGAATTCGGTATCCTGAAGGGTTCGGTGGGTCTTGAATATACTTTCCTTACCCAGTCCATGATGTCTATGTTTACCCATCCTCATGGGAAGCCAGAAGGTGTTCAATCCATGGACTGCACACCGATCATGTCTTCATTGAGGATAGTAAAGGATGAAGAAGAAATTGATCGCATTAGCGAGGCCGCATTAGTTGCCCAAGAAGGGATTGCAGCTGCCATTAAAGTTCTGAGGCCCGGTATAACTGAAAGCCGGGTAGCTGCTGAGGCAGAATATGCAATGCGTCATGCAGGCGCTGACGAATTCTGGAGGACATATGTCAGCTCAGGCCCTCGCACCAACATTGCCCATGGACTGCCCACTCAGCGCAAAATTCAAAAGGGCGATCTGGTTATGATCGACATACATCCCATTGTGAACGGGTATAGCGCTGACATGTGTCGTACCGTTATCGTAGGCTCTGCAACAACTGAACAGAAACATGCCTATGAACACTTTCTCACAGCACAGCAAGCAACAATCGAGGCCATAAGAGCAGAAGTTGGCATGGTAGATCTCGAAAAGATCTTCCATGGGACACTGAAGAAAAACGGACATGAGAAACATATTTTTGGACCGCCAATCCATGGTGTAGGCATTGAATTCGAAGAGGCACCTCTTCCTGCAGGACATGCCTTCTTCCACGGTGAAAAAGAACCTGGTTCACTCCAGGCAGGAACTGTTCTGGCTGTGGGTAACTGCGGTATCTATACAGGCCCCTGGGGTGTGAGGATTGAAGATACGGTCCTTGTAACGGGAGATGGTTATGAGATCTTAACTAATTTTCCTCGAAAGTTGTCTTTTGATTGACAGTACGAGTGTCTGGTTTTAGAGCATCTACATAAGCTGCTTATGACCTGGATTCCCGCCACCTCATAACGATGAAGGGGGATGGACGCCAAGGATTTCGTAGAGATCCTGTTGTTTCTTGGTGACTTCGCCGACGCGCAAGTCTTTGCCGGGTCTGCCAAAGCATTCGATCACATCGAATTGATC
>JAHDOV010000024.1 GCA_018434685.1 Deltaproteobacteria bacterium
AGTTCTTATCACTTTGTGGATTACTACATGACCTATCGTTTCAGGAATTTTCCACTCCAACTGAAGTGGGCAACTGTGTTTTTAGGCAAGGATCCCAAGCCTGAAGGAGGCAGAAACTTTACGAGTTATGCCGAAATCGGATATGGGGTGAAATATAAAAAGTGGCAGGCAGATGCTTTTATAGGTACTACTCCATGGAAAGGACTTTATGCCACAAAAGCTGGAATAAACAATTTGGAACTCAAGGTGCAGCACAATTTTGTGATTAATCAGAATGTGCCATTCCCTGTTTTCCTTAAAGCAGGTTACAATCCTATAGCTGAAAAAGGAGTTATCGTGGCCGGTGCAACAGTGAATTTAAGAATTAAATAAGCAACATAATAATTTAAACACATGAGTATGAAAGAAGATATTAAGCCTCAGGGAAACGACAAAATTTTATTTGGATTTATATTATCTGTACTCACCTTCTGGCTTTTTGCCAACTCCATGATGAGTATCGCTTCGGTGATAGGTAAGGATTTAGGCATAGCCTCGAACTCAATGAATACTGCAGTGTCGTTGGCGGCATTGTTCTCTGGTATTTTCGTTGTTGTGATGGGAGGATTGGCAGACAGTATCGGACGTGCAAAGATATTGCGTATAGGACTTTATTTAAGCATTGCAGGCTCCTTACTTATTGCTGCAGCACCTTCTGGTGCTTTGGCTCAACCAATGGTATTGGTGGGCAGAATACTGCAAGGCTTCTCAGCAGCATGTATAATGCCGACCAGTTTGGGTATGGTCAAGATACTTTGGGAAGGCCCGGCACAACAGCGTGCTATCAGTTTTTGGAGCATGGGAACATTCGGAGGTTCTGGTTTTTCTGCATTGATAGCTGGAGTTATCACGACCAATTTAGGGTGGCGTTGGGTATTTATCCTCTCTATTTTGGTGGCAATCGCATCACTATGGATGCTCAAAGATCTGCCTGAAACAAAGAAAGAATCTAAAGAGAAATATAAATTCGACTGGGCAGGCGTGGTGATCTTTATGGTTGCAATGCTATGCTTTGAACTGCTCCTTACTGAGGGAGGAAGTCTGGGATGGACAAGTATTACAACTATAGCCTTGTTTTTAGGTGCCGTTATCGGTTTCTATATATTCTATAAGGTAGAGACTAAATCAAAGATAGCATTTTTCGACTTTTCGCTTTTCAAAAACAAGGTGTTCTCAGGAGCAATTGCCTGTAACTTTTTAATGAATGCCACAGCAGGTCTTATCACGGTGGGACTTCCTCTGATGCAATCTGCCGCAGGTTATTCGGCACAAGATACCGGGCTCCTCACGCTTGGATATGCTTTGTCTGTTGTTTTGTTTATCAGAGTAGGTGAAAAGTTAATGCGTAAATTGGGAGCACGTAAGCCCATGGTATGGGGGTCTCTTATTGTAGCAACAGCACTCATTCTTTTGACGCAAACATACCTGATGACAAGTACTTATCGCATTTTGATGCTTATAGCTTTCACATTATTCGGAACAGGATTGGCATTCTTTGCAACTCCAGCAACAACTGCAGCCTTGTCAAACTTGCCAATGGCGCAATCAGGATCAGGTGCAGGGATATTCAAAATGGCTTCGTCTTTAGGTGCCGGATTGGGTATAGCCATTGCCGCATCTATCTACACCGGAATTTCTAAAACAACAGAAGTTGGAGACTGGGCATCCTATATTTTTATGGGAAGGCAAGATAATGTAAACTTCAGATTGGCCGCAACCATTGCACTTGCAACCCTGATGGTATTTGCTTTGTTGTCTGCATATGTCGCCAATAAGAAAATTCCGAAAGACGGAGGGAAAAAATAAAAAAATCCTATTTAACTGAAACAATATATTATTAGCATACAGAAGAATCAAAATATGAGTGAAAAAGTAATCGAAAAACTTAAAGCAAATCACGACATATTAAAGAGTTGGATGGATCATATGCATCAGCATCCGGAGATGTCGATGAAGGAGTCTGAGACAGCGAAGTTTATCGCAGAGAAACTCCGTGAAATGGGAGGATGGGAAATTGTTGAAGGCGTTGGTAAGTATGGTATAGTAGCATCGATGACCATGGGTGATGGTCATAAGACTATCGGATTGCGTGCAGACTTTGATGCTCTCCCAATTACAGAAGACAATGAATTGCCATATAAGAGCAAAATAGAAGGCATGTCTCATCTCTGTGGACACGATGCACATACCACGATGTTGCTTGGAGCTGCTAAATATCTGGCAGAAACCAGGAACTTCAACGGTACTGTTCGCTTGATATTTCAACCAGGAGAAGAAACCATGGAGGGTGCGCCTGCGATGATTGCAGACGGACTGTTTGAGCGTTTTCCTGTTGATTCTGTGTTCGGCATGCATAATATGCCAGGCTTGGAAGCTGGAAAATTCTATTTTAACACTGGAGAATTTATGGCAGCCGTAGACAACTGGGAAATCGAACTTACCGGAAAGGGAAGCCATGGTTCTATGCCCGAATTGAGTATCGACCCTATTGTATGTGGCTCTTCATTGGTATTGGCATTGCAGACTATTGTTTCCCGTAACTTGTCACCATGGCATAGTTCGGTAGTTAATGTAGGTGCTTTCCAATCGGGAATAGCAGGAAACGCTGTTCCACAGAAGGCAATTCTACGCCTGAGCATACGTAACATGAAGTCCGAAGACCGTGTAATGGTGTTGGATAAAATAAGATCTATCACCAAATCACAAGCTGAGGCATTCAACTGTGGTTATGAAATCAGAGAAGGTATGCCTGGAACAGTTTTGGTAAATGATATAGATGAAACCCATTGGGCTGCTGATGTTGCCAGGAAAACCTTTGGAGAAGAAAACGTATTTACCGATGCTCATCCATATATGGGTAGTGAGGACTTTGCTTTTATGCTCGAAAAGAAGAAGGGCAACTACTGTATGATGGGTAATGGCGACAGCTTCATGGTGCACCATCCTCAATATGTGTTCAACCAGGACTTGCTGCACCTTGGTTCAAGCTACTGGGTAGCATTGGTGGAAGATTACCTGCAATAATTTGTCCTGAAAGAAACTTCGTTTTTTAAATTGATAATTAAGTAGTATTAACGACTCGGGGGTATGCCGAGCGAACAGCGGGGATTTGCGAAAGCAAAGCCGGAAAGCTGGAGCCGGCATCGCCCGCTGGTCGTTCGGTATAACACCGTGTTATGCGCAGTCAATTATTTTTAAAACTCTAAACTGTTTGAAATAGGGAAAGAACGACCAACGGGTTACACCCGAGCCGTTGATGCGCAAGCACAAGACCGGGAGTGCGAAGCACGGAGGGATTGTTCAGATTGCGCATCAACTTAAAATCTGAACTATGAAAAGACAGTTAATTATCCTTACTGTTCTGGGTCTAGGCTTTTCTGCTAATGCTCAAATAAGTAATAACGCGTTGGGTTTGAGGGGTTATGGTGATGGTAGTTTCAATGGAGCTGAGATATCATACCAGCATAGACTTAAAACCACAAATAGACTTGAAATGGATTTGAGTTTTGGAATTAGTCCAAGTGTAAACAGATTGTTCCTCATCGGCATGTACCACTGGACTATGAATATTGACGGCGGATTAAATTGGTTTGTCGGCCCCGGAGCAAGTGTCTCTTTCGATAACTACGATGATGCTGACTCATATATAAACATCGGGTTAGGAGGACAAATAGGATTGGAATACAACTTTAATGCGATAAATGCACCATTCCAGGTAAGCTTAGATGTAAGACCCATATGGGACTTTCTAGGTGACCATGCAGGTCTCGGATGGGGAGCAGCATTGGGCATACGGTATACATGGTAGCCTCAGGAAGCGAGCCACAAACCAGCCTGTAACACCGACGGAATATTTAATGGGTTTGTTATGGTTTTTGCAAACCATGCTTGTCACGTAAGCGGGGAACTGTCATTTAGCAAAGAGACGTAGGCATTTAGAAGTAGGGTTCAGAGTAATGACGGTGGATACACCTTGAAACGTATTCAATAGCAAGACAATACCATACTCCTTACAGAATCGGTTATGGTCGCAGAAACCGGGCCACATCCTCCTCGCTCAGGTTTCAGAAAAATTCCGTACCGGGCAGTTGTAACCGGTGAAAAAAATCAAAAAAAACAACAACAATCAGATGGTAAATAATCAGTGAAGTATTTTTTAAGATTGAAAATTGTATATTTAGCCTGAATAAATTGATATTAAAAAACCGAAAGAAATTACTTATGCTTAACAAAAATTTGATTACATGCTTAATTCTTGCTGTGGTGCTGAGTATCAATGCATTTGGTCAGGACAATATTCAAACGGAACCCCAAAAGACGCTGAAAGAGGCATACGCCAACAAGTTTCTCATTGGAACTGCCAGCGATTTGAGAGGGCTTTCTGATGCCGAGTTAGCAAATGTAAAATCTCAATATCACATCCTTACTCCGGAAAATTGCATGAAACCGCAACCGCTCCAACCTTCGGAGGGTAAATACAACTTTGGAATTGCCGATACATTGGTCAATTGGTGCCAGGCAAATGGCATCATGGTTTGGGGGCATACCTTAGCCTGGCATTCGCAAACGGCGCCCTGGTTCTTCCAGGCAGAAAATCCCGAAACTGAAGAAGCTCCTCAGCCTTTCAGACGACCGGGAATGGGCTGGGATCCGAATGCACCACGTCCCACGATGGCCGAAATGTGGCGTCGCAGCATTAAGGGCGATATGGCCAGTCGTGAAGTCGCACTTGATCGTCTTGAAAAACATATCAAGACCGTAGTTGGCCGATACAAAGGACGGATAATCGGATGGGATGTGTTCAATGAATCGATAGCCGACGGCGGTGACGGTAAGACTGAGAACCTGCGGGATTTCAGTTGGTATGAAGTTGTTGGACCCGAGGTATTGACCCTGGCTTTCAAATGGGCCCACGAAGCCGATCCCGATGCACAACTTTATTACAACGATTACAACATTGAACAGGGTGCGGTTGAAAACAAAGGCAAACACGCCAGTTCCATGCTGCTGCTCAAGCGTCTTCTCGCGGAAGGAGCCCCGATAACCGGCGTGGGTATTCAGGGACACTGGCACCTGGATACTGACCTAGCCGATGTCGAAAAGGCTATCGTGAACTACGCCTCTCTCGGCCTGAAAGTTGCTATTACGGAACTCGACGTGACTGCGACAGGGGATAACAGCGGCGCTTTCGGCTTTGGGCAAGGTAATAGAACCATCCCACAAGAAAACTATATAAAACAGGCTGAGGTATACCAAAAGTTGTTCGAAATCTTCATGCGTCATTCTAACGTCATAGATCGCGTAACTCTCTGGGGCATCAGTGATACACGCTCCTGGCGCAGAGGTCAGGATGCACTTTTATTTGATGGCCAGTTGAAGCCTAAGCCGGCATTCAAGGCCGTCATTGACGCTAGTTCAAATTAAACAGATCCTCTTTCCCTCGCAGAATTTCAATTAATTTATTCAGAGAGAACAACAAAGAGGTTATGGACGATTATGCAACATCTTCTTAAACATGGTTGCAACGCTAAGCATATATACTCTAAGATCTGTTATGAACATGAAACGATCCTGTAACGGTACACACAAAAGGGCATATTTATTGCCTCCATGCGAAACGAAGTTCGGCGGAGCAACACGGAGCCAATTAAATGGCCATGAAGAATCCTTTCATGTCTGTCTGCGTAAAATAACTGAAAAACAGCACAATAATTGACAACCAAAGGAATGAAATATCCATGCATCAATTTTGCACCAACCAGTATGAAATTGCGAAGCTATTCTTTGCGTCCGAAGAAAACGGACAATAGCCGCAAAAATAAGCCACATGGATATCACATCTGATTCTCGGAATGAACAATAACAACGTAATATTTTAAACACATGAAACCCTTATGGCCGTTAGTTTTTAGTTTTAGTGGCCCGGCCACAAAAGGACATGTAATTGGAGGAAAGGCAGCAAAAAAGCTCTTAGCTTTGTTTTGTCAAACTATAAACGCTAAGAGCTATGAAAGAAAAAAGTGCTATCGAATTTGAACGGGTCGTTGAGATCGGCTGCGGAGCGGATGTCCACAAGGATATCATCGTTGTGACCGTTCTAGGCAAAGATACGCAACCTGAGACAAGAAGTTATAAAACATACACGAGTTCTTTGATAACATTGAGAGAGTGGCTATTAAGCAGGCGGGTTACCCATATGGCGATGGAGAGAACAGGGGTCTACTGGAAACCATTCCCGGAGTTTACAAAGAGAATGCAACCCGGATAATCGCTGAGATAGGAGTTGACATGAGCCAGTTCCCCGATCAGAATCATTTGGCCTCGTGGGCAGGTGTATGCCCCGGGAGCAACGAAACTACCGGCAAGAACAAAAACGGAGGCATTACCCATGGAAACAAATATTTGCGCAGTCTTTTGGTTGAATCCGGCTGGGCCGCATCCCGAACCAAAAACACCTATATGAGTGCCAAATACAAATGTCTGGCAGGACGAAGGGGAAAGAAAAAAGCGATTATTGCTTTAGGTCATAAAATATTGATAGCCACTTATTCTATCCTTAGAGATAAAGTCCAGTTTAAAGAATTAGGGGAGGATCATCTGAACAATTACAGAAAAGACCGATTGATCGCCTACTATCAAAAACAACTGGAAAAACTAACCGCGGCATAAGCTTCAGGGATAAGGTCAATTTTTACTGTACGATTCGACAACGAACATGAAACTGATCTGATCAGTCAAGGACAAAAGAGTTTTGCCATGAGCGTGAGTATGAAATTTTATAAAACCCTGACTGAATTTTATAATGAATTGAATGATTGATATATAACATTAA
>JAHDOV010000022.1 GCA_018434685.1 Deltaproteobacteria bacterium
AGGCAGGGCAAGACATCGGGCTCACGATCCCAGGCAGAAGGCAGTTGGTCAAGATAGATCGAGATCCCAGGCAGAAGGGGAAAGATTTTGAGTTGAGAAGACAAAAGAATAGAGGCAAATGACAAAGAATTCACCGCAGGGGCGCATTTATTCTGTGCATGGGAGAGCAAGATCCCAGGCAGGGCGAGCATGTTAGCCCAAGACCCCAGGCAGAAGGCAGAGCGAGCCGGTAAGCTCCAGACCTCAGGCAGAAGGAAAAGAAACAAAAGAAAACATCTACAAGCGGAAATGACAGAAAAAACCCCTGTAGGAGCGGGTTCAGCCGCGAGCTCTCGGAACGTGTGCCGGCCTCCCCTGCTGGAATGGGGAGCAGGACGAGATAAGATTTCGAATTGAGAAGACAAAAGAAAAAAAGCTAAGAAGAGAATTCACCGCATCCCACTTCGCTTTCAGCTACGCGGGACTCGTCGAGGACAAGCCCGCCTGTGCGGGAATGACGATCCGGATTTGGGGGATGACTGGTCTAAAAGCAGGAATACCTTAAGAAAGATTCTGAAAGATCAGTCGCGATTGAAATCCTTCATCTCCTTGTTCACCGTGTCTATCGCCTTGAAAAGGCCTTTCATAAGGTCGTTTTTGTCACTGCCGCTTTTTTGCCTGGCGCCAGGGGCGGGCTTGAGGGCGGCCAGGCGCGTACGGGCCTGGGCCTTCCACTCGTCGTCGGCCGGGTTAAGGTCGAGATAGCGCTGGTAGTATGTGACTGCATCCTCGCTGCGGCCCAGTTTGTCATTGCTCTGCGCCAGCAGGTATGTGCAGCGGTGACGCCCGGAGTTGATCTGGTAGCCGGCCTGGAGAATCTGCCGGGCCTCTGCATGGCGACCAAGATTCAAGTAGCAGATCCCCAACTCCTCATAATCGTACACCTTGGTTGCCTCGGGGTCCCTCAGCTCGATGGCATGCTCCAGGACCTTGGCCGCTTCATCGTATCGCCCTTGTGCCATGAAGACCGTTCCCAGGAGATAATTTGAATAGGTTTTATCTGCAAGGCCCAGCGAGGCTCTGAGCAACGGCTCGGCCTCGGCGTGTCGCCCGAGACGATGGTGGCACAGGGCCAGGAAGGTATAGATGTTGTTGCCGGTGGGGTCGAGTGGGAGTGCCTGGGTAAACAGGGTGGCTGCCTTGGCATATTCTTTCTTGTCCTTGAGATCCAAAGCCTTCCTGTACAAGACCAGGGCCTGCTCCTCATCGGCCTTCCGGCGCTTTTCAATCGCCTTTTTGTCAAACACTGCCAGGGTAATGTCTATGTCAAAAACCTGCTCGCCGCGCCGGATGCGCAGGTTAACAGGATCATGCGCGTTCTTTGATGCAATGATTTCATCAAAGCCTGCCGTGTTGAGTTTGCCGCCGGAGACATCGCGGCCGTCGACCATGAGGATT
The DNA here is from genome assembly GCA_018434685.1 of Deltaproteobacteria bacterium. Lineage (GTDB taxonomy): Bacteria > Desulfobacterota > Desulfomonilia > UBA1062 > UBA1062 > DSAD01. The sequence continues at coordinate 1,438 of JAHDOV010000022.1, forward strand.
TCGTCGCCTATCTTCAGCCCCGCAGCCTCTGCCGGTGAATCCGCATAGGTGTTAATCACGCGCAACCCGTGCGTGGCGGTTGTGGGCAAAATCAGGCCCAGGTAGGCGGGCACGTGCTTCGGTGCTGGCTTTGTTGCGGCCAGGTGGCCTTTTGCGGTATCCGGAGTCTCGATATGAGACAGGCCTGCCACGGGCTCATCAGGCGACGCTCCGGTAAAGTGCAGCATGATTCCCTTGCCGGTATAGGTCTCAATGCGCTGGCCGAGCAGATCGGTCTCGGTCTTGTCGGGCTCTTTCAGGGAAAACCACTCGCGCACCATGGCAGATGCATAGGGTTTTAAGAAGGTGAGCTTGATGACGGCGACGGTCTGCTTGTCTTCACACAGGCGCACGGACAAGGCCTTGAGGTCATGGCCGGCCGGGTCGTAGGCCAGGGTTCGACCGCCTGACAGGATCTGCACCGGTGCGCCCAGGGCTTTGTCAGCCTCGGCCCGCGTGGAGACCCCGGGTGTCAGTCCTTCGTAGGTCGCGCCCAGGGCGGGCACGGCCCAGGCAAGTATCAACAGCAGGAATACGATTTGTCGTTTCATTTTCAATCCCCTTCTTTCATAACGGCCCCGCCAAAGGTCTTCTTGGTCGTGGCGTCCATCTTCTCGCTTTTGTTGACGATGCCGTCCTGCCAGCCGGTCTTGGATTTATAGAGGTCGGAAACGCTGTTGCTCTTCTTTTTCGTTAAAGTACCACCAAAGGTCTTCTTGGTCGTGGCATCCATCTCCACGCTCTGGTCCACGATACCGTCGCGCCAGCCGGGCTTGTATCCCCGCCCGGACATTAAGCTGGACGCCTTTTCCTCTTCAGGGGAACCGGCCTCATCGGAAAATGCGGCATATCGACTGGTCGTCACCAGCCCCACCCCGGCCACGCGGTACAGATAGCCCTTTTCGATCAGAAGATTCACGGCTTCACTACCGTCGATGATGTGATCGCTGCCGCGCATGCGGATAATGACCGTGGCGGCGTCGCTGCTTTTAAGCCGGGTAAATATTTTGCCATCCTTTTCAACATCGACGGTATCGAACGCGATGGCCTTGATGGCATAGTCGTCTTCCTGCGTGCCGAATTCGTCTTCATCTTCAGCCGGAGACTCATCGCCTCCTGAGGTCTTGGAGACAAAGGACGGGGGCTCGTCATCACCGGGTGTATCCGCACTGTCGGCCCCTGATTTTCTGGCCCAGGCAGGGACATCGTCCTGCTTCTGGTTTGCGGCCTGGCGTGCGGCCTCCTCCTCTTCGGCCTGCTTTTTTAGGTCGGCCATCATCTGAAACAGGTTATACTGCCTTTCCAGGGCTGCGAAGATTGCCAGACGGTTCTTCACCTCCCGGGGAAAATTCATGAGCAGCCTCGTGAGGGTGTTCTTTTTGCTGTGAAACCCGGTGATGTCGTCGTCCACCCCATAGGTGGTGTTGAGCGCGATCATGCAGGTGGCGGCCCCGCTCTCGATCGTGGCCATATTCATGGCCAGATCGTCCCGGTCGCGCTGAAGCTGTGCCAGGAGCTCAGCTGCCTGGGCAGGATCGCCATCAGAGCGCAGTATGCCGCTCAAGGCGGCGGCGTGCCGGTCGAAATCCCCCAGCGAACCCTGGATGAACGCCATCTCATCGAGCAGGGTCTGCAGGCGGGCATCAACGTTGTTCCGATCGAGTGCCTTTTGTTTGTCATCCCCGAACATGGCGTCCCAGGCCCCGCCGCGCTCAGGGGTCTGCCCGGCGTGACTGAAGAACACACGGTAATTCTTGTATTTGCCGCTGAGGTGCTTGTCCAGGACATCCTTGAAGTTGGTGTTGAGCCGTTCGCGCTCCTTGTCGAGGTCGTAGGCGTCGATCTCGCCATTGTCAAATCGCCGGCCGATATCGGCCAGTTCGTCGGCCACGATGTTGGCAAGCACCCGGCTCTGCATAGTGTCGAACATGATGCTGCTTTGTGCCTTGAGAGCCTTTTCATATATTTCCTGCTTGCGCCTGTTCTGTGCCTCACCGTCGCCGCTGCGGCCATAGTACATGCCGCCGTACTGATACTGGATCTCCCATTCCTTGTCGATCTGCCGTCGAATCTCTTCGGGGCTCATATTGAGGAAACCGTTGAGCTTGTCCTTTTCTAAAAACATGCGGCTCAAAACCACGTCGGTCTTGTAGCCGCCGGCAATGGCCTCGGCGCAGTCCTGGGTAATGTCCAGCCCACCCTTGACCACCAGGCCGGTCACGAAGGCCGTAGCAAATCCGGCACCCATGGTGGCGGCCGTACCCTTGCCGGCCGCTGCCAGCGCAGAGCCCACCACATTACTGGCAGCATCGGCCGCCACGGCAGTCACCAGGGCCTTGCCCACCTCGGCCCGGCGCTCATCGGGCCGGGCCTTGATAAAGGCATCGGCCGCGGTGTAGCCGTAGCCCAGAACGGTCAAACCCTTGGCCACGTTCGACATGCGAGAAGATTGCGCCAGGTCGTCGGCATCCAGGCCGGGAACAGGAGCACGCTCGAAGGCATCGTCCATCAACCCGGTGAGGCGGCGTTTGTTGTTGAGATTGATACGCATCATCTCGTCGTCGGCCTGGCGCAGGAAATCATCCAGACTCTGGCCCTTCAGCGCGGCTTTGAGGGCATCGTCGTCCCCGGTGCGAACAGCATCCTTGACCCGGCTTGCTTTTTCGTAGAGGTCACGGGTCCCGGGATGGGTGGCCGGATTGGTTCCTATTACTTTGGCATCGTCATCCAGCATGCGCTGCAGCATCTTGGCTGTGTGGTCGGCCTTCTGACGATCGTTCATGCCCGCGAGATGGCCCTTGTACTTGATCTCGTAGTCGGCATCAACGATACGGGCACGATCCATATGGTTGTACTTTGCTTCGGCGAGGTTCTCCATGACGCTTTCGGTGGGCTGATCTTTCAGCAGCACGACATCGCCTTCCGGGTCGACCACGAGTTTGTTGTTTTTATCATAGCGGACGATATCGGCCTTGCAGTTTTTGCTTGGGTTGAGCATGTAGTTCTGCTCCAGGGCTCGCTGACCGGCTGCTCCAGGATAGCTCTCGTGCACGACGTGGGGATATTTTCCAGCAAAGTCGGGGCTCATTCGGCCTTCCGGGTCGCGGGGAAACAGCGTCACCTCGCCGGAAGTCATGGTGCTGTCGATCAGCTTCGTGTCGATCGTACCGTCCGGGGCGATAACCCTGCGGCCGGTGGTCATCTCGGTAAAGTGGATCATGGCGCGTTCGGTAACAGCCTCGGCATTGCCGGTCATGCTGAAATTGGTCAGATCGATGTCCGCCGTGGCACACTGCCGGATGAATACCTGTTTATCGGCCAGACGGGCGGGATCACCCTGAAAGATAACCTTGCTCTTCCACGAACCGGTGGGCACCAGGGCATCCAGGGGTTTGTCGGCATGGGCCGCTACGTCCTGAATACCCTTGCTCATGGCCCGGGCAACCGTGGGGTAGCGCTCTCGGCAGATCTGAAAGGCAAGCTCGACCTGCTTGGGATCGCCCGAGCCCGCCATGTCGACCACGATATTCTTGGCCGTAGACCACTGCGAATACAACTGCCGTGACTTCTGCAGCTGAAATCCGTTTTTCATCATGTGATCGATGGAGGCCTGCGGGTCTGACCCCAGGGCCGGAGATGAAACCAAGAGAATGATGAACACAGAGAAAATAATGACAATCGGTCCGAATTGATTGGAAGGGCGTGGCCTCATTCTGTTCCGTCCTTTCAAGGTTGTGCTATGATAGCGCCAAGGATACACAATTATGCTCTTAATTTCAAGTGTTACAGCGTTAGCAATTCAGCCTTGGAACAAATTCGTGATCACAGGCAGAAGGCAGAGCGAGCCGGATAGATCGAAAAGATAGGCAGGGCAAGACATCGGGCTCACGACCCCAGGCAGAAGGCAGTTGGTCAAGATAGATCGAGATCCCAGGCAGAAGGGGAAAGATTTTGAGTTGAGAAGACAAAAGAATAGAGGCAAATGACAAAGAATTCACCGCAGGGACGCAGAGTTCGCGGAGAAAGAATCTTATTGTTTGTCGGGAGACGGCGACAAACAATAGAATCTCCATAAGAAACAAACTTTGTGCCTTGTAAATGTAGGTCGGGTTGTGAGCGTAACGAGCTACCCGACATCTGGGGTTTTGAGAATTTAAAACAGAGTGATGAAAGAAGAATTCACAGCACAGGAGAAACCCCCTGTAGGAGCGGGTTCAGCCGCGACTTTTCCGGACGGTGGTGCCGCCCTCCTCTGCTGGAATGCCAGGCAACTCTCCGCCGCGGCGGATCGCAGCATGACCTACAACTTTGCTCGCAGCCGGGTTGCTCACGACCCCAGGCAGAGCAAGACTTGGGGGACATGATCCTAGGCAGAAGGCAGAGCGAGCCGGATAGC
>JAHDOV010000002.1 GCA_018434685.1 Deltaproteobacteria bacterium
CAGTTCTTTCTTCCTCTTTACGTCTGCCGTTTCCGTTCTGTCAGGAGAATGATGTCGCGCAGGGACTTCTCATTCTTTACTCTCATCCAGCGTTTCTCGAAATCGGCATCCTGAAAGATCTGGGCAATGGCTGCCAGCGACTGGAGATGAAGAGGCCTCGTGTCCCTGGTGCCGACAAGCACAAAGACCGCGTGCACGCAGGGAAACTCCTCGGAAAAGCCAATACCCGAAGAGCTGCGGGCAATGAGAACCTCAAAGACTCCCCTGCCCCTGATAATTACGTGCGGTATGGCCAAAAACGGGCTCAGAACCGTGGAACTTTCCTGCTCCCGCTCCATGAGCATCCTCTTGATCTGTGTCTGCTTCATGCCGGTTCTGCCTGTCAGGCTTTCGGCAACGAGATCGAAGAACTCCTCTTTTCCCATGGGTTCGTCGATATCCAAGAGCGGACACTCCTCGATGAGGTGATCGAAACTGTCCTTGGAGATGTTGTCCCGCTCATGGATTATCTGCTTCAGTTCGGTCTCCAGCACATGGTCGGTGTAGTCCCTCTCGCTGATCCGCTCGATGAGGTGCAGCAGCGCGAACTCCTTGTTCACCCCGATGCCCCCGTAGTACCACTGGAGGAATCCCCCGGCGAACAGGATGACCAGGGTGATGATCACGCTGGTTACCCCCGTCTGGAACAGGAGAACACCGAAGCCGAAGATGCCCACGATCTGCACCCACGGATACAGGGGGGACCTGAAATGGGGCCGATAGTTCTGGAGCCTGCTCTCCCGCATGATGATAATGGAGATGCAGGAAAAGGCATAGGTGAGGATGAGGACGCTCGATGCCGCCTTGATAATGAATTCCAGCTTGAAGAACAGGGAGCAGATAATGAGGATGCCGGTTGCGACGATGGAGATGTGCGGGGTGTTGAACCGATCGTTTATATGGGAAAAGATCTCCGGGAGCAGCCCGTCACGGCTCAGCGCCAGAGGATAGCGCGAAGCAGCCATGATTCCGGCATTGGCAGCGGTGAGGATGGACAGGATAGCGACGATCTGGAAGACAAAGCCCCCCGCGCTCCCGAGAAATTCCCCGGCACCGAGCGATATCGGTGTGACGGAACCGGAGATCCAGGACGGAGATACCACACCAACGGTGATGAAGATGATGCAGAGATAGACAACCCCGATGATCGCCAGCGACATCATCATCCCGCGGGGGACGACCGTGCCCGCATCCTTCACCTCTTCGGCGATGCTGGCTACCTTGAGCAGGCCGCCGAAGGAGACAAACATGAACCCCGCACCGGCAACAATCCCGTGGAGTCCGTCTGGTGCAAAGGGGGTGAAGTAATTGACATTGACCTGCGAGATACCCCTGAAGGCATAGAAGGCAAGGGCCGCACATACGGCGAACACGAGCACCGTCTGTATCCACCCTGCCTCCTTTACCCCGAAGAGATTGATGGCAAGAAACAGCAGGCACATCACCACCGCAATACCGGGCATGACGGAGCCAACAAAGACTGCGGCAAAGACAGAGACCGCAAACAGCTCCATGGCACTCTTCAGACAGAGCGAGAGCCACGTGATCAACCCGTATATGGTTCCCACCGAAGGGCCCATGCTGCGGGATACGAAGAAATAGGCACCCCCTGCCTTCGGCATGGCAGAGGTCAGCTCTGCCTGGCTCAGCATCCCGGTCAATGCCAGGAAACCGGCAAGCAGATAGGAAACAAGAACCCCGGGGCCGCTGATCGCATAGGCCAGGCCCGGGAGGATGAAAAGGCCTGAAAGCATGGCACCGCTCGAAATGCTCACCACATCGAGCAGGCCCAATCTTCGCTTGAGGTTCATTGCAACTCCTCACCTGTTCATGAAATCAGCAGACATCCAGTGCCGGGGTAATTATACTGAAATAACGGATTGTTTCCAGCCGAATCCACCACCGCATTGATTCTTTCACATCCATCTCATATGTTCTTGAGCCATATCAAGAGATGAACAGGCCGGTTTGCAGTTTCGTCACAGACGAGAAGCGACCCGGCACAGTGCTTCCGGTGCCACGGACCAACAGGGTTCATGCTGCCTGGGGAAAGGTATCCGGCGCGTTCCATTCTTCGGGTTTGATGGGCGGGAGGCCCCATGCGGCCCTGGCCTTATCACAGTTCTCATTGTGGGTGCCGTGTTCCCATGACGGTTCGAAATCACGGCATACCGTTGAACGCTTCTCATAGATGGAACAATAGACGCCCTGCCCGATTTCACCCATGAGGGCGATACACCGGGGTTTCACCTGGTTGGTTCCCTTCATCACCCTCCTGAACTCATTCAATTTCTGAGTCATATGTTCAGGAACCCCGCCCGGAGTTGCATCATCTGCTTCTGCCCAGTAAAAAGAAGCCCGAAAGTATGCGCAGCAGGCGCCGCACGTCAGACACGGATTCATTTCACCCATAATCATCGCTTCTCCTGTTGTGTGATCTGTAGGCCGCGACACACAAGCCATTTGCATAAATCCGCACGAATATATGGGGCATTTCTCTGGAAATAGCAACAGAATTCATTGAGAGATAAAAGATTGTTTTTTTAGTTTTTACAGACCCTTAGAGGCCTTCTGGCCCTGCTCAGACTTCAGGCCCTGAAGGTTTTATTTGATTTTTATCTCCAATACTATTATTTCTAAAAAAAGACATTTAATTGCAATGGATTGACGCTATGCATATGAGCTCTCTCGAGATCCGGCCAGGAGGAACAACCACGGCACGCAGGAACACAAGATGAATAATCTCAGCGAAAGGCAGGCTGCTCCCGGCATCATGAACTTCGACCGACCCGTACCGGACATCTTCCGGATTCACCTCGGCGGGGTCTGGGAGATCGGTCAGCAGCTGCCATCGGCCGGACAGGTGCAGGAGCTCATCGCGGCAGACCCCCGGATCCGGCGCATCGTTTTCGATTCCACCGCCCTTGAGGGCTGGGACAGTGCGCTCATCATCTTTCTCACGAAGATCATCGAATCAGGCACCAAAGCAGGCATCGCAGTCGAGAGAACCGGCCTGCCGTCCGGGGTCCAGAGGCTCTTTTGCCTTGCCTCCACCGTCCGGGAACCCGGCGGGATGACGTCTCACGCAACCCGTGAACCGCTTCTTGCCCGCATCGGAGAGAGAACTCTCGGCAGCCTGCGGGCTTCTGCCGGGGTGCTCGACTTCATCGGAGAGGCGACCCTTGCCTTCTTCAGGCTGCTTGGGGCCACGGCACGCTTCCGCTGGGCCGACCTGGGGCTTACCATCCAGGAGTGCGGCCCCGGGGCGCTCCCCATTGTCTCGCTGATCAGTGCGCTTGTGGGCATCATTGTCGCCTTTGTCGGGATCGTTCAATTACGGGTGTTCGGGGCAGAGGTATACATTGCAGACGTGGTGGGCATCGCCATGGCCCGGGAGATGGGCGCCCTGATGACCGCGATCATCATGATGGGACGGACCGGTGCTGCCTTTGCCGCCCAGCTCGGCACCATGGAGGTCAACGAGGAGATCGATGCCTTCAGGACCCTGGGCATATCGCCCATGGAATTCCTGGTAATGCCCCGCATACTCGCCCTGGTGCTCATGATGCCGCTGCTGTGCATCTATTCGGACATCGTGGGCATCCTCGGCGGTGCCCTCATCGGGATCGGCATGTTCGATCTCTCCGTCACCCAGTACTACGACCAGACCATCCAGGCACTGACCCTGACCCAGCTCTCCATCGGTATCGTAAAGAGCGCCGTGTTTGGCGTCCTCATCGCATTATCCGGCTGTTACTACGGGATTCACTGCGGCCGCAGCGCCTCGGCAGTGGGCAATGCCGCAACTTCTGCCGTGGTTACCGGGATCGTGCTGATCGTGGTTACCGACGGCATCTTCGCCGTCATCACCAATGCCCTGTGGATATGAGATGAATACATCGAACAACGAGCCCAGAGAAGAGAGGCCCCATATCACGGTACACGATCTCACCATGGCCTACGGCAGCCATGTGGTGATGCAGAACCTCAGTTTTTCCATACAAAGGGGGGAGATCTTCGTGGTGATGGGTGGCAGCGGCTGCGGCAAGAGCACCCTCATGAAGGTCATGATCGGGCTGAAATACCCCCAGAAGGGTCAGGTTTACTATGGCGACGTGAACTTCTGGGAATCGGATCAGGCGCTGCGCAACAGGGTCCTCAGGAATATCGGGATCCTCTATCAGCGGGGCGCCTTGTGGAGTTCCATGACCATTGGCGAAAATGTGGCCCTGCCGCTGGAGGAATATACCGATCTGAGCCCGTCACGGATCAGCGAGATCGTTTCGTTCAAGCTGTCCCTGGTGGGACTTGCCGGCTTCGAGGAATACTACCCTGCAGAGATCAGTGGCGGCATGGCCAAGAGGGCAGCCCTTGCACGGGCCATGGCCCTGGACCCCGAGATCCTCTTCTTTGACGAGCCTTCATCAGGCCTGGATCCGGTGAGTGCCCGGCTCCTCGACGATCTCATCCTTGAGCTGCGGGAAAGTCTGCAGACCACCGTGGTAGTCGTATCGCACGACCTGGAAAGCATCTTCGCCATCGCAGACAACACGGTCTTTCTCGATGCCGAGACCAGGACCATGATCGCCTCGGGCAACCCGAAAACCCTCCTGGCCGAGACCCGCGACCCGAAGGTGAGAAGATTTCTCACCCGGGGCAAACCCGATATTCGGAAAAACAGGGAGAGAGAAAAGGACACGTATTGTCCGGAGAATGAATGATCGGGATAAGGTGATGAAAAAAAGACAACCAAAAAAGACAGTGATAGGGCTCTTCGTGCTCGGTGCGGTGGCGCTCGTGATCATCGGGATCGTGGTGTTGGGCAGCGGGAGATTCTTCACGAAACGCCCCGCCTTTGTCATGTATTTCGAGGGGTCGGTAAAGGGGCTGGCTATCGGGGCACCGGTGGTCTTCAGGGGGGTCAAGGTGGGCACGGTCACGGATATCAGCCTGCGTTTCGACCCCGATGACGTCTCGGTCAACATACCGGTACTGGCCGAACTGGACCCGCACAGCATCACGAGGCCCAAGGGGCAGCTCGATCCCGAGAACTATTTCAAACTGCTCATCGCACAGGGGCTGAAGGCACAGCTCCAGCTGCAGAACCTCATTACCGGCCAGCTCATCATAGAGCTCGATTTTCATCCCGACAAACCGGCCACGTTCGTGCAGCCGGACAAGAAATACCTTGAGATCCCTACCATACCCTCGAGCCTCGAGGAGTTTACCCGGGCGCTCGTCCAACTGCCGCTGGATGAGCTCATGAACAAACTCATATCAGCCATCGAGGGCATCGACCGGGTCGTGAACTCACCGGACTTCAGTGAGAGCATCCAGGGCATGAACCAGTCCCTCAAAGACCTCCAGAAGCTGGTGCAGGACATCTCCACACAGATCGGGCCCATCTCGACCGATCTTCGCGGCACGGTGAGCGATGCGCGGACCTTTGTCCGGAATTTCGACACACAGATCACGAAGCTCCAGGCCGATCTCGACCTCGCTGCCAGGGCGGCAGGGGATGCCCTGACACAGGCCCAGAAGACTTTTGAGTCCATCGAGAACATCACATCAGAGGATTCCGCCCTTGTTTACCAGCTCACCAGGACCCTCGACGAGATCTCGTCGGCAGCACGCTCGGTCCGGGTGTGGGCCGACTACCTGGAACGGCACCCGGAAGCCCTCATCCATGGAAAACCGGGATCGGAAAGGAGATAGGCAGATGATCAGGAGAGCGCTCGCCATACTCGTCATTTCCACGGCAATAATCGCAGGATGCACCCACACGGAGCCGACACGGTTCTTCATCCTGAGTCCCACCGCCGGGGGGCTCCATGATAAACCAGCCCTGTCCGGGGGCGATTACACCTCTGTGGGGGTCGGCCCGGTGGAGATCCCCGATTACCTGAACAGGCCGCAGCTGGTCCTGAGAAAAGCGCTCAACGAAATCGAGCTGGCCGAATTCTCCCATTGGGCAGAACCCCTGGACCGCTCCATCTCGCGCATCCTCACGGAAAATCTCTGTGAGCTCCTGTGTGCCGATGCCTTCTCCATCTTCCCGTGGAGGGGCCCGTCGCAGCCTGACTACCGCGCGGCCGTGGATGTTGTCCGTTTTGACGGCGATCTCGGGGCAGCGGTAACCCTCGTGGCCAGGTGGTCCATATTCGGCGACAAGGGGAAAGAACCCCTGTCGGCTGGGACATTTCAGCACACGAGCCCGGTTGATGCACCGAGCTACGAGTCGCTCATAGCCGCCTACAACGCTGCGCTCGAGGCACTCAGCCGGGAACTGGCCGCAGAAATCAGGAGCCTCGCGCGTCCCTAAGGGCCCGGGACGCATCAGTGACCCCGCCCAAGGGTGCTAGTTCTTTCCCCGCTCCTGCGCCTTCTTAAAGGCATTGGTGAGGCCGAGCTCGTACATCAGCTTCCTGCCCACCGCCTCGGTGGGTGCGAAACGGCGCACGAATCCAATCTCGCGCTCGGTCGGCCGGTCTGTCTCCGAGAGGTCCTGTGCCACCTTGAGGTCCCAGGGCACTTCTTTTTTGATATCCTCGACCTTCACGCCCGGATGCACCCGGGAGAGGTACATCTCACGGCTCTCCTCGTCGAACCGGAACACGCCCTTGGTGGTCAGCAGCATGGACGGCCCCGAGCCCTTCGGGAACAGCCCCGTGGCATCCCTGCTGTCGCCGCCGTCGAGGTATCCCGGTGAGGTGAAGTAGTCCAGCTTCTCCACGAAATCACCGCCCCGCATGGTGAGGACGGTCCTTTTCGCATAGGAGAGAAAGTCCGCTGCACCGCCTGAGCCGGGAAGCCTGAGCTTCGGTTTGTAGTAATCCCCGATGACCGTGGTGTTGATGTTGCCGAACTTGTCGATCTGTGCCACCCCGAGGAAGCACACGTCTACATACCCCCGGTAGGTCATGGTAAATGCCGAAAACAGGTCCGTGGCATAGGAAAAACCCCGGCAGGAGTGCGCATCGGCGATGTGGTTCGGCGGGACCAGGGGCTGAAAATCGATGATCCCGGACTCCATCATCAGGGTCGCCCCGGGTGCGTGCAGGGCCTTGGCCAGGGCCCCTGCCGTCGTGGGCAGCCCCACACCCAGGATTACGTTTTCACCGTCGTGGATCTCCCGCGCGGCCGTTATGATCAGGAGTTCATCGAGCGTGTATTTCTTAGCCATTGAGCAACCCCCTTTCCTCCAGGATTTCTTCAAGCTCTTCGAGCGTCAGGCCCATGGTGCGCTCCCGGTCCTCATCATCCCAGCACGAGGTGAAGGCGGAACCATAATCGGCCGGGGCCGAAAAGTAGGATTTCGCCCTGATCGCTTCGAGCATCTCAGAGCCGTGTTTCGCCATGTAGTGATCCAGGTAGTCGGCGCGGTCCCGGCAGCCGTAGACCCACTCGTCCATCCATGCCTTCAGGCCGTCGCCTCTCATGTCCGAAACGAAGAACATGGCATACATCAACCGGTCGAGGTTGTAGTACCCGAGCACCTCGGTGGGATGAGCCCCCCAGGGGATCTCCACCACGGCATCCACCCGGTAGCCCGGGATGATCGTCAGGTGCGGGCTGGACTGGATGATATCGTGCTCCACGATCTCCTCGCACGAGACGATGATCCTTTTGCTCGCGAGCGCCGCTGCCGCAACACTGCCCAGCGCGCCCCAGTACTGGGCATTCCCGTACCGGTCGCACCGCTGGACATGCACGATGCACACGTCCGGGTTTGCCGCCGGCACGGTGAGGATGTCCTTGCCCGTGTACGGGCACGTGATCACCCGGTACTTGTCTTCTCCCATGAACGAGCGCTTCTTGAACAGGTCGGTAACCATGGCTCCCTCGAGGACCTGCATGAAGCTGAACCCGTGCATACCGGCCACGAGCCGGGCGTTGTACTGGAAATTCGTGTAGTCCTCCATCTCCAGGGTCCCTGCCTGCAGCGCCCGCTCCACGGCAGATCCCCCTTCCTTTCCGCCGGCACGGTACACGTAGGTGGACACGAGCCGGTCCACGCACCCGCCTGCCACGAGCACCTCCACGTCGAAGACCCCGGATTGTGAATACAGGGTCAGCCCCGTCTTTTTCTGCCTGATGACCTCGAAGGCGAGCTCGGCACAGGTCCCTACCGTGTAGTTGCCGATTACGAGGTGATCGCCGTCATGCACGAACCTGCTGATGGCCTCGTGCGCAGTCATGACCTTGGTCTTTGAATCTGTCATATCCTCCTCCAGCGCTCTGTACTGTCGGGCAGCCGTGCTGCCCGAGTCACTCACATAGAATTCAACAAATCCCGGTCGTTCCCGGACCTGCCTCACACACGGCCCCGGCACTATCCCGTTCACTCTCCCGGGGGGAGCCTCACTCGTGCCCTGACGAACCGGCCTTGGCCCTGAGCCGTCTCAGTCGGTATTCGAGGGCATCCCGCTGTGCAAGGGGGCGGCTCAGGACCCGCTCGACAAGATCGATAGCGCGCAGGTAATCATGGGCGCGGTGCTCGAGGAACTTGGCGAGCTCCTCAACGGCAAACAGGTCGCAGGGGTCCTCTCTGGCCATGTCCTCCCAGAGCTTCACCGCCTCTTCCCATAAGCCCGATCTCTTGTGCATCAGGGACAGCGCCATCCTGGCATCGCGGGCGATCAGGCGGTTTTCAGAGGCCATGACACACCCGAAGAAATGCCGGGCCGTCCCGGTGTTGCCCCGTTCATGATGCAGCCTTGCTGCGGCGAGAAGATCGGCCGGGTGTACCGACATCATCTCCCCGCTCGCGCAGAGAATACCGGCGAGGTGCTTCACGAGGGCGGCCATGGAGATGATGTCGAGGCGGTTGTGCTCGAAGACGTCTTCCATGAGCCTGGCATCCCTTCTCCTGAGCCAGTCAAAGTAACGCTGGGGGATCTCGAAACCCGGGACATCGCCGTGTCGTTCCACCCCGAGCACGCACGCCTCCAGGGTCACGAGCCTGCTGTTCTCGAGCCGGTGTCCCAGGAGCCTGCGGCTCGGGTGCAGCAGGTCGAGGTGCGGCATGCCGGTGAAGGGATCGCTCATCCGGTTGAGGACGAACCGCGCGGCGAGCAGGTTCATGTCGTATGCCCTGCCGTTGAAGGTGACGAGAAAGCGTTTTTCAAGGGCGATCTCCCGAAGGAAGGCGAGCATGGCTGCCTCTTCGGAAAAGTCGCGCGCAAAGAGCTGACAGACGATAAAATCATCCCCCTCGAACCAGCCGAGCCCGATCAGAAAGGCAAAGGTTCCGGTACCGCCTGCAAGCCCGGTGGTCTCGGTATCGAGGAACAGGGCGTCTGCCATGTTCATGCGTGCAAGCTCGCTGCTACCCGCCAGGAGGGCGGCAGCGTCCATATCCGTCCGGGCAAGGGTATCGATCCGGTGGTTCCCGTGCGCCGCAGTTCCCCTGAACAGGTTCCGGGAAAAATAGAACCTCCCGCAGCTGTTCTCCACCTCTTCACCGGTGATGAGATCTTCCAGGCCAGGGGGTGCTTCCCGGTATGTGGCCACAGGACGCCTCTCTATCCGCTCCCGGGGCTCCATGAGTGCATCGATCTTCCTGCGCAGCTCCGTGATTATCTCTTTGTTGGAGATATCCTGCTCCTGTGCAGGAGCCTCGCCGGTCAGGCGTTTCAGTCTGTCTTTTACGCTCATGTGTCATGTTTAATACGGCGTATTCATCCATCCCTGTCAAGGGATTTCGTATGGGGAGGCAGGGGCGTCTCATGGATGTTTATGTACCTGCTTTGAGTGCGACCGGAGGGTGATGGCCAAGGGTAGTCCGAATCACAATTCGGCAGGACAGCCGAATTGGACGCGCTTTAGTCGCGCCCGCAGGGCGAGGCACAAGGATGTGCCAAATCAAACGAACCAAAAAAATGCACCCTCACGAAGCCGCTCCTGCGGAGTTCATTCTCTCATTCGGGGCACACCACAACTGACCACTGTTTATCTTCCTGTTAAATGTCAATATTTCAAGGGCATTATATTTTCCTATCTTTTGTAATTCGATCAGCTTCAATGTAGTGCTCAAGCAATCGACGAAATCGTGGGGACTTAGTACTCGAAACATGTGTTTCAGAAACAGGACCATTCCGAACCAAAAGAAAGCGAACAGTTTATTTATATTGATATTATCTCTGTTCGCCTATCCGGAATGGCCGCCGTCACAAGTTTATCCCCTGCTGCGGCAAACATCGATGCAGGCAATTGCAAGCGGCATGTTCAACATAAAAGCTAAGAATGGAAGTTCACGCCGAACCTTCTCCATATGTATCATGCCGCTGTATGATTTTCGGCCCTTGTCCTTTGCCTTTTCTTGTCCGACCAGACATAGGTCATGGGCAAATTTCTCGGTAGGCACAATGAGCACGCCAAGTTTTGTCGTTCTCTGCTGAAATGCCAACAAAAACTTGATGTAGTCCTGGTAATAAGTCCGCGCATTTCCGAACTCAACCTCGACTTGTACATTATTTTTTATGAAATCACATTTCAGGGGTAGTTCCGGGATGGCTTGCTGTTCACGCTGCCACTCCCACAAAACAAAGTAGTGGGACAACTGGCGGTTGTAGAATGCCTGTCCTTCAGATGGACTGTACTGAACACTCTGAACAATGGCCGGAATCTCGCGCACTGCGTCACGACTATGAAATGCGCGTTCATTAGTGCGATGGAATATCCATTCCACAACGGTCAAGCGGTCCTCTGATTTTTTGCTTAAAGGAAAGGGGGTTACCCTATAAGTTTCATCATCAACTTTATGCAACTCAATATATTCACCCCCCATACCGTCTTCAGTAGGAGTAAAGAGAGAAGCAAGCCATTGCCGGAATGGCTTGCTCTCTTTGTTCTCATATTTGATCTGCACATGCCCCCTGGCATTCGCCAGCCGTCTTAAAGTCACAACGGCGTGTTGATCGTCGAACAACAAAGTCAGTTTCCTTTTCTGGCCTCGGTTTGGTGCGCCGACCCATGACTCCAATGATTTTGGCACTGTAAGCCCTTCAGAAAGAGTCGACTTACCAATTGTGTGTCGCAGTACAGTCACTTCTATGCTACTCCCCAGATGACAGTTCTAAACAATGAAGCCCTAGAAACCCCATCTTTTCCAAGATGCAGACCAGTTTCTTTTCTGACTTTAAGATTTGAAAAAATGCGATGATTTCTGAAGTGATTATAAAAGCTGTCACAATCAGTATATCGCCCATCAATACCCTAACTTCGCCAGGAAGGCATGTACTCGTTCAAAGGCATCTCGCTTAATCCGATCAATCTCCTCCGGATCATCAGCTTCCTCAAAATCTACAACAAACTTGGGGCCGATATCCTTTTCAGAAGAAAACTTCGAGGCAATGTTACCCAGTCCTTCTCGTACCAGGCCATGGTCCCTATGCAACTCAAACTCCTGAACAAGCCCACCTATTCCCCCGGGATAGGTCAGGATGCAATAATAGATATCCCAGACATCCTTCTCTTTCATCCGGTCAACAAGTGCCATCCCCTTCATGACAAGAAACGGGACAATGGCCGCAACCCGGATGACCACCCTGTCCAGCCCTCCACCAGGAAGTTCCCCTTCAAGAGAGATCTCTTTGATCATCTCGAATGCGAGATCACATCCCCTGGCCTTTCTGGCCTTAATTCCCTGAACCTTCTGATGGCGACGGCCCTTCCCGGTCCCCTCGTATTCGCCGGCAAGGAGATCAACCTCTACGGTAATCACGATGCCACCAATCTTCACATCTCGTAAAAAGATGTATGGTGGCCTTTCCTTGTCCTGATAATATCCACGGGAGCGAAGCAATTCCTCGATCCTCCTGTATCCCGCTTCCTTTATCCTGGTATGGTTCAGCGCAAGGTCTACATCGATACTCCCGACATGTGGCTTTTGCCCTTGCGGGATAATCAGCTCTGGCACCCACCCACCGATGAGCACGATATCTTCTCGATACTCACCCAGGAGGTGCGTCAGTTCGATCAGCACCGATTTAGCTGCCCGAACGGCATCTGCTGAATAATCTCGCCGTGTCACCATGCCTGTTTGATCACCTTAGCCAGGACCGCAGACGCAGCTTCCTCCCCCCGCCCTTTCATATTCATTAGGTCAAGATATACCTGGACCGGGGAAGAAACTTGAATTCCATCGACATCCTGTCTGCCGTAAAAAACACCTTCATCGTATGGTGCAAGGAGCGTAACATTCGCCCCGCTGGTCACTTCCTTAAGGGACAACTGCGCAGTGATGAGGTCCAACCCATCTGCAACATAACCCATGACCCGCTGATAGCGGACCATGGGTGCATATCGCACTGCTCCTGAAAACCCTGTGAGTGCATAGGTAATTTTCCTTCGTTCACACTCTTCAGCCAGATCAGCTTCAATCTCAGCCGGTGTCTTCAGTGAGTAGTAGTTTCGGGCAATGTTTTTCTTGAAGTTGTAGTTCTCTGTCCATTCTGCCAACAGGCTCTCAGGGTCCTTGACCCGGAATCCATCATTTGTTGTTACCAGCCATTCTTGATCTTCAAGAAGGGTTTTCACATTGGAGACCTGCCCCAGACTTACCTCAGCCTCTTTTGCCAGAGGCTGGAAACGCCAGAACTTTCCCGGGTTATTGAGAAGAACCCGTAAAACCCGTTCAGCTTTTGGTGAATACAAAGAGCGCAGGTAGCGCTTTTCTAAAAATGGATTAGGATTTCCCCTTTGTTCAATAAAGACCTCTTCAAAGCTCAATCTGCAATTCCCCGCAAGATCAAGATACCCAACGCCTTCATTGATGCAAATCTCAGCGGCCTGAGAAGAGATATATGGTGCGACGAATATAGAATAGACATCCGATGAATTCTCACAATACCTTTTGAGTTGAGAGATGGAGAATCGTACTACTCTCGGCTGTCCGTTATTTTTGACCTCGGCAATTATCCGCAGACGCTTCTGGCCAAGGCATATCGTCGCCACAAGATCAAAAGTACTTTCGCCTGTCCCATCCCTGGTTTCCCGGACAATCTTCTCAATATTCAAAAAAGGGACTCTCTGCAGGCAAGACCGGAGTGCATTATCAGCTTTTTCTTCGATTAGCATCCCTTGTATTTTCACTTTAATTGCCCTTTTCAGCGATTGTTGAAAACTTCTTTTATAGTGAAAAGCTTTTTATGTCAAGTTTTTTCACCCAATATAGCGTTTTCAGCATTTGTTGAAAATAGTTTTTTAGTGAAAAGAACACAAACAGATAACACCTCATTAAAGGGACATAGGTAACACCTTTCAATGCTATCCCGGTGCATCCAACCAGCCCCCCTCCCCTATGTTGCCCCCGCATCCACCAGGCTTATTATATCGTTATGAAATACATTTTTTTTGCCCTCGCGGCAGTACTGCTCTATGAGATACTGCGCGCAGTTCTGCTGGCCTGGATACGGGGCAGGCTCTACCGCTCGGTCAGGGACTATCTGGAGAAGAACGACATCCGTCTCGACAAGTACAAGCTCATGCACAAGATCGCGGTGAAGCAGGACCTGTTGAACGACAGCGAGATCCACCGGGCCATCATCGCTCATGCACAGGAAAAGGGCCTGAAGATCAAGAATGTGCAGGACCAGGTGGAGGAGTATATTGAGGAGATCGTGCCGTTTTTCAACCTGCTCTCCTACTACAAGATCGGCTACTGGATCGCAAACTTCTTCCTGAACCTCATATACGAGGTGGTGATCGACCTGGAGAACGCCGAGAAGCTGAAGAAGATACCCGCCGACAGCGTGGTGGTCTTTGTCATGAACCATAGGAGCAATATCGATTATATCCTGGTGGCCTACATGCTGGCCCAGCAGATATCGCTGAGCTATGCGGTGGGAGAGTGGGCCCGGGTGTGGCCGCTTGAATACATCTTCAAGTCGTTCGGCGCCTACTTCATCCGCCGGAAATTCCGCGAGCCGCTCTACCACCTGGTGCTCGAAAAATACGTGCAGCTCATCAGCCTTCAGGGGGTTACCCAGGGCATCTTCCTCGAAGGGGGGCTCTCGCGCGACGGGAACTTCCGGCCAGCCAAGATCGGCATCCTGGATTACATCATCAGGATCAAGAAGAATCCCGCCTTTGAGAGGGACCTGGTCTTCGTGCCTGCGGCCATCAACTACGACTGGGTGCTCGAAGACCGTACGCTCGTGCAGGAGTGGAAGAAGGGCAAAGAAAAGAGCGGGTTCAAGGACCACACATCCTCCCTCGTGAGGTTCCTGATCAAGGGACCGGCCACGCTGATGGCCAACCTGGCCAGGTACTGCACCAGAAGGCTCAAGCACCACGGGTATGCGAGCGTGAGCTTCGGGGATCCGGTCTTTCTCTCGGAGTTCCTCACTCTACAGGAAGAGAACATCTTTCACCTTGACCGTCACGACAGGCTCTCCCGCATACAGACCTTTGCCGATGGCCTGCTGGAGCGGATCGGGTCCGCTATCCCGGTGACCCCGGTGTGCATCACCGCTCAGGCGCTCCTTTCGTTCGACAGCGGTGAAATTGCGAAAACAGACCTGATCAAAAAGGTCTCGATGCTGCGCACCGCCATCAGGGAAGGCGGCGGCCGCATCGTGCTGGGCAAGACCTTTGAGAGCAGTGTGGACATCAAGAAGCATCTCCTGGCTGAAAAGCAGGACCGGAGACAAGATCTGGTATCCTTTGAGGAGGATCTGCTCGATCTCGAGGATGCCCGGCAGACGGTGGAGGTCGCCCTGGACCTGCTCAGGAGGAGGAAGATCATCTCATCCCTTAATGAAAAGATCACGATCAACGAAAAGAGAAGACCCCTCCTGGAATACTATGCAAACTCCCTGAGCCTGCTCGATCTGAAGTATTGATAAAAAACCGATTGTTGACATCCCCCTGCCAGTTCCCTCATAGTCATACCGTACGCATGCAATGAACTATCTTGAACAGGGGAGGGACTATGCCCGACACACAGGGTACCGGTGGTACTGTAAAGAACACCCCGATAAAGAGGAGATCGTTTCTGAAATGGGCCGCTGCGCTTTTGGGCGGAATCGCCCTGCTGGTCTGGGGGGTGTTCCCGAAAAAGAAGAAGCAGGCCGCGCCGCCGGTGAAGACCTCACCTGGCACCCGCGAGAAGCTCGTCTTTGTCGCCATCGACGGCCTGCACCCCGGCTACCTCGATCTCGACGCCAAAGGGCTTCCCGGGGGGAGCGACGGGAACTGGCTGATGCCCAATATTCGGGCATTTCTGAAGAACGCCCTGTGGTATAAGAATGCCAGGGCCTTTCTGCCCGCTGCCACGGACATGAACCACCTCAACGCGCTGGCAGGAACCTCCTCGGCCCAGACCGGGATCATCAGCGTGTGGGCGCAGCCGATGCTCTGGGATAAGGATGGGGAGGCCATCATAGAAAGCACCAACCTGTCTTTTGCCAGGGATGACATGGGACGGTCCGTGGACACCCTCTTCCATGCCTGGAAACGCCGCTGGCCCGACTCGAAGACCATGCTCATTACCGGCAAGGAATGGGTGGGCGAGATGTTCCGGCTCAAGGATGGCGGCTCGATCGTGGATCTCCTCGTGACCGGACCGGACCACCCCGAGTACCTCGAGCCTCCCCGGAAGGAAAGCCTTGCAGACCCCCATACAGACACCGATGCAGCCTGTGACCCGGAGTCAAAACGTCTCGGCCTCTTTGACGGCCCCCTGGGCTTGAGCGATATCTGGACCCGGGCCTATACGGGCCAGGGAAGTTTCGTCACCCTGCAGATGGAGCACTTCGCCAAACATTTCCCCCACGACAGCTGGATCGTGGAATCGTCCCTGGAGCTGTTCAGACGTGAAGACCCCGACATGGCATATATCCTCCTGGCCCAGTGCGACGATGCGGGGCACGCCATCGGCAACGCCTGGGACCCCTCGGAATTCATACCCTCGGAGGAACCCCTGGAACTGCCGCAGGGCTGTGAAGACAGGCCGGAATACCACCTGGTCAGCAGCAGGAACAGGCTCCTTTTCAGGGAGGCGATCCTCGATGTGATCCGCGACGTGGACATCCAGTTCGGACGCCTCATGGACGGGCTGCAGAAGCAGGGGCTGCTCGAGAGGACAAAGGTTGTCCTCCTGAGCGATCACTCCGCGGTGAACCACCTCTACTCCGATGTCTTCTCCTCCACCGATGCCATGGGCCTGCTCGAGGAGGCAGGGATAGCAGACAAGAAGAACGTGTACGCCTTCAGCGTGAGCAGCTACGGCGTGCTGTACTGGCGCACCGGCAAGGAGCAGGTTTCGCGGGCAAAACAGCTGCTCGAGGCCCACAAGGCACTCAACCCCCAGACCGGCGAGACCGAGTGCCCGTGGTGGGTGCTGGACCGCGGCGACATGAAAAACGGCGTCGAGGGGGTGTGCCTGCCCGGAGAGCTGTACCACACCTATTACATCGACATCGACAAGGAACAGACCATGATGTGGCCCGACCTCATCATCCTGGCGAAAAACGGCTGGCAGATACCCGCCTACAACGGTCATGTCCCCAATGTCGGCATCAAGGCGCCGAAATGGTCTCCGCCGTGGCGGGTGTACAACGGCGGCCACGGCTCTGTCGACACGCTCCCCATCGTCGCGGCGATCTCCCTGCCCGGGGGAAAGACCGGTGTGCAGGACAGACCGATCCGCATCGCAGACCTCGGGGTCACGGCAGCCTCACTCTTCGGCCTGCAGCTCAACAGCACCACAATCGGCGAGGACCTGAGCGAAGACCTGCTCTGAGGTGAAGTCCCGGTGACGGGTATCCTAGGGCGGGTCGGTACAGTACTGCTCTATAATCCCACCATGCTCAGGGCCTCTCCCACATCGAGCCAGACATTTATGCTGTACGTCAACCCGGGCACGCCGAAATAGGTGACGTACCGGGCACTGACCTGCTCGACGGCATCGGCGAGCTTCGCCCTGTCGAACTCGTACAGGGTAAGCGACTGGATACCCCTGTCAATGTCCCCGAAGATAAAGGGACCCTTCATCTTGAGAAAGGCCGGCAGCGCAGGCATATCCTTGAACCGCTTCCCAATCTCCACGGCCTCTTCCGGTGGCCACGACAACTTCGCGATGATAATCATGGTAACCCTCCTTTTCCTGGTTTTTAACGGGTGAACGCCCGTGCAGGAGAGACTCCCCCTGCACCCCTTAAGGAACCTCGATCCTCCTTTGTTCTCAGCTTTGACCCGGATCGTTCATCTCGCATGCCCATCAAGGGATACAGCCGCTCGGGACTTCTTTCTTGTTCAGGAGCGGCAGCACCCGGTTCCATGTTCGAAGTCCGGTCGCGGCTGAAGCCGCTCCTACAGTGTTATCAGCCACCCCCCCGTGTAGGAGCCGGTTCAACGGCGACCTCATCTCCCCCGCAAACTAAGGTCATTGCCCGGTCGCGGCTCCAGTTGTAGGTCATGCTGCGAGCGAAGCGAGTTGCTTGACATTCCACCTCCTACAGCGTTATCTGCTGCACTCCCTGTAGGAGCCGGTTCAGCGGCGACCATCACCGCCTCCCGAGTTCCGGTCGTGCTCAAATCGCACCTGAAGCAACCCCTCCGAGCCCTGCCCCATTCCTGAAGCAGAATCCGCGTTTCATGCAGCTGGTTATCCTGGGCTGTTGCCTGCTGAGGTGAGCAATCAAACGCTCACAAGGTCATCAATCAAACGAAAGGCCATGGAATGGTATCAACGATGAAACGATCGTCATTAAAGATACGGCGGCTCAAGAGAAAGTCAAGCCATGAGCCGGGAATTTCCGTATGCTGGGAATGGAACGGGACCGGCAGCTTCGACGGCACTGCAGGCGGCATTGTGCATGGTCAGTGCAGGGTCGTCAGTGTGTATGAAACAGCCCGAGGATCTTCAGTGCGGCATCCTTGGCAGAGGGGCCCACGTCCAGCACAGGCCCGACGCACATGGGACAGCCGTGCTCGCACGGGCATGAACCGATCAGCGTCGTCACCGCATCGAGCAGCATCTCGTGCTTCTCGAAGAGGAGGCCGGAGAACCCGATCCCCCCGGGGTAGGCATCGAAGATGAATACCGTGGGATCATAGGCATCCATCATGACCTCCGCACCGGTTGCCCCTGCCTGGGGCGAAGACAGGATCACCCGGCTGTCCGTGCCGTGCCGCACATACCACTCCCCGCTCTTGTCACCGATGCAGTGGTCGATGTCGCGGATATCGGCCATGAGCAGGACAGCCGAGATATGGTGCAGGGCATAGGCCAGACCCCGCAGGCCGTCGATGATCTCCTCGCGCCTGAGCGAGAGCGTGCCCAGGAGATCCCAGGGGATAGTGAACCAGTAGCTCGTGGTGTGCATGTCCTTCTGGGGCAGGTCGACATCCCCATAGCCCACGTTCTCCGACGTGTAGAACTTGATCTTCTTGTACCCCACCACCTTGCGCACCACCTGCACCTCGCCGTGTTCCACGATGATGCTGGCGTGCATCTTCTTGTCGAAGTCATCGATGACCCGGACATTGGTGTAGGTCATGGCATCGGTGTAGTAGTCCACGTCCACCTTCTTCACATAGGCCTTCTGGCGTTCGAGATCGAGCCTGTCCACGTGGTACTGCTGCGACTCCACCATGTAGATGGCGTCTTCGTGCACCGTGGTGAAGGCGCTGTCCCAGTCCACCTCGGCAATGACCCGGTGATTGCCGGTCTCGGTGGTATCGACCACCACGACATTCTCCGGGTTGACCGTGCGCAGGCTCACCTCGTCTGCGGGATAGCTCTCGGCAGCCCAGTGCCAGCGCTCGTCCACCCGGTGAAGCACGCCTTTTTCCTCGAGATAGTCCAGGAGTTCTTCCAGGTCTTCAGCCCCGAACCGTTCACCCTTTTCAAAGGGCAGCTCAAAGGCCGCGCTCTTGATGTGGTGCAGGAGGATGAGCAGGTTATCCGGGTTGATGCGGCAGTGTTCCGGGGAGCGGGAGAAGAAATAGTCGGGATTCTCCACGATAAACTGGTCCATGGGCGTGCTCTTGGCGATAAGGATGGCGAGGCTCGTTCCCGCCCTGCGTCCTGCCCTGCCCGCCTGCTGCCAGGTGCTGGCAATGGAGCCCGGGTAGCCCGCCATGAGACACGCCTCCAGATCACCGATGTCGATGCCGAGTTCCAGGGCATTGGTGCTCACCACACCCATGACCTCACGCTCGCGCAGGCCCTTCTCGATGCTCCTGCGCAGGTTCGGGAGGTAGCCGCCCCGGTAGCCGGTCACGAAGTGGTTGTCCACCGGGGTCTTGCCCTTGAACCTGTCCTTGAGATACTTGGTGAGCACCTCCACGTTGAGCCTGCTGGTTGCAAAGACAATGGTCTGGATATGGTTGCCGATAAGCTCGCCCGCTATGTTTCTCGCCGGTGTCAGGGCCGACTGGCGGATCCCCAGCTCCCGGTTGACAATGGGCGGGTTGTAGAGAATAAAGGTCTTCTCCGCGGTCGGCGCACCGCTTTCGTCGACGAGCGCCACCGGCTTCTCCAGGAGATTCTCGGCATGTTCCTTCGGGTTTGCCACGGTCGCCGAGCAGCAGATGAAGATCGGGTCGGCCCCGTAGAACCGGCAGACCCGCTTGAGCCGCCTGAACACATTGGTCAGGTGGCTGCCGAACACCCCCCGGTAGACGTGAAGCTCGTCCACGACGACATACCTGAGGTTGGCGAAGAGCTTCTGCCATTTGGTGTGGTGCGGCAGGATCCCGGTATGGAGCATGTCAGGGTTGGTCACCACCACGTGGCCCTGCCTGCGGATCGCCTGGCGGGCATCATCGGGCGTGTCGCCGTCGTACGTAAAGGTCCTGATATCCGCCCGCAGGTCCCCGATCAGGGACTGCACCTCATGCATCTGGTCCTGGGCCAGGGCCTTGGTGGGAAAGATATAGAGCGCCCTTGTCTCGCTCTCTTCGAGAATCTTCTGGAGTACCGGGATATTGTAGCACAGGGTCTTGCCACTCGCGGTCGGGGTGACGAGCACCACATCCTTTCCGCCCCTGACCAGCTCTATGGCCTTGTGCTGGTGGCTGTAGAGCTGTTCGATACCGCGCTTCCGGAGCACGTCCCTGATCTTCGGCATCACCCAGCCCGGGTACGGGCTGAAGCTTCCCGGACGGGCAGGCAGGTGTTTCAGGGCCGAAACATTCTCCATGAAGCGGGTATTGCCCTGTGCCCGGTCAAGCCATTGTGAAAGTGTCAGCTGAGCCATTGTGTCTGAAGCCTCTCTCAAGACGCGAATATGAAACACTACAACCGGCAACGTGCCTGTGTAAGGATCGGATTGAATATAGAAAGGCCGTCCTCTTGTGTCAATGGGGAAATGCAGGGGAGAAGCAGCGGGCCCCACTGGTCACGGCCCGGACAAAATATGGAAATCTGTTGATTTATCCCATGGTTTGTCTATTATTAAGTAACTACTGAAAGTGGGATACTGCCAATGCCTAAAAGAATCCTGATTGGAACCCTTGTCTTTTTTGTCCTGTATACCATCTTCGGATTCCTGATTCTCCCGGGCATTCTCAAATCCATACTCACGAAGAACCTTACCGAGACCCTTCACCGTACGGTCTCGATCCAGGATATCGATACGAACCCGTACCTCCTCTCGGCCAGGGTCAAGGGGCTCGTCATCACGGAGGTGCAGACCCAGGACACCTTCACGTCATTCGATGAACTCTTCGTCAACCTCCAGGCCTCTTCGGCCCTGAAACTGGCCCTGATCGTAAAAGAAATCCGCCTGGACAAACCCTATGTGAAGGTAATCCACACGGGTTCGGGGCAGTACAATTTCTCCGATCTCATGGCTGCAGGCTCCAGCGGGGAGGGTACGAAGAAAGAGCCGATGCGCTTCTTTCTCGGGAACATCCAGGTTACCGGCGGCAAGCTCGATGTCGTGGATTCACCGAAGAACAAGCAGCACGCCCTCACCAGCATAGCCTTCAGCCTGCCCTTCCTGTCCAACATGGGCAAGAATGCCGAGGTGTTTGTGCAGCCGTATTTCGAGGCCAACATCAACGGCACCCCCTTCATTCTCGGAGGACAGACAAAGCCGTTCCACGATTCCTTGGAGACGACCTTCCAGATGAATCTCAAGGGGATCGACATCCCGTACTACATCGAATACCTGCCCCGTGAGATCAGGATAAAGATCCCGTCGGGCACCCTCGACTTCCAGGCATCGCTCTCCTATACCCAGTACACGGACAAGGCCCCTGTCCTCCAGACCTACGGCAAGCTGGTGCTCACCGACCTGTCCATCACGGACATGCAGGATCTCCCGCTGCTCACGCTCCCCCAGGCCGTCATCGACATTGCACCGTCGCAATTTCTCCAGAAGAAGGTTCATATCTCGACCGTTACCGTCTCCTCACCGGAGGCGCACATCAGGCGGGATAAGGCAGGAACCGTCAACTTCGCCTCCATTGTGAAGACGGGCCAGGGCGACCAAGACACCAAGGACACCAGCACCGAAGAAAACCCGCTGTCCCTCACCATCGACCAGGTGGCACTGAAAGACGGCACCGTGACCTTTTCCGACAGCTCCACCACAGACCCGGTAGAACTGGTAGCGCAGGACCTCGAGATCAGCGCCCGGAACATAACGACAACACCCGGCAGCTCCGCTACGGCAGAGATCGCCTGCAGGCTCAACAAAAAGGGCAAGGTCTCCACCACGGCAACCTTCGGCATGGACCCGCTCGCCTGTGATGCACAAATCAGCATGGAGGGCCTGGAACCCGCATGGGTACAACCCTACTTCACCGACCGGATACAGATCATGGTAACAGGGGGCCGCGCCTCCACCAAGGGCTCTTTGAGCCTGAAAGAGACCGCAGACAAGGGGATGCAGATTTCCTATAAGGGCAACGCCGCGCTCAGGGACTTTGCCTCGGTGGACAAGGAATACAAGGATGACTTCGTCAACTGGCAGGCCCTGGAGATCAGCAACCTGGCTGTAGGAGTCAACCCCGCGTACCTCGATATCAAAGAGATCGCACTGGAGGATTTCTTCTCCCGCATCATAGTGAACACTGACGGAAAGCTCAACCTGAGCACCGTGGTCACGAAGAATCCGGACCAGGAGGGCCCTCCGGCCGGGAGCAAACCGCAGGGGATCGACAAGATACGCATCGACAGGGTCGCCATAACCAACGGCACCATCCTGTTTGTCGACAGAAGCATCACCCCGCGCTACACCACGCAACTGGCAAACATCGACGGGTCGATCTCCGGGCTCACCTCGCAGGAGACCAGGGCTGCAACAATAGACCTGTCGGCCAGGCTCGACAATTCCTCCCCGCTCACCATCAAGGGGAAGATCAACCCCTTGAAGGACGATCTCTTTGTCGATATCCACACGAGCTTCAAGGACATCGACCTGACACCCGAGTCTCCCTATGCGGGAAAATACCTCGGCTATACGATACACAAGGGAAAGCTCTCCCTTGACCTGAGGTATCTCATCGACAAGAAGAAGCTGGATTCTCAGAACAACGTGTTCATCGATCAGTTCACCTTCGGCGACCCGGTCGAAAGCGCCGATGCGACAGGCCTGCCGGTTAAATTCGCCATTTCCCTTCTCAAAGATCCCCAGGGCAGGATCAATCTCCAGCTCCCGGTTACCGGCAGAACGGACGATCCCGAGTTCCGGGTGGGCAAAATCATTCTCCAGATGCTTGCCAACATTATCAAAAAGGCTGCAACATCCCCGTTTTCCGCCCTTGCAGCCATGTATCCGGGTGCCGAACAGCTCAGCTATGTGGAATTCCCCTACGGCAGGGTGAACCTCTCCCCCGAATCCGAACAGAAGCTCTTAGTCCTCCTGCAGATACTCACCGACAAGCCCTCGGTCAACCTGGAGATACGGGGTTATGCGGACCGGGAGAAAGACCGGGAGGGTCTCACCCGGTACTTCTTCGAGAAAAAGCTCAAGGCCCAGAAGCTCACGGACATGCTGAAAGACGGCCGGCCGGCAATGGCCGTGGATGAGGTGACCATAGCCCCTGACGAATACGAGCAGTATCTGAAAAAGGCATACAAGGCCGAGACGTTCCCCAGGCCCAAGAATGCCTTCGGTTTCCTCCAGTCACTGCCCGCCCCCGAGATGGAGAGGCTCATTACAGAACATATCGAGGTAACCGATAACGACCTGCATATGCTGGCGTCCCAGAGGGCTCAACAGGTCAAGAATGTCCTGGTAAAATCACAGAAGGTCAACCCGGAGAGGATATTTCTGGTCAAGGCGCCATCCCTCTCCCCGGAAAAGATCGAAGGCTCCGCAGACGCCCGCGTCGACCTGAACCTGAAATAGGTGAACCGACAGCAGTTCCGGTACGAGGCATGCTCCGGCAACGATACCGGCTTTATGTGAGGAGGAACTGATCCATGAAAGATCTCGTGGGCACGGCATGGTCTTGGATAGATTTTGTCAGAGAGGGCATCTGGCGCATCCGCCTCAAGGATCTCCCGAAGGGACGGCAGTTCCTCATCCGGTATCTGCGGATCATGGTGATAGCGGTGAAGGAATTCATCGAGGACAAGTGCCCGCTCCGTGCATCGGCCCTGACGTTCTACTCGGTGCTGTCCGTTGTCCCGGTCCTGGCCATGGCCTTTGCCATCGCCAAGGGATTCGGCCTCCAGAAACACCTTGAAACGCAACTCCTGGAGAAATTCGCCGGCCAGGAGATGGTGATCATGCGGCTCCTCGAATTCTCCCGCAACATGCTGGAAGACACCAAGGGCGGCATCATTGCCGGGGTGGGCGTAGTGGTGCTCCTCTGGGCGGTCATAAACGTTCTCAGCCAGATCGAAGAATCATTGAATGATATCTGCGGAATAAAGAAGGCCCGTTCGTTCGGCAGAAAATTCAGCGATTACCTCTCCATAATTCTCATTGGCCCTGTGCTCCTGATCATATCCAGCAGTGCCACGGTGCTCATAGCCACCCGCATCGCCGAGATAACACAGAAAATATCTCTGCTCGGGGTGTTCAGCCCTCTCATTGCCCTGATCATAGGACTCATTCCCTTCTGTCTCATCTGGATCCTCTTTGCCTTTGTCTACATCTTCATGCCCAATACCAAGGTCAACCTCTTTTCCGGCCTTATCGCAGGTATTGCAGCGGGAACGATCTTCGTCATCGTCCAGAGGATCTATATCCTGTTCCAGATAGGGGTATCCAAGTACAACGCCATCTACGGCAGCTTCGCCGCGCTTCCGCTGTTTCTCGTATGGCTGCAGCTCAGCTGGCTCATCGTGCTCTTCGGCGCCGAGATATCCTATGCGCACCAGAGCGTGGAGGCATACGAGTTCGAACCTGACCGGAAAAAGATCAGCCCCCGGTTCAGGAGACTCCTGAGTCTGCAGGTCACCCACCTGCTCGTGATGAATTTTGTCCGGGGCAACAAACCCATGCCCGCATCCCTGATATGCACCACCCTCGACATCCCGATCCGTCTCGTCCAGGAGATCATCTCCGCCCTGAGTGAATGCGGCCTCATATCAGAGTCCTCGTCCGAAGACAACGGGGAGATCGCATATCAGCCGGGGCGTGACATCAACGACTTCAGCATCTCATTCATCGTGGAAGCCCTCGACAACCGGGGTATCGACACCATACCGGTGGCCAGGACGGCTACCTTCCATACACTCTCCGAAAGCCTCAAGTCCTTTGCCGCTGCCATTGAACAGTCTCCGTCGAACAGGCTGCTCAAGGACATCTGAGAAGACCGGCCCCGTGCCGGAGAATCTCCCGGCATAGGGCATGAAACCTCTGGTGTCGGGGTATGGTGCACGTTTCTATGAAGAAGGCGTGAGAATCCGCGTCCTGATCGTCCGGGAGATCCGGACTGCCTCCTCGAATTCAGGCACCCCTTCCCTCCCGCCATAGCTCCTGCATGAAAGCGTTGCAACGGCCACGGAAAACCGCACCGCATCGGCGAGTTCAAGGCCCCGGCTCATGGCAAGGGCAAACGAGGCATGAAAATTATCCCCGGCCCCGGTAGTATCCCTGATCCCGACCGCAGGCGGCAGCACCTGGAGAAGGTTTCCCCCGTCCAGGTAATAGGCCCCCTGCTCCCCGTCGGTAACGACAAGCACCCCTGAGACCCGCCCGGCCAGGGTTCTGATCTTTTCCATCTTTGAAGAACCGGAAATCTTACCCGAACCATCACGGAGAAACTCGGAGGAGGGAATGAAATAATCCGCGATCCCCATCATGTCCTCTACACCTTCACCCCAGCGCTCACAGTCGTATACGATGGCCGGGAGCGTCGTGCCCGGGCACTTGAGAGACCCGGCAAGGTAGGTGGTCTGGGGGTCCAGCATGAGCACCCGGGACCGTGCGATGAGGCCCTGCAGCGACTCATCCACGGTCATTCGGGGCAGCGACGACCGCTCGTACACAATGGTGCGCCTGCCGCTGCCTTTGGTGATGAAGACATAGGCCACCGGCGTCACAGCGCCATGAACGATCCTGACCGTGGAGGTGTCGACACCGAAGTCGCTCAGGCGCTTCAGGCAGAACCTCCCCTCATCATCGTCGCCTACACTGCCCACATAGGCAACCCTGCCACCGAGCCTGGAGATGCAGCATGATGAAGTCGTTGCCTGGCCGCCGCCCTCGACGAGCCGCATCTCGAGAGGCACCTTGCTGTCTTCTTCAGGAAACCGCTCCACCACGGAGATGAAATCGACACAGGCCCTGCCGATCACGAGTACATCGATATCTTTAGTGGTCTCTTTCACCTCTCCCTCAGCTCCGATCGTGAAGGGTCATTCTCCCTGATCACCGGTAGAGCCTACCATGTTTTAATGGAAAAGTGGAAGGGGGACCGCAGCCCGGAACAATGCCGCCTTGCATTGACCGGAGTGTTCCGCTAGACTGGTTCATCTAAAAAGGGAATGACTCATGAAGAACAAACCTGTCGGGGCATTCTTTGATTTCGACAAGACACTGCTCATGGAAGAGAGCCCCAAGCTCGGCATCCGCTACCTGTGGGACAGGGGCATGGTATCCTTTGCCTATGTCGTCAAGATCATCATCGCCAACTTCTTCTATGAGAGGAACCGCATTTCCGACGAGACCATGGCCAACCTGCTGCTCACCTTCTACAGGGGCAAACGTCTCGAAGCCTTTGAAGCCGGGGCACACGACTATTACCAGGAGATCATCAGGCCGCACCTTGCACCGAACATCCTTGCCAGGGTGAACACACACCGCGAGAATGACCATATCCTCATTCTCGTCTCCGCGGGGATCAGGTACCTCCTCAAGCCCGTTGCCGCGGACCTGGGATTCGACTACCTGCTCTGTACCGACCTGGAGCAGGGGCCCGACGGTCTGCTGACCGGAAAATCCCAGGGCCCCATCTGCACCGATACCAACAAGAGATCGCTGGCGGCCCGGCTCGCGAGAGACCTGGACATGGACCTGCTTCGTTCATACGCGTACGGCAATCACCATAGTGACATCCCCCTGCTCGAGATGGTGGGAAATCCCCATGCAGTGGAACCTACCGCTGTGCTGAGGAAGGTTGCCCAGGAGAGAAACTGGCCCATCCTCAGCTTCCGCTAGTCCCTGCACGCAGGCGCTCAAGACCGGGCTTGACTGGCAGCACACCGGCACTATCATACTGAGAGAGAACGATACCCGGCACAGGAAGGTGACTATGAAGACAACCCAGCTTTTCCTGCTTTGTGTTTCAGCTGTGTTCATCTTGGGCGGATGTGCATCGGTCATATCGAAAGATGTGCGCACTACCCTGGACGAGACGGTGGGCATACAACAGGTGCTCGAACAGCCTGATACATTCATCGGGACGCGCGTACTCTGGGCGGGGATCATTATCGAGACAAGCAACTTCAGCGATCACACCATGCTCGAAGTACTCCAGCATCCGGCTGACTTCCAGGGCAGGCCCATTGATGTCGATACCTCTGAGGGCCGCTTCTTTGGCCGTAAGGACGGGTTCCTCGATCCTGCGATCTATGCCGTGGGGAGGAAGGTAACCATTGCCGGCGAGGTGCAGGGGAACGAACTCTCCCTCATCGGGGAGTATGAATACCCACACCCTGTTGTAAAAATTACCGAGATTCACCTGTGGCCGGTCGAACCCGAGGAAAAGATATACAACTATTACTACTACCCCAGCTACCCCCGCTACTACCGCCAGCAGTGGATGTACTGGTGATGGAATGAACCCTTTGTCCCCATACGCGCATCTGAACTAACATGCCGCCTGGTATGATGATGCTTGCAATAGTGCGCAGGAATTGCAAAGATAGGCATGCAGGGTCACAGGAGCGCTTGAGCGTTAAAGGAGCCGAACCGATAGCACAATCATGAAACTCATTTATGCCACCGACATTCACGGCGATTTCGAAAAGGTCAAGACCCTGCTCTATGGAACCGTTGCAGACGTCTACATCATTGCAGGCGACCTGATCGACATCCCCTTCTACAACATGGGCTCTTCCATCCGCTACCACGAGCTCCAGTCCTATTTCCACGGCCTGCGGAGAAAGATGGGGGCAGAGGATACGCTCATCGAGGACTTTGTCGCCGAGATGCTCGATGACCCGGAGGTCTCCGAAGAGATCCAGGATGCAGGCACCCGGTACCAGCAGTATACCATCCGGGCCCGCAGAGTCATGCAGCAGAAGTACAAGGTGCTGAAAAACATCATCTACACCAAGCAGAAACCCCATATCCTGTGCCTGCCCGGCAATTACGATATGGACCTCAAGTTCACGTCGCTCCACGACAACGACCTGCACCTCCACTGGTACCAGGAAGACGGGCTCAAGATAGGCGGCTACGGCGGGGCAGCCGTCTGGACCGCCGGTATCCCCGAGAGGTATATCGTAAAATATCAGGCAGGCATGAAGGCGGATGAAACCCACAACGAGATGTACCGTTTCTTCAGGGCGGTCAAACCGGACATCATCGTAACTCACCAGCCCGCCTACGGGATCAACGATCACACCTCGTACGGAGGCCCTGTGGGCTCCCCTTCGCTGAGGACCTACTGCGAAAACAACGAGGTGCTCCTGTGCCTGAGCGGACATGCCCACGATGCATGGGGGGTCCACCTGAGCGACAACACCCTCTACCTCAACCCCTCGAACTTCGGCGAGGTTACCACGGCCTCCGGCGAGGTATCCGAGGGCGGATTCTTCTACCAGATAGAGATCAAGGACCGGGCAGCAAAAAAGATCGTTTTCCGGAAGATCTGCAACGGGAAGGTCTTCGATGTCGCGGACTACTACGTGAAGGACGGGCACCTGGTGGAGAAGATCATCGACCAGGGACGGTACACCTCGCTCAAGAACGGCAGGAACCACGATGCAGTGGACGTCAAATACTCACATATCCCGGAGATCGAGCTGTTCAACGAGATCAAAAAATTCTACAGGACGTTCCAGACAGCTGAAGCAGAGGACAGGATCGACATACTCGAGGATGTGGTCCAGCTCCTGGAGAACAACATCCAGGGGCCCATCGCCCTGGACGTGATGGGTTCGGTGAACATGGGGATCTCCCAGAGCACCTCGGACATCGACTTTGTCATCTATGTGCGGTGCGATTCAAAGTGCATAGACGGGTTCGGCAAGTGCGCCTATTTCAAGCGGGCGGAGAACATGCTCCGCGAGGTCCTCGGCACCAAGTACGATTTCGACATCCTCGACTGCGTGGATCTCAACCTGGTGGAAAAGAGCATCAGGGAGAAAAATTACGAATGCGAGACCACCCAGCGCTTCGTAGCCTACCGCGCCATGTGCCGGCCCATAAACTACCGGGTCATCGCACCGGTGGAGGACATGCTCAACAAGGAGATCCTGTTCAGGAAGGAGCTCGAGGGCAGTGTCCAGTCATACCTGAAGATCTTCACCGCGACCACGCCGCACATGATGTCGTTCAAGAAATACGAATCGCGCCTGTCTGCCCTGGGCGTGAGGCTCCCGGAATCCATCAGGAGAAAGATCACCCAGTACCTCAAGGAAGAGAACGGAGAAGGCGAGTAAAGGCCTCAATGAAGTCTTCGAGATTCCCGGTTTGTTATCCGCTCCCGGAACGACCGCCTCGGTCATCGAACCGGCCCTGCCACAGCAATTCACTCACCGGGATTCTTCATGGCCGTCTCGGAGACGATCCGGGCGATCTCGCCATGGACATCCAGGTTGTAGCGTGGATTCAAGCGGATGATGTTCGCGCAGAACTTCCCCTCGGTGCAGTAGCCGAGATTGCACTTGGGCTCGAAGAGGAAGGCGAGGTCCGGCAGGTGTTTCTTGAGGGATTGGGCCTTTTTCTCCGAGGTTTCCCTCCTCTCGGGCTCGCATTCGGTGCACAGCCGTAGCGGCAGCTCGAGGCTCGCCGCATTGATCAGGTCGTAGCTCTCCAGGGTGCGCAGCCGGATGTTCCGCGGCACGGAATACAGCGCATCACGCGGGGCAATGCCGCAGTCGATGAGCTTGCCGTAAAACATGATCTGCCGTGCCGTGTGGTAGAGATACCCGCTGAGGATCTCGCGCTCTTTCCTGATCTCGCCGCTGATCACGAAGGCCTTCTCGGCCTGGGGCAGGATCGTCTCGATATCCCTGCCCTGCTCTATGACCGGCCAGATTTCCCTGACCAGGCCGCAGGCCCTCTCGGCTGCAGAATAGATGGATTCCACGTGCTGCGACAGGGTAGCGTGACGTTTCTGCTCGCTCCACACCCGCCACGACAACGAGCTGATGGTCTTGATCCTGAGGGCCTCGTTGTACCTCCGGCACAACGATGAGAGCACCTCCTTGTTCCGGCACGTGATCCGGTAGAGGTCTGCGGCATCGGTAAAATCGCGGCATGCCCTCAACCCTGCCTTGATCTCTCCGAGTTCACGTATGGCGCTGGCAGGGAGATCGTTCATTACCCCCACGACCTCGGGGTCCAGAGGGTTCCCGTGCTCCTCGTGCTTGTCCACGGCATAATCGCTGCCCGGTATTCTGAAGATATTGTAGTGGAGATAGGTTTCCCGGGGCACGGCCTTTCTCATCCGGTAGATCTGCCCCATGCCCATCTCGTCCACCAGCTCTTCCATGATATCGACAAAGAAGGCGCACTCTTCGGGGAGATAGCAGGTCTGGCTGCGCCGCTGCTCCTCCACCTGTACGGCAAGGTTCACCAGAGAGCTCAGCGGCAGCACATAGAAGAGATCCGCAGGGTCGTTGTAGGGTTTCAGCTTGTTCAGCGCCTGTATGGCATCCACCTTCCTGGTGTATTGCGTCTTGATCTTCTCGGCAAAGGCAAAGAGCTCCTCGGAGATCTTCCGGTATTCCTCGAAGAGCTGCGGATCTGCGCTGATGGACCTCGGCACCACGAGCTCGAGGAGCTTTGTCTCACGCCTGCGGCCGCTCGTGACGAGCGATCGCGAATACACCATGCCGGTCAGGGCCGAATCGATCATCTTGGTCCCGTTGATGCCCAGGGCCACGACCGGGAGCCCGTCCAGCGAATGTCCCCGGCCGATGCCCGAGAGATTCTTTTTGAAGATGGTCTCGGTAATGCTCTTTCCCGATGCATGAATCCTGAGCAGCTCTTCGGCCAGGTCCGACTGGTAGTCCACCGAGCGTGCCACTGCCACCTGAATGAGGGCCACCACTTCGTCCGGTCCGAGAAAGTCTCTGCCCAGTTCCCCCGCGACAACGCTTTCCTGAATCGGTACACGGGGAAGAAAATCCAGGAGCTTTACCTTGAGATCCTGCGGTTCCAGATACCGCCTGCCGTCTGCTTCATATGCCATTGCAATCCCCCAGAATCAATATACCCAAGGTTGTATCGCTTCATCACGTTTGAATCAACGCATTTATTGAGTAAGGTGCAATAGATTTCTCAGCCGGGTTGTTTTTCGGGAACAACCCGGTTCCTGCCTTGAACAGTAATTGGCCGGACCTTTCCCGAGAGCACAGCTCTCAAGGAATGATCCGGCCGGGAAAACGAGTGCGGACCGACCCAGTTCATCGGCATCACCTGCACAATGACTCGGTGCTCTCCTTGGCAGACCGCAGCAATTCCGCTGCTATCAGCATCGAGCACGAACCCTCGTGCTATTCATTATTCACCGGAACCAGATCCACATACTGGTTCCCGTCGTCATTATCGATAAAGACCCGCACGGTGAAATCATAGGCATCTCCGGCGTCGAGAGTACCCAGGGCGACGACGGTATAGAGCGTTTCATCTTCCAGGGTAACCTCTTGGAACGTTACCACCGCTGCCGTTTCCCCTGCGGCAGTGACCACAAAGACATAGGCGCCCGGATCGACATCGATATAGTCCTCAACGTCGGTGAATGAAACATCGCTGAATACCTGGGGCCCGTCCCCAGCACCGACCCTGATATCCACAGCAGGCGCGTCCGGTGAAGCATGCACGAACCGGACCCTTGCTTTGCCGCTCAGGATAAACCGGGAATCCACGGCAATGACCGGTTGAATACTTGCAAGTTCATTCACCGCAAAGACCGTTATCGCCTCGCTCGGGAAGAATACAAAGTCAGCGAGCGAAATAACTACCGGGGTTTCCGCATTGGCAGGTGTCACGGCGATATCATATGTCTCCGACAGCACGGATGCATAACCCGAACTCTCACCATACGCCAGATCCTCGATCGCGACAGCCCCGTCCAGAGAGACATCCACCGCCGGTGCATCGTAGCTTGCATGAATCACCCGGACCTTAGAGAAAAACTCATTGAAGATATTGGTCTCGTCATCATCGCTGCACCCGTGACACACCACCATGAGAAGCCCGACAGACAATACTACCGACACTACCTTCCTCATCATTGTGCTACCCTCCTTGCTCTGGTGTACTTGGATTCATTCACGGCAGGTAATACGAAAACACCGGGTGATCTTACGTGGTGAGGATTATAACACTCTATAAAATGTCAGCGTGCTGTAGCCAGAAAAATCGAATCATACGAAACCGGCCTTGCAACATATGATAACGGGTGGCCGGGCAATGTCAATATTACGGAACAACCATGATAACCCGGTATGATCAGCTCCGGGTCGATGCCATCGTCGAGTACAGCGACTATGGCTTCGCCGGTGCCATCCCTGGAATGGAAATTTCCCCGTGTCCCTGTGACCGGTTGCCCCTTCCAAACACAGCATTATATTTCTTCAGCACAGAAAAAGACCTGCAGATCCACGGGCACCCACGAGGTCAAGGAGGGTTTATGAATCGTGCGGTTCACACCATCAGCCTGTTCTTCGCGGCGGGATGCCTCGGCGGGCTCATCAACAGCCTTGTGGTCTGGGGGTTCGGCACGGCCGGGATCACCCAGGCCCTGGGGGTGAGCATCGCCCCGGCCCTGAACCCCGCATGGCTGTATCCGCGTATAGTCTGGGGAGGTCTCTGGGGATTTACGTTCCTGCTGCCCCTTGTCAAGGGGCGCCTGCTGACAAAGGGCCTTGTCCTGAGCCTCGGCCCTACCCTGGTGCAGCTCCTCATCGTGTTCCCTTTCAAGGCCGACAAGGGCATGCTGGGGCTCGATCTCGGCCTCCTGACCCCGCTGTTCGTGCTCGTGTTCAACGCGGTCTGGGGCCTTGCTGCAGCCATCTGGATCAAGGCTGCAGGGTCATCTGCCCGAGCCCGCATGCTGTGAACGGGCAGAGGTCAATAGAGAAAAACGGGCGATTGCCGTGGGCTGGCCGCTCTGTGCCGCTTATGCGATGCTGGCCCCGGCATCAGGACCCGGGGCATTGGTGAAGATCCCGGTGATCCTGAGCACGACGGCACCCTTGGATTTGAGCGGAATGTTCCGGGCGCGGGCTATTTCGTCGATCCAGGCCGCGGTCTGCCTGAAGATCTCTCCCGAGGTCTCGATGGTGACCGTGCCCTTGATCTGATATGACTCGTGGGTTGCGGCATCCCAGAACGTGAGCGCCACCCGTGGGTTCGCCCTGAGGTTGGCGAGGGTCTTGCCAAAAAACTGGTTTGAGATCACAATGGTTTCGTCATCGAGCACCTTCTTGGCACCGATAGGCACCACATTGGGAATCCCGTCGGCAGATGCGGTTGCCATGGCGACCGTACCCTGATTCTCGAACAGGGCTCGAACCTTTGCATTCATTTTTGCCATGTGTGTTCCCCTTTTCTCGTGTTTGGTCGTTCTACATCAAGGGTGCGTGAACACCAGGGTTTTACCTACCGGACAATCCCGTAAAGATCAACACCAAATCTGCAGGGATGTTCGGGCTCTCCTCCCGGCCGCAACCGTGTGGTTTTTCCTTCGGGTGTATTGACTCCCAAGAAGGGCTCATTACTATTCCCTGAATACACCTCGTGTGCCGCATATCTTCTAAAAGGAGCCGGAGAGATGAAGAAAACAGAATGTCTGAACCTGATGGATTATGTCAAGGATTGGGACAACTGGAGGGATACGCTTCATGATGCCATTGGCGAGGCCCGCAAACTCGGCTGGACAGACGCCCAGATCAAGGAGACCGCCGCGCAGATGGGGGATTTTCTCGCCAGCCGGGTCTGCCCGGCCACCAAGGAAGAGAAACTGCTCCAGGAACTCTGGAATGCCGGAAGCCCGGAAGAAAGAAAGACCCTTGCCACGCTGCTGTTCAAGATAATGAAATAGCGGGCACGGTTACTGCTCCAGGACCTCGAACCACAGGGCCGAGTGATCCTCGGGCCGGCCGTTGTAGTTTATGGTGATCTCTTCTCCCTCTCTGATGTCCCGCAGGGCATAGATTTCAAGAATCAGGTCATCGTAGTTTTTCAGGTAGATGGCATTGGGGTAGTAGGAATGGTTGTACAGGGAACCATAGCCCAGCACCAGGGCTGTATCGTTTCCCCAGGCAAAGACGTAGGATGCTATCTCCAGATGCTGCACATATTCCAGCTGGCTGTCCGGGATTACGATCACCGGGGCTTTCTCGATCAGTTCACCCATGGTAATGCGGTTCTGCGCAAATACTCCTCTGCCCTTCTTCTCTGTGTTGTGGATGCAAATCATACTGTGTCTCCTTAAGATCTGGTGAAACCGTGGTATGGATTCCTGGATAACGTCAACCCACAGGCCAGGGCAGAGGCGGTCCTTCTCCATTGAATGGATGCGCCAGGGAACTGCGCCCCGACGATCCAGGATGATCCATGAGTATTGTCACGGATTTCATGATCTTATTTCCCGGTCCAGACATGAGGGTGGCTTATACACCTTTACCGGGAACAGTCAAGGGGCTCGATGAGAGAGAAAACCACGGGACGGTCCTGTTTTCTGCCCGGACCTCCTGGCCATTCAGCAGGCCGCTCAGATGTGGTATTTCTTATACAGTTCATGCCGTGTGGGGCACGTGCAGATATAGGAGGAACCGAACGGGATCTTGTAGGGGCAGGGCCTCGGGTTTCTCTCGATGAACAACACGTTCTCGCCATTGGCGTGAATCACTTCGCAAAGATCCCTGGTACTCTCGGACAGACACGAATAGTCCCTGTCGCATCTCGTTGTCCGATCGATTATCTCCTGAGAGATCTTACTATCTGTCAAGTCTTCTACCTCACTATCTTCCTGCACGTATCTACGCATAAAACCAGGCGGCAAAGAAGCTGCCTCGTGGACGTCCAGGGGATGTTCGTGGAGGGCGCTACGATTTCCAATCCTGTATTACATAATAAGTCATCCCGCTTGAGGTGCAAGGGCTCGTATAAGTGTAAGGGGTTCTTTACTGGGTGATGCCCGGGCTGCTGTCTCCTTGCACACTACACAACCGGCCTCTCGTAGATCCGGTAGGTCTTGTAGAGCTCCGGGGTAAGCGGCTCGAGTGCCCCGATCATCTTCCGGTTCGTCTCGGCAATCAGGGAGCAATCCGATTCCCAGATATCCAGGAGCACCCCCTGTTCAATTGATTTCAAATAGAAGATATCGTCAATATGCTGGCCGCGATATTCGGGCAGCACCCCCATGATGACCGTCCGGACCCTTGCTGATCTTCCGGCCTTTCCGGCGAACCTGAGCAGGCGCCAGGGGTACAGCCTGCCGTCCAGGATCCTCAGGGCAGGGTTTATATCGCGAATGGAGATAATGAACCCGATCGTGGTAGAGTCTTTCTCTGCAAAGATGGACAGCTCCGGGATGATAAACCACTTCAGCCCGGCGAAGATCATCTCCATCTGACGGTCCGTCAGCGGCAGGTGGCCCCAGTTCCCCACCCACGCGGCATTGAAGATCTGCTGAACATCTCTCACCCTGCGCGCGATGTCCCTCCGGGTCAGTTTCCTGAATACCACGTCCGTGCCGTTGATCAGCATTGACCTGACCTCCTCGAGGTAGGGTTCGTGCCTGGCATAATTGACCCTCTTGACGAGAAAGCAGTGCCAGTCGATACACTTGGCAAACCCGCATGCCTCGGCGAGATCTTTATAGTACGGGGCGAGATGGAACAGGCCCACGCTCGGCAGTCTGTCCTCACCTTCCACCTCGAAGCCCACGGAATCGTAGATGGAGAAGCTCTGGGGCCCGTTCATGATCTTCTTGCCCTTGTGCCTGAGCCAGTCAGAGGCCGCATCGAACAGGGCGCCGGCGACCTCTGTATCGTTGAGCGCCTCAAAGAAGCCGAAGAACCCGGTAGCGGTATCGTATCTTTCCTCGTACAGGTGATTGATGTGCGCCGTTATGCGGCCGACAGGGGTGCTGCCCCGGTATGCCAGGAAGAACGCGACCTCGCCGATCTCGAAGAAATATCCCCTTTCAGGGTCGAACAGCTTCTTCTGTTCGCTGATCAGGGGGGGAACCCATGCCGGGTCACTGCCGTAGATCCCGGAGGTCCAGGGAAACATGATGAATTCTCTCATCATGGCCCTGCCCTCCACCGGTTTCACCGTGATCATAAAGGCCACCCCCGCTCCCTGGCACGGATCCCGGGGAACTAACCTCTAAGATAATACCCTTTCGCCTGTTTTCAACTGAAGACACCCTCCGGTTCTGCCGCAGTCCATCCACAGGCCGTCTCGAGTGACCCGGTTGT
Organism: Deltaproteobacteria bacterium; assembly: GCA_018434685.1. GTDB lineage: Bacteria > Desulfobacterota > Desulfomonilia > UBA1062 > UBA1062 > DSAD01. The sequence goes on from JAHDOV010000002.1 coordinate 36,065, forward strand.
CCTTGTCGGGCCAACAGCGATGTGGCGTATACCCTACAGCAGGAATCAACAAAGCTGGAGCACCGGTCAGGGCAGGCTTTTTCCCTGGCGGAGGAGCCCCTTGAACCGGGCATAGGCAACCATGCGGCTGAAGGCATACACGGCACGCTCCGGTGTGGGATAGCTGGGCACGCCGAGCAGGAGGAACCCCTCGTGTACGTGCTTGATCTCCTTTTCCGTCCCGCCGTAATAGCTTGCGAAAACAGGCTTGCCGGGGTGCTCCCGGACGACCTCGCAGAAGGCCTCCTCTATATCGAAGATGCTCTCGGGCATGAGGACGAAGATCACGAGCAGCGCGTCGATGTCCTTCTGTTCGAGGAGGCAGCGCGAGATGTGGCTCATGGTCTTCTTCGACCCGTGCTGTTCCACTGCCGACCAGATATCCACCGGATTGCGCACAGGTGCCCAGGCAGGCATCACCTCGCGCAGCCTCCTGAGAGTACCCGGCCTGAGCGCGGGCAGTTCCACGCCATACTCGTCTGCAGCATCCGTGGTGACCACGCAGCCCATCCCAGTGATGGAGAGCACGCCCATGCGGTTGCCGCGTGGCAGGGGAAGCGCCTCAAAGGCAGCGAGCGTGTCGAAGAAGGTCTCGGAATCGTGCACGCGCACCATGCCTGTTTCCCGGCAGACCGCATCGAAGACCGCGTCCGATCCCGCCAGCGATCCCGTGTGTGACGCGATGGCTGCTGCACCGGCCTCGGTGTGCCCGGATTTCATCACCACGACCGGCTTCCTGGCGCACGCCCGGGAGGCGGCCTTCACGAAACGCACCCCTTCCACCACGCCCTCCAGGTACATGCCCACGGTTTTCGTCTCGGCGTCGTCGGCAAGGTACTCCAACAGATCACTCTCGTTGATATCGCCCTTGTTGCCGATGCAGCCGATCTTGGCAATGCCGAAGGGCTTGAAGTCCGCAATCCAGCGCCCCCACCCCGAGGAGAAGACACCTGACTGCCCGATGAGCGAAACCCCGCCCGGACGGATGAGCTCGAGCCCCACGATGGAGGTGGCAAGCCCGGCCACCGGATTGATCGTGCCGATGCTGTTGGGACCCATGAGCCGCATACCTTCGCCGCGGGCCTGCTCGACCAGGGCTTTCTGTTCGAGGGCACCCGATTCCCCGATATCCGAGTAGCCCCCCGTACTGAGAATGATGCTGCGGACCCCCTTTGCTGCGCAGTCAGCAATGGCGTCCGGCACAGCTGCCTTGGGGATCACGATCATGGCCAGGTCCACGGGCCCGGGCACATCGGAAACTCTCTGAAAGGACTGCATCCCGAGGATCTCTTTCCCCGTGGGGTTGATGGGGTATATCCTGCCCTTGAAACCGGCCTTGAGGATATTGCGCAGGATGATGTTGCCGCCCTTGCCCGGACTCCTGGATGCGCCGATCAGCGCGATCGACCGTGGATTGAAGAAGGGGGCGACCGTGTCCGGGGAGAAGCCCTTCCGCCGTTCAGCAGGGGATTTTCCGTTGAGCCGGACGAGGGCATCCACGGCAACCGCGCCTGTCGGATAGGCGATCAGGGGGTTGATGTCGATCTCGAGGATGTCGCGCCGCCTTGTAATGAGCTTAGAGAGCGCGGCAAGGGCTTCGGCCACGGCAGAAAGGTCAATGGCGGGCTGCGAGCGGAACCCGCCCAGCAGGGCCTGGCCCTTCAGGCGCGAGAGCATCTCACGGGCAGTTCTGCTGGTGACCGGGGCGAGTTCGATGACCGTGTCGCGGAAGATCTCGGTGAATATGCCGCCGATGCCGACCAATACCACGGGTCCGAATACGGGATCGCGCCGGGCACCAAGGATGAGCTCGAGACCGGGAGACGCCATCTGCTGCACGAGAAACGCGTGAGGAACAGTCGAGAACCGCGACCGGATATCATGCACTGCCCGGGTCAGGGCTGCGGCATCAGGGATATTCAGGACCACGCCCCCCTGCTCTGTCTTGTGCAGGACAGTCTCCGAACACACCTTGAGGACCACGGGGTAGCCGAGCCTGTCTGCCGCGTCTTTCACCCCGGATTGGTCCGTCACCAGGACCTCGTCGATCACCGGGATGCCCCACTCCCCGAGCAGCACTGACCCGGCATATTCGCTCATAGTTGTTGCGTTTTCACCTTCCATCTGAACCCTCCCAGAGCTGTTTCATTTCATGAGTGATTCCGAACATATACCAGATCAATGGCCGATCCCGCAATGGTATTCAGTGAATAATCGGGCCATCACACTGCCGGATCGTCCGGCCCACGTCACGGCAGGCGTCTGCCCTGGTGAACGCTTCAAACCCGAAAGTGGCTGCACCGGGGAGATTCCCGGACCTATCTCACGTTTCTGTGATTATTTTTCACCTTGTGGCAGTACCGTCTGATGACGGGGCAGTCACAGGACGCTCCAGAATCGTTCTTTCATCACGATTGACACCGGGTCAATTATTCTATAGTGTTTCCCGAAAGTGCTTCTCATCAAACTTCTTGGAAGGTAACTATGCCAAACACACCGAGAGAGAGCGACAGGACATTGGTTCAGCGAGACAGCGGCGACAGTACACCGATCACCAGAAGAGATGCCATCAAGCGGATCTCCAAGGTGCTGATGGTTTCCGGCTCGGTTGCCGTCACGGGCCTGGTTACGTCAAAGGTCTTTGCAGAATCAACGTATGACAATTACTGCAATTATGCCAACTATGCAGACTACACCAACTACGCCAATCAGAAGTATGGAAACTACACCGCCTATGGCAACTACAAAGAGTATGCTAATTATGCGAACTACTACAACAAGAGCTCGGGCGGCAATTATCTGAACTACGCCAATTACGTCAACTGGCGAGACTACATAAACTATACGAATTACTCGGACTACACCAACTATACCAACTACACCAACTACGCGAATTACTCGAACACCTGCAAATAGCATGCTTTTGTGTGCGAGCCTGAGATAGTATGGCGAATCTCCTGTTAACCACGAGGTGTGTCCGTTCCTGCCCCTACTGCTTTGCCCGCAACGAGATGGCACAGTCCCCTCAGAGCGACACGGTATCCTGGGAAAACATCATATACCTTGCAGATTTTCTCGTCCGGTCCGGGGAACATCACATCGCGCTCTTGGGCGGAGAGCCGACCCTGCATCCGCATTTCGTTGACATCGTCCTCTATCTGCTGGAACGGGGCTTTCACATAACCGTATTCACCAGCGGCGTGATGTCGGATGAACGGCTCGAGGACGTGGCAGATCACGTTACCCGGATCCCCCCTGACCGGATCCAGTTCGTCTGCAACCTCAACGACCCCGAACAGACACCTGCTCCCGAAGGGGAGCTTCGCAGGGTGGAGGCATTTCTCACCGCCCTGGGCCCCTGGACAACACCGGGATTCAATATCTACCGGACAGACTTCAGTCTCGACTTCATCTTTCACAACATCACCCGCTTCGGCATGCAGGGACTGCTGCGCATCGGCCTTGCAAGCCCCATATCACAGCAGGAGAACCTGTACATCAAGAGCGAGGACATGAAGAACGTTATCGACAGGCTCTACAGCTACCGTGCCCTGTTCGAGAAGCTCCATGTGAAACCGAATCTCGACTGCGGATTCCCGCTGTGTTATTTCTCCGACGAACAGCTCGGGTGGTTTTTCCGCATGTCAGGCGGTGCCAATTTCGGCTGCGGACCGGCCATCGACATAAAACCGAACATGGATGTGTACAGCTGCTTCCCGCTTTCAGGCATCCACAAACGTTCCCTGTTCGAATTCGACTCGCTGCAGGATGTTGCAGCCTTCTATATCGATCTTCATGACCGGATCCGTCAGGATTTCCCCGGGGTGTTCGCCCAGTGCGCCACGTGCACCTACCGGCATGACGGCCGCTGTTCCGGTGGCGGAGTATGCCATCTATTGAGGGATGCTGCCCATGAAACTCCCAACCCTTGTATGTCCCTATAACCGCGCCCTGCTCGAGGGGATCGACCGGCACGACATCGTCGTCAGGGTCGAACAGCTCCCGGATATTACCCGTGCGGCCCACGACATCCGTTCGTCCGGCAAGAACCTGATCGATGTCGTCATCGAGGTCGATCAGCCGCTGAGCGACATCCCTATCCAGGAGGACTGGCACGGCATCCCGATCGCGTTGTTTACCCCTGAGATGGGCAGGTTCAGGGATATCGCCCACCAGGTACCGCGCATTCGCGACCTCAGGATGCACGTGTATCTCCCGGCCGAGAACCCGGAGAACCTCACGGCCTGCCGCATCCTGTCCTCTCTGGGGATCACCTGCTGTCTGGTCTTCGGTACGGCCGAGCCGGACTGGACGGCCCTGTCAGACCTGATGGCCTATGCCGTCTTCGGCCCCGTCCCCCACGCCCCCATCGAACCCTTCGGTTATATTGCCAGGCAGTACAGCCCCGATGCATACACACTCTGGGGCAGTGTGTACTATGACGAACCAGGGGAATTTCTCCATCTCGATGGAGACGGACGGGTGGCACTGTCTTCTGCGGCACTGCTGAGCGGGTCATACATTGCCGACCATATCCCCCCGGCATCCGAGCCGCTTGATACCGAGGACTACAGACAGGGGATCACTGCATGGAGGCACCTGTTCCTGGCAGACCATCCCTGCAGGGCATGCGAGGGCTGGAGAATCTGCATGGGCAGGTTCGGCGCCCAAGGCAGGCACGCCCCTGGCTGTTCGAGATTCGCTGCCGATATGCTCACAGAGGTCGAGCAGTACCGCACTGAGAACAAGACCGAACCCCTGCAGGAAGACCTCTCATGAAGACCGTCATCTTCAAGGCAACCGACCGGTGCAATTCCAATTGCGTATACTGCCACGCAATCCGCAAGAACAATCCCGTACCGACCATGCCCTTCGATATCCTCGAACAGTTCTTCATAAAGGCGAACGCCTTTCTTACTCAGTGGCCCGAAGAAACCCTGAAGATCATCTGGCACGGCGGAGAGCCGCTGATCCTCAAACCCGAATACTACTACCAGGCCCTGGGCTACAAAGAGACCATCTGCAGGGATACCGGTTCGCGGATATCGTTCGACATGCAGAGCAATCTCACCTTGTTTTCCAGGGAATATGTCGACGTCCTGAAAAAGATGGGGATCCAGAGCTTCGGCACCAGCTTCTACCTCCTTCCCGGCGTCCGGGGCAGCGGAGGCACAGAGGGCTCTGACCGCTACAACCGGCAGTTCATCCGCGCTACCTCGCTCCTGGAGGAGGAAGGGTTCTCCTGGGGAATCATCTACGTGGTCACGAAACTCGCGCTGGAAAACCCGCTTGAACTCTTCCGGATACTTACCAACTTCGTTCCCTCTGCCTCGGTCATGTTCAATCCCGTCACCTTTTACCCGGAAAAACCCGGCCAGGTCGCCATCACCCCCGAGGAATTCGTGGATTTTCTCGGCGCGATCTTCCCTCAGTGGTGGCGGAAACGAGACCGGTATCCCGGGGTAGACCCCTTCAGTTCCCTGGTGGAAAACCTTATCAATGGAAACAGATCCCTCATATGCATCGATTCGGGCAGATGCGCCGACACGCATCTGAGCATCAGTCCCGACGGCATGGTCTGGCAGTGCGGCAGATCTTCCGACTGGGGCCTCATGTCCTACGGTTCGATCATGGACTTCTCGCTTACGGACATCATGAATCACCCCCAGAAAGACCTCATGAGAAAGAGGAACGCCATCCTGCAGGAAGGCGAGTGCAAAGGCTGCCGCTTCTGGGACATCTGTCATGGCGGCTGCCCGCTCGATGCCCTGGCCGAGCACGGTTCCCTCCTGCATAAATCCCCCTGGTGCTGGACCAAGAAAGGGTTTATCGAGAAATACTTCGAACCCGTCACGGGCGTGACGTACCAGCCATCTTCCGGGCAGGCCCAAGCACAGCAGACCCTGCGGGGTGAAACCATCACCATCCCCGAGTTTGAATCCCGGCCACCGGCACCCCCTGCCGGGGAGTGCAGCACTGAAGAATCCCCCTGGATCGGACCCATCAACCGGATTGACGATGTATTGATGATATCGGGCATATTGCAGCAGCTTGTCGAGGAAAACCCATCACGGAGATTCAACCTGGTAAACAAGGCGAGCTACCGGGAACTTCTCGAGGGTCATCCGGCCATCTCCTCTATCGGCCGGCCGCCGCAGGGAACGGTTCCCCTCTGCCTCGACTATGGAGACAGCACTGGTCCCACATGCCCTGCGAGGGCCTACCAGGCCATCGCCGACCTGCTCGGACTGGCCACCCCGGCGGAAGAAAGGCTCTGTGTCCCCTGGCAATTCGAGGATGATCCGGTTCTCCGGGGTCTCATTCCCTGGAGGGCTCGCAACATCCTCATCTGCCCCGCAGCGGAGTCGCAACGGGCGAGGATGGATGTCCAGAAATGGGAAGACCTTGTCAAGCGTCTTGTGGCCGATGGTTTCGGGGTCATGCAGATCGCAAGCATACGGCATCCCCATATCCGCGGTGCCTGCGGCATTCGCGGCCTGAGCAGTCTGAAACAGATCATATCGTTTACGCGAAACTTCGATCTGATCATCACCTCGCACAACCTGTTCATGCATGCCGCACAACTGCACGGCATACCCGCCATCGTCCTGTGGGGTCCGAGCGATCATACGTTCTACGGCTATGAGGGCCACTATCATCTTCAAGGACCGCGGGCATGCCACCACGCCCAAGGCTGCCTGGTGCATAATCAGACCGAATCACCATGCCCCATGGCGGATGAGCACTGTATGGACCTCATCGAGGTGGACACCATCCACCAGACCGCCCTGGAGGCAGCCCGCTCTCATGCGGCACAGACAAGGACATCCCCCGAGCCCGGGATCATGGAAGGTGCAGCGTGGCAGGATTTCTCTCGAGACTGAAAAAAGGCGTAGAAGGAGCGAAGAGCGATGGATAGCAGGACATACGTACGACCGTCGAGGGCCTCTGGCTTTGTCCTCATTGTCTTCGGGTTCCTCTTCCTCGTTTTCGGGGTCGTCCTCCTCCTGTCCGCCGAGGGAGAGGCAAAACCATACGCGATAATGTTTCTCGTCATATGGGTCAGTGTCTGCCTGTATATGATCGGGTTCGGCTTTTATATCCTCCGCGGCAAGGTCCCCCCTGCCGTATTGACCCTCGATACGTCAGCCGCACCTCATGGTGAGGAAAACGGCAGCGGAATCGATTTCGAACTGAAGCTGAAAAGACTTGAGAAGCTCCGGAAAGAAAACCTCATCACCGAAGACGAATATCGCCACAAACGCGAAGAGATCATGAACGAGAAGTGGTGAAGGACGGTTCTTTGTTATCAGGGGGATCGTCGCTGTCTGCCACAGCTGATACTCCTCAATCGATATACCGCCATTGTCCGGTCTCGAATTCATACGCCGGCCTGCCGAAAGCAGGGGCTTCTTCCCAGAGCAGGTAATGACTGCCGCTGCTTTCAAAAAAGGTATACCGCGAACTGACAAAGCGGTAAGCGCATATCGGAATCTCCTCCAGGTATTCGGGGATCAGTTCATCGAGTGCTTCGGGATATTCTCCCTGGTCACTGCGGAACGATACTACCGCCCCGATTATAGCTTCGGCATGCGTATACCCGACGTGCTTATTGAAAGCGAATGTTGAGAATATCGCCACGATCGTGAGGATAAACCCTATCGAAACGAAGCCATACTGACGAACCGCCGGACTGTCCTCCCTCATCCTGCCGGAGAGACTTCTGGTGTTCCTGATGAGGGCTGCGAACGAAACGATCACACCCAAGCCCGGCAGACCGATGAAGAGAGCGTCCATGCCATAGAGAAAAATGCAGCATGCTATCGTAACGATAACAGCCTTGTTATATTTCAAAGCCCACCCCATACATGGGTACCCCCCCTTGTTCGCACAGTGGTCCAGGGCTCCCGGTGGACAACCCCACCCCTGCCGTGGTCTGCGTCGTGAATATGATCGGTTTATCCCATGATATGGGTTTCAATGTCCAGAAGAGAGCGAGGGAGCGCCGGTCTCCGGCCGGTCAGCTCAATTCCCCACAGGTTCGTTTCCCGGTGCGATGATACCCCGGCGTTCGAGCAGCGAGCCTTCCAGCCGGTACAGTTCCACGAGGGACTTGAGGTAGTTGGCGATGGTCTGGATCTCGGTGATCCGGCTCTGGAGGAGATCCCGCTGGGCCTGCGCGACCATGAGCGCAGTGGATTTGCCCACCCGGAATTTTTCCGCCTCGATGCGCGCCTTTTCCTCCTGGAGGACCCTGGTGGCCGCGGTTGCGGCAATCTGTTCCCGTGAACGGTTCACCTCGATATAGGCGCTACGGACGTCCACCTCTACGAGCTGGCCAAGGTTTCTCACCGCCTCTTCTGCCTGGGAGCGGCTAAGGAGCGATGAGCGGTACTGCGCACGGGCATCACGGTTCAGGAGCGGGAACCCGACAGACAGGCCTGTGGCTATATCGTACGAATCGCCATCCATATCCCTGACCGACCGGCCGAACGAATCCGCATATCCGGTCTTGCCGAGATCGATGAAGAAATCCATCTTCGGCAGCAGCCCGTTCTTTGTCTTCACGATCTCCAGATCGCCCTGCTGCACCTGCAGTCTGGCCTGGTTGAGATCGGGCCTCATCCGCAGGGCAACGTCCACATGAGAGTCCACGGCATCGAGCGTCACCTCGGGTATGGCCGGCTGAAGGAGAAGCACGATCTCGCGCTGCCACAGGTTGGCACCGGGCGGATTCAGCAGCCGCAGGAGCTGGAGCCGGGTCTTCTCCAGGTTGCTCCGGGCATTGATCAGTCCTTCCCGCCTGAGAGCGATCTCCGCCTCTGCCGCGGCAACCTCGGATTCGGCCAGGTACCCGATCCTGATCATCTCCTGCATCTCGTCTTTCTGCTGCTCTGCCAGCTTGAGCGACTCGAGGAAGATCTCGATCTGCCGCTGCGTCAGGGCATAGTCCCAGTAGGTTTCCTCCACCCCTGCCACGAGGGCCTCGGCAAACCCCCGGAGCTCGTACTGCGAGGCCAGCGTGTCGAGCCTGGCCTGGCGCAGAGCGGCAAGGTTGTATCCCAGGCCTGCCCCCTTCAGGAGGGCCTGCGTGACGCTCAGCCCCAGGCGCGTTTCATACAGGTCGTCGCTGTACAGGTCCGACCAGGACCGCTGGTTCGACATCCCTACGGCGATATCCGTGCCGGTCGGGAGATGCTCCAGGACAGCCAGATTCCCGTCGATCTCGTTGCTCACCCGCTCGCTGACAGGGCGTTGATCCTGGTCGATCTTTTCACGCAGGCGGGAATACGAGCCGCTCAAGACCGGATCGAATGCAGAGCGCTGTGTTTCCTCCGCCTCTTTGCTGATCGCGGGGTTGAACTTTTCCACCCGCAGGCCGCGGTTATGTTCCAGTGCCAGCAGAATGGCGTCCTGCACCGCAATCTGGAGCGGGCCGTCGGCCCCGGGCATGGGTGAAGACGGTTCGGCCGCGGGCGCCTGATCCTTGACCGGTGAGGGCTGAGCCGGGGCGGCCGTCGGGCCGATATAGTCCTGTCCCTTTAAGATGTCTGTGGATACACAGGATGAGCAGGTCAGGCACAGTACGACAATGGCGGCCTGTACCAGGATTTTCTTGCCCGGTTCTCTTTCTGTCATGGCTTAACCGTATCCTTCGTAGCCGATTCTGCAAGTTTTTTTCTCCGCATCAGCCGGGTGTCGAACAGCAGGTAGACCGTGGGGATGATCACCAGGGTAATGAGCGTCGAGCTGATGAGTCCTCCGATGACTGCCCGCGCCAGGGGTGCCTGCACCTCGCCGCCTTCACCGAGGCCTATGGCCAGCGGCACCATGGCCAGGATCGTCGTCATAGCCGTCATGAGGATGGGCCTCAGACGCCGCCTTCCGGCCTCCTCTATGGCCTCCCTGAGCTCCATTGTATCGCGGCGGCGAAGCAGGTTTATATGGTCCACCAACAGGATGGCATTGTTCACCACGATCCCGCCGAGCATGATGCAGCCGATATAGGACTGCACGTTGAAGGAGGAACTGGTCATGAACAGCATGAGGATGACCCCGATGGCGGCAAACGGTACCGAGAACATCACGACCAGTGGATAGCGGAAGGATTCGTAGAGCGATGCCATGACCATGTAGACGAGCAGCACGGCAAGGATGAGGCTCAAGAGGAGCTCTCTGAAGGCCTTCTCCTGTTCCTCGTAATCGCCGCCGAAGACAATGCTGAAATCCCGGGGGATCGGGACATTCTGCAGCCTGCCCCGGATATCTGCCAGGATGGAACCCATATCCCGGCCGCTGATGTTTGCCGAGACGGTCACAATCCGTTCCTGATCTTTCCGTTCGATACGGACCGGGCCGGTCTTGGGCTGGAGACTGACCACGTTGCGCAGCACCACCGCCTCGCCCCCGGTTCCGGCTATGGTCAGGTCCAGGATCTCCCGCATATCCATCTTCTCGGCATCCCTGATCTTCACGCGGATGTCGTATTCATCACCGCCTTCCCGGTAGCTGCCGGCCGTACTCCCTGCCAGGACGGTCTGGAGCATGTCGGCAATCCCCGAGACCGTGAGGTTCATATCTGCCGCCTTCTGACGGTCAACGAAGATGAGCTCTTCGGGGCTGCCCGATTCCCTGCTCACCTGGGCATCGGTCACCCCTTCGGTATCCTCGGCGATCTGTTTCACCCGCTGCGCGAGAATATCCGAGGTCTCCAGGTCGTATCCCCGGATCTCGATCTGTACCTTTTCCGTATCGCCGCCGCTGAACATCCTCAGGAGGAACAGCCCCTGGCCGGCACGGGTCCGTATCGTCACCCCGGGAATACCCGTCAGCTTCGTGCGGAGATCGGCTGCGATCTGCTCGCTGGAGCGTACCCGCTCAGAAACCGGCTTCAGGGCTACCTGCATCTCGCCCGCATGAGATCCCCGTGACCGCCCGCCCGAGCCGCCCATACTCGTTACCATGTTCTTCGCTTCCGGGACTTCCTGCTTCACGATAGACTCGATCAGCTTGAACCGCTCAGCGAGCACTTCAACCCTGGAACCCACCTCCATTTCCGCACTTATGCGGACCTCGCCCTCGTCGGCTGTCGGCATGAACTCCACCCCAACCAGGGGAATGAGAGCCAGGCTCCCGGCCAGCACAAGGACAGTGGCCGTCACCACAAGCCCTGCATGATCGAGCGACCGGTGGAGCAGCCGTTTGTATCCGTCCTCCATGCTTGTGAAAAAACGGGCACTCAGGGTGTAGAGGGTCTTGATCCAGGAATCTTTTGAATCGGCTGTCCTGAGATGGATCAGCCGGGCCGACATGAGGGGAACCAGGGTCAGGGCGACCATGAGGGCACACAGCAGCGCAAAGCTCACCACAAAGGCGAGCTGCTTGAACATCACCCCGGACATGCCCCGGATGAACACGAGGGGAAGAAAGACCGCCAGGGTCGTCAGCGTGCTTGCCACGATGGCGGAAGTCACCTCGGTGGTGCCGGAGAGCGTAGCCTGTTCCGGGTCTTCCCCTGCCTCCCTGTGGCGATAGATGTTCTCCAGGACCACGATGGCGTTGTCTACCAGCATGCCGATGCCGAGCGCCAGACCGCCCAGCGTCATGATGTTCAGGGTCAGTCCCCCGAAATACATGAGCGCAAAGGTGGCAATGATGGAGATGGGTATGGCGGCGGCAATGATGAGCGTGCTGACAATGTTGCGCAGGAAAAAGAGCAGAACGACAATCGCCAGGATGCCGCCGTAGAGTGCCATGGAGCCTACGTTGGTAATGGAGTTGCGGATATAGTCCGAGGTGTCGATGATCGGGGTCAGCCTCACCTGCGGGATATCCCGATTTATCTTTTCCGCCTCTTGAAGGACCAGCCGGGCCACCTCCACGGTGTTCGTACCCGATTGTTTACGCACCCCCAGGCGGACGCCGGGCTGTCCGTTCACCCAGATGATCCGGGTGATCTTTTTCCAGGTATCATCGATCTTCGCGATATCACCGAGTTTGATCGGGGCACCATCCCGGATGGCCACCACGGTGCCGGAGAGCTGGGAGAGACTCGTATATTCACCCAGGGTGCGCATGGTCACCTGGATATCCCCCCGGTCGATGGTTCCTGCAGGCAGGGTGACATTGCCCTGCCTGATCCTCTCGAGGATCTGAGCAAGCGGCAGATCCATGGCCTTGATCTTGCCGGCATCGAGATTTACCTGCACCTCACGTTCATAGCCGCCGAAGACATCGAGCGATGCCACCCCGGGAATGCGTTCGATACGGTACTTGATCTGGTCGTCGATGATCTTCCGGGTCTGGAGGGGATTCAGTTTGCTGGCCGCACCGAAGACCAGGATGGGAAAGTTGGCGACATCGAACTTGTAGAGGATCGGACGCTCGGCGTCGTCGGGAAGCCGTGAGATGATACGGTCCAGCCGGTCGCGCATATCGTTGGAGGCAGTATCCAGGTCTGTCCCCCACGAAAAGGATACGCGGACATTGCTGGACCCTTCCGAAGAGATGGAGTACACGTTCTCAACGCCGGGCACGGCACTCATTGCCTCTTCGATGGGTCGGGTTACGAGCTCTTCGATCTCTTCCGGGCTCGCGTCTTCATAGGTGGTCCGCACAGTCAGGGTCGGATAGGTGATGTCGGGCATCAGATCGACCGGGAGCCGGATGAGGGATATGCCCCCCAGGATCAGGACAATCAGGATGACCATGACGGTGAAGACCGGGCGGTGGACAGCGAAGCGTGAAAGATTCATACCCGGCTACCCCTTTCCCGGGGAGGTTTCCTTCCTGGGATTTTCGGCATCGCCCGTACCGGTGGGCACCGGGTTTGTTTTCTTCTCCGGCATGGTTATGACGGACCCGTCATCGAGCAGGTGCTGCCCAACAATTACCACGAACCCGGTAATGGCCGGGCTTACAACCTCCGCAAGGGTACCGTTGACTATCCCCACCTCGACCGGGACGCGTCTGGCCCGCATGTTCTCCATGTCTGCCAGGAAAACGCTCCTGCCGTTGCCGGTCTTTATCAGGGCGTTTACCGGAACCACCGTTGCATTGTCGTGCCGGTTGTATTCAATCTCGACCCTGACAAACATACCCGGTCTGAGAATGCCTTCCGGGTTCGAGATGGCGATCTCGACCCGTGCCTGGCGCGCCGCCTCCTTCAGGATCGGGGCAACGCGTTCAATGGTGCCGATGAACACCCTGCCCGGATACGCATCGGTGGTAATGAGCGCACCCTGTCCGGCCCGGACCCGGGGATAGTCCAGCTCGATGACGTGGATCACGGCCTTGAGGGTATTGATGTCGATGACCGAGGCAATGGGGGCATTGGCCGACAGCATGGCCCCCTCGTCCACAAACCGTTCACCAACGAACCGGCCCTGGTCGCCATCCTCCCACAGGGCCCTGATACGCGTATAATCCAGGCGCACCTGGGCTGTTTTCAGCTCGGCCTCCTTCTGGGCGGACTGGGCCTGGGCGACCTTCTGTTTGGCGAGCGCAGCCTTGTACTGCGACTCGGCAGTGTCCAGCTCCGCCTCGGAGACGATCTTCTTTTCCCGCAGGGCCTGGGCCCGCTCGAATTCACGCTGTTTCAGGTTCAGGGCACTGCGGGATTCCTCGATGTTTGCCCTGGCCACATCCAGTTCGGCCCGTGCCTGGTCGACCTGCTGAACGAACTCGTCATCATCGAGCACAGCGATCAGCTGACCCTGTTCGACCCGGTCGCCGATGTTGACGAAAATCTTCTGCAGTTTGCCTGCTATCTTGGGAGCCACGACAAACTGAGACTCGGGCAGCAGGGTGCCGGTATAGACCCCCACTTCCCGGATGGTTGCCTTCGTGACCGGCGAAACCTCCACGGCAACCGGCGGGGTCTGCCTCTGGCCAGGCTGGATCCGTGATTGAACGGTCTTGTGATAAATCTGCCAGCCGACCAATGCCGCTGCTGCGACCAGTGCGATGATAATCAGCTTTTTCTTCATGTCGATATTCTCTGGGCCACCCGAACAGTGTTTTTAGTGTGCATCAGTTTCGCTCGCAGGGTCAATCTATGTCATTTTCTCCTGAACAGCAATGAGTTTCCTTCCTGACTGCCGCCGGCTTTGTGTCCGAATCGCCCGGCCGAGAGGGGCCCCATGGGGTGACTGAAGGATTTATTTCATTGATTGTCTGATAAAGTGTGAGTATAAGACTGTGTTCTCATATGGTTGCGCATGCTCGACCGGCAACTGGTTACACAACATTCTTCAGCTAAGGCGGATGTTCGACGGAACAATGAAAAACTATAAATTGCTCATGAATGGACGGAACTTTCTTATCAGCACCAATGGTAAGGCGAAAAAGCACGGGTTTTATCAACATATCGTCATAGAGGCAGAATCCCCCCAGAAAGCCGGATTACTGGCGAGGGCCAGGATAACGCACGACAGCGCGCTCAAAGAAATAACCCTCAACACAGAGAACGATCCCCCGGTGGTCCAGCTCCATACATTCTGGGAACTGGACGTCGCCGATGAGGTGGGCGAACTCGAGCAGGGCCGTACCTTCTACTTGGAGAAAAAGTGGTGGCAGTTCTGGAAGAAAACCCCGTGAAGACCTCCTGCCCGAGGCAGACTGCGGGACAGAGGCCCCACACTACCGGGGCACGATATATCGGTGTTGACAAGGCCGGCACAGGCAGCTATTCAGCACAGCTGTAGCTATAGAGGAAAAGGAGCGGACACGTACGTGAAATCGCTGAAAGGATCACAGCGGACATTCCTTCGGGGCCTGGCTCACAGCCTGCGCCCGGTCATCCAGGTGGGCAAGAACGGCATTACCCCGGAACTGATCAGGGCTGTGGATGAGGCCCTCGATACCCACGAACTCATCAAGGTCAAGTTTGTCGATTTCAAGGAGGAGAAAAAGTCCCTCGCGCAGGAAATCGGTCAACGTACCTCCTGCGAAGAAGTCGGCCTCATCGGCAATATCGCCATCTTTTACCGGGAACAGCCGGACAAGGAAAAACGAAAGATCACCCTGCCCTGAACTTTCAGGACGCCCCACCTGGTGAAGCACCCGGTCCGGGTATCTCTTTGGGCGTTTCGCTGCAAGGAGACAGCGCCCAGACAAGCAGCTGCCCCGCGTTCAATTCCTTTTTATACATGAATTGAACGCGGGCCGGATGCTTCAGTCAGACGAGACACACCCCTTCATATCGAGGCACGAAGTCTGTTGCTGATGATGAGCTGTCTATTTGGAAAAGACGTAGCTCACCGTCAGCCCGGCAGTCCACATATAGCCGTCTGCTTCCAGGGAAAGATTCTCGCTCGTGGCAGGGTTGAAGTCCTGGAACGCCTCGTTGAGATTGAAGCTTTCCCCGCCGACTTCCCGTTTTGATTCTGCGGTGAAGTACTGAATGACCGTGTCGATCTTCCAGTTCTCCAGGTTCAGGCCGGCACCAACCGAGTAGGTCTTCCTGTCGGCATCGGGCCACCCGAAATCAAAGGTGCTGTCAGAAACCGGTGATGGATCGTAGAAATAGCCGGCGCGCAGATCGAGAAGATCGGAGACACCCCATTCCGCCCCCAGTCTGATCTGAACGGTATCGTCCCAGTCTCTGGGATAGCGCGCCTCGGGGAACATGCCCATCAGGGGCGTCGAGAACGTTCCCACCTGGTCCCCTTCAATGCTCCACCTGGTCCATATGAGGTCGAAGCAGAGGGAGACATTGTGCGGGGTCATGTACCTGATACCGCCCTGGATCTGTTCTGGATGATCAAACTGCGACCTCACATCGATGCCGGAATCCATCCCGTTGAGATCCACATCACCCGTAAAGACCGCCTTTGCCCTGCCCCGGTAGGTGAGCCCTAACGTGAGGAAGTCCTCGGGATGATACTGCACCCCCAGGTTGAAGGAATAGTTGAAATCATCGATCGTATCCAGCGTGATCTGGGTCGTTGACCCGAACAGGACCTTTTCCGCCACCATTTCGGAACGGCCCAGGCTCACCCCGGCCCCGACGGACAGCTTTTCGCTGAGCTTGTACGCCAGAGAAGGGGTGACGACTTCACGCATATACAGGGTATGGAAGGCGCTGTAGGCTCCGGGGTTTTCCGCTGCGTCGTCGTTCCATTCCAGGTCAAGGCCGAAGGGGACGTAGGCGGCCACGCCGAAGACCAGCCGATCCGATATCGGATATGCGGCACCTAAGTGCGGGACATAGAGCGGGTCGAACTTTTCGGAATAGCTCGTCGGACCGAGAACCACGGTGTTGTCCCGTTCAAAGGTCAGGTCGTAATATTTCAGGGTGGGCTTCATCATGAACAGCCCGCCTGAAACGATTGGTGCCTGTATCTGCGTCAACCCGGCCGGGTTGTAGTACACCGCATAGGGATCATCGGCATAGGCACTGTAGGCACCGCCCATTGCCGTGGCCTTGGACCCAATGCCCGCGGTATCCACATTAGCAGCCAGACAGAGTGATAGGGGAAAAAGTACAAAAAAGATTCCTGCGACCAATTTCTTCATGTTGCCTCCTCTTGTTGTCTCATTGGTATGGATTCTTCGTGGTGAAGCACCTTAATCCTGTACCGTATGTTTCATATATCGGTCGGTCATATTACAATATCCACACATTTTATCAAGATAAGTTATGGTAAAATTTAAGTAAAGAGAGCCCTGAATTAGACTTCGAGAACTTTACCTGTTCCCCTGATACCGCCTGCCCGGACACAGGACAGGCCCACGCCGGGAACACAGATCCCCCCGGGAAACCTCTGTTTTAAGGCCTGTCAGGAACCGTGACCAAGGGGCAACTCCTTCCCGGTGTTCACCCGTGTGGTGCCCGGTGAACCGGGACCGGGCGTTATGCCACCCCCAGGAGGATGACAAACATCACCCCGGTGATGAGGGAAAAGATCGTCTTGTGATCGGTGCCTGAACACGAGGAGGGAATCAGTTCATCTGCGGTTATGTAGATCATCAAACCGGCCGTTGCCCCGATAATAGCCCCGATGACCTGGTCTGGGATGTTGAGAAAGAGGTGACGCGCCAGCAGATACCCCGCGACGATGGGAATAGCCGTGGATGATGAGACAAGAAATGATTTCAAGCGGTTTCCTGTCACGTGATAGAACGGCGCCGACGTACAGATACCCTCGGGTATGTTGTGGATGGAGATCGCCAGCGCGATGGCCATGGAGACCTTCACATCGGAAACGGCACCGACCGCAATGGCCATGCCTTCGGGGAAATTATGGAGAAAGATCCCCATGATCAGATACGTGGACGTCCTCTTGATGTTGCGACCCTGTTCCTGGTTGCATAATTCGGGATGAATATGGGGGATGAGGCGATCGAGCCCGTACATGACCAGCGAACCGAACAGGACGCCGAGCATGCACACGATCACCGACGAGAGGTGAATGCTCTCCGGAATCAGCTCCAGGAAGGAAATGGCCAGCATGACCCCTGCGGCGAAGCTGAGCATGTTGCTGATGTAGTTGACCGATGGTTTTCTCAGCACCCCTATGGCAGAACCAATGACAGGTCCCAGCACCGATACGATCACGATTGTCAGAAGTGGATCCATAATGACGTGTATACCCTGTTCAAATCGTTAGTTGTTCTCCCCCAGACAGATCCTCATCTGAGTAGCTTGTACGGACTGCCTCCTGCAATTTCCAGGTGGCATATCCCAGCACCTCATACACCATGCGATTCAAACATGCGAGAGAGAATTTTTGTGCCCTCCTCAGACAAACTTCGATAACGGCTTCTCACATCGGAAAGGGCCAGGAGGACGCGAGAGGGTCACCGGTGCGGGAGAACATCGTCATGACCGCGGCATGAAGGTGTGGCACCGCGTGGGGTGATGTGCTAAAGACAGCATCAGGTAAGGAATCCATCAAGGAGTTCAAAGCGTACTTATGGGAAGAAAAGACACCTGGGCTGATTCACCGCAGCCTGACGTACATGAATATGAACTCCCCGGGGGCTGGAGAGTGCTCGTCGGCAAGACCGAGGACGACAATGATATCCTGAGCACCCGGGTTGCAGAGCCACAGGACTGGTGGTTTCACGTCCACGCCCTGCCGGGCAGCCACGTCATCCTGCGGGCCAGGCCAGGCGAAGAGCCGGACAGGGAGACACTCAAGAAAGCCGCGTCCATAGCTGCCTATCACAGCAAGGCGAGGAATGCCGGCATCACCCCGGTCTCGTTCACCCGGGCCTGCAATGTGAGCAAGCCCCGCAACGCAAAGCCCGGCACCGTGCAGATCCGCAAGGAAGCCATCCTGAAGGTACGCCCGGGCCTCCCCTGAAGCCCTCCTGAACCCTGCAGGCATGGGCCGGACAGGGAACACCTTTTTCAGCGTTCGGTCCGATGCCCCTTGACGTTACAGGTCGTCGTGGCTGGAATTACACCACCCCGTAGTCTTTCCCGTAGGTCTCGGCCACATAGTCGATATCCTTGTCACCCCTGCCCGAGAGGTTGACGAGGATGGTCTTGTCTTTCTCCAGCTTGCCGGCCAGTTTCAGCGCAAAGGCCACAGCATGGGCACTTTCCAGTGCAGGGATGATGCCTTCGAACCGGGAGAGATCGAAGAAGGCATCGATGGCCTCAGAGTCACCGGCAGTGACATAGGTGACCCTCTCGAGATCCTTGAGCAGGCTGTGCTGTGGACCCACACCGGGATAGTCGAGGCCGCTGGCCACTGAGTAGACCTTGAGGGGATTTCCCTTTTCATCCTGGAGCAGGTAAGACTTGAACCCGTGGAGCACCCCTGGTTTGCCCAGCGTGAGGGTCGCTGCATGCTCTCCCTCCCTGAGGCTGAGCCCTGAGGGCTCGACCCCGTAGATGAGGACCTCCTCATCATCGAGGAATGCGGTGAAAAGCCCCATGGCATTCGACCCGCCGCCCACACAGGCAACGAGGTTGTCCGGCAGCGAGCCGGTCATCTCCCTGAACTGCTGGCGGGCCTCCCTGCCCACGATACTCTGGAAATCCCGCACCATCATGGGAAACGGGTGCGGACCGACGACCGAGCCGATGGCATAGAACTGCGTGATGGGGTCCCCGAGATAGGCCTCGAAGGCCTCGTCGACCGCATCTTTCAGGGTTTTGGTGCCGCGGGTGACGGAGATCACCCGCGCCCCCAGGATCTTCATCCTGATGACATTGGGCTTTTCCTTGGCGATATCCACTTCTCCCATGTAGATGTCACACTTGAGACCTACGAGGGCAGCGGCTGTTGCCAGGGCTACTCCGTGCTGACCTGCCCCGGTCTCTGCGATGAGGGTCTGCTTCCCCATCTTCTTGGCGAGCAGTGCCTGGCCCAGGCAGTGATTGATCTTGTGGGCCCCGGTATGGTTCAGGTCTTCCCGCTTGAGGTATATCTGAGCACCGCCCATCTTTTCGGAGAGTGAGCGGGCATGAAAGATCGGGCTGGGACGACCTACATAGTGTTTGTAGAGCGCATGGAGCTCCGTGAGAAACTGCTCGTCATCCTTGATCTCCATGTAGGCCTGGGTGATTTCATCGAGTACACCCTGGAGCTGGGGGGGCACGAAACTGCCGCCATATGGTCCGAAATACCCCTTTTCGTCGGGAAGCTGGAACGATTTCAACTCTGTCTTCATGTTAGTCCTTTCCTTCGTGAGCAGTACATGGTGTGTATCCATCGCTGCCACAGGTTTCTATTGAGAGAAACGATAGGATGAATCACCTGTCTCTGTCAAACACTTTTTCCACCTGACGCTTTAATCCCCTGATTTTTTGGGGTGTGAAATAGCTGCAGCAGGAGATGTCCGTTCGAAATCGTTTCCCCCGGAAACGAGCGCAGCACATCTCAGGGCTCAGCCTGAGCAGTTCCTGCACGACATGAAATCCGCCTTCATGCCGGAGTGAGCCGCCTGGACGCCTCAGGAACGCTCCCGCGTATACGAGCGGGAGAGAAACTCCATGACCTGCCGCTCCTGTTCCGGGGCGATCTTGAGGCCCCGCGCCTTCATGGCAAACATGATCCGCTCCCACTCTCCCTGGGTGCGCTTTTTTTCGTACACAACCGATGCATCGTGGCATGTGCTGCACGATCGGTCTATGACCCCGGATCTCCGGGGGCTGCAGCCCGTGCACAGCAGAAAAACCATGAGGGAGCACAAAAGGATCGAGACCGTTTTCCGGCAGTTCATATAGCCTCCCTTGCGCAACGATGCCTGGGAAAAAAATAGCGCTCACCGTTCTGCGGTCAATATCCCGTCCTCGATCTCAAAACGGCCGGCACTGCATCAGTTCTCCGCGCTGCCTAAAGATGCCGACCACAGCCACGAGATCCCGAGAACCCCTGATATGAGCGACGCAAAGATGATGCCGGTCTTTGCTATGGCAAGAGTCTCCGGCTGCCCCCCGAAAGAGAGCTCCGCGATGAAGATGGACATGGTGAACCCTATCCCGCCCAGCAGCCCCACCCCGAAGACATGGCGCATGGTGGCCCCATAGGGTGCCGCGACGATGTTCATCCTGATGAATATCCACGAAAACAGCGTGATCCCCAGCGGTTTGCCGAGAACGAGACCGCACATCACACCCAGGGTGACCGGGTGGGTGGCAAGGGTAACCGGCGAGGGAAAATCAAAGGTGATACCTGCATTGGCGAGTGCGAACAGCGGAATGACGATGAGCGCCACCGGCAGGTGAAGATAATCGAGCATGCGCTGGAGCGGGGGTTCTGCCAGGTGTCCTTCGCAGTCAATGGCCTTGAGCACGGTCTGCTGTTCCATGTTGGTCAGGATGCATTCCTGGGCCTGGGCGGCCTCGTCGAATTTCTGTGCCAGTTCCCTGAGTCTGCCCCCGAACATCGCCGGGTTGTAACGCCCCCGCGCTGGGATGCAGAATGCCACCAGTGCCCCGGACACTGCTGCATCAACGCCGGAGTACAGCATGGAGAGCCACAGGACGGTCCCCACGAGGAAATAGGGTACATTCCGGCGTACCCCGCTGAGGTTGAATACCATGAGGACGAAAAAGGCAGCCACGGTTGTGCCCAGGGCAAGGTACTGGATCGTCTTGGTGTAGAAGATGGCGATGACCGCCACTGCAGCGAGATCGTCCACGATGGCAAGGGACACGAGAAAGATCATGAGCGACTGGGGTATGCGCCGGCCGATCAAGACGAGCGCCCCGATGCAGAAGGCGATGTCGGTGGTCATGGGGATGCCCCACCCTATGGCGTACTCCCCCCACGGATTGAACAGGTAGTAGATGCATGCGGGAATTATCATTCCGCCAAGGGCGGCAACAATGGGCAGGCCTGCACTCCTGAGATCGGAAAGCTCGCCCACGAGGATCTCCCGCTTGATCTCGAGGCCCACGACAAAAAAGAAGAAGGCCATGAGCCCCTCGTTGATCCAGTGCACGAAGCTGCGCTCGAGCCTCCACTGCCCGATGCTGACCCCGATGGGAAGGTGGATGACGTGGGTATAGAGCTCCCTGATCGGGGAGTTGGCGATTATGAGCGCCAGGACCGTGCACGCCATGAGGATGAGCCCGCTCGTGGTCTCCCGTGCGATGAATTCCTCGAACGGGGTCACCAGGCGGTCGAACGTCCTCTCCCACGGGTAGAGGAAGCTGCCGTCCGGCAGCCAGCTATAGGTTTTCTTCTTCTTTCTCCCTGTGTCCTCGTTCATGGCCTGTAGGTTAAGATAAGTCGATTACCTGCAGAGTAAAGACCCCTGGAGTGAATCCCGGCTGTTGAGCGCGACGGCTTCCATGAGAAGCGGAGGAAGGGGGCCGGCAGACACGAGGCTGTACGCATCTGCCGGCCCCTTGTGGTTCTTGAATCAGTATCCGGGCAACGCCCTGTTCTTAGCTTATCCGAGGCGGTTCTTCAGCTCTTCGAGCTGCTGTCTCATCCGCTCGGGCAGGCGGTCGCCGAACTGGGCGAAGTGTTCCTCGATGCTCGCGATCTCGGCCTTCCAGGCACCCATGTCCACGCGGAGCAGCTCTTCCATCTTCTCTGCCGCGACGTTCAGTCCGGCGAGGTCCAAGCCGCCGTCATCCGGCAGCAAACCGATGGCGGTTTCCCGAGCGCCGGCATGGCCGTCGATCCGTTCGCACATCCATTTCAGAACGCGGCTGTTCTCGCCGAATCCCGGCCAGAGAAATTTCCCCTGCGCGCTCTTGCGGAACCAGTTGACGTAAAAGATCCTCGGCGCCTTCTCCCCCAGTTTGTCTCCCATCTCGAGCCAGTGGTGGAAGTAATCCCCCATGTTGTAGCCGCAGAACGGCTTCATGGCAAAGGGGTCTCTCCTGAGGTTGCCGATGTCGCCGATATTGGCGGCAGTGGTCTCGGAAGACGCGGTCGCACCGAGGAAAACGCCGTGGTCCCAGCTGTATGCCTCGTTGACCAAGGGGACGACGCCCGCACGCCTCCCTCCGAAGATGAAGATGTCGATGGGCACTCCCTCGGGCTTTTCCCAGTCCCTGCAGATTACCGGGCACTGGGAGGCCGGGGCCGTGAAGCGGGCATTGGGGTGCGCTGCCGGTTCTTTGCTGTCAGGTGACCAGTCCCTGCCCTTCCAGTCGATGGCATGGGCTGGCGGTTCCCCGTCCATGCCTTCCCACCAGATGTCACCGTCGTCTTTCAGCGCACAGTTGGTAAAGATGATGTTCTCGTGGAGTGTGTCCATGGCCATGGGATTCGATTCATAGGACGTACCGGGGGCCACGCCGAAAAACCCTGCCTCGGGGTTGATGGCATAGAGCCGTCCATCCGGTCCGATCTTCATCCAGGCGATGTCATCGCCGATGGTCTCGCATTTCCACCCTTCGATCGTTGGCTGAAGCATGGCCAGGTTCGTCTTGCCGCAGGCGGACGGGAACGCTGCAGCGATATGGTACTGCCTGCCTCCGGGGCTCGTCAGGCGCAGGATGAGCATGTGTTCCGCCATCCAGCCTTCCCTCCTCGCCATTGCCGATGCGATGCGCAGAGCCAGACATTTTTTCCCGAGCAGGGCATTGCCCCCGTATCCCGAACCATACGACCAGATCAGGTTCTCATCGGGAAAATGGCTGATATATTTCTTCTCCATGGGGGCGCACGGCCACGGAACGTCTTCCTGGCCTTCCTCGAGCGGTGCCCCGATGGAATGGAGACAGGGGATGAACTCGCCGTCTTCGCCCAGGACATCGAGCACCTTTGTCCCGACCCGCGTCATGGTGTGCATGTTGCACACGACATACGGGCTGTCCGTGATCTCGATACCGATCTTTGCAATGGGCGAACCGATGGGGCCCATGGAAAAGGGGATCACATACAGGGTGCGGCCCTTCATGCACCCAGCGTACAGTTCCTTCATGGTGCTCTTCAGCTCGTCAGGATCGAGCCAGTTGTTGGTGGGGCCGGCATCGATCTGTTTGGGTGTGCTGATGTAGGTCCGGGCCTCCACCCGGGCAACGTCACTCGGATCGGAGCGGAACAGGAAACTGTTCGGGCGCTTGTCGATTACAATGGCGCTGCCGCTACGGACTGACCGGGCCATGAGGCGATCGTATTCCTCCTTGCTGCCGTCACACCAGTAGACCTCGTCGGGCCTGCACAGATCCGCAGCCTCCCGAACCCATTTGTTGAGCTTCTCATGTTTGATGATCATACTCATACTTGAAGATTCCCCTTTCAGCAGATGTCAAAAAAGAGAGTATACCGAATGAATAACCGATTTTCAATAGACGTTACGAAACAAGAGGTGATTTCGATGAAAGGGGGTACCGCCGTGATGGGGTACTGGCGCCGGGTATCCGCAGCGCCAGCCGGGGCCGCCTTGACCCGGATGATCTCTGTGTTACCCCTTGAAAAATCCTTCTTCGAAGCCGCAGAACACACACGTTTCCTCATCCTGCTGCTTCATGACGCCTTTGAAATCGCCGCGGACCCATTGCTGCTGTGCCTTCCAGAAATCAGAGCGGGTCCTGCCACTCAACACCTGGTTTGCAGCCAGGGTCAGGAAAATCGCCTGGGCCTTCTGGGTAGCGAAACACTCGTTCGGGAGACCGGCCCAGTCGATGACCGTGTCCAGTGCATTCCCGCCTGCATCGGTCATGTAGGGAAGGTAGTAGTCCCTGTCGGGCATTCCCAGCTGTCTCCCGGATTGGGCGTTCTGCCTGTCGGCCACAGAGATGATCGGCCCCGGACGCTTCACCAGGGCAAACAGGACAAAGCCCTGTGACCGCGCACTGTCGATGCTCGTGACCACATAATCCTCGGAGTTGTTCAGGCCTTTATCCTTGAGGATCTTCTGCAGGTAGGCCGTCGCCTCTTTCATGTTCCTGAATACCTGCCCGGTATCCCCGCTGGGCAGGGCCTCCTCGAGATTCTTTCCATAGGCTGATTTATAGGTGTCTTCTATCGAAACCCGAATACCCGGGCTTATCTCGCAGATCTCATTGATCTTTTCCAGGCTCGTGTCCGAGTAGACAATGTAGGGCTGAGAGGCAATGCCATACTGGAATCCGCTCGCGATCTGGCCTTCGGTCATCAGCCCGAACTGCACGAGAGATGCGGGATTCGGACAGCCGGCCAGTAGAACAAGGCTCAAACCCAGATAATACACCCACAGTCCTGTACTCTTGACAGCCATCTACCCGATCACTCCTTTGGCAGCCCACGTGAGCTGCCTTGCCCTTTTTAGCAGCAAATTCCAAAAATATCAGTAGAAATTGATGATTACATGTCCCTTGCACAATGCCGCAACAAGCGAGCTCCTTTTCACTTAAGATAAGCGGTGCATATCGAATGTCAACTCATATGCCCATTGCTGCCATGCACGCCCGGTGGCAGGCGGAGCCTATCCGCGCGGGGCCGACGCCATCGGGGCGGTGAATTTCTCCATGACCCACCCGTACTGTCCGTAGTTGAACTCCACATAGAGCCAGCCCGGGGCAGTTCCGCAGATCTCCAGTACCGTATTCCTGTGGGTCCTGCGCATCACGGGGAAATCCAATCCGGGCCCCTGCCGGACATTCAACAGCTCTGCGGTCACCCGCACCCTGTCATGGACCTCGAAATCCTGCGCCGGTTCTTCCCGGACAATCACCTCTTTCGGTGGCTCCACCACCATGTACCCCTGCGGCACTCGCGAATAGAACGTTCCCCCGTACGAATAATAGGTCGTCGGGCCGAACACCACTGTCCCGAACCCCACCGGCAGCCCCAGGACGATGGCCCCGAACGGCGCGCGAACCGCTACGTACCCGCGGGGCTCCCGGTGAAAGAACCTCCCCTCATGGAAGTAGAACTGCTTGCCGTGTACGACCACCGGGGCATAGTCATGGTGAGCGGCAACTGCCTGCCTGTGACGGTTGCGATCGGGCCTCCGCTCCTGCGCAGCGGCCGGGGTTATACAAACCAGGACCATTACAACGGCAAGGATCAAACCTGTCAGTTTCTGGAATCTGCCATTCATCGTCGTATACCTCCTTTGTCTCGGGATGGGTTTCCCGATCCTTAAGATCTATCCTGACAGAACATTATGGAGAAAGTATGGAGAAACTATGTGAAGATTGTGGAAAGACAAGGATCTTGACTGATCAGTCCGCACGGGCGGACGACAGGCGTACTGCATACAAAGGCATGATAGCTGAATCCCGGACGGCCCCTTCGCCCTGCCGGTTCCCTGCCAGGGTTATCTGAGCCGGATCCTGACGCGGATCATATCCTGCGGGCTCTCACGAGTAATAAGGGCCGGGCCCTGCACCTGAGCCAGCCTGGCCAGGTGTCCGTAAAGATCCCCATAGCGGCCGGCAGGAATCTCCCCGAGGATGATCAGTTCCTCCGGGTTTTCCACGTCGAGTTTTTCGGAAAGGATCTTTCCACCGCACAGGCCTATGGCATCCTCTATCCGTTGAATAATCACCCGGGCACCATTGGCGTCGTCCTGGTCTTCCACCCCTTTCGGCCGATCCTTTTCCGCAGCGGGCCCGGTCGTATCCTCTTTGCTTTTTTCGAGGGTCCCCTCGGCCGCACTGTCCCTGGAGGCCGGGGCAGCTCCCTTCATCGCAGGCAAGGCCGGCGGTGAGAGCTCGTTGCCGGTGACCTCGAAGCTGCCTTTTGCGGCAGAAACCTCCTGTTCATCCGGGACCGCGCCCATATCCCCGGCACGAAGGGGTGACGGGAGCACCAGGGCGAGCTCGACAGGCTCAGGCCTTGCAGGCGCTTTGTCGCCAGGGATCCCCGCAGGGGCCGCAAGGGGTTGCCGGGACCTTGCCGGTGCCTCTGGCGACGCTTCGAGCAGGCCGGTACTCCTGCCGCTGTCTTCCAGTGCAAGGTCCTGCATGGAGGATACCTGCTGTCTGTCAGGAGATACGGTGCTGTACAGGGAGAAGATGATGACCGCCGCGACACAAGCCGTGGCAAACTCGAGGGGGATCTTGATCTGCGCCGGGACGAACAGGGTCTTCTTCATCCGTGTCCACCAGGTATCCCTGCTGAGTCGCTCATGGAGGGTTTCGAGAAAATCCTCAGGCGCTTTCAGCCTGCCCTCCTCCCTGAGCTCCCCCGCAACGGACCGCAAAGAGGCGAGCTCCTGCCTGCACGCCTTGCACGTGGTCAGGTGCTTCTCCACGAGGTCCTTCATCCGCTCGTCGAGCATCTCGTCCATATACTCCGACAGGTACCCTCTCACTTCCGTACAGTTCATGCTACCTCACGCTCCTCAATATATCCCTCAGCACCTGCCGGGCCCGGGCAAGCCTGGATTTCACGGTTCCCAGACCGTACCCGGTAATCTCGACGATCTCGTCGTAGGACAGTCCCTCGATATCTCTCAGCACCACGACGCTCTTCTGTTCGGGTGGCAGGGTCTCTATCGCCTGTTGTATCAGGGTCCGCCTCCCCTTGTTTTCGAGCTCGTCCAGGGGAGAGGGGCACGTGTCGCAGATCCCTTCGCCCACAGGGCAGTCGTGATCGTTGTGGGGGGTGTCCAGGGAAAGTGTTTTTTTCTTTTTGCGGTACTGCGAGGATTTGAGCCGGTTCTTGCAGGTATTGACTGCTATGCGATACAGCCACGTGGAAAACGCAGACTCGCTCCGGAACCGCATGAGCGACCGATATGCCTTTATGAAGGTCTCCTGGGCGCAGTCGCCCGCCTCTGCATGGTCTCCAACAAACCAGTAGCACATCGTAAACACCCTGTCCTTGTGCCTGATCACCAGCTGATCGAAGGCCTCCCTGTCTCCGGCCTGAAAGGCCTGTATCAACGCCGCATCATCAACCGTCACTGTTTCCCCGCCCATTTACCTTAGACAAGTCCTCTTCAGAAAGGTTCCCGTCTTCCATGGTGAACACCACCCGTTCATGTTCAAACGGGCACTGAAATCCCAGCGAGTAGGCCGCAAGCCTCATGCCCTGGCTGTTCTTGTTTCCCCTGCCGTAACGGGGATCGCCCATCACCGGAAAGCCGATCCCGTTGAAATGGCGGCGGATCTGGTGGAGCCGGCCGGTCCTGATCACCACCTCCACCCGGGAGGTGTTCGTCGGTGCATCGTATGACGTCGCCTCAAAGATGGTCAGAGCCGACTTGCCGTCCAGGGGGAGGTCTATGGTTCCGTGCCGGTGCTCTCCGGCAAGATCGCCCAAGACCTCGATGCGGTAGTGCTTTTCCACCTGGTTGTTCTGGAAAAGCATCGAGAGCTTCGATGCTGCCTCGCTGCTGTGGGCCAGGACCACCAGCCCCGATGCCTCGCGGTCTATCCGGTGTACGAGAAAGACCTTTCGCCTCGGGTTGAAAAAGAGCTCTGCCTGGCGGGTGAGTGCGCAGTGATCGCCATAGTTGGTGCCCTGGGTGAGCAGGCCCGGGGGCTTATACCAGACGCTGTAGTGCTGCCGGTCGGACAGGCACCGGGACTGCGGGGGTTTGAGCGCCAGGAGCTCGTCGTCGTAGTACAGTTCCAGGGTATCGCCTGCCCTGACCGGGGCTGTTGCCCGTCTGAGCCGCTCACGCCCGTGCTTTTTCCGGGTGATCCACACGGCCCCCTTGTTCATGGCATCCTTTATCCTGCCCCTGGACAGACCGGAACGCTGCGCAAGGATCTCGCTGGCAACGAGAGAACCGCTCGAGCTCACAGACACCTTGTATGAAATCCTGCTCATCGCCTGTGTCCCTCTCCTCTCACCCGTTCCCGCAGCTCATCTCTGAGAACATGATAACAATGGGGGAATAAATCATGTCTTTCTACAAGAGCGCCCTGATCTCTTCCCCGTTGATCTTTTCCTTCTCCAGCAGGATCTGTGACCCCCTGATGAGGATATCCTTCTTCTCCTTCAGGATGCTCACGGCCGTGGCATACCGCTGCTGTATGATCTCACGCACCTCCTCGTCGATGGACCTGGCCGTCTCGTCGCTGTAATCCTCCTGCATGGCGAGCCCTGTTTCAAGAAACCGCGAGCCCTTGTCATGGGCGAGATAGACCTGGCCCAGTCTTTCACTCATGCCGTATTCCTTCACCATGCTCTTTGCGATATCCGTGGCCTTGGACAGGTCGTTATGGGCGCCGGTGGAGATGTCGCCGAAGATGATCTCCTCTGCCGCCCGCCCGCCCAGAAGCGTGGAGATCTTGTTCAGGAGCTCCGTCCTGGTCATGAGGAACCGGTCATCAGTGGGCACCTGCATGGTGTAGCCGAGCGCAGCGATACCGCGGGGGATGATGGAGATCTTGTGTACCGGATCGGTCCCGGGCAGCGACATGGCCACCAGGGCATGCCCCATCTCGTGGTGGGCGACGATTTCCCGCTCCTTTTTGTTGATGAGCCGGTTCTTCTTCTCGAGCCCGCCGATGATCCGCTCCACCCCTTCCTGGAATTCAGCCATGGAGACCTGCTTTTTTCCGCTCCTGACGGCCAGCAGCGTCGCCTCGTTCACCAGGTTGGCAAGGTCGGCGCCGACCATACCCGGGGTCATGCCGGCCAGCCGCTCCACATCGACATCGGGTCCGGCCTTCACGTTCTTGAGGTGCACCTTCAGAATGGCCTCACGGCCGACCTTGTCCGGACGGTCAACGAGCACGTGGCGGTCGAACCTTCCCGGCCTCAGGAGTGCAGGGTCGAGGATTTCCGGCCTGTTCGTTGCGGCCATGAGGATCACTCCCACCTTGGCATCGAAGCCGTCCATCTCCACCAGGAGCTGGTTCAGGGTCTGCTCCCGCTCGTCATGGCCGCCCATGGTTCCCATTCCCCGTGCCTTTCCCAGGGCATCGAGTTCGTCTATGAAGATGATGCACGGGGCCTTCTGCTTTGCCTGGACAAAGAGATCCCGCACCCGTGCCGCGCCGAGCCCCACGAACATCTCCACGAATTCCGAACCGCTCATGGAGAAAAAGGGCACCTTGCTCTCTCCGGCCACGGCCTTTGCCAGGAGCGTCTTGCCGGTACCCGGCGGTCCCACGAGCAGGATGCCCTTGGGGATCTTTCCGCCGAGTTCGCTGAACCTCTCCGGGCTCTTGAGAAAGTCGATGATCTCCACGAGTTCCTGCTTGGCCTCGTCGACCCCGGCAACATCTTCGAAGGTCACATTGAGTTCATTTTCCATGTAGATCTTCGCCTTGTTCTTGCCCAGGGACATGAAACCCGGCTGCTGGCCGCTCATGCGCCGCATCAGGAAATACCAGATGCCGATGAAGAGCACGAAGGGCACCAGCCATGAGACGATGTCCCGCACAAAGGTGGACTCTATCTCCCCCTTGAAGGTGACGTTGTACTGGTCAAGCAGCTGAGAGAGCTCGGGATCCACCCTGACGGCATTGAATCCTTTTTGCTCCCCGTCCTCTTCGACCAGCTTGCCCTCGATGCGGTTAGCCGTGATGGCCACCTCCTTGACCTTTCCATCCTTGAGGAGATTCAGGAATTGACTGTAGGGAATGGTCTTCACCGCATACATGGAGGCAATGTAGTTCTGCATGAGAAGAACCATCCAGATACCGATGAGTATGTACCAGATGGAAACCTTATGTTTTTTTTCCATGCCCGCTCCTCCCGTGACACCGTCTTGTTCCTCTTTGTGTATAATATATGTTCATGTTTGCACTGTATCAACCAAACAACTGCAACTCAAGCGGTATCGCTCCACCCGGGGTCTGAACAGCGCCCCTGTGCTGTCACCACGTGTGGGGGGGA
This sequence comes from Deltaproteobacteria bacterium, assembly GCA_018434685.1. GTDB lineage: Bacteria > Desulfobacterota > Desulfomonilia > UBA1062 > UBA1062 > DSAD01. Next base: position 66,256 of record JAHDOV010000002.1, read on the forward strand.
CACCGCGGTATGTTTTCCCTGAATCATTCTGCCTGGCCGGCGTCTCTAAACTGACACCACAAGGAGGATACCATGATCAGGAAACTTTTTGGATCGATTTTGACCCTGCTGGTGTTATTCCCGGCAGGTGCGGGATATGCACAGGATTCGGGACTGGCCAAGGCCACCTTTGCCGGCGGCTGCTTCTGGTGCATGGAATCGCCCTTTGAGAAACTCGACGGGGTCAGGGAGGTGATCTCGGGATACACGGGCGGCAACCGGGAGAACCCCACCTATGAAGAGGTCTCTGCAGGGGGAACAGGCCATGTGGAGGCCATCGAGATACTCTACGATCCGACCAGGATAACCTATTCGCAACTCCTGGAGGTCTTCTGGAGACAGGTGGACCCTACGGATAACAACGGACAGTTTGTCGACCGCGGTTCGCAATACCGGACAGTCATCTTCTATCATGACGCCGAGCAGAAAAGGCTTGCAGAACAGTCGCGGCAGGAACTCGAACAATCGGGACGATACGACAAACCGGTTGCCACGGAGATTCTCGAGGCATCGGCCTTCTACAGGGCTGAGGACTACCACCAGGACTACTACAAGAGAAACCCCCTGCGCTACAAGTACTACCGCTACAACTCAGGCCGCGACCAGTTCCTCGAGCAGACCTGGAACACGACAGAAAAAAGGGCATCAGGCCCGGATACGAGGAGTACCTATATGAAGCCATCCCAGGAAGACTTAAAGGCCCGCCTTACCCCGCTCCAGTACGAGGTTACCCAGGAAGACGGCACCGAGAGGGCGTTTGCCAATGAATACTGGGACAACAAGAACGACGGGATTTACGTGGATGTCGTATCGGGGGAAGTGCTCTTCAGCTCGCTGGACAAATACGATTCGGGGACCGGATGGCCGAGCTTCACCCGGCCGCTCGAACCGGACAACATCGTTGAAAAGACCGACAGGAGCCTGTTCACGACGCGAACGGAAGTCAGGAGCAGAAACGCGGATTCCCACCTCGGACACGTATTTCCGGACGGCCCCGCACCGACGGGCCGGCGCTACTGCATGAATTCTGCGGCGCTGCGGTTCATCCCCGTGGAGGATCTTGAGAAAGAAGGCTATGGTGCATACCTGAAGCTGTTCAAGTGATCGGCACTGGCCCAATTTTGTTTCGTTTTTCCCTGCCGGACCAAAATTGAACCATCCCCTGCCCATTGCATTCAGCGTGCAGGGGATGTGTCCGGCCTTGGTGATTATTTCATAATTAATTGATATTATAATATATTATTATCGGTACAGCCCGCCTGCACCACCCGGACAGGACTCCTTCATCCCTGATGACGCAAGTGGAGACGTTCTTGCACTACCACTTCCCAGGAAGGGCACGTCATAGAGGCGAGAGACGCTTGAGCGCAATGACAAAAAGGCACTGAGGAGGGAGAGACCATGTGCGGGATTGCAGGCGTATACCATTACCGGGCTGGTGGAATCGACCCTGCGGCCATCAGTGGGATGCTCCCCTTCATGAGCCACAGGGGGCCTGATGAATCAGGCACTTATCGGGACGAGGAGGTCGTGCTCGGTCACACGAGGCTTGCCATCATCGATCTGACTTCCGGCTCCCAGCCCATGTCGAATGCGGACAGAACCATCTGGGTCTGTGCCAACGGCGAGATCTTCAACTACATTGAGCTGAAGAAGAAGCTCTCCGCACAAGGGCACACCTTTTCCACCACCTGCGACATAGAGGTTATCCCGCACCTCTACGAAGAATACGGCCTTGATTTTCTCGGCCACATGAACGGACAGTTTGCCTTTGCCTTGTGGGATACCCGCCAGCACAGGCTTGTTCTTGCCCGCGACCGGTTCGGCATAGCCCCGCTCTTCTATGCCTACCGGGGAGCTTCCCTCGTATTCGCCTCCACGGTCAAGTCCCTCATGCCCATAGTGGGCAGCCTGAGCATGGACCTCGAGGGGCTGGCACAGGTCTTCACCTTCTGGAATACCCTGGCACCACGGACGGTATTCAGGGGCATCAGACAGCTCAGACCCGGCGAATGCATGGTGCACGACAGAGACGAAATACGTTCGTTCACCTACTGGGACCTGTCGTTCCCCTGCGACGGAGAGCACGATATCAGCACCGAAGCGAATGCCATCGAACAGATCCGGACGACCCTGGATGAGGCAACGGCTATCCGGCTCCGGTCAGATGTCCCGGTGGGGGCATATCTGAGCGGAGGCCTCGACTCGAGCATCCTGACCACACTCGTGAAGAGGCATGCCGGCCATATGGAGACGTTTTCGGTGAGTTTTGAAGATCCCGCCTATGACGAGGCGCCGTTTCAGCACGCCATGGGCGAGATGCTCGGAACGACCCACCGGGTGAGGAAGGTTTCCTATACCGATATCGGGAATGCCTTCATTGATGTCGCAGGGCATTGCGAGACACCGGTCCTGCGGTCTGCCCCGGCCCCCATGTTCATGCTCTCGGAGCTGACCCACAGCCACGGCATCAAGGTGGTGCTCACCGGGGAAGGCGCTGACGAGATGTTCGGCGGGTACGACATCTTCAAGGAGGCGAAGATCCGCCGTTTCTGGTCAAAAAACCCCTCATCGAGCCTGCGCCCCCTGCTCCTGTTTGCCCTCTACCCGTATTCCCCTGTCCAGATGAAGAGATCACGACAGCTCCTGGTTTCCTTCTACAAAAAGGATCTGCTCGACACGGACCACTTCGGCTACTCACACCTGCCGACCTGGAGGAATACCGCCTCCATCATGCACTACTTCTCCGACGAGGTGAAGCATGCCCTGCATGACTACGACCCGATGGAGGAGCTGGCGGCATTCATGCCCGCCGAGTTCTCTACGTGGCACCCGCTCAACCAGGCGCAGTACCTGGAGACGAAACTCCTCCTCGCCGGGTACCTGCTGTCCTCTCAGGGTGAACGCATGACCATGGCCCACAGCGTGGAGGGACGCTATCCCTTTCTCGATCATGCCGTGGCGGAGCTCTCCGCGCGCATCGATCCGCGGCTCAAACTGAAGGGGCTGAGCGAGAAGTATGTGCTGAAAAAGGCGTATGAGCATGAGCTCCCGCGGGAAATATTCTCCCGGACGAAACGGCCCTACGGCGCACCGAACACGGAGGCCTTTTTCGCTCAGGGCAGGCCGCGGGACAGTATCCGGGATTACCTCGCCTGCGACGGACCCGGCTCAACCGGGCTCTTCGACACGGCCGCGCTTCAGAAGCTGCTCGACAAGTGCGGCCGATCTGGAACCCTTGGATTCCGGGACAACAGCGCGTTCATGGGCATACTCTCCACCCGCATCATTGCGCGGCTATTCTGCGGAGACTAGCGGCCCGTGCAGCCCCTCATCAGACAGCATCTCGCGCCTGGTCTCTCTTCTTCCTGTCGAGCTCTTTCAACTCGCGGCGCAGTATCTTGCCCACGGCACTCTTCGGGAGCTCTTCGATGAACTCTATCTGGCGCGGCACCTTGTAGGAGGCAAGCTTCTGCTTGCAGTAGGCGATGACCTCCTCCCGCTCCAGGTTCTCGCCCTGCCGGAGCACCACGTATGCCTTCGGGGCCTCTCCCCGGTAGTCATCGGGCACACCGATGGTGCATGCCTCCAGGATCTTGGGATGCTCGAAGAGCACCTCGTCGATCTCCTGGGGAAAGATGTTGTATCCGCTGGCAACGATCATGTCCTTCTTCCTGTCCACGATCGTGAGGTAGCCGTCCTCGTCGAGAAACCCGATGTCTCCGGTATAGAGCCACGAGTCCTTCAGGACGGCTGCGGTTTCTTCGGGCTTGTTGTAGTAGCCCTTCATGACCTGCGGGCCCTTGAACACGATCTCCCCCGGTTCTCCGAGCTTCATCTCCCTCGAGGCGTCATCGACATCGACGATCTTTACATCGGTGCCGGGCAGGGGCACCCCCACAGTGCCGGGCTTGACATTCCCCCTCCACGGGGAAGCGGTGCCCATGGGGGTTATCTCGGTAAGCCCGTAGACATTGATGATATCTCCGCCGGTCAGCGTCTTGAGCTGATTGATCGTCTCCCCGGACAGGGGGGCAGCACCGGCGATGAATCCCTTGATGAAGGAAAGGTCCATGCCGGTGAATCTCTTGTCGTTCAACAGGCCGACAAAGATGGTGGGAACACCGGGAAGATAGGTGGGCCTGAACTTCTTGAGCAGCTCGATAATGACACCGGGTTCCGGCCTCGGAACCAGGACATCGGTACTCGCGCTGTAGATGCACAGGTTCTGGATACCGGTGAACCCTGCAGAGTGGAAAAAGGGGAAGATGGCAAGCATGCCTTCCTGCCCCTCTTTCAGGTCATAGAACCAGTGCCTGAGCTGCTGGACATTGCAGGACATGTTTGCATGGGTAAGCATCACGCCCTTGCTCGCCCCGGTGGTTCCGCCGGTGTAGATGAGCGCGCCCACCTCCTCCCAGGCCGCGGCATTGGCAACGGGCGTGGAGGGATATCTCCCCACGAGGTCCAAGAATTCGTACACCCCTCTGTGCGGTTCAATCTTCCGGTACATCTGCTTCTTCACATGGGGAAACAGCTGCTTCTTCGGGAACGGCAGGTAGTCGTTTATATGACAGGCAATGATACTCTCGATCTTGGTCTTCGACTGAATCTTCAGGACCCTCGGGAGCAGCAGATCCAGCGTTATCAGGACCCTGGCGTCGGAATCGTCGAGCTGGTGGGAGAGTTCCCGCTCGGTATACAGCGGGTTGTTCATGGAGGCCACCGCACCGATCCGGAAGGTTGCGTAATTAGCGATGACCAGCTGGGGGATATTGGGCAACAGCATGGCCACCTTGTCGCCCCTGGTCACCCCGAGGCCGGTCAAGGCCCGTGCAAAGGAGTTTACAAGCCCTTCGAGCCCACGATAGGTGATCCGTTTCCCCATGTAGATCAATGCCACGGTATCGGGGAAATTCCTTGCACTCCGGGCGAGCGCCTCGGGCATGGTGATGAGTTCAAAGTCGAGCTCGCGCGGGACATCGGGTTGATAGCTCTTGTACCAGATCCTTTCAGAATCCATAGACCACCTCCTGCTATTCATCACAGGTGCCGTGCACGATGGATCGAACAGATTGAATTAATATTGTAATATAGTAATACAATATTAATTCAATTGAACCCCGGTGTCAATCATTCCGTGCCGCCCTGGCATGAGAATTATTATGCCTTTGACAGGACCTTCAAATCCATGTAGTTTCTATGCGTAGAAACATCGAGGAGGACCCATGATCATCATACTGAAACCCGGCACTGCACGGTCCGAGGCTGACGAGATCCTCGGACAGATAGAATCGGCAGGGCTCAAGCCCCTCTACATGCCCGGGACCGAGCGGACGGTCCTCGGGGCAATCGGCGATGAACGCAAACTCGCAGGACTCCACATCGAGAACCACCCCATCGTCGATCGCATAGCGCCAGTGCTTACGCCCTACAAACTCGTGAGCAGAGAAATTCATCCCTCAGACACCCACGTGGATATCGGCGGCGTCCTCGTCGGAGCCGGGCGCTTTACGGTTATTGCAGGCCCCTGCGCCGTCGAGGGCTTGGGCCAGATGCTTGCAACGGCCCGCGCCGTAAAGGATGCGGGGGCCCACTGCCTGCGCGGAGGGGCATACAAGCCGCGCTCGAGCCCCTACAGCTTCCAGGGACTGGGAGAACAGGGGCTTCAGATCCTGCGCGATGTCGCCTTGCAGGTAGGATTGCCGGCCGTGACCGAGGTCATCGAAACCGGTGACGTGCCCCTGGTGGAAGGGTATGCCGCGGCATTCCAGGTCGGGGCAAGGAATATGCAGAACTTCCGACTCCTCAAGGCACTCGGCAGGAGCGGCAAACCCGTCATCCTCAAGCGGGGCATGTCGGCAACCGTGGAGGACCTGCTGCTGGCTGCAGAGTATATCGTCTCGGAGGGAAATCCCCGGGTGGTTCTCTGCGAACGGGGCATACGGACCTTCGAGAAGGCAACACGCAATACCCTGGACCTCAATGCCATCCCGTACATCAAGGAACACAGCCATCTGCCGGTTATTGTCGACCCATCCCACGGAACCGGGGTGCGAAACTATGTCGGGCCCATGGCAAAGGCCGCTGTCGCATGCGGGGCCGACGGGCTCATGATCGAGGTCCACCACGACCCGAAATCTGCCCTGTCGGACGGTCACCAGTCCCTGGACCCGGACCAGTTTGCCCGCTTCATGAACGAACTGAGGCCGTTTGTCGAGGCGGCAGGAAGGGAGCTTTAGCGTTTCGGGCATGCCGTCCCTACCCTATCCCGGCGACCTCCCTGAAATTCTCTCCCAGGAGCCTTTGCTGCATCCCCCTGTCGGGGAAGAGCCTCTCGATCCTGCGCTTGATAAACCCGTAGTCGTATCTGCCGCCGGCGTCATGGTATCCGTACGGCCCGTCTGTCCCGAAGAGAAGACGCTCGGGACCGAGATATGCCACGGACTCGAGTGTCGCCTTCTCGCTGACATAGGATGTCTGGGACAGGTCGAAGAAGACATTTTTGTTGTCCCTGGCCGCCCTCCAGAAATCCCCGTATCCCGGGAACCCCGTGTGCGCCAGGATCAGCTTCAGGCCAGGAACGGCCCTGAGCAGGGCACCGAAATCACCCTCCTCCCCGAAGCCTGCATGGATGAGGAGCGGCTTGCCCAGTTCTGCAAGCTTCTCCGCAACGGGTGCGAGTTCCACCGGTGCGTGGTGATGCCAGAACGGGTGGGCCTTGACCCCGACAAAGCCCGGCTCGTCCTGGTATTTCTCCAACTCCGAGACGGGATCGAACTGTCCTGACGGATTGACGAACACCCAGCCCGCAAACCGGCCGGGGAATTGCCTGACTGCATCGAACACCTCTTGATTGCCCGGGTCAGGCTTTATGGGAAACGGCTTGCCGAGAATCCTGATATCGCCCTGCGGGGTGAAGTCAGACACAAAGACCCTGCCGATCTTCCTGAGAGACCGGTGCTCCAGAAAAAACTGCAGCAGACGCAGGAGAAACCTCGGGGGTTCCGGAAACGGGGCAATCATGGAGCCCATGAGCGCAACCTTTTCAATCCCGGCCCTGTCCATCTCGGCGATGAGTTCCGGCTTGGACAGCACCCGCTCCTCCAGATGATAATGACAGTCAACAACCATACATCCCTCCTCTATCTCTGGGCGGTTCAGCACACAGAAACTACTCATGTCATTGCGTCATGATACCAGAAATGACCCTAAGCATACACGACAAATAGAGGCAAATCCCCAGACACCGTGGCAGGAGAACATTACCAGCGCCATCAAAGCCTTTGTTGCCGTGCGGACAGGGCGTGTTGGTTCGCAGCTTCTGTTCTATGTCTTATACTTCTCCTGCGCTCTTAACGCTGCCTCGTTGACCTCATGGTCTCTCAGAGACTTTACCATCTCGACTACCGATTCGGGAAGGGTATGGATTGTCCTGCCGGTAGAGAGCGCCAGGCAGTAAACAGTGGCCGCCTTCTCCAGAAGTTCGGCATGGAGCACGGCCGTCTCGAGGGTCTTGCCCAGGGCCAGAATCCCATGGTTTTCGATGATGTATGCATTGGCATTGTTGGACAGTTTGCCTGCCACGTTATCGGCAAGCTCCGCACTCCCGGAAAGGGCATAAGGGATGATATCCACCACGTGGCCAAGAGAAAAGGCCACCTCATCGAAAATGGCCGGGACAGGCTCATTGATAACGGCACAGACACTGCCGAAGACCTGGTGGGTGTGCACGATGGCGTTCACATCGGGGCGGTTGTTGTAGATGACGCTGTGCATCCCGGATTCTACAGAGGGTCTGAGCTCCCCCTCGATGACACAAAGGTCAAGGCCCACCACACAGATATCGTCTGCCGACAGGTCCTGGTACTTCACCGCAGAAGGGGTGATAGCCATGGCGGACCGCTCCATGATCCTCACGGAGACATTGCCGCCCGAGCCCCTTTCCGATCCGAAATAGCCGTGTCCTAAAAGCCAGAGGCTTGCCTCAAGCACCTCTTTCCTATAGCTGTCATATGCTCCCATGGATGACTGACACTCTCCTCAAAAGATATCACCAGGTCCTGGTTGTCTGTCTGCGGCCTTATTCCGCTACGATTATAAGCACTAATGGGAATAATCAATCCCCAGAGCGAAATTCCACGTGGAATTCTCCATCTCCACTTCGCCCAGAGGGGTGATTATATCTTCGTCCGCCCACATCGTATAGCTTATGCCGCAATTGAGTTTGAGGCCTTGGTTCACCGTATAGGCGAATCCAAAGCCGAGGTTCAGATTGTCCGAATACTGAACCTCAACAGCCCCTGCATTTGCGTTGTAGTATGCATCTATATCGTTCCATCTGAAAAGCGTGTACAGCAGACCTGCAGAGACCTCCAGTTCAGGCGAGACCTGATATGCCCCCGCAGTCCCGATACTCCAGCAGTCTCCGGCCAGATCGGAGATGTCTCTCCCGTCGTCCGCCCTCCCCCAGTCTGCCGCTTCCTGAAACCAGTAGTTCAGGTCCACCTCTCCACGGAATTCCGGGGTCAAACGGTACGATACGCCCAGCCCCACCATGCCCGGAAAATCCCTTCGATCCTTTTCACCATCGATGAACAGCCCGGTGCTTTCGCTCAGGGTGTCGCCGCTTTTGATGTCGGTCTCGAGATTCAGCGCTACCGGGGTCTCCACATGAAGGGCAATATTCATTTTATCATCCGGCCTTATCTGGACGCCGAACACAGCCCCCCACCCCATATCCTTCTGCTCCACATCCACACTGAAGGGCACATCCGGGGTAGCGACCGGGCCCAGCACACCGCCTGTCACGGTAAGGTCTCCCTCGATGGTATTGGTCACGGCGATATTGCGGATGCCGGCTGCCACGGAGATCATCTCAGATACCTTGTACACCCCCCCGGCAGTCGTGGTGAGATAGATGGAGCCGGCCTTGAGACTTTCATCGGTGATGCCGGTATAAACCCCATAGAATGGACTCTCCGGGTCTGCCAGCAATCCGACACCGATGGCCCTGGTGGTGTAGGATCCATCCGGATAGTCCGCCACCGCACCTCCGCCCGGGATATAGATGCCCCCGAAAACGGACCAGTCCCCGTCTCGGTACGAGGCGTACAGATTCGACAGGAACAGGTCGGGGCTGTCCTGCTCATAGCTCAACCCCCCGGTGCCGAGCGGATCGGTGAAGTCGTGGCTCGGGTTCCGGAAGAGAAACTGGTTGGAGACATTGAGATGGAACCCGTCGGACAGATTGACCAGGCCCGCCGGGTTGAATACCACAATGTCCGCGGCATCTGTTGCGGCGTTGCGATTGGACATGCGCACCCATTCGGCGCTCATGTTGGTCAGGTTGTCGATCTGGGCATAGCCCTCAGAGCTAGACAAAAACAGAACTGCGATAATGCCGGTAAGGATCAGGCAGTGTTTCATGGTTATCCTCCTTTATCATAAAATTATAACATTCATCAGAGTCAGTAGCGCCCCTGCCTCAAGAACAGAGCCCTATTGTTGTTATAATAATCATAACTGCTTAAGAAGGAATAGAGCCATTCCGGCCAATAAAATAACCTATGCGGCCAAAACATCGGGGGATGCTCCCCCATGGAACAGAAAGCCGTCACCGTGGCCCCCAGGAGGGTACGTGAGGCAGGGAACGGCCGCAGTCGTTCCCCGCACCGGCCTAGATCTTGAACTCTGTCTTCTTCTTCCAGGTGCCCAGCGCCACGCCCAGCTCTTCGTGATCCTCGCTGTATTGCTCCAGCGGGATACCCTTGAGCACGGCGTCGATGGCCTGGCGGAATGCCTTTGTACCCGCCGTGGGACCCTGGGGGTGGGCGTGGATGCCGCCGCCCGAGCCGATCATGATATCCCTGCCCAGGTTGTTGATGCAGTCAGGAACGTTGGCAGGGGTAATGCCGCCTGACGGCATGGGCAGGGTGGGCTTGAGCTTTCCGAAGGGATAGGTCAGGTTGCGGGTAGATGCCATGAAGCGGTCGTTCATGTAAATGCCTTTTCCACCCAGGGAAAACGGCAGCACGATCGCGTCCGCACCGCACAGCCGGGGGATCTTGCCGAAGATGATGGGCGAAGCGATACCCTGATAGGGCGACATGAAGTATGCGCCCGCCAGGTCCATGTGGGCCAGTATGGGAACATTGATGGCCGGGTCTTCGGCCAGGGCCCTCATGGCCTCCGGCCCCACGGCCAGATAGTTCACCATCATGGCATTTGCCCCGGCATCGATGCAGCGTTTTGCCAGGTCGAACATGCGAGGCAGGCGGTCCGTGACGTTCACCGTATAGAGCGTGTGTTCGCCGGTTTCTTCATACACCTGCTTCTCGATGGCCATGTAGTGTTTGACCCGCTCCACGGCATCGTTGTAGCGCATGTTGGCGATGAGCTCGTCGTCCTTGATCACGTCGCAGCCTCCCATGGCCACATCCCTGAAGAGCCGGGTGCCCACTTCCAGGGGATAGCCGCTGCAGGGCTTGATCATGTTGTTGAGCAGCGGCCTGCCCTTCTCGATGCCGAGCGACTTGTACCATCCGTCGATGCCGAAGGAGGGCCCCTGGTACTGATCCAGCGTGGCCTTGGGCATCCTCAGGTCCAGGAGCTTGAAATTGGGCACCAGGGAAATGTTGCCCATGGTGGCGGTCAGCAGCATGGGCAGCTGATCTTCCACATTGGCCGAAGGAAAGGCGATCTGCAGGATGTATTCCCGCTCCTTGATATCCTCCGGCAGGCCGTACTCATAAAACGGCGCCTCGTATACGCCGATCACCTTGGCGACATGCCCGGCACGGATTTCCGGTGTCTCGCCGGGGACCGGGACCCACGTACCCGTTGTCTGTTCGATGGCAAGGATCTGGCCCATAAGCGCCATGTCCATGGACTTGTCAGCCCGGACCCAGTACGTGGCGATTACGTGATCCTCCATATCAATACCCTCGGGCAGTGCTATGGGTTTGTCTGCAAAAGAATCCATCATGGCTTTCTCCTCCTTACAATACGTATTTTTTGCTCTCAGTTAACGGGAATCAGGGAAAGCACGTATTCCCAGATTTCCAGGGTCTTGTTCAGCGCCTCATCATCGTGCTGCATGCACGAGTACATCCGGGTACCGGCAAGGGTGCACAGGCCGTGGGCCATGGTGACCACCTGGTAGTCGTCCGCAATCTGTTTGCGCGTCATGATCTGGGTAAAGGCATCGGGTGCCGACAGATCCACGGAGAAGAATGATGTGGTCACATAGTGCATGATGGAGCCGAAGTTGTAGACAAAGAATCCCAGGTCGCCGCGGGTTGAAAAAAGCGCATTCAGGGCCTTTGTGAGCCGCTCGGCATACTCGCTCGCCTTTCTCACTGCATCGTGTTGCACCATGTACTTCAGTGCATAGTAGCAGGCCGCCGTGGAGATCGGGTTCGCGGCCAGCGTGCCCCCGATATAGATCTTCTCGCCCAGGCCGCCTGCGCAGACGCTCATCACGTCTCTTCTCCCCCCCACTGCCCCGGCAGAGGGATATCCGTGGGCGATGATCTTGCCCAGCACAGTCAGGTCCGGCTTGATGTCGAAATACTTCTGGGCGCCTCCCATATCCAGCCTGAAACCGGTGACCACCTCGTCAAAGATGAGCAGCGCTCCATACCGGTCGCACAGTTCCCTGATCCTGAGGTTCCAGTCGGGATGAACCGGATGGGCCCCGGATTCGCCGCCTATGGGCTCCACCATGATGCCTGCCACATTGTCCTTGTTGTCCTCGAAGGCCTTTTCCAGGGCATCGAAGTCATTGGGCGGCACATCCACCAGGTGGGTATAAAACTCATCCGGGATGCCTCGCGAATTGAGCGAAGCAGTGCCGGGGATGTGCAGGGAATAGACCATCTGGTCCGACCAGCCGTGGTAGCTGCCGCCGATCTTGATGATCTTCTGCCTGCCGGTAAAGGCCCTGGCGATGCGGATAGCCGCCATGTCCGCCTCGGTGCCGGACTGGAGGAAGCGGACCATCTCCACGCCGGGCATGTGAGCGATGATCTCCCGGGCAGCCAGAAGCTCGTATTCGGAGGTAAGCCCGGTGGCCGGTCCCTTATCCCGGATGATCTCGGTGATCTTTAAGTCCAGCGCTTCGAAGCCATGACCCAGGATGATGGGCGCCCCGGACATGAGATAGTCCACATACTCGTTTCCATCCACATCCCAGACACGCCATCCTTTGGCCCGGTCCATGGCCAGGGGGAACGGCTTGTTCTGGCTCAGGTTGTGCTCGACCCCGCCTGGAATGAGGCTTTTGGCCTCCTCGAAGATCTCCAGGGACCGCCTGTTGCGCGCGAAAAACAGCTCCCGCTCTCTGGCCAGGGCATCTTCGGGTATGGGTTTTGCCTGCCTGGACAGAATCTCTTTTTTTCGCCCTATAATCTCCTGATACTCCATTGCCGTCTCCCTCCTGTTCTCTCACTGTTCCCGCCCGGGCAGTGCACAAACATCCGGTGCAACCCTCTTGTTTATCCGGGAGCAGACCTTCTTGTGAATCTTGTACAGGTTCAAAAATTCAGCGAATATCTCGTCGTAGAGCTTTCTCTTGTCCGGGTCGGGCCTGTATTCTGCCCTAATCCGGATACGCCCGGGAATATCCGAAGCCGTGATGTACTTCAATGCAATCGCAGCAAGAAATGCAGCGCCCCGGGCATTGGCATAGATCGGGTCTTTCACCTGCCGGATGTTCCTGTCCAGCACGTCTGCCAGGATCTGAGACCATATGTCGGAGTTCGCCCCGCCGCCGATGAAATTGAGGTAGGCAAAGCGCCTCCCCATGAATTTTTCCACCGGGGCAAGCAGCCACTTCTGATTGAAGGCAACGCCCTCGAACACGGCGCGGGCAATGTCCTCGCGGGTGTTTTCCAGCGACAGGTTAAAGAGTGCAGACCGGATGCGGCAGTCTTCCACCGGGGTGCGCTCCCCGTAGAGCCAGGGGGTGAAGATCACGTTGTTTGCACCGGGGCGGACCCTGGATACGATCCTGTCCAGGAACTTGAAGATGTCCGGGGCGTTCTCCTGCTGCATGAGCTCGTCCTTGTGATAGAGCACGTTGTCGCGCAGCCACGTCAAACACTTGCCTGCACACTCCTGCTCGTCGAGGATCAGGTACCTCCCGGGCAGCGGACTGGGAAATGACCCGATGCAATGGAAAAGGTCGGTCTTCTTGAACGGGACATGGGCCGAGATCCACGAAGAGGTCCCGATGTAGAGGTGCCCCTCATAGTCGCTGACCGCCCCGGACCCCACACAGGCAGAGTGCACGTCCGGCGTGCCGCCGATTACCGGAGTGCCTTGCATCAGTCCCAGTTCATCTGCCACGTGCTTTTTCAACGGTCCGAGCACGTCAACGGCCCGGATCAGGTCAGGCAGTTTTTCACTCGGGATCCCCACCTGCTTCAAGAGCTTGTCATGGTACACCACATGATCGGGGTCGCGGTTGTCAGTCACCCAGTGGAGCAGGATCGAGTCGTAGGTAGCGGCGAACCTGCCTGTCAGGCACAGGTTGATGTAGTCCTTGGGCTCCAGAAATTTGTACGTCCTGCGGTAGATATCCGGGCAGTGCATCTTCAGCCAGAGGATGTGGGCAACAGGGTCCTTGCCCGACGATGCCGGTGCGCCGCCGGTCAGCCTGAGCCAGTTCAACAGCATGAGCGGCGGATAGCCCTCGATTCTGATGGGGCTTTTCAGTGTTTCTTTGAGCGCCTCTGATCCCCGGCAGTCCATCCAGATGATGGCGTTCATCAATGGGGAGCCCTCAGGCCCGACAGCCACGGTGCCGGACCACTGGGTGGTCACGCTCACTGCAGCGATGTCCTCAGTTGGTACAAGACCTTTTGACAGCACCGTTTTGGCCGTGGACATGATTGCATCCCACCAGCACTTCGGGTCCTGTTCGGCACCTCCGCCGGGAAGCAGTATGACCGGGGTTTCTTCAAAGGCACTGCCCACCACCTCCCCGTATATCGAGATCAGAGCGGTCTTGGGACCGGATGTCCCCAGATCGATGGCCAGTATGAACTTGTCCTGGTTATTCGCCATCCCGTTTCCTTCATTACAGTGATCATGGCTTTAAACAGCCCGGCACACTATTGTTTCCTACCCGGCATCATTACGAGACGCTTTTGAATCGCGCACCATCAAGGGCATTATCAACGATCCTCCCGGGAGGACAGCACTATGTCAATGCCATAAGTGTATTCCATACAGCGCAAAAAGAACAGTGCCAGACCGGTCAAAAAAGTGATCAATCTGGCCAAAAATATGATAGTATGCTATCAATATAACCAGTTTTGTTATGAGGAGGGGCAACTTGGTACAGGACAGGATGCCGTCCTACAGTGCCAGATGGCTGGTGCGGCAGCTCATTGCAAGGGGGATTCCCCTTACGGATATCCTGCGGGGGACCGATCTTTCCCCGGCCTGGCTGGAAGATGAAGACGCGCTTATCCACCCCTTACAGTATCTGAAAATCGTGACCAATGCCCTTGATGAAACTCTCGACCCTGCCCTGGCACTCCACCTGGGCAGGCAATCCAACCTGGGAGAACTGGGTATCTGGGGCTACGCCATCATCAGCAGCCCCACCCTGGGGGAGGCAAATCAGGTGGCGATGCAATTCTGGGAGCTCAACGGCGCCCTGGTCACCATATCCCACCACAAGCAAGGAGAAAGCTCCATCTGGGAAATCTTCCCAGCCTTTCCCATGGAAAGCCCCCGCTCATGGATCTTTGCAGTGGAAGAGCTTCTCTCCACCTTTTTCTCCGGGTGCGATTTCCTCACGAGACAGGAGTTTCAGATCGATGAAATCCGTCTGTCCTACCCCGATCCCGGGCATGGCAGCCTGTACCGGGAGATGTTCAAGTGCCCGGTGTTGTTCGGCCAAGACAGGGATCTGTTCCGGATCACCTTCCCTTTTGAGGACATACCCACGTCCATGGGCAATCCCCAGCTGGCAGCCATCTGTAAGCAACAGTGCCAGGAGCTCATGGCCAAGCTCAAGGGGTCCGACGAATTGATCGTCGCCATCAGGGAGGCAATAATCGCCTCGCTGGGCCAGTTTCCGCACCTGGGAGAGATTGCCGCGCACCTGGCCATGAGCCCCAGGACCCTGCGCAGGCGCCTGCTCGAGAGGAATACCACGTACCAGCGCGTCCTCGACGAGATCCGTTTCGAGCTGGTCAAAGAATACCTCGCAACGACCAGCCTCAGTGTCGAACAGGTTGCAAGCCGGGTGAGCTTTTCCGATGCAACTACCCTCAGACGGGCCTTTAAAAAATGGACCGGTATGAATATAAGGGAGTTCAGGAGATGTAATCGTGTAATCTCTAAACACTCTGTCGAGAGCGTATGCACCAGGACAGAGCATCCCTGAGATAACACTGGAACCCTCATCCAGATTCAACACGATGCATACTCTCTGAACAGGGAAGGAGTGATCATTGCACTGGTATCTGTCCCGTGTGCAGTTACAACCGGGCAGTCAATTCCTCCCCGCTCAGCACGACCACATGGGTGACCCCCCAGATGCTGCGGTCAATGAAGTAGTCGTTGAGGCAGGCCAGGATATTGCCCCCGCCCGGAGCCTGCCCGTCCATCTCCGTGATGATGAGCATATTCTCACCGTTTTCCGTGCCGAAGATTTCCCTGCCCGAGAACAGACAGCGGTATCCGTCGCAGGAGACAAAGAGGAAATAGTCTTCGAGCCCGCACCCGGGAAGATTGCTCTCGAGAAAAGACCTGAGGCTGCAGCCCGCCACCGACGCTGTCCCCTTGTATCCCTTCCCGTGCCCTACCCGTACCCAGCGCTCCACGCGGCGCCTCTCCACACCCTGGAAGGAGGTCGTGAGCACATCAGGGCCCCTCAGGGCCACAATAGAGTTTGATGAGCACGACTGTCCTTTCCTGCGGGGCGGCACGAGATCGTCCCGGACCTGCGGGATGGAAAAGGTTATGGACTCAACCCGGTCAAGATAGCGGGAGGTATCTCCCTCACCCGACACGATGAGACGGAACCCGTCAAGGCCCTCTTTATGCACGTTGAGCGTATAGGCCTCGGGATCGCTCGAGGGAAGCAGTCCCTCACGGAAGAAGGCCAGGGTCGGCGGGGCGTCATCATCCACCATGAGGAGTTCGCCATAGCTGAAGCAGACCTTTTCTCCGCTGCGCGAGGTAAAGGTCACGAGGAAATCCGTGGGCGTCCCCCAGACCGAGGTCTCCGGGTATGCAGGGGCGATCCCCTCCAGGATATTGAAGGCCGGTATACCCACATAGCTATAGGTGCCCAGGAATTCGCCTTCGGGCGAGATCTCTCTGGTGCGTATCCTGGTCGTTGCGAAGGCCCGCAGGCTGGAACTTGAAAACCGGTAGGTCTTTTTCACCATCCCGTCGACCTGGAGGGAAAACCCCGAAGGTACCGTCTTCGCAACTGCCAGCGGCGTCGCCCCGGTTACGGTTATGGCGCTGTAGTAGTCGTGATGAGCTGTCCGGTACGTGATGAAGACCGCGAAAACAAGGGCTGAAAGGTAGATGACCACATATTTTTTCTTCATTGGGCTCCTCGTGCGACAGGACGATACCTGTTTCTCCCCTCCTGTCTGCTGTTATTCGCCGGGTGTCCGGCCATGTTTTTAATATGTCGCCATTAGCATATATTACAGCCCCGGTACAGCCTCTTCTTTCCCGTTCATCGTTCCTTCCCGTTTTGACATATCGGCTTTACACCTAAGGAGGCTTTTTGTTATGAACACGGCAAGGAACCCACGTGGAGGTGATCACAGTGAGACGCCCGGCCGGCATGATGGCACGGATAACCACCACAATATTTTCAAGGACAGCCCATGAACATGAACCGACACCGGCAGCCTGACTGGAACCGCTCCATACGGGAGATGTTCGGCAGCATCTCCTCCCACTACGATCTCCTCAACACGCTCATGACCTTCGGCCGGGACCGGTTCTGGCGCCGCAGCGTCATCGCATCTGCCGGGATACCTCCCGGAGGCTCGCTGCTCGATGCAGGCACAGGTACCGGAAAGATCGCCCTGGAGGCCCTGCACCATGACCCGCACCTCTCAGTAGTGGCGGCAGACCTGACGCTCGAGATGATGAAGAAGGGGCGGGATTCCGCCGGAGACACCAACATCCGGTGGTGCTGCGCAGATGCGCTCACACTTCCGTTTCCCGATGAGACCTTCGATGCGGTGACCTCCGGATACCTGATCCGCAACGTCCCGGACCTGACGCTCTGCTTCTCCGAGCAATTCCGGGTGGTCAAGTCAGGCGGCAAGGTGGTCTCCCTCGACACCAGCCCGCCGCCAGACACTGTCATGAAGCCCCTGATCATGCTCTACCTCAAGGTCATCATCCCGGTCCTGGGCGGGCTCATCACCGGAAAGTGGGATGCCTACCGGTACCTGCCCGAATCCACCAGGTCTTTCAAGACCCCCCGGGAGATCTCCACAGTGATGGAGGCCGTGGGATTCGAGGATGTCAGGTACACGAGATACATGTTCGGGACCATGGCGATCATCGAAGGCACCCGGCCGCGCAGGCCTGCCTCTTGAAAGCGGAGCCCGGCACTGCCGGAAAGACGGACCTGTGCGGCAAAGCTTAAAAGCGAAGACGGATTGATTTCGCTGCCTTTTTTGTATAGTATTGGGCAGGAAAAGAGTGGGTGTTCTTTAATTGGCAGGGTAGGGATTAATGCCGGCAAACCTTCCACAGACATACCTGGATGCGGACAAACGGTACCGGGAGGCGAAGACCCCGGAGGAGAAGATCGCCGCCCTCGAGGAGATGCTCGCCCTCATCCCCAAGCACAAGGGGACCGACAAGCTCCAGGCAGACATCAAGCGGAGGATCTCCAGGCACAAGGAACTCTCCCAGAAGAAACCCGGGGCTGTTATCCAGAAGAGTGTCTTCAACATCGACAAGGAGGGTGCTGCCCAGGTGGTCATTATCGGCCCCCCGAATACCGGCAAGTCCTCCCTGGTCGACGCCCTCACCAAGGCCTCGCCGGAGATTGCCGACTTTCCCCACACGACCCACAAACCAACGCCGGGCATGGCCCAGCATGAGAATATCCAGTTCCAGCTCGTGGACACGCCGCCCATCACCGAAGACTACGTGGACCCGGAAATGGCCGACCTGATCCGCCGGGCCGACATCGTTGTCCTGCTGCTCGACCTGAAGGCGGACCTCATCGGGCAGTACGAGGACACGCTCCGGGTGCTCGACACGTTCCGCATCTTTCCCGAGGGGACCATCGTACCCGAAGGCGTCAGGAGGCCCGTCTTCTTCAAGAAGATGCTCGTCGCCGCAAACAAGATGGACGAGGAAAAGGACGAGGAGGACCTGGAAACCTTCCTGGAGCTCACCGGCCTGCAGCAGCCTGCGCTGGGGATTTCGCTCCATCGCGGCAAGAATATCTCTGAATTTCTCGAGGAGCTCTACAGGCTCTCCGGCATCATCAGGGTCTATTCCAAGAACCCCGGCAAGGCCCCGGACCTGAAGGAGCCCTTTGTCATCCCGAGAGACTCCACCCTGGAGGATCTGGCACTCAAGATCCACAAGGACTTTGCCCGGAAGCTGAAATTCGCCAGGATATGGGGGAACACGGTCCATGACGGCCAGATGGTACAGCGGGATTACGTGATGCAGGACGGGGATATCGTGGAGATTCATATCTGAGGGCAGATATCTGTAATCCCAGAGAGCCCTGCCCGATCACGCAGCACCCCGGGCAGTGAGGACCTGGTGAGCGAAAATCTCCCCGGCCCGCGTCTCCTTCAGAGGCCTGGCTTGTATACGATTAGCTTTGACATGGCATCCCCGATCCTTTAGACTGTGAACACCTCATCATGATGTCTTCAGCGGGTATTCCCCTGATCAAGGAGGTGGATATGGCCTTTACCCTTCCGAGCTACACGCACCCGGACTTCGATCAGCCGCGGTTCGCTCATGCCCCCATGGTGGTCTTCCAGCATGCCCTCAAAGACGGGGTGGTACCCGACAACTACCATGCCACGTCGATCTATCCGGAATACTTCCAGGTAAACAAGGGCGACTGGCAGCTCCCGAGACTCTCCAGGATGGATTGCATCGTGGTGCTGGAAAAAGACGGCAGCCTGAGCGTCAAGGAGTTCAGGAACGTGAAGAAGGATGATCTCGTCGCGTGCGGCAGGGGCGAGAACGGCCAGGACGGCATCTTCGTCCATACCGGGGGCTTCGACTTCCCCGGCCATGCACATGAGAAGTTCGCCTTTCGCTCGCGCATCACCCGCGAGACATCCTTTTCCATCGACTACGACGAGCTCTACGATATCCTGAGATTCGAGCGGGACAACGGGTACATCATCTGGGTCCTGGGGCCTGCCGTGGTGTTTGACCGGGACGCACGCAACGCCTTTGCGAGCCTGGTATCCACGGGCTTTGTCCATGCACTGCTTGCAGGCAACGCCCTGGCAACCCATGACGTGGAGGCGGCCTTCTTCTCGACGGGACTGGGCCAGGATATCTACTCGAAGCAGTCGGTCCGGCTCGGTCACTACAACCACCTCGATGCCATAAACCGTATCAGGGGCATCGGCTCCATAGAAAAGGCCATCGAGGACGGTCTCATACGAGACGGGGTCATGAAAGCGGTTATCGAGCGGGGCGTCCCGTATGTCCTGGCTGGCTCCATCCGCGACGACGGCCCCCTTCCCGAGGTTACCGCAGACGTGTACACCGCCCAGGACAGGATGCGCGCCCTGACAGGCAAGGCAACCACCATCATCGCCATGGCCACCCAGCTGCACGCCATCGCAACCGGAAACATGGCGCCTTCCTATAAGGTTCTTGAAGACGGCCAGGTGCGACCCGTGTATTTCTACACGGTGGACATGTCGGAGTTTGCCGTGAACAAGCTCGCCAACCGGGGGTCACTCACAGCCCGTTCCATTCTCACCAATGTGCAGGATTTCGTGGTGACCGTTGCGAGGGGGCTGAAGGAATAGGCGCTTCAGGCAGCAGGGATTCGCATCTCAGCCTCCAAGGATCTCTGTCCCGGCACGGCCGGCAACCGCCTCTTCGATGGCGTCGATAGAGGTTATGATCGCACGTTTTCCACCGGCCCTGACAAACGACGCGGCGGCCTCTATCTTGGGCCCCATGGAACCGGCCGGGAACTGACCGTCCCTCAGGTAGGCCTCGGCCTGGCTTACGGTCATGGCGCGGAGAAACTGCTCGTCCTCCCGGCCGTAGTTGAGGGCAGCGCCTTGTACATCGGTGGCGATGAGGAAGATGTCCACACCCACTTCGCAGGAGAGCCTGGCGCTCGCGAGATCCTTGTCTATCACCGCATCCACCCCGGAAAAGGACCTCCCCTCCCTGATAACCGGGATCCCCCCGCCTCCGCAGCAGATGACCACAAATCCCATCTCGATGAGCTTGATGATCTCGTTCTTCTCCACGATGGTGATGGGCGCTGGGGAAGCCACCACCCGGCGATATCCCTTTTCCGTCTTCACCGTCGGGTAGGGCAGCCGGAGAGCCTTTTCTTCGGAAAAGAACGGACCTATGGGCTTGGTGGGATGTTCAAATGCCGGGGAGTGTTCATCCACAACCACGTAGCTGATGAGGCTCACGAGCGGTTTCTGGGACGAGATCCCCTGCTTCATGAGCTCGCTGTCCAGGGTGGACTCTATCATGTAGCCGATCTGACCCTGGGTCTGCGCCACGAGGATCTCCAGCGGCAGCTTGGGTACCGTCTCCGAGCACTCCTGCTGAAGGAGCAGGTTGCCCACCTGGGGTCCATTCCCGTGGGTAATGATCACCCGGTACGACCTCGTCAGGCGTGCGATCTGGGAGATGGGAACCTGCAGGTTCCTGAACTGTTCTTCCACACTTCCGCGCTGCCCTTTCCGGATCAGGGCGTTACCGCCCAGCGCAACGAGCAGGATCTCCTTGTTCCTCCCACATTTCATGATCAACCTCAGGCAAAAATGGATTTCACTAGGGCACTACCCCTGCATCCGTTCCAGGAGGACCTGTTCCAGGGTCGGGCTCCCGTGGTCTTCGTACTCATAGAGCACACGGATAGCCGGTTTGTTGATCTCGAGAATCCGTGTCAGCTGTATGGGCGTGGCAAAGAGCACCAGGTCGCAGTCTGCCCTGTTGATGGTCGCCTCGAGATCCCGGATCTGGGCGTCGCTGTAGCCCATTGCCGGCAGGAGGCTGCCGATGTGCGGATATGCCGCGAAGGTGTCCTGTATGGTCCCCACGGCAAAGGGCCGCGGATCGATGATCTTCGAGGCGCCGAAGGTCTGCGCGGCAATGACGCCCGCACCGTAGAGCATCCCGCCATGGGTCAGCGTGGGGCCGTCTTCAACCACCAGGACCCGGCTGCCGCGGATCCGCTCCGGCTCGCTGACGATGACCGGGGAGCGGGCCAGGACGATGCGGGCACGCGGGTTATAGCGCTCGATATTCAGCCTGACCCGGTCCACCTGGGATGGGGGTGCCGTATCCACCTTGTTGATGATGGCGATGTCAGCCATGCGCATGTTCGTCTCGCCCGGGTAGTACAGCAGCTCGTGACCGGCCCGGTGGGGATCGAAGAGCACGATGTGGATATCCGGGCGGTAGAACGGCGTGTCGTTGTTTCCCCCGTCCCAGACGATCACATCCGCCTCAGACTCTGCCTCCTTGAGGATCTTGCCGTAATCGACCCCTGCATACACGACGATACCCTGATCCACGAGCGGCTCGTACTCCTCGCGCTCCTCGATGGTGCAGTTATGTTTCTTGAAATCCTCATAGGTGGAGAACCGCTGGACCTCCTGGGTCCGCAGGTCACCGTAGGGCATGGGGTGGCGAACCACCACGACCTTCTTATCCAACCCCTTAAGGATCGAGCACACCTTGCGGGTGGTCTGCGACTTCCCGCAGCCGGTCCTGACCGCACACACGGCGACAATCGTCTTTTCTGACTTGAGCATAGTGTACGTTGCCCCGATCATGATGAAATCAGCACCTCCCGCCATGGCGATGGATGCCTTGTGCATGAGCTCCACGTGGGGCACATCGCTGTAGGAGAATGCCACCAGATCGATGGTGTGGGTACGGATCAGCTCGGAGAGTCTTTCCTCGGGGAATATGGGGATGCCGTCCGGGTAGAGGCTCCCGGCCAGTTCGGCAGGATAGAGCCGTTCATCGATATCCGGGATCTGGGCCGCGGTGAATGCGATCACCCGGTAGCGGGGATTGTCCTTGAAATAGACATTGAAGTTATGGAAATCCCGGCCCGCTGCCCCCATGATGATAACCTTTTCAACCATGTCTCCTCCCTCGAAGGATATTCGCCTCTCGGGCGTTCATGCTGGCCCATCGCCGATTCCCCGCAACTGCCCGCTGTGTGTTTGATGCCATGCCCCCGGTGCATTCACCCGCAGAACCGGGACAGGCTGCAGTGCCGGGGCTCAGTAGGGACGCCCCCAGATAGTCCCGTCGTCGATCCCCATAGAGGAGGGGAAATTCTTCTCGACGGGCTGGAGGCCTGCATCCTCGAGCCCGCAACGCTCGAGCACAACCTTGCCCTTGTCCATCTTGACCCTCACCGAACAGGGTCTGAATTTGCCTTTCTCGGTCAGGGCCTCGGACCCGGGTTCATACCTCTCGATATTGACCAGATATTCATCCCCTCCAACCGGCTCGATCTCTCCGGTCTCCAGCCCCACTTTTCCGAGTTCATCCGAGATGTATCGCTGCGGGTCTGCCACCTCCCCGGCCGGTGCTGCCGGGCCTCCGGATTCTTCTCCCTGGACCGGGGCCTGCTCCTGTCCGTGGAGGGCATTGCCGGCAGGCCACAGGGGTACGAACAAAAACGACATCAACGCAACAGCAACCAGAGCCGTCACCCGTTTGTCCATCGCGACACCTCCCTGCCCGGCACTGAACGCAGCCGTCATCTCCGGACAGCTCTATATATAGTAATAGCAAACACCCGACAAGTCCACCGGTACTATCAACACCCAAGCAGTCACGCTTCAGGCTACTCCACCATTGCATTTACCGGTTTTTGCTGCAATACTCAGGGATCGAGGTGCCCTGTGAAGAAAGAGGTGGAGACAACGCTCCTGGTGGTTTCAGCCAATCCCGGCCCGGTTATGGATCATCTTGCCGCACTTGATCGTATCGGGGCGTATGAGCTGCTCCCGGCTGGCTCGACCATCATACACGACCGGTATTACGACACCCCGGAGAGATCATTCCTGGACAGGGCGATCGCTCTGCGCCTCAGGCGGACCGGCGACTCATACCTGCTGTGCATGAAGGGCCATGAGCGACTCCATGAATGCGGCGGGGTCGAGCGGGACGAATTCGAGGAGCCATGGTCCGAAGAGACCCTTGAGACCATTATCCGCGTCGTTGGCTTCTGTCCCGGTGATAGTCGGGCAGCCGCTGCGGGAGCAGGCCCTGAACAGGCCCTTGACCGGTTGGGCCTGCAGGTCATCCAGGACAGGCAGACCACCAGGATTATCCGGGACATCGTGGACTCGCAGGAACCCGCCCGGATTGCCTGTGCGGAAATGGCCCTCGATACGGTGGACTACCTCTTCGGCCCCAGGGCATTCAGGCACTTCGAGCTGGAGATCGAGGCAAAGGGCTGTGAGCGTGCAGCTCATATCCGGGACATTACCGCCCTGTTCGAGGCCGCTTTCCCGGGCGTACTGCAAAGATGGCACCACAACAAACTCATAACAGGCCTTGCGATCGAGGCCCTCTCGAGCCGTGGGGAACTCCCCGCATGTGGCGGGTGTCCCGATCTCCTCCTCCCGGTCCACTACGCAAGGATCGACGCGTTCATCTCCCGGTTGCGGGACTGACAGAAGTCGCTGCCGCTGCGCACGCCTGTCATGCAAAGCGGATCCCCTTCCACCTCCCCGAGCGGAACCGGTATGCCATGAGGAGCCCCTGAAAGGCCATGGATGTGACCATGGCCGTCCAGACCCCCATCGCGCCGAGGCCGAGTATGACGGCGAGAAAGAAGGCCAGGGGCAATCGGATCATCCACATGCAGATGATGATCACCCACATGCTCCCCCTGGTATCCCCCGCACCCTGGAGGGCCCCGCTGAGGACGAGACTGTAGGCCATGAAGGGCTCAGAGAACATGTTCACCCGAAGATACCGCGCCGTCTCGGCCAGCACGGCAGGGTCCCGGGTCAGCAGGGAGGCGAACGACTCGGCCCGGATAAAGATGACGCAGGCCATGGCGCTCAGGATGATCGCAGCAATCTGCGCGATCTTCCAGCCGATCTGTGCTGCCCTCTCGGGATTGCCGGCCCCGAGATTCTGCCCCACAAGAACCGAAGCCGCCATGTTCATGGCAAAGGCAGGCAGAAAGATTATTGCCTCGAGACGCAACCCGTTGGTAATCGACGCGATGGCCACGATGCTCTGTTCCCCGAGACGGGACAGGATGTTGTAGAGCACGATGCTCCCCGCACTCCATGCCACCTGCAGCAGCCCCGCCGGCCATCCGATCTTCGCAATCCGCTCGATGGTCCGACGCACGGGCTTGAACAGACCCACGAACAGTTTTCTCCAGTCGCTGAAAAAGAAGAATCCCAGGTTCACCGCCATGGCAACCGCCACAGAAATGGCCGTGGAAAGGGCTATGCCCGGATACCCCATCTTCGGGAAGGGGCCTATGCCGAACACCAGGACAAAATCGCCGATGATGTTGAGCACGGAAAAGATCACCATGGTCACGAGCGGCTTTTTCACCTCTCCGCTGGCCCGGAAGATGCCGTTGGAGACGATCAGCACGTAATTGGGTCCGAGGGCGAAGGCATAGAGTATGAGAAACGTCTCGGCAATCCGGCGGATATCATCAGGAAACCCTGCATACAGGACAATCCATTGGTGGAAGGCAAGCCCACCTGCCGTCAGAACCGCAGCCACAGCAAGGCTGAAGATGAGTGACTGCCTGGCGTTGTCAAGAGCCTGTTCGAAATCCCCGGCACCGATGGAGCGGGAGACCAGGGCAACCGTCCCGACACTGATGGCGTTGCCGACGATGATGAGCAGGAAATACAGCTGCGATATGAAGCCGATGGCAGCCTGTACCTTGGAATCGATGAGTCCTGCGACAAAGATATCCGTGAATCCCACCAGGAAGTTGAGGATCATGATGATGAGCATGGGCCACGAGATCCTCCAGATGGTTCCCCAGAGATCCCCGGCAGTAAACGGGCCGGGGACCCCAGGCACCACGGGTGATCCCTTGACCGGCCTTCCTGCGCTCACATCTCCTGCCATGCACCCCCCTGTTCTCTTCTTATAGAGTCTCCAGGCGGCTAATCAAGATGAACTTGGGGTTTACGACAGAAGGTGTTGCAGTCAATGGGGATTGGGCCGATTATCACGCAGAGGCTGCGCCGCCATTCTCCTGCGGGCGTTCCCCTTCCTGTGATCTGCCAAGCCCGGTTCGACCCGTGTTTCTCTCCCGCCAGTGAGGCTGATTACGATTCAGGCAGTGCCTTCCGGGCAAGCCGCATAACTTCCTCAAAGACATTCCTCATCTCTGATAGCTTGCCGGATATGAGCATGAAGAGGATCTCGAGTCGCACGAGGGGATCGATGGTGGTGCTCATGAGCTGGTCGATCTCGTCCTGGGTGGAACGCAGATGCGGATGCTCTGCCAGAAACCTGTTCCTCTGTTCCACCAGGGCTCGTACTTCAGGGCTTTCGTTGTGTTCACGAGATACGGTGTAGGTTTTCAACTCGTCGTAGAACATTATACCATCTCTCTTCACATGGATTTTGTTCGTCAAGCCCGATCTTTTGCAGCATTACCGTGAAAGGACTATGACTGCCTGTATTATGAGCAAAGCCTGTGCCATCATATTATCTCACATATTCAGCTAGTTGCACGACAGTTCGAAAATTATCCCCTCCCAGGGGGTAATAAAATTACCCATAGTGGGTATTTTTGTTCCATGTTGACAATGATGTCACAATAAAACATTATACAAATAGCTATCATGTCAGTTCTTGTTCGACATGATCCGTCTTTCGAGGTGGGACTGGTATGGAATCTATTAGAGAACTCTTCCAGATAGGCAGAGGACCATCGAGCAGCCACACCATTGCCCCGTCCAGGGCAGCCAGATCCTTCCTGAAGAAATATCCGCTCGCAGCACGATACCGGGTCAGGCTCTACGGAAGCCTTGCCGCAACCGGCAAGGGCCACTTCACCGATGTCGCCCTCATCGATGCCTTTGCCCCCTCTCCCGTGGAACTGGAATGGAACCCCGGTGAGGAACTGCCCCTCCACCCCAACGGCATGCGCTTCGAGGCCCTCGACAGCACCGGGGACGTACTCGGATCATGGCAGGTCTACAGCGTGGGAGGGGGGTCGCTCCGGGAAGATGTGCCCGGAGAACCGGGGTATGTATACGACAAACACTCCCTGGAGGAGATCCTAAGAGAATGTGATCAGTCGGGCACCAGCCTGTGGGAGTACGTGGAGAAACGTGAAGGTGCCGGCATCTGGTCATTCCTCCAGGACGTGTGGCTCGCCATGACTGCCATGATAGACCGCGGCCTCAAGACAGAGGGAACACTGCCGGGGATTCTCAACCTCACGAGGAGGGCTCCCGCGGTATACCGCAAGGCCCTCATGTCAGGTCCCCACTTCAAACGGACCGGGATCATCTCTGCCTATGCCCTTTCAGCAGCCGAGGAGAATGCAACAGGCGCCGTGGTCGTGACTGCGCCCACGTGCGGATCGTGCGGGGTGGTTCCCGCTGTCCTGCGGTATCTCAAGGAAACCATCGAGTGCAATGACGAGGTGATCGTACGCGCCCTTGCCACGAGCGGGCTGATCGGGAACCTCGTGAAAAAGAATGCCTCCATATCCGGGGCAGAGGTGGGATGCCAGGGGGAGATCGGCACTGCATGTGCCATGGCCTCAGGGGCTGCCGCGCAGCTCCTGGGAGGTACCTCGCGACAGGTCGAATATGCTGCGGAGATGGGCCTCGAACACCACCTGGGGCTCACGTGCGACCCGGTGGCAGGGCTCGTACAGATCCCCTGCATCGAGCGCAACGCCATTGCAGCGGTCAGGGCGCTGGGCTGCGCCGATTTCGCCCTGCTGACCGATGCCTCCCACCGGATCTCCTTCGACGAGGTTGTCGCCGTGATGAACCAGACCGGACACGATCTGCCGAGCCTGTACCGGGAAACCTCTTCAGGGGGCCTTGCAAAGGCATTCAAGTTCCAGGACACACCCGGAATCCGGGGGAAAGAAACGGATTCCGGGAAAGAAAAATGAATGAGGCTGAAACCCTTAATGCTCAACGACCCGGAGGCCTGAACCAGGGCGGATCGAGCATTTTTAACACGAAGGGTTTTTCCTTTCGAGGATATTAAACCCCTGCTGCGGGGTTCCGGATGGCACCCCGGGGATTCTCGAGAGGAGCATTGAATCAGGGGGGTTACTATGCCAGGCAAGTATGAACCATTTGAACATTTTATGCGAACGACGCCTCATCTCGTTACAACCCTGACCTTGAGCTTCGATCAGATCGAGCTGATCATCCGGTCGGATCTGCCCAGGTCTGCCCTGACCTACCGTCAGTGGTGGGCAAACCAGCGTTGCCGCGTTCACGCTCCGCAGTCAAAGGCGTGGATGGATGCGGGTTTCAAGGTCGACCAGCTGCACCTGTCATCGCGGTTCGTCCGGTTTTCCCGCTCGGCCGGCCTGTTCAGCTAGAAGCGGGCAACACAAACGGGGTTGCAGCAGATAACAGGAGGGATGTACCCTTGAACGTGAGGTCAAAGGGGAAAGGATAATGACCGGAGAGAACACTCTGATTGTCCCTGCGCCGTGGGCGCTTATGGGAACAGGATACATCGTCCTGCTGAAGTTGACGCAGTCGTTTGTCGAGCATCAGGGATTTGTCCCGGAACCGCTTAAGGGGTCCTTCCGGGGCGGCCTGGCAACCGTCATGTATGTGGACTACACCTACTCGGATGCCGGGCCCTACCGCGAGCTCCTGTTCATACCCGGCATGTTCGGTTTCACTGCGGGCAACCGCTTCTCCATCACCAAGATCTACGTCTCCACCATGAAGAGCGTGGTGAGTGGACAGGACAACTGGGGCATCCCGAAGGAGCTCGCAAGCTTCCAGGCCGAACAACAAGGCCCGTCGACTGAGCGCATCCGCCTCGGCAATGGCACGGCAGGAGCCGAGCTCTCCTTTCGGTGGTGGCCGGTCCGACTTCCCGTGACCACCGCCCTTGTCCCGCCTGCCTGGCGAACGCTGGCCCAGCACCAGAGAGACAGGACCTGTCTCACGACGATCAGGGCCCGGGGCTCGGTCTACCCGGCACGGCTCCTGGATGCACGCATCGATGCCGGGTTCTTCCCGGACTTTACCCAGGGTTGCATCCTGGCCGTGTTCAAGGTAATGAACTTCTTCATGGTTTTCCCACCAGCACAGTACCTGGCCATACCCGGATCGAATCACCCGGGGGCATAAAGAAAGGAGATCTTCCATGAACATACCGCTCTACCAGATCGATGCATTCACAGAGAAGGTATTCTCGGGCAATCCCGCTGCCGTGTGTCCGCTCGATGCGTGGCTCGAGGATCCGGTCCTCCAGTCCATAGCCCAGGAAAACAATCTCTCCGAGACCGCGTTTTTCGTGAAGGACGCTGCCGGCTACCAGATACGCTGGTTCACCCCTCTCGCCGAGGTTGACCTGTGCGGTCATGCCACCCTGGCCTCCGCCTTTGTCATCTTGACCTATCTCGACCCGACAGCCGGCAGGGTCGATTTCAGCTCCAGGAGCGGGCCCCTGAGCGTGGAACGGTCCCAGCGCAGGCTTGCCATGAACTTCCCCGCCCAGCCGCCGTCTCCCTGCGCCGTGCCGGACGACCTCATTGCGGGCCTCGGGATCGCCCCGTCGGCGGTCCTCTCTTCGAACGACTATTTTGCCCTCTTCGAGTCCGAAGACGATATCAGGCGCCTGAACCCCCGGATGGAGCTGCTGCGCAGGCTCGATCTGCGCGGGGTCATCGTGACGGCCCCGGGCAGGACATCGGATTTTGTATCGCGTTTTTTCGCCCCGAAGCTCGGCGTGGACGAAGACCCGGTAACCGGCTCGGCCCACAGCGCACTCATACCCTTCTGGGCAACAAGGCTGAACAGGAAGACACTCCACGCCCGTCAGCTTTCCAGGCGGGGCGGTGAGCTCTTCTGCAGGGAACTCGGAGACCGGGTGGAGATCGCCGGGTCTGCCGTGACATACTTAAAGGGCACCATCGAGCTGTAGGAACACCCACAGGGTGACGGGGAGCAAGCCATGATGAATACCGCGCTGCACACGATAACATTATCCGGAACAGAGCCCGGGGGTGACCGGGACATCCCCCACACTATGCGTCAACGGCTGGCATCCCTGACTGGCCGTTCTTTCCTCTCCTTCATACTCCTGCTCGGGCTCATCCTGTCTGGCGGGTGTACCAGGCTCCTCGACCGCCACTTTGCCGATACGGTCGCGCCCCTGGAGGGGGAGCTGAGCCTGAGCGGCCTGAAAAGCCAGGCAACGATCCGGCGGGACGATCTGGGGATTCCCTTTGTCGAGGCACAGTCCATGGAGGATCTCGCCTTTGCCATAGGGTATGTCCATGCAGCGGACCGGCTCAACCAGATGAACGGCTTCAAGCTCCTGTCCCAGGGCAGGCTTGCCGAGATGGCAGGCGAACCCATGGTGGAGATCGACCTCTACATGCGCAGCCTCAATCTCATGAAGGCAGCCCGTATCCTCTACCGCGAGGTGTCCCCCGAGAACAGGCTGCTGCTCGAGCATTACTGCGACGGGGTCAACGCCTATGTCGAGCGGCACAAAGACGCTTTGCCACCCGAGTTTCAGCTCGGCGGCTATACGCCCGAGACGTGGAAACCCATCGATTCCATCGGCATCTTTGTCCTGGTGAACCTGTCCCTGTCCTTCAACCTCTACGAGGAGGTCAACTTCCTCACCATCGCCCAGACTGTCGGACCGGAGAAAGCGGCCTGGCTGGTGCCCATCTATCCGGATGAAGATATACCGCTACATGAGGCGCAGAAGCTCGTCGATATCGACCTGACAGGCGCGGTGGCTGCCGTGGAACCGGCCATGAGGGCACAGGCGAAGCTCAAGGAGCTGGGCATGATCAGTGTCGCTGCGTCGAACAACTGGGCCATCGCCAAGGAACGTACCACGGGAAAGGCAAGCATCCTTGCCAACGACACCCACCTCATGCTCTCCCTGCCCTCGATGTGGAACCTCATGCACCTGCGGTGCGGCGACTTTCAGGCTGCAGGGGTAACCATTCCCGGTCTCCCCAGCATTGTTGCCGGGTATAACGGCCATGTCGCCTGGGGCATGACCATGGTCATGGCCGACAATCAGGACACCTTTCTCGAACAGGTCAAGGAGATCGACGGGGAACTGCACTACCTCTACCAGGGAAACTGGATTCCCACCGCAAAGAGGCAAGAGACCATCTCCATCAGGGGAAAAGATCCGCGCACATTCACCATACACGAGACTATACACGGTCCACTGCTCAACGAGGCCCTGGCTACCAGGCCCAAGACACTCCTCCAGCCGGGCAAAACCGATCTGCCGTACGGGCTGGCACTGAGCTGGGCCGTATTCGAGCCGGGCGACAAGACCATCGATGCATACTTCGCCCTGAGCCACAGCCGAAGCGCTGTCGAGGCCCTGGCATATGCATGCCAGGTGCGCGCCATCTCCCTCAATATGGTCATGGCAGACCGTGACCATATTGCATGGCAGGTCACCGGCAGATACCCCATCAGGAAGAAAGGCCGGGGACTCATGCCCTCGCCCGGCTGGACCGGCGACTATGACTGGACGGGATTCCTCGATGTCACGGAGCACCCCTCTTCCCTGGACCCGCCGTCAGGGTTCATCGCAACGGCCAACAACCGCACCGTGCCTGCTGACTTTCCCCACACCCTGTCCTCGTCATGGTACTGGCCCGAGAGGAGCGAGCGCATCGCAGAGCTCATCACCTCCACCGGCAACCACACCGCCGGGACGAGCATGGACATGCAGCGCGACATCTATTCCCGCTTTGCCTTCACGCTGAAACAAGTCCTGCTTAAGGGTGACCTCTCCCGCGCCATCGAGGACGAGATCACCTCATGGAACGACCCGCTCAGGCAGGAAAAGGCGCGCGAGGCAATGGCCATGCTCTCCCGGTTCGACGGGCACCTGTCCAGCGAATCACGTGAGGCCCCCCTTATCGGAGCACTGCTCCACCAGGCGACCTACAACACCTTTCTCGACGAGCTGGGGCCCGAGGGATCTCCTGCGTGGATCGCTCTTATGATACTCGGCAACCTCAACTACGGAGCCATCTCCGACCACCTCGCAATCAGGGGCGATGGAAGCCCCTTCTGGGACAGGGCAGGCACTCCCGGGGTCGAAACCAAGGCCAGGATCCTCGCAGACTCCTTTGCCGACGCCATGGACCTCCTCGAGAAACACCTCGGCAGGGACCGTGCATCCTGGAAATGGGGCGACCTGCACACCTACAGCTTCGAGACGGAGGCATCCAAGATGGCCCGGCACATGGGCTTTGTCCAGAAGACCGGCATGCGTTTCCTGGGGCCCTTCTTCAACCGTGGCCCGTATCCCGCTCCCGGTGACCACACCACCCTCAACGTATCGGGATACACCATTGCCAGGGACTTCGATACGTGGCTCATCCCCGCGATGCGCATCATCGTGGATTTCAGCCTTGACGAGCCCCTGTATGCCATAAACAGCACCGGGGCCTCGGACAACCCGGCGAGCCCGCACTACGATGACGGCATCACGCAATGGCTTCACGGCAACTACCGCACCATGCCCTTCAGGCAGGAGAACATCGAGAAGCAGTACACCAGGATACTCACCCTCAAGCCGGCACAGGAGTGATCCGGCACCACGCCTGCTTCAAGGTGTACACGCTGTGCTGTTCCCCCTTTTGTGAAAGGGCATTGACAACACCGAGGAAAAATCTGGTATATACAAACCTTCACATACCGGTTACTTGCAACACCAACTACGTTGAGAGGAGCACTGTCATGATTCATAAGAATGTCATCACGGACTTCTGCCGGGAAGCGTACACCCCGCAGATCGACCCGAGCGCCTGCATTCATCCCCTGTCCGCCGTCATCGGCCACGTCTTTGTGGGCAGACGGGTAATGGTCTCGCCCTTTGCCTCCATACGCGGCGATGAAGGTCAGCCCATCTTTGTAGGCGACGAATCGAACGTGCAGGACGGCGTCATCATGCACGCACTCGAGACCGAGGAGCACGGTCAACCCATCGAAGCGAACATGGTGGAGGCCGAGGGGAAAAAATATGCGGTCTATGTAGGAAAGAGAACCTCCCTGGCCCATCAGGTCCAGATCCACGGGCCTGCCTATGTTGGCAACGACACCTTTGTGGGCATGAAGGCCCTCGTGTTCAAGGCAAGGGTCGGAAACAACTGCGTGGTCGAGCCGGGCTGTATCGTCATGGGCGTAACCGTGGCAGACGGACGGTATGTCCCCGCAGGCACCGTGCTGAAAAACCAGAAGGATGCAGACAATCTCCCCGAGATTACCGGCGACTACCCCATGAAGGATCTCAACAAGGGAGTGGTCCATGTAAACACGCACCTGGCTGACGGGTACAATGCCATCGATCTGAAAACCGACTGATCCCCGGACAGACGAGGAAGGAATTATTCTCCATCATGACTTTTGAAGACATAGCACTGCACGTCCCTGAGGTACTCCTGCCCAGAGAGGGCATCGATCTGAGCACATGGGCGGTTGTCGCCTGCGACCAGTACACCTCCCAGCCGGAGTACTGGGAGCAGGTGCGCAACCTGGTGGCTGACAATGCATCCACCCTGCACCTCATCGTCCCCGAGGCATACCTCGAAGGGCTCGACCACAAACAGGCTGCCGGTTCCATCAGTGCCCGCATGGAGCAGTACCTGGGTGACGGCACCCTTGTCGCCCACAAGCCCGGCTTCATCCTCGTGGACAGGAAGACTTCCCATTCGCCGTCGCGCAAGGGACTCGTCGTGGCACTGGATCTCGAGCACTACGATTTCAGTGCGGATTCCACGAGCCTGATCCGGGCGACCGAGGGAACAGTCATCGACCGGCTCCCCCCGAGAATCACGATACGGCGGGATGCACCGCTCGAACTGCCCCACATCATGGTGCTCATCGACGATCCGGACTGTACCGTGATCGAACCGCTGTTCGAGAAGGACCTCAAGACACTGTATGACTTCGAGCTGATGATGAACAGCGGCCATATCAAAGGCTATCTGATCGACGAGAGCGAAACCATCGCCGGGATCGCGGGCAGCCTTGCCCGGCTGGCAGACCCTGAACCCTTCGCCGCGAAATACCACGTATCGAACGAGGCGGTGCTCCTGTATGCCATGGGCGACGGCAACCACTCGCTCGCAACGGCCAAGTCCATCTGGGAGCAGATAAAAGAGACCGCCCCGGACAAGGCTGCCGTCATGCACCACCCTGCCCGGTTCTCCCTCGTGGAGCTGGTGAACGTGCATGATCCAGGCCTCGAGTTCGAGCCCATCCACCGGGTCGTGTTCAACATTTCCGTGGAGGATATGCTCGGGCACATGAAGACCTGGTATGAGAACCAGGGCTCGGCCTTCTCCTGCAGCACCTGCGGGTCGCCCGGAGAGCTGCAGCTGTGCCCTGAACAGGTCCCGGGCACGCATCAGATCCCGTTCATCTCGGAGAAGACCTGCGGGATCATCGCGGTGAGCAATCCCCGGCTGAACCTTGAAGTGGGCACGCTCCAGTCATTCCTCGACGAATATGCCCGCACCACGCCCGGGATGAAGACAGACTATATCCACGGCGAGGACATCGTGACCGGACTCGGTTCGCAGCCGGGGAACATCGGCTTTTTCCTCCCCACGCTGTCCAAGCACGAGCTGTTCAAGACCATCATCGTGGACGGCGCCCTGCCCCGAAAGACCTTCTCCATGGGTAATGCCGACGAGAAGCGGTTCTACCTGGAGTGCAGGAAGATAACGGACTGAGCGTATCCCCTAGCGTACCGCCCCCTGCCCAGGCGGCAGGGGGAATCCATGGTATGACCCCCAGGGCTTCGTGTCAGGCATGGATCCTGCGACATCTGAACCTGAAACGAAGACGGAATCAGGC
This sequence comes from Deltaproteobacteria bacterium, assembly GCA_018434685.1. GTDB lineage: Bacteria > Desulfobacterota > Desulfomonilia > UBA1062 > UBA1062 > DSAD01. The sequence goes on from JAHDOV010000002.1 coordinate 100,584, forward strand.
AGCAGCGTCCCTCCACCAGGCATGCCCGGATGGGCATGCGTATTCTTGGGGACAATCCGGTAAACTCTCCTGGTCACAATACCGATGAGTGGATAAACGGAGGACAGCATGCAGGAATCTTCATATCTCAAAGGTCGCGACGACCTTATCGGCACCTTGAGAAAGATCCCGTTTCTGCAGTCGTATGAAGACAGGTATCTCAGGAGCATCCTCGAGCTGAGCAAACTCCGCAGATACACACCCGGCGAGGTGATCACCCGCGAGGGCGAGTATGACAGCTGGCTGTACGTGCTCATCAGCGGCGAGGTGACGATCTCCAAGAACGAGGAGGAGATAGCCACGCTCGACAAACTGGGGGAAACCTTCGGGGAACTGGCAGTGATCGACGGGGAGGCCAGGTCGGCAACCGTACATGCCGCCTCCGGAAGCACCTGCCTCGCCATCGACGGGGCATTTCTCGACCGCCTCGCACCAGCGGACAAACCGGAATTCGAGGCCGTCTACTACCGGCTTCTCTCCGGGATCCTGGCCACCCGCCTGCGCTCTACGAGCGAAGAACTCTCCCGCCTGAAACAGGAACGGGAATTTCTCAATACGCTCTAGCTTTTTAGCTTTTTTCCTCATGGCCAAAAAATCCCTAACAATTTCTTTCTGCGGGGTCGTTGTCTTTTACGGAGAGAACAGATGAGCATCGAGACGACACGACGATATGGTTCCTTGACCTCCGCTGCCGCGCTGTAACACCCGAGGAACACCCGCAGGGCTGTTGCCTATTCGCCGGAACCGGTCACCAGGGTCTGCCCCTGTCCGGCAGGAGGATGCCGGGCAGGCTGAATCGGCTGATGCCCCTCGTTGCGGTCGGCCTTTTCCCGATGATCTCCCTGGCGGCCAGGATGCCGCTGCGCACCGCAGGGCCGATCCCCTCGCCCATATCGCGTGTGGCGAGCCCTGCTGCATCGCCGATGACGAAGGCGTTTCCCAGTCGCGTCGGTCCGGTATCGTTCCTGATATAGTACCAGTGTCCCCGGGGCGAGTACGGATGCCCGGTGAGAAGAAAACCCTCCTCGAGTTTCCGGGTAAAGGCCTCCCAGTGGCTGCGGATAGTCCTGCCCTTTCTCTTCATGCCCAGGTGTTTGCCGCCGATACCCACGTTGAGATACCCGCCGGCCTTGGGCAGAAACCATGCATACCCCGGCAGGCCGTGGTCGAAAAACCAGAGGCTGCCTTCCCGGTGCGGGGTTTCGCAGGGGAACTCCTCGTAGAGAGCCACGATCCGTGATTCCCCGTCCCGCGGGCGCAAGGCGGAGAACAGGCTCTCATATACCGGGCAGCAGGTACCGCCTGCGCCCACGAGGTACCTGCACCGGTAGGCATCGTCAATGAGATAATGGCTGTCCAGAAAGCGGATCGTGCGTACCCGGTGGGTTCTCACCGGGGCAGCCGACAGGTTGATGAGCCAGGCATCGAACTCGTAGCGCCTGACGGAATACTGGCGGGTGGGCAGGGGCAGCCTCACCCCGAATATATGGATGTTCAGCCGGTTGAGTGCCCCAAGGGGGTACGGGTAGTCGGCCGGGTCAACCCCGAGATCCGTGAACACCTCAGGGGTGATCCACCCGGCACAGGGTTTGCTGCGGGGAAAAGGCTCTTTCTCCAGGATACATACATCCATGCCGGCCTTCATCAGTTCCCGCGCACAGCTCGAACCGGCAGGCCCTCCCCCCACAATGAGCACCTCGCACTCCACCATGAGGACCCCTGTTCAGCTCAGCCGGCATTCGGGCTGTGCCCTGCCCGGCTTGGTCATCACCACCTGCCACAACTGCATGCTCCTCGAGCGGAACGCACCCGCTGAACTGAGCAGGTAGTAGCGCCACATGCGATAGAACCGATCGCCGTATGTTCTCCTGAATTCCGGCCAGCTCTCCTCGAAGTTCCGGTGCCATGCCATGAGCGTCCTGTCATAATCAGGCCCGAAATTGTGCCAGTCTTCCATGACGAACAGACCTTCCATGGCCCGTGCGAGCTGGGCAATTGAGGGAATCTGCCCGTTGGGAAAGATATACCTGGTGGTCCACTGATTGCTGCTGCACATGCTGACGTTGTTGCCGATGGTATGAAAAAAGGCGATGCCGTCATCCTTGAGGCAGCGCTCGACCGTCTCCATGTAGGTTCGGTAGTTCTTGCAGCCCACATGTTCCATGATGCCGATGGAGATGACCCGGTCATACACACCAGTCACCTTCCGGTAGTCCTGGAGGTGGATGTCGACCGGCAGCCCCTCACAGAGCTTCCTGCCCAGGGAGGCCTGCTCCTTCGAGACCGTAAGGGCCGTCACCTCTGCCCCGTACTTGTCGGCAGCATAGCGGGCAAAGGAACCCCAGCCGCATCCCAGCTCCAGCACCTTCATCCCCGGCTGGAGCCCGGCCTTCCGGCAGACAAGGTCCATCTTGGCCTCCTGGGCGTCGTCGAGATTATCTGCGTTCTTCCAGTATCCGCACGTATAGGTCATGTTGGAGCCGAGCATCGCCCGGTACAGGTCATTGCCTATATCATAGTGCTTCTTGCCCACCTGAAAGGCCCGGCTTGTCTTCTGGAGATTGAAGAACTTCGCCCTGAGAATGTGCCAGAACAGCTTCAGGTTTTTCCTGATCTTCCGGTCGAGCTGAGCCAGCAGGACCCGGTCGAAGAACTCATCCAGGGCCGGACAGTCCCACCAGCCATCCATGTACGACTCGCCCAGGGCCAGTGACCCGCCGGAGAGAAGCCGCTCGTACAGGGCTTCATTGTGCACGGTCATGTCCCAGGGCTTGTCCCCGCCGAGTCTAATGCCTGCCCGGGAAACCAGCTCTTGGATCAGGGTTTGTGCATCCGGATTTGACACGCCTCCCCCGAGATACCTGCCTGGTACAGCTCGATACCATACATGATAGCCACGGGTGAGGCTATTTCAAGGGTTCTGGCTAAGGGCTGCTGGGGGTTCTGCCCCACAGGTCCGGCAGGACCCCCGGGAATGCGGGCACAAAGCACTTGTGATTACAACAGGCTGATACGATTAATGAAACGAACAGAAAATGCCGAACATACCTGTACTTCAGTAGTTCCATTGCTCGTGCCAGGCAGCCATGTGGGCTGCCTGGCACATTAACTCTTCTTCAGCGTACGATAATCCTACTGCTGGTTGTAGATATCGAACCGGTATGTCTCGAGAATCCTTCCGTTCACATCGGTCACTTCAACCCGCCAAGTCCCGGTTTCAGCAGGCAGGATGCCCTTCGAGCTGTAGGTCCTCCAGCTGCTTGATTTCACCGGCAGCTCAACCCGGGCGCGCTCGGTTTCTCCATGATACCACACATGGAACACCGAGGTGGGCTCGGTCGCTCCCAGGATCCTGGTGAAGCAGTAGAGCTTCTCTATGGTTGCAGGGAAGCTGGTGCTCGCCGCAACGACCTCGCGGTTGACCACGTCTTCACAGACAGCGCCATATTCCACCGTAAGAACCGGCTGATCCTGGGCATGCAGGTTCCCACACCAGACAGCGGTCATAAGGGCAATGGCAAACGCGAGATACGTTGTTCCATAAATACCGTGTTTCATCCTATCTCCTCCTTCGTATGTGCTCTACAATACTCTTGCACGCTCTCTTTTCAAGTTCATTCCTGCACGTCAGCGAGGAAATGTATCGGCATGCAGCACGGGGCATTCCACGTCGCGGCGGGCAACGGATCTATCAGCGGTTTTTTTCTCCCCACTCCTGTCATGAGCGGGATATGTCACTGCTGAAGGTTAAAAATCAAGGGGAAAAGCGAGGTCATCGAGGCAGCGGTTATCCCGGATAACTGCGTCCGGCCAGGCACGCTTCGAAGACGCACCCGGGAGATCCCTGCCTGGAATGAGGGTTACCGGTATGCCGCCCGGAACCGTATCACGAGCATATGTCCGCTGCCCTGCGGGGTGGACGGGTAGACGATCTGTTCATCGAGATTGATCTGCCAGGTGATTCTCACCATGGCTGCACCCTCTGCCTCGATCTGGCAGTAGATGTTCTCTGTGCCGGTGTCGGTCGTTGCGGTTGTTGTCGTTGTGGCCGGGTCATCTTCCACCCGATAATCCAACAGGTAGGTATGCTCCCGGACGAACTCGGCCTCCCACTCCCACAGCGACGCATCGCCCGAGGCAAGAACCCGCTCAAAGGCGCTTGCGGCATCGAAGGTCGCCGAATCGAACGCGGGGCTGATCACCGCCGGATATCCGTTGGTGGTGTAGGTTGCATTGCGGTCCATCACCGCCAGTAGATCGGTGCCCCTGCGCGTGACGGTGAGATAGTAGTAGCAGCACTGTGCGTCAAACGAATCGTCGTGGTAGCAGTCGCCCGGCTCATAGGCTGCAGCATCTCCTCCCGCCTGAACCGGTGCAGTACCGGTATCATAGGGCTGTGCATCCGCAGGATCGATGTATGCCAGATACGTGCTGAAATGTTCGGACTCGATGACCGCACGGTTCTCCAGCGTCTCGGTATCGTACAGGTCCATTTCCTCCCACTGCCCGGTGGTTTCATTGTAGTACAGGGCTCTGACATCGGTTTCGGTTACCGCCTGTCCGTCCACGATCCCGTCGTCATTGGTATCGGCATAGGGCAGATAGAGCCTGATGGGCACATCGAAGGTGATGTTGTCCGGCAAAAAACTCAGGCAGCATCCGGCTGTCTTGTAACCGTCGGGCAGATTGCCGGGGAGAGCACAGGAGGTAATGGCAACTTCCCGGTCCTGTCTCAGGGCACCGGGCGGGATGTACACCTTGGCGCCATACAGGGCGCTTCCGGGATCGGTTATCTCGACAATGCCCCCTTCGGCGCCGATGGTGCGGGACACCTCGGACTGTGAGTCGTCCCCCTCGTCTGGGGAAAAGCAGCCGCCTGATACGACAGCTGCAACGATGCACCCCATCACCAGGATGAAGAGGCAGATATCCCTGACACGCGTCTTCAGGTCCACTGATATTCTCATCACACCACCGTCCCCCCATTCACCGTCTTTCCGCGGAGAGCGCCTCTCTCGGGCGGTTCTCTTTGTGAAGACCTGCTCATCTGTAATTATCGTCATTCCAGGGAAATAAAATGAGACCGCCATGAAGGACACGCTGCTTTTCTTGTGCCTGGCTGCACGATGCCGACCCGGCAGAGACACCACCGGAGAGGTGAACGTTCAGTTCCTGGAAGGAACCTCGACGACATGGACCTCGTGGCCCGTGATGTCCAGAAACTGCCTGATGTCGTCGCGTGAGAGTATCAGGGTGCTCGTATTCACGAGCGGATGGCACTGGATTGCGTCCCTGCACCACAGGTCTGAGTCCACCACCACCTCAACGGCATGGTCCCGGTCGTTGATGACCCCGAGGATGGTCACTGCCCCGGGTGTCAGGCCGAGATACTGCTCCAGCCGCTCGGCAGAGGCAAAGCTCAGCCCCTTGACCCCGAGGAGCTCTTCCAGGGCTTTTATATCCACGGTCTTTTCCGCACCAACCGTGACGAGAAAATGCCTGCGTCCCTTCCTGTCCCGAAGGAACAGGTTCTTCGTCTTGGCGGCACTTCCGGGAATATCCAGGCAGTCCGCCTGCTCGCAGGTATAGACCGCCTCGTGATCGTGACGTTCGAACGCTATGTTATGTGCAGAGAGAAACTCGTATATATCCACCCTATCCTCCATGCCGTCGCCACGACATGCCATACAGTCCTTACCCCTTCGGGGGTGCGTCGTGACGTCACCGGGTATCTCCGGATCATCCCGGCCCGGACCCGGGAATTCTGCCCCTCACCCGGATGATCCAGCACCCGAGAACATACACCACGAGGAGGGAAAAGCCTATGGGAAATAGCGTCTTGAACCTCTTTGCCATGAGCCCGTTGGGGGCATAGGCCTCATTTTCCCGGACCTTACCGGCATGCCATACCCCGTAGTCGTCCCCCTCGAGGGGATGGATGCGGGCTCTGTTCCCGGGGGTATACCCGGGTGCCTTGACGCCGGCTGACCCGAAATAGAGGGTATAACGCCGGCCCTGCTGCGGGATGAAACAGAGCTCCCTTCGGGCCCACCTCAAGGCGACCTGGCCGATGGAAAGGGGCGTCCGGTTCTTGTTGACAACCTTGATCATCACCCGTGAACACGTATCCTGTCCGAAAAAGATGGCCGTCTTTTCGGTATCATATGCCTGAATCCGGCAGATGGTGCCTCTGCCTGCCAGAAGGCTCGCTGCAGGATCACTGACCGGGGAGACCCACAGTTCCACAGGCCTGAAGAAATACGGGTCGGCGATGCTGAAAGCCACCTCATCGATGGGAAGCGACACGGTCTGGAGATCGATGATGGTGTTACCCTCTTCGTCCAGATAGGTCTCGGGTTCGGTAAAAAGGGCCTGATCGTATACCGCCACCACCCTGTCCGGGGTATCGCTCCGGCTGAAGGCTCCCCTGAGGGCGACCGGCTCCATATTGATCCGGAAACGATCGATGCCGAGCTGCCTGAAAAACATCCCGAGGCATGGATCTTCCCCACCGGTACGGGCATCTTTCATCTTTACCATGAGATAGGAGGCAGCGGTTCCGGCGGGTATTTCAAGGGTCGTATCGAACACGTTCACCAGGGGTCTCAGATCGACGATGATACCCCTGGCACGATATTCCCAGGAATCGCCGTCATTACTGGAGAAGATCTCGACCTCCTTGCGGAACGGGCCGTTTTCTGCGAGGAGTTCCACGCTTCGTGCACGAGAACCCTGCCGGCCTCGTTTCAGGATGAAGGACTGGCGGCCTTTACTCTGTGTGGACTCCACCAGGTCCCAGCTGACCAGTTCCTCGACGGCTCCGGTCTGTACCGAGAGCGCATAGGCAACCTCCGTGCCGGCATCATCGAACAGTCTCAGGTCGCCAAGGACACTGCGCGACCTGGCAATGATCTCCTGCGGGAGCGCCACGCACACCGGCATATCGTATACGGTGCCGCTCAACGGCGCGATACAGGCGAAGTCACCGGGCCCTGCGGCGCGCGCATCGGCACACACGATCAGGACAGCGACAGCGTACAGGACAGCCCTCATCATGATGGTTGCCAGCCTCTTCCGGCTCGGGATCAGGAACATTGCCCCGGACAGATCATCCCAGGATAATCTCATCGAGAGATCGTTTCGGCACATGGTGGATGCCATCCCTGTCCCGCCAGTACTGGATATCGCCCCCCTCTCCGACCTTCTCGATCCGCACCTCCTCTTTGGGCCTGCCCAATGCCAGGACCAGGAGGATCTCGTACTTCCTGGGGATATCCAGTACCTGCCGCAGCCGGTTTCGCTGGATCGAGGCAATCATGCACCCGCCGAGGCCTTTTTCGGTCGCCCCGAGCATGATGCTCTGCGCCGCAATCCCGTGATCGCACCCCGGGGTCTTGCTGGTTGCCGTATCGAGCAGAATCACGATATAGGCAGCCGGCCGCTCCCCCTTGTCCGGTCCCGGCCAGTCCTTGAGGTAGCCTGCCCAGCCAAGGTGTTCGAAGATCTGCTCGTTCCTTTTCGGTTCACACGAGAGGATGTACCTCAGGGGCTGCAGGTTCGCCGCAGAGGCGGAGAGCCTCGCGAGGTCGACGAGTTCCCGCAGGGTCGCGATATCGACAGCATGATCCTGAAAAAAACGCCTGCAGGATCTGTTTCTCACTATGAGGTCTTCCAGCATGACATCACCTCCATCTCTTTCATCGAGGCACAAGGCAGGCACCACATTTGTCGGGCACACCAAACCTGTGCTCCTGCATGACACCCCTTATAAAGTATTGCAGGAGACAACAAAAGGGATATCTTTTCATGTGCCTGCAGGCACGCTGCAAGAAAGACCGCCTTGTTCCCCCCTTGCGGATCGCATGGATTTCTCAGCCCGCGCCTTCTTGAGATTCTTCAGGAACGGCTTGTAGAGAAAGCTCTCCGTTCCCAGGGAACACAACCGCTCGAACATCGGCCTGGTCACGGTGAAAGCCAGGATATCCGGCGGCAGGTGCTGCCGCATGGCAATATCGGTGGCCCCGATTATCGCCTGGGGGATGCTCAGGTCGTCGAACAGGGGCAGGAGTTCCATGCACCCGGCCCCGAACGGGGCGAGAACGGCAGGGGAATCGCCGGGGACGCTGTGATAATTCGCCCCGATGATGAGTGAGCTGAGCTGGTCCGGGTTGACAAAAAACGTGACGGTCTTGAGGAGGTCATACCTGCCGGCCTTCAGGGGTCCCAGAAGGAGATTGGCGTGTTCCTGTTCATAGGGTTTCCCGTGGTCCACCCACCTGTTCATGATCTCATGAGTTGCCTTGAGCCCCTCGCCGTCCTTGAGAAACTTCACGAGGTCTTCTTTCGTCCTGGTCTGCACATTGCACAGGTACTTGCCGGCTCCCCCGCAGCCGAAATTGTCGCGGGTGATGACAAGGGTCTGTCCCTTGAGCCAGTTTTCATAGAAACAGAAGATACACGTGTGCCTGCCTGGTTCCGCACTGACCAAAGGCGCGAAGCCCTCGGTGTCCGGCGAATCGTACAACCCGATAAGGGGCAGGTTCAGGTCGATCTGTTTTGTCAGCTCTGACGGGTCCGGTTGCATGGTCTTCTCCTTTCACCTTGAGGATTGGGCTGCTACCCTGTCTTTTTTCAGTGCAGTCCCGGTTATTCCGGTGCCATATTCATGAAAATAAGGGGATGGAAGTAAAAAATCAAAGCTTTTTTACAGGCGCGGTATGCCCCGGCCCTGTACCGGCAGGCAGTCCTTGGAGACGCATCTCACTGGAGATATCTCTTGAGCTCGCTCATCTTCTCGTTCACCTTCTGCTTTATCCGATCGATCATCTCACCATCGAGGCCCAGTTCATGAGCAGCCCCGGTCCCGGCAAGGTCTATCTCCAGGGGCTTGTCCTGGCCGTATCCCAGGGTTTTCACGAGCAGGTTTGCACAGTGAATCACCAGGAGCTCTTTCGAGATCTTCTTGGCCTTCTCAGGATCATCGTGATACAGGGCCACCGAGACGAATCCGCTGGAGAACCCCCACTTTTTCAGGAGCGCTGAGCCGGTCTTCCCATGGTAGGTGTCCAGGGTCTCGAAAAGCGCCAGGCCGTCCACCTCTTCCCCGAGATCCCCTTTCTTCTCCACCTCGCCCACGACCTTGACCAGGAGCAGCTTCCCGATATCGTGGAACAGGCCCAGGGTGAAGGCATCATCGCCGAATTTCAGCCTCAGGGTTTCGGCGACAAGCTGTGCTGCATACGCGCAGGAGAGGGCATGTTCCCATAAGGCCTCGATCAGGGTGCTGTATTTCTTGTTCACCCCGTCATATAAAGACCGGTTGGCGATCGCATCGACTGTCTGCCTGGTGGTGTCCAGCCCCAGCCGGCCGATGGCCTGATCCAGGGTCTTGTTCTCCACGAGCCCCCGATAGTAGGAGGAGTTGGAAATGCCGATGAGTTTGGATGAGATTGCCGCATCCTGCCTGAGGAGATCGGCGATCCCCTGGAGGTTTGCCCCATTTTTCACGAGGGTCATGTATTTTTCGTAAATCGCAGGGAGCGAGGGGAGATCGATCTCGCCGCGGTTGAATCGCTCTATGATGTCCTGCAGAATCCCTTCCTTTGTACCGGAGGAACGCCCATCGGTGGGCGCATCGTTACCCCGTGCGTCCCGGGCCTTGTTGATGTGCTCTTCAAATCCCCTCTGTGAGAGTTTCCGGTAAACGATCTCCCGGTCAAACGGCTTTGCGATGAAATCATCACACCCTGCCTGAACACAGGCGATGATGGTATCCTTGTCGGCATGGGAGGTCACCATGAATATTTTCACCCTCTTTTCCCCGGGGATATTCTTCTCGGATTCCAGGTGCCGTATTTCTTCCAGCACCTGTGTGCCGGTCATCTCCGGCATGAGGACATCCAGGGCTACCAGGTCGAAGGGGGCTTCATTCTCCCACGCACCCTGATATGCAGCGACAGCATCCATGCCGCTTGCAACGGCCTCGCATTCGCCGAGGCCGTCCATGATCAGCTTCATTTTCTTCCTGCTGACAAGCTCATCATCAACAACAAGTATCTTCATGACGATCCCTCTCCCAACAGTCCCTGACGCCTAACCAGCCTGAGATCTCCTGCACCATGAACCGGTACAGCACCCGCACTGTGTCCCGGCCATCAGTCCGGGTGATACGCTGCCCGGACATACTGCTCGAGGCGATAAAACTCGTACTCGAGGCGCTCCAGTGCCTGGGCACCCTCTTTCACCATACCATTTTTTCCGATCTTTTCAAGCTCACTCGCCACCTCCGACAGGGCAGAGGCACAGAGATTGGCTGCACCGCCCTTGATGGAGTGTGCCTCTTCCATCACTCTTGCCATATCTCCTTGCGCCAGGGCGCTGCGAATGGTCTCGACCTGCACCGCCAGGTTCCTGAGAAACCCGTCGAACACCTCGATGAAAAACCCCCGGTCATGCTCGAATTCCTCCATGGCCTGGTCAACGTCGAGCGGTGCATCCACTCTCCCGGGACATCCCTCTTCCACCAGAATGCTTCTCGGAACATAATACCCCGAAACTTGAGCCATATCCGATGCACCACAGGTCCATTTCTCGACCATATCGAGAAGATCCAGTTTTTTCAGTGGCTTGGCAATATAGTCATCCATGCCTGCTTCCAGGCATCTCTCCCGGAACCCCTGTACGGCATGAGCGGTCATGGCCACAACAGGAACCCTCTTCCTGTCGGCCGGTCCGCCCCGGTCTGCATCGCTGCCGCATAGCTCCTCGAGCCTCCTGATCTCCCTGGTGGCATCGAAGCCATCCATGAGCGTCATCTGGATATCCATCAGGACGAGGTCGTAGCGGGTGCGCCTCCATGCCCCCACTGCCTGCCTCCCGTCTGTCACCAGATCCACCTGGTAACCGGCCCTTTTCAGGTGCCGCAGGGACACCTGCTGATTCGTCGGGTAATCGTCCGCCAGCAGTATCCGGACATTATTCCTGTTCTGCCCGGCCGGGGCATGTCGCATGGCAGGCATTGCCCTGCCGGGTTCACGCTCATCCACGACCGGCACTGCAGGGCTTACCTCCTGCCGGGAAAAGGCAGCCGTGAACCAGAAGGTGCTCCCCGATCCCTCACCGCTGTCCACGCCGATCCGGCCGTCCATCAGTTCTGAGAGTTTCCGGGAGATGGCAAGGCCGAGTCCTGTCCCGCCGTATCGCCTGGTGGTTGAACTGTCTGCCTGGGTGAACATGTCGAAGATCCTGGCCTGCAGATCCTGTGGTATCCCGATACCCGTGTCCCTGACGGAGAACCTGATCCAAACCCGCTCACCACTGCCCTGCTCCTGTACCGCCCTGATGACTATTTCCCCCTGCGCGGTAAATTTCAGCGCATTGTCCACCAGGTTCGTCACTATCTGCCGGAGCCTGCCAGGGTCGCCGATGAGCTGGGCAGGCACAGCCGGGGACAGGTACGAGCGAAGTTCCAGACCTTTCTGCCCTGCCCTGACCGCAAAGCTGGCTGCAACCTCCTCGATCAGCACCCGCAGATCAAAGGGGATCTTCTCGAGTTCGTACCTGTCTGCCTCGATCCTGGAGAAGTCCAGGATGTCGTTGATCAGGTCCAGGAGAATTTCCGATTCCCTGTTTATAGCTTGGACGAGCTCTCGCTGATTATCGTCCAGATCGGTATCCATCGCCAGTTCGGCCATCCCGATGATGCCGTTGAGCGGGGTGCGTATCTCATGACTCATGTTTGCGAGGAACTCGCTCTTGGAGCGGTTTTCAACCTCTGCCTTGATCTTCTCCTCACGCATCTTCTCAGCCTGTTTCCGCTCGGTCGTGTCCCGGATTACACCCCGGAACCCCGCCGGCAGGCCGTTCATATCCATCACGAGGGAAATGGATCCTTCTGCCGACCTTCTCGAACCGTCTTTTCTCATGAATTCCCAGTCGAATACGTTTTCAGGCTTGCCCGAACCCAGGACCCTCTGCAGCACCCCCTCCAGACGCTCCCGGTTTCCCGGTTCGATATGCCCGAGGTAGTGTGTGCCTGTCAGTTCGTCTCTTGAGTACTGCAGCATGGTACACAATCCGTCATTGAAGAACGTCAGGTTGCCCTCCAGATCGATCTCGTAGTACCCCTCCTCCATGCTCTCGAGGATATTCCGGTATTTCTCCTCGCTCTTCTTCAGCCTCATGTCGCTCCTGATGCGCTCGGTAATATCACGTGCCGAACCCTGAACCCCGATGGGGCCTTTTTTCCCCAGCACGAGAGAATTCCGGTATTCCAGGATGTGTTCGTGTCCGTCACAATCGATAATGCTCAGGAGCCCCTCGTCGCAACCTTTGGCCAGAACCCTCTTGAGGTAGGCACCGAACCGGGGTCTATATCGTTCAGGCATAAACTCCTGCAAGTTCCTCCTTCGCACGGAGCCTTCCCGGTATCCCAATGTCTTCTGAACCGTCTGGTTTGTGTTCTCGAAATCGAATCCCCCTTCCAGGTCATGGACATACAGGTAGTCGGACACATTGTTGAATATGTTGCGATACCACTGTTCTCTCTCCCGCACTGCCTGCTCGGTTTCCATGCGCTCCTTAAGAACCTTGTCGAGATCCGTCTTGATCAGCGCAATGGCGTCGCAGACCTCCTTGAGAGGACCGGCAGGATCCACCTGGCTGAGATCAACTGTCGTGTCGCTGGCCCAGTCGATATTCCCGATGAAATCCAGCAGTTCCTGAACGTAGCCCTCTATCGTACCGGCTCCGAGGGTCCCGGACTCCTTCTGCTCCGGGCACGGCCTCACCAGGGTGGTACGCGGCGCCGGCCCGTGGCAGGCGGTGATCCCCAAGGCGCACTCACTGCTGCGGGCCAGAATCATCGTGAACGGGAGAAACGGTTTTATGAGCCCGAACACACTCTTCATGGTCCCACCGGCACCACAGACGAAGCATTGCCCGAACGGGTGATGCCGGTACCATGACCTCAACCCGGCAAGAAATACCCTGCATGCATTCAGCGAGCCTGCCCTGATCCCCGACAGATCAAAGACCAGGTCATACCGTCCCTTCCCGGCGGCAAGGCACGCAAGGACCCATCCCATCGAATCAAAGAGCGAGGAGACACTGCCGTCCGTCAGGTCACCGGAGGCAGCAACCAGTATGGTGGTCTCGCCGACGATATCATACCTGACGGAGAACCCGTCCAGGTCGAGGCTCCAGCCCGGATTTGCAGCGACACCGGCAGGGCCGCACCCCGTTGCCGGGGAATGCTTCCAGGCAGCGGGCGGTCCCCCTGCTGTGGCAACGGAGCAGGTCCTGTCATCAGAGATGGTCTGAAAGGCGAGATTGACTGCCTCGGGATAGTCAGCTGTGATGAACACATCGAAGGGCACGGTGTTGATCCTTTTCGCCAGGTTGATACTCATCCTGAACACGGCCGAGGCCCCGTAAAAGATGAGGCACCTGATTCGATCACGCTGCCTCATCTGTTCGATATAGAACCTGCGCGCCTCGATGGAACCGCCTTCGAGGTCCGTACAATCCAGGATGAATCCATAGGGACGGCCTTCAGGGATGGCGTCGGATACGGCTGCGTCGATCAGGGCCAGGGCTTTTTTCACATCATCGGCAGTTGCATACCCGACATTGTGCACCAGGAGGATTTTTTCCCCCAGCACGCTGAAGCTCATCCGGTAATCACCGCCGAAACCGACATCTGTCCATTCAGGTCTGGCAAGGACGGACAGACCGGTGAGCGGGCACACGCGGAGAGTGTCTCCCTTCTCTCTCACCTCTTGCGTCCGGCTCATTCAATCACCTCGTCAAGGGCATACCTTCCAGGCCGCCCTGGTTCGTTCCTTCCTGGAGACCGGAAATGCACGGGGTTACCACTCCCTGCTTACCGGGGTTTTCCTGAAAAGGTCTTCCCGGCAGAGATTCGCCTGTCACAGGGAGGTTCATGTTCCGCTCAGCCCGGTCCGCTACACAGGTTTCCATCGACATCCCGGATAAAAATGATTACTTTTCATTGGCCCTCATACCTCGAGCACATCAGAGACATCGGCTGGAACGACCCGGAGATCCCAGGGGACCCGGGGTATCAGACCAGATCCCTGAATGCGACATTGAGGTAGTAGACACCCGCGTCGAATCTCTTCTCTATCTCGTAATCGTCTTTGAGGAAATGCGGAAGGAGGTGCATCATGGGCTTGTTCTCAATGAGCACCTCCGAACTGACACCCAGGAGGCCCTGCCTCTGGGCGAGGTGAACGAGGTACGAAAGAAGCTCCCTGCCGATGCCCCGGTTCTGATAATCATCCCGGACAACCAGTGCGATGGCGGCCATGTGGGTATCCTCCAGAACGTTATACCTCCCGACACCGACGATCTCTTCCCGTTCATCCTCCTGTTTGATGGCCAGGATGGCCATCTCCCTGGTGTAGTCGATGATCACGAATCTCTGCAGAAACTCATGCGGCATGGATGTCCGAACGGAAAAGAACCGGTTGTAGATGCTCTGGTCGGACAGGGAATAGACAAAGTCCCTCAACAGCCGCTCATCGCTGATCTTCACCGGCCTCAGGAACAGCTCGATCCCGGTTTTCGTCGTCCGGTAGGTCTCGAAGTGCTCGGGATATTCCCCTGCCTTGCCCGGGATGAATGCCTGATCCTTGTATATGAGGTTCAGCTTTTTCGCCTCTTCGACGAGCCAGTGCCTGAAGTTCGGATGTGCAATGGAGATCAGTGCCATGGCGCGCTCCCTGATGCTCTTTCCCTGCAGGTAGGCGATCCCGTACTCGGTGACGACATAGTGTATGTCGCCCCTGCCCAGGGTGACCCCTGCCCCCTCCTTGATGAACGGGACGATCCGTGAGATCGAGCCGTTCTTTGCCGTGGATTGCACGGCCAGGATGGTCTTTCCTTCGGGAGCGAGCGCACTGCCCCTCATGAAGTCGGCCTGCCCCCCTATCCCGCTGTAGAAAATTTTACCCATGGATTCGGCCGTGGCCTGGCCGGTGAGGTCGACCTCCAGGGCGGAGTTGATGGCCACCATGCGCTGCTGCTGAGCGATCACGAGCAGGTTGTTCGTATAGTCGATGGATCGCAGCTCTATGTGAGGGTTGTCATGTACATACTCATACGTGCTCTTTTTCCCCATACAGATGCTCGCAACGGTCTTTCCCCGGTCCACGCTCTTTCGAGTATTGTCCACCGCACCATTCTTTATGAGCTCCACCAGACCGTCGCTCAACACCTCCGTATGGATGCCCAGGTGTCTCTTCGAACCCAGGTTCGAGACAATGGCATTGGGGATGCTCCCGTAGCCCACCTGGATCGTGCTCCCGTCCTCGACGATCCTGGAGACATGTGTGCCGATGCTGCGTGCAATGGCATCGGGAACCCGGGTTACATATTCCAGGAGCGGCTCGTCGTGATGGACGGCAAAGTCGATCTCATCCATATGGATGAAGGTGTCGCCGTGCACCCTGGGCATGGCAGAATTGATCTGGGCGATCACGAGCGAGGCATGCTCTGTTGCAGCCCTGGTTATGTCAACACTGATACCGAGGCTCACCCGGCCGTTCTCATCCGGGAGCGATGTCTGGATCAGTGCCACGTCAACCGGGAGCAGCTTGCGTCGTATCAATGAAGGGATCTGGGATATGAAGACCGGGGTATAATCCGCCAGGCCGCTGTTGACCGCATCGCGCATGCTGTCTCCGACAAAGAAGGTGTTCTGCCGGAAAATCGATTCGAACTGCTCGTCCGCACAGGTGCCCCCCCCGAAGGTCAGCACGGAGAACAACTCGGCATCGAAGACAGCCTTGGGAAACGCCCGGGAAAATTCCATGAGCGCGCTGACGAGGTACTGCGGCTCTGCACAGCCCGTGGGAATGAATATCCTGTTGCCCCGGTGGATGTGACTGAAGATCTCCTCGATAGGTACGAACTTTGCGGGGTGCCGCTTCTTCAGATCCTCGAGTATCGAGCGTTCACCTTCCAGGCCCATATAATCCACTCCACACGTGTCACACGAATCGCAGCTCTGCTGTGAGTATTCCTGTGGTTCCTGTCTTTTCCTATAACAAAATCTGCATGATAACAATAACCATCTGATTCTGGTTCGGTTTGATTGAGTTCATGAAAGCCTGTTCATTCGCCCTGGAGCCGATACTCTCTCACCCTGGGATCCATGATGCTCCTCCAGAGCGGCGGGATGGCAGCGATGAGGATCATGCCCGCATATCCCGTGGGGAACTGGGGGCTCTCCTGATGGTGCCTGAGAACCTGATAGCGCCGGTCGGGTTTGAGGTGGTGGTCTGAATGCCTCTGGAGGTTGAAGAGGAACCGGTTTGTCAGGCAGTTGCTGGAATTCCATGAATGACGTAGCGACACCGGTTCGTAACTGCCTCCTTCGATCTTCTTTCTGAGAAGACCGTAATGTTCGATATAATTCACGATCTCGAGAAGCGATATCGCAACAATGCTCTGTGCGACAAAATAGGTCACGGCAGCCGTGCCCAACACTGCCCCCAGGGCCCCCAGGAGACCCAGCTGAGCCAGAAGGTAGCGCATCAAACGGTTATGGATGCCCCATATGCTCTGCTGTTTTCTCTCGAGGCGCCGCTGCTCGATCCTCCAGGCGCTCCTTATCCCCTCGAACACCGTGCGCGGCCAGAATACATAGAATGATTCGCCGAGCCTGGCTGTTGCAGGATCCTCGGGCGTCGCCACATGCCGATGATGTCCTGCCACGTGTTCTACTGCCCAGTGCATGTACACGACGGTCCAGAGCATGATGCGTGCAAGCAGCGGTTCGAATGCAGAATTCACCCGGTGCTGCAGCTCGTGAGAGACATTGATTC
The DNA here is from genome assembly GCA_018434685.1 of Deltaproteobacteria bacterium. Taxonomy (GTDB): domain Bacteria; phylum Desulfobacterota; class Desulfomonilia; order UBA1062; family UBA1062; genus DSAD01. The sequence continues at coordinate 117,473 of JAHDOV010000002.1, forward strand.
CCATCACGCCCGAGGACGTACCCACCGACAGGACAAACCCTGCCATCTCCCGGGCAGTCATGGCGCTGTTGCTGACCACGTATGCGCCCCAGAGCACGACAGCCACCTGGAGTGGGACACACAGCCACGTTATGACCCTGAACGAGAGGGCCTCTTTCCAGGCGGCTTCTTCCGCCATGGTCGGATTCCGCCTCGAGGAACCGATCACGAGATCAAGGACCGGGATCACACCAAAGACCACAGCCGGCGTGATAAATGTAAAGGCGCCCCCGAGCATGTACCCGGCAACGACGCTCATGGGAACGAGAAAGATGAGACAAAACGGCAGGGCAACCATGGCAGCACCCCCTCGCATGCTGTATTCAATGAGTAATCTGTATTACGCTCAAACAAAAAATAACGCCTGCTGCCGCTGATGCAAGCCCGACGGCCGCTCTTTTTCCGGTTCCGGACGCGGCTCCATCATCCGGCGATCACGGCCCTGCAGAACCCCCTGTGCCTATCCGGGCCGGCGGCACACGATGTTTGCTACGGCCTGTTTCCGATGTTCCAGGATGCCTTCGAACCTGTGGATGATGTCCCAGTCTTCGAACCAGCTCACGAGTTCGCCCGGTTTGAGGAGAAAGTCCGGGTTGCGGGGCTTCCCGAACCTCGGCTGGTCCACGGTGAAGGTCTCGTAGAGGAGTACCCCGCCCGGGCAGAGCAGCTCCCTTATGAACGGCATCAGCGGCCGGTGAAGATAGCGGAAGACCAGCACCGCACCGAAGGACCCGGGCTTGAAGACCCCAAGACCGTCCTTTTCCATGTCCACCCGGCAGGTCAGCACCCTGGGGAGGGCCTCCCCGGCCGACTGCCGTGCCCTCACGAGGTTCTCCTGGGAGATATCGGCGAGCACCGCTTTGAGGCCTTCCCGGGCAAGGTAGGTGCCGTTACGCCCGCTGCCGCAGGCCAGATCGAGCGCCGGCAGCCTCGAGCAGCACTCCCTGATCACCCTGACATGTTCGAGGAGCAGTTCGGCAGGTTTCGTATCGGCATGTGCCACATCCATGTCATTCACCTCTTATCTTAGTTCGGGGAGGTCGAAACCCGGCTTGCCGACAGGAGTCCCTCCCCAGAACGTATCGCAGAACTGGGCCATTTCATTCATCCTGTCTTCCACCTGGGAGCGGATACGCTCGCACTCCTCTTCGTCCGCATCGGCAGGGACCAGTACCGAGTCTCCGTGGTAGAGCACGATCCTGGTAAAGGGTACCGGGAGGAAATATCTGTCCCACGTGTTCAGCACGATCCTGTGCCTGGCCCCGTACATCATGGGGACGATCGGCTTGTGGCTGTCACGCGCGATCTTCACCGTCCCCATCTTCAATACCCGGGGAGGGCCTGTGGGACCGTCGGCCATCATCCCTGCCGTGTGTCCCCCCTGCCTCATCAGGTCTATGAGCTCGTGCATGGCCTTCTTCCCGTCTCTGGTCCTGCTTCCCCGCACCGAGTAAAAACCCATCTTCAGGGCGAGCGCATTGGCGTATTCCCCGTCCCTGCTCCTGCTGATCATCATGGTGACGTGCCGCGAGCCGAAGTCCTCGAAGAAGTAGAACATCCGCTGGTGCCAGGTGGCATAGACACAGCCGCCGAACCGTTCGATTGCACCCAGCTCGCCCTGAGCATTGATCCGCTTCTCCACCCTGCAGGATCTGCACCACCACCTGATCACAAAGGCAGCTGCTGCGGGCGCCGTTGCCAGCAGCAGTTTTTCCACAGGACTGAACCGGTATTTCGTCGTACCTGACATGGCTCTCACCCCATGCAAGCCCGGTCATCTCATACCGGGCATCCCGCCGTTACGACCCCCTCCCCGTGCCCGGCCGCCATCCCGTCCAGGCCATGGGGCCACGGCCCCTACTCCGCACGTACAACCTCGATACTGACCTTGCCGATGACACCCACGAGGGGGATGAGGGAAGACATGCCCTCCCCCTCGATAAACTTGATGTGTGTTGCATCTGCGGGCACCTGGCCGGTTGTGGGGTCCACTGCAGTCCATTTTCCATCCACATGGCTTTCTGCCCAGGCATGGTAGAGAAATCCTTTAAATTCATCTGCATAGACGATTCCGCCCACCACCCGGGTGGGAATGCCCACGGCCCTGGCCAGCGCTGCATAGAGATAGGCATGCCCCTGGCACTCCGCCTTTTTCTTCTCGAGGACATCGAGCGCAGTGAATACGTCCACTGGCGCCGGCTCGATATTCTCCCCGATCCACGTCAGGAGTGCATCTACGCACTCCAGCCGGGTTGAGGCGCCCCGGGTGATCTCGTGAGCCGTCCTCACCACCTCGTCGTTCGTGCACGGCACGGCATAGGAAGCCTGCAGATATTTCCCGAGCTCTTCCGGCCCAGCCGCGTTGGCTCCGTTGCCTGCTCCGGGGGCCTGCACGTCGATGCGGCAGAGTGTTTGAGGCCCCCTGGGCTCACATGCCTGGCGTTCATCACTGGGGATGATGAGTTCATCACCGATCCCTCCAATGAGCACCTCCAGCAGTACGGTCTGCCGCGGCTGGTCGATGGGGGTGTCGGTCCGTATCAGGCTGAAATCCACAAAGGTGTCCTCCCTGTTCATGGCTGATTCCAGCAGGTATCTCCGGGCCTCGGTTTCGCTCTCGAGCCCTGACAGCAGCACCCCGCCGAGCGCCTGTTCGAACAGTGGCCTTCCTGCCTCGTCGATCCAGGAGGTCATCTCCTGGCCGAGAAAATCCGTCTGCATCCGGAATGCCTTGCCCGCAAACAGATCGCTCTCCTGGTAGGCCTGGATCTCCTGCACCACCGGTTCTATGCCCTGGGTCTCACTGTCATAGACCTGATACCGGTATGTGCGGCCGATCTCGAGCCCGTGCACCACGGGATAGAGGTACAGGATGCTTCCCGGATAGACCGCCCCCTCCAGGGGGATGCTCTCCCGGCTTGTCTGGTTTCCCGAGTCCCGCGTGATCTCCAGCACCCCGTCTCTCACCTGCGCCGAGAGCTTCAGCGTGCTCCCGTCGATGTCATAGCCGTAGGCGAGGCGTTTGAGGGTCAGGTCCCGGCCGATCAGGTCATACGATACGAGGCTGATTTTCTTGTCCATCATGAGAAACTTGAAGTGCATGAGCGTCTCGGAACGCACCTCGAAGTGATCCGGCACCTCTTTGGATGCAGTAATGGAAAAATGGCTGAACCCGATCTTGTTGCCGTTGAAGACGATGCCGGTCCAGTATTCCTGGTATGGCAGTCCGCCCGGCTCGTAGCGGGGCGGGGGAACCGGCGGTGCACCGGCATCCTTGAAATACCTTCCGGCACAGCCTGCACCCAGCAGGCCCATCACGATGACCGCAACAAGCAGACACCCTCTGGCGTGCATTGTTCTCATCACCCGCTCACGTCTCCTGCTTGTTATCATATTGATTTTGCTTTCGGATGTTAAGCTTTTTTTCACTGCCCGGGTTGCTGCATGACCACCGGGCGCCCCTTACCCCTGCACCATGATCTCTCGCGACCTCGGCCCGCAGTTGAACAGGAGGTCAAAGACGGAGAGATTGCCGATGAACCCTCCCCACAACTGCGGGTACACGATCGCAGGGGGCGCCACGTAGGAAATCCTCATCCCGGCCCGGGCAAAACCGGATTCATCCAGATACGGGCCCAGCGAACGCTGTGCCAGGAACACAGAGCCCCCGAGTACCTTGCATATGTCCACGAGAAGTCCTGGACCCCTTCCCTTGAGTCCCAGCTGAGACAGGAGCACGATCTCCGTGTCGATACCGAGGATATCGAACAGATACCGGATAATCTCCAGGTTCATGTCTATGAGCCTCGCGCATCCTCCCGAGAAGAGATCCTCAAACAGATGCAGGTGTTCGCCAAGATACGGTGCATGGCCATAGGCGACCTTCAGGGTCTCCAGGTGCTTCTTCTGCCAGCGGCCTTCATGGCATATCTGCACCTCGTTGATCTTTTGGAGTCCGCGGCCCTTCTTCCAGACCGGCACGGTCATCCACAACACCCCCTGATCATTCTTGAACCGGTTCCTGCTGAGCCACGTGGTCCCCAAAGGAAACTGGACATCATCCAGGAGAACGAACACGTCGGACTTCATCGCCTTGTAGAAGAATCCGGGATAGGGACAGAAATAAGGTCGGTGGGCACTGATGATCATACACTTATAATAAAAGGCTTAAGCGGTGCATACAATGACCGGCGGCCTCGCTGTGACCCTTTCTTCGGTTTCCGGCCCTGTCCGGGCACATCAAAGGAAGAGCCTTCGGGCGAGGCACCGGCCTACAGGTCGTAGAGGGTTTCGTCCACCTTTGGTTTTTCCCTGCGGGCCCCGGCCTTTGATTTCGCTTCCATGAGAAAGGGCTCCTCCCCCTCGAGCAGGTCCCCCATCTCCGCCTCGATCCTGTCCGGGTCTTCCCCGCGCTCCATGCGGCCGAGCGCCTCTTCCATGCCCGCGCCCAGCCTCAGGCCCGTGGCATCGGAAAGCTTTCTCATGAGCTGGGCTGCCTGCCGGGGGTCGTCCTCGTTGATCCTGCCTGCCTCATTGGCCAGCATTGCCATGGCCTTTTCCATCTTGGACTCATCGATATCGGGCATGGCCTCATCGGAATCTGACTCTTTCCGGCCGGAGATGGTGGCGAAGATGGAGACCTTTCGTTTCAGTCTCGTGTTGTCACACTTCGGACACTGCGGGACCTTCTCCGTATTTACGCTCTTTGAAAAGAAATTGTAGATGGTGTTGCACTGATGACAGTAGAACTCATAAATCGGCATGACACATCCCCTCAACAGTTATTCATCACCTCTTATTAAATGAGATTTATCCACGAAAATCAAGAGGCTATTTGTGGCTCCGGCCGGGGCCGGGGGGCGCCCCTGTCCCATCAGGCCCGTGAGTTCTCCCGAGTTGGCAGCACGGTTCGCACCGCACTGGAATACGTCCCGGGAGTTCATCTTAGCCGTTGTGTTCGTTATTATACACCTATAACCCCGGCACTCCCGAGCACTCAGACCCAGAGGATACCCATGAACGAGATTCTGAAAATGCAGAGACTGAACTCTACCACCACCCTGTTCGAGGTGCATGCCCCGAAGGTGGCTCGCAAGGTGAAGGCCGGTCAGTTTGTCATTGTCTGCATCCACGAACACGCAGAGCGTATTCCCCTGACCCTTGCCGATTACCACGCCGACCAGGGTGTGATAACCCTCGTGGTGCAGGAAATCGGCAAAACCACGATGGAGATATGCACGATGCACGAGGGCGACCGGCTCGTTGTCATCTCCGGCCCGCTGGGCAGGCCCAGCGACATCGAGCTCTACGGTACGGTCGTCTGCATAGGGGGAGGCGTCGGGATCGCCGCCATCTACCCTATTGCCCGTGCCCTGCACAATGCAGGCAATACCGTGCACTCCATTATCGGTGCACGGACAAAAGAGCTGCTCTTCTGGGAAGACCGGATGCGCCTGGTGAGCCACAGCCTCGCTGTCTGTACCGATGACGGGTCGTATGGCCGCAGCGGCTTTGTCACCCTGGCACTTGAGGAGCTGCTGGAAGCAGGACCGCCACCTGAGCGTGTCTGGGCGATCGGGCCGGCAGTCATGATGAAGGCCTGTGCAGAGGCCACCAGGGGGTATGGCATACCCACCCTGGTCAGCCTCAACTCCATCATGGTCGACGGCACCGGCATGTGCGGCTCGTGCCGGGTGGAAGTGGGAGAAAAAACCCGCTTCGCCTGCGTGGACGGGCCTGAATTCGATGGGCACGAGGTCAACTGGGAGCTGCTGCTGAACCGTCAGCGTATTTACCTTGCACAGGAGAAACAGGCAGTGGAGAGATGGAGCGACCCGGCCATGAGGAACCGCCACTGACTGACGGGTGCACAGGGGCTGTCTCCGGGTACCATCGCTCTGGGCAGGAACCTCTGCTGATTACACTTCTGGTTCCGCAACCGGATAAGGGGCAAAAAAAACCCCGGTGCACCATATCGTGCCCGGGGTCTTGTCGTATCAAAAGTGGCGGGAGAGACGAGACTCGAACTCGCGACCTCCGGCGTGACAGGCCGGCGTTATAACCGTCTTAACTACTCCCCCGCGAATCGAACTGCATCTACACGATTATGATGCCCCTGTCCAGCAGGAAAATCACCGAGGCGCATTTATCCGGTAAAATCTGTTGACCATCTCGCTGAGCGCGGATATTTATTGAAGATATCGATGGCATGTATTTCGAGCATGGGGGTACGGATGGGGGTCTGGAGATTCCTGAATGCATATGCTGATCACCTGTATCTCGAAGAGCGGCTCACCATTGCCATGGCAGTGCTCATCAATCTCCTCGTGGTTGTCTTTGCAGGATTCGAGCAGGCCCGGGACATCTTCGCCATCAACGTCCTCATCATCGCCGTCATCCTCATCGCTTCCGCCACGCACCGGCACTTCAACAGCCAGTGGCTCGGGTTTCTCAGAGACTGGTATGCCATCCCGGCCATCATCACCATCTACCTGGAAAACAGGAAACTCATCCCGCTGGTCAACCCCCATGACCTGGATACCCTCATCATGCAGATCGACCGCTGGCTCTTCTTCGGCCACGATCCCACCATACTCCTCGAGCGGGTGACCTTCCCGGTCATCTCCGAGGTGCTCCAGATCGCGTATGCCAGCTTCTACTTCCTCCCCCTGACCCTGTGCGTGCTCCTGTACCGGAGGCGGTCCTTCCTTGATTTTCACATAAACACCTCCACCATCATCATGGGATTCTACCTCTCCTACCTCGGGTACTACTTCACCCCGGTCATCGGCCCCCGCTTCACCATGGACCACCTTCAGAGTTTTCCCCTGAGCGGGATTCTCACCTTCGATCTCGTGAGACACACGCTGGCTGCTGCAGAAGGCATGATGCGGGACTGCTGTCCGAGCGGACACGCCCTCGTTTCCCTGCTGACAATCCTGCTCGCACGGAGATACTGCAGGACTTTCTACCGCGCCTCATGTCTCTGGGCAGGACTCATCGTCATCTCCACGGTGTACCTGCGCTACCACTACGTGGCAGATATCCTCGCAGGGCTGCTTCTCGGGATCGCCGTATACCTCTTTGGACCGGCCGTGGCACGGCGGTTCATCCTGGGGGCACAGCCATACCCGCAGGACTCGGGCATGGGGGCAGGCACGGAGAAACAGGCACGGGACCGCTAGAGTACCGGCCGCTCGTAGATCCGGTAGGTCTTGTAATGATCTGCGAACAGGGGCTTCAGGGCGCCGATCATCTTCGTGTTCGTCTCCACGACGAGCGAGCAGTCCGACTCGGTGTATCCCAGGGCGATCCCGTTCTCGATGGTCATGAGGTAGAAGATATCGTCTATCTTCCGGCCGCGGTATTCCGGCAGGACCCCCATGATGAGCGTGCGGATCTTCCTGGTCTTTTTCGCCTCTGCCATGAACCTGAGCAGACGCCAGGGGTAGAGCCTGCCGTTGAGGATCCGCAGTGCAGGGTTCACGTCGGGGATCGATATGATGAAGCCGATCGTCGTGCCGTTGTGTTCTGCGAAGATGGAGAGCTCCGGTATGGCGATCATCTTGAGTTCCTGGTAAAACATCTCGATCTGGGCATCCGTCAGGGGGAGATGGCCCCAGTTGCCCTCCCAGGCGACATTGAATATCTCCTGGATCTGCTTGACCCTCCTGGCCATGTCTCGCTCCTCGAGCAGTTTGAATTCCACATCGAGGTTCTTCATGATGTTGTCTTTGACATCCTTGAGATAGGGCCGGTAATCCTCGATCTTCCGGACAAGGTAGCAGTACCAGTCGATGCACTTGGTGAACCCGCAGGCCTCGGCAAGGTCCTTGTAGTAGGGCGCGAAGTGGAAGAGGCCCGCCACGGGCATCACCTCGAGGCCCTCTGCCTCGAAACCGACGGAATCGTAGACCGAGAAGCTCTGAGGGCCGTTCATGACCTTCTTGCCTTTGACGCGCAGCCAGTCAGAGGCGGCATCGAAGAGAGCGCGCGCCACCTCCTCATCGTTGACTGCCTCGAAGAAGCCGAAAAACCCTGTTTCGTTGTCGTATTTCTTCTCGTAGAGGTGATTCACCTGGGCGGTGATGCGGCCTGCCGGCACACCCTCCCGGTAGGCCAGGAAGAACTCTGCCTCGCCGATATCGAAGAAGTAGCCCGTGCCCGGCGTGAACAGCTTCTTCTGTTCGCTGATGATCGGGGGGATCCACAGGGGATCGTTCTCATAGATCCGGGCAGACCAGGGGAGCATGATGAACTCCCTGAGCATCTTTCTGCCTGCCACCCTCTTGATCTCGATCATGACATTCCTTCTCCATTGCAGAAAACAACCACGAATATAATAATAGCAGACCAGTCCAGAAAAAAAAGATCGTCAGAAAATATGAAATCTTACACCGGAAGTCCCCGGGGGGAAGACTCCCCGCTCATGCACCCCGCCCGGGAACGGGGCACCCCCCTCAGAAGCACCCTCCTATCGAGACCGCCCCTGATCCATTCATATCAACTCTCAAAGAGTTCGCGGAGATAGGCAAACAGGGTCCGGTAGGATTTGGGCGGCCTGCCTGCTTCCTTTTCCTTGCGCGCATTCCTCACCAGCTGCATGAGCCGCTGGCGGTCGACTGTTGGAAACCGCTCCACGATTTCCTCCATGGCCGAGGGGCTGTCTGCCAGGAGATCATCGCGCAGGCGCTCGATCTCCTGAAAGTGTTCGGCCTGGGCCCGGTTATCCCCGTCTATTTCTCCCAGGGCAGCCAGGATGGGATCGGGATCGATCTCGCGCATGAGCACGCCGATGTATTTGAGCTGCCGCTTCCTGGCCCCATGGCTCGTTATCGTCCGGGAAAACTCGATGGCCTCTGCGAGCGTGGCGGGCAGGTTCATGGCCTGGACCTGCTGCTGCGGAAGCTTCATGAGACGTTCGCCCAGTTTCTCGATGGCGTGCATCTCCCGTTTCACCTGTGATTTGCTCTTTCTCTCCTCTGATTCCATGATTATCTCCGGCCTCCTCTTGTCCCGGCTGGTTTCTTGGCTACGACGATGTCCTTCTGCTGCTGTCTGGCGGCCCGGTCTTTCTCCACGAAGAGCGGCCTGCCCGTAAAGGGGTCTGTCCCGGTACAGTACATGACCCCCGAGACGGTCGAGGGCAGCGGGGTGAAGATCTGCACCTGCTCGGGATTGGTTTTCAGCTCTGTCGAGGCAAAGTCCTTGAGCCGCTTCATGTCTTCGAGCGTACAGCCCGGGTGGGCCGCGATGAGGTAGTAGGTCAGGAACTGTTTCTTGCCGCTCGCAGCGTTGAGCCGGTAGAAGAGGTTCTTGAATGCCACCAGGCACTCGCTGCCGGGTTTCCCCATGGCAGAGAGCACCCTGTCTTCGGTATGCTCCGGTGCGATCTTCATCTGCCCCGACACGTGGTGCGCAACGAGCTCCTGCATATAGCGCTGCCCGTTCTTCGTATCGGCCATCACCAGGTCATGGCGGATGCCCGATGCCACGAAGACCCGCTTCACCCCCGGGAGTTGCCGCAGTCTCTTCAGGAGACGGATCTGGGCGCCGTGGTCCACCTGCAGGTGCCCACACGCGGCGGGAAAGAGGCAGCGCTTCTGCGTGCATGCCCGCTGGTGTTCGCACGCCATGCCGTACATGTTTGCCGTGGGGCCGCCAACGTCTGCAATGGTGCCCCTGAAGGCCCGGTGCCGGGTGAGTCGCCCGGCCTCCCTGACGATCGACTCCTCGGAACGGGAGACAACGCTGCGGCCCTGGTGCGGTGCGATCGAACAGAAGTTGCACTGGCCGAAGCACCCCCGGTGGGTGGTGATGGAGAACCGGATGGTCTCCAGGGCGGTCACCCTTCCCTGTGCTTCATAGACCGGGTGTTGGTCCCGCTCGAAATCCATTTCATAGACCCTGTCCAGCTCCCGGGGCGTGAGCTCCGGCTGGGGCTGGTTCTGGACCAGGTAGCGGGTATCCTGGAGCTGGCACAGGCACGGCGCATCCGGGGAGTTGCTGTTCTCGTAGAAGCGCCGGAACATCCCGGCAAAGACCTGCGGGTCCCTGGCCACCACCTCGAAGGACGGCAGTTCCACGCACTGGGCGGGTTTCTCCCGGGCAATGTGACAGATCCCCTTTATGCTCTTCACATCCCGTTTTTCCTTCAGGCCTTCTGCCAGTTCGAGCACGGCCCGCTCCCCCATGCCGTAAACGAGGATATCCGCCTTGGCATCGAACAGGACTGACCGGCGGATGCTGTTCGACCAGTAATCATAGTGGGCGATCCGGCGGAGGCTGGCCTCGATTCCGCCGAGCACGATGGGGCTCGTGTCCTTGAAGAACCGCCTGATCAGGTTTGCATAGATGATGAGCGCCCGGTCCGGACGGCGGTCGTTCATCCCCCCGGGGGTGTAGTCGTCGCTCTTGCGCCGCTTCCCGGCTGCCGTGTAGTTGGCCACCATGGAATCGATGCTCCCGCCCGTCACCCCCCAGAAGAGCACGGGCTGGCCGAGCCTGCCGATATCCTTCTCCGAGTCGATATCCGGCTGGGCGATGATGCCCACCCGGTACCCTGCATCCATGAGCACATGCCCGATCACCGACACGCCGATGTTGGGGTGGTCGATATAGCTGTCGCCGGTGATCAGGACTACATCGGCGCGGTCCCACCCGAGCGATGCCAGCTCTTCCTTTGTCGTGGGAATAAACATATGCACCAAGCATAGAAGATATTTGTTCTCCTGGCAATGCTCCCGGGGGCAGTGCATTCATATTCTGCCTTTTTAAGATATCAGAGGTTGACACGCGCACCGGGTTTAAATATGTAATCCATTACATAATACTACCCTGTCGAAGCGAGGTTGGCATGGAATCAAAGAAAAAGGCCCTGGTAATTGCAACGGTTCTGGCTGCCGCTGTGGTCCTGATGACCATGCTGCTGTCTGCCGGCCAATCCGGCCGGAATGCCGGTACTATAGGGAAAGGCAATCAGACCAGGATACTTCAGGACATGAAGGGAAATAAAATCCTAGTCGCCGACCCCCTAGGCCGGGTTGCCCTGCTGGGAGGACCGACCGGTCAAGTCGCCTATATCATGGGCGCCCAGGACCGGCTGTGCGCTGTCACGGAGAGCCTGCGGACCTCTTCGCTCGTACACATCATGGACCCCCGCATGGCAACGGTTCCCGGACCGAGGACCGTCTGCGGCAGCATCAACATCGAGGCCCTGATCCAGGCTGAACCGGATCTGGTCATCGCAGGCGACATCGATGGCGGCATCGTGGAGAGAAAGACCAGCATCCCGGTTGTCTACCTGGAAGACAGCATGGGGCAGGGATTTTCCGAACTGAAGAAGGAGATACGCTTTTACGGCTACGTCTTCCAGACGCCGGATCGTGCCGAGCGGTACATCACCTATCTCGAGGACACGATCCGGTTTATCCGCTCGAGGACCGGGGACATCCCCGAAGAAGGCCGCAAGGTGGTGTATAACGGCTTCAGCCCGAATCACCTGGTGACCCTGGGCGGCGACACCTTCATGCAGGAGCGGATCGAGACCGCGGGGTGCATCAATGCGGCAAAGGCCATCACCACCACGGGTAAGCGCGAGGGCCTGCATTCCGGCCTGGACGAGGTTTCCATGGAGCAGGTCCTCGGGTGGAACCCCGATGTCATCGTCATCGACATGGGAACGCCCGACGAGATCTATGCCGACCCCCGCTGGAGCGAGATCACCGCGGTGAAGAACAGGCGCGTCCACGTGCAGCCCTACGGTGTCTTCATCTGGAACCGGCCCACCGCGGAGTCGGCCGTGCTCAACCCCCTCTGGCTCGCCTGCATTGCCTATCCCGAGCGCTTCAAGGATATCGACATCGTCGCCGAGGTCCAGAGATTCTACCGGGAGATCTTCGACTTCGACCTGACGGAACAACAGGCTCGCGCGCTGATCGAAGGCGTTGACATCAGGACCATCGTCGTTTTTTCATGAGGTGCACTGTCCGTGGATAATGCCGCATCACGCAGGAATCCCGATCCCTCCGCCGCGGAGCCGGAACGGCGCACCACGCCATATCCGTTCATGCTGCACGGCATCCTGCTGTGTGTGCTCCTGTGCATATCGGTTGTATCCCTCATGCTGGGCCGCATCTCCATCCCGCCCGGTGAGGTGATCAGGATCTTCGTCTCCAGATTTGCCTCCATCGATCAGACGTGGCCGTCCACCCTGACGAGCGTGATCTGGGATGTGCGGCTGCCGCGGCTCATCGCCGGAATCCTTGTGGGAAGCGGCCTGGCGGTTTCAGGCTCCGCGTTTCAGGGCATCTTCCGCAACCCCCTGGTCTCTCCGCACATCCTCGGGGTCGCTTCCGGCGCAGGCTTTGGTGCGGCTCTCGGCATCCTGCTCTCGGGCAACATCTTCGTCATCCAGACGCTGTCCTTCGTGTTCGGCATCATCACGGTCATGCTCACCTACACCCTGAGCCGCACGTACCGGTCTTCGCAGATGCTCGTGCTCGTGCTCTCCGGGATCATTGTGGGGGGGTTCTTCTCTGCCCTGCTCTCCATGGTCAAGTATATCGCCGACCCCATGAACAAGATGCCTGCCATCATATTCTGGCTGCTGGGCTCCCTCAACAATGTCTCCAACAGGGATCTTGTGGTGGCAACCCCGGTCTTTGCGTCCGGGATCATCGGCATCGTGCTGCTGCGCTGGCGGATAAACCTGCTGGCCATGGGCGACGATGAGGCACGCTCCCTGGGGGTGAACACAACCACCATCAGGCGGATCATCATCCTGTGCGCCACAATCATCACCGCCACGGCCGTATGCATTAGCGGCATCATCGGGTGGATCGGGCTCGTGATCCCCCACATGGGCAGGATCCTCGTAGGCCCTGACCACAGGCTGCTCATCCCGGTATCGGCCCTCCTGGGCGCCTCGTTCCTGGTCCTGGTCGATCTCTTCTCACGCACGCTGCTTATCACGGAGATCCCCATAGGCATCCTCACCGCGCTGGTGGGGGCCCCTATCTTCGCATATCTCCTCCATAAAAACAGGTCGGGGTGGTAGGTCATGACACCGCGCATCACTATCGACGATCTCTGTTTTTTCTACGCCTCTTCCGACGAAAAGCCCGTGTTTGAACATCTGAGCTTCCAGGTCTCTTCGGGTCAGGTGTTCTGCCTTCTCGGGCCGAACGGCACGGGAAAGTCCACCCTCATCAAGTGCCTCAGCGGCCTGCTCCGGCCGCAGCAGGGCACGATCCTGCTCGACGGGGACGACCTGTCCAGCCTGAAGCCCTCATCCATCGCCAAAAAGGTCGGGTATGTGCCGCAGAGCCAGTTTTCCGTCTTTCCCTTCCTCGTGCGGGACGTGGTCGTCATGGGCCGGGCGGCCCATCTCAACAATATCTCCTCCCCGAAACAGAGGGACTACGACATTGCAGATGAGGCCATCAGGACCGTCGGCATCGCCCACATCGCCGAGAGACCCTGCAACAACATCAGCGGGGGCGAGTGGCAGCTCGTGCTCATCGCACGGGCCCTGACCCAGCAGCCCCAGATCCTCCTGCTGGACGAGCCCACCAGCCACCTGGACATGGGCAACCAGATGCGTATCCTCGAGGTCATCAGCGGCCTCTCCAGGGCGGGCCTCACGATCATCATGGCCTCACATTTCCCCGACCACGCCTTCCTGGCAGCTCACCAGGCGGCCATCCTCAAGGACCGGCAGTTCGTCGCCTGGGGAAACCCGGACGAGGTCATCAACCAGGCAAACCTGCAGGCAGCCTATGGCATCGACGTGCGCATCCTGTTCGTGGCCGACGGCGTGGGGAGGAAGATCTGCGTTCCCCTGTCCCGGGCACCGGCCCTGCCGGGATAAGGGGCAGATAGCAGCCTGCCATGCCCACTGGCCCCTGCCGGCACTCGGAGCCCGATCCCCTCAAGGACAACCTCATGGTTACCGCTTTATCTTTTTGGCTTACAAAAAAGAATCAGTCCTGCTAGAGAGCATAGCAAGTAAACTGCACTTTCTGATAAGAGGAACCAGTCATGCATTCACCAAAGGATTTTGCGAAACAGGGAAGAGGACAGGCAAAGCAGGCTGTGCTGAGAGTGGACGAACGCACCGAGCTCATGAAGTTTCTCATGGAGAAGATGCCGGACAAGAGCCGCAGCACCATAAAGTCGCTCCTGGCGCACCACCAGGTCTCGGTTGACTATGCCGTGACGACCCAATTCAACCATCCGCTCAAGGCAGGCCAGCAGGTCATGATCAACTGGACCAAGGTGCAGCAGAGCAGTCCGCGCAGGGGGCTGACCGTGGTGTTTGAAGACCCCCATATCCTGGTGATCGAAAAGCAGGCCGGTCTGCTCAGCATCGCCACGGACAAGGAAAAACAGCGGACGGTCTACAGGATATTGAGCGATCAGGCAAAGAAGATGAACCCGGATAACCGGATCTTCGTGGTCCACCGTCTTGACCGGGAGGCATCGGGGCTCATGATCTTCGCCAAGAGCAGGGCCGTGCAGCAGTCGCTGCAGCACTCCGGGCAGAAGACAGCTGCGAAGAGAACCTATGTCGCTGTCGTGGAGGGTTCGGTCACCCCCGATGAGGGCGCCATCACCTCATGGCTCAAGGAAAACCAGGCCCATGTCGTCTACTCCAGCCAGATTCCCGGCGACGGACTGAGGGCCGAGACCCGCTACCGGGTACTCAGGAAAAACAACGACTATACACTCCTGGAGATAAAGCCGGAGACCGAGCGGAAAAACCAGGTGAGGGTACACCTGAAGGACCTCGGCCACTGTATCACCGGGGACAGGAAATACGGGTCTGCCAAGAGGCCCATCGACCGCATGGCACTCCATGCCCGGGTCCTGACCTTCCGGCATCCGGTGACCAACAAGGACCTGCGCTTCGAAACCCCCATTCCCGGCAGCTTCCTGCGCCTCTTCCCGGGGCCGAAGGGATAAGGCAGCACGCAGTGCCCGTGAACAGGGGTCTTTTCACAGAGGAATCATTTCTGCCCGGAAAGGCTTACGAAAATTTTGATCAAATGCCAACTGTCCATATTTCACGGAAGTCCCCCTGTTTCCGTTTTACCCTTGTGTATAACGTCCGGTGCAGTGCTTTGTTGGGCAAGAGTTAGCTCCCAACGATGGATTTGACCCTCCCAGTTCTTTTGAACTGTACTTACTATAGCTTTATGGAATCTGTGATGTTTGGGTTGCAATGCCATTAGAAAGACTACATGAGGAGTAGAAAACGCCTCCACTAATGAACCCTGAGTTGAATCATTCAGTGCCTTAAGCATTCGTTGAATGAAACCAAATCTCTTTTCTCTGATGAAGTGCTGATAAATCAAGAATGACTTTCCGGATGACCAAAGTAAGGCAACCTCTCGCCAATATAAGAACTTTGATGAGTTCTTGCAGCCATAGGGCTTTGACTTTACCTCAAGACCATTATCAGGATCAAGAAACACAAAATCTCTATTCTGTGCTTGTGACATAAGTGAAGCGAACCAAGAATCTCGTTCAATGGCAGAATCAGGTACATGCCTGGAGTAATATGAAGTACCAGAAAGCAGATCTGAATCTTCAATTAGGCTTACTTGTCTTTTGTTGTTATTCACCAAAAGCTCTTTGAGCTTCTGGAATAGGGTTTGATCATACCTTGACCACTTGTTTGCATGTTGTAGATAGAAGACGAATTTTCCATCAGTGGTCCCATCATCAGGCGTGAGCATCCAAGCTATCAATGGGTTAAACTTGCCGCTACTAATAATCGAACGCAGTAAACCATACTTTCTATAATCATTAATATCCCCAAAATATTGATCCTTCATAATGCTTTTTATTATGCCCAACTCTGCGCATCAGCCGCGCGGGCGACAGTCTGCGTCGGTCTGAATGTGGTACATGGGGTCGAATCTTTATTCTTTAATATTGTACGCATCTTGCTCTTCTATACAATCCCATGAAATTCAATGATAAAGATTTGATGCCAAGTCCTCTTTTTACAATCTTTCACCGGACGACCAAGCTCACCAGCAGCAATGGAACGCAGCGGAATTGCCGTCCGGTGCAGCGCCATGCTCTGTATCATCTATTCTTCAAATACTCCTCGATTACCTGCTTGTGTTTGGCTACGTAATTACAACTGGGCTCTTCGCCGCACTTTCGACAGCTCAGGTCGTAGGCGGAATTGATGACATGGCACCGTGGGCAGGCATAGTGTTCCCTGATTTCCTCAAGCCATTGTTTATAACCAACAGACCTGATTCGATCAAGATTGATCCAGAGCTCGATCCGATGAGGCATTGCAGATTGAAACCGTTTCAGGTCATCGCAGGGAAACTCTTCACATTCGCTGCAGAAGTCGATGCCTCGTTCAGCTGCGCAAGAGGACATCGTGCATTTCCCGCAATAGGGCAACCTCGTGTCCGACCGGCATCCATAGCACCTGCTCTCTTCCTCCGGAAAATGCAATTGTGCCGCAAGCCTTTTTAACCTTTGAGGATCTTCCGTGGTGGCAATAAACCATGAGCAGGCCTCACAATAAAGACCACAGACCGCGGCTGATTTATTGTCCAATTCTCTGAAGTGATTTTCTTCTTCTTGCATGGCACCCCTCACCCTTATTAATGCATGCCTTTGTTCTTCCGCTGCATAACGGTTCGCATCAGTCGAGGCCGCAGGTCGTCGGCTGGAGTGGCTGGTTATCTTCCGATAATCTCTGTCAAGCCTTCGATTACTTGATCAAGTTCTTCAGGAGATAAACGCGTAATACTTTTCCCAATCCGATCAACTGACAGGGTACGGATCTGGCTTATTTTGACCCATGACCGTTTTGGTAGTTTATCTGACTCTAATTCAAGGGTAAGAGGAAACCCCGCGCGTTGTGGTTGGCTGGTAATTGCCACAGCGATTACTGTTCCGGAACGTTCATTAAAAATATCTTGGCTTAGTATCAAGACTGGACGGGTACCAGTTTGCTCACGTCCTCTTGTTGGATTCAAATCAGCCCACCTGATTTCACCCCTTAATATTCTGGCCATTCATTCAACTCCCCTGGAACACCTTCCTCAGCAAGCTCTTTTTCAAAGGATTGATCCAGTTTGGCGCATTCCTGTGCGAGCCTTTTTCTTTCCATTCGTTCGATCTTTTCACTGACAGCTTCCTGGACAGCTTTGCTGCGATTTGGAAAGATATGATCTTTTACCAAACGATCAAGTTTCTGTAATGTATTTTCATCAAGAGTTATAGCGACCTTTGCAGTTCCCATCACCCACCTCCGGTATGATATCTAATCATACTAAAAACACCTCGAGAGGTCAAGCTTGGCTGTCAAAGAAGATGACGTGCCAAATAACCGGCGCATATTGAGCGCCACAGAAATATGCGTCTGAGAGTTGATGTGCCTTGTCAGGTTTCTACAATTTGAAGTGATACCAATTTGGCGCCTTGTGCAACATGCTGCCTGCCAACCTCCTTGAACCCAAACTTGTCATGGAAAGCCCTCGAAGCGAGATTGGGTGGTTCAATATTGTACTCGCAGGCAATGATTGGTATGGCGTGCGATCGGGCGTGCGCGAACAGGTCCTTATACAACAGACTGCCAATGCCTAGTCCGGAAAAGGCAGACCCAACGACAACGCGATCTACATACAAAAACAGCTTGTAGCGTGAAGCGAACCACTCATAGTTATCGTTTTGATAGGGTGCGCCCTCGCGCATGGCCAGAAGAAACGCGGCAACTTGTCCATCCTCGGTTGCGACCTTGTGATATGAAGCCATGGCATGAAGCTGACGGAGCCTGTTGATGTCCATGGGGCTGGTTTGCATCACCTCATAGTCATTCAGCCCCAGGATGCTCTTGAAGTCATCTTCTACAGTATTTCGAATTATCATATCTCTCATGTTGAAACCTGATAATTACTATACCTCATCCCTGCAGAAAAACAGGCTAACAGGCAGGCAATTGCACGTATATCAGAAACCTCTCCTATGTTTTTGTGTCTTTCTCTTCAGATTTGAACTTTTACATCATTATCACGCACCACTCAATGTTTTTGGTGGACATGGCCTGTGATGATGAACGGTTAGAGGCGTATACGATCCGGAGGCAGGTTTTGATTCATGGTTTTATTCTCCTGCTTCAAGGTCGCTCTTTTTCCTGCACTGCCCCTCACGGCCTGGCAAACACCATGGAGGCATAGGTGACCGCGCTGCGGGTAGCCTGCTCGTCATAGGCCTTGTGGTCGATCACCTCTGCCCGGCACCCCTTAAGCAGGGCCGAGAAGACAAGCAGGGCCGGCAGGCCGCAGACATTGTACCGGTCCTGCGTCCGGGCGGTAAAGGCAAAGAGTTCTTCGGGCTCGCCCTTTTCCAGGTACTTAAGGATGCTCTCGTCGTCTTCCTGTGCCCGGGAAAGCAGCCGCTCTGCCGGGGCATCGTGCCCGAACTTGGGGCCGATATGGGAGAAGTCCACCCCGGCCACGAGCAGGACCCTGGCCGGCCTCTCCTCTATCAGCGAGGCGAGCGCCTGCACCATGGACACGAAGCGATCGTCCTCAAACGGGGATCTTCCCTCGAGGATGAACTCGTGGATGCTGCCGCACAGGATGGGGACGATCCTGAAATCACCCTGCAGGTAGTGTCTCAGAAAGATCGTCTGGAACTCGATGGAGTGTTCTGTCTTGTGGTCGAAGTCGCCGGCTGTGAGGGTGCCGGGAGCGACTCGCCCTCTCAGCGTGGCGATAAATTCCCGCTCGGCACTCAGGTCCCCGAGCGGGGTGACATAGGTCTTCTCAGAGATGCAGTAGAGGCCTCCGGAACCGTTATGGTTGACCCCGAAGACGATCACGGTGTCGTAGTGCCGGTCCTCGAGCCTGCGGTACACGTCGACATATGTCTTTAGCGCAACGCCGATATCGATGTGGGGTGCCATGACGCCTGCGACATCCTCATCAGACTGCTCCTGCCCGAGCGGGGGCAACTCTCTTTCGGCATCCGCTATGAACGCTGTAAGCCTCGCCGGGTCTGCATCGTAGGATCTTCCGGCATGAGCGGCCTGCCTCATGGGGCTGCCCTCGAACTCCTGCACGAGGTCTGTCTTCTTCAGGAGAAAGCTTTCGCTCTCGAGCATGAACGCCTGGTCGAGCATCCGGATAATTGCCTCGATGTTTTCCAGCGGAACCAGGGTGCCTCCCGAGGAACGCATCAGCTTCATCTGGATATCCCGCAGGTCGTGACTGCCGTCGAGCATCTCGAGCAGCGGGATCAGCCCGCGCTCCACGGCAGGGATCTGCCGGGAGAGCTGCAGCGGGTCCACAAAGGTAATCATCTGCCTGCCTTCCACGGTTATGCCGACAGGCTGGATATCTCGCCTCAACTGGGGATTCTTCATGAGACTCTCATCTCCTTAGATACCGGCACGGCAACAGGGAAACCCACAGGATGTTTTTTCCCGCAGCAGGACGACCGCAAGGCATGAAGCCGCCTCACCTCCTAGCGGGAAAGGTCAGCCGGCAGGGCTCCCCCGGATACTGCTTCCCGGGGTTGTGTTCCGGCTACCCGGCGCTGTCTTTCCGGACTTTCTTTCTCTTCGCCGGTCTTGTCCTGCCGTGGCTGCCCCGCCAGATCTTTCCCTTCCTGGAACGCTTGTCTCCTTTACCCATATGGCCCCCTGTATGGTAATGAAGCCATCCACAGGCCGGATGGCATTATATGATATTATAATCCGCTCAGATCCCCGGTCAACGCGGCGCCTTCATAAAGATACCCGTGTTCTTTCCGCAGGGAACGAGCCCTCCTAAGAATTCCGGAAGACTCTCCTTCTTTCCGATGACCAGATAACCGCCCGGTGCGAGCCGCTGTACGATCTTCCCGAGCACGTCTCTCTGCAATCCATCATCGAAATAGGTGAGCACGAAGTTCCGGCAGAACACGAGGTGGAAAGGTCCTTGAGGCATGCCGAGCCGGATGTCCTGGCAGAGGAAGCTGACATCCTTGCGCAGCTGCTGCCTGATGCAGAACAGTTCACCCTGCCTCGTAAATGCCGCTGCGATAAGATCCCGGGGGAGTTCCCTCAGAGAACCTGCCTGGTAGCAGCCCTCACGGGCCTTTGCCAGGACCGCTTCATCGTGATCCGTGGCGAGGGTCCTGAGCACCACGGGCGAATCGGCGCCTAGGGTCACGGCAAGATGCCAGATGATCTGCAGGGTATAGGCCTCTTCTCCGCAGCAGCAGCCGGCAGACCAGCTCGTGATCTCAGGGGTCCCTTCTGCCAGAACCTTGTTCGCCAGTTCCGGCAGAACGCAGTCTCTTACCGCATCGAAAACAACCCTGTCCCGGTAGAATCGCGATATGGTTATCCGGCAGAGAAAATCCAGGTGTTTCCACTCTGACTCGTGCGTGTCCAGGTATGTGCGGTATTGTTCAATATCAGCAAGGCCAAGGGCTGAAATCCTGCAGGCAAGGCGTTTGTACACCTGGTCACGCACCCTGCGGAACCCTGCCCAGCGCAGGTGCAGCACGGGCATGATGTTTTGCAGAAAATCCCTGTAGCGTGCATTGTCCATACACCATCGGTCTCAGCGCCACATCGTGGATTCCGGAGATGCCCCGACACTGCAGGCTTATTTTTTCAGGCGTGCCTTCAGGCACACCTCATCAGTGCATCTCGTGCAGGAGGCGCTCGAGCTCGGTCTTCCTGAACATGTACTGCTCCCGGCAGAACTGGCAGGTGATATCCACCTCATCCTCCTCGTGGATGATCTTGTTTATCTCGTCAGCCCCAAGGGTGATCAGGGCCTGCTCGATCCTGCTCCTGCTGCAGGTGCATCCGAAACTCAACGGCCGCTTGTCCAGTATGGTAAAGGGGATATCCCCGAAGATAGCAGAGAGCACGTCCTCCGGGGTCTTGCCGTCGCGGAGCTGCCGGGTTACCGGGTCCATGCCGCCGATGTGCGCCACCAGGGCATCGATCAGCTCGTCATCTGCCGGCGGCAGCGACTGTATCATGAACCCGCCCGCCGCAGAGACCTTCCAGTCCGGTTCCACAAACACGCCCAGACCGACCGCAGACGGGATCTGTTCGGATTCGGCAAGGTAAAAGGCAAGATCCGAGGCGATCTCTCCGCTGTGGAGCCTCACCACCCCCATGTAGGGGTCTTTGAGCTGCAGGTCTTTGGTAACGGTGAGAAACCCCTGGGTACCGAGCGCTCCGGAGACATCGAATTTGCCGTTCTTCGGGGGCAGCTCCACGCCTGGCTCCGCCACGTATCCCCGGACTTTCCCATTGCTCTGGGCCTCGACGATGATCTTTTTCAGCGGCCCGTTTCCCTCGAACTTGAGGGCAACCCGCTGGTCGTCGTCCAGCAGGGCACCCATGAGCTCGCCGCCGGTAAGCGCCCTGCCCAGGGCTGCCGTTGCAGTGGGGAATGTCCCGTGACGCCGGTGCGCCTCGTTCACCAAGTTGGTGGTGATGCACGCAAGCCCCAGGATATTCTTCTGTTGAGTAATGACACGTACGATATAATCTTCCATGTATTCGCTTTCCTTATCTCTCCTGGTTAATCCTTGATCGTTCTCTTTAGATAGAGCTTCGCCCCTACATATTCAAGTCAATTCCGGGCACATCGTAGCGCAACGTGGATCGGCGTACTCCCGCATGGCAACGCCGCGGCACCGGCCTACACCAGGAGATGGATATTCCCGATGGTCACGTTCACCAGGCCCTCTTCCTGGGCAGCCTCCTGGCATCTGTAGGCGAGTTCCTTGGGCGTGAACGGCAGATCGGAGAGATAGAAATTCGGGTAAAAGGCGATGAGGCAGTAGGGTGTAGCCGGATTGCAGCGTGCAATGAAGGATGCGATCTGCCGCACCTCCCCCTCATCGATATAGCCCGGCACTATTAGCGTGCTCGCCACGGCAAGGGGGGGAGAAGGCCTTTCCCGGCTGCGGGCCAGGAGGCTGCGGAAATTTGCCAGGGTTCTCCTGTTTGAAACACCGCAGAGCACCCGGTGGAGGTTCTCGTCGAAGGCCTTGAGGTCGAACTTGATACAGCCACCGGAAACGAGCGCGAGGTCGATCATCTCGTCGAGGAGTCCGGGGTTCATGGAGCCGTTGGTCTCCCAGCAGATGCGCAGGATCTTCCCCGGGTTCTGCTCACGGGCCAGCCGTGATGCCGCAATGGAATAGGAAAGCTGTGTGGACGGGTCCCCGCCGAAGAAACAGATGCACGAGGTCCGCTCGTCGATGTTTTCGGCAAGGGTTTCCACCGTACAGCTCTTCAGGTGCATGTTGTTGCGCTTGAACTGCCAGTTCTGGCAGAACAGGCAGTTGAACGAACAGGACCGGAAGAAGACCGCAAGGTTCTTATACCCCAGCTCGGCCCCTTCCCGGTGGGAATAGGTGGGAAAGCCGACCCTGGCCCCGCCAGGGCAGACCCAGTCGGCAACGCAGTTTGTGGGCAGCGGATCGTGATACCACGACAGGGTCGCCTCCTCGGAGGAATCTCCCACAAGCACACCCCCAGAGTTTGTCCGCAGCCCGCAGTAACCGGTTGCACCCTCGGGGATGATGCACTCGTTCACGCAGAGCATGCAGGGCACCCCGCCGGGTGCATCGGGCGGTTTCTCCGGCAGGCCGAAGGCAGCCCTGCTGCGGCCGTGGACCTTGGCGGCAATGGCCACGGCTTGCCCGGGACTGCTGCGGATACACGCCAGGCAGAGCTGAAGTTCCTGGGATATGTAGGGAGATGCGCTCCCGCATAGGATGCACGAACCCATACCGTAATAATAGAAGGCAGCACCCGGTGCACAAGACAGGAACTTATAAAAATCCACCGCAGGCGGGAACGCATCCCGGACTCCGGGTTGCGAGCCGGAATTTTGCAATTCATCAGGATCACAGGGGATATTTACGCTCCCTGCCCTGTACTGCAGAGACGCATCTCCCGGACGGCAAGGGGACCTAGCGCCAGTAGCGCGGGGTAAGGTATTCGGGATCGAGGGTTTCCACGCAGCGGATCGCACAGCGGATGGCATCGTGTTCCGCCTGCCCCTTGAGATCGCTCCTGATCTCCTCGGACGAGCTGCGCTCGGCGATCACGGCCAGCACGCTCGCAGCGGCAAAACCGTAGACGCCTGCCATCTTGAAGAGTGTGCCGGTTTCCATCTCGTAGCTCAGGATGTTCAGTCTCCGGTATTCCTCGGTGATGCCCCGGAGATGACCGAGCAGGTGTTTGTTTGCCGAGGTTGCGGTCCGTTCCTGTCCCTCGTAGAACGTATCGACCGATGCGGTGATGCCCAGGTGCCAGTCCACCCCGAGTTCTCGCGCTGCCTCCACGAGCCCGGCGGTGAGGAACACACTGGCGGCGGCGGGATACTCGGGCGGCGCGATATCACTGCCCGCACCCTGCCTGCACAGGGCAGCACTGGCTATGATGACGCTGCCCGCCCTGACATCGTCCTGGATCGACCCGGTGGTGCCGATCCTGATCACCTGCCGTATCCCCGCGGAGAAGAGCTCGTTGATTACGATGCTCATCGACGGTGCGCCCATGCCGCTCGTGGCGCATACGAGACGCTTCCCGTCTGCAAGGGACACGAGGTAGCTGCTGAGCGCCCGGTTATCGGAAAGCTGTTTCACCAGGTGCAGCCCAGGGGTGCTGCACGCCACCTTCTCTGTCCTGGCGGGGTCTCCGCAGACGAGCGCCATGCTCGGCGGGTCTGCACCGAGATCCTCCCTGCCGAACCCTATGTGGTATCCTGTCCGCTCGCTCATGGTCTTCTCCTCCCTGCCTTACTTGGGCTGCGACCCCTCTTCAGGTATCGCCCTCGAGCATGGCCAGCGAGAGCATCATGACCTGGCGCATATCCTCGCTCTCGCCCTTGCCCACCTTGATAAGGAAAGCCCCGATGCTCAGGTTCGCCCTGATCACGAACATGTTCACGGCCCTGCGGAACTCCATCGTCTCCTCCTGGGAATATTCCTCGTCGTACGAGCGCATGAAGTCGGCCGGGGTGTGCCGCTCGATGATATGGGGGTAGTCACGGAACTGGTTCTTGAACTGGGCGATGAAATACCCCACGTCGAAGGCCCGGTGAAAGAGCATGGCGCTGCCGAAGTCGATAACCGAGATAAAGAGCGTAGCAGGGTCGTGCATCCGGTCCTGGCCGATGATGATGTTTTTCGGGTGATAGTCGCCGTGGACGAGCACAAAGGTGTCTGACTTTGTTGACCAGAGTTCCTCCTCGAACGCCTCCACGGCCTCGATGAGCCGCTGTGCATCGTCACTGTAGGGGCTGTTCGTGGAGGAGAAGGCATCGAGGTATGACCTGAACCTCCGCAGTTCCCGCCTGGGCACGCCGGCAATCCGACCGGGATGAATCCTCCGCCGGTGGAGCTGAGCCAGCCACTTCGCTGCCAGCCGGAAATAGAGCTCTCCCATGGAGGGGCTCACCTGGATCATGAGATCGAAGAGATTCCTGCCCCGCTGCCCCTCTTCGATAATCACCTGTTCTTGTTCGTTGATCTCGAGCGTACGAGGCACCCTGAAGGCCCCGTCGGAAAATCCGTGGTCGTAGACCTGCTGCGCTATGCGTGAAGAACCGGCGATGGCAGCCCACTTCCCGGGTTTCTCCGCGGTCTTGAGGATAATCCTGCTCCTGGACTCGTCATCTCCCTTTGTCCCGAAGATGATCTCCCGGACTTCCATGTTGCTGCCGGCCCTGGGTATCTCCTTGTAAAACGGCCGGCACCGCCCGGATCTCACCTCCAGGACCACCTCATCCATGGTCTGTACCGGGTGATCGAACTGGGTCGGCAGGATCGCGGCCGTATCCGGTGCATGGGTGTCACTGCCGCTGATGGCGACGAACTTGTGCTGGTGCCACAGGGAAAGCCCGTGCAGGTTTTCGAGCTGGGTGTGGTTGCTGCTGAAGATCTCGATGGCATCAAGGCTGGGGTCGAGGAGCCTGTCCTTTGACGGAATCTTCCCGTTCCTCAACGGGTGGGCCCAGACGAGCGCTGCATCGGGATACCTGCTGCGCAGCTGCTGAAGGCCCATCTTCTCCCCGATTGTCCGGCTGGCGCCGTAGACGAGCACGTGCCCATGGTCGGTATCCACCTCCTGGGCGGCCAGGATCGTGAAATACCCTGCCACCTCGGCCTGCGCCCTGAGCTCCGCGAGCTCGTCTGCGCTCCACAGGTAGTGGTGCTCGGTCAGGATAATCCCCTGGAGCCCCTTCCGGTGTGCCTGCCTGACGAGCACGACCGGGTCGATCCGGCTGCAGGACGAGTGCCTCGCCGTATGTGCGTGCATCTCCATGAGCATAGGCCGGTTCCCCTTCTCCGGTTCACCGCCACGGACGTGCTACCGTACGGATCGCCGAATGCGCCGTGCTCACAAAAACCCGCCCCGGTCAGTACATCTGCTCGATAGCATCCTGGTAATCCTCGAGGATCACCTTCTTCTTGGTCTTCTGGGTCGGCGTGAGCTGGCCGTTATTCTCGGTAAAGCGCTGCCTCAAAACAGTGTACTTGCGGATCTGTTCGAAGTCCTCGAGCTGGGCGTTTGCCGCCTCGACGTCGCGGGCAATGAGCTCCTGCAGCAGGGGCTGCGCTATGAAGTCATCCCCCACGCCGGTGCAGATCTTCATGCCGCCGATATCCTCGTAGACGAGGCGGTCTTTGGCAAACGGGATCTGCTCCTTGCCGAACAGCGCGAGGAAATAATTGAAGTTCGGAACAAGAAGCGCTGAGATGTAATTCCGCTCGTCGCCGACAAAGAAGGCCTGTTCCACCACGGTGCTCAGGGAAAAGAGATTCTCCAGCTTTGCAGGGGCGATATTCTTGCCAACTGCCGTGCAGATGATGGCCTTCTTCCTGTCAACGATCTTGTAGTATCCGTATCTGTCAACCTGCACCACGTCGCCGGTCTTGAACCAGCCGTCGGGCGTGAACGAATCGCTGGTGTCCTCGGGCATGTTGAGATATTCGCTGAAGATACCGGCGCCCGATATCTCGAGCTCGCCGTCCGGGGCGATCCGTGCACGCGACCTGTTGGCCTCCATCCCCATATAGCCGGGCTTACACGCCATGATGGGGTTGAGGATACAGGCGCTCCCGCTCTCCGTGGAACCGTACCCCTCCACCACGGCGAGCCCCAGGGTATAGTAGAACTTCAGGAGGTCCGGGGCGATCCCGGCGCTGGCTGAAAACGCATAGCGGAAACGGCTGCCGAACAGGCTCCTGACCTTCGCAAAGAGCTTGTCCGCAAGCCTGTACTGGATCTTGAGGTACAGGGGCAGCCTCGCTTCCAGATCATACCCGTATGACATGTTGTACGTGTCGCCGTTGTCCCTGCGATATTCCAGGGCCTTCCTGCCCACGGACAGGGCCAGGTCGAAAAGCTTCTTCTTCAGCGGGGTCGCGGACATCTTTTCCTGGAAGGTGATGAAGATCTTCTCGTAGAGCCTCGGCACACAGTTGATCCAGGTGGGGTTGTACCTCTGCATGTCTTCCAGCAGCGTACCGGGCTTGTCTGCATAGGCGATGCACGACCCCTGGAACAGGGCCAGCATCTGGCAGGAGCCGCGCTCGAAGATGTGGGACAGCGGGAGGTAGCACAGGGTGACGTCGTCTTCGGTTATGGCCATGCCGTTGTTTGCGAAGAACTCCTTCACGCCTTCCAGACGCGAGGCCACACACCAGTGGGTGAGGATGACCCCCTTGCCCTTGCCCGTTGTACCGGAGGTGTAGAGGATGGTAAGCCGGTCGTCCAGGGTGATGACCTGCCAGCGGGCCTCATAGTCCCCGTAGTGATCCCGCTTCCAGGTCCTGCCCGCCTCCATGAGCTCGGACAACCCGAGGGTGCGCTCACCGTCGCCCTTGTAGGCGAGATCCAGGACAATGACCTTCTCCAGCCTCGGCAGCTTGTCGAAACCGTCAAGCACCCTCGAGAGGTTGTGCTCACCGTCGACAAACAGGTAGCGGCATCCCGAGTCGTTGAGAATGTAGGAGACCTCCCCGAACGACAGCGTCGGGTAGATGGTCACGATCACCCCCGCGCAGTGGGCGATGGCAAGGTCTGCCTGGGTCCAGTAGGGGCTGCTGCGGGACATGATCCCTGCCATCTCCTGCCGTTCGAACCCGAGGCTCAACAGGCCGCAGGCAATGTCCTCCATGCGTGCACGCAGCTGGGCATAGGTGAAGATGCCACCACTGTCCCCGTGATACAGACCTGGGTTGAACTGCTGGGCCGGATGCGCAGGAAACCGTTCACAGGTCGCCTGGAAGTACCTGCAGACACTCTGCAGATCGTAGTCTTCTCGATGCTGTTCTCTCATGATGTGCCCTCCTTAACCTATGATGTACATCAAGAGATCATCCCATATCAATCGCAAACAAACAGCCGGTCCGTTTCCTCAAATTACGCCTTCGGGTACGAGATTCCATCCCCGGCTTCAACGACGCCTGCCCTGTCAGTGCTCCATGAAGGCCAGGACCTTCTCTGCAAGGAGCCGTTTCTTCACCGGCGGCGGGTAGAGCGGGGATATTCTCCCGGTGTTCAGGTCAAAGGTGTTGACATGATCCCTGCCGGTGAGCTTCTGGCCGTACACGCTCAGCTGTATGGCGGCATTGTCGCCCGGATTGCCGGTCCGGTGTATGCCTGCATCCAGGGGAAGCACGGAGAACGTCCCGCCTGGCTGAATGATTTTCCTTGAGCTCTCGACGAGGCGGATATGATCCTGCACCATCCCCTCATCCTCCCTCCGGTAATTGATGACCTCCAGGGTTCCCAGGGCAGGGCCTATGACCCCCCATGAGTTATGGTCGTGGACCGGATCGTACTCGCCCCGGTCCCAGAGATACATCCTGAGGGAAAACTGCCGGCCCGGGTCCCGGTAGAGGATGATCTCGCTGTCGAACATGGTGGCATAGTAGATATCCGGGTAGTCGGCGCAGGCAGTTATATTGCGCAGGATGCCCCTGAGCAGCGCCAGATCCGACAGGATTCCCGGGAAGACCCGCTCCATGTGTGCAATGCGCGCTGACTGGTCCGGGAGCCGCTCCAGCTCCTTCGACCACGCGGCGCACCGGGAGACAAGCTCTGCGGGAATGTGCAGGGACTCTGTCATGGGCTCCCTCCTGTTTATGGCACCTCGTTTTGAAGCGTGACATATTGATCGTAATACGCCGAGCCGCTTCCCATGTCGGTCAGGACCGCAGCGATAAGCCGGTTGGCCCCGCCCCCGAGCTTCATCCAGTCTCCCCGGCGGTAGACCACCGTGTTTGCATGCAGGCCCGGTACCGTCTCCACCCTCACACGGAGACGCCCGAGAGGAGAAACCAGGGAGACCTCCTTCGTGACGTCGAGTCCCGAGAGCACCGGGCAGTCCGGGGACACCCACACCTTCGGCGGCTGCACCTGATCCGCAGGGAGCATCTGGGAATGGAGGGCCTCTCTCCTCACCAGGGTCAGGAGCCTCAGAGGAAATCCCTCAGGAGGAGCAGGCTCTTTGTGGAGCTTGGAGGGGAACGAGTATTTCCCGTCGGCATGGTCGAAGCGCATCCCCTCGTAGGCAATCGCTCCCCGGTCTGCCCTGACGAAACCCCTTTCTTGGAGCTCTTCCAGCGAGATGTCGAGATAATCGGAGGCCAGCGACATCTTCATGCATTGTGTCGGTTCCGGCAGCTCGATCTTAGGGTCCAGGCGTCTGCCCAGGGCCGAGAGGATCCAGTGATCGCTGCGCGCCGCTCCCGGGGCCTTGTGCACAGCCCGTGCATACTGGACATAGTCATGGAGGTAGGAGGCCACGATATCATCCGTTTCCAGGATGAGCGAAGGGGGGAGAACGAGATCGGCCCGTTGCGCCGTGTCGGTCATGAATGCGTCCACCACCACCTTGAACTCGATGGAGTCGAAGGCGCGTACCGCGAGCTTAGAATCGGGCACCTGGTTGATGAGGTTTGCCCCTTCGACCCAGATCATCCGTATGGGAGGGTCTGCGGCATCCAGGATATCCCGGGCGATCAGGGGCATCCGGAGGAACCTTGGCCGGCCCCCGGTTCCCGGGTTCATCCACCCCAGGTTGAGATTCCTCAGCGAATTGAGGTGATAATACGTCCCTGCACCTCCGCGCCCGATGTTGCCCGAGACCATGGCAAGCGCATTGATAAGGCGGACATTTTCTCCGCCGAAGCTGTACCGCTGGAGACCGGCACCGATGATGCTCGCAACCGGCTGCTTCTGCGAATAGACCTCATAGAGCACCTCGAGGTCGCCCGGGGCTACCTCGCACGCATCCAGGAGCTCGTCAGCGGGGTGGCTCAGGATCATCGCGCTGAAGGCATCCCAGTTCCGGCTATGCCGGACAACGTCTCCACCCACCCTGGAGCGCTCGATGAAGAGGCGGACGAGGGCGGCAGCGAGAAACCTGTCCGTGCCCGGCCGGATCTGCACGAGCCGGTCGCTAAAGGCCCGGTTTCCGTCGCCCCCCGGTGATACGGTGACGACCCGCGAGCCGTTCTTTCTCGCCTGATTCACGAAATAGGCCGTGTGCACGGAACTCCGCGAAAGGTCCTTTCCCCAGTTGACCACGGCCCGCGCATTGAGAAGGTCGGCAATGTCGTTCTGATCCCTGCTGCCGAAGTCCCGCATGCACGCGCCGTAGCCTGCCGAGTCGCACAGAGATCCCCTCACGAGACTTGCCCCGAGCCTGCTGAAGAACAGGTTGCCCGCCTGTTTCACGGCGCCCTTGGCACCCTCGCCGTGAAAATACAGGATCGAAGACGGCTCATCCCGGTAGTGCCGGATGCGCCCGGCGCAGAGATCCAGCGCACGCTCCCAGTCGATGGCCTCCCAGGTATCCCCAACCCTCTCGAGGGGTTCGGTGATCCTCTCCGGGCTGTCCAGCCGCTCCAGGCACCTGTTGATCTTGGAACAGACGAATCCCCTGGTTACGGGATGATCGGGATTGCCCCTGGCGCGCAGCTTTCCTTTTGAATCCTGCGTAATGACGAGCGAGCACGCATCCGGACAGTCCAGGGTGCATGCAGTGATAGGATCATCTTGTACCATACGGGTATACATTCTTCATAATAATATACCCGGCACCAGAATATTTCAAGAATGGTACGCGGTTATGTTTATTGACTTTTGGTTGTCATCAAAGTATAAAATCTAAATTATAGGGATTTATCCTTGTTTATTTCTCAAAGTAGCAGTAGCAGGATTCGGGCAACTCAAAGCTGGGAAGACAGGATGATAAACGTTCTATGAACCTCCATCAACTGAAGAGCTTTCATGTGCTGGCCCAAAAAGGAAGCTTTAGTCTGACGGCTGAGGCGCTCTATATTACACAACCCGCCGTAAGCATCCATATCAAGGCTTTGGAAGAGTTCTTTGGCGTAGTTCTTTTTGAGAAAGTTGCAAAGAAATTCGTTCTGACTGAAGCAGGACATGCCCTCTATCAGTACGCTGAAAAGATCTTCAAACTCATCAACGAAACAGAAAGAACCCTCAAAGAATTCAATTTGCTTGAGCGAGGAAGCATACATCTGGGGGCCAGCAGCAATATCGGCGTCTATATGCTCCCCTCGATTCTGGGCGAATTCAAGACAAAATACCCCAAGATCCATGTTGACGTCTCCATCGGAACCACCAGAGTCATTGAACAGAAGATATTGAATTATGATATAGATATAGGTATTGTGGAAGCCCAGGTCATAAGCTCGGAGATGTTTCTGGAACACTGGAGAGATGAAAGGCTCGTTCTGATAACCTCGCCTAAACATCCCTGGGCAGCACGCAAAAAAGTTGCACCTGATCAAGTCAAACAGGGCCAGTTCATAGTTGGGGAAAGCGGGTCGGGCACGGGCTATGTAATTTCGAAGAAGCTCCCCTCATTAGCAGCTGACTTCAATGAATTCTTGCGGCTGGGAAGCACGGAAGCGGTAAAAAGGGCTGTGGAAGAAAATCTCGGAGTTTCCATTGTCGGAGAAAGTACGGTTTCTCGCGAAATTGAGGCGGGTTTCCTGTCCTGTATTGAGATAGAGGGCGTTGACCTTTTCAAGGAACTCAATATAGTTTTCCTAAAAGGAAAGCTCCTGACGAATGTTCACAAGGAATTTATTAAATTTCTTAGTGATCGGCAAGTATAGTGAAAAGGCATCCTGATCACATGGAAAGCAATAAACCGCTTGTATATTATACTTATGAGGCATCAGCCGAAGCAAAGGATTTGCTTTATCCTTTCTGTGAATTGATTGAACACGTTGAATCTCAAAGCATCTCAAAGAAGGATCTGATTCTTGGTGCTCAAAAGGCTGATGCCATCTGTTGCCGTGTACCGGATATCATAGATGAGGAGATACTTAATTCATGCCCGGCGTTAAAGGTTATTTCATTGGCCGGCAGGGGACTCGATAACATCGACGTTTCTACAGCAACCCGAAGGAACATCTGGGTTACAACTGCAGTTGAATGTGTAGAGCCTACTGCTGAACTGACCTGGGCGCTCCTCCTGGCCTTGACTCGAAAGATAAATCCAGCCGATTCCTTTGTGCGATCCGGCAGGTTTAAAGGATGGAATCAACCTCCCCCGTTTTATGGAAGTACCATCGCCGGGAAGACCCTGGGCATCATCGGGATGGGTCAATTAGGTATCGCCATTGCACGGCGTGCCCAAGGGTTTGATATGACGGTGCTGTATTATGATACTCATCGTTATGACGAAAACCTGGCAGAGAAATATGACATGACAGCGCTACCCCGTGACGAACTCCTTAAAAGATCCGATTATATTTGTCTTGCGACGCCCCTTACTGAGCAGACATTTCATCAGATATCTACGAGGGAACTCTCACTGATGAAGTCCACCGCCTACCTTATCAACCCCTCCCGCGGCTCAGAGGTAAACGAGGAAGCCATTGCCTCTGCTATTGACCGGGGACTATTGGCCGGGTATGCCGCTGATGTCTTTGAGATGGAGGATACCCGCTATCCTGAACGCCCCGGCTATATAAATCAAAGACTCATAGAACGTTCTGATTGCACTGTCTTTACTCCACATCTGGGTACGGCAGTTCCTGAAATTCGTATGGAGTTAATGAAGCTGCAGGCCCTTAATGTCCTACAGGCGTTGCGGGGGGGGAAACCCGCAGGAGCCATAAACCATGTACACCCCCAAAAGCCGGTACTAGTTGCATAGCCGTTTTTCATCTATTTCAGGAACCATCAATTGTATAGACTGTCCGTATCGAAACTTCTCAAAAGACGATGCTATCTACCCCACGGGAAGAGCGCCTTGCGCATCAGGGAAACATCATGAACGAGCTGTCCACCCTGACCGGTAATATGAGACGTTAGTTGTGTTCTTTCATGGGGAATATTCCCGATTTGACATTTCCTGATACCAAACTTTTCCTTCATGATTTCAACGGCTTTACAGATCAAGACCTTCTCGATAACGTCTCGGTCTTTTTTCGCCTTTCTGTTTACCGCAATCTTGAAGATCTTCGCTTCGTCGATCTGCTCGAGCTTTTGTTGCACCTCTTCCCTGCTCAAGTAGAGAGCCTTTCGGCCTCCCTTTACCAGTAACGGATAAATATTTGGCCACCAATGGATGAATCCCAGGGCTTCCCCGTTCTTTTCAGCAAAAAGGATATAATCATCCTTATTGAGTAAATGGGGATATTCTGAATACCAGACCCTGGGCCATCCAAAGACATTTTGATACCAAAAGCCGGTATGACCAAAATCATACGGGCAGTTGTCGCTTGAGGACCACAGCTTATAGTAGCGTTGCCGATCTTCTTCATCTTCAGATCTATATTTGCGTATCCTGATCTCCTCAAAGAGATGTTCATTGACAAGATCATCCACTTCCATCTCGTAACACTGCGTAGCCTTATGAAGAGTGTATCCTTTATTTTCAAGTATCTGCTGCCACTCAAGGGTATTATAGGTGTTGACCGCACAAGAGGTTGATGGGAAAAATATTCTCGAATTGATCTGCGTGTACACCTCCACTTCGATGGCGTTCACCCTTGCTCTTCTACCAAGGTCCTCTAACTCTTTGATCATGTGAAAAATGAGTTTTTCATCCTCTCTTTTTTTATCAGGAAGCAGAAGAAGCCTGGTTACCCGGAGAAGCTTCATCTTTCGCCACCCACTTGCCGAGGCATAGGGAAAACAGTAAAAACTTGCAGCAGGAGTCCTTGTTTCTGCATCACATATGCAAAAACCCTGAATGCTCGATGGAAGAGGCAAGTCCAAGGGCAGATAATAAGGATCTCTTTTGTAAACCCGATCGAATATGTGAAGGCAATCGGCGTCGATCCCGAATATCCGGTATTGTGGCGCGCTATACAAATTCCACCTCTCCCAAAATTCGGCTGGCACCTTTCAGGTAAAGAGCTTTCATTTCCTCAAACCCCTGGGTGTCGTTTCTGAAAATCCAATTGTCAGGAATGAGAGCGCCGTATTTCTTCATGAGAGGAGCATAGGCATCGCGCTGGACTGAGGAAAATATATCAAACTGCCTCAATTCCCGCCACCTGTCTCTTCTTTCCAGAAAATCCTTGTAGAGCAGAACTGCATCCGTATCAGGATACGGGGTCATGATCCACAGCTGTGTCTTTGCACCCAGTCTCCTGAGTTCACTCATCAGATCAAAGGTCGAATCCACCTCTTCCTTGGTCTCCGTGGGGATGCCGATCATCGCTGATACGGTGGGAACCAGGCCCAAACCAACCTCCTGCGTGATAAGATCCTTGATGTACTGGTTATCAACCCATGGGGGAAAGCCCTTGCGCAGAAGCTTGAGCAGACGCGGAGAGGCGCTTTCAATGCCATGGTATATCCCCTGACATCCTGCATCACACATGGCTTTCAAAAGCTCATGGTCAACCCGGTCAATCCGGGTCAGGCAGTCAAAGGGGATGGCCTCTTCTTTTAATAAGCCAAAAAGTTCCAGGGCCCATTCACGATTCGCTGTTAGGTCATCATCTTCAAACCGTATGAAACCAACATCAAAGGTGTTCGTAATCCACTTGATCTCTTCAAGGATATTCCCTGGTGATCGTCTTCGCTGATACCTCCACAGCTTATTAGCGGAACAGAAAATGCATTTGTAGGGACAGCCTCTGCTGGCAACGATGGAAAACACATACCTCCTGTTCAAGGGCTGATATCTCTGAATTGGCCCAAGGAGATGGTAGGCAGGGAATGGAATGTCGTCCAGATCTCTAATCATGGGTCTATCCGGCGTGTGATGGACGATCCCATCTTTTCGGTAGGAAATGCCTTGGACATCGTCCAGGGATCTGTTGTTATCAAGGGCGCCAATAAGCTCGACGAGGGTTTCTTCTCCCTCTCCTCTGACCACGATGTCTGCCGGGCATAACTTCATCATCTCTTCCGGTTGAAAGGATACGTGGACACCGCCCAATACAATCTTTACATCCGGATGTCTCTTCTTATACAGCCTCACGAATTCCAAACAGAAAAGCAGATGGACCGTCCAGCAGGTTATGCCCAGCACTTGAGGCTCTGTTTTCTCTACAAGCTCAACGGATCGTTTGAAGATACCGGTTGGTTCGATCAATTCGAGGTTGAGATCAACAATCCGGACATCATCAAAACCATTCTGAATCAGATTCGAAGCAAGGTAGGAAACACCCAAGGGGAAGAGTTTGCTGGGCGTGTAGAATTGCCAAGGCGGGTTAATGAGGGTTACGTTCATATAAGCATATATCCATTGATCTGGGTTTTCAGCATCTATTAGTGTGAGATCCATAGTATAATAATCCCATGCACACGCTAATCAATATGATCCTGACCAGGGCCATTGCCTTCAATGAGATGGATCCAACAGTACTACCCCCCTCATCTCGCGAGGAAAGGAAATCGTCCCGGAGTGTCTTTATCTGGGATTTTTTCTTGATAGCCTTTATTTAGAATGAGGACCTCAATACCTCGATGAGGTCCTCATTCAAGGGGGATATTCTTTGGTAAAAAAAGCGGACAGAGGTTCGGCGCACAGAAAACGGCCCGCAAATTTCCCTATTCCCTTACGATGTTGACCAGCACAATCCCCAGAATCGTGCACCCGGCCAGCAACCCGAATACCAGGGGCCAGCTTTTTGTTGCTGTCAGAATGCCGCCGATAATCACCCCTTGAGCTCCTGCTCCCATGTAGTTAAAGAAGTTCAAGGTTCCGACACAGGTTCCCGCCATTTTTCTGCCCCCGAAGTCACAGGCCGTAGTAAAAAGAAGGCCGACGGCACCAAGGACAAAGAACCCTCCCAGGACGAGCAGGCCGAACGCGAGCGGCAGACCCAATGTCTTCAAGCCGAAGGTTGCCAGGGTTACCATGATCAGGGTAAAGAGTACCATATAGATAGTGAGGGCCTGATATCTCTTGGCCTTGAAAAACTTGTCTGATATCCATCCCGCGATGATCGGGCCAAACATCATTCCCAGAGGCAATGCTATGGTGGCAATGGGGATCTTTTTCAGGTTGATGCCTGCAGTCTCGGCATAGAACAGAGGGATCCATGTCAGGAGACCGTATCTGCCCATATACAGCATGAAGGATGCGACTGCCACGGCGACAAATTTCCAGTTACAAAGGAGCATTTTCCATGCTTTTACGCCAGCTATGTCACAGTCCTCTATGCATTCAGCCTTGCCTGAAATCGAATCTGTCATTGTTTCGTTGTATCGCGGAAAGCCTGCATCTTCAGGTTTGTGCCGTGCCAGTACAAAGAAGGCAATGGTCAGCGGGAGCGTACAGAAAATAAGCGGATAGATAAACGCGGCCCTCCATCCGAACTTGGCCACTACCGTACCGGTAATCAGCCATACAAACACCGAGGCAATCCCCATGGATGTTGCGAAGATACCTGTTGCAAGTCCTCTCTTGGCTTTCGGGTACCACTGAGTTATCATCATGTTCGTAGGGGCATATGCCTGGCCCTGTACGAACCCGTTGAGTGCCCATGGGAACAGCATCGCTCCAATATTTGAAAGACTTGCCACAATGATGTTCAGGATTGTTGTCCCGACACCGCCAATGGTGTTCATGACTCTGGCTCCGAAAACATCGCCAAACCGTCCGCTCATCAGTGTTCCAACCGCATAGGACCAGAACAGCACAGTTGCGCCTAATCCTGCCTGCAGCTTTGTGATACCGAGGTCTTTAATCATCCAGGGCATGCACATGCCCCAGTTCAGGCGGCCAAGGTAATAAAAACTGTACCAGAAAGCTACCAGAATGACGACTCTCCACAATCTGTATCTGTCATACCTTAGCTGTTCGCTCTCTGACAGCCCGAGTCCTACAAATTCCGGAAATCTTTCTGCCATTTTTGGATTTATATTCATTCGTCTCACCTCTGCATTTTTAAAAGGAGGAAGTTCACAAAGAACGTTTTGTAGCGGCCCCCTATGAAAAGATAGATCCGAGGGGCAGCCTTATGGGCTACCCCATTTGAGATATAACCTGCCAAGGTTTTACCTCATCAGACCGGAGACGGAACGCCCAGGCGTTTCGCGTAGTAGGGAATGGTCCGTTTCAATCCCTCCACCAGGTCATATTTCGGCTCCCAATCCAGGGCCTCTTTTATCCTTGTGAGGTCCGCCTTGGTCTCCACCTTGGCCTCTCCTGTCCTCAGGGGCACATATTTGATCTCGGATTTGCTGCCTGTGAGTTCTATAATGAGTTCCGCGACCTTCTTGACCTGTGTGGATACACCTGTCCCGACATCCATGATCTCGCCTATGGCTTTGTCGCAGGGAGCCTTCATGCACGCATCCACGATATCATCGATAAAGACGAAGTCTGAAGCCTGTTCACCGTCACCCATTACCGGCAGAGGTTCGTTCATAAGGGCGGCCTCGATAAATGTCGCCATCATCTTTCTCCCTTCGCCGGGCTTATATGAATTCGCCTCCAGAATAGCCCGCTCTCTTGGCCCGTAGCAATTCTGAATATTAAGGCCGATAGTGGGGAGTCCGTAGATCTGGTTGTGCATCCGGGTGAATTGAGTCCCGGCTGTTTTGGTAATGATGTACGGCGTCATCCAGACCGAAAGGGCCGGTCTCGGTGGATAAATATAATACTTTACGCCTGCATCCAGGGCAGCCTGACAGGCGTTGATCGTACCGATGACGTTGACCTCCGTAGTTATGACCTCCTGCTTGAAGCGGGAACTCGTCCCCATGAGGGCGGCAAAATGATAGAATACTTCTGCACCCGTGGCGACCTCCGCCATTGCCTTTGGATCCCGGATATCACCTTCAACAAACCTGACGTTCTCCTTCTCCTCAATGAGTTTTTGGGTTTCTTCGTACATGGCGTGTTGCTGCTGGTTGTCGAATATAACAACCTCGTTGCCTATCTCCGCGTATCTCTCGGCTACATTAGACATAATGAGGCCTGTTCCACCGGTAAGCACAACTTTTCCCTGTATCATAACGATAACCCCTTTCTAGATTCTCTATTTTTGAGTTGGAAGTCTTCCACTCCTTAAAGTGTAACGACGACATAAAACAAAGGCAAAGCAATAATATTTTAAAAACTATAATAAATTTTTATAGCAGTTGGTCTCTTCAGAAAAAAAGCTCCTGTTGTATAAGGATCTTTCTCCCGGTGTATTCGCTACAAAGACCTGTGGGATTTCAGG
Organism: Deltaproteobacteria bacterium; assembly: GCA_018434685.1. Lineage (GTDB taxonomy): Bacteria > Desulfobacterota > Desulfomonilia > UBA1062 > UBA1062 > DSAD01. The sequence continues at coordinate 155,207 of JAHDOV010000002.1, forward strand.
CACCGAAGGACATAGGTTAAAGCATGTACTTAATTCGACATTAGTTGAGCTTAAAAGAAGTTTCAGTTCAAACCCATTGTCATGATCGTCTCCTCATTGCAGGTATATAATCATGACGTTATATTGCTTTTGTTTTAAACAACCCTTTTAGACAAGACCCATGTGGAACGCTTCCCAATAACGCTCAAAACGGCGACAGTCATATTTTAGCTGTGATAATCCATGAACACCTTGCCTGACTAATGACTCGAGAATTTCTCTTCTGTCTAATCTAATCATCTCTTTATCCGTTGATGCATTTATATAATCATGTGATCATGGTCTGCCAGAAAATCTTGTTCTTGATCCCACGGCTCAATTTGATGTATTTCCTGCGCGCCATGTCTGTGGAGGCATAAAGCTCTCCCGGCCTGAGCACGACATGACGAGCGCAACGTGGATTCGGACATGTTCCCTTAAAGTTGTCTTCGTCCAGCCTGTGCAACTGTACAAAATATTTGGCGTTACACGCTGTATGCTCATAGAAGGCACCATCTATTCCTTTCATCACAGCCATGATTCCTCCTCCTTTTAAAAATCCCTATCGATTCGTGTATCAGCGTGACCATGTTTGCAACTGCCTGCCCAAAAACAGAATGGGTTCATGTAGTTCTTTGGCTGTACAGATTCATCAAGGCAGCTTCTGCGCTTTCGATGCCAATCCTATTGATGGTCTCTCCGAATCTTTCACCGGGTTTCGCATTATTTTCGTAAAAGGCTATAATTATATTGGTAACTACCATAGCTTCTCCTATGGATAGTATCTCCCCTACACGTTCTCCAATTCTGTATTTTTTGCCGAACTTGCCGCCTATGAACAGGATAACACCTTGCTTTTTTTTTGTGATAGCTTTTACCGGACAGTTGTTTATACATTTACCGCAATGAATGCACTTGGCATCATTGATACGAATCTTAGCGTCTACTTTTTCAATCGCTACGGAGGGACAGATATCTATACATGCAAAACATCCCTCACACAGACTTTCTTCAAGCTGCGGCATGCATTGTCCCATAAAACCAAGGTCATTTAACTGTACTTTCGCACAATTATTGGGACAACCGGCAATCCCCATTTTAAACTTAGACGGGAGCTTCTTTCCAAAATAATCTGCATCCAGCATACTGCAAAGTCTTTGGGTATTTATCAGACCATGGGTACATATTGTGCCTTTACACGCCACAATTGCTCGAACAGTAGGGCCGGTCCCGCCAGGTTTAAGATCAATTTTTTCCACCGCATCCTTTACTTTTTCAAGGTCTTCCATTTTTACCCAGGGAATTTCGATGCCCAAACGTGTGGTAAGGCCGACATAGCCTCGTGCATATTTATTTGCGACATCAGATAATCCAAGCATCTGCTCAGCGGTAATATTTCCTGCCAGAATTTTAAGACGGATGGTAAAATATTCTCCTTCCTGCTGTTTTATAAACCCTTGCTTTTTTAATTGGTCCAGATCGACTTTAGGCATCATGCTATTCTCCTTGCTATAAATAATGATTCTCTACACAAGTTCCCTTATGATATCGTCTCGTATCTTAGGTAAGCGCCACGATTGTATTGCTGAGCCCAGTATCGATACGTCCAGTTTGAACGTAAAGGAGATATAACGCATAGGCAAAACAATAAATTTTTATTAAGTATAATGATATTTTATAATTTCAGGGTCTTTAAGACACTCCAGGTGCTTTTGAATCTCCTTTGGATAGCTGCCCCTTTTGAACAATTCTTCCTGCTCGGCAACAATACGCTTACATAGAGTGCTTGTATTTAGGGCATATCAAGGTTTTGTATCGCACGTAATCTGTCACGATCTCTTTTCTGCAGAAAAATCGACAGCCGTTCACTGCATGCATTATCTCCGGGATCATCAACGGGCATTGTATAAACAGATTCAACTATCTGCATGAGATCCGCTTTTGATTTTCATCAAAGACCGTCCTTGTGCTCGTGCTATTTTCAATCGCGGTGGATAAATTATGTTTTCGAAACATATTCTATAAAAACAGACCTTACGGCGGACCATCCCGAAAATATATTTGTCTGGAAATATTAAAAAAGAGTCAAAAAGAAATGTGGTGCCCTAAGTATTCTTTCCCCCGTAGATGAACCACGTAATGGGCATCCTGAGACTCACCGGCAATGGATATGAATCCACATACCCCACCTTCAGGATAAACTGGACTGGCATCTTCATACCGAGTTCCTGAGATATCTGGAATCTCCAGGGTTCTTCCTCCAAGGCCTGGGTCATGGGATACAGGGCGATCATCCTTTCCCTCACCCCGAGAAACATCTTTTCAAAGCGTCTCCCGGTCTCGATCAGGGATGCCGTCTGCGAGTCGTCACTGGAGATGGCAATCCATCCTGCCCCTCCCGTTACCCGTTGTGCGATCATATCCAGGGTCGTTTGGCGAAAGCTCTCCTTCATTACGGTCTGCACGCTGTAAAAGTGACGCACATACCAGTTGGCAAGACCGTGTATCTCCATGCCCGCAGGGGTCAGCCCGGTGCGGAATTTCCGTGCATCACGGTCGGACCACCTGATCCAGTCTGCCAGTTCCTCCTGCGCAGCATCCCGATATGCCTGCTTGCGATTGGCTTCCATCGTAGCCCCGGCAATCAGGTCCGCTTCGCGAGAGCCGACAGGGAAATAACGAACATATTTCGTAAATGCTTTGAGATAGTTACGGTCTTCAGGACTGAGTTCCTCAGTGAGATACGAACTTCTCACGGTTCTTCTCGACGTTATCCTCTCCAGGGGATACTCCTGCCTCTGTGACTTTTCAAGCCTGACATCGAGCAGTCTGGTATCTTTCGGGTCTCTTGCAATGACCTTGTATGACACCCTGTATCCATAATACCCGGCTGCGGTAATGAGATTTTCGAGGAAGGCTCCTATGGACAGGAGAAGTTCCCGGTTGTCAGGGTCCACTGCCGGCAGCCACCTGTCCCTGTCGGATCCAATGATAAACCGGTGGGGTTCATGGACCGTGATTGTCCAAGGCTGGGCGTTGTGCCCGCTGGGTGCAAGCGATGCCAGGTGAAGGATCAGAATCTCATCATCACTGAGAGAATCTCCAAGAAATTGACGCTCTGAGGGCAGGGAGAACTGCCTTCTCACTTCGCCGGAACAGCCTGTCATCAGGGGCATAAGAGATGCCCCGGCCAGACAAGTACCGGTTCTTACCAGAAATTCCCGCCTGTTCATGGCTTTTTTCCACCTCTTCCCCGTCGATTCGTATGATAGTGCACACAGTCGACATCGTCCTTACCAACGGTGACGCCTTAAAGGAGAGTCTACCACGCTTGTGCAGGAAAATTAAGGGGGTTGAAGAGAAAGTAAAGGCCGGATCGCTCACAGCTGCATCCCGGTGCCTCAGGCGATCAGCCGGTTCCGCCCTTCCTTCTTTGCCCGGTACAGGGCCTTGTCCGCTGCCTTGAGCACGTCCTGGGGCTTCGTATGAGTCTCATCCCTGGTGGCCATGCCGATGCTCACGGTTACCGACACCTGTTTGGGGGACTTTCTCCTGGCCCTGGGTTTCCTGGGTTTCCGTATGGGCCTGAGCCTCCCGCGCAGCGTAAATCCCGTGGAGGCCACACCCTTTCTCAGTTCCTCGAGGTGATGGGCCGCGTCATCCGCATGTCTCCCGGGAAAGATCACGGTGAATTCCTCTCCTCCATACCGGTAGGCCCTGCCCCCGCCCGATACCTCCGAGAGTTTTGCTGCCACCATGCGCAGGACCTGGTCTCCCACATCATGTCCGTGGCGGTCATTGAACTTCTTGAAATGGTCGATGTCGAGCATGGCCAGGGTGTAGCGGCTGCCCAGCTTCAGCAAGTCCTCCTTCAATGCCCTGCGCGCAGGCAACCCGGTGAGTTCGTCCCTGAATGCCATGGCATACGAGGCCTCGATCATGGAAACGAGCAGGATCAGCCCTGCCGTGGCGAAGTAGAAATCCCACCGCAGCCACGATCCGCCGGACAGGAGGCCGGCAAGACAGCTTGCCAGCGCCCAGAAGAAGCCGCTCTCCTTCGCCCCCTGGTTCCTGATGAACCGGAACCCCACGATGACAAATGCAAGGCAGAAGGAAGCCATGGCCGGCTGCGAGAGGGCACCGGCAGACAGAACCTTCCAGCCGGTAAAGGGCTGACCGAGGTACACAGGCAGGTACCCCGGTTTCATGGTCAGGAAAAAGGCCACGACCGCAGGCTGCAGGGCTATGAGCAGGATACGGATGATCCCGTGGATGGTGAGAAGGCCCCGTTCCTTCATGAGACACAAGGCGGCAAGGTTGAGCGGCAGGAGGACGGCAACGGCGTCGAAGATCCCCCTATAGAGGGTTGCACCAGCGGGCGGCGTGCTCCCGATATACATGAGGGCCCTGTCCGAAACTGCCAGGACAACGGCTGCAAACACCAGCGAACTCCGGTTGAAGCGCCACCCGATCAGTACTGCACAGGCCAGGACGATGTATGGATAGACACCGAGGATCTCGGGAAGCGATGCGGCAATCCCCTCGCGGTGAACGACAAAGAGGGCTGCCAGAAAGAGTATGCCCCCGGGCATGAAAAAAGAAAGGAATCTCTTCACCCCACAAACCTCCCCAGCACCTGTATTCTGAATAATTTTCCGTTCCTTGCCTCTCTTACGGTAATCTATCCGCAAGACTTTACACCCTTGAAGAGGTATGCCGCCTGAGCGCTGCGAACTCTCACCAATGCTTCCTCCACAGCCGGTGAGACAACCAGGTCCCTGCCGGATGCACCTCGCTCCGGCAAGCCGCGGGGCATGACATCCCCCGGCAGAACACTATCTTGTTGAACACACCTGCACTTCTCCTGTACATTCAATAAAATCTGCACCGAATCCAAGAGCAGGCAAGGAGAACGGTTGGGTGGATGTCTATTTTTACGAGGCCTTTGCCGAAGAGGTCGAGGCACTTATGAGATATCTTCCGCCGCAGGTACGTGCGGGGTTTTGCCCTGACACGATCCAGGAAAGCCGCCACGACAGACCCCCTGCCCGGCTCATCAGCATAAGGACCCAGTCCGTCATCCCTAAGGACTGGGGGGCAGAGGTCACCGGGATTCTCACGCGCAGCACGGGATTCGATCACCTCAAGACGTTCCTCGGCGCATGCACCAATCCCGTTGCCTGCGGGTATCTGCCGCTGTACTGCAGCCGGTCGGTGGCAGAGCAGGCCATGCTCCTGTGGATGAGCCTGCTGCGAAGGCTCCCCCGGCAGGTACACAACTTCAGGACCTTCAACCGGGACGGCCTGACCGGGCACGAATGCTTAGGCAAGGTGCTCCTTGTCGTGGGAGTCGGGAACATCGGAAGCGAAATCTGCCGGATCGGCCGGGCGCTGGGCATGGAGGTGCTCGGCGTGGATATCGTTCAGCGCCATCTTGATATCCCCTACGTGTCCATCGAAGAGGGTCTGCGCAGGGCATCTGTCGTCGTGTGCGCCATGAATCTCACCGAAGACAACCGCGGCTACTTCCACACCGGCCTCCTGAAGAAGGCACAACCAGGGCTGATCTTCGTGAATATCGCCCGGGGGGAGCTCTCTCCGTCGCAGGACCTCCTGCAGCTCCTTGACGAGAACCACCTCCTTGGCGTGGGTCTTGACGTGTATGCTAACGAGAGTGAACTGGCGGTCTGCCTGCGTACCGGCAGAAAGAGCGAGGACCGCGAGGTTCAGGCAACGCTTCAGCTCTCCACACGGAGCGCGGTCATCCTCACCCCGCACAACGCCTTCAATACCGCCGAGGCCCTGGAGAGAAAGGCCGGTCAGAGCATCGAGCAGATCGAACACTTTCTTGCCAACAAGAGCTTCATCTGGCCGGTGCCGTCTGCGATGAATGGCGAATAGGCCTTTGCCGGGGAGCCGACTTCGTCACAACCCCAGAGGTGGGTGTCTTTTTTTCCTTCTGCCTTCTGCCTGAGATCCTGCTCTATCGGGCTCGATCTGCCTTCTGCCTCGGTTCTCGAGCATCGTGACTATGACTGACTCATATACCCGGCTGCCAGGTAATAGTTGATCCTGTCGTAGTAGAAGATGATCCTGTTGTTGAGCTCGACGGTCGAGTAGATCTCGAGCGGGGAGGAGAGAAATTTCTTTTTGACCACATGCATCCAGATATGCTTCCTGCTCAGCGCCATGACATTGAGGATATCCGGCAGCGGGATGCCCAGACGCCTGAAGTCTTTGCCCGTATCCGTAAACCTGATGAAATCCAGCGAGTTCTTCCTGCCGCGCAGGGCGTTTCTGACTCCCTTGAGGACCGCCTTGTTGAACCTGACAAAAAAGTCCAGGTGCTGCACTATGCCCGGTATCCCGTTTCTCACCTCGCGGGACCACTCCCGGGTTATCTCCGCAGAGTCCTTCTCAATGATCTTGACGAGCATGTTCGACAGCAATGTTTTCTGTCCGTGGGTTTCACCCGGGAAATCTTCCACGGATTCGATCTCCGGGAAGAGCTGCCTGAACGAATCGATCATGGCCCAGGAGTCCCGGTAGTAGTCGATATAGATCTGCACGGCCTTCTGGTTTGATGACCACGCAAGCGGCGGAAGATCGAATATGGGGAAGAACCGTGCCTCATCCGCATCGTCACCCGCCCGCAGCGTGCCTCCTGTGTGTCTCACCTCATAGGTGATGATGGCGAGGCTGCCGTAAAAGTAATTATCCACCGTATCCACATCGACAAGCCTGACAATCTCGCCGTGAAGGCCGGTCTCCTCCTCGAGCTCCCGCAGGGCTGCCTCCCTGACCTCTTCGTCCGCCTCGGCGAATCCGATAGGCAGGCACCACATGTCTCGGTACGGATCTCTCTTTCGTTTTACGAGCAGGACCTCCCTGTCTTCGTTCACCACGATGCTGCTCGCGATGGGCAGGGGATTTTCATAAAAGATAGTGCTGCAGTGCATGCAGAAATCCCGGACCTTCCCCTCCATCTCCCTTTGCACGATCTGGCTTGCACAGTATGGACAGTAGATTCTGGGCTTCTTCATGTGATTGCATCCCGGCCATATGGCCTGAAACACCTGAATATGGCATCGTCCTTCGTGATGATTATCTCCCCGTTTACCCGTGCATGGTCTGTCAGAACCCGGTGAAGACACAACAGCATATCATCGACTCTATGAGCATACTTCTCTGAAACGTCTTTTAAAATCAAGTGTTTTTTCTTGTCCAGATAATCGACGCAGTCGTTGAGGTGATCCAGGGGGAACACGAGGGTGTTCGGGTAGACGATCTTCTCCACCTGCGCAAAATGAGGCCTGAGCATCTCCTGCCCGTTCTCAAGGGAGAAGGCCTTGAGCAGCTGAGTTATCATGACCTCGTCAGGTGGCGAAAGCCCTATCATCTCCATGCATCCGGGGATGAAGGCAGTGACCTCCTGGAGGGAGCGCCTGCTGTGGGTAATGGCGATACAGACTCCGCCGGGCGAGAGGATCCGGGCGATGTGTGGTATGAGGTGCGGGAAAAAATACAGGCTGTAGCAGGCAATGACGAGGTCATAGCTGCCATCGGCCATCCCGGTTATACTGCCGGCGTCTGCCTGCATGAACCGCCCCGAGTAGCCGATAGACCTGGCAATATCCTCGAAGGCCTGCTTATTGTCCCCGTTGACGATATCCATGCCCTGGATGTACGCATCTTCAGGGAGTCTGCCCATGAGCTTTTCGGTGAAGAACCCGTACCCGCACCCGAGATCAAGGACGCGCCGCGCACAGCCGAGATCCAGGCCGCTCAGTGCCAGGTCCCTGATATCTAGACGATTGAGGGCATACTCCCGGATGATATGCCTGGTGCGCCGCTGGTTCTCTATACGTTCGTACGTGTTTCGGATATCCTTAGGCGAATAGAGCACTGTCATGCCGGTACCTTTACCATGAACATCCGGGGTCCTTTCTCAAACCAGCCATTAATGACTTGCCTGCCGTATGGAGTGACGGGTACAATATAAATATCTCGAATATGCTATATTAATAAGGAGGGTTCTATGTCACCACAAGATGTCTACCGGGAATTGTCGAAAAAGCTCCTCATGGAACATTCCACGGTGTTGCCCAGGATATGGAAGACCGTCTGCACCGAGGAAGAAGCCCTGATCGTACATTCTCTGCCGTCAAACGTCCACGATCTCGCCGAGAAATTCGGCATGCCGGAAGATGAGATGCTCTCGATCCTTGGCGAACTCTATCACCGGGGAGCAGTGTTCGAGGCCGAGCGCAACGGCCAGACCATCTATCGGATGCCCCGTCATATCGTCCAGTTCCATGATTCAACGATCCTCTGGGAGGAGGCGCCCGGGGAAATGATGGATCTCTGGCTGGAGTTCGAGGAAACAGACTACCCGGCGCTGCTCGAACTCGTCACCCAGATCAAGATGCCGTCATTCATGCGGGTCATCCCCATCAACGAACCCATTGCGTCCAAGAGCCAGGTCCTCACGTATGAGGATGCCGCTCATATGCTGGAGTCGGCACGGAGCATCGCGGTCACCACCTGCGTATGCCGCAAGCTCATGAAGAGATGCGACAAACCCCTGGATGTCTGTCTCCAGATCAACAAGGGGGCCGATTATACCCTCAAGCGGGGAACCGGGAGGATGGTCGACCTCGAAGAGGCCATGGATATCCTCAAGAGGTCGGAAGAAGCGGGTCTTGTCCACATGACGGAAAACACCCAGGGGAGAACCAATGTCATCTGCAACTGCTGCAACTGCTGCTGCGAGATGCTCCGGTTCGCAACCGATACGAAGACCAAGGGGGTTCTCGCCCCGAGCCGCTACCAGGCCGAGGTCGATGAGGCCACATGCACGGCCTGCGGCCTGTGTGTGGACATATGCCCGGTTCAGGCCGTTACGCAGGATGACGACGAGATCGCCCGGGTGGATGCAGGCGGCTGTATCGGCTGCGGATTGTGCGCCACGGTCTGCCCTGTCGATGCGATCGTGCTCACCAATGTCAGGCCGGAGGACTTCATACCTGCATAGCCCTGAATTTCAGGGGGCAAGGAGCCTGATGAACGTGTTGAGCAGATTGTTGTCGAAATCGAAGATAGTCTCTTTCTGCATGAGCTTCAGGGCCTCGTAGGGGGTAAGGGCATCCTTGTAAGGACGGACGCTCGTGAGGGCATCAAAGGTGTCTGCTATGGCGCAGATCCGGGCACAGGGATGTATGCTGGTGCCCTTCATCCCGAAGGGATAGCCCGTGCCGTCTATCTGCTCATGGTGCTGCAGCGCGATATAGGCCGCTTCGTCCGTGAGATGCCCGGCCTCCATGAGAATCGAGTAGCCCCATTCGGGATGCATCTTCATGATGCCCCATTCTTCTTCCGTGAGCCTGCCCGGCTTGTTCAGGACATCCAGGGGGATGCGCGACTTTCCGATATCGTGGAGAAAGTAGCCGTAGCTCAGCTTTTCCATGCTCAGGTCGAGCCTGTTCCCATTGTTGTTATAATACCGCACGGCAAGTGCGGTGGCGAAGATCCCCACATTCACGCTGTGCGTATACGTGTAGTAGTCATGCTCCGTGATGGAAAACAGGTCCTTGAGGATATTCTCGTTCTTCATGATATTCTTCAGCATCGGCTCTGCCGACTTCCTGATCTGCCCGATATTCTCTGCCCGGGGATCTTCGAAGGCCTGCTTCATGGTATGCGCCGATGCCTGGTAGAAGGTGCTCGCCTTCACCTTTGACGGGATATTCGGATTCGTCAGGATCCTGTCGACGAAGTGCGTCGTGTAGGTCTCGAGCTTTTTTTTGTCTTTTCCCCGGATATAGAACCGGGTGATTCCCCGCTGACCCAGGTCCATGGCGTTATCTTCGGTATAGAGTGAATCCTCTTCGAGATAGGCGACCAGTTTGTCCTGGTGCTTGACATAGAGGTCGACCGGTGTCTTCTCGTTCACCTGTATGATGTCTACTGGGACCGGTCGAAAAAACAACATACCGTGTTGTATCGGTATGCGCAGGCCGGAAAATAAATATGCCCTTTAGAGTCTAGAAGTATTCCCGCGGTCTTTACGGGACGTCCTGCCGCAGACCCTCCCTACCGGTAGAGCCACTCGTTGATGTGCGAGAGTTTGGCGGGCCAGGTACCACCAATGCGCTCCTTGAGAAAGGCAGCATAGAGCGAGTTGAACAGCTGAAGCCCGGTTCCCATGAGGTACATGCGCTCGAAGAAAACCGCCTCGAGCTCGGATGCTGGGTCGGTGATCTCGTCCTTCTCGATCTTCACCGGCGGACAGGTATACGAGCCAAAGGCAAAGATATCCCCCTTGAGGTTCATCTTCCACTTGAGGTCGTCCTTCTCGATGTAGATGAGTGCCTCGGTGATGTTCTTTTCGCTCTGTATGGCCCTGCGTGCCTCGGTGAAATCCTTCTGAGGGCCCACGATGGAGCTCTTCCTGATGCCGTCTTCATGGTCCTCCACCAGGACGAACCGGTCGTAGAGGTAGGCGATGAAGTGATCCTCCAGCGGGGCTGGACCCTCCTGACTCACCCGGTATTCCGAAGAGCCCTCGGCGGTCTGGTACATGAGCCAGAGGAGAAAATCCCACCCGAGCCACTTGTTCCTCTTGATCTGCAGGAGCACGTCATCCGAGGACGCCTGGTTCACCCGGTCCATGGCCTCGTGCAGGTCTTCTTCCAGCACCATCTTTGCCCTGGCTACGGGGTGAATGGGGGTCAGGGAAAGCCCCTCGAAGGTCTTGGCGAATTCCTCCTCCACCAGGTCGAGCACCTTGGTGCTGATGGTCGACACGGAAACGGTCTTCGTGGCTATATTCCACAATACATCGTACACAGAGGGAACCGGAAGGGTACGGGACAGGAGCGCAGCCTGGATGTCATCCCGCATCTCCGCCTTTTTCCGGAACGGTACCCGGTGGAGCTGGGGGCGTTCGCCCAGCCACTGTGCGCACTCCTGCTCGAGGAGGTTCTTCAGGACGGCAGGCGGGACCTTGCGCTGGTCTCGCCTCAGGGTGAAGATGCAGTAGTCCTCGAACTTGAAGTCACCCTCGGTGGCGAAGTCGGAATTCATGTGGTCGTTGAACCTCACCCACCCGACAGATTCGGAATCCGGCGTGATATCGATGGGCTTGAACTGGCTCTTCTCCAGGCACTGCCGTATCCATTCCCCGGTCTCGTTTGCCGGCAGATCCCCTTTGACCGTGTACTGGTAGATGCTCACCGTATTCGCCATGAATCCCATAGGCTGTCTCCTCTCGAACTTACAAAGCGTAGTGGAAATACACCAACGGGCGCGTCAGGGCAACTCAAAAAACCCCCTTCGCCGCCGGATGCCCGTGCCCGGACACGGCAGCCGGCTCTGCAGGAGGGTTCGGGCAGCAGGAGAGAACAACAGGGAATCAAAAGCCTTTTTGACACGCACCGCCCGGCGTGGTACCATGGATGCTCCTGCGCGGCAGGCTCGGAGGATTGACACCCCTGGCGCCCGTCCCCCTGGACCGACGCGGTGACGGATTCAATGATATCGAAGGAGGAGGCCATGATTATCGACACACCAGGGATCGTTACCCCGCACATCACCTTTTTAGGGAGAAGGGAATCGTGCATCTATCTGCTTGGAGATGGCGACGAGTATGCCCTGCTCGGGGGAGGCCTGACCTATGTCGTGCCTGATGTCCTCAGGCAGCTCGATGAGTCGGGCATCGACGAACGCCGGATCACCCGCATCATCATCCTCCATGCCCACTTCGACCACGTGGGGATCGTCCCCTCTGTGAGGAAGCGCTTCCCCTGGATACGGGTCTGCGCCTCCGAGAAGGCACGGCAGCGTCTTGACGACGCAGGCACCCTCGAGACGATCATCGGCTTCAACACCGTGCTCCTGCCGCAGCAGCCCCGCGACGGCACTGAAGCGTTCTGCCTGGAGCACAGCGGGTTTAAGGTGGACGAGGTGCTCGTCGAGGGAGACGTGCTGAGATGCGGCAGCATGAGCCTCGAGGTCATGGAAGTGCCCGGTCACTCCACCTGTTCCATTGCGGTCTGGGTGCCGGAGGAAAAGGCCCTGTTCGCCTCGGATGCCGGGGGAATCCTGTTTCAGGATACAGTCTTCACCGCAGCGAACTCCAACTTCGACCACTACCAGCAGAGCCTGGAAAAGATGGCCCGCCTCGACGTGGAGGTCTTTCTCGCCGAGCACTACGGTGCGCTCACCGGCGGAGACGCGAGAGGGTACCTGCCCCGGTCCATCGAGTCTGCCCGGCAGACCAGGAAACTCATCGAAGAGACCTACCGCGCAACCGGCAATGTTGTCCGGACCGTCGAGAAGATCACGGACCAGTTCACGCAGGCGAGCTCGGGCTATTTTCTGCCCCGGGAGATCATGGAGATGGTGATCGGCCAGATGACGAGATATCTTGCCCGGAGGCTCGACGCGGCCGAGACGGAATCAACCCTCTGATTCTTTGCCGTTGGCCGCTGCTGCCCGCGCCTGTACCCCCTCCGGCTGACCTTTCTCTAGAAGAGCCATTTCACGAGTCTGAGCTTGAAACGGTAGGGAACGTACCGCAGCGGGATATCGAACAGCAGGGTGTTCTTCACCACGCTCTTGGTGTGAGAGAAGGTGTCGAATCCGGCCTTGCCGTGGTAGGAGCCCATGCCGCTGTCACCCACACCGCCGAAGGGGAGCAGGTGGGAGGCGACCTGGACCACTGCGTCGTTGATGCAGTATCCGCCCGAGGAGGTCTCGAGGCGCACCTGTTCCTGCTTGCGGGTGTCCCTGCTGAACAGGTACAGAGACAGCGGTTTCGGCCGGGCATTCACAAACGAGATGGCCTCCTCGAGATGCGTATACCCGAGTATTGGCAGTATGGGCCCGAAGATCTCGTCCTGCATGAGGGGGTCTTGCGGGGAGACGTCTTCGATCAGCGTCGGGGCAATATAGCGCGTCTCGGGCGAGGTCTGCCCCCCGATGAGTATCTTCCCCTGGCTGAGATAGGAACAGAGCCGGTCGTAATGTAGCCTGTTGATGATCCGGGCATAATCCGGGCTCCCGGACGGGTCGGTGCCGAAAAAGGCGATGATCTGCTTGCTGAGCACCTCGACGAACTCGTCTTTGATGGCCGAGTCCACCAGGAGGTAGTCCGGTGCGACGCAGGTCTGCCCCGCGTTGAAGAACTTTGCCCAGACAATGCGCCTGGCCGCGTATCGCAGGTGAACATCCGAGTCCACGATGCAGGGACTCTTTCCCCCGAGTTCCAGGGTAACCGGGGTGAGGTGGCGCGAGGCCGCTTCCATGACGATCCTGCCCACCCGAGTGCTTCCGGTAAAAAAGATGGAGTCGAACCGCTCCTCGAGGAGTTCCCGGGCGACATCAGCACCTCCGGTTGCCACGTGGATGTAGTGCGGGTCGAAATGATCCTCAAAAAGCCTCTGCAGGACATCGCTCATAGCCGGGGCAAGCTCCGAGGGTTTGAGCACGGCGCAGTTTCCGGCGGCCATGGCACCTACAAGCGGGGAGACGGCGAGCTGGAACGGGTAGTTCCACGGCGCGAGGATGAGGACCAGGCCGTAGGGCTCAGCGAGTGTATAGCACACAGACGGCAGCAGCGGCCGTGCGGTCATCACCCAGGCAGGCTTTGTCCAGCATGACAGCTTCCGTATGGCGTACCTGATCTCGTTGAGCACGAGGGCGATCTCGCCCGCATAGGCCTCGAGCCTGGGTTTTGCCATATCCGCATGCAGGCTGTCCATGATCAGGGCGTCATTTTCCCGGATGACACGGTACAATCTCCTGAGCTGCTCGACCCTGAAGCCGGTATCCCTCGTGGCGCACGACCCGAAAAAGGCCCGCTGTCCGTCCATGACATCCCGGATACTTGCTTTGACCATGACCCCCTCCTACTGTATAGGCTATACCCTGTAAGGTAATCACAACCCTGTCGCAATCAACATGCATGAGGTATCCCGGCACCGGCGGGCGGGGAAAAGGAGGAAGGAACTCATGGCACTGTTTCTCGTTCAGCACGGCAGGAGCCTGCCCAGGGAGATCGATCCGGACACGGGACACACAAGATGGGTTATCAAATGGGCACTCATGCCCGAGATCGGCTGAGACAGACCGGCGGTCTTCCTCCCCCGGCGATACCCCGCATATGCATCGGCACATCGGGCTGGAATTACGATCACTGGAAGGGGGTATTCTACCCGGAAACGTGCAAGAAAAACAAATGGCTGGAATTCTATGCCAACGCCTTTTCCACTCTCGAGGTCAATGCCACCTTCTACCGCCACATGAAGCAGAGCACCTTCGAGAAATGGCGGCGCACCACCCCGGATGGTTTCCTCTGGTCGGTCAAGGCAAACCGGTTCATCACCCATATCAGGAGATTACAGGACGTGGCCGATGCACTCGAGAGGTTCTTCGGGTCTGTTCGCGCACTGGAGGAAAAACTCGGCGTGGTCCTCTTCCAGCTGCCTCCGTCCCTCGTCTTTGACCGGGCCGTCTTCGACTCGTTCTGCGCGCTCCTGCCCGAAGGACACCGCTGCAGCCTGGAGGCCAGGCATGAGAGCTGGACCAGCGACGAAGCCCTTTCCTTGATGGAGAAGAACAACATCGCCTGGTGCATATCGGACACTGCCGGAAAATACCCCTACCGGGAGGCAGTCACGGCGGATTTCACCTACATCAGGCTCCACGGCTCCAGGAAGCTCTATGCCTCCGACTACACCCCGGACGAGCTTGCCTCGTGGGCTGCAAAGATCAGGGCATTTGGCAGGGACACCTACGTATATTTCGACAACGATTTCATGGGATACGCCCCGAAAAACGCCTCCGAACTCCGGGATCTGCTGGGCATGGAGGCCCGGGCGGGCAGGTGATAAAAACATGATTGTCATTCCTTCACAGCCCATTATTATGGTGAATAGTACTTGTATCAGGAGGTCGTCATGAACAAAGGCCTCGTTGCCTCTGCCGTGCTCGCTGTACTGTTTTCCTCAGGGTTCCTTCAGCCGGCAGATGCACACGCTCAAGGAGGTGCGGTCATGGAATTGAAGTCTCCCGCATTCACCCGGGACGTGATGATCCCTGCGAAGTATACCTGCGACGGAGAGAATGTGTCACCCCCCCTGGAGTGGTCAGGCATCCCGAAGGGCACCAGGAGCATCGCCCTGATCGCCGACGATCCGGATGCCCCGATCGGCACGTGGGTTCACTGGGTATACTACGACCTGCCCCCGGGGGCCAACACCCTGCCGGAGCATGTCGAACCTGCCGAACATCCGGCCATTGGGGGCACTCAGGGGACAAATGATTTCAGGGAGACCGGCTATGGCGGACCATGCCCTCCGTCCGGCACCCACCGGTACTTCTTCAAGCTCTATGCCCTCGACACAGAGCTGAACCTGCCGCCGGGGACCAAGAAGAAGGCCCTCCTCAAGGCCATGGAGGGGCACATCATCGGCCAGGCGGAACTGGTGGGGAAGTATATCAGGAAATAGGCGCTGGGTACTGGGCAAGGATGATGAAAAACCAGGAATGAGGTGTAAGGATTAGGTTCTGAGGTGCACGATATGATCCGCGACGACGATCCGAACCCTTCTTTCCCCAGTGCCTAGTGCCTGACGCCTAATGCCTTATCTCGCGGTGCTCCATGTTTGAACCGGCATACAGGAAGCTTTACCGGCAGGGACTTCTTACAGAAAGGATCGAGACTGCGCTTGCCCTCCTGCAGGACTGTCACCTCTGCCCGCGGGCCTGCGGCGTTGACCGCACCAGGGGAGAACTCGGGGTGTGCAGGACAGGACGCTACGCCCGGGTGGCGAGCTACGGCGCCCACTTCGGTGAAGAGGCACCCCTGGTCGGCCGTTGCGGCTCCGGCACCATATTCTTCAGTTCCTGCAACCTGCTGTGCTCCTTCTGCCAGAACTATGACATCAGCCACCGCAGCACAGGCCCCGAGGAAGGCCCCGGAGAGCTTGCCTCCCTGATGCTGGACCTGGCTCTGAGCGGCTGCCACAACATCAACTTCGTCACCCCGACGCACGTTGTTCCCCAGATACTCGAGGCCCTTGCCCCTGCCATCGAAGGGGGTCTCGATGTCCCCCTCGTATACAATACCGGGGCCTATGATTCGGTGGATACTTTGAGGCTCCTCGACGGGATCTTCGACATCTACATGCCGGACTTCAAGTTCTGGGAGGGCAGCCATGCAGGGAAATACTGTTCGGCACCAGACTACCCACAGATTGCCCGCACTGCCATCAAAGAGATGCACTCCCAGGTGGGGGATCTCCTCATCGACAGCGACGGCATCGCACGCAGGGGCCTGCTCGTCCGCCACCTCGTGATGCCCGGAGACGTCGCAGGCACCGGAGGGGTCATGCAGTTCCTCGCGCAGACGATCTCGACGAACACCTATGTGAACATCATGGACCAGTACCACCCCTGCTTTCACGCCGAGCACGACGAAACGATCAACCGCAGGGTAACCCGTGATGAGTATGTCCGCGCCCTCAAGGCAGCCGAAAAGGCAGGCATCTCCAGGCTGGACTCGAGGCGCCCGCCGTCATTCATGAGATCCTGACCCATGTGGCACGCTGCCGCCTCCCAGGAAAAATGCCCTCGAACCATGGAGTGTTCCGGCTGCAAGCTTGATTTCCCGGTTTCATATCTCTATGTTATCTGGAGGAAACCTGGAGTGTTTTGAGGAAAACAGGAACAGAAACGGCAAGATCCGTGGATCTGCCAAAAGAAGGGAGAGGTCATGCACAAGCAGGTGAGCTATTTCCCCGTCCTGGTCTTTTTCATCATCTTTGTTCCCGGGGCGTGGTGGGCCTATCGCATAGGGTCGGGCACCGGGGCCGATCAGAATACCGCCGCCGTCGTGGGCATCGTCTTCTTCACCATCGCTCTGGCCATTGCAGCGTCCATCAAGATCGCCGACCAGTGGAAGCGTGCCGTGGTGCTCAGGCTGGGGAAATTCAGGACCCTCAGGGGCCCCGGCATCTTCTTCATCATCCCGGTCGTTGACACGGTGCCGTACTGGATCGACCTGCGGGTCATCACGACCGCCTTCAGCGCCGAAAAGACCCTGACCCGGGACACCGTGCCCGTGGATGTCGATGCCGTCCTGTTCTGGCAGGTGGTAGACCCGGAAAAGGCAGCCCTCGAGGTGGAGGACTACCACATGGCAATCACCTGGGCGTGCCAGACCGCCCTGCGGGACGTTATCGGCAAGAGTGATCTCTCGGAGATGCTCGTCGGCAGGGAGTCCATCGATCACGAGCTCGAGAGGATCATATACGAACGGACCATACCCTGGGGCATCAAGGTCATCTCCGTGGAGATGCGCGATGTCAATATTCCCCCGGCCCTCCAGGATGCCATGTCCATGCAGGCACAGGCAGAGCGGGAACGCCAGGCACGGGTCATCCTCGGAGACTCCGAACGGCAGATTGCAGTGAAATTCGAAGAAGCCGCCAAAACCTACCAGAACAATCCCACGGCACTGCACCTGCGGGCCATGAACATGCTCTACGAAGGGTTGAAAGAGCGGGGAACCATTGTCATCGTACCGAGCTCTGCAGTGGACAGCATGCAGCTCGGAAGCATGGCAGGCATTACCGCACTGGCGCAGAACCTCGCTGCGGAGATGGAGAAGAACCCGAAGAAGAGAACCCCGGGAGAGGAGTCGTAACTGCAGGCAAGACCTGGTCTTGTGCAGGAGGTACCCACTGTCATGACGGGAATCAACAGACTCGCCGCTGAGATAAGCCCCTACCTGCAGCAGCATGCAGGCAACCCGGTTGCCTGGTTCCCCTGGAACGACGAGGCCTTCGAGACGGCCAGGAGTCAGGACAAGCCCATCTTCCTTTCCATCGGGTATTCCACCTGCCACTGGTGCCACGTCATGGCGCACGAGTGTTTCGAGGATGAAGAGGTTGCCCGTCTCATGAATGAAGCCTTCATCCCGGTCAAGGTGGACAGGGAAGAGCTCCCCCATATCGATGCCGTCTACATGAACGTCTGCCAGCTGCTCACGGGCAGCGGCGGGTGGCCGCTGACCATCATCATGACCCCGGATAAAAAACCGTTCTTCGCCGCGACCTATCTGCCCAAGCACTCCCGCCAGGGCCTCATCGGGCTCATGGAACTGATCCCCCTGATCGGCCGGGCGTGGCAGACAACAAGGGCCGACCTCCTGAGATCTGCCGAGGAGATCTCCCGGGCCGTTGCACATGCCCGCTCAGAGACCTGCGGTGACGACCCTGGAGAACACGCCCTGCACCAGGCCTTCCAGTGGCTTTCCGGGACATTCAGCAGTGCATACGGCGGGTTCGGAGACGCACCGAAGTTTCCCGTCCCCCACAACATCATGTTCCTCCTTCGGTATGCCGAGCGCACCGGGGAGGGCCAGGCGCTGTTCATGGCCGAGAGGACCCTCGATGCCATGCGCATGGGCGGCATCTACGACCACATCGGATTCGGGTTCCATCGCTATGCGACCGACAGGAAGTGGCTCGTCCCGCACTTCGAGAAGATGCTCTATGACCAGGCACTCCTTGCCATCGCCTACACCGAGGCCTTCCTTGCCACCGCCAGGACTGGCTACAAGAAGACCGCAGAGGAGATCATCGAGTATGTCCTGCGCGACCTGGCCGGTGAGGGCGGCCTGTTCTTCTCGGCCGAGGATGCGGACAGTGAAGGCCGCGAGGGGAAGTTCTACCTGTGGACGGACAGCGAGCTGAGGTCTCTCCTGGGCAAAGAAGACTATGCCATCGCCCGGAAGGCCTACTGCTGTGCCGAGGCGGGGAATTTCCCCGAAGGCCGCGCGCAGCAGGAAAACATCCTCCATCTCGAGGATACCGCGGGCGGGATCGCAAAGAACCTCGGCATGGAAGAGGAGACCCTCGTGCGGAGGCTCGAACAGATCAGGGCGATCCTCCTTGCCCACCGCAGCAGGAGAGTGCGTCCGTTCCGGGACAACAAGGCACTGACGGACTGGAACGGCCTCATGATAGCCGCCCTCGCAAAGGCCTACCAGGCCTTCGGCAACGAGAACCATGTCCGCGCAGCTCAGCGTGCCGCCACATTCATCCTCGAGCGCATGGTGAGCACAGAGGGCAGACTCTCTCACGTATTCCGCGCCGGAGAGGTCCGCACAGACGCCCTGGCCGACGACTACGCCTTTTTCATCTGGGGCCTCATCGAACTCTACGAGGCCACGTTCGACCCTGCGTATCTCGATGCGGCCCTCGGGCTTGCACGGACCTGCATCGAACACTACTGGGACCACGAACAGGGGGGCTTCTTTCTCACTGCCGACGATGCCGGTGTGGTCCTCAGCAGGACCAAGGATGCCCATGACGGCGCGCTTCCTTCGGCAAACTCTGTCCTCGTCTACGACCTCGCGCGGCTTGCCCGGATGACCGGCGACGATGAACTCGGACACACTGCACACCAGACCGCCCGGGCCTTCTCCGGTTCCATAAACAGCAGTCCGGCTGCCTACACCTTCATGCTGGCAGGTCTTGATTTTCTCCTGGGCCCGGCGCAGGAGATCGTGATAGCGGGCAGCCCTGAAAGCCCCGATACCCACGAGATGCTCCGGGCGCTACAGAGACGGTTCCTTCCGCGGACCGTTGTCATGATGCCTCCCCGGGACAAGACGCGCAGCGTCCTGGATCATGCCCGGGACAAGGTTCCCCTCGGCAACAGGGCAACCGCCTATGTGTGCTCGGAGAAGACCTGCAGGCCTCCCACGACGGTCCCGGCAGAGATGATCGCCCTGGTGACGGGAAGACCCGGGGACTGAGGGGAGAAGATGGACATCTTTTTTACCACGTTTACCGCGGTGAGCACCCTGCTCATCATCGGAATCCTGGGATTCTGGCTCCTGAGCAGACGCATCATCGTCGGTGATGTGCTCGGCCCGCTTGGCGTGCTTGCCATCGATATTGCGCTGCCCTGTCTGATCTTCACGAACATACTCTCGAACTTCCATCCCGAGGTATATCCCCTGTGGTGGACCCTGCCGCTGTGGTGGGTGTTCATCACCCTGTTCTTCGGGATCATGGCGCTGGCCTCCTCCCTGATCTCCCGGAAAACGAGCAGGAGAGAGTTCCGGTTTTCGCTGTTCTTCCACAACGGGATCTTCTTCCCCCTGGCGATCATTGCCTCGCTGTTCGGCACGGAATCCCCCTATCTGGCAGACCTGTTTCTCTTCACCCTGTTCTATCCGGCATTCTTCTTCAACACTGCGCCCCTGTTCTTCGGGAAGAGGGTGGAGGTCTCGAACCTGACGAGATTGTTCAACCCGGTGCTCGTAGCAACCGTCGTTGCCCTTGCCTTCCGCCTCACCGGGGCACACCTGTACGTGCCCGAGTTTGTCACCTCAGGTCTCAAGATGGTGGGGAACATGTCCATCCCCCTGCTCATGATCATCCTCGGGGGCAACATCTTTTTGGATATGCAGAAACAGGGCAACCCCGCAGTTCTTGAAACCCTGAAATTCATCGGCATGAAGAACATCGTCTTCCCCCTGATCACCCTCGGGGTTCTCATCCTCCTGCACCCGCCCTTTCACATCGCCCTGATCATCATGATCCAGAGCGCAGTGCCTCCCATCACGGCAGTGCCCATCCTCGCTGAGCGCGAAGGAGGAGACCGGGCTATCGTGAACCAGTTCATGGTGGCGAGCTTCGGGTTGTCCCTGATAACCCTGCCCCTCATGATCCTGCTCTTCAGCACGTATGTTCCGAAGTAGGCACTGCACAAGACAGGGTTTTAAGCTAAGCGTCCGATACCGGGATGCAGTGTCCACAATCCGGCCGGGTGAATCATGACGTGATGAGGCAGCAGGTTCATAAAAAAGGGGAATCTCACTGCCTGCACAGTCAAAGAGCCCGTCAGAACGTCTGTTCCAAGGAGCTCTTCGAAACCTCTATATGGAATAGTGTGGCTTGTTTGTTATGTAATGTACTGCATATATAATGTCAAGGTCTTTCCTTCCCCCGGGCCCAATCCCCAAAAAAAGTTGAACCCCGGGTCACACGCCCTGCTTCTTCCTGAATCCGGCAATGATCCACAGGGCACCCCACCCCAGGATCACCGGAACGAGACCGACCAGCGTAAAGGAGAGCATCTCTCCGTTCCATGGTCGGAGATATGCCGCCCACCCGATAAGCCATATCACGGTAACGACAATGGCCAGCCTCAGCCAGCCCGAGATTGTCAGCAGGGCTTTGCGGGAGGAAGTTCCGGAGCCTCTGCCGCTGATTCGAGGCAGAAAGATTATGGCCATTACTATCAGCACGATGATCAGGATTTCCTGTAGTCCGGACACTCGGTACCTCCACGCAAACGTATATACCATATGATTTTCAGGGTCAAACCAAACAGGCCCACCCGGAGAGAGATGCCTCATAAGGAACAGTGCTTCGGGAGACAGGCCTGGGGACAACGGTTTTGATCACAGAGTCGCCCGTGAAATAAAATCTGGACATTCCCGGCTCCTTCGCTTATTCTTTTTCCATATGATTGCCAGCGTACACTCAGCTTCCCTGTGGGGAACTGATGCGCTTGGGGTTGTGGTTGAGGCACATGTTCAGGGAGGTCTGCCGACATTCGGCATCGTAGGGCTGCCCGACAGCTCGGTAAAGGAAAGCAAGGAACGGGTTCGCTCCGCGATCATCAATTCCGGTCTCGAGTTCCCCCCAAAACGCATCACGGTGAACCTCGCCCCTGCGGACGTGAAAAAGGAAGGCGGCATCTTCGACCTGCCCATCTGCGTTGCCGTCCTTGCGGCGCTCGGCGTGGTATCAAGGGATTGTGTATCCGACTACCTCTTTGTGGGAGAACTCGGGCTCGACGGCCGGGTGAGGCCGGTCCGCGGGGTCATATCGTCCGCCTCGCTCGCGAAACAGGCAGGACTCAAGGGCATCGTCTGTCCGGTGCAGAACGTTACCGAGGCGTGCCTTGCCGGGAGCGCGGTCTGGCCGGTCAGGGACCTGCTGGAGGTGGTGAAAATCCTTAAGGATGGCATGCCGGAGCCCGTGAAGACGGTCGATACAGCCGGCAGGAACGAGGCCCCGCTGCCGGATCTCGCCGAGATAACCGGGCAGGCCATGCCCAAGAGGGCCCTCGAGATAGCAGCAGCCGGAACTCACAACATACTCATGGTCGGCCCTCCGGGTGCAGGAAAATCCATGCTTGCAAAGAGGCTTCCCTCGATCCTGCCAACCCTTTCTCCCGGGGAGATCCTGGAATGCACCAGGATCTACTCGGCAGCAGGGCGGCTGAAGAGAAATTCCATAATAAGCAGCAGGCCCTTTCGATCACCCCATCACACCATCTCGGATGCGGGTCTCATCGGCGGAGGAACCCTGCCGTCTCCGGGCGAGGTCACCCTGTCACACAACGGGGTGCTGTTTCTGGACGAACTGCCCGAATTCAAGAGGAGTGCCCTGGAAGCCCTGAGACAACCCCTCGAAGACGGCGCAGTGACCGTATCCCGGGCGAATTCGGCCCTGACCTTCCCTGCCCGCTTCCAGTTCATTGCGGCCATGAACCCCTGCCCGTGCGGATACCTGGGTCACCCGAGAAAGGAGTGCAGGTGCACGCCGGCCCAGATCGCAAAATACCGGACCAGGGTATCGGGCCCGCTCCTGGACAGGATCGATCTCCACGTGTGGGTGGATCCGGTCGATGCATCCAGTGTACTCAACCCTGGTTCCGCCCCATCGTCCGGCGTGGTGAGGGCTCGGGTGGCAAGTGCGCGGCAGCCCCAGGACCGGCGAGGCTTTCCCAACGCCCAGGTTCCAGACAGTGCGCTCGATGCCCTCTGCAGACTGGATTCCGCATCCAAAAGCCTGCTCATTGCCGCGATGGAGAAATACTCCCTGAGCATGCGGGGGTATAAACGCGTGATCAAGGTCGCCCGGACCATAGCCGACCTCGAGGGATCCGAAGCCATACTCCCAGCCCATATAGCCGAGGCCTTGCAGTACCGCCCGGAACTGTCTGTTTCCAGGGCAATCTGAACTTCTCCCATCTCACATAATTCTAAACATTTATGAGCAGATAGACGATACTTTCCAGTATTGAACAGTGTACTGACACGGGTCTTATCGCAAGGAGAGAATATTGAACAACAAACCCGAGAGATTCAAGATCACCGATCATATGGTGGCATTCGCCATCTTCCTCGGTGTCCTCATCTGGATCGGCAAGTCCATAATCAACAGCACTCTTTCCCGTGATTGGGACCTTCTGCACGAAATCTTCACCCCCGAGATTCATGATCTGTGGATGCGCCTGGTCTTTATATCCATCCTCATTCTGTTCGGGGTGCTCACCCAGACACTGATCTCGAGGAGCACCAGGGCCGAAGCTGCACTACAGGTGAGTGAACGGAAATACCGCAGTTTCATCGAAACGTTGACCGATTTTGTGTTCACCCTGGACCTCGACGGGAGGCTCACCTATATCAACCCCCGCGCCGAGGCCATTACCGGGTTCCCCACGGAAAAGATACTTGGCAGAACGATCACCGAGGTCCTTGCCCCCGAATATCATGAATTTGCCCTGGATGCCTTCAATCGCGGTCTCGCCGGGGAGATCACCCCCATATACGAGGCCGAGGTCCTCGACAGGACAGGGAGACGCATCCCCATAGAGGTCAATGTCAACACCCTGTGGGACGACCAGGGCAAAGCCATCGGGAGAATCGGCGTTGCCCGGAATATCACCGACCGGAAACGGATTGAGGCAGCGCTGAGAGAAAGCGAAGAGAAATTCAGGGTGCTTGCCGAATCGACGCCGACCGCAATCCTGCTCTACCAGGACAACAACTGGGTGTATGCAAACCCGGCGGCAGAGAGGATCAGCGGCTATACGAAAGAAGAGTTCATAAAAATGAACTTCTGGGACATCGTACACCCGGATTATCAGGACATGATCAGGCAGCGGGCCGAGGACCGCAGGCGAGGGCTTCCTGTCGAGCCACGCCAGGAATTCATCATCTGCTCAAAAGACGGCAGAGAGATCTGGGTGGACTTTACCGGGGATAGAACCATGTTTGGCGGCAGTCCTGCGGTTATCGTCTCGGTCAACGATATAACGGAGCGAAAACGTGCTGAGCAGGTTGTGAAGGAGAATGAGGAGAAGTACCGAACCATCCTGCAAAGCATCGAGGACGGCTACTTCGAGCTCGATCTGGCAGGAAACATGATCTTTCACAACGACCAGCTCTGTACGATTTCAGGCTTCACCCGCGA
This sequence comes from Deltaproteobacteria bacterium, assembly GCA_018434685.1. Classification (GTDB taxonomy): domain Bacteria; phylum Desulfobacterota; class Desulfomonilia; order UBA1062; family UBA1062; genus DSAD01. The sequence continues at coordinate 179,515 of JAHDOV010000002.1, forward strand.
AGAACTCATTGGCCTGAATTACCGGGACTACACGACCCCGCAGTGGCGCCAGCGTCTCTTCAAGATCTTCCACGAAGTCTACGCCACCGGGATCACGCTCAAACAGCTGGACTGGGAGGCTATCAACAAGGACGGGGCAACGATATACCTGGAGATCTCGGTCTCACTCATCAAGGATGCTGCCGGATCTGCAAAGGGGTTCCGGGGAATTGTCCGGGACGTCACCGAGCGCAAGCAGCTCGAGGTCCAGCTTCATCATGCCCAGAAGATGGAGGCCATCGGAACCCTTGCAGGGGGAATCGCGCACGACTTCAACAACCTCCTCATGTCCATCCAGGGAAACGCATCCCTCATGAGTATGGATCTGATTCCCGATCATCCTCACCAGCTCAAGATCAGGCATATCGAACAATGCGTTTCAAGCGGATCGGAATTGACCAGACAACTCCTTGGATTTGCCCGGAAGGGAAAGTATGAGGTCAAAGCCACCGACCTCAACGAGATCATCTTGAAGACCTCCGACATGTTCGCCCATACCAGGAAGGAGATCACGATCCGCCGGAAATTCCAGGGCGGAATCTGGTGCGTCGAGGTCGATCAGGGGCAGATGGAACAGGTGCTCCTGAACCTCTACCTGAATGCCTGGCAGGCCATGCCTGGAGGCGGTGAACTCTTTCTCGATACGGCCAATGTCATCATCGACGTACATAGTGCCCGCACGTACCAGGTAAAACCCGGCAGGTATGTCCAGGTCTCCGTAAGGGATACCGGTGAAGGAATGGACAAGGCCGTCATGGCACGGATCTTCGACCCCTTCTTCACGACAAAAGATATGTCCAGGAGCTCCGGGCTGGGACTCGCCTCCGCCTATGGGATCATCCGCAACCACGAGGGCGTGCTTACCGTAGCAAGTGAAAAGGCCAAGGGAAGCACGTTCACCATCTATCTGCCGGCCTCGAACAAGGACATAGCCCGCAGGGAGGAACCCTTGGACAACCGGATTCTCAAGGGAGACGAGACCGTACTCCTCGTCGATGACGAGGACATGATCCTCGAGATCGGGTCGGATATTCTCCGCAAACTGGGGTATGAGGTCCTGCCTGCCCAAAGCGGGGAGCAGGCACTCGACATCTTCTCAAAGGATGCGCACAGCATAGATCTCGTGGTTCTCGATATGATCATGCCCGGCATGGGTGGTTCTCAGACCTACGACGAACTCAGGAAGCTCAAAGACGATGTCAGGGTCATCCTCTCGAGCGGATACAGCCTGAACGGCCAGGCTGAAGATATCCTGAAGAGGGGCTGCAACGGATTTATCCAGAAGCCCTTCAGTATCAGCACCTTCTCCCGGAAGATCCGCGAGGTTCTCGAATAGGCCTGCCTTGGGCCGGCATTGAAGCAACGTCTGTACACTTCCTCCGGGCGCCTGGCGCCCGGGGACTTTCCTCACATGAACAACTCGCTTACCGATGCCTCTTCGTATATGCGCTTGATGGCCTCTGCGAGCAGCGGTGCCACACTCAGCACGGTTATCTTCTTGCACATGGTCGCATCCCCCTTGAGCGGGATGGTGTCCGTGACCACAACCTCCTCGATGGGAGAGGAGTTTATCCGGCTGATGGCAGGGCCTGAGAGGACGGCATGGGAGCAGCATGCAACCACCTTCGTCGCCCCTGCTTCTTTCAGGGCAACGGCGCCGTTGGACATGGTACCGGCAGTATCCACCATATCATCCACGATCAGGCATATCTTTCCCTTCACGTCGCCGATGATATGCATGACGTCGGATTCGTTGGCCCGCTCTCGTTTCTTGTCGATGATGGCAAGATCAGCCTTGAGCGGCTTTGCATAGGCCCGTGCCCGCTCCACCCCGCCTGCATCCGGAGACACGATGCACAGGTGGTTGACGAATTTGTCCCTGATGTAGTTGAGCATGACCGGTTTTGCATAGAGGTTGTCCACGGGTATGTCGAAGAATCCCTGTATCTGTCCGGCATGGAGGTCCATGGTGAGGACCCTGTCGGCACCTGCTACGGTCAGGAGGTTCGCCACGAGCTTTGCCGTTATCGGCGTGCGCGGCGACGCCTTGCGGTCCTGCCTGGCATAGCCGAAATAGGGGATGACCGCGGTGATCCTCTTTGCAGATGCACGCTTCATGGCATCGAGCATGATCAGGAGTTCCATGAGGTGTTCGTTCGTGGGAGAGCACGTGGACTGGACGATAAAGATGTCCTTGCCCCGGATGCTCTGGTAGATGTCGACGGAAGTCTCTCCATCAGAGAACTTCTTTACCTCTCCATTCCCCACCTTGATACCTAAAATGCCGCATATACTCGCAGCTAATGTCCTGTTGGAATTGCCGGTAAACACACAGATGCTCGACTCCATATATGCCTTCTCCTAGTAAGATTGTTGGCTGGGACGGGTGGACTCGAACCACCATAACGAGATCCAAAATCTCGTGTCCTGCCATTAGACGACATCCCAGTGAATGAGTGAACTCATTTGTTGGGACCGAAGTATAGTGAAATTATACTTCGTTGGCAATCTTTTGTTGGTACAGATCCAGAATAGACTTTTCTATCTTGTCTCTTGTCTCCATATTGAGGGGATGCGCAGTGTCCCTGAATGTCCCGTCCTTCCTCTTGCGCGAAGGCATGGCAACGAACAAGCCAGTGGTCCCACTGATTACCCTGAGATCCCGGATAACAAAACAGTCGTCAAATACCACGGATGCATACGCCTTGAGTTTGTCGTTATCCTTGACCGGAAACACCTTAACTTCTGTTATCTCCATACCTTTCCCCCGTCAATCTTGCTGTGGGTATGTAACTGTACCCGTCACGCCGCCTCAGGCGGCTTATTCCATTACATAAGTGATCTCTATCTTTAAATACGCCAAAGACCGATGAACCACTTCCCGTCATTAATGCTCCCAATGCCCCTGCTTCAAGCAACTCCGCCTTAACAAGCTTGAGTTCAGGGCATATACCAAACGCCGCGGCCTCGAGATCGTTGACCAACCACTGCTCAGGCGCAATTGTAAACCTTCCTACACTGTCTATTTTAAGTCTATCTGTCACAGTAGTCAATGGGGACTTTAATTCCGCATACACTTGTGCCGTGGAGAGTGCAATGGGCGGTATTACCAAGAGATATTCACGGTCTTCAAGGCGGATATCCCGCAGCACCTCATCGCCCCTGGCGCCCATGAGCGAGGGCCGCCCGAGGATGAAGAAAGGGCAATCGGCGCCCAGATTGCCGGCCATGGCCATAAGGTCCCGGGGGCCCAGACCGGTCCGGAAGAGATCGTTGAGGCCGGCGAGCACACTGGCCGCATCGCTGCTGCCGCCGCCGAGGCCCGCTCCCACCGGGATTTGTTTTCTTACCCTGATGGAGACACCCGACCTCACCCCGGTACTCGCCAGGAACAGCCGGGCGGCCTTGTGGACGAGGTTATTCTCCGAAGCGCAGTTACAGCCGGGGGCATCGAGCATAATACCCTGCCCCGCAGGCTCGATGGAGATCTCGTCAAACAGACCCAGCGGCACCATGATGGTTCTCAGTTCATGGTACCCGTCAGCCCTTCGTCCCAGGACCTTGAGGTAGATGTTTATCTTTGCAGGCGCCTGTATCTTCACTCTATATCAATTGCAACATATAACGGCCTCGATTCCCGCTCGATCAGGAACAACACCGTCTGGCCCTTTTTCAGGCCTTGTATGGCCGCGAGATATTCCTCCACACTGTTCACCTCCCGGCCTCCGACCTCTTTGACTATGTCCATCTTCTCGATCTTGCTTTTCGCCGCACTCGCGCCCGGATCGATATCCACGACAAGCACACCCTTTGCATCACCGAGACTGAATTGTCTCTGCATATCGGGGGTGATGTCCTTGAGCACGAGGCCGAGCCGGTCTTTGATCTCTTCGGTTTGGGCAGGCCCCTGTTCGAGGGTTGCAATGTGCTCATCGAGGCGCTTCTCGAGCGTTGTCTCCAGTACGACTTCCCGGGAATCCCTCCACACGACGATGCCCACCTTTGCATCGGGCTTCAGGTTCCCGACGTAACGGGTAAGCCCCCTGGGGTCCTCGATGTCGTGGGAATTGATCCTGAGGATGATATCGCCCTTCCTGATGCCGGCCCGGTCTGCAGGGTCACCGGCATACACGGCGGAGACCATGGCACCCCTGGGTTCGTCGAGACCCACGGCCCGGGCGATTTCCGGCGTCACCTCCTGGATGGCCACCCCGAGCCACCCCCTGGCGACCTCGCCCGTATCCTTGAGCTCCGGCAATATCTCCTTTGCCATATTGATAGGGATGGCAAACCCGATCCCCTGGCCTGAAGATACGACCGCGGTATTGATGCCGACCACCTGGCCGTCCATATTGATGAGCGGTCCGCCCGAATTGCCGGGATTGATGGCAGCATCCGTCTGGATAAAGTTATCGTATGCGCCGGCGCCGATCACCCGGGCCTTTGCCGATACGATCCCCTGGGTCAGGGTATGGCCGAAGCCGAAGGGGTTGCCGATGGCAATGACCCAATCGCCGATCTCCAGGGCGTCCGAGTCGCCGAGCACGGCCACGGGAAAGTCCTTCCTCGCGGAGTCGATCTTGATCAGGGCAATATCGGTATTGTCGTCCTTGCCCACGATCGTTGCCTTGTACTCCTCGTTATCGGACAGCGATACGAAGATCTCCTCGGCCTCCGAGATGACATGGTTGTTCGTCAGGACATATCCGTCGCGGGATATGATGAACCCGGACCCCAGGCTCTTCTGTTTCAGCTCCTGTTCAGGGATCTTGTCAAAGAATTTGCGGAAGAATTCATCGAACCAGTCGTTCTCTCCTCCCGGGGTTTCGAACCGCTTGTAGAGCTCCTTGCTGCTGAGGATATTCTTGGTGGTCCTGACGTTTACCACGGTGGGGCTCGCGGTCTTGGCCAGCGAACTCAGCGAAGGCATCACCACGTGCGTGGCAGGGGTGCCCGCACCCTCGCGCCAGAAGGGAAGCGCCTCGCTGCGCGTCGAGAGATCGAGAGAGGATGCGATGAACATCCCGATGAGGGCGGAACACACGGCAACCATGAGGAGAATGCCCAGGGAAGTAATCTTCTTCATTGCTCAGCCTTCCTTGCCTCGATATAGCTTACCCTCAATTCATAGAGAACATGCTCGAGCATGTTCTCCTCTTCAGGGTTCAGATTCCCCCTCGTCTTCTCCTGGAGCATGGTGATGATGTCGATATTCTGCCTGGCCACCGGCAGATTCTTGTTGACCTGGCCGGTATTGGGATCCGGCACCTTCCCGATGCTGATCATGGCCGCGGATGCAAAACCCAGGATCAGGGTCGAAAACTCAATTGCCGGTGATCCTTCCCGGGCAGAGTCTTTTCCTCTGTTGACGTGCCTGTCCGGTTGTGCCTGGCCTGAGGAAGTGTCTCCCCTGCCTGCACCTTCGTCATTGGCATCCATGCAGCCCTTTTTATCGTCTTCCATAATGCCTCCCTGTGTGTTCGTATGCCCTGCATGATCACTGGCGCGTACCGGCGAAGGGCCAGTTGAACCGTGCACTCCGTCGTCTTCCCTCCATGACCCCGCACCCTGGAATCGTATGACGACCCACAGCCGGTGCCTTCCTGGCTCCTGTTTCTTCAGGAGCCGGAATGTTAAACTATAGCCTACGTATTGCCACTAGGCAATATGATGTACGGGAAATATCTTCTCCCTGATGAAGGAGATCTTGGAATCGAGATACCGGTCCACGTCTTTTTTCAATGCCGGGGCAATCCTGTACGGCGTGTCACGGAGTTCGTCCACACTGTTGCCGTATCCCACCAGCGCACCGCCGATGAGCCCCTGGTAGGGATCGTGGGGCTTCAGGTCGTTGAGTGTCGCCCATGCAAGCGTCCATCCGCGCACCACGTCGGGAACGCTGTACCCCCCACCCCCGAGTGCGAGCACCTTGGGACAGCTCCGGCGTATCTCGGATATGACCTCGCAGTAGCCGTTATTGGTCAGCCGCATATTGGTCAGGGGATCTTTCTTCAGGGTATCGAGCCCGATCTGTGCCACGACACACCCCGGGTTGAATGCCTTGACCAGGGGTGGATAGATCTCCCTGAAGGCCCGCACGTACGCCTCGTCATCCGTGTATTCTGACAGCGGCAGATTCACCGTGTATCCGATCCCTTTTCCCTCCCCCATCTCATTCTCGAACCCGCTCCACGGGTACAGCGTTTCTCCGCTCTGGTGGAACGATATGACCAGCACATCGTCCCTGTCGTAGAAGGCATCCTGGACCCCATTGCCATGATGGGCATCTATGTCCACATAGAGGACCTTGCCAACGCCGTCTTTCAAGAGGCGCTCAATGGCTATGACGATGTCGTTCACATAGCAGAATCCCTCGGCAAAGCCCTTGCCGGCATGGTGGAGACCACCCACCGGACTGAAGACCACATCGGCCTGGTTCGACGAGATGAGATGCGCGCCCTGCAGCGTAGCCCCCAGGACGAGCAGAGAAAATTCAAAGACACCCTTGAAGACAGGGTTGTCCGATGTTCCGAGCCCGTATTCCAGAAGGGTGAAGTCAAAGGATCCGCCGTTGGCATCTTTCAGGGCATCGACATACTCCCTTGAATGATATTCGAGCATAGCCTCCTGGCCGACCGGCTCCGGTTCCACAATGCTGATCCACGGCTCATCGAAGAGGCCATACTGGTAACAGAGCTCATACACCATGGTGGCCTTGTAGGGTTTAAACGGATGCTCATCACCCAGGCTATACTTGTCGAACTTTGAAGTATACATAAAGACTGAGTTCACCCTGCGGCTCCTTATGCTGTTGAAGTCAGTATCCCCAAAGAACACATATAGCAAAAGATTCATGGTCAAAAAAGGTAAAAAAATTATAACCATCCTGTTCACCGGGCGATAATTTCCCACGGATGAGCATATCCCTCTGCCATCATCGCACTCACAGGTGCCGTCACGAACAGCACCTGCGGACAAAGGCCAAGCCCCGTGCACAAGTTTATGGACGGGAGAGTTTCAAATATGCTACATGCTTTCCCAACGATGTGACATCCATGAAAGGAGATCCTCCATGCGTCATGGCTTTGACATTCTGGACAACCTCATCGTCCTGGAAAACGGGAAGGTCAGGGTCCTGAGGACACTCGAGGATATTGAAACACTGCTTGAAAAACTCACCAAACTGCAGGACTCCTTCCGGACAAAACGTACGCCGAAGGGAAAAAAGGTGAAGGCTGACATCGATTACCTGATCCGCCTCATCAACAACATGGCATCCTTTGTGTACGAAAAAGAACTGCAAAAGGCCCGATAAGCACGCTGATGTCTGTATCCATTCTAAAGAGAATATCCTTTCGGCATGCGCCCGGTGTAGTGACAGCGTGTCCACCCGGAGGAAGTGAGCCGTCACCGTCTGCAGCTACGTCCCAAGCGGTGTTTTTTTGTGTGTATCACGCCAATGATCTATTGATGAACAGGAGGTAACCTCACATGAGCTCGAAAGGTGTTTCCCCAATCAGGACAGACAAGGCTCCAGCGGCCATTGGACCCTATTCGCAGGCCCTCAGGGCCGGTGATTTCCTCTTCGTATCAGGGCAGATCCCGCTCAATCCCAGGAGCGCTTCCATCGTTGCAGGGGGGATACGGGAACAGACCCGTCAGACCCTGGAGAACCTCGGTGCAGTCCTCAAAGAAGCAGGGATCGGGTTTGAACGCGTGATCAGGGTGGATATATTCCTCAAGGACCTGACCGACTTCAGCACCCTCAACGAGATCTACGCATCCTTCTTCCCTCAGGACGCAAAACCGGCACGGCAGGTTGTCGAAGTATCCCGGCTCCCCCGGGATGTCCTCATCGAGATTTCCTGCATTGCGTATCTGGGCCTGTAGCTGCGGCACGGTGTCAGGGCGATCTTGACCTTGACCACTTCGGGGATGGTGCCTGTCTTACGTTATACCGGAACCTCCCAGGTTCTTCCCACCCTGCCGCGCCCTGAGTTCCCTCCTGCCCGTCCCGGAGGATTCCCGGATGAGCGCAACCAGAGACAAAAAGGGTGGTCATCCTGAAATAATCATGATACTGAGATGTTAGACACCCTGATCCCCACAGAGAACGACTGGTCATCGAATGAAGACAGGAGCACCCGGACATGGTCGCCGGGTGGATCATGAATGATTGAATATTACAAAACAGACGGTGTGTCATGATCGAACATGAGGAGGGCAAGGGCCTCGGCTCTGCGTTTGCACATTACGCCCCGGAGATTCTCTGGACTGTGTTCCTCATGTCCGTGGGCAGTATTATCTGTGCCGTCGCGGTAAACGGGATCCTCGTCCCACAGCACTTCCTGAGCTCCGGGTTCACCGGTGTGGCCCTCTTCATTCATTACCTCTTCCCGGTATTCCCCGTGGGCTCGATCTATCTCATCCTGAACATCCCCCTGTTCCTCGTCGGCTGGACGCTGGTGGGCAGGCGCTTCTTCTTCTACAGCATAATCGGCATGGCCATCTTCTCCGTGGCGCTCTTCACCATCGATATCAACATCTCCATTCACGACAAGATCCTCAGCGCCCTGCTGGCCGGGATCGTAAACGGGGTAGGAAGCGGCATCGTGCTGCGCTCATTCGGTTCTGCCGGAGGCACCGACATCCTGTGCGTTATCCTCCAGAAGGTCTTCTCCATAAAGGTCGGGACCACCACATTGATCTTCAACGGGGTGATCCTGGGGGTTGCCGCGGTGTTCTTCTCTCTGGAGGGCGCCCTCTATACGCTCGTCTACCTCTACGTGAACACGCAGGTCCTGAACCTGGTCGTCCTGGGGCTCAGCAAACGCAAGGTCGTCTTCATCATATCCGACAGGTGGGAAAAGCTCTCGGAGGAGATCCTCAAGAAAAACCGCAGGGGGGTCACGATCATCGAAGGCATCGGCGGATTCAGGAGAGAACACAAGCGCATCCTCTACAGCGTCATCACCTTTCAGGACCTGCCGGTCCTGAAGAAGATGATCTCGCAGATCGACCCCGAGGCCTTTGTGGTGGTCATGGACACCCTCGAGGTCATGGGGGCCCGGGTAGGAAATCAGCCCCACTGGTAGCACCGGCCTCACCGGTAGAGCTTCTTCTCGCTCTCCACCACGTCGATGATCTCGTTGATGATGTTCGGCAGCTTCCGGATCACCCGCTCCCAGGAGACCGTCTTCGGGGTCTCATAGAGCTCTGTGCGTATGTTCTGGGCCGTCCGTTCTATCACCGGGAGCAATCCGGCATCGATAAACGGCTTGAATTCTTCATAGGCACTGACATAGGAACTGAACCGGTGCACCATGAACGAAGGGGCCAGGAGGAGATCCCCGGCAAAGAGGATGACGTTCTTGAACACATTGTCCACCATGGCCTCTTCCTTGTTCGTGTCGTAGACGAGGCCGCTGAAGGCGGCATTGTCCGCATACATCTTGATGAGGTCATCGGCCACGCTCAGGTACGTGGTGGTGAGGTCCCTGATGAAGTGCTCCGAGATGACCAGACCCTCTTCTATGACGAGCGCGCTCAGGAGGGTGGTCACGATATCGATACCCATCTTGTACAGGCCACTGCTCTGGTCGTCTTGTGACACCACCTGGTGCTTGTGATCGAAGGGTTCCAGGCAGATCTCCACCTGTGCGCAGTTGGTGGCCTTGCGGTACACCTCGATGAGCGTAAAGATCTCTACCCCCCAGTTCGTGGCAAACTGCATGCGCTTGAGCAGCTGGCTGTCGAAGACCACCTCTCCGGAGAGCTGATAGTTGAAATTCAGGAGGAAATCCACCAGGCGCAGGACCTTTTCTTCCTGGGTATCGGTAAACTTTCTCTTGAGCGCAATGAGCAGCGGGTCCAGCAGGAGCCTCTTGACCCGTCCATAGAGCTGCTGATCCTTGATCCGGGCATAGAATGCCTTGCTGAACTGGTAGCCGAGCACCTGTACCGGGTAAAAGAGCCTGTCCAGCTGCTGCCGCGTAAAGGTCCTGATGTCTGCATCGACCAGCCCGATGCTCTGGGCACCCATGGCCAGGGCAATGCCGAAGGACATGAACATGTTCCTGCCCTTGCCCGGTTCGTTGAGACTGAACCCGGCATCCGAGAGATCCTGGTAGATGGAGGTGAAGCCGGGGCCGTTGTTGTGCTGGATCAGGAAATTCTGCACGTTAAAGCGATTGAGGATCTTCGCCAGTTCCCGGGCATCGTCCTGACTCGCCCGGTCGAGTCCGAAGATGATCTGGGAGAGGTAGGCCGCATCACTGAGCTGAGCGGCAATATTCTCGAACACCGGCCGGTTGTCGGGATCGGTGAACTCCGAGGCCAGCAGGGGAATGATCAGCACGGCCTTTTTCCACTTGGAATGTTGGATCAGCTCCAGTTCCATATTGGGGGTTTTCTCACTCAATAAATACAGGGTGCTTATCTTGGTATGTTTCTGGGCAAAATTAGACATGGTCACGTTCTCCTTTAACTATCCATCAACAACCTGCTTTTTCCTGCGAGCCGAACACAGACACGATCTGCTGAAGTATATAATAACCGGAAAGATTGTATTGTAAACCGGACCCGCTCAGACAAACCACGCCATGGCCAGCAGTGCACCGTCTCTGACAAGAAAGGGCCAGGTGATGGTCCCTGCCTCCCGGGAGGTGCTGAAACACCCGCAGGAGATATCGAGCCCGCGGGCAAGAGATAAGCCCTGCGCGCAGGCAAACACGAGCAGCAGCTCCGAGACCACGAGCGATGCCCCGGGGATCAGCACGCCCAGGATGAGTGCCGCACCCATGACAACCTCGACCCAGGGCAGGAGGATCGCAAACGGATTTACGAACCATCCGGGCACGATATGGTAATTATAGACAGACAGGGCAAATCCCTGGGGGTCGACAACCTTGACCGCCCCGGCATAGAAAAAGACACACCCGAGGATCAGCCGGAAACAGAGGGAGAGCACATCGGTAGCGGATGAACCCGGCCGTGCGCTCTTTACTCAGCCTCTCCTGCCTCGACGGGGAATCCCGCTTCATACCATCCAACCCAGCCGGCGGCAAGAACCCTCACCGAGGGTATACCGCGGCTTCTCAGGATCCCTGCCAGCTCCGAACCGAGGGCACAGTCCAGTCCGTCGCAGTAGGTGACGAGTTCCACCCCCGGGCCTGCGCGGTCTCTGAGATCATCGAGGCCTCCCCCCGATGCGGCGAAAGGAGCCGGCACTAGCCGAGAAGGCCGAAGTACCAGTCTATCGTCTGGGTCCCCCACAAGACATATATGAGGGCACCGAGGGCCAGGAACGGTCCGAAGGGGATCGCCGCCTTGAGGTCCTTCTTCCGGAGGAATGCCCAGGGTATGCCGAACATTGTCCCGATGAGTGACCCCATGAAAATAGTGAAGAGAACCCCTTCCCATCCGGTGAACACCCCGATCATGCCCAGGAGTTTCACGTCTCCCCCGCCCATGCCCTGCTTGCCGGTGAGGAAATAGTATCCGTAGATCACCGCGGTGAGCAGCCCGGCCCCGAGAACCAGCCCGATGAGGGCATCGCGGTACGTGACAGGCAGCCAGTAAACGAGCACAAGCCCGGCGATGATCCCGCCGATGGAGAACCTGTCCGGGATTATCTGATAATCGATGTCTATGAAGGTGATCACGAGGAGAACACAGGCCCAGGCATAATAGATGCCGAAACTCACCGTCAGTCCGAAGCGATAGAGCAGGCTGACCGCGAGCAGTGCGCTCAGGGCCTCGACGAGGGGGTACCGGGGCGATATCCGTTCAGAGCAGCCCCTGCACCTGCCGCGCAGGAGCAGGTAGCTCACGAGCGGGATATTGTCCCATGGCTTGATCTTCTCCCCGCAGCCGGGGCAGTGGGAGGCCGGCCATATGACCGATTCGTCTCTCGGGATCCGGTAGATGCAGACATTCAGGAAGCTCCCGATAAAAAGGCCGGCAACGGCAACAAAGACTGCCCAGATCACCCGGTCAGATCTCCCCTCCTGAAGCGCATGACCTCGCCGGAAAGTGTGGCGCTGACATCGTTCATAATGCCTTTGAGCGGATCGCCATCAGAGAGAAACGAGCCGGCATCGATCAGCTTCGAGCTCATGGCCTCGAGTTCATCCACCACAGGTGCCAGGGTCTTGAGCGTGTTTCCAGGGTCGAGGAGCGCCTTGGAATACGTGTCCAGGAGATCGAGGGCCTGCTGGCTCATGGTGAGCGCACCCACCTTCTGGGGATTTGGCAGGTTCATCTGCGGCATGGCCTGAACAGGTGAACCCTCTTTGGCACCGGTTTTCTGGACATCTCTGAGCAGGTCCTCAAAGACGCCGGCTTGTCCTGCGGTCTTTGCAGCCGGGGCCTTTGAGGTCACAGCCCCTATCATCATGTTCGGATCTATCTTCATTTCGTCCTCCTGGCCAAATCATAGCAAGGATGATGCCATGACACCCCTACTCATCGTCACGCTGCCCCGGCAACCTTGAGGGGGAATTTTCTTCCCCCTGCACCGGGAAAAGTTCTCCTGTTCAGCCAAGGGGGATCAGCCGGTCGATCTTCTCCGCCCTTATCCTGAGGAGCTCATCCAGATCCATATCCACGAGTTCCCGCACGTAGTGCCGGATCATGCGGGAGACCTCCTTGATGACTGTCTCCGGATCGTTATGGGCACCGCCGGTGGGCTCGGTCACCAGGTGATTCACGATCCCCTCCCGAAAGAGATCCTTCCCTGTGCCTTTCAGGGTGTCGGCAGCGAGCTCCCTGTTGTTGATATCCCCGTAGATGATGGAAGAGTACCCCTCGGGGCTGATGGACGAGTAAAAGGCATTTTCGAGCATGATGATCCTGTCGCCGAAGCCCAGGGCAAGAGCACCGCCGGAACCCGCCTCGCCGATGATGCAGGCCACGACAGGTGTCCTAATCCCCGCGATGGCGGCAATGCACTGGGCAATGGAATAGGCCTGGCCTTTGTATTCCGCCTCGGGAAGGGGATAGGCGCCCGGGGTGTCCACGAAGGTGATCACCGGCCGCCTGAACTTCTCTGCCAGCCGCAGCAGCCTCATGGTCTTGTAGTGCCCGGACGGGTTCGCCATGCCGTAGTGGTGCCTGATATAATCCTTCAGATGGCTCGAGCGTTTCCGGTGGCCGATGACAACCACGGGAATATCGTCCAGGAAGGCAAGCCCCCCTTTTACGGCCTGGTCGTCTTCGTACACCCGGTCCCCGTGCAGCTCGATGAAATCGGTGAAGATCGCACTGATATAATCGTCGAGCACGGGCCTGTCCACGTGCCGTGCCAGCTCCACGCTGCTCCATCTCGATATGCCGGTATAGATCTCTTCCCTGAACTGCTTCACCTTCCTTGCGATCTCGTCCTTGTCGACGCCTTCCAGCTGCGAGATGCTCTCCTGAAGCTCCTTGAGCGCATTGTCTATGTCATTGAACCTGTCATTCTTCTTCATTGCAGTTCCACCCCGGCAGTCCCCACGAGGGACACGATCCTTTCCAGAAATTCCCTCGACGGCTTCACCATATAGTCCTTGCCCGCATCGATACTCACCACTGCCTCATCGGTTACGACCTCGAAGCTTAACTGGCACGTGCCCTTTGAATCCTCCACTGCCTCCTTGAGTGACCGGAGGTCGTCAGCTTTTATCAGGGTCGGCACCTTCACCAGGAGCCTCCTGGCAAGCAGGGCCTCTGCATTTTCCAGGGCATGCACCTCTTCGGCGAAGAGCTCTGTCTGCTCGTTTTCCGCCTCGGTGGAACCATTCTCCGAATTCTGCCCGACTCTGGCCTTCACGATGATGGGAACCTCGGCCGTGATGAGATCCTGGTATTCATTGAAACACTGGGGGAAGAATATGATCGGGGCCGATCCATCGAGATCCTCCATGACCGCCCGTGCCATGGCTGCCCCCTTCTTGGTCCGGGTTACGTTCAGATTATTGAGCACCCCGGCCACGATAACGATCCCTGGGGTATCCATCAGGCTGCTGGTTGTCGCGGTGGTGTACTTCTCCATCACGGATGCATACTTTCTGAGCGGATGGCCGGAAATGTAGAACCCCACCCCTTCTTTCTCCATTTTCAGTTTCTCGTCCTCAGACCAGTCAGGGATGTCGGGGAGTTCGACCGTGTCATGGGCATTGTCCTGAGAAAATTCATCGAGGCTGAAGAGGGTTTCCTGGCCGTTGAGCTTATCCTTCGCCTTGCGCTGGGCATCCTCGAGCAGCACGTCGAGCGCCTCGACCATGGCCCTTCGGTTCGCATGAAGGCTGTCGAAGGCACCCACCTTGATGAACGATTCCATCACGCGCCTGTTCACCTTGGACAGAGCGAGGCGCTCCATGAAGGTGGCGAGATCCGTGAAGGCCCCGTTTGTCTGCCGCTCCTTGAGGATCGATTCGACTGCAGCCATGCCCACGTTCTTGATGGCGCCGAGGCCGAAACGGATGCCCGTCTCGGACACGACGAACTCCCAGCTGCTCTCGTTGATATCCGGAGACAGGATGGCTACTCCCTTGGCCTTGCACTCGGCGATGTGCTTGGTGACCTTTTCGGTGTTGCTCAGATCGAGGGTGAAGTTTGCCGCCATGAAGGCGTCAAAATAATGTGCCCTGAGGTATGCCGTCTGATAGGCAACCAGGGCATATGCTGCCGCATGGGACTTGTTGAACCCGTAATTGGCGAACTTCTCCATGAGGTCGAAGATCTCGACGGCAGTCTGCTTGGAGACGCCGTTCTTTACCGCCCCCTCGACGAAGATCTCCCGGTGGGTCGCCATCTCTGCGGCGATCTTCTTGCCCATGGCCCTCCGTAAGAGATCGGCCTTGCCGAGTGAATACCCGGCGAGTTTCTGGGCGATCTGCATGACCTGTTCCTGGTAGACGATGATCCCGTAGGTCTCGTTCAGGATGGTCTCCAGCAGCGGGTGGGGATACTCGATCTTCTCCCTGCCGTGCTTGCGTTCCACGTACGACGGGATGAGGTCCATGGGCCCGGGCCGGTACAGGGCGACAGCGGCGATGATGTCCTCGAATTTTTCAGGACGCAGCGAGCGGAGCATCTGCTTCATGCCGCCGCTCTCCAGCTGGAACACGCTGGAGGTATCTCCCTCGCTGATGAGACGGTACGTGGCCTCATCATCCAGGGGGATCCCCGAGATATCGAGCTCGACACCGCGGGAGCGCAGGATATCGATCGCCTTCTGGATGACGGTCAGCGTCTTGAGCCCGAGCATGTCGAACTTGATGAGTCCCACCTGTTCGATACGCTTCATATCGTACTGGCTGATGAGCATACCCTTCTTGTCGACACACACGGGAATATGTTCCACCAGGGGCCTGTTGTCCGAGATCACCACACCGCCTGCGTGGACCGATGCATGCCTGCTGAGGCCCTCGAGCGCCTTGGCGATGTCGATGAGCCTGGCCACCATGGCGTCCTTTTCAATGAGATCCTTCAGCTTGGGCTCCACCCGGATGGCCTCTTTCAGGGTCATATTGAGGTCATTGGGGATGAGTTTTGCAATCTTGTCCACATCCCCGTATCCCATCCCCAGGACCCTGCCCACATCGCGGATTACGGCCTTGGCCTTCATGTTCCCGAACGTGGTGATCTGGCAGACATTCTCGGGGCCGTATTTGTTCTTGACGTACTCGATCACCTCGTCGCGCCTGCTCTGGCAGATATCCACATCGATATCCGGCATGCTCCTGCGTTCCGGATTCAGAAAGCGTTCGAAGAGGAGATTCCAACGTATGGGATCGATATCGGTGATCCCCAGGGCATAGGCAACCAGGGACCCGGCAGCACTGCCGCGTCCCGGCCCCACCGGGATATCGTGCTGCTTGGCATACTGCATATAGTCTGCAACGATGAGGAAGTACCCGGAAAATCCCATGGATTTGATGATCTGCAGCTCTTCTTCCAGCCGGAGAGCATACTCGTCATCGGTTTCATTGCCCATGCGCGCCCTGAGCCCTTCCCACGACCGTTCCTCGATGACGTCCTCGAGGCTCTTGCCCTTGTCGACGGGATATACGGGGAAGTAGTAGGCCCCGGTGCGCAACTCCAGGTTGCAGCGGGACGCAACCTCCCCCGTGGTCTTCAAGGCGTCGGGGGCCCAGGAAAAATGCCCGGCCATATCCTGGGGGCTCTTGAGGTAGAGCTCGTCGGTTTCGAAGCTCATCCGTCCCTTGTCATGAATGGTGGTCTGGGTCTGGATGCACAGGAGGACCTCGTGGGCCTTTGCATCCGCCTTGTGCAGGTAGTGGCAGTCATTGGTTGCCACTATGGGCAGGTCATGGCGTTTGCCGAGATCGGCCAGAAGGGTGTTCACCCGGTTCTGGTCCTCGAGGCCGTTATCCTGTATCTCCAGGTAGAATCTGTCGTCAAAGGTGGAGCGGTAGAACTCGAGGGCGTCGATTGCCCGGTCCTCGTTGCCTCTGAGAAGCCAGTAGGGGATCTCCCCCTGGAGGCAGGCGCTCATGGCAATGAGGCCGGCATTGTACTCGGACAGCAGGTTCCGGTCCACCCGGGGCTTGTAGTACATCCCCTTTACGTGTGCCGCCGACACGAGTTTCAGGAGGTTGCGGTAGCCCTGTTCATTGGTGGCCAGCAGGACGAGATGATAATTTTTCGGCAGTCCGGGGATCTGTTCCTTGAGTGTCATATCCCTGGGCGCAACGTAGACCTCGCACCCGATTATGGGCTTTATACCGGCCTTGCTTGCCTTGTCATAAAACTCCATGGCCCCGTAGAGGACCCCGTGATCGGTGATGGCCACCGCCTCCTGGCCGAAGGTCTTCGTGGTCTCGATGAGATCACCGATCTTGATGGCACCGTCCAGAAGGCTGTACTGGGTATGGCAATGAAGGTGTACAAAGGACATCTGCTCTTCAGGACTCCAGCTTGTAATTCGGGGCCTCTTTCACGATGATGACATCGTGAACATGGGATTCCTTCAACCCTGCGGCAGTGATCTTGACCATCCGGGAATTCGTCTGCAACTCCCGGATATCCCTGCACCCGGTATATCCCATTCCGGCCCTGAGTCCTCCCAGGAGCTGGTAGACATTCTCCGATATCGAGCCCCGGTACGGAACCCGGCCCACGATGCCTTCCGGCACGAACTTCTCCGATTCGGTCACATCCCCCTGGAAATACCGGTCCTTGGAGCCCATCTTCATGGCCTCGAGCGACCCCATGCCCCGGTAGGCCTTGTACGTCCTGCCCTGGTAGATGATGCGCTCTCCCGGGGCCTCGTCCGTGCCGGCAAACAGCGAGCCGATCATGACCGATGAGGCACCGGCTGCGATGGCCTTGGTGACGTCTCCGGAGAACTTCACCCCGCCGTCAGCGATGATGGGGATACCGTGTTTGCCGGCCTCCTCGGAACAGTCCATGATCGCCGTGATCTGGGGCATGCCGACGCCCGCTACAACACGCGTCGTGCAGATGGATCCGGGGCCTACTCCCACCTTGATCCCGTCCGCCCCGGCAGCGATGAGGTCTGCGGTCGCCTCCCTGGTCACCACGTTGCCGGCGATGACCTGTGCCGAGGGATAGAGCTTCTTTATGGCCTTGACCGATTCGATCACCGCCCTGCTGTGACCGTGCGCGGTATCGACGACAAGGACATCCACCCCGGCCTTGATCAATGCATGTACCCGGTTCTCGTCACCCGGCATGATCCCTACTGAGGCCCCGACGAGCAGCCTCCCCCGGGAATCCTTGGCGGAAGAAGGATACATCTGGGCCTTCTCGATGTCCTTGATGGTGATGAGCCCCTTGAGGGTGTTGTTTTCGTCCACGACGGGCAGCTTCTCGATCTTGTACTCGTGGAGAAGCTTCTTTGCCTCTTCAAGGCTGATCTCGCCCTGAACCGTGATGAGATTTTCCTTGGTCATGGCCTCGGAGATGGGCCGGTTCATATCGGTTTCGAAGCGCAGGTCCCGGTTCGTCAATATGCCCACGAGCCGCCCTTCCACGGTGATAGGCACCCCGGAGATGCGATAGTGCATCATGAGTTTCAGGGCCTCGCCGATTTTCTGCTTGGGGCCCATGGTGATGGGGTCGACGATCATCCCGCTCTCGGACTTCTTTACCTTGTCCACCTCAACGGCCTGGACCTCGGGCGGCATATTCTTGTGGATGATACCGATGCCCCCTTCCCGCGCCATGGCAATGGCCGTGCGCGCCTCGGTCACGGTATCCATTGCTGCGCTCAGAAGCGGCATGCTCAGCCGTATCTCTTTGGTCAGGTTCGTGCTGACATCCACCATGGCCGGTGTGACATTCGATTTGGCAGGAAGAAGCAAGACATCGTCAAATGTCAGGGCATCCTGTATTTTCTTGTTCATATACGCTCTACTCCTTATTGAATGCTGTACTCGAGCCGGAGGTATCCGTCGGAGAGTCTTCCGGCGTCCCCACGGAACTGAACCGGAACATACGATTGTATGAGCCGTTTAATGCCCTGCAAGACACCTTCCGATTCCTGCGGCCTTATTATGCGGGGCTTTCCTTCCATGCCCGTCTTTTCCTTTACGTCTTCTATCGCATCGTCGTATCCGCCCAGCTTGTCGATGAGCCCGATCGCCAGGGCCTGTCTGCCGGTGAAGACCCGACCATCCGCATATTCCTTTACCGTTGCTGCGTCAAGGCCCCTGCTTTGGGCCACTGCTTCCATAAACTGCTCGTGAACGTCGCGGGCCAGTGCCTCGAAGTATTTCCTCTCGTCTTCCGACATGGGCCGAAACGGAGTTCCGGCATCCTTGAGGCTGCCCCCGGTTATGCTCCGGGCACGCACGCCGAGCTTGGAAAGCCCCTCACTGACGTCTATGAATTCGAGGATGACCCCGATAGACCCCGTCAGGGTGCCCGAAAGGGCATAGACGGTGTCTGCGGCACAGGCGATGTAGTAGGCGCCGGAAGCACTGATGGACGCCATGGATGCGACAACGGGCTTGGTCTCTTTGAGCCGCAGGAGGGCCTCGTAGACTTCCTGTGAAGGCCCCACCCGTCCTCCCGGGCTGTCGAGCCTCACGATGACGCCCTTTACCTGTTCGTCCTCCTCAAACCCCCTGATAATCTCCAGGTACGACAGGGAATCCAGGATAGGTCCGTTTACCTCGAGTATGCCGATGGCCGGGGTCATGGTATCCCGCACGGTTCGAATACCCACGACCGCCACGAGTACCACGAGAATGATAATGAATATCCGTTTTGTCTTTTTCTTCATAGTTACTGGTGATACAGGTCAGTTATACGGTTCGTCAATGATTATACAACCACAGGTACATAAGCAAGTATAAAACAAGGATGCCCAGATTGTCTACCGGGACCGAGACCTTCCGCTCCGAGCGCACCAGGGTACCGGTCAGGAATATGCCCGACATGACGATACCGGCACCCAGGGTCACCATCTGTGAAGGGGTGATGGCCGTATAAAGAGTCCCTGAATAGGCCAGGTCAGCCACTCCCACAATGGAGAGATTCATGAGATTGGACCCGAAGATGTTCCCGGTTGCCATGCCGATATTGCCCAGCCTGAGCAGTCTCATGGTAACCACAAATTCGGGCAGAGAGGTCGATGCCGCCATGAAGAGCGAGCCTACGAACGTGGAGGTCATGCGTGTCGTTCGGGCAATATCGTCACAGGCATCGGCCAGGAAGACCCCTGCTGCCACAACCAGGCCCCCTGCAATGGCTATCAGAAGCATGTTCGCCTTCAGGCTTCTCTTCCTGATGCCGTGGCCAGGCTGCAGTTCCACGGTTTCCTCCGGTCCCTGCCGGGAATAGATCCACATCCCGGTTACATAGAACAGGAGGATGAAAGCATCTCCCCAGACGGCACTCGCATTTCCTGCCATCTGAAATATGCCGATGAGCATGACCATAAAGGCGCTCAGGCTGATGCTCAGATAGGCGGGAAAGTTTGACCGCCACTGCAGGGAACCATTGTGCACCCTGGACCCGAACACGAGCAGGGCAAACGAGAGGATGGCTATATTGAAGATATTCGAACCGAAGATGTTTCCAACCCCGAGATCGGGGTTGGATTTATAGACGACAGCCGAGAGGGTACCGATAAGCTCGGGCAGTGATGTAATGATACCGAGTATCAGTGCACCAACAAAGCCCTTGCTTAAACCGGTGAGGTCCGCAGTCTCGTCCGCCAGGTCACTCAGATACCTTCCGGCAAAGAAGATAACCAGCGAAGCGAGAATAAAGCGAGACCACATAGCCTCGTATCAGCTCTTGTTCTTGTGGTCTTGCAATTCCTTGAGCAGATCGCCGAGATTGGTACCGACCTTGTCAGATCCCTTTTCCTGGGCCTGAACGATTTTCTTGTCCCGGGACTCCTCCATGGCTCGCATGGAAAGCCCAATCTTCTTGTTTTCCGGGCTGATGCGCAGGACCATGGCCTCGACTTCCTGGCCGACCGACAGCACGTCCGCGAGCGAGTCTATCTTGTTGCTGCTCACCTCGGATATGTGGATCATACCCTCGACCCCCTGCCGGATCTCCACGAATGCGCCGAAATCGGTCAGGGAGGTGACCCTTCCCTGGATGATGCTTCCCACGGGGTGCTCGTTGGCAACCTGTGTCCACGGATCCGGGCTGAGCTGCTTGACACCGAGAGAGAATTTCTCGTTGTCAGGATCAATGGTGATCACCTTTGCCTGGATGACATCACCCTTCTTATAGGTATCACGCGGATTCTTGACCTTCGGATCCCAGGAGAGGTCTGAGACATGAATGAGTCCATCGACATCGACATTCTCATCCACGCTGACAAACAACCCGAAATCGGTAACGTTCTTGACCGTTGCATCCACAACGGTACCCTGCGGATAGTACTCCTCGATGAGTTCCCACGGGTTGCGGGACGTCTGTTTGAGCCCCAGGGATATTCTCCTGTTCTCCTGATCGACGCCGAGCACGACCACATCCACCTGCTGAGCGTCTTCCAGGATGGAGGAGGGGTGTCTCACCCGCTTGGTCCAGAACATCTCGGAGACGTGGACAAGGCCCTCGACCCCTTCTTCCAGTTCGACGAACGCGCCGTAGTTGGTGATGGAGGTCACCTTGCCGGAGATCTTCTTGCCGATGGGATACCGGTACTCGAGCCCTTCCCACGGATCCGGGGTGAGCTGTTTCAGACCCAGGGATATCTTTTCGGTCTCAGGGTCGAACTCGATGACCTTTACCCTGATTTCCTGCCCGGGTGTGAGCTTGTCCTTGGGATCCTTGAGCTTGCCCCATGACATGTCGGTGATGTGGAGCAGTCCGTCTATCCCGCCAATATCTACAAAAGCGCCATAGGCCATGATGTTCTTCACCTTGCCGGTGATCACATCGCCTTTGGCCAGGGTTTCCATGAGCTTCTTCTTGCTCTCAACTCTCTCGCGTTCGAGCATTTCCCTGTGGCTCACAACCACGTTGTTCTTTTTGCGGTTGAACTTGATGATCGTGACCTCGATACCCTGACCCACCATCTTCTCCAGCTCGCTCTCCGAAACCGGGTTGAGCGTTGCCTGAGAACTCGGCAGGAATGCCGGCACACCGATATCGACGGTCAGACCGCCCTTTATCCTCTCAACGACCTTGCCCTTGAGATAGGTGCCTTCCTGATATGCCTTGAATATATCGTCCCATATTTTTATGCGTCGGGCTTTTTCCTTGCTTAATCTGACAATACCCTTGGATGGATTGATGCTTTCGACCAGCACCTCCACTTCATCACCGACACCGACGCTGATGGTGCCGTGCTCATCGATGAATTCCTGGATGCGTGCCTGGCCCTCATTCTTCCGTCCGATGTCTATCATGATGTGCTCTGTTCCGATCTGAACAACCGTTCCCATTACCACGGAACCGGTGGTGACCCGCTTATCCAGGGTCTCTTCGTACAGGGCCTCCAAATCCTTTTCATCATCGAGTGTTGCATCTTCAGACTGGTCCACTAAGCGATCAGGGCTTTCCTCCTTACCTGTGTTTTCCCGGTCTTGATCTGTTTTGTTTTCTTCTACGTTTAACATTTTGCTATCCCCCTATCCGTCGTTCCTTATTCCTCAATAAGTTGGGAACCTATACAATATAGATGTTCAAAATACAAGCCTTTAATGGGCATAACTAGAATTGAATGATTCCGGGGAGATAGGAACTCCAGCGCCGCACCCGGTCAGGAGAATTCCTTGGCTTTGTCGTTGTTCCGGAGATACTTCGTGCTGCACACAAGGCATAAATGCCGGTCAAGATCTGTTTACCAAACCGTTCCTGTGCAGCATCGATCCCCTTGCCGTCGCCGGTGATCGCAAATCACCGGCAATCAATCAAGCGGGTTCTTTTTCGTTTTTATCGCCGAAGGATCCTTGAGCGCCTTGTCAAGGTCGCTGAAGATACGGTCCTTGTCTGTGTTCCTGCCGAGCGTCATCTCGATCTCTTTCAGGCGCGAGAGCTGTTTGTTCCTGAACTGCGAGATCTCGTCCTTGAGCTGTGCAGACTCCTCTCCCCTCGGCAGGTCTTCGATCTTCACGTGGTCTGCAATGCTGTAGCGCACCTCGGCGCCCGTGGTGATGACACCGATGACGGCGCGGTCCTGAAGCTTCCTGGCCAGGAGCGAGAGCTCCTCTTCGGAGATCTTCAGCATATCCGCGAGCCCCTTGAGCCCCGGCGGTCTGCCGTGCAGGTGTTCGTAGACCCGGATACCGGCGACGAATACGTGTGCCTGCTCGTAGAGATCCCGCGATTTCATGATTCAAATGTATAGCAATGAGAGGAAATATGCAATATTGATTCAAGAATAACCTTGACATCTCCGATATACAGAACAAATAAACGCTTCATAAGGAGGACTCGATTTGAAAAAGACACTGGCCCTTTTCATCGGTCTTTTCATATTTATCTCTGCATACATGCCACTGATGGCTGAAGATATTGTCCATACGGTCAAGAAGGGCGACACCCTTTGGGACATCTCGTCCGAGTATCTCAAGACCCCCTGGAAATGGCCGCTGGTGTGGTCGAACAACAACGATATCACCAACCCGCACCGCATCTTTCCCAACGACAGGGTGATCATCTCCAGGCAGGGGGAAAAGGTAGTCATCACCATTGTCCCCGCCCAGGAGGAACCGCAGGTCTACACCCCTGAAGAAATTACCCGGGAAGAGGAAAAGTCAGTGGTGGTATCACCCAAATTTTCCACGTATATCTACAGCCCCAATATCCTCAAGGGCTCCGGAACGGTTTCCAAGAAACACGGGATCGGAGACCTGGCATCGAGAAGCGAGCAGGTGCTGATCGAATCGCATTCGAGTCTGGCACCTGACCAGGGCATCACGATCGTCTCCAAGGTTTCCGACGTCAAGAAGGACAAAGAGACCATCGGGTACCTGTACAAGGCCATTGCCATTGCCAGGGTGGAGGCGTACCAGTCCGGCATCGCCAAGGCGGCCATCGACTACTCCAACCAGGAGGTCAAGGCCGGCGACATCGTGTTCGACGACCTCAAATCCATCGAGCCCATGACCGTCAGGATAACGGAGCCTTCCCTGCACAGCGGCGGAGAGATCATCGATATCTACGGGGGCATCATGGGGAGCAGCGATCTCGATCTCGTGTTCATGGATGTGGGAAAGCAGGACGGGATAGACCAGGGCGCATTGCTGTCCATCTTCGAAGAGACCTCCGTGAACAAAGACGCTGCATCGTTCAACGACTACCGGGGCATGACCCTTGTACTGCAATCCCTGGACACCTCTTCCATGGGGCTCATTCTCGAGTCACGGGAACCCATAAAGAGGGGCTTCAAGGTTGTGGGGGCACCCGAGTAGCCGCTCGGATACCGGCACGTAACAGCGCGACACAAACCAACCAGGGGGCCTTAAAAGGGTACCCCCTGGTAGGTCAAGAGGATGTTCAAACCCTTTTCATCGGTCCTGGTGAAAACAACCCCGATCCCACAGGCAGTTTTCCTGACCACTCGCCCCTGAATCCAGATGATCTTGCCGAATTCCTCCGCATCGAGGCTCGCAATGACATACCCGCCAAGATCATCGGGCGGGGCAGTGGTGCTGATAAACATACCGCCCCGGCTGATATTGCTCACCCGGCCCATTTGATAGGTACTCCCGTTGTCACGATAGGCGATTCGCATATCCACTCGTGCCCGTTTATACGACCTCTGTTCTTCCATGACCCAGCCCACCTCCCGGCAAAGGAACCCAGCTTTCCTGATAACAAGAACTGCCGTTCAACTACATCCTATATATAACCGCCTGCAGTATATATGAAAAGCCCCCTGGGCTTCAAGCGCTTCTCCCGCCCGAGACCGCCCGCCATCCACCGGGAACAGCACCCCCTGCCCCTGCATCCCTCTTCTCCGGTGCCCAGAATTTTAAAAATTTGCAATCGGTTGCGAGAACACCACGTTGACACCCCAGGCCCAATACGATATAGAATGATCCATGAAGGTATTGTTCAACGCCAGGGAAATAGCGCAGAAAGTCCAGGAAATCGGGGAAACATTAACCAGGGAATACGACGGAACAGAGCTTTTCGTTGTGGGTATCCTCAAGGGCGGTTTCATGTTCATGTCGGATCTGGTCCGGCATATTCACCTG
This sequence comes from Deltaproteobacteria bacterium, assembly GCA_018434685.1. Taxonomy (GTDB): domain Bacteria; phylum Desulfobacterota; class Desulfomonilia; order UBA1062; family UBA1062; genus DSAD01. The sequence continues at coordinate 204,198 of JAHDOV010000002.1, forward strand.
CCGGTGAAGATCGGATTTGTCCGCCTGTCCAGCTATGGCAATTCGGACTCCCCCCAGGGAGACGTCAGGATCCTCAACGACATTCAGGAGGCCATCAAGGGCAAGCATGTCCTGATCGTGGACGATATCATGGATACCGGCCAGAGCCTCGTTGCCTTCAAGAGGCACCTTGAAAGCAAGGGGCCTCGATCGGTAAAGATCTGCACCATGATCGACAAGACCGAGAGGAGAACCGTTCCCATGGAGCCTGACTATTACGGTTTCCGGATACCGGAAGGATTTATCGTGGGATACGGACTCGACTATGCCGAAGATTACCGTACCCTGCCCGAAATATATGTTCTGGAACCCGACGACAGGAGGTAACCCGCTTGATGGTGGTCATATGCCCGAATTGTCACAGCAAGTTCAAGATCAACAAGGGCGTTCTTGTCAAAAAGACGGTGAAGATGCGGTGCAGCGCGTGCTCCCATATCTTCTCCTATACGCAGGAGAGCGAACCGACCCTTGAGCAGGAGTTCGACAGCATCATCGCAGAGAAGTCATCGCTGCCCGAGAATCTCGAACCGGAGGCCCTTGCCGAGGACCAGGATTTCGGGATGACGGAAACGGCCCCGGAAGAGGTGCCCGAGGAGGAGAGTGCCCCACCCGAGGAGGAGGAACAGCCCGAGTCCGTCATGCGCGAAATAGACTCGATCCTCGGTGCCGGCGGAGAGGTGGGACGCGGAAACGGCGAGAAGATCAGGAGACCCGGGAAATCGACAACACCCCGCAGGGTCATCATGAGCGTGCTCGTCCTCCTGCTGGTCTTTGCCTCGGTTGCCGTCTGGCTCATGAAAGACAGGATACCCTTCCTTAAGGAGAACCAGGAAGAACTCCAGCAGGCGGTCCTCGAGCGGGGACCGTTCTTCACCATCCCGGACGAGAGCGTCACCTACGAGATGCTCACCAATCACCAGGAGGGTTCCGTGCTCGTCATCAAGGGGGTCATCAAGAAACTCACCGGCAAACCGCTCGAGTCAGTCATGGTCCAGGCACGCGTATACGACACGGCAGGAAAGCTCATAGAAACCCGCAACGCCTATGCCGGTATCGTTCCGGATCCCTCCGAACTGATGCAGCAGAAGAGCACGGACATCAACTCGCTGTTGAGTGCAGAACCGTCAACCATGGGGGCGTTGTCAAGTTCACCGGACATACCCTTTGCCGTGGCCTTTTTCGGCAGAACGGCTCTTGACGGTGTTTCGTTCCAGGTTGAGGTGAAGGAATTTCATTGGAGATAAGGGATACTGCCGTAGCAGACAGGCTGAAACTCGTTGTCTTTCTCCTCTCACTGATCTTTATCGTTGGCACGCTGGGCTTTCACTTCATCGAGGAATGGGGAATCCTCGACTCGCTGTTCATGACCCTCATCACGATCACCACGATCGGATACCGTGAGATCTACCCCCTGTCGGATTATGGCAAGATATTCGATATCTTTCTCATCGTCATGGGCGTAGGCACTGCTGCATACGGGTTTGCATCTCTGGCACAATTCATAGTAGAAGGCGAAGTGCAGCGCGTTCTCGGGAGGAGAAGATTGGACAAGAAGATAACGCGGATGAATGATCATTACATAATATGCGGCAATGGCAGGATCGGCTCCCTCATCTGGCAGGAACTGCAGCAATCGGACAAGGCCTTCCTCGTCATCGACAACGATCCCGATGCCATCACCGAACTGGAACTCAGGAACGTTCCCCACGTGAGCGGCGATGCCACGAACGAGGAGACGCTCCAGAGGGCCGGGATCGACCGCGCCAAGGGGCTCATCGCCACCGCCTCGTCGGACGTGACAAATGTGTACATCACCTTGATAGCAAAAGAGCTGAACCCCCGGATCTTCGTGCTGGCCAGGGCAGAGACCGAGGACTCCATCAAGAATCTCAAGAGGGCCGGGGCGAACAAGGTGATCTCCCCCTACCTCATCGGCGGCCGCCACATGGCAAACATCATCCTCAAACCCACGGTGGTGGATTTTATCGATCTGGCCACCGGGGAGAAGACCAAGGATTTCTTTATCCAGATGGAGGGATTCAAGATCAGGACCGGATCGAAGCTCGTGGGAATGACCCTGAGGGACTCCCCGATCCGGAAGGATATCGGGCTCATCGTCGTTGCCATCAAGGACCACCAGGGAGAAATGATATTCAACCCCCCTGCGGCCTTCACCCTGTCACAGGACGACGTGCTCGTCTGTATCGGCGGGGTCGATGCCCTGAAATCCATGAAACAGCTGGTTGGCGGTTAGGGCTATGCGCACCATGGGACTCGACTACGGCACAAAACGGATCGGTGTTGCCATCAGCGACCCCGAGGGCACCATGGCACACCCGCTGGACACCATCGAGGTGAAAGACGACGGGTCCCATATGGCCTGTATCACGACTATCGTCAGGGATTACGGGATCACGAAGGTCGTCGTGGGGCTGCCCTACAATATGGACGGGAGCATCGGCGCGAGCGGGGAAAAGGTCATCGCGTGGTCGGAAGAGCTCAAGGCCATCCTCGATCTGCCCGTTATTCTCTGGGATGAGCGGCTCACCACGTCCGAGGCGCACGACTTTCTCCTGAGTCTGAACGTGAAGGGGAAAAAGAGAAAACACATCGTGGACAAGATTGCCGCCGGAATCATCCTGAAGGACTACCTCGATTCATCGCTCCCATGAAGACTCTCTGGTACAGCACCCTCATCGTCATAACATGCATTTCCATCCTGCTGCTCACCCATACCTACGTATTCATCACGACTCCGCTCACACCGGAAAAGCCCATCCTCATCGAGATCGAGCCCGGCACGAGCGCTTGGGAGATCTCCCGGGAGCTCAAGGGCAAGGGCATCATCACCGATGGGCTCATGTTCATCGCCGTGGCCGCCCTCACGGGAAAGGCCTCGCATCTCCAGGCAGGAACCTATGTTTTCGAAGGCAGGCATGTGCCGCTCGATATCATGCACATCCTCTTCAAGGGCAGAACACTCAGGTACCGCATCACCATCCCTGAAGGTTCGAACATCTTCGATATCGCCGATATCATCGCCGAGACCGGCCTGCTCCTGCGCCACGATTTCATAACCAGCGCATCGAGCAGGGACAGTGCAGCCTTTTTCGGGATCGATGCCCCTTCCATGGAAGGCTTTCTCTACCCGGACACCTACTACCTCTTCCCCCACATGACCGCGCTGGAGATCATGGCCAAGATGGTGGAGCGCTTCCACCAGGCCTATTCCTCCGGGATGCAGCAACAGGCGGGCCTGCTGGGCATGAGCACATCAGAGGTGATCACCCTGGCCTCCATCATCCAGAAAGAGGCGGTGTTCAACGACGAAAAACCCGTTATCTCCTCGGTGTTTCACAACAGGCTCAAAAGGAAGATGCTCCTCCAGTCAGACCCCACCGCTGTCTACGGGATCGACAACTTCCACCGCAGAATCACCCCGAAAGACCTCCAGGCCGGCACGCCCTACAACACCTACCGGCATCAGGGCCTCCCGCCCGGACCCATCTGCAATCCGGACAAGCATTCGATCACTGCGGCCCTGTGGCCTGCCGAGACCCCCTATCTCTACTTCGTCTCAAAGGGCAACGGCTCACACCACTTCTCCACGTCTCTCAAGGAGCACAACCGGGCGATCACGAAGAGCCGCAGGAACACCAGATAGCCCTTTATACATCTAAAGAAAATCCTCTCACTGTACGATAAATGAGAACATGACACGCTTGCGCGCAGCCATCATCGATGATGAAGATGAGGTACTCGATCTCATCGAGCAGATCCTGAAAGAAGAAGGCCTCGACACAAAACGGTTCAACACCGCGGAGGACCTTCAGGCCGTACTCGGAAAATCCTCGTTCGACATTATCATTTCCGATCTCATTCTGCCTGGCATATCCGGGCTGGATCTGCTCGACGATGTCAACTCAAGAGGGATCGATACTCCCTTCGTGCTCATCACCGGCTATGCCTCCCTTGATTCCGCCATCGAGGCGGTCAACAGGGGTGCCTTCTACTACATCAAGAAGCCCTTCAACATCGAAGAGATCCGGTTCGTGATCAGCCGGCTCAGGCAGCGGCGCGAGGTCATGCATGAGATGGAACGGCTCGAGAATCAGGTACGGACCCTGCAGGCCAGACTCGAGACCGAGGTGAAGGAGGCCCTGGAGAATATCCCCCTGTCCGCACCGGCCATGCCCTTTCAGGCAGGTTATGACGTGAACAAGGTGTTTTCCGCGATCGAATACCTCGGCAGATTGCGTACCGACGGTCTCATCTCGGATAAGGAGTTCGGAGAATACAAGGGGAAAATCCTCAAGAGGATCATGTAATGCTGGACAAGGTTTTGATTGTAGATGACGATCCCGGGATCAGGTCCACGATCTCGGAGCTGATCGAGGATCTCGGGTACCGGGCAGAAACCGCATCGGACGGCCTCGATGCCGTCGATCTCCTGGATTCGGGGCCGTATCTCTGCGTATTCACCGACATCATGATGCCCAACATGACCGGTCTGGAACTGATACAGAAGATCAAGGCACGCGACATTTCCCTGCCCATCATTGTCATCACCGGCTATGCCTCCCTGGAGATCGCCATCGATGCAATGAAGTGCGGGGCATCGGACTTTATCGCAAAACCCTTCAAGGTCAAGCAGATCGAGCTCATGCTCAACAAGGTGAAGCGCGAAAAGAGCCTCCTGGAGGAAAACAAGCGGTTTTCCGACACGCTCCAGCTCCACCGGCTCATCGACAACCTCGTGGGCCAGCTGGAGGACAAGAACGAGGAGATCACCTCCCTCCAGGCCCTCTCCGACAAGATCATAAGCCTCAAGGGCATCCGGGACCTTGTCGCGGCGATCATCGACGTCTCGAAACAACTCCTGGACGATGCGGACGTGAGGTTTTTCCCCATCAGCAGGAGCAACAAGACGCTCGTTGACCCGCAGGGGGGTACGGAAATCCAGCTGAACCCCGAACTGCTCAAGGGCAGGATCGTACGGAAAAACAACCACGGTTCCGCCCTGGCGAATTCCTTCGAGACCATATTCCCGCTGACCATCGAGGGACAGGTATTCGGTGCCCTGGATATCATCTCGGGCACCATGCTCGGGGAGGACAAGGAAGGCAAGGTCCAGTATCTCCTCAACCGCTGTGCCGAACGCATGGAAAACGTGGCACTCTACGAGGGGCTCTATGAGAACATGCTCTCGACGCTGAACTCCATGGCGAAGATCCTCGATGCGAGGGATCCCCACACCTCACAGCACTCCACGCGGGTAACCACGCTGTCGATGGCAATGGGCAAGGCCCTGGGTCTCAACGAGGATGAACGGGATGTGCTGTACATCTCGTCATCCCTGCACGACATCGGCAAGGTGGGCATACCCGATCGTATTCTCCTGAAACCCCAAGGGCTCACGGACGAGGAATTCGCCGTTATCAAGAAACACCCGGATATCGGCGCAGACATCCTCAAGCCGATCCCTCCCATGGCAAAAGAGACCGAGATCATCCGCCACCACCACGAACGCTACGACGGGAAAGGCTACCCCTCGGGGCTCAAGGGAGAAGAGATCCCCTATCTCTCCCGGATTCTCGCACTGGCAGATTCCTTTGACGCCATGACCTCGGACAGACCCTACCGGGACGGCATGTCCGTCGGGAAGGCCCTCGAGGAGATCCAGCGCTGCATGGGCCTCCAGTTCGACCCCGCCCTGGCAGAGATCTTCATCAGCCAGGTGGCACGGATGCAGTAGTCTACTGTCGCTCCTGCTCTGGCGCAGGGGCTTCGGGAGTTGCCGGAACCGCCGGCGTGTCTGCAGTTCCTGAACCCATGAGCTCCTCGATCTTCTGCCTCAGCTCCTGGTTTTCCTGGGCAAGCCGGGCATTCTCGGTGATCGAGGCCTTGAGATCCTGATTCTCCCGCTCCAGGCTCGTGATCCTCTGGGAAAGGGCCTCGAGCTGATCCGTCTTCTCCGTGGTACCGGCGATCTGCTTCTGCTGCAGCATGTTCACCTCGGTCTCGAGCCTGTCCACCTCGTCGATGAGCCTCTTGTTCTTGTGCTCCATCGTGGCGATATAGTCGATGGTCTCCTGCAGGAACCCCTTATAGTCCACCTGTTCTTCCCTGTTCAATCCCCAGATGTAGTAGCCGAGGATCAACCCCACGACAAAGAGCATCACTGAAATTACCAACGGGATCATGGATCTCTTTTTTTCTTCTGCCATTTCACCATCCCTTTTCTGAGAATTACCTCTCTGTAATCTATGGCATAACCGGTATCCAGTCAAGATCAAGTTCCCCTGCCAGGGGAGAATTGCCTGACTTGCAGAAAACGAGAATATGGATTAACTACTTCAATCATGGACATCCTTCTCATCAAGCTCGGCGCTCTCGGTGACGTCGTCAATACCCTGCCCCTGGCAATCACCCTGAAGGAACGCCTCGGAGCCCGCATACACTGGGTTGTGGAGCCGCTGAGTCTCCCGCTCGTGTCCAACCACCCCAGCGTGGACAAGGTCATCGTCTTCGACAGGCACGCCTGGGCCCGATCCCTTCCAGCTGTAGCGCGACAGATCAGGAACCAGCGGTTCGACATCTGCCTCGACCTCCAGCGGATCGTCAAGTCCTCTCTGCTGTGCCAGGTTTCCAGGAGCGTGCGCCGTATCGGCTTCGACAAGGAGCGCTGCAAGGAGATGACCTGGCTGTTTCCCTTCGAGCGCATCGCTGCCGCCGATCCTGCAGCCCACATGGTGCACCAGTACCTGGAGTTCGCCCGGTATCTCGGGGCCGACGGCCACGAGATCCGCTGGGACATACCCGTGACCGGGAAGGCCCGCTTCCCGCTCCCTGCCGACTACCTGGTCCTCAACATCGGCGCCACCAAGGAGGCAAACAGGTGGACACCCGAGGGGTTCGCCTCCCTGGCGGATGCGGTATACCGGCAATACCGTATCCCCTGCGTACTCACCGGTGCCGGGGAAGATACGGGCATGGCCCGGGAAATACGTAAGGCAGCGCGCACGGGCATCACAGACCTCGTCGGCAGGACCACCATAGAGGACCTGGTCGAGGTGCTTGCCGGGTCACGGGCAGTCGTGAGCTGCGATACCGGGCCGATGCACCTGGGTGTTGCCCTCGGCAGAGAGGTGATCGCCCTGTTCGGCCCCGCAGACCCGGCCAGGACCGGGCCGTACCGCGGCCATGTCGTCCGCAAGCCCGTGGATTGCTCGCCGTGCAACCGGAAAACCTGCAAAGACCCGGTGTGCATGCTCTCCATAGAAAGCAGGGACGTCCTGAAGCAGCTGGACCTCATCCTCGGCAAGGACTGAGGCCGCACCGCCCGATCATCACAGCGGGCGTGACTGACAGCGTGGACGCATGTCCGTGACGATGCCGGCGGAGCGTCTCACCGCAAAGGACACTTCCAGGTCTCGAGGGTGTCGCCAGAGGGTGTGCGATATACGATCTCCCTTTTTGCAGAGAGCCTCCACACCTCCCGGAACAATGATTTCGGGTCTTCGCCCGTATAGGCTGTATATGCCTTCAGGAATGCCATGCGGCAACAACGGCTTACGCGCACAGGGATACTCGTGTTGATCTGGACGAGATTCCTGAGTCTTCTTGACCGCGCGATCGTCCTTGCCTGCTCGACACGGTCTGTATCGAGCAGGTAGAACCGCAGCGGGGCTCTGCCAACCTTGATATTGCACGCCTTGAGATCCGAGTGGTAGACATTGAACGAGTGCAGGTAGCCGATCATCCTGCCCAGGGCAGCCGCCATCTTCCTCCTGTCCCTGACGGGAAGGTCTGCATAGTCTGTGGAGAGAACCTCATCGAGGTCTGGCTCTCTGAGCATGCCGGTGACGAGTACGCTCGATCTGTCCCTGAACACGGCAACCGCACCAGGTTCGGCAACGCAGACATGGTTGAAGTACAGGGTGAGCAGCCCCTTCCAGGAGCGCACTGCATAGGGCGCGCACAACGGCCTCGGCCGTTTATAGGTCTTCACGCAGTAATCACCCACCGTGCTCAACTGGGTCTTTTCCTGGTACTTCAGGATATCCGTGCGGTTAGCGATGTTGACATGGTGCCTGGTGAGAACCTCATCGAGATCGAGTGGGCCGTTCCTGCGCACGTATGCCGTATAGGCATCTCCCCGGATTTCCCGGGAGAAGCTCCCGTCCCGCATCGACCTTCTCACCCTCTTCTTCACGTACCGCCGCCGCAGGCCAAGCGCCTTGATGCGGATCTCGCCGGCAAAGGCCGGTGTTCCGTAGTCGCCCTCGAGCATCCCCAGGGCATGTCCCAGCCCTTCGTCCGTGATGTCGTGGCTGTTCAGTATCTGGGCGAACAGCGCCGTGACGTGGTGCCCGGTGATTCTTCTCACCGGGGAGATCTCATAGGCATCGAGCAGGCAGGCCCGGCCTTCCCTGTCGAGCACAACATTGCCCGCATGCATGTCCGTAAAGAAGAAACCCCTGTTCAGCAGTGCCACTGCCAGGTCCAGCATGATCGCGGCCTGCCTCGCCGGTTCCGCCTCGTGCAGCGGCGTGGCAGGGAAGATCGCCCTCGTGACAAGGGCGCTGGCAGCCCCCAGGCGGATGTGGTCGTGCACACCGGGCACGGGCACGCCGCATTTTCTCAATCGGGCGAGCATGTCCGCCTCATGGAGCGTCCGCGGCCTGGTAAAATTCCGGATTGTCTCTAAGAGCGTTGACGGGTCGTAGATCTTGACGAAATATTCAGGCACCCCGTCCCGTTCGAGCCGGTATACGCTGCGCATCGACCGTTCGTGGACGAGAATCCACGTGTGGCCGGGATACTTCGATGACAGATACTCTCTGATATTTTTTTGCTTCATAGTGATATTTCAGAGAAAGTATGCATTCGGCATCTTCTCCCATACTCGCGGCCGAAGCCGCTCCCACACATATAAGAGGTGCTGGGCCTAACGCCCGGTTCCATCTCCGTCCAGCACGGACCTGCACGCATCCATCACCACATCCGCACCGAGGTCTCTCATGCAGTCGACATCGCTGCACGAAGGGTTCAGGTAGCACGGCATGCACTTCATGGCGTGCCTGACCACCCTGCTTCGTTGATTCTGGGGGCCGACATACTTTGGATCCGTCGGGCCGAACAGCGCCACGAGCGGGATATCCGCGGCCGATGCCAGGTGCATGACCCCGGAATCGATGCCCACAAACAGGTCCGCCTCCCTCAGCACGGCATAGAGCTCGCGCAGCCCGAGCATGCCCGTCATGTCCACCACCCTGACGGTCTCGCCCGGAGCCCCCGCTTCCACACACCGCCGGATCAGGGCATTGCTTTCCGCAGTATCCCCGGCCCCCACGAGCACCGGTGTCAGGGCATACTCCCGGTGGAGCGAGAGGATGACCTCGGCAAATTTTTCCTCGTCCCATGCCTTGGCAAGCCTCCGTCTGGAGGCCCCGGCAGAGATCACCACGAACTTCCCGGGAAGCTCAGGCAGCGCTGCGGCATGCTTCACCTCGAGGAGCCCCACGTAGTCGTTCTTCACGACCTTCACGCCGAGCCTCTCGAGCAGCCGTGCATTATTGATCCAGCAGTTGTGGCCTATAGCGGTCTCCCTGACATCCAGCGAAAAATCCCACGGGAAATGCACGAACCCGGCCTTGATCCGTGCCCTGCTCAGCGCGGTGAGCAGGAGGGCCTCTTCTGAGCGGGCCAGGGTTATGAGCAGGTCGTACCGGTTGTCGCGAAGGGTGCCGAGCAGTCCGAGTCTCTCGCGTGTGCTGTCGGGCCGGACAACTATCCGGTCCACATAGGGGGAGTCCTCGAGCAGCCCTCTGAGGTAGGGCTTCACCACCGAGTGGATCTCTGCTTTGGGGCAGCTGTCTCTGAGCGCCTTGAGCAGGGGCAGGGAAAACACCAGGTCACCGATCTGGTTGAGGTGGATAATGCAGATCTTCTGTATCTCCATGGCATACCATTACAGGAAAAAGTTGTTGTCTTCCACTACCTCCAGCTCGTCGACGCTCCTGCCCGATTCGATGAACCGCTCGATCCACCAGTTTACGTGGTGGTAGAAGCACACGATCACGTTGCACTCTCTTTCGGCATCGAACTCCCTGATGGACCGCTCCAGCGAGCCGTGGGTCGAAAGGAAGCCCTCATGGCCGCGGTAGCCGTCGCTGTCGGCTATCCTGCCCTTGGGCACGCCCCGGTACGCAGGGCAGTGGAAGACCCCTGAGGGGGCGAGCACGGTCCGGAAGAACTGCGAGTGGCACACTTTTGGCTGCCTCTTGAGCTCGTGGACCGACCTGTCCAGCATGGCATGGAGGTTCACGCTCTCGAGGATCTTGACCGTGCCGTCGGATACGGCCCTGGCCTTGTCCATGTTTTCCCGGATCTCGCGAATGATCCTGTCCTCGCGCTCCTTATCCGGCCTGCTGAACAGGGATTCCTTGAGCGAGCCGTCCAGCCGGAGGAGACACGGCTTGAACGACACGTAATCGAACCCGTAGTCCCCGGCAAGGGCCACGGCCTCGGGGATCTCGTCGATATTCCGGCAGAGCTCGGTACCATTAATGGAGATCCCCTCCCAGACGATTACGTAGGAATAGCCCAGCGATATGCTGGGATTGAGCCCTTTGACCGCCCTGGCATCCGCCAGGATTTTCCCGAGGGTCACGTTCTTGCCCGGCCGGTGAGACTTCCTGAAGGTATCCTCCCTGGCGGCATCCAGCGAGAGCCTCACCCAGTCACCCTCGCCCAGGAGGTCTGCAATGCGCGCCACCCGGTCAAGCCGGGAGCCGTTCGTCACGATCCCCACCTGCAGGCCCTGGCCCCGGCAGTAGCGCACGATCTCCTCGAAATCCGGGTGGATGGTGGGTTCGCCTCCGCCTATGAGAATGACCGAGAGGAGCCCCCTGCCGCGCAGGGTGTCGAGGCTCTGCATGATGGTGTCCAGGTCGAGCGCCTCGCCGGTGTTGATGATCCCCGAGTCGACACAGTGCGGGCACCGGAAATTGCATGCCGAGGTCAGGTCCAGGTTTATGGATACCGGGCTCAGCGGCGGGAGAGCCGGTGCTGTACCGCTGTCCCTGAGCTGCCGCTCCCAGGTGATGTACTGCCTGAGATTATCGATTACGGATTTCTGCCTGAGCTTCGCACCGAAATCATGTTCCCTTTTTTCAAGTTTTTCCATGTCAGCCCCTTATTGAAATGCATACGCATCATAGATGTTCCTGAGCAGCCGCGTCGTAGCGGTAATATGCGCCTCGCCCACACTCGGGGCGCGCCTGTCTTCTATCGCAGAGACAAAATCGCCGACCGAAAGACGCAATGGGTCGGGGATGGGCAGCACCTTTCCCTCATATGACAGACTGATGCCATAGGTTGCCATGTCTATGGTCCTGTGCGCCACGCGCCCGCCGAATCCGAAGGAAAACGTCCGGGGCTGTTTTTTCTCTGTCACGAGATTCACCGAGGCCCTGCACACGCCTTCTGACCACCGGTACGCAAAGGATATGTCCATGGAATCATTCTCTGCCCTGATCTCCACGTCTTCGACAACACCCTCGCCCAGGGCGGTATGGAGCATGCTCAGGGCATGGGGAACGGAATCCGGGATCATCTCTCTGCCCGAACACATGGGGGACAGCCGCATGATGAAGGTCCCCGCACCGGCTTGAGCCACCTGTCCGCAGAGCTCTTCATAGAACGGCAGGCTAAAGCCCCACTGGGAATTCATGGCTATGGTGATCCGCCTGCGCCGTGCCCGGATGAAGAGCTTCTTGAGCACACGGGGGAGGTCCGGGGTATCGGGCGGGAGAAAAGGCTTCTCGACAAAGACGTGAGCCCCGGCCTCGATGCTCTGCTCGATGTAGTGTTCATGGGTGGCTGCCCGCGATGCGATCACCACCGCGTCGATGTCTTCGTCGTTGATCATCCGGGAGAAGTCGCTGTAGGGTCGAGCCCTGATACCGTATTTCACGAGATTCTCTGCAGCGCTGCGCGCTGTCTGATCCGAGGTACCCAGCACGGCAGACACCTGTGCCCCTGCAGCATGGAAGTATCTCGCGATATATTCCCCGATCCCGTTGTTTGTCCGGCGAGCACCAATGAGCCCAATGTTCATGGGGCTTCCTTATCACATATTGCCCGTTTGTCAAAATCAAAGCTCGAGGAGCGAAGGCCTGTTTTTTTAAGTTTTACAAAAGTCCCCAGATGATTTACTCAGGGTAAGACTTCAGATATGAAATGAACGTACAGGCACCGGGCAGAGGGCACTCCAGATGGACAATGACGTGCAGGATAAGGGATACGACAACCACCACTCTAAGATGCTGAGCATCATCATCGTGACCATGGGGGACAGTGAACTCCTCAGGGAATGCCTCTCCTCCATCGGCGAGCACGTCTCGTGCCTCCATGAGATCATCCTCGTGAACAACTGCGCCGAGCCGCTCGCACTGCCGGATACCGGGGACATGCTCATCATCGAGAACTCCAGGAACCTCGGCTTTGCCCGCGCCGTCAACCGGGGGATCGAGGCCGCCCGGGGTGACCTGATCCTCCTGTTCAACCCGGACGCCCGGTTCATAGGCGATGTCGTGACGCCCCTGGCGGATTTCCTGCATTCCCGCCCGGCAGCAGGCATTGCCGGGCCACAGCTCGTATACCCGGACGGTTCCGCCCAGAACTCCATCGACATCATCCCCAACCTGGCCACCCAGTTCCTGAACAAGTCCCTGCTCAAGCTCCTCTTCCCGAGGGCCTACCCGAGCAAGCGCTCGCGGTTCACCGCGCCGGTGAGCGTGCCCTCGGTAATCGGGGCGTGCATGCTGATCAGGCGCGAGGTCATCGAGCGTATCGGCCTGCTCGATGAAGGCTTCTTCCTCTACCTCGAGGAGACCGACTTCTGCAGGCGGGCAACCGATGCCGGCTTCGAGGTATGGCACCTGCCGCAGCTGTCCGTGGTCCACCACCAGGGGGCCACGGCCAGGGCCTTTGACATGGCGCGAAGGATCGAATTTCTCCGCTCCATGTACCGGTTCTTCCTCAAGCACCGCGGCGCCTCGCAGAGAGCCGCCCTCTTCGGGCTCACCCTCCTGAAGTCCGTCATCGAGACAGCAGGCAACCTCGTGCTCTGCTTCACGAAGCAGGGCAGAGACCGGCTCAGGAAGTCCGGCACGATCCTGCTCTGGCACCTGCTGGGCATGCCTGCGAGCTGGGGACTCGAAGACCTGAGGTGTGGCTCCAGGAAGACCAGGGCAGCAGGATACACCTGGTTCCTTCCCGAGGGAGCAGACCTGCCCCTGCAGGTCGGAGATCCCCGGGAATTCATGGACCGGTTCAGCGATACGGTGGTGAACCGTTCGAGGACGACCCTGGTCAAGACCGGGAACCTGGGCGGCAGGCCCATCTTTCTCAAGCGCTACAACTACAAGGGCATGATCGATACGCTCAAGAACCTCTTCAGGAAAAGCAGGGCGCAGCGGTCGTTCGAGGCGGCCCTGCTGCTGAGGAAGGCAGGCATCAGCACCCCCGAGGTGCTTTTTGCCTGCGAGAAGAGGCTCGGCAGGATCCTTATCGAATCGTACATCGCCACCGAACAGGTTCAGGCAACTGACCTCGTGGCCCATATCCGCGGAAACGGGTGCGATGAAGGCCTCGCCAGGCGGCTCGCCCGCCTTGTCCGGCGGCTCCACGAGATGGGCATCGTGCACGTGGATTTCAAGGGGGAAAACGTGCTCGTGGCTAGCGACGGGTTCTTTCTCATCGACCTGGACAGGCTCAGGAGGGTGCCGCACCTCAGTCTGGAGATGGCAGCCAAGAACCTGAGCTATCTCCATGCCTCCTTTGCCCGTGACCTCCCCGGCGAAACCCGTGCCATCTTTCTCGACGAGTACCTCAAGGGCAACACCGCCTTTGAACGAAGCGCTGCCGAGCTCAGAGAGAAGATCCGGGCGTACACCGATGAACGGCTGGCCAGACGGTACAATGAATAGTCTCGGGCAGCCTCGTCCGGGAATGCTGCCATGACCCTGCTCGTCATCTTCGCCGTTGCCTTCACTGCCGCCATGCTCAGCTCCATGAGCGGGTGCGGCACCGGCATCATCACGCTGCCCTCATGGCTGTACCTGGGCTTCCCCCTGCCCGTGGCCATAGCGTGCGACCGGGTGAACTCCTGTTTCTGGACCGTGCTGGCTGCCCGCAACTACCTGAAGGACCAGCGCATCCAGTGGAGGTTCCTGCTGCCCATGACCGCCACGGGCCTCCTGGGCGCCTACGCTGCCACGCTCTTCGTCATCGGCATCGACGAACAGGTTCTCAAACCCGTCATCGGCGGCATCATCCTGGCCCTCGTGGTGCTCCTCGCCTGCAGGAAAGACTTCGGCACGACAGAGGCCGCATCCTGCACCTCCTCGAGAGCCATCAGCCTCATCGGGCTTCCCCTGGGGTATTACGAGGCCTTCTTCGGTGCGGGTAACGGCATCTTCGCAACGCTGGCGCTGACGCGGCTCAAGGGCTTCTCCATCATCACCTCGCTCGGCTACTACTATGCCATGGCCTTTGTCTGGTGCTTTCTCACCTCGGCCATGCTGCTGGGAAAGGGCTTCTACGACATCCCCCTCATCGTGAGCTGTCTCTGGGAATGATAAAGGTACCAAAAATGGGAAAGTGAAAGTATACCACCCAGAGGG
>JAHDOV010000037.1 GCA_018434685.1 Deltaproteobacteria bacterium
GGATTTGAAAGACAGAATTCAGTAGTCAGAATAAATAAGAGTCAAGATTTGGAGAGCAAGATCCCAGGCAGGGCAAGACTTGGGGGACATGATCTCAGGCAGAAGGCAGTTGGTCAAGATAGATCGAGACCTCAGGCAGAAGGAAAAGAACAACCAAAAAAAGAATTCACCGCAGGGGCGCAGAGGTCGTGGAGAAAGAATCTTATTGTTTGTCGGGAGACGGCGACAAACAATAGCATCTCTATGAGAATGGGATGTTATTCCTCGCACCAGTAGGTCGGGTTATGAGCGCAGCGAGTTACCCGACATCTTGGGTATCGGGAATTTAAAAAACAAAGATATTGTCAAGCAACTCTCCGCCGCGGCGGATCGCAGCATGACCTACAGTCTTGTTTTTCGTGCATGGGAGAGCGAGATCCCAGGCATCCCGCTTCGCCCTTGGCTACGCAGGACAGGGAAGGCATAGCGGGAAAGATTTACAATATCGAATTGCGGATTTCGGAATGGATTAATCGAGCAAGCAAGATCGGGATCTTAGTTGGAAAGACGGTGAAGTGACATGTTCACTCATAGACACTTCTTTAAATCTTCTGCGGATATCTCACAGTCTCGCATAATCTGAGCCATAAGACCTCGTCCGATAGTCTCACCTGCATGTAAGGGCACCACCGTGCATCTGCCATCGGGATATTGAAGAGAATTGTGGCTGCCTTTAGTGCGAAACCACTTCAAATCCCATCCTCTTGAGAGCTTTAATGAGACGACTACCAGTTATAGCAGGCAGATTACTCAAGCAGTGACCGCCACACGTTGCACACCGATGAATTCGGTTGCTGCAGGTTTTTCCACTTCAAGACAGAGCTCAATTGCCTCTTTTACTCTTTTCCTGAGTACATCAAGCGACTTCGCCTGTGTATGACACCCTCTCAACGTGGGTACGGATGCAACAAAGTAACCGTCCTCATCTTTTTCGATAATTACACTGAATTCTCTAATCATCTCGATAACCTCTTTTACTATATATTAGCATAGAGAATGAATTGCTTCATCATATACTTGGAGAGAACACCGGGCACTGGGAAAACATTTCGGATTTCGAATGTCGAATTGCGGATTTCGGATTTGAAAGACAGAATTCAGTAGTCAGAATAAATAAGAGTCAAGACTTGGAGAGCAAGATCCCAGACAGGGCAAGACTTGGGGGACATGATCCCAGGCAGAAGGCAGTTGGTCAAGATAGATCGAGACCTCAGGCAGAAGGAAAGAAACAAAAGAAAACATCTACAAGCGGAAGGAGAGAAAGAACCCCTGTAGGAGCGGGTTCAGCCGCGACCTTTCTGGGCGGTGGTGCCGCCCTACTCTGGTGGAATGTCAAGCAGCTTGCTTGGCTCGCAGCCATTGCACACAGGAGGCCTTATTCCTGGGGTAACGTGGTTCCTCTTTATACGTTTTTCCAAAGCGCATGAGTCTCCCATTGCTGCGGGAATCCCATTGCTCCAAGCGGTATCTGCGGATAGCGGCCGATCAGTTCTCGAAACCGGCACTCCCATTGGCTGGTGGGTGCGACTTTTTTAAGAAGGTATTTGAGGATTGTGAGTATGGCAAAGATCCGGTCATTGGGCACTACTGCCGGGTCGTGCCACATTTGATATTTTTGTTTCTTTGGGATGATCGGCTTGTATCCCAGTTCACGGTTCCAGAGGCGGCCATGGTGGGCACAGATGTTTCTTATCACGTTCAATGCCCCAAGCCAGGACTGAAGAATTTTGTCTTCTATACCATATTCGCGGGCAATCTGGCGGCGGACGTCGTCTTCAACGCCATTGAAAAGGGTCAGCATTTTACCGAAGCTCATGACCTCGCACAACATCCAGAGGGGAGGCAGGTTATGGGAATCTCCGTACTTGGTCTGGAAGTGCTTGATAAATGTTTCACGACTTCGATTTATTTCATCTTTCAGGTCCTCCAGCCAGCGTGTATAACGGCCGACATCCAGCTTGGGAAATAGAGATCGATTCAGGTAGCCGAATGCACCATGGCGATGGGCGAAATGATAAACAAGCTGGGTCCTGACAGCAACCTCCACACGTTCAACGGCATCCATGACCAGAATCCGCAGTTGACGATCAAAGGTATAATGACTCCAGACAAGGTCAAGAGTCGTGTTTTCCCTGAATGAATCGCCAGATTTCAGCCTGAAAGGGTAAAGATAGGCGCTCAATCTGTAATAGTTTACGGCCTGCAGGCGGGAAATCAGGGTTGCTTTATCCGCCTGAAGTCCTCGTGAAAATGAGCAACTCTGCCTGTTCATCAAAGGTAAGCGGAGGCTTTCTATATTCCATTGCACTCCCTGAACAAAGAAAAACCCACCGAATTTCGCATGCTCGGCAGAGGCGCGGCGGGTGTGCTGTAATTCTTATCGTATATTACGGCCAAGAAGTCAATTACTTTGTCCTATATGATCCGTTGAGAGCAAGGAGGGACTACACGGGCATATATTTATAGCACGACCAAAAAGGGCATGTTCAATGTTTTATTCTCCCCTTCCCTGTGCACACAACCGTGCAGAGTGATCTTCGGCAAAGCCCTGGCAAGCGCAGAGGTCGCAGAGAAAAAATCTTATTGTTTGTCGGGAGACAACGACAAAGAGTGGACGACGATCATGATCCAGATAAACCTGTCTCAATTAAGGCTGAGGGAACAAGCCCTGCCATCCGCACCAGCTTATGTATCGCTGATGCGGATGGTGCGGCCGCCAACGGGGTTGCCGCCTGCGACCGGGCTTATCAGCAAAAATCTGTTATCTTCCGGCCGTGGTGATAAAGCAGAAGCCGTCATCATCGTGGTCATCGAGCGCGGGTGAAACGGCCTCGGTCACCTCTATGGAGATACTCAGTGCGTTGTTGGCCGCGTTTGAATCAATCTGTGCGGCACTCACCACAGCACTTGCACTCAGGTTGCCACTGCTCGCGCTCGCCTGCACCACGACAACGACACTGGCCTCGCCAGAGGCCTCAAGTGTGCCCATCTCGCACGTGATCACCCCGGAATCGTAATCAGCTGTGCCCTGATCAGGCGTGGCTGATACAAAGGTGACCCCACCTGGCAGCGTGCTGGTGAGAACCACTGAACTGGCGGCATCGGGCCCCTGATTCTCGACGGTGAGCGTAAAGGTGAGCTGGCCGCCTGCCGTGACAGAGAGCGATTCGATGTTGGCGCTCAGGGCGAGATCTGCATAGGTGTCTCTGGACAGGTTGGTGTCGAGTTTTGAAACAAAGGCGTCAGCGTATAATCCACTGCTGTTAAAACTGGTGTCATAGGCGTCTTGGGTGGTGGGGAAATATGGTGAGGCCGTTATTCCGCACAGATAGACGTTATCGCTGTCGTCAAGGGCAAGTGCAGTGACTGTTTCATCCCCGCTTACCATGTTGCCGAGGTACGTACCGGCAGAGAGTGTCTCAAGGTCGCCGTCGAGCTTGGTGATAAAGTAGGGATATGAACGATAATCATTTTGAACATAATACACATCGGCAGTCCGGTCGTAGGCATCTGCGGTCGTGGGAAGATTGGAGCACGTCGTGATGCCCGCTACCACCACGTTCCCTGTGGAATCGAGCAGCATGTCGTTGATCTTGGTGTTTGGCCAACCATTCGGGTTTGTCTGAGTGCTCTCAGTTCCGCCCAGAAGTGTGGATGCTTCAAGTGTCGAGAGGTCAGTGGAGATCCGGGAGATAAAGGCCTTGGCGGCGGTAGCCCCATCTGTATCGTAGGCGCCGACGGTTACCGGCCAGGGTTTATCGAAATAACTGGTGCCTGCCACATACACATTCCCGGTCCCCAAGGCAAGGGCGACCCTCCAGCCAAAGTTGCTGCATCCTACATAGGTGGAGGCTTCCAGGGTTGAAAGATCGGCATCGAGCCGGGATACAAAGACATAGTCAGACCCGTCGTCGGCATAATCAAGGCTTTCCCGGTAGGCACCTTCAGTGGTGGGGAAGTCGGTCGCCCCGGTGATGCCGGCTACCCAGACATCTCCTGAAGCATCCAGCGCGATACGGGGATAGTGCTCATAACCGTAACCGTAGGTGCTCCCGGATCCTCCCAGAAAGGTCGATGCCTCGAGGGTGGTGAGATCGCCCGAGAGGCGGGCAATAGCGATATCACTATAGTAGTTTTTCGAATGGCTGAGCGTGCTCTGGTATGGTGATTTGCCTTCGGGGCTTGTCATAGGAAAGTCGAGAGAACCCGTTTCCATGGCTACGAAGAGGTCTCCGCCCGAACTCAGCGCCAGCTCCGGTCGTTGTTCCCCTCCCAAGCCGTACACCTCGGCTCCCCCAAGATACGTTGCCGCCTCCAGGGTCGCAAGGTCGGTATCCAGACTCAGGATGAACACGTCGTAGTCTCCCGACAGAACGGTATCGTAGGCGCCGGCAGTTGCAGGGAAATCAGCCGAGGTGGTGCCGCCTGCCGCATAAACGCTGCTGCCATCGACAAGGATGCTCCACACATAATCATATCCCTCGCCGCCGATAAACGTGGCCGCCAGAAGCTCGCTCAGGTCGGCGTTGAATTTGGCGATGAAGCCGTCTGTTGTGCCGGCAAGGGCGAACTCATCGGTAACCGGGAAATCAGCAGAAGGGGTTGTGCCTGCCACATAGACGTTGCCTTCGGCATCGAGGGCGATATCCCGGGCAATCTCTTCTTCGCTGGTATTGGAACCGCCCAGGTAGGTGGAGGCAAGAAGCGGGTCGATAACGAGGGCTCGGCCCGTGTCATAGGCTCCTATCCGAAAACCATATTCCTTGCCATGCACGGCATAGGCAACCTGCACCAGCTCTCTCTTGCCAGAGAGGTCTTCCTGGTAGGCCACCGGGGCCGTGAAGCTCACCGGACCCTGTGCGGTCAGCACAACGAGCTGGCCGCTTTCATTTACAGAAAGGCTGCCCCCCTCGATCTTCATCCTGATCGCTGTCGGGTCGGCACCCGGCTCTACGCTGTAGAGTTTTTCCACGTTGGAACCGTAGGCCTTCAAGGTAAGACCAATGCCCCGGGTGATATTCCCCATGTTCACGCTCTCGAACATGCTCAGCGTCTTTTTCGGGTCTTTGCCATGAAACACGGTAGCCTTCGCCTTGAGCAGCCCTTGTCCTTCCATGCCCGGTGCAGGTAAAGCCCGTACAGGGATCTCGTTGATGGAGCAAACCTTGCCTTCTTTCCCGGCAAAGGAGTATACGATGCGGCCATCGCTGGAGACAGTGGCACTGCCGCCAAGGGTTCGTGCAACGAACTGCACGTGCTGCCCCTGCTGTTCAATAAAGGGAATGGGAAGGTTTGCCATCTTCGCAGGACCGGCCAGTGCGGCGGATGCGCACACCGGGAAAACCAACAGGCTCGTCAGAAAGAAAGCGGGTAGAAAACGACATAGATTCCGGGTAATACTGTTCATAGGATCTCCTCATAGTTGTATAATTTTGTTTGATCCGACTTATCGGGGCCAGATCCATCAGCATACGAAGGCAATCGTACCTGGCACGGTGTTCAATCTTTTAATAAGATCAACTTGTATGTTTGAATATATTGAAAAAGGCTTCGCTTGTAAAGCACATCATCCCACAAAGTCATGAGGGACGAGACGTGGGGATCATGATTCCAGGCAGAAGGCAGAGCGGGCCGGAGAGATCGAGAAGATAGGCAGGGCAAGACATCGGGCTCACGATCCCAGGCAGAAGGCAGTTGGTCAAGATAGATCGAGATCCCAGGCAGAAGGGGAAAGATTTTGAGTTGAGAAGACAAAAGAATAGAGGCAAATGACAAAGA
>JAHDOV010000049.1 GCA_018434685.1 Deltaproteobacteria bacterium
AGCCTTGCGGAAGCCCATAGAGCATTACTTCAGTCCTCATGAGGTAAGACCACTAACTGGAGAGCCGGATGCGGGAGATCCGCCAGTCCGGTTCGGAGGGAGGGGCGGTGCAAGCCAATGCACCGTTCCTACCCCTATCAGTGTTATCAGCTGAGCATCGCTGTTGGAGCCGGTTCAACCCGACCATGTTCGGTCCAGCAACTATGACATCGACAGACCGCTTCTAAGGAAGATTCTGTTATTTGTCGCCATCTCCCGACAAATAATCAATTTTTTCCTCTGCGTCCTCTGCGTCACTGCGGTGAATTCTTCTTTTATTTCTTTTCCTTCTGCCTGAGATCTTGCACTCAAAGTCCTGATCTGCCTTCTGCCTAGGGTCTTGAACCCGATGTCTTGCCCTGCCTTAAATCTCGATCCCGCTGTTCGATTCAAACCTCCGCGGTGAATATTCTTCTTTTGTCTTTCACTTCTGCCTGGGGTCTCGATCACCCTTGCTCGTTCTGCCTTCTGCCTGGGATCTCGAGCCTCCTGTTAAACTGCCTTAGTTCCCGAGCCCCCCTGCTCGCCCATGCAATCCCGCGCGGGCATTAACGTTTGACATAAACTGATAATTAATGCTAACTGGAGCCGAACCGGCGTGATATGTACTGGTCGGTAAACTATACACAAACTTGCATAAAAGGGGGAGGTTATGAAAAAGATACTCTGTTGTCTGATGACATTGTCCATTGTGCTTTGTGCCGGCGGGGTGTTTGCGGCAGATACCATCAAGCTCGGTGTGCCCGGCGCTCACAGCGGTGATCTGGCTTCTTACGGGCTGCCCAGTGCGCATGCTGCAAAACTGGTGGTGGATGATTTCAATGCAAAGGGCGGTATCCTGGGCAAGAAGATTGAAATCCTCCAGGAAGATGACCAGTGCAAGCCCGAGGTGGCAGCAAATGTGGGCAACAAGCTCGTTTCCGAAGGTGTGGATATCGTCATGGGCCACATCTGCAGCGGCGCGACCAAGGCAGCGCTCAATATCTACAAGGATGCAAAGATCGTTACCATGAGCCCCTCGGCAACGAATGTCGATCTTACCAAGAGCGGCGATTATCCGAACTTCTTCCGCACCATATCCCCTGACGACGCCCAGGCGAACATCCAGGTGGAGTTTGTTATGAATACCCTGAAGGCGAAGAAGGTGGCGGTTATCCATGACAAGGGCGACTATGGCAAAGGCCTGGCAGAATTCGCCAAGGGATATTTCGAGAAGGCAGGCGCCGAGGTGGTGCTCTTCGAGGGGATTACCCCGGGTGCCGTGGACTACTCAGCTGTCGTACAGAAGGTCAAGCGCTCCAAGGCCGAGGCCGTCGTATATGGCGGCTATCATCCCGAGGCAGCCAAGATCGTCAGCCAGATGAAAAAGAAGAAGATGGATATCTTCTTCGTCTCCGATGACGGCGTTCGCGACGAAACCTTTATCAAGGTTGCCGGAGAATATGCAGAGGGTGTCTATGCAACCGGCCCGATCGACACCTCCAAAAACCCCATGGCAATCGCAGCGGTTGAGCAGCACAAGAAGGTATACGGCGAAGAACCCGGCGCCTTCTATCTCAATGCCTATTCTGCAACCCTGTGCCTGCTCAATGCGGTCGAGAAGGCGGGTTCCACCGACTATGATGCAGTTACCAAGGCACTGAGAACCGAATGGGTGGAGACCCCTCTTGGAAAGATCAGCTTCGACGAGAAGGGCGATGCCAAGGGAATCGGTTTTTCCATGTACCAGGTTCAGAACGGGGTATATGTAGAAGTTGGAAAGTAATAGCGACCGTACCGGAGGGGGCAGGGTGAACCTGCTCCCTTTCTTATAAGAACATCCAAGGCTAACGAATGGATTATTTCCTTGAACTCTTTTTAGGCGGACTCACCAGGGGCAGCATCTATGCGCTCATTGCGCTCGGGTATACCATGGTATACGGGATCATCGAGCTCATAAATTTTGCCCACGGCGAGGTCTATATGATCGGCGCCTTCACGGCGCTCATTGTAGCGAGCGTGCTCTCTCTGATGGGCATGAGCGGGTTTTCGCTGCTCATCCTTGCAGGGCTCATAGCGGTGATCTATGCCTCGGCATACGGCTATACCATTGAAAAGGTCGCCTACAAGCCGCTGCGGCAGGCACCAAGGCTTTCGCCGCTCATCAGCGCCATCGGCATGTCGATCTTCCTGCAGAACTATGTGCTGCTTTCGCAAACCTCTGATTTTCTCTCGTTCCCGGCCCTGATTGAAGAGTTCGAGTTCATGGAACCCGTATCCCACATCATGCGCTCCTCCGAGCTGGTGATCGTGCTCACCACCGCAGTGGTAACAGCGCTGCTCACCCTGTTCATCAAATTCTCCAGGATCGGCAAGGCCATGCGGGCAACGGCCCAGGACAAGACCATGGCCATGCTCCTGGGCGTCAATGTCAACCGGGTCATCTCGGTCACCTTCATTATCGGCTCAGGCCTGGCAGCTGTGGGCGGTGTGCTCATCTCGAGCCATATCGGGCAGATCAATTTCTACATCGGCTTTATCGCCGGGATCAAGGCGTTCACCGCGGCCGTGCTCGGGGGTATCGGCAGCATACCCGGGGCTGTGCTCGGCGGCTTGGTGCTCGGCTGGACAGAGAGTTTTGCCACGGGTTATGTCTCCAGCGACTATGAAGACGTTTTTGCATTCGGGCTCCTGGTGTTTATCCTGATATTCAGGCCTGCAGGCATCCTCGGAAGAACTACTTCTGAAAAGGTATAGATAGAAGCGATAACATGGCAACACAGTGGAAACCGCTCATTGAGAAGATTACCAGCGAACTCGTAAAGTCGCTCCTGGTGGCGGCCTGGTTCATGTTCCTCACCTTTCCCCTCATGGTGATCAGGGTCCATCCCCTGGAGCGCACTATTGAATGGCGCTGGATGAACATGATCTATGTGGGGGTGGGCTCGTTCTTCCTCTCGTTCATCTGGCGCTACCTCATGGAGCGAAAGGACGGGGGCAACTCCAAAGAGGAAGGAGACACCTGGCAGAAGAGGGTGGGGCTCAGGATTCGCTCCGACAAGAGGATCTCGCTGTCGGGCCTTATAGCCATCGGTATATTTATCTTTATTTTCCCCTTCATCTTCTCGAGTTATCAGACCCAGATCATGATCACCGCGCTCATGTATGTGATGCTTGGGCTGGGGCTCAACATCGTTGTCGGCCTTGCCGGGCTTCTCGACCTCGGGTATGTGGCCTTCTATGCCGTGGGCGCCTACTGCTATGCACTGCTCAATCACCACTTCGGCCTGTCTTTCTGGATGGCGCTTCCCCTGAGCGGGGCGCTCGCCGCCACGTTCGGGATACTGCTTGGTTTCCCGGTGCTGCGCCTGCGGGGCGACTATCTTGCCATCGTCACCCTGGGGTTCGGGGAGATCATCCGGCTCATCCTGGAGAACTGGAACGAGTTCTCGTTCGGGCCGAGCGGCATCGCAGGGATATCCCGGCCGGGCTTCTTCGGCATGGAACTGAGCCTGCAGGAGCACACGGTCTACCTCTATTTCATCATGATCATGCTCGTGGTGCTGACCGTGCTCGTGGTGAGCAGGCTTAGGAATTCGCGCATCGGCAGGGCATGGATCGCGCTGAGGGAAGACGAGGTGGCCTGCCAGGCCATGGGCATCGACAAGACCAAGACCAAGCTCACCGCCTTTGCGCTCGGCGCGACATGGGCCGGCCTTGTGGGCTGCATCTTCGCCGCCAAGACCACCTTTATCAACCCGGCGAGCTTCACTTTCATGGAATCTGCCATGATCCTGTCCATCGTGGTGCTCGGCGGCATGGGCTCCATCGTGGGCGTGATCCTGGGCGCCTTTGTCCTCATCCTTTTGCCGGAATACCTGCGGGCGTTCTCCGAATACCGCATGCTGGCATTCGGTGCGGCCATGGTGATCATCATGGTGTTCAGGCCCCAGGGCATTATCACCGGCATCAGGCAGCGCTATGAGTTTCACAGGAACACTCAGAAGGGGAAGGCCCGGTGAACAAGACACAACCCGCGCTCGAAGTTAAGGGATTGACCATGGATTTCGGGGGCCTGCGCGCGCTCGATCACATCGACCTCGAGGTGCGCCAAGGTGAGATCGTTGCCCTGATCGGGCCCAACGGGGCAGGCAAGACCACCTTCTTCAACTGCATAACCGGCATATATGAGCCCACCAAGGGTGACATGATCATCCACCCGAGGGGAAAAGAGCCTGTGCGGCTCAACCGGCTCAAACCCAATATCGTCACCGAGCACGGCCTGGCGCGAACCTTTCAGAATATCAGGCTGTTCCAGAAGATGACGGTTCTGGAAAACGTCATGGTGGCCAGGCACTGTAGAACCAAGTCCGGCATTGCCGGCGCAATCTTCCGCACCCCCAAGACCAGGAAGGAAGAGGCCGAGATGGTGGAATTCTCCTACGGCCTTCTCGAAAAGGTCGGCCTCGCCCAGTATGTGAACGAACTCGCCCATGAGCTGCCCTACGGTGCGCAGCGGAGGCTGGAGATCGCACGGGCCATGGCGACCGAGCCATTTCTCCTGCTGCTCGACGAGCCTGCCGCCGGCATGAACCCGAAGGAGACCAACGAGCTCGACAAGCTGATCACCAAGCTGCAGGTGGAAGACAAGCTCGCGATCCTGCTCATCGAGCACGACATGAAGCTCGTCATGAGCATCTCCAACAGGATCTACGTGATGGATTACGGCAGCATGATCGCCCAGGGAACACCGCACGAGATTGCCGAAAACCCGAACGTGATCAAAGCCTATCTCGGGGAGGCGTTCGATGCTTAAGATCAAGAACCTGCACACCTACTACGGCGGCATCCATGCCCTCAAGAGCGTGTCCTTAGAGCTGAACGAAGGGGAGATCATTACCCTCATCGGCGCAAACGGGGCAGGCAAGTCCACCACGCTCATGTCGATCTCCGGCATCGTGCCGCCGCGCTACGGCGAGATCTTCTTTATGGGCAAGCCCATCCACAAGATGACCCCGGACAAGATCTTCTCGCTCGGGATCGTGCAGGTGCCCGAAGGCAGGAGGATCTTCCCCTACCTGACCGTTACCGAGAACCTCGATATGGGTGCCTACCTCCGCAAGGACAAGCTCGAGATCAAAAAGGACATCGACTACATGTTCACGCTCTTCCCCCGGCTTGCAGAACGGCGCAATCAGGTGGGCGGCACCCTGAGCGGCGGAGAGCAGCTGCTGCTCCCCATCTCGCGGGCCCTCATGCGCACGCCCAAGCTCCTGCTTTTGGACGAGCCGTCACTCGGCCTGGCCCCGGTGCTCGTGCAACTGATCTTCGAGACCATCAAAAGGATCAACAAAGAAAACCGAACCACCATATTCCTCGTGGAGCAGAACGCCAACATGGCGCTGCGCATCGCCCACCGCGGCTACGTCATGGAAAGCGGCGCCATCGCCCTGGAAGACACAGCAGCCAACCTCCTCGCAAGCGAAAAGGTCAAGGCCGCATACCTGGGGCTGTAGAAATAGCGTCTCAGGCTTCTAAGCTTGATGTCTCATATTATCATAGTGGGGGGCCGACTTCGTCATCAAACTGGCCTACAACTCTCAGTCATTCCCTCGCAGGAGGGAATCCAGTCTCCCAAAAACTTCTGCCTGAGGTCTTGAGCAATCTTGCTCGAACTGCCTTCTGCCTGGGATCATGATCATAAAGTCATGCCCTGCCTAAAATTCTGCACCCTCATGCTAAAAAAATAAGCGACTCTGCGGTGAACAAGTTTTTATTTCAATGCTCTGATAATACTTTTTATTATGAGAAGCCTAATTCAATCTGATATTATCAATATAGATTGTTCGAGGCACAGCAAGATTATACGAGAAAACACAGATATTCACGATATTCCCCATATCCATCTCGCGCCCCTTCGGGGCATCCATAACCTCTTTCAGATCAATGGCAACCACATTGCTCCCCGGATCGAGCACAAACCTTTTATTATACCGGTCCTCATACTCATCATTGTGTTCCTCATCATGAATCCTGACCGTTATACTTATAGGGCTCTCACCAGTAAGGAACACATCAAATAAGAGGCTGTCATACCCTCGCCAGTCTCTTTTGAGATAGTTGAGGGATATGCCGGGATATTCACCGGGCAACAGATTCGCTTCCAGGGAATATTGGTCGTGTGTCGTATGCAAAGTCGAACGGGATATTTCACTGTCTTTTCCACCCCATCGACCAATTTCCAATTGTGATTCAAACGATCCGATCAAGGGAAAACTATTGTGCATAGTTATTTCATCACTGGCTGCAAAAAAGATTGGGATTGTGCCTGCTATAATGACAGTCAGTGCAGCAGCCCGAAAGATTCTTTTAATGTGTACTCCTATACCAGGGAAGGGGTATGCCAATGTCAGAAAACAACCAGCCCCGATAGCGTCAAAGAGGATATCCCTGATCTCGCAGTACCGGCCAGGGGTTATTATCTGGATAACTTCAGTAGCGATACCTAACAGTACCGTTATCATCCATGCATATAAGTAAGGCCAGAGCGTTGCCTGCGTTTGGTTGCGGTTAAATATGACGGCAAATCCCAGAGAGATAAACCCGAAGAGAGGCAGATGCCCGTATTCAAAAATCTCATCAATAATCCTGGAGCTTGAAGTATCAAAATCACAGAGAAACAAGAAAGAGACACAGAAAACAACAACTAAAGCACCAAAGTACTTATTGCCCAATATTCTATAATATTGCATCCCACTGACTTACTCCACCATCGAAGCGAAAATCAAGAGGCTATCAATTTCATGGCATCTTAAATCAAACATAAGAGTATTAATAGGATGTTCCTTTGATCCAATCGTCGTCTCCCGATTGGATTAAAGGTAGAAAAACTCTGCGTCCTCAGCGCCTCCGCGGTGAATATGTTTCTTTATTCTCGAATGTTCTGCATCTATCTGATATTTTGAGCTTCTATGCTCTTTACACTTCTGCCTGAGATCATGGGCCTCAAGTCTTGATCTGCCTTCTGCCTGGGATCTAGAGCTCGATGTCTTGCCCTGCCTTAAATCTCGATCCCGCTGTTCGATTCAAACCTCTGCATCACTGCGGTGAATAACTTCTTTTAAGGGCATTATCACGGTGCCCACCAACGGCAGGCAGCTCGCTCCGCTCACAGCCTGCCCTACAACTACGGAATCAAGAGGTCATGTCCAACAGAGTTTCTGTTGTTTGTGGCCATCTCCCGACAAACAATAAGATTCTTTTCTCTGCGGTCTCTGCGTCACTGCGGTGAATATCTTCTTTTATGTCTTTTCCTTCTGCCTGGGATCTGGAACTCACCTGCAATACTGCCTGAGATCATGTTCCCCAAGTCTTGTTCTGCCTTCTGCCTTGAATCTCGATCTAACCGGTTAGGTCTTATCTTCTGCCTGGGATCTGGAACTTACCTGCAATACTGCCTAGGATCATGTTCCCCCAAGTCTTGATCTGCCTGAGTTCTCGCGCTTGCATGTTAAACTGCCTTAAATCACGAGCAAACTCGATGTAATTTATCTCCTTGAATTCCAGCGCCCGACAGGGCATATTATCCATCAAGTTTGGCTTGTCAAATGCCGAACATCTCATTGTAAATATTTTGGAAATACAACTTCTAACAATGTATTATCAGGGGGTTATGCGGGCGTTTAATTCACCCGCATTAGCGGAGCTTTTTAAAGAGGAACGAGGATGGACGCTCTGAGAAAGAAAATAACCATATTTATAGTGTTCATAGTAATCTCTCTGATGACATCTTGTATTGAAAAACATAAAGAGGAGGCTCAGATGCAAGTTACACCAATTGATCTCTCAAAATATTCTTCAGAAAAGCCTGATCAGCCCTTGCATCTTCTCTTTATTCACCATTCATGTGGTGGACAACTGTTTGCTGACAAGGGAGAAGATGTAGGTGAAAACTGTATTTATCAGACACACCCCAATGGTGGCGGGTTGAGAAGACTCTTGGCGGAAAACAACTACATAGTTCATGAAGCATCGTATGGGTCCTTCATAGGTGCAGATACAGATATCTGTCATTGGAACAAGAAATTCCGGGACGACATGGATAAGGTTTTAACCTGTAAACAGCAGGATGAATCATTTGAGGATGAAACAAGAAACTCCATCGTTGTATTCAAGTCATGCTATCCAAATAGTTGGCTTGAATCTGATGGAGAAGTGCCCGGTGATCCGGATTCCTGTGAGAAGACAACAGCCAATTATAAGGCTACATATCGTTCATTGCTCTCATACTTCAAAGAATATCCCCAGACACTCTTTGTAGTGATGTCTGCACCGCCTTTGGTAAAGCCGGTGATGTATAAGAGAGATAGATTGATAAACTCTGTTAAAAACATCCTAGGAAGATCTGATACGGTTGACAAAGTAGGCTTGAGGACTCGTGAGTTCAATAATTGGTTAAAAGATATGGAACACGGATGGCTTAAAGAGTATGATTTGAAAAACGTGGTAGTCTTTGATTTGTATGATATTCTTACCGGATATGGTAAATCGAACTGGTCGATGTATGGTTCCGACAATGGTCGTAATAGTCACCCCAGCAGTGAGGGGAATTCTCTCGCTTCTAAAGAATTCGTTGTTTTTCTAAATAAGGCTTTGAACCGAAAAACATCAGGGACAGACTGAGCGATTTTTTCACAAGTATATCTCCTCACATTTTCAGAAAAATTAATCCCATGATATCAATACGACAGGCAACACAACAGGATAAGTTCAAATGGGATGACTATGTTCTTTCTCAAAATGAAGGAAGCCCATACCATCTCTTTGCATGGAAAGAGGCTATAGAGGATGCATACGGTCATGAGACATTGTATATAATGGCGGAAGATGATCGGGGCAAAATTCAGGGCGCATTACCTTTTGTGATGGTCAAAGCCCCTTTCATGCAAGGAGAACTTGTATCACAGCCATTCTGTGATTATGCTGGGGTGCTTTCGGAAACAGAGAATATCAGAGAGTTGCTGGTTGACTACGCAATAGATCATGTATGTCGTACAGATTCCAAGATGGAGATCCGTTCCAGGTATCCTGATGCAATACTTGAGAAACGACTTGTTCTGATAGATTCTATTTTTAAAACAAGAATGGTTCTTGAACTGCCTGATTCTTCTGAGAATCTTATGAAATCATTTAAGTCCAAATTGAGAAGCCAGATCAGGAAACCGCAGAAAGAAGGTCTTACCTTTGTCTGGGGATCTTTGGACACGGCGAAAGATTTCTATGGGGTGTTTTCCAGGAACATGCGGGACTTGGGATCTCCTGTGCATTCATTTGGATTCATTACTTCGGTCATGCAATATTTTCAGAGCAGGGCCAAGATGGGGATTGTTTATCAGGGAAAAGATCCCATTGGAGCAGGTATCATTCTGCTCGGGAAGGATACCGTATGTATCCCGTGGGCCTCTACGTTAAAGGAATATAATAAGTTGAGCCCCAATATGCTTCTATACTGGCATTTTCTGGAATATGCATCTGATAATGGTTTCCGTTATTTTGATTTTGGCAGGTCCACTCCGGGTGAAGGCACCTATAAATTCAAAGAACAGTGGGGGGCGCAGCCAGTTCCTCTTTGTTGGTATGGGCAAGCAAGAGGAAACAAGAAGAGAAAGTCGGAAACTCAGAGAACTCTTCGTCGCAAAGTAGAGTTTGTCTGGTCCAGGATCCCTCTTCCCCTTACAAACCTGCTGGGTCCTTATATAAGAAAATACATCTCACTATAATGTTCCAAGTTACCGCAAAAAATATAAAAAGGCATAGCCTCTCATTACGGGAACAGTTTCTCTGGTATCCCCCAGCTGAAAGCAGAATACCCCTTTCTGCCATCATGTCTTCATTTTTGCCCGGAGCAGATCATTTTAAAAATAAGTTATGTACATACCTGAATGTTGATCATTGTATTCTGGCAAACAGTGGCAGGGGATTGCTCACCCAATTATTCAATGAGTTGAAAGAAATGCATCCTTGGTGTGATGAAGTGCTCGTTCCGGGATATACATGTTACAGTGTTCCTGCAGCGATAGTTCGATCAAATCTCAAGGTGCGTGTGTATGACCTTGATCCCAATACATTATACCCTGATATGGATACCCTGGGAAAAGGTATACGGGAAAACACCCTTGCAATCATTGTTCAGCACCTCTTCGGTATTCCGTCTCCCCTTGATGGAATACGTGCCCTCGCAAAAAAACAAGGGGTTTGCCTCATTGAAGATGCTGCTCAAGCACTTGGCGGAACAACAAAAGGGAGCTTTATGGGCAGCGTAGGAGACTTTGGACTGTATAGTTTCGGCAGAGGAAAACCTCTTCCCCTCGGGTGTGGAGGTGCAATAGTTGGGAATAAATCTGTTCTGGAGAGGATAGAGGAAAAACCACCAGTTCATGGGTGGAAGTCGGTCGCCCTGATGGCAGCTGTTCAGATCTTCTCTCATCCATGTCTTTACGGTGTAGCGGAGGCTCTTCCTCTGGGGCTTGGAGAAACTATTTTTGATCCCGGGTTTGATATTTCTTCCATGAATATGGCATCGAGGAAGTTGGGAGAGTCTTCTCTCTATTCACTCGAAGGCATGAATAAACACCGAAACATTGTGGCAGCAGAATACATTCAATTGTTGAGAAAAGATCGTGTGTTTCCGGTAGAAAAAGATGCAAAGCCGGTTTTCACCCGA
Source organism: Deltaproteobacteria bacterium (assembly GCA_018434685.1). Lineage (GTDB taxonomy): Bacteria > Desulfobacterota > Desulfomonilia > UBA1062 > UBA1062 > DSAD01. Next base: position 10,742 of record JAHDOV010000049.1, read on the forward strand.
TTTCCTGTTATCGGAGGGGGAGGAGATATTCCTTCAAGGTTAAAGAGATTGGGGGTGAGAAGAATGTATCCCAAGGCACTCATGGATGAACCTTCAATACGGCCATACATTGTTAATTCAGATACAACCACCAAGGGTGCAGGCCACCTTGCCAGGTCTCTTATTACTCTACCAACCAATAAACATATATCTCCGATCCTAGCGCGTAGAATAGCCCGCGACATAAGGGAATACTATCAATGCTGATATTATTCTGGCTGTCTGTCTTTATTATTGTGTATTCTTATTTTGGGTACCCCCTGGTGCTGTTTCTCCTTTCTTTGGTTTCGAAGAGGAAAGTAGAGAAAGATCCTGGATATACACCTTACGTTACCCTTATCATCACCGTTCATAATGAACAAAAAAGGGTCTTGATGAAGATACAGAATACCCTTGAGTTAGATTATCCAAAGGATAGATTGGAGGTGATCTTCGCCTCAGATTATTCCTCAGACAAAACTGATGAAATTATAAAAGAATATGAACAAGAGGGTATCCAACTGGTGAGGTCTCCCCACAGGGGAGGGAAGGAGTTTGCACAGAAATGCGCCCTTGAGAAATCTCATGGTGAGGTCATTGTTTTCACAGATGTTGCAACAATTCTGGAGAAAGAGGCGCTGCAAAAGATTGTTGCTAACTTTTCAGACAAAACTATCGGATGTGTGAGCAGTGAAGACAGATTCATTGATGAACAGGGTAAGGTAAGTGGGGAAGGGGCCTATGTCAGATACGAGATGTGGCTTCGTTCGCTGGAATCAAAGGTTAATTCCGTTGTCGGCTTAAGCGGATCATTCTTCGCGGCGAGGAAAGAGATTTGCGTGAATTGGGCCACCAACATCCCCAGCGATTTCAATACACTCTTAAACTGTATAAAAGCAGGATACCGGGGAATCAGTGATCCAGATAGTATGGGTATATACACAAATATCAAAGATCAAAATAAAGAGTTCGATCGAAAGGTAAGAACCATTACAAGAGGACTATCAGCATTCATGAAGAATGTAGAGCTCTTAAATCCATTTCAATATGGAATATTTTCCTGGCAGCTTTTCTCTCACAAGCTCATGCGCTGGTTCGTGCCCTGGTTTTTAGTTCTTGCTCTGTTTACTAATGTTTTTCTGGCTGTGAAGAATGCCTTCTATAGTCTCATGTTGGCTATTCAGGTGGTGTGTTATTTCCTGGCAGCTGCCGGCAGAGTTTCAGCCAATGGTTCGGTTCTTCTCAAAATCCCGTTTTATTTTATCCAGGTCAACCATGCCATTGCTGTTGCCTGGATTAAATACATCAAAGGAGAACGATTTGTCACCTGGAGTCCATCAAACAGGTAAGATGTTTTCTCATCGATCTTTGCGCATCGGCGACGAATCAAAAAGAGACTTAAAATCATGACAATCAACTCAGAAAATATAAAATATACACCGATACTCTTGTGGTCATTTTTATTAATATCATTTGTGGCCTGCTTTTATCCTACATTTTTATGGCTACATTACAAATACTCTGGGAGCGAATCTTATTTCTCCCATGGCTACCTTATTCCCTTTGTGTCAGCATATCTCATCTATCAGATAAAGGATGAACTGCGACAGATATCACTGACAAGCTCATCACTGGGATTGTGGATCATTATACTTGCCCTTGCCATACACATATTTGGAGTGCTGGGTGATATTAATTTTATATCAGGATTTTCAATGGTATTGTATCTTGCCGGATGTTCTCTCTACCTTCTTGGCAGACCATTCACCAAAAAAATAGCGTTCCCTATATTCTTTCTGATGTTTATGTGCCCGATTCCCGATGCGATCATTGATATTGTGGCATTGCCTCTAAAATCAATGGCAACTACATTGTCTTTGTATATTATCGATATCTTGAACATACCGTATATGCGTGAAGGCTTCAGGATCCATTTTGCCGACTCCACCTATATTGTGGGCACTCCATGCAATGGAATGCGGTCTCTGATCTCATTCTTTGCTTTGGGTTTTCTCTTTATCTATTTCATCCGCACGGTATGGTGGAAAAAGGGTTTGCTCTTGCTGATAATTCCACCTCTTTCTATTTTGCTTAACGGTATCCGAATAGCATTATTGCTTTTCATCGCCCATCGCTATGGCCAGGAAGCAGCATCGCCTGAAAGCTACCTCCATGATGGATCAGGCCTTTTGGTGTTTGTTATTGGTCTGGGGGTAATGATTCTTTTTGTCAGGTATATCAATGAAGAAAAAGCCGCTTAATTTTATTGTTGTCATTATTCTTACCTCAATTGCAGCAGGACTAGTATTCGCCGCAAACAATACAGAACCTTTTCAAAATAACAAATTCTATGATTTTCCCTTGGAAATCGGAGACTGGAAAGGCCGCGAAATAGCCATGAGCGATTATGTCTACCAGGGGATAGAGACCCAATATCTCTTTTTACGGAATTACTATTCGCCGAGATACAACACTCCCGTTAATCTCTCGATAGTATGGTTTGATGATACAAATATAGCTTTCCATGCACCGGAAGCGTGTCTTGGTGGTGTTGGCAACACTGTCAAAGAAAAGACAACAACAAATATGAACATAAACGGACAGAATCTTGAAATTGGGAAACTCATCGTTGGACTAAATAATCAACAACAGCAGATGGTGTTGTATTATTTTGACGTGGATGGATATATTACTACAAGCCAGACTGATATCAGGCTCCATGTTTTGAAGAAAAGACTTTTACTGAAAAGGGCGAGTGCATCGTTTATCAGAATTATGGCCCCGATTACAAATGATCAAGATGTTGACATGGACATGATGAAAGATTTTTTGTTAGATTTAAATCCAATCATACCTGAATACACTTACACCGATAATATTATTAATCTCAAATGATAGAGATCAGAAGGGTAAAAAAGAATTGCTTAGAGTAAGTTGATGTTGAAGGGGAACTTATGAAATTTATTACCTTTACAAAGAATATTATAAGATCAATTCGCCTGAGAAAAAGAGATCTATACCTTAGGAAATTAGTTGAACGAGGGCTATCACTTGGAGATGATGTAGAAATTATCGATACCTTCTTTTTTGACCCTTCTCACTGTTTTCTGATCTCAATAGGAGATAATTGTACGATTTGTCCCAATGTTCGATTAATTGCTCATGATGCGAGTACGAAAAAGACCTTAGGTTACACTAAAATCGGCAAGATCACGATCCAGGAGAACTGTTTTATTGGTGATTCTACGATCATACTACCCGGAGTAACCGTGGGGTCAAACACAATCATTGGTGCAGGGTCTGTTGTGACTAAAAGCATTCCAGCATATAGTGTGGCTACGGGGAACCCGGCAACAGTCATTTGCACACTTGACGAGTATTTAAATAAAATAAAAGCCTTACGTGGTAGTAGAACAGTTTTCTCAGAGGAATATTGGATAAACAATCTCGATGTGCAAAAGCGAAAAGAAATTACTGAATCAATCGGTGATACATTAAGTTTTATAGTATAGGTTCAAGATAATCAAGCAGACAAGAAGATGATATGAGATACCTTTTAAAGACGATATTATTGTACACGTGGCCTTTTATCTACAGAAACATCCCAATGACACAAAAATATCAAACCCTAAATAAAAGGATTCATATGGCAAGGCTTCTGAAAGAAGATCCTGTTCGGTGGCGGGTTGAAAGAGCTAAGGAAATGGGTGCAAAAGTTGGTAAAAATTGCAGATTTTATTCGCTAAATTTCTTCTCTGAGCCATACCTCATAGAAATTGGTGACGATGTTATCATTTCAGGAGAGGTAATTTTTGTAACCCATGATGGAGCGATTTATCTGTTTAAAGATGAGGATCCAAATTTGTTTGGTCATTTTGGTCGAATCAAAATCGGCAATAATTGTTTTATTGGTATGGGGTCGATTATCCTTCCTAATGTTGAGATAGGTAATAATTGTGTGGTGGGAGCCGGCTCTGTAGTTATGGATAGTTTTCCAGATGATTCTGTAATTATGGGTAATCCAGCCAAAGTAATTTTCAATACAGCTCTTTATAAAAAAATGTGCCTCAGCAGTAAGCACACCATAAGGCATGATACGTATTGTTATCCTAATCATGGAAAGATGCCTTTGGAGATGAATAGAGAACTTCTGATGAGGACGATCGCTTCTTTACCCATAAGAAAGCCTAAACGGATAAAAAGCAAATAATTAATGCCTTGAGTATATTTAATCTCACCCGGGTTAATTCCTCGAAGCTTGCTTCGTTGTTTTTTACATGAGATAAGCAGGGTTGATGAGTGAGTATATACATAAGAGGCATAATGTATCGGTAATTTTGTATCATTTAGTATGTCCAGCTAAATACA
>JAHDOV010000018.1 GCA_018434685.1 Deltaproteobacteria bacterium
AAAGAACTGAAAAACCATTGCAATAAGGGTGTCTCCGATGAGGAATGCCTGCATGGAATACTGCACGAATGAGCCGGGGCTGCTGCCCCCTTCTTTCCTCATGTCTCTCTCGGGGTAAGCCGATCTCCTTAATGTTTCGATAGGTTTTGAACAATGATTATCAAGATATGGTTTTTAAGCGCCGATATGCAAGGAGTAAGAAGGCGTATTCCCCCAGGGAGATTGCCCTTTAGCAGAAAAATGTCTGTCGTGAGATCAGACGGCCCACAGGCATCCGAGAAACGAAGGCAAGACTTGCTGCTGAATGAACATTTCCGGACCTTTTTTTGTTAAACCAAGCCCGCTGTATACGTTCAATTTGTTGGGAGGCATGTGGCTATGAAGAATGTTTTTAAAAAGTTGAAGCTCAGCACAAAACTGGTGATGCTCATCGTAACTGCCATTGTCCTGGTTCTGGTCGTGGTTACCTCGGTATGTCTCGTAAACATGAACAAGGAATTGAAACGAATCGCCATTGCCGATCAGGAGACCCGGATCCGGGTTTTCTGGGATCTGCTTCGACAGAAGGGCAGCGAATTCAAGATAGTCGATAATGTCCTGATGGTTGACGATTACGTTGTGAATGGCAATTTTGAGCTCCCGGACAAACTCAAAGAACTGTGCGATGGTACGGCCACGATATTTATGTTGGACGAAAGGGTTTCAACCAATGTCATGCAAACGGATGGAACCCGGGCAGTGGGTACAAGGTTGCAGGGCGAGGCCTACAATGTGGTTTTTACCGGGATGCGCTCCTATCGTGGCGAAGCAACGATCCTGGGGGAAAAGTATCTCACCGCGTATGATCCCATACGCAACAGTCAGGGAAAGATCATCGGTGTGCTCTACACAGGTATAAAAAGGAGTGAATTTTTCGGATCGTTCGACAGACTGAAGATGTATATCATGCTCATTTCCCTGGGGAGTGCCCTGATGATCGGTCTGCTGGCGATTGTTATCCTTCGGAATATGATATCGAAACGGCTTGCGAGATTGATCAGTGTGATTGATGAGGGTGAGAACGATCTCACGATGAGGCTCGAGGTGACGACCAGTGACGAGATTTCCGCAATGGCACAATGGTTCAACAGGTTCAATGAAAAACTTGATAAGATCATCAGTTCAATACGAGTAACAACGGGTATCGTCACCAATGCAACGCACGAAGTCGCTGCAGGTTCGCAGGGGCTGTCGATGGCGACCCAGGAACAGGCAGCTGCCATCGAGGAGGTTGCCTCCACTATCGAGGAGATGACAGCCTCGATAAAGACCAATGCATCGAATGCAGAGGAGGGGAGGGCGAAGACCGCATCCATGGTGCACGTGGCCGGCTCCAGTGAGGCGGCCTCCCAGGAGCTCCTGAAGGCCATGGGTGAGATATCCGATGCCTCCAGGAAGGTCGGTGATATCATCGTCACGGTCAACGAGGTTGCCTTCCAGACGAATCTCCTTGCCTTGAACGCGGCAGTTGAGGCTGCACGGGCCGGTGAACACGGGAAGGGGTTTGCCATTGTTGCCGAAGAGGTCCGGTCGTTAGCGCAGCGCTCGGCACAGGCTGCCAACGAGATAAAGAATTTGATCGGGGATACCATTAACAAGGTGAATGCCGGCGATGAAATCGTGAAGAGATCGGTTGAGTCGCTCAAAGAGATCATATCCCATATCAATGAGGTCTCCCAGACAATGGATGAGATCGCTGCGTCCTCGTCGGAACAGGCCGTCGGTATCGATGAGGTCAACAGGGCTATTACCCAGATTGAAAACACAACCCAGCAGAATGCCGCGACAGTGGAGCAGCTTGCAAATACTGCGGAAAGTCTCAGCATGGAGGCAAGTGATCTTGCCGAGAGCGTAAAACGGTTTGTCGTGTCAGAGTCGGCCGACAACAACTCGATGCGCAAGGCTGACCTGAAGATTCGACAGGCACATCCCCCGGTGACGGGGCCTCGTGCAATGAAACCCTGGAATGAGCCGTCGTCCACAAGGGGAAACGGGGTGTGTGACGGGTTCGAGGAATTCTGACCCGGGGAAGGGAATATCTTCACCGGGTCCGGGTATACAGGATCGCATGGAAATCTGCCATTGACTGGGGCTCTGCTGCGCTTATGCCAGGTGTTTGCCTCTGCGATCTCTCTGGAACCGGCATGGGCCGATGAATCCGGTAAGGGCTCGTGATGTGCGGCTGCGACTGCCCGTTACTGTCTCATGCACGGGCAATCGCACCAGATACGTAAGCACAGGCATCCTCAGGCGATATTGCGGGTCTGCTTCTTCAATCTGCTGATGCGGCGCCTCAGTGCCTTGGCCATTTTCTTGTCGAGTGCCTCCTGCCCGGCCTTCTTCTCCTGACGGAGCGCCTTGAGCTTTTCCTTGATCTCGGCCTTGGTGAGGGCGATCTTCACGGCGACCTTTTTCTTCTTTCTGGCCGGTTCCTCATCGACAATTCCCCTGGCCTGTTTGATAAATGCGATGAGCTCGTCCTTTTTCATATCGCTCACCGCGATCTGTGTGTGGTCATGGGGGATCTCGAGCGCTGCCTCTTTGAGTTCCTTCACGGTCATTTTTCCCAGGGGTTTTTCTTCTTTCTGCTTCTTCTTGGTCTCTTCGGTCATGGATTCGTTTTCCTCCTTCCCTTTATAATCAGGTTCTCTCATAAGGATCGTATCCCTGGCGGCGAGGGGTTTCGCCTGCGGCACGATGCCATATTTCATAATATCTATTCATTCTATACAAATACGTGAGTTTGAACAACCCAAAACTGGAATGCACCCCAAGAGTTGATTCTTTGGAGAACCGCAGGAGTCCCGAGCCGGTGAGTGTCCTGAAGGCAAGAGAACCTGGCGGACATGAAGATCGTCTCCCACGGCACCCCGGTGAAGCATCAGACGATCATGAGCAGCTGGACATCGCACACGTTCGTATTCGTGGGGCCGGTCATGAGAAGGCCGCCGGTCTTTTCAAAGAAGTGGTACGAGTCGTTGCTCTCGAGGAAGACAGACGGATTGAGCCCGAGCTGCGCGATCTTGTCTTTCATGTCGTAAGAGACAAACGCGCCTGCTGCGTCAGTGGGACCGTCATTCCCGTCCGTACCGCCGGAGAGGAACCAGATATTGGCGAAGTCGTCGTAGCTGTCCAGCAGGTCGATGAGGAACGCGAGCACCATCTCCTGGTTTCGCCCGCCTTTGCCGCTGCCCCTGATGGTTACCGTGGTCTCTCCGCCGGCAACGATGAGCGCGGGTCTGGCAAGGTCCGAGGTGTTCCGGTCCACATCCTTTGCGATCGCGGCGAAGAACCGGGCGATATCCTTTGCCTCTCCCGAGAGAGAGGAGGTGAGGAAAAAGGCATTGTAGCCGAGCGCTGCCCCATAATCCCGGGCTGCCCTGCAGGCTGCCAGGTTGTTGCCGAGCAGGATATTCTCCACATTGGCAAACACCGGGTCTCCGTGCTTGGGTGTGTCGGGAATCGCACCGTTGAGCCCTGCCTGTATGAGCGAGGTGATGGAAGCGGGCAGAGAGCTCTGAATACGGTACTTGTCGATGATGGCCTGTGCCTGTCCGAACGTGGTGTCATCCGCCACGGTGATACCGGAGGCAATGGTGTCGAGCCGGTCCCCGATCACATCGGAGAGGATGATGTTGATCATCCTGGCAGGATACGAGACGCGGGCAAAATGACCTCCCTTGACGCGCGAGATGTGCTTGCGGATGCAGTTGATCTCCTTGATATCCGCCCCGCAGTCCAGGAGCACCCTGGTCATATCCTGGATGTCTTTCAGCGTGATGCCCTCGGCAGGGAGGCTGAACAGGGCTGAGCCTCCCCCTGAGACGAGATTGATGATGAGGGTTTTCTCATCGGCCTCCCGGGCGAGCCGGTAGAGTTCCCCCGCACCTTTGAGGCTGTTCTCGTCGGGGATGGGATGGGCTGCCTCCATCACCTGGATGATGCCGAGTTTCTCGCCATGACCGTATTTTGTGATAACCGATCCTGCCGTTATTCTCCTGCCGAGGATATCTTCAATGGCCCTGCCCATCTTGGACGATGCCTTGCCGATCCCGAGGACCACGATCCTGTCGTAGCGGTTCAGGTCTTCCCTGAGGTCCGTTCCGTTGTAGTGAATGACGAGGGTATCCCCTTCGATTGTCATGTTCCGGGTGATCATGATGTAGGGATCCACCCGTTCAACCGCCCTGGAAAAGATCGCCTTGATATCGTCCCTGGGATTCATGTCCGCTCCTTTATTACTGTATCTTATGTCTTGTGCGTGTTTCCGGCCTCTTTGTCGATATGGAATTTTGCCTTTGCCAGGTTTCTCCTTATGATGGGCAGGTCAGAGTGTACGAGTGCCTTTTCAAAATAGATCTTCGCCTTCGCGTATGCCTTTTCGTGATTCAGTGAGATGACCCCCAGGTTGTTGTAGATGAGTGGATTGTCCTTGTCATAGCCGAGGGCCTGTTTGAAGAGCATCTGGGCCTTCAGCCACTGGTTGTTGTCGAGATGGGCAGAGGCCTGCTCGAAGATCTCGTGGGCCTTGAGCATGTTTGAATAGCGCGATGAATTGTTCGAAACGGCAATCCTGTCCCTGATCAATGCCTCCTCTTTCTCATCGGCGCAGTGCTCGAGGGCCTTTGTCAGGTACGATGCGGCAGAAGAGGGGTTGTTGCTCGTATAGTAGAGCTCCCCCAGGGCCTTGAGGATCTCGTAGCGTTCACCCGACAGGCCCAGTTCTTCGAGGAGATGTTTCTCTGCCAGGTCATACTGCCGTGCCCCGATCAGGCTCACGGCGTAATTGTAGTGAACCCCCCTGTCTCGAGGCCGCGCATCGACGACCTTCTTGAAATATTGGGATGCCTTTAAGTAGTTCTGCATGCCCAGCGCATTGAATGCAAAGCGTTCGTAGATCTTCTTCAGGATTCTTTTCATGCCCGTTTCGCTGTCCTTGTTGTGGAATGGGTCATGCCTGCCCGTGCACCACTCCTGGGGCATATGGATGAGAAGGCAGGATAAACCTGCCTTCTCATGCCCGGTCCGGTTCTCCGAGGCAATCAGAAGAACAGAGACAGGATTGCCACGGTGATGATTGCTACGATCCCCTCAACCAGCGTTGCAGAGGTATATGCCCGGTAGGCAACAGGGACCTCCATGTCCGAAAACTGTGAAACCACCCAGAAGTACGAGTCGTTGGCGTGGGAAACGGTCATCGATCCCGCGCCGATAGCCAGCACGGTCAGGGCGGGAACCAGCCCCAGCGATTCCATGAGCGGAGCCATGATGGATGCCGTGGTGATGATGGCAACAGTGGATGATCCCTGGGCAGTCTTGAGTGCAGCGGCAATAACGAACGGGAGGAATATCCCCAGGTGGTACTGGGACAGGGTCGTTCCCAGGAATTCTCCCATGGGGGATGCCTTGAGTATCGCGCCAAAGGCCCCGCCTGCGCCGGTAATGGCAAGGATGAGCGCGGCATTTTTAACGCCCAGATCCATCCACGAACTGACAGCATCACGTTTCGATTCCTTCTTGACCAGCAACAGGGCAAACAGGACACCGATCAGCAGGGCGGTAACCGGGTCGCCGATAAAGCTCAGGAGTCTTGCAAGCCCTCCTTCGCCAAAGGGTTTCGTCGGGAAGTCCGCTATGGACTTGAAGAGGATCAGGACGATCGGTATGACAATCGGTGCAAATGACAGGGTCGTCGAGGGAAGTTTGCCGTATTTCTGCATGAGGGAGTCATAGGATTCTGCCAGCACGGCCTTTATCTCGTAGCGTTTGGCAAAACCAACGGCCCAGAGGTATCCTGCAAGCATTGCCGGGATCGATGCCACAAGGCCCAGCCCGATCACGAGACCGAGGTCGGCATTGAGGATACCGGCAGCGGCAATTGGGCCGGGTGTCGGCGGGACAAGACAGTGGGTCGAGTACAGGCCTGTTGCCAGGGCAACCGCCATGATGGCCATGGATTTGCCGGTTTCTTCAGACAGTGCCTTGTTCAGAGGGGTAAGAATAACATAGCCGGAGTCACAGAATACCGGGATCGAGACGACATATCCTGCAATGCTCATTGCAAGGGGAGAACGTTCCTTTCCCACGATTTTCAGGATCGCGTTTGTCATGGCAAGCGCAGCACCGGTCTTCTCGAGAATAGTACCGATGATCGTTCCTGCCACAATGACAATTCCGATGTACCCCAGCGTGCCCCCGAAACCGTTCCTGATCGTCTTGACGATATCAGGCAAAGGCATGCCGGCGAACAGACCATAGAGAAATGCCACGACAAGCAATACGACGAATGCATTCATGTGGTACTTGGCTGTCAGGTAGATGATGATCGCGATTGCTATGACGAGGTATATTAGGGCAATTCCTCCTGAAACCATACGACACCTCCTTTCTTGAAAACCCAAAAGACGTTCTCGCAATGCACTTTCAAAGCAATCAGTACATGATAGAGGATAGATACATGTTAACTAGTCTAATAAGCTGTATTTTGAGTAAGTCAAGTAGCTGTAATCCATTATGAAATTTTTTAATGATGACGGCTCTGCGCCGGAGCGGCGAAGAGCCGTGGACCCGAGAGCTTCATGGCGCAATCCCGGTGATTTCGTGTTCCGCAAGTATTCTCGAGGGTAGAACTGCTTGACATACAGGAAGATACGGGTGTTCATTCACCTGATGAGGTGACGGATTCCCGTTAGCATGTATCGAAGGTGATTGAGGCAGCAGGAGGGCATGAATGGAGAGAGTATTGCCGCAGCGCAAACAGGGCAGTGCCCGGTGCAATGGGATCGAGCTTGCCTATGAGACGTTCGGGGTGCAGACAGCGCAGCCGGTGCTGCTCATCATGGGGCTCGGGTCACAGATGATCCTCTGGGAGGATGAATTCTGCGATCTGCTGGCTGCACGGGGGTTCCTGGTTATCCGTTTCGACAACCGGGATGTGGGTCTGTCCACGAAAACCGATACGCTCGGTATGCCCGATATCTATGCCCTCCTGGAGGGCAAGACCGTAGCGGTTCCCTATACCCTGCGAGATATGGCAGAGGATACCGTGGGGCTGTTGGATGCCCTGGATGTCGGTGCTGCCCACGTTGTCGGTGCCTCCATGGGCGGTATGATCGCTCAGGAAATAGCCATCAGCTATCCGCAGCGCCTGCACAGCCTCACCTCGATCATGTCCACCACGGGCGATCCCCGGCTCCCCGGACCAAGGCCCGAGGCCCTCAACGTTCTGCTCAGGCCGTACCCCACCGAGAGGGAACGGTTTGTTCGAAGCTTTGTGGAAACATGGCAGGTTCTCGGCGGGGATCTCCATCCCATGGAGGAGAGCCGGGTCTTCAACCTGGCCGAGCGGTTTTTCGAGCGCGGGGTGTATCCCCCGGGCAGTGCACGGCAGCTGGCGGCTATCATCGCCTCGGGCAACAGGAGGGAGAGGCTGGCATCGGTGAGAGTCCCCACGCTGGTCATCCATGGAAGTGACGATCCCCTCGTGCCTGTCGAGTGCGGGACTGCTACCGCTCAGAGCATACCCGGGGCACACCTGAAAATCATCCGGGGAATGGGGCATGCCCTCCCGCCCAGCGTCTGGCCGGAGATCATCGATGCCCTTGCAGGCCATGCAGGCCGGTCAATGCTATGAACGGTACTGTCCCGGCAGATCTTCCCGGGCACATTGCCGGAATGGTTTTCCGGGCCTTGATAACAGGACGTTTTTTCACTACTGAATGTGGTGGGAAGTACTATCCATAGAGGTTGATGGAGATGGCAAAGATAAAGAGTACCCTCGATCTGGTCATGGAAAGGACCAGGAATCTCTCCATGACTCAGGAGGAACGGGAAAGGCTGCGGGCAAAAGAGGAGACCGAAAAGGTCAGGGCCTGGGTTCAGAAATATCTCCACGGAAGGGTGAATGAAGAGGAGATGAAGAGTGTACTGGATGAACGCAGTGATATCCCCTCTGCCGACCGTGAGATCCTCAGGAGCGAGCTGATAGACAACATCCGTCCCGATCAGGACAACACCCGGATCCTGCGTGCCCTGGAGCGCATATTCGATATTCCCTCGGAATCCGTTGATGCTCTGCTGGGAAACCACCGCACCTATCTCGCCTCGCAGATGCCGTCGTATCTCGAGCAGTGCCGGGCAGACCTGAAGCAGCAGGGTTTCTCAGGTTCTTCGGTTGTCCCGAATCTGGCGCAAAGCAGAAGGTGGCAGGACTTTGCCCGGGAGGCACAGGAGGACCTGCGGCGACGGATCTCCTCGCTCAGAGGTAACGGAACCAGTAATCCTCGATGACGTGGAAGTTTTCCTGAACCGCTTTTTTTCCGGACATCATGCCGCCGTGACCGGTCAGGAGGTGCTCCACGTCGAGCCCCATGATCTTTCTGATGCTTTCCTTGAGATGGCTGCCGTTCCCGCCGGGCAGGTCTGCCCTGCCGATACCCTGTTGAAAGACCACATCGCCGGTAAACAGAGCCTTCCTCGCGCCCCAGTACAGGCAGATGGAACCGGGGGTATGTCCCGGCGCTTCTATGACCTCGAACTGCTCGTCCCCGATGGTGAGATCCCCCTGCCGGAGGTAGAAATCGGGTTCGGGAATCTTGTAATAGTCTCCGGCGAGATCGACGATATACTCGTACTCGCGCTGGTGCATGGTAAACTTTGTGGGGCTCTTGAAGAGGCTCACCGCCTCGAGATGATCGGGATGGCCATGTGTCGCCACGACGACATCGATCATGTCGAGCGATATATTGAGCGAATCCAGACCCTTTTGCACCAGTGGGAAGAGGTGTTTGTGCCCGGGGTCTATGAGGATCTTCTTTCCGGAGTCGATGAGATAGGAATTGCAGTTGTTCTGTGCATAATCCTGCCAGATAAAGGCATACAGGCCGTCAGCTACTTTCATCATCATGGTATACTCCTTAGTCCTGAAAGATCTTCGATGATGTCACTGCATGCGAAGCATCAACGTCTCATAACCTGTGATTGCTCAGTGGCACCGTCAGGGGAGACTGCCGGGCACGACGCGGCAGCTATTGCGGAACATCTCCCTTCAGGCCGATTTCTTCGGCTGCCTCGCGCATACCCATAATGGTGTCTTCTATGAGTTCCGATGGGTCAACCCCGAGCATATCGGCACCTTTTGTGATGATCGACCGGTCCACGCCGGCCGCGAATGCCGGGGATTTCCATTTCTTCTTCACGGATTTGGCCGTAAGATCCAGCACGCTCCTGGATGGACGAACCATGGCGCTTGCAGCCACGAGCCCGGTGAGTTCGTCGATGGTGTAGAGGGTCATTTCCAGCCTGGTCTTGGGCTCTACGTCGGAACATATCCCCCAGCCATGGGAAACGATCGCGCGGATGTATTCCTGTGGCCAGCCACGATCTTTCAGGATCTCGCGGGTCTTGGTGCAGTGCTGCTCGGGAAACTGCTCATAGTCAAGATCGTGGACCAGGCCGATGATGCCCCACATCTCCTCGTCTTCACCGTGCTTTCGAGCGATATGGCGCATGACTGCCTCGACAGAATACGCGTGCTTGCGCAGATTGTCTGTCTTGATATACTCATGCAGGAGTTCCAGTGCCTCTTCGCGAGTCGGTACATGTTCCGCCATAGCAGGCCTCCTCAGGGAATTTTCTCAAGTATCGTGATTTTTGCTGCGGGTGGCAAGCCCAAATTTACCGGGGAGCTATTACTTTATTTTCACACATTTGCCCGGAAAAAGAGAAAAATATTACCACAATGGTGGCATGAACACCATTCAAGGGATCTTCAAAATGAAGACAAGTATATGATATATCGATATAAATAGACAACGATATGATATGGCACGCCTCTTGAATATTATAGCATGGTTGCTTGGCTTACCTGGCAACTGTGACGCACCACCAGAGAAGAGGGTAAAAACATGAAAGCACCAATTTTTGGGGTTACAGTTATAATAGGTATCGTAGCTGTAACCCTTTTTTTTATGGTGGCGCAGGATAGCCAGGCACGGACCTCTATCGGTGATGTGCCGTACCATCTCTATAAATTACAGTATTCTCAGAACGGCAGGGTCTGGCATGATTTGATCGTAATCGAAAACGGAACCCTTTCCGACAATATCAAATATCTTCGCAGGCAGGGAGAGCTTCCGTATTTGCGCTACTGGTATTCATATCTCGATGAAGAGGGGATTAAGCGGGTTCAGTATATCCCCCTCACAATAGGAGGGAAGACCTGATCGCGATGAACTCGTACCCGATGTCTTGTCGGTGTATGGTTTTGTATTCGATGAATCGCGGTATAGTAAGCATTAGCTGAACCAGGACGAACCACCAACGATACGATACAGACTCCTTTAGGGTAAACATATCCAATTCCTCCTCAGGCCGCAGCCTCAGATGGAACCGGAGGCTGCGGCCTGATCCCTCCCTCAATCCTGTCAGGCTGCGCAACTGGAATGCCGGTGTGCCGGGAACACGGCCGTACTCTTTCTGGAGAGCCACGGCCGGAAGAAATTTCATCAGAGATACAACAAGCATCTCGATCCGAATTTAACCGGTATTCCTATACACCTACCTCAGGGAGCAGTGATTAAGCCTCGCCTGCCGGTGATTACGCCGGGACGGCATCGGGGGCGCATTGTCCCTACTCGATCACCTCGACCCGCAGAGCGAACCTGGAGAGTGCCTCACACTTGTCTTTCTTGATGACGATGGGATTTTCATACCGGAATCCGATATCCTCTTCCGGGCAGGCATACTGCATGGCGCAGATGAGCACCTCGTTTTCCCGGTAGACGTGGTCCGGATTGGTCCAGAAGGCAAACGGGCCATCATTGGGGCCGATCCTCCATTCATCGCCGAGCATGCCGATGCCGTGTTCGAATCCCGGGACCATGTATTCGGCAAAACCCTTCTCTTCGGCAAAATCCATCATCTGCTCTCCGAGGCTCACGGGGGAGATGCCTGCACGGTAGGTCTTCAGGGTCAGGGAGACGATATCGATGAAATTCTGTGCATGCCAAAGTTGTCGGTCAGTGGCAGGTCCGATCAGGTAGTTGTGTGCATGGTCGCCCAAGGCGAGCTTGAACATGGCATGTATATCCACCATGAGCGGTTGTCCTGCCTGAAGTTTTCGGGTGGTCGGCGGTGTACAGGCTCCTCCTGCAAGGCCGGTGCGATAGCCGCTTGCTATCTCATTGCCGCCGGTAAAGGACCACTCCCAGACGCTGCCTGCCCTGCGCATGGCAAGGGCGGCGATGCCGGCTATTTCAGTCTCGGTCAGGTTTTTCCATCCCCCTTTTGAAATGGCCTCTTTCACGGCCTTGTGCCCCTCGTCTACGATTCTGGAAGCCTCGCGGAAGCGGTTGATGGTCCCCTCATCCTTGATGATGGCGAGTTCGTCTATGATATGGTGGGCATTCACGAACGTGCAGTCACTCAGGGCTCCCTTGAAGCTCTCGTATTCAAAGAGCGTCATGTTTCCCTCCGGCAGGTAATTGGATAACCCGCTCTCAAAACCGATGCGGCCTTTCTTTACGCCGAGCTCCTCTTTTATGAAATCCGATATCTGGGCAATCTGATTCATGCCGCCCAGCGGGGCGTAACCGAGCACGTGATCTTCGTCCAGCCACGAGTCATCGGCAACCCGCGCGGCATCGATGACAAAGGTGAATGCCGTTGGAAGCCCCTCGGCAGGTATTATGATATAGCTCCGCCAGGGGCAGAAGGCATCGGTCACCCACGAGAGGGTCCGCAGCCGGGACCCGAGGTAGACATCGATATCCTCCTGCGCCATTTTTTCCTGTATCTGACTGACCCTCTTCGGGAAATCGATAAAGTAGGGATCTCTTTGAGGTTTCGTCGACATGATGGTACCTCCTTAATACGTGGTGGGGATCTGCCCCATGATCCTGTTTAACCGATCGGCCAGAGAGGCAAGTTTCAATGCCTTGACCATGTTGCCCTTGAGCTTGAGCTTCCCGCTCATGAGTGCCCGGTGAGATTTGATGATCCCCTGGGTGATCTGTGCGAAGAGATCATAGTTGCCGGTTATAACGAACTCTGCCTGAGGAGGCTCTCCCTCGTCCACAAGCACATCTGTTACGGAGCCGTCCTCGCACTTGAAGTAGAGAAATTTGGCATTGCCGCCCGGACAGTTCGTGTAGTTGAATGCCACCGATGTGGTAATGTGTTTCATCTGTTCTGGTGTAAGCTCTGATTTCAAGCGCTTCTCCACCTCGTCACGCCACTGGGAACTGAGATACGCGACCTTTTCTGTCATGGTAACCCTCCCTGTATTGGATAAATTTGTCTCACCGGAGCCGGATCTGCGGGTGCAGTCCATGATTCTATAATAATAAGAAGGGATATAGCATGAAATGGGATTGATGAACAATGAAGAAATGAACAATAAGTTTTAAAGTTCATTAAATATCATGAGTCGTTCATCACTTGGGCAGTCTGTTTTATCAGGGAGATTCTCCGGGTTCGGGTGCGGCCTTCGCCTGCCTTTCTGACCGGTACCGAGGGGTTCCTGGAGGAAAATGACTCCTCGGTGGCTGATCCTATTGCTCGTGCGACTGTGGGATGATGCCGCAGGGTGAAACGTCAAGCCGTGATCATAACCGGGTTCTGATCTCTTTTATGGAGGCGATGAGGTCCGGGAGCAGGGAGATCCCGGGTCGCATTGTTGCAACGTGCTCCACCGCGCGACCGAAGGAATATCCCAGGACCACACACAAAAAGGCAATCACCGCCGATGGCGATCTGCTGTTGCCTGTGTTGCAGAAGACCAGAACGCAGAGGCCCTCAGAGGTGGTTTTCCGGATCCATTCTATGGCCTCCAGCAGGAGAGCGGGCGGAACCGTCTGCATATCCACAAGGGGGACCTTGCGATAGGGCAGGCGGGGGCTCCTGAGATCCCGCTCCTGCGCAACGCACAGCAGGGCAGTGATCCTGCCCGGAGGACTCACCGCCTCGTCATATTCTCCGATTGCGAGGTTTTCCAGGATAAAGTCCATAGCTCCTTTCCCTCTATCCCCTATGGCCGGTGATCCCCTGCGCTATTACGAAATACGATATGCATGCATCGCCTTTCCCGGGTCGAACCGCGAGCCCGGGGCGATTCGATTGGTATGAGCATAGGGTAGGGGGCTGAGAAGTCAATGAGAAAGACATGACGGCCGCCATCTCGGATCAGTACATCTTTTCGACAACCCAGTTGAGGAACGAGCTCTCCTGGGCAAGGGTGGAGGAATACTTGTCCATATAGTAGTGGCCGGGCCAGACTTTCGTATCGGGCGGGAGCGCCAGGATCTTCTTGATGCTTTCTCTGAGAGTCAGGGCGTTGCCTCCGGGGATGTCTGTCCGGCCGATGTTCCCGACAAACACCGTGTCCCCGGAGATCAGGTTGCCAGGCCAGTACAGGCATATGGAACCGGGAGAGTGCCCGGGGGTATGGATGACTTCAATGGAGGTATCACCAATGGGAATTGTGGTACCCTCTTCGAGGTCAAAGGAGATCTTGGGGGGAATTCTGGTGGTGTAGACGGATGACAGGACAGAGTGCATGGCGCGCATAATGAACCCGCTGTCACCACGGTGCGCCCTGATGGGAACCTTTCCCGCGAAGAAATGGTTTCCCATGGTATGATCCGGGTGAAGGTGGGTGTTGATGACAGCCTTGATCTCCATGGCATAGGGGCGGATATGTGATCTGATGTCAGTGCAGGGATCGATGATGAGGCACTCCCCGGTATCAGAATCCTGGATCACGTAACTGAGCAATGCAAAGGACGGTGTGGCGATCTGTTTCACGGTCAGCATGGAGTGTCTTTCCTCATCCCCTCTGTGTAGTGATGATCCGGCTGAAGATCGGAAACAGCAGTGATGCAAGCACGACACTGCCGAAGGCCTGCAGGATGTTTGCCGGCAGTTCTGCCAGGGCGGCCTTCTGATCGTACATGATGGTTTCAGCCAGGAAGTATCCCAGCACCATCCATGCGGTTGCAGCTGCAAAGCACAGGACGAGTTTCACACTTACTGTTTTCTTCTGTACGCGGATCAGGATGATCAGCCATGCCACGACAATGGCCTCGACGCCCTTGATGATAAGGGTCCACAGCGCCCACTGCGGATACCCCCCGAGGATGTCGGCGAGCGCTGATCCTATCCCTCCGGCGATAAATCCCCCCACAGGGCCGAAAAAGCTCGCCGAAAGGAGAACCATACTGTCACCGAGATTCATATAGCCGTTGGTCTGGGGAATCGGGACGCGTATGATCATGGTGGACACGGCAACCAGGGCGATAAAGAGCCCGAGCAGGGCGAATTCTTTCATCTTCATGTATTCTTCTCCATGAAATCCAATGCCTTGTTCAGCCGGGAGATAACCCGGTCTTTCCCGAGGGTGGCCATGATCTCGAATATCCCCGGGGAGACGGTTTTGCCTGTCAGGGCAACCCGCATGGGTTGTGCCAGTACTTTGAATTTTATGTCAAAATAATCCAGAAGGTTCTTGAGCGTCTCTTCTGTCTGGGCATGATCGCCGAGATTAACCGAATCGAGTCGTTCGATGAGCGACCGAAAGACTGCTGAGAGCTCCGGTGTGAAGAATTTTTCTTTGAGCTCCTCGC
This sequence comes from Deltaproteobacteria bacterium, assembly GCA_018434685.1. GTDB lineage: Bacteria > Desulfobacterota > Desulfomonilia > UBA1062 > UBA1062 > DSAD01. The sequence goes on from JAHDOV010000018.1 coordinate 14,661, forward strand.
TCGGGTCTATCTCTGCGAAGTAGAAGTCGCCGAAGTCGACCATGTCCGCCAGGGTCTTTGTCCGTTCTCTCACGTCAATGACAACCTTCTCGAGATAGTCGCTGTCTGCAAGCGGATAGTCTTTTTTCTTGAGAAAGCCGGGAAGCAGCCCGGCGAGTCTGGCAGGATCGCCTGTCTTGATGTAGTGATGATTGAGCCACAGGAGCTTCTCCGGGTTGAAAACCGCGGCAGCCTTGCCGACATCCGTGATGTCGAAGAGTTCGATAAGCTCGTCCCGGGTAAAGATCTCCTGGTCGCCATGAGACCACGACAGCCTGACCAGATAGTTCACCAGTGCCTCGGGCAGGTACCCCATCTCCTCGTACGCGGTAACCGAGGTAGCCCCGTGCCTCTTCGACAGCCTCGTCTTGTCGGAGCCGAGGATCATGGGGACATGGGCAAAATACGGGAGCTTGAATCCTAGTGCCTCGTAGATCTTGATCTGCCGGGGGGTGTTGTTCACATGGTCGTCGCCCCGTATGATATGGGTGATATTCATGGTGGCATCATCGATGACAACGGTAAAATTATACGTGGGCATGCCGTCGGAGCGAAGGAGGACAAGATCGTCGAGCTCGGAATTATCCACCGAGATCCTCCCCTTGATCATGTCGTCGAATGCGGTAATGCCTGTGGCCGGCATGGCAAATCTGACCACCCTGCCGGGACCGGGACCAAGGCCCTTGTTTTTGCAGGTGCCGTCATACTTGGGCTTGGTGCCGGTATCCATTGCGTGCTTCCTCCTGGCCTCAAGTTCCTCGGAGGTGCATTCGCACCAGTAGGCGTGACCCTTGTCAATGAGTTCCTGTACATAAGAGCGGTAGAGATCCAGCCGCTGTGACTGGTAGAACGGTCCTTCATCCCAGTCGAGGCCGAGCCATTCCATGGCCTCGAGGATCTGCTCGGTCGACGCTTCGGTGGAGCGCTGTGCATCGGTATCTTCCACCCTCAGGATGAACTTTCCCCCTTTGTTACGGGCATAGAGCCAGGAGAACAGGGCTGTGCGTGCGCCCCCGATATGGAGGTATCCCGTGGGTGATGGTGCAAATCGTGTTCTGATATCGTCTGACATGTTAACCTCGTACTTTCGATTTGATATAGTTGAGCAGGCCGCCTTCCTTGAGGATCTCCCGTTCCCTCTCAGACAGCGAGATCGTGCAGTCGAGTTTCCTGCCGGTGAGGGTGTCGCGAGCATCGAGGGCCGCAGCCCCGTCGATGGCCGGGAGAATATGTTCAAGAACGATGCGTGCCCCGCGCTCAACAGCAGCATACGTTTCGCTGTCGATGATGATGGGCAGGATGCCGAAGTTGATGAGATTCGATCGGTGAATCCTGGCAAACGACCGGGCCAGGACCGCCTTCACGCCCAGGTACATGGGGGCGAGGGCTGCATGCTCCCGCGAAGAGCCCTGGCCGTAGTTGTCCCGGGCAAGGATGCAGCCGCTCCGGGCTTCTTTGGCATGTGCGGAAAAATCAGGATCGATGCCGGAGAACACATAGTGCGATATGGCCTCGATGTTCGATCGAAGCGGCAGGATTTTGGCCCCTGCGGGCATGATGTCATCGGTGGTGATATTGTCCTGGAGCTTGAGCAGCACCTCGAGATCCATGGTGTCTTCCATGGGGCCTCGCTTGGGCAGGGGCTTGATGTTGGGGCCCCGCAGCACCTCCACAGAACCGGGATCTTTTGCAGGGGGAAGGATCATCGAATCGTCGATGAGGAATGTGTCGGGAAGTGTAATGACCGGATAATCCCCGAGTTCGCGGGGATCGATAAAGTGGCCGCTCAGGGCGCACGCAACAGCAACCTCAGGAGAGGTGAGGTAGACCTCGGCGCTCTTCGTTCCGGATCTGCCCTTGAAATTGCGGTTGAATGTCCTGACCGATACCGCATTGGTGCGCGGAGCTTGTCCCATGCCGATACACGGCCCGCAGGCACTCTCGAGGATCCGGGCCCCGGCTGAGATGATATCGGTCAGGGCCCCGTTTTCGGCAAGCATGGAGAGCACCTGCCTGGAGCCGGGAGCAATGCCGAAACTCGTATCGGGGTGGACGGTTCTGCCTCTGAGGACAGAGGCCACCATCATGAGGTCCTTAAGGGAGGAGTTCGTACACGAGCCAATGAGAACCTGGTCTACCTTCCTGCCGGCAAGCTCCTGGATCCGTACTATGTTATCAGGACTGTGGGGGCAGGCAGCCAGGGGTTCGAGCAGGGAGAGGTCGATCTCGATGACCTCGTTATACACGGCACCCTCGTCTGCTTCGAGGGGTTTCCAGTGGTGCTGTCTCCCCTGTGCCGCGAGGAAGGTCCGGGTGACATCGTCGCTGGGGAATATGGATGCAGTGGCACCGAGCTCGGCGCCCATGTTGGTGATGGTGGCCCGTTCGGGTACGCTCAAGGACCGTACCCCGTCCCCGGTATATTCGAAGATCCTGCCGACCCCGCCCTTGACGGTAACTCTCCTGAGCACTTCGAGGATGATGTCCTTGGCGCTTACCCATGGGGAAAGCTCTGATTTCAGGACAACACCTACAACCTTGGGCTTGGGGATACTGAAGGGCATGCCAGCCATGGCTGCGGCCACGTCGAGGCCGCCTGCGCCTATGGCGATCATCCCGATGCCGCCCCCGGTGGGGGTGTGGCTGTCCGATCCGAGCAGGGTCTTGCCGGGTATGCCGAAGCGCTCGAGATGCACCTGGTGGCAGATCCCATTGCCCGGTCTGGAATAATAGATCCCGTATTTTTTTGCGATGTCCTGGAGGAATCTGTGGTCATCGGCATTTTCAAATCCCGACTGGAGGGTGTTGTGGTCCACATAGCTTATGGACAGCTCGGTCTGTACCCTCTCAAGCCCTATTGCCTCGAATTCCAGATACGCCATAGTGCCAGTGGCATCCTGGGTGAGCGTCTGATCGATCTTCAGCGCGTATTCTTCGGGGGTTTCACAGGCGATGTGGTCCTCAAGTATCTTTTGTGTGAGTGTCTTAGGCATTTGATCTCCCTTATTCCATTGTGTCACCTATGTCTAATGTAAGTGGGACACAGTAGTCAATAGCCCCTGTCAGGGGAATGGGTTTGTCCTCATCTGATTTTCAATGATAAAGGTACACATCGTATATCCGATAAACAAGGGGCTTGTGTCCTTTTGCGGGGCTGCACACGTGATATCGGGGCTTGTCGGGGAGCAACCGCCGAAGGTCCAGGATAGGTTCTAGCACTTTCCCGCCTCTCTGACGATACACAAGGTGCGTTTCTCGGGTAAGTGTCGGATAGCGCTGAAATAATATTAAAGATCCGACCTCATTGTTGCCGATATCCTAGAGGATATGAACGAGTATGTACGGGGGGGGAACATAATGACAAACAAGCGGCGCATGGGAGAAGTATTAGTAGAACTGGGGCTGATTGACGAGCACAGGCTCAGGCATGCGTTGGAAGTTTCCAAAAAACAGAATACAAAGCTCGGCGAAACCCTTATCCGTCTGGCATACTTAGGCGAGGACCAGGTGTTGGGTATCCTGAAGAATCTCACGGGAGTCCCCACGCTGGATATGAATGAGGGGATCATCAGGAAGGATGCCCAGAAGATAATGCCGCCTGAGCGTATGCGGGATATGGATGTTGTCCCGATAGCGGTGAAGGAAAAGTATGCCATAGTTGCCTTTGCAGACCCCCTCAACTATGTCACGGTGGAGAACGTGAAGTTTCTTATCAATAAGGAAGTCACCCCGGTTCTGGCATCACTCGCCCAGGTGGAAGATATCCTGAACCATCTCGACCGGGAAGGGTATGGCCTGAAACAGCTGCGTCTCTCTGCGGTGCGCAGGAGCATCCCAACCATCTCAACCCAGGAAATGAGTACCTCGAATATCCTCAGGCTTCTTGATGATCCTGAGTGCACGGATCTGCATATGTCGCTCGGTACGGCCCCTGGGGTGCGGACTGGCGGGGAGTTCAGGCGGATCGGCATGCCCATTATCACGAGCGATATACTCAATGCATTCTTGAGAGACGTTCTCCCCGACGAGCAGGGCAGGGAGCTGGAGGATAAGAAAGAGGTGGAGTTTACCTATACAAAGCCGGGTGTCGGGCGATACCGGATGAACATCTACCACCAGAAGTGCGGGGAGAAAACACTGGCCATCAAGAAGTTGGTCGAGGACATCCCGTCATTGTCCTCCATGGGGGTCCCTCAGTCGCTCACTTCACTCCTGGACAAGCGGGGGCTCCTGATAGTGAGTTCTGCGCGGGGACAGGGAAAGGACACGACCATTGCGGCACTGGTGGATCATATCAATTCCACGAAGAGCTGCAACATCATAACGTTTGAAGATCCCATTGAGTATATTCATCATCACAAGTTATCCAATGTGAATCAGCGGGAGCTGGGAAGGGATACCGACAGGAACCTTTCCGATGTCTTCGACCATGTAATGAACCATGATCCGGATGTCCTGGTTATCTCAAACATCAAGGATAAATACATGGTGGACACAGCGGTTCTGGCGGCGCAGAAGGGCATCCTGGTCATCGCAGGGCTCAATGCCATCGATGTGTTCAGCGCCATTGAGCAGTTGATCTCCACGCTGTCCGATGACTACATGAAGTCGTTGTTCGCCCGTTCCCTCCTTGTTGCCTTTGCCCAGCGTCTCGTGTGGTCCAAGGTCGCCCAGAAGAGGATCCTCCTGTGGGAACAGCTCATTGCGACACCGAGAATCCGGAAATACATAACCGATGACAAGGTATATTATATCAAGGGGCAGGCCCCTTCGCTCAGAGAGGAATATTTTCCCATAGAAGAAAGCCTTGCCCGGGCAATGAAATCAGGGCTGATCAGAGAGAACAATTTCGCTCAGGAACCGTGGATAAATCAGGATGTCTTGAGGGCGTACATCGAGCGCTGATCAGGCATTCCGTGCCCTCTGCCAGAAAAACGAGGGCTCATTCAATGCAAATTTTTGCTTGCATCGCCTACCCCAATAGTGTATTAAATGAACCGTGATTCAGAATAATGCTCTGAATTCATAAATAAAAAACTCTAAGGAGTGTGCGATGAGCAGATTAAAGACCTTTGTTTGTGTTGCCTTTATGTTATGTGCTGTATCTAGTGTTGCGTTTGCCTCTGAAGTAGCAACGGCAGGGTATGTTGACTGGGCCAAGGTGATCTTTGTTGCAGCCTCTCTTGTTGCTGCAGGGCTCTGTATGGGACTCGGTGCAATCGGTGCAGGTGCCGGTATGGGTAATGCAACATCCGGTGCAACCGAGGCCGTTGGTCGTAATCCGAATGCTCAGGGAAAGATCATGCTCACACTCATGGTCGGTCTTGCAATGACTGAATCCATTGCAATCTACGCGCTCGTTGTAACCCTTATCATCCTTTACGCTAATCCTTTCAAGGCAATTATCCTGGGCTAGTAAGATCAGGAGATATATGATTTCAAACAGGCTGCAACAGCATACCTCATTGTTGAAGAGAGAAAAAGATGCATTGCGCCGGACGTGTGTTTGTGAGAAATCATGGGGGGTTAGTTCCAGGGTGAACTGTGAGGTTAACGGGTTATCGATATACAAGCGGTTTGTATAAGACGGTCAGGAGATTGATATGGATCAGGAAGCAAAGACTAATTTTAGTTTTGCCAGTATTGCCGTAAGTTTCTTCATCCTCATAGTGCTTCCCCTTACCATTACCGGAGTCATTATCAGCAAGGGTGTGGTCAAAGTAGGTGAGGAGGCAACACAGGCAAACTTGCGAATTCTCGACGATAGTCAGAAGCAATCCATAGGGGGTCGAGCCCAAACTGTGGCTGATGCCGTTGCTCAGTTTCTCTCGGAAAGGGAGAAGGATATACGCATAGCCACGATACTTCCTCGGGATGAGAATTCCTATACTACCTTTATACGATCCAATACGAGAGGGGCGATCAGATCATCCCAGGTGGGTGTGGTCAAGATTCCCATTCCTTTGTACCGGGAGATCACCTTTCTGGATAAGCAGGGGATGGAAGTACTGAAGGTGACCAATGATGGCGTTGTTCCGAAAGAAAGACTCAGGGATATGTCCAGCCCTGCCAACGGCGAATATGGCGACGAGGAATACTTCTCTCAGGCCAGGGGCATGGCCCCGGGGGAATTCTATATGGGGCCTGTTGTGGGGCGCCATGTGAGCAAGACTGAGTTCGAGGCCGGCAAGAACTTTGACGGCATTATCCGTATGGCAGCCCCGGTATTTGATTCAAGCGGGTTCGCCGGTGTTGTGGAACTTGCCTTGGAATATGTCCATCTCATGGAATTCACCGACCATATCATACCCACCGAACCGGGGATGTTCTTTGCCTCGGTCAATGTGGATGATATGAATTATGCATTCATGGTCGGCCGGGATGGCTTTATCATCTCCCATCCTTCGGACTACCTCATCAGGGGGCTCGATGCGAACATGAAGCCGGTCCCGGTGATGAATGAAGAAAATTATCAGACACTGTCCAAGGATGGAACCGGTGCGATGAATGTCCGGGAGATGGGTTTCCTCGATGAAAACCTGCCGAGAATCGATGCCCTTGCATCGGAAGGCAAGTCGGGTTCATTTACCTATACAATCGATGATAAGAGGATCTTTGCCGCCTATGCCAACATACCGTACTATGGCGATGGGTTCAGCAAGCCTGAAGGCTTTGGCTGGATAGGGATGATCGTCGATATTGACAAGTATCACAACCTGAGCCAGGAAAAGGTGAAAGAAATCCAGCAGAAGGTTCAGCGGTGGCAGAAATCCAGCATCGTTGTTGTATTCGTCTCACTCATCCTCCTCTTTATCATAGCGCTCATACTGGCGCGCGGACTGTACCGCTCCATCCAGAGCGCACGGAGGCCTGAAGAGTCGACCCCGCTGCAAGACGACGAAGACTAAGTCGGGATACCTTATTAATTAAGGGGGTGCTGGTCCTTCGTGCTGAGGGCTGCACCCCTTTTTTATATGGGAATAAAGTCAGCATATATTAAAGATGAGCTTACAGGCTCCGATCCGGTGTCTTATATGATTTGTAAGATATTCGAGGAGCGGTGCAACTCCCTGGTCGAACACCTCAAGGTCCTGCCTGCTCATCTCGGGAAGAGCCATTCCTACAACCATACGTCACAAGATATACAGCGGGAATAGTGTGGATCGTGATCAGGGGAACAGACCATGAAAATCTGGGCCGGAGTGGTGTCAGAATATGTCCTACAATGAGGGCTCATTCATGTTATGCATAATATTAAATGAGATCGATTAGTTATAAACAAGCGCTTGACAGGTATATGAATATTTGATTAGGTGCTTGCGTTCTAAACATGCGGGAGGCATGCATATATGTATTACATTCTACTCATCGTAGGCGCAGCATTGGTGAACAACTTTGTGCTGTCACGGTTTCTCGGCATCTGTCCCTTCATGGGAGTTTCCAAGAGCATCGACACGGCCATAGGCATGAGTATGGCCGTGATCTTTGTGATGACGCTGGCTTCCTTTGTGACCTGGCTCATCAATGGTTACCTCCTCATCCCCTTTGGGCTCCAGTATCTTCAGACCATTGCCTTCATCCTGGTCATAGCATCACTGGTGCAGCTCGTGGAGATGATCATTCAGCGCGTGAGTCCGCCTCTGTATCAGGCATTGGGAATCTTTCTTCCGCTCATCACTACCAACTGCGCTGTCCTTGGTGTGGCAATCCTGAACATCCAGCTCAAGTACAATCTGCTCGATTCGTGCATTTTTGCAGCCGGGGCCGCGCTCGGCTTCGGTCTTGCGCTGGTGATCTTTGCCGGTATCCGTGAAGAGTTCGAGCTGAACAATCTACCCAGGGCATTTCGAGGCACTCCCATTGCCTTGATTACCGCGGGAATCCTTTCCCTGGCTTTCATGGGATTTTCAGGGCTGGTGAAATAGTATGATAAGCGCAATCTTAATGGTAGGTGGAATAGGGTTTGTGGCAGCCCTCATCCTGGGGATCTCTGCAGTTACCTTCGCAGTGGAAATGGACCCCCGTGAGAAGGCTGTCCTTGATCAGCTCCCCGGGGCAAATTGCGGGGCATGCGGTTTTGCGGGGTGTGCAGCGTTTGCCCACGAGATAACCGAGAATCCGGAAGCGGAAATGGCTTGCCCTGCGGTAAACGAGGCAGCGCTCAACGCGATGTCGGAAATTCTCGGCCGAGATCTCGGCGGGGGTGCCGCTTTCGTCGCATTTATCAGGTGTAAGGGTACCCCTGATCAGACAGAGACGAGATATAATTATGTCGGGCCAAAAGACTGCAGGGCGGCACAGCTGGTGGCCGGGGGGTCAAAGGCGTGCCAGTTCGGCTGTCTCGGCCTCGGGACCTGTGTTGATGTGTGTCCCTTTGGCGCCATGTACATGGGCGAAGACAGTCTGCCGCACGTCATCGAAAGCAAGTGCACCGGTTGCGGCAAGTGTATCCAGGCATGTCCCCGCGGTATCGTCCAGCTGATACCCTCCAGCGGCAATTTCTGTGTCGGCTGCATATCCAGCGACATTTCGAAGGACATGAAACAGCTCTGCAAGGTGGGGTGCATCAAGTGCGGAATATGCGCTGATGTCTGTCCGTTCGATGCCATATCGGTAGCCAAGGACAAGGCGGCGCAGATCGATCAGGCCAAGTGCCAGACCTGCGGGTTGTGTGTGAGCGTGTGTCCGACCAGCGTGATCGGGTTCGTTCATACCCCGGTGAAGGTTCATGTCATCGATGAAAAATGCAAGGGCTGCGGGATATGCGCTTCGGTCTGCCCCGTGGACGCCATCTCGGGCATAATCAAGCAGCCGTACACCGTAAACCAGAGCAGGTGCATCGGTTGTGGCATGTGCATCGACATGTGCCCTGCAGACGCTATAGAGAGGAACATTTCATGAAGACGTTTAAGGGTGGCATTCATCCTCCAGAGGAAAAGGATCTTGTCAAAAACAATCCCATTGTCGATTTGCCCTTGAGCTCGGTCTTTTATGTGCTTGTTCAGCAGCACCTGGGTGCACCTGCAAAACCCATAGTGAAGCCCGGGGATGAGGTAAAGAAAGGCCAGCCACTCTCTGAGCCCCTGGGATTTGTCTCTGCGCCGGTACATGCCCCGACATCGGGCAAGGTAACGGCCATCGCCAAAAGGGTTCATCCGGTAACAGGGCTTCTGGCGCCCTGCATTGTTATCGAGGCGGACGGCAAGGATGAGTGGGTCGAGGGGCTGCCGCTGAATCGAGATCCTTTTACCATGAAGAAAGAGGAGCTCATGGGGGCCATTCAATCGGCAGGGATCGTTGGGATGGGCGGGGCGACATTCCCGACCCATGTCAAGCTGTCTCCCCCCAAAGAGAAGACCATAGATACCTTTATCGTCAATGGTGCAGAGTGCGAGCCATATCTCTCCTCTGACCACAGGCTCATGCTCGAACAACCCGAGCGGGTGCTCAACGGTATGCGGATCGCCATGGGTATCCTCGGACTGAACAAGGGCATCCTGGCAATAGAAGCGAACAAGCCCGACGTCATAAAGATTATGGAGGAGAAGGCGCCGCCGGAGATCATGGTTGAACCGCTGAAGGTGAAATATCCTCAGGGCGCAGAAAAACAGCTCATCAACGCCATCACGGGGCGGGAAGTACCCTCCGGGGGCCTGCCCATGGATGTGGGTGCGGTTGTCCAGAATGCCGGGACATGTGCCGCGATATGGGATGCCTGTGCACATGGTATTCCCCTTATCGAGCGCATTACCTCGGTGACGGGCCGGGGCATCAAACACCCGAAGAACATACGTGTACGGGTGGGAACGCCGATACAGGAGGTCATTGATTTCTGTGGCGGGCTTACCGAAGCTGCAAAGATCATTTACGGCGGTCCCATGATGGGTATAGCCCAGTTCTCGGACCAGATCTCCATTATGAAGGGGACCTCCGGGGTGCTCGTCCTCACCGAGAAGGACACCAACATCTCCTGGTATTCGGGCTGTATATCCTGCGGGCGATGTGTAGAGGCATGTCCCATGTGCCTGATCCCGTCGACATTGAGCAAGCTCGGAGAGAAGAGCATGTGGGAAATGGCGCTGGGTAATGATCTGCTGGATTGTGTCGAGTGCGGCAGCTGCACGTATGTGTGTCCTGCCAACCGGCCCATAGTCCATTTTGTCAAACATCTCAAAGCACTGCAACGCGCAGCGAATGCCAAGAAAAAAGGGGCATGAAATGAAGGACCTATTTGTTTCCAGCTCTCCGCATATTCATTCACCCGAGGATACGCCATGGATAATGCGTCAGGTTATCTATGCGTTGATTCCGGGCGCACTTATCGGAGTGTATTTTTTTGGAATACCCGCTGTTACGGTAATCGCCGTAGCGGTTGTTTCCTGCGTGGTGGTGGAAGCCCTCTGGCAGAAGCTTACCGGGAAGGATATCACCATAGCCGACGGATCAGCCGTACTGACCGGCCTGCTCCTGGCGATGAATCTGCCCTCGGGTTCACCGTGGTGGCTTGTCTGCCTGGGTTCGCTCATTGCGATCATCGTCGGCAAACAGGTGTACGGGGGCCTCGGGAATAATCCGTTCAATCCGGCTCTGGTAGCCCGGGTGTTCCTCCTGATCTCATTCCCCGTACAGATGACGACGTGGCCTCAGCCGCGGTCGTTCTTCAGCCAGGCCGCCGACACGGTTACCGGGGCAACACCCCTGGGCGCCTTGAAGACTGCCATCTTTGAACACGGAACGGTCACTGCGGCCCCGCACCTCAACCTCATGGACCCCTTCCTCGGGAATATCGGCGGTTCGCTGGGAGAGATCTCAGCACTCGCATTGATCCTCGGGGGGATCTACCTGATCGTCAGAAAGGTCATCAGTTGGCATATCCCGGTGTGCTATATCGGTTCTGTTGCTGTCATGACCGGTATTTTCTGGTTCATTAATCCGAACATGTACGCAGACCCAGCCTTTCACCTCATTTCCGGTGGATTGATGCTGGGAGCATTCTTCATGGCAACCGATATGGTTACCACTCCCATCACGAACAAGGGAAAGATCGTGTTCGCCATCGGCTGCGGCGTGATAACCGTTATCATTAGGCTCTGGGGTGGATATCCTGAGGGTGTCTCGTTTGCAATTCTCATCATGAACGCCCTGGTCCCATTGATCAACAAGGCAACAAAGCCAGGGAAGTTTGGAGCTGTATGATGAAAGAGATCATAAGACTTACAGTGGTGCTGACGTTTGTGTGCATGGTGGCCGGGCTCATTCTTTCCTATGTGAATTCAGCAACCATGGAGGCGCGGGCATACCAGGACAGGCTGGAGCTTCTCAATGCCCTGAACATGGTCCTGCCCGAACACGACAATGAGGCCGACAAGGACGTGGTGGATGTGGCCGGGACAACCTATTATCTCGCGAAGAAAGACGGGGTCATCAATGGCGTGGCCTTCAAGACCTCTACAGAAAAGGGCTACAGCGGGTTGATCGAGATTATCGTCGGCGTGGAAAATGACGGAAAGATCATAGGCATAGGAATCCTTTCCCAGAAAGAGACCCCGGGTCTGGGTTCAAAGATCGACGAGGGGTGGTTTAAAGACCAGTACAAGGGCAAAACCCTGGAAAGTGCCAAGTGGGCGGTCAAGAAAGATGGCGGCGACTTTGATCAGATCTCAGGCGCGACCATATCGCCCAGGGCTGTAACCGGTGCAGTCAAAGATGGCTTGACCATGTATGCACAGAACAAGGTGCAGATACTTGGAGGCAGCAATGTCGTTCAGTAAGGAACTCGTAAAAGGGATTTGGAGAGAGAACCCGGTTTTTATCCTCGTGCTCGGGATGTGTCCTGTGCTCGCTGTCAGCACGTCGGCAATGAACGGACTCGGTATGGGTGTGGCTGCCACGTTCGTGCTGCTGTGCTCCAATGCCGTCATATCGCTCATCCGGTCCGTTGTGCCTGACCGCGTGAGGATTCCCGTATTCATAGTGGTTATCGCCTCGTTCGTGACCGTGGTCGATCTGGTCATGAGCGGTTATTTCAGGAGCCTTCACCACTCGTTGGGGCTTTTCATCCCGCTGATCGTGGTGAACTGTATCATCCTCGGCAGGGCAGAAGCCTTTGCATCCAAGAATTCGATATTCCACTCCATTGCGGACGGAATCGGCATGGGTGCCGGTTTCACCCTTGCGCTGGTCATTCTCGGCAGCATCAGGGAACTCTTTGGAAACGGGACTATCTTCAATCTGCCGTTGCTTGGGGCTGGTTATGAACCTATTCTCGTCATGATCCTCCCGCCCGGAGCGTTCTTGACTCTCGGCCTTCTGACCGGGGTTTTCGCAGCTTTAGAGAAAAAATAGATCGAAAGGATGGATAAAGTATGTCAGCCAGGATCTTAGAAAAAGAACAATTATCAGACAATGTGTTTAAACTGGTCTTAGATACCCCTAAGATCGCGAAGAAACGTAAAGCTGGCCAGTTTGTCGTGCTCAGGATCCATGAGGAAGGTGAGCGAGTCCCTCTGACCATCGCCGATGCCGATGCTGAAAAGGGTACTCTGACCATCATCTTCCAGGTGGTTGGGAAAAGTACGACACATCTGTCCGAGATGAACGTTGGTGACGAACTGCTGGACCTCGTAGGCCCATTGGGGAAGGCCACTCACGTCGATAAGCTCGGCACCGTGGCATGCATCGGCGGTGGTGTCGGTGTTGCCCCTGTCTATCCCATTACCGAGGCCATGAAACATGCCGGGAATCACATCATCTCCATCATCGGTGCACGGGACAAGAACCTCATCATCATGGAAGACGAGATGAAGGCCGTCTCCGACGAGATCATCGTGACCACGGATGACGGGTCATACGGCTTTCATGGTTTTGTGAGTCAGGCACTCGAAGAGAAATATCTCCTGCCGGGCAAGAAGATCGACCTGGTCGTGGCAATTGGGCCGGTTCCCATGATGAGGGCCGTTTGTGACGTTACGAAGAAATACAACATCCCCACCGTTGTATCCCTGAATTCCATCATGGTGGATGCAACCGGGATGTGTGGTGCGTGCCGTGTCTCTGTCGGCGGAAAGACAAAGTTCGTCTGCGTGGATGGTCCGGAATTTGACGGCCACCAGGTCGATTTCAGAGAGCTTATAGACAGGCAGCGCATTTATTTGACCGAAGAGAAAGAATGTATGAACCACTTCTGTACCTGCAAACAACACGGAAAGGGGGCACTCTAATATGGAAATGAAAGAAAGACTGAAGATTCCTCGCCAGCCGATGCCTGAACAGGAAGCCAAGGTACGGGCACGCAACTTTGAGGAGGTTCCTCTTGGATATACACCGGAAACTGCAAAGCTGGAGGCGCTCAGGTGCATTCAGTGCAAGACCCCTGCCTGTGTTGAAGGGTGTCCGGTGGAAATCGATATCCCCGGTTTCATCGCCCTGGTTGCCGAGGGGGATTTTATCGGAGCTGCTAAGAAGATAAAGGAAACCAATGCACTGCCTGCGGTATGCGGCAGGGTGTGCCCCCAGGAAAGCCAGTGCGAAATACTGTGCGTACGCGGCAAGAAGGCAGAACCCGTTGCCGTCGGCCGGCTCGAACGGTTTGTCGCCGATTATGAGAGAGCCCAGGGAGCGGTTTCCATTCCCAAGATCGCTGCATCTACCGGGAAAAAGATCGCCATTGTCGGGTCTGGACCTGCCGGTCTCGCGGTTGCCGGCGATCTTATCAAACTCGGCCATGACGTGACGATATTTGAGGCGCTGCATAAAACCGGCGGAGTTCTGGTTTATGGAATTCCTGAATTCAGGCTCCCCAAGTCCATTGTTGAGGCTGAGGTTGATTATCTCAAGAAGATGGGGGTTAAGGTTGCTACCTCTCACGTGATCGGGAAGATAGCCACGGTTGATGAGCTCTTCGAAGAGGGGTTTGATGCCATTTTCCTCGGTACCGGTGCAGGAGCACCCTCCTTCATGAACATCCCCGGCGAGAATCTCAATGGCGTCTATTCAGCGAACGAGTACCTTACCAGGTCGAACCTCATGAAGGCCTACCGGTTCCCTGAGTACGATACACCCATTGTCAGGGGCAAGAACGTGGCAGTTGTCGGAGGCGGCAATGTGGCCATGGATGCAGCGCGAACGGCTATGAGACTCGGCGCAGACAACGTCTACCTGGTCTACAGACGTTCACGGCAGGAGATGCCTGCCAGGATCGAAGAGGTCCATCATGCCGAGGAAGAGGGCATTCAGCTCAATCTCCTCACGACCCCCATCAAGTACATCGGAGATGAGAAGGGCTGGGTAAAGGCCATGGAATGCCTGCGCATGGAGCTCGGCGAGCCCGATGCCTCGGGGAGAAGACGGCCGGTTCCTGTCGAAGGCAGCGAGTTCATCTGGGATGTGGATACCGTGGTCGTGGCCATCGGTTCCGGAGCCAATCCCCTTGTTCAGGAGACGACGCCCGGTCTTGCGACCAACAAGTGGAACAACATCGTGGCCGACGAAGAGACCGGACAGACATCACGTGAAGGCGTCTTTGCCGGTGGCGATATTGTCACTGGTGCTGCCACGGTCATCCTTGCCATGGGGGCAGGTCGTAAAGCTGCGAAGGCGATGCATGAATATGTGATGTCCAAGTAGTATAGAGTATGATAGTAAAGGAGAACATATGACCCTCGCAGAGATTAAGAATCTTTTGGATGCAGATGTGATCGTTGGAGACGACATGCTGGGCATGGAACTCGAGGCCGGGTTCGCCGCAGATCTCATGAGCGATGTACTCGCATTCGCAAAAGAGGGGTCAATTCTCCTGACAGGACTCACAAACCCGCTGGTTATCCGAACAGCCGAGACGCTGGATCTCAGAGCGATTATCTTCGTGCGGGGGAAACGTCCGTCGGCTGATGCGGTAAAACTTGCACGGGAAAAGAACATCGCCCTTTTGGGGACGAGATATATCCTGTTTGAATCCTGCGGCAGGCTCTTCAGCGCAGGAATGAGGGGTTCGATACAGAAGGTGGGTGAAGCATCCTAAAGGGGATGATTCACCCACCCATCTTCCTTCATGTCTTCACATCCGATGCAGGGACACTCTCTGCATCGGTTCTATCCGATTCAACTCTAACCGAGATCTCCGTTCCTTCTCTGTTTGCAAATTAAAGCTTAAGTTGGTATACTGCAGGGACGATAAGAAAGGGCAGAGGTGTATGAATGGCAGGGGCATCGGATATATCGACCATACTATCCCAGGCCGGCAGGATTGAGAAGATCAATCAGAGCCCTTTTGTTCAGTCCGAAGTGACGAAACAGATCCTCACGGAAGAGGAAGCACGGGAAAGGCTCCGGAAGAACAGGGAAGTGAATGAGTCGAAAAAGACACAGGAAACAGCGATAAAAGACCGGGAGAAGGGAAGCGCCAGGCAGGAGAGACGACGTGCGCCACATGACCAGCAACGCACCTCTCCGGAAGATGATCAGGGCACAACAGGAATAAAGCACATCATCGATGTGGTGGTATAGGCATTGGATCCAACAAAGACTCTGCTGATTGTCCAGGTAGCTGTGCAGATCATTCTGCTCGGGTTTGTCGCATTTTTCATCGTGCTTGAAAAAAAACGGAAGCTCCCCACATCCGTACTGGATGAACTCAAGAATGTAGTCAGGGAAACCCAGAACCTCTCCGAGAGTTTTCATGAACAGGTGGAGAAGAAGATCGAGATCGTCTCGAAGATAATGAGCGAACTCGATGCGAAGATCCATGATGCGGAAAGAGCGATCAGCGGAATTGAAAAGTCTTTTCTGAAAACCTCCCAGTCCCGGGCCTATACACAGGAAGATGTGCTGAAACTCGACAGGGGGGGATTCGACCCCATTGATATCTCCCGGATTACCGGTATTCCCGTCGGGGAAATTCAACTCATGATCAAGGTGAAAGACCACGATAAGCCCTGATTTCAATGCAGATAATACCCGGAGTGATCACCTCAGACAGTATCGTCGTAAGTCAAAAGGTCCCCGCTGTCTCTGTCGGGAGCACCCTGATAGCGACGGTCCTGTCCAGGCCAAAGGGCGGTTTCGTCTTCGTGTCGCTGTTTGGCAGGCGCGTTCTCGTTGAAACGAGCCTGTCTCTGCAGAAAGGGCAGGTGCTCAATCTGAAGGTTCATGCATTGAACCCGAAGATCGTCCTGAAACCCGTCGAGCAGGGAGGGGAAACCAGGGTGCCCTCAATCAAAATGGGGGACCTTGTTCAGGGCCTTGTGGGATCACTGGGCAAGGGACCTCTGGAGTCGTTCACAGCCGGGGAGATTATCAGGGCGCTGGTCGAGCACGCTCCTCAGGAGGAGGCATTGCCCCAGTTCATCTCAGCGCTCATGGAGCAGGTGCATAACCATCCCCAGGCCCTCGCCTATTTCTTCGTGCCCTTTGTGGAAAGAGATTCCCAGGGACATGCCCGGGTTTCAATCGACAGGCAGGATGATACCTACACCATCAGTTTCGAGATTTCTACCGATCACCTCGGGGAGATCGAATGCACGGCACGGCTCCAGGAAAAGATCGATGTCGAGTTGAGAACCTCTTCTGAAGAAACGGCAGGATTCCTTCGGGAACATATCCAGGATCTGAGCGCCGGCCTCGAGCACTTCGGGGTTCGCTCGTGCGAGGTGATTGTGAGCAGGCTCGGCGACCCTGCCCTTAAGGGTGTGGATGTGCTGGTATGAGAAAGAAAGACGATACACCAAAGGCAGTAGCGCTGCAGTACAGACGCGGTCAGGACAGGGCACCAAGGGTGACCGCACGGGGCAGGGGTGCCCTCGCGGAAAAGATCCTGGCCCTCGCGCGCGAGCACCGTATCCCCGTACAACAGGACCGGGAACTGCTCGATGCGCTGTACCGCCTGGAGATAAATGAAGAGATCCCCGAGGAGCTCTACCGGGTCGTGGCAGAGATCCTCGCCTTCGTGTACCGGATGAACAAGCTCAAAGGTGCCTGACCCGGTTCGTGGCTGTGTCTTCATGCGCTCAGAGGGATATCATCTTCTTTCTGGGCCGCGCAGGAAAACCAGTTGCGATAAGGATGCGAGACGACTCCATGTCCGGGTAATTCTCCCCAGGAGAGCAGGGACCTCATGGAGGTGCTTTACCGGAAATGAATGACTACGATGTCCTGATCTCTCAGGACAAAGTCTTTTCCTTCGGTGAGAACCGCCCCGGCCTCTTTTGCCCCGGCAAGGCCCCTGTGAGCGAGAAAGTCCGGAAGCGCCACGACATCGGCCTTGATGAAACCCTTCTGGATATCGGTATGTATGAGCCCTGCCGCCTCATACATGGTGCTGCCTCTCTTGAGTGTCCATGCGGTAAGTACATTCCCGACCGGCGTATAAAAGGTGAGCAGATCGAGGAGTGCATAACAGGTGCTGATAAGGATCTCGGTTCCGGATTGAGATATTCCTACTGATTCTAGAAATTCCCTGCGTTCCTCATCCTCGAGTTCGGAGGCCTCGAGCTCGAATTTGGTGCAAACGGGTAACACCGGAATCCCTCGGGCTTCCCCCCAGGTCAGAAGAGCCTGAAATTCCGTCGAAGCAGCGTTGATGTCGTCTTCACTGATGTTGGCCACTACGACATAGGGTTTTGCCGTAAGGATTCCCCATGCCTTCATGAGGGTCTGATCGCTGCTGATATCGGTATCGATGATACACTGTCCGTTGGAAAGGGCGTTGTGCAATGCCTCGAGCAGGTCCAGCTCCGCGGTGGTGGTGTCTTTTCTGCCGAGTCGGAGCCCCTTTCTGACAGAATCCAGCCTCCGGGAAACGATCTCGAGATCTGCCATGACAAGTTCTGTCAGGATGATCTCAATATCCCCTACCGGGTTTATCTCATTGTAGACATGGGCGATATTCGTATTCTGGAAACAACGTACCACGTGGATGATGGCATCGACACCCCTGATCTGGCCCAGGAACTGGTTGCCGAGGCCTTCTCCCTTGTAAGCACCTTTGACCAGTCCGGCAATATCGAAGAGTTTCAGGGTGGTCGGGGTGATCTTGTCGGGTTTGATGATCCCGGCAATCTTGGAGAGGTTGTCATCGGGGACAGTGACGATGCCGATGTTGGGATCAATGGTGCAGAAGGGGTAATTCTCGGCCGGCGCATTGGCCTTTGTCACGAGATTGAAGAGGGTTGATTTCCCCGTATTGGGGAGGCCCACAATACCACAGTTAAAACCCATGGAGGTTATTATACTGCAATCAGGTCGATTCGTGCAAGCAGAGCTCCCAAGAGTTCACTGATAATCGAGGCGATGAGCATGTCATCCTTTCTGAATCCACCTCCCGGCTTGTCTGCGAGATTCAGCACGCCCTTGGTGTCGCCTCCGTGTTTTATCAGGATACACATGAAGGACTTCGTATCGTATTTCTCCTTGTTCTGGAGACCGATCTCTTCTTCTATGTCGCGGATAATGAGAGATGCGTTGCGGGCGAGAACCAGATTCATGACGCTTTCCTGTTCCGAGGCCACATGGATGAAGGGATCTTCACCGATATCTGAATGATTATGGGCTTTTATCTCAAGATCACCCGAAGCGGAATTCTTGATAAAGAGGGAACAGTACTGTGCACCGAGAACCTTTGGGAGATGATTTACGACTGCCTCGAGTACACCCGGTACATCATCGGCAGTATTGAGTTCTTTTGCAAGATCATAGAGCATTGCAAGGTAGGAGCTATCCATCATAACCTCCGTTATTGTTCGTTCTCATACTTATCGGCGAACAGGGGAATATGTATGAGTTGTAACGAAATCTCATATTCATCTATCAGGCGGGCACAGGCTTTTTCATCGTCAGGTTGTGAATTCGGACTTGAAGAACCCTGGAATTCCTTATGAATTAGATGCTTGACTTGAGTAGGTAAACTAGATGTATAATCACAAGAGATGACTAAGGAGTCTTTATTGGAAAATCTAGACATACTGGAAAACAAGATATTGGCCTTGTTGGAACTGGTTGGCGCACTCAAAAAGGACAATGAGGGGTTAACCATGAAGCTTATAGAAAAGGAGGAAGAGGTTAACGGGTTGAAACAGGAGATGGAAAGTCTCTTGGGAGAGAAGGAACAGGTAAAACAGAAGGTTGCACACCTGATTAAGTGTGTAGAAACGTTCTAACATTTTGAACGACACAGTTAAAATAAGAATATTAGGACAGGAATATAAGGTTAAGTCTGGGGGAGATGAAGAGCGCGTTCAGTCATTATCGAGATATATCAGCGAGAAGATACTCGACGTTCAGCACAGCGGAGCGGCGGTCTCAACTATGGAACTCGTTGCCATGGTGATGTTGAATATGGCTGATGATGTGGCCAAGGCTAAAACAGAACTGCAAACATATAAAGAAACAGTAGCTGAAAGAATAGAACAATTAATAGATCAAATAGATGTGAGATCAAGATAGATGCCCGTGGGGTATATGTGGATCTTATGCTCCTTTTTGAGGCAACACGAGACGAGAAGCGGTCCTGTTTTAAGCTGTTGTGAACATGTTCTCCTCGGAGAGAAAAGTCTTCTGGGCTGCTCCGTTGGTCCCTGCCTGATAGATGTATCAGGCTTGTGAAGCACCGGATGGCTGTATCATCGGGGGCGACTCTCCTGTTCCTGCATTCCTGCCTGAAATTTCTTGACACGTGGAGATGCTGAATAAATCCGCAATACGAAAGATGATGCTTGCGAGGCGTCAGGCTATATCGCAAGAGGATAAGAGGCTGTTTGAGGCCTCCATAATACATCACATCGTCTCCATGCCGTTTTTTCAGCAGGCAGATGTAATCGCCCTGTATGTGCCGGTTCGGGGGGAGGTTGATCTGCTGTCTCTGTGGCATTCAAGTAACAAGGTGGTGCTTTTTCCCAAGGTGTGCGGTGATGAGCTGGCCTTTTACCCTGCCGTGTGCATGGATGATTTTGAGAAGGGATGCTTTGGGATTCTTGAGCCCTCATGTGCAGATGCCTTTGATGTGGGAAAGGTCGACATGATCATTGTCCCGGGCCTTGTCTTTGACCGCGGCGGCTACCGGTTGGGCTATGGCAAGGGTTATTACGACAGGCTGATGAAGGATCACCCGGGGATACGGACCCTGGGTGTGTGCTTTGATGAATTTTATATTGAACGTTTACCTGTGGATCCCTGGGATGCAAATGTGGAATTAGTGGTAACGCAGACAGGAGTTTTTAGATCGGAAGGCGAGGTGTGATGATGGAGATTACCTTAATTATTATCGCCGTATTCGCCGGTTTGGCAGCCGGATACGGATTCAATATCTATATCAGCAAGAAGAAAGAGAAAGATGCGGAAGATACATCCAGAAAGATGATTGAAGAGGCCAAGAAAGAGGCATCGAATATCATTGCCGATGCACATCTCGAGGCAAAGGAGATCATCTTTGCAGCAAAGAGCCAGAGTGATACAGAGGCAAAGGAGCGTCTCAAGGAGGTCTCTGCTGCAGAGAAGAGAATCCACCAGCGGGAAGAAATGTTCGACAACAAGCTGGCCCTGCTCGACAAGCGTGAGCAGGAGGTGAAAAAGAGTGAGCAGTCACTGAGCGATAAATCCCGCCATGTGGAAGCCATGAAGATCGAGGTGGAAACCCTGCACAAGGAGCAGATCGCAAAACTTGAGCAGATCAGCGGCATGGATTCGAAACAGGCGAAGAAAGAACTCATGGACTCTCTCGAAAGCGAGGCCAGGCATGAAGCAGCAAAGCTTCTGAAGCAGATTGCCGATGAGGCCGAGGCCGAGGCCGATAAAAAGGCCAAGCGGATCCTCGCAACAGCTATCCAGCGATATTCCGCAGACGTAGTCAGCGCCCGTACCGTATCGGTCGTCAACCTGCCCGGAGAGGAAATGAAGGGGAGGATCATCGGCAGAGAAGGGCGGAATATCAGGTCCATTGAGGCTGTCACCGGGGTCGACCTCATCATTGACGATACACCCGATGCGGTGATCCTCTCGAGTTTTGACCCGATAAAACGGGAGATCGCCCGGCTATCACTCGAGACCCTGGTCATCGACGGCAGGATTCATCCTACCCGGATCGAGGAAGTTGTTGAGAAGGTAACCAAAGAGATCAACGACGGGATCTGGGAATCCGGCCAGCAGGCAACATTCGAGGTCGGTGTTCACGGAATCAGTCCCGAACTCATCAAGCATGTCGGGAGGCTCAAATACCGGACGAGCTTCTCGCAGAATGTTTTTCAGCACTCCCTGGAGGTCGCTCACCTCTGCGGGATTATCGCCGCAGAACTGGGGGTGAACCAGAAGATCGCCAAGCGGATCGGGCTGCTGCATGACATCGGCAAGGCGGTCGACCACGAGGTTGAAGGATCTCACGCGATTATCGGTGCGGAGATCGCAAAGCGCTATGGCGAATCCAGCAAGGTTGTCGAGGCGATAGCATCGCACCACAACGAGGCGCCCATCAGTTCGGTCTATGGCTTCCTGGTCCAGGCTGCAGATTCCGTTTCCGCGGCGCGGCCCGGAGCACGACGTGAGATGCTCGAGAATTATATCAAGCGGCTCACCGACCTGGAAAATATCGCGAGCTCGTTCGACGGTGTATCAAAGGCCTATGCAGTCCAGGCCGGCCGGGAAGTGCGGGTCATGGTTGATGTGGACAAGATCAGCGATGAGGATGCTGATCTTCTGGCAAAAGATCTTACGAAGCAGATAGAAGAAAAGCTTACCTATCCTGGGCAGATACGGGTGGTTGTGATACGCGAAACCCGTGCCGTTCAGTATGCAAAATAACCTCTGGGGGTTGTGGTGATCGAGCAACAGCTGAAAGAACTCAAACGCGGTATCGTTGACATCGTTTCTGAAGAAGAGTTTCTCGCAAAGTTGAAGAAGGGGAGGCCCCTGCGGGTAAAGGTGGGATTTGACCCCACGGCGCCGGATATACATCTGGGGCATACGGTGGTGCTGCAGAAAATGCGGCAGTTCCAGGATGCAGGCCATGACGTGGTCTGCCTCATCGGTGATTTCACCGGAATGATCGGTGATCCCACCGGGAGGAGTTCGACCCGGCCCCCGCTTACCCGGGAGCAGGTGCTCGAGAATGCCAGGACGTACCAGGAACAGGTCATCAAGGTGCTCGACCCTCGACGCACCACCATGGCATTCAATTCCCAGTGGATGGACAACATGGTGGTTTCCGAGTTCATAAAGCTTACCTCTGTCCAGACGGTAGCCCGCATACTCGAACGGGATGATTTCAAGAAACGCTTTACGAACCAGCACCCCATTAGTATCCACGAGTTCCTCTATCCTTTTATACAGGGGTATGATTCCGTTGCCTTGAAGGCAGATATCGAACTGGGGGGGACGGACCAGATCTTCAACCTGCTCATGGGCAGGGAGGTCCAGAAGGCATACGGTCAGGAGCCCCAGGTGGTCATGACACTGCCGCTTCTCGAGGGTACGGACGGTATCCAGAAGATGAGCAAGTCGTACAACAATTATATAGGGGTGGATGATGAGCCCTCCGATATGTTCGGCAAGGTCATGTCCATCTCGGATGATCTCATGTGGCGCTATTACGAGCTGCTCAGCTCCAGGACGATACCCGAAATAGATCAGATGAAGCAGGACGTGGAGACCGGTTTCCTCCACCCTATGGAAGCGAAAATGAGGTTTGCCCATGAAATGGTGAAGCGGTTCCACGGTCTTGAGCAGGCCGAGGCGGCAAGGGGCGGGTTTGAGAAGGTCTTTCAGTCCAGATCCTTGCCCGACGATATGCCGGACGTGGTGGTGTCTCTGGAAAAGCCCTGGATCTGTGCGGTCCTTAAGGAGGCTGGCCTGACCAGTGGCACCTCTGAGGCAAAACGGCTCGTTGACCAGGGTGCTGTACGGATCAATGACGAGAAGGTCGCAGACCATGAGCAGGTCCTGGAGAAGGGAACCTATATTATCAAGGTCGGGAAAAGACGTTTTGCCCGGGTAGAGGTTAGGTAGATTATTTTAAAATATGGTGTAGCTTCATGCTTATAACTGTATGAAAATGTTCAGAATAAAATCATCAAATAAGGCAAAGTTAAGGCTTGACAGAACAGGCGATTTACCGTAGAAGGGGCATGCTCTTTAACAATGAAAAACATCGAGAACGAGATTACATTATCTAATTGACATATCCGAGTCACTCTATTAGATATGCAACCCGCAGCAGTAACAAGGGTTGGAAAAGATAATTGATTTTGGTTAAATTATCTTGTTGACATATCCGGGTCACTCTATTAGATATGCAACCCGCAACGGTAACAAGGGTTGGAAAAGATAATTGATTTTGGTTAAATTATCTTGTTGACATATTCGAGTCACTCTATTAGATATGCAACCCGCAACGGTAACAAGGGTTGGAAAAAGATAATTGATTTTGGTTAAATTATCTTGTTGACATATCCGGGTCACTCTATTAGATATGCAACCCGTAACGGTAACAAGGGTTGGAAAAGATAATTGATTTTGGTTAAATTATCTTGTTGACATATCCGAGTCACTCTATTAGATATGCAACGCGCAAGGCAGCAGGGATAAGAAACATCATTTTCCTGTTGACAAGATTCGCAGAGTATGGTGATAATGTAAAATTGGGTTTTGTATCGATTGATCTTTGAAAACTGAATAGTGGAAGGCGAAATAAGCGTGTTTTACGCGTTTAACGAGATTAAACTTAAGAGTTTGATCCCGGCTCAGAATGAACGCTGGCGGCGTGCCTAACACATGCAAGTCGAGCGAGAAAGGGACCTTCGGGTCCTGAGTAAAGCGGCGCACGGGTGAGTAACGCGTGGGTAACCTACCCATGAGTGGGGGATAACCCGCCGAAAGGCGGACTAATCCCGCATACGACCATTTGGCTTAAGCCTGATGGGGAAAGATGGCCTCTGCTTGCAAGCTATCGCTCTTG
>JAHDOV010000013.1 GCA_018434685.1 Deltaproteobacteria bacterium
CATCGTGAACCTCATGCAGCTCGAGCCTAAACCCAAGCGCATCAGGTTCCTCTCTCTGGAGGGTTCCGGCTGGCCTCAGCGGGAGGGCTCGATCACGGACGTTCACCTCATCATGAAGAAGACCCTGCCTGAGGCCTCGAGCGAGTAACGATGCAGCCTGACCCAGGGTCAGGAAGACAGGAGAACCAAGACATGAAGAACTATCTGATTGCAACGCTGCTGTTTGTGTTCATGTTCGGCGGAAATGCCCTGGCAGGGCCCCTGGACCGCATGAGCGAACCGCGAACCAATCCGGCCGTGGACGACATGCTGCGTATCCCCGGGGTGGTGGGTCTGAGCCGCCAGGAGGCCCTTGCCACGCTCCAGCAGGCGGGCCTGAACCCCGTGCTCAAGCTCGTACGCAGCGAAAACAGCAAGCACCAGGGCATGGAGGGCAAGGTGATCGCACAGAGCCCCAATCCGGGCGGGGTGGCCATGATCGGCTCCAGTGTGTCGATTGAGCTCTACCTGCCACCGGGCTATGAAGAGCCTTCTGCCGACACGTGGCAGAACGATCCCTACCAGGACCAGGGCCAGTACGGGACGTATGACGACCAGTGGCAGGGAGATTCGTACGGCGGGGATCAGTCCGGGGGCTCCACTGAGTGGTCCGACACCCCGCAATGGCCGGAGGAGGACAATTCCGGCAATCAATGGAATTGGCAGGGGCCGAACAATCCGCAGAGTGATGCCCAAGGCGAATTCAAGCTGGCCCCGGTCAAACCCAAGGAGGTGCAACGATATTCACCGGATCAGGGTGATTCCCAGCAAACGCCGGTCATCATGGATCTGAAACCGAAACAACTGCAACGGGCTCAGTAGGAAATCTCTGCCTTTTCCGGCGGCTGATGAGGCATGATCATCCGAAGAGGTTCCCGGGGCGTGTCCTTATTCGGGAACCCCTGGTACCCCGAGGGTTCCTGTGGGCTTCTATTTACTTCTCCCTGGTGCCTAGCGCCCTTCAACATACCACAAGCCCCTTTTCGGGATCCATGCTATGGTCTCAGGAACATTCCGTGTACACAGAAAGACGCTCCCACACCTCGGAACATGCACTATGAACTCTCGTTCGGGTTTCGAGCGGTTGAGGCCTCTGCCCTTCCCTCCGGCATGATTCCTCTTATTTTTTATCTATGCCTGTTAAAGACATGAAAAGGACTATGCAGGCAAGTTCTACTATTCATGCATCCGGGGATTGCATCATACATAAAAGGAGGTAGAAGGCATGATCTATTCGAGACTCAAAGCCGGTGACAATGCCCCTGACTTCACGTACGAGACACCCTGGGAGAGCGGAAATGGATTTTATGAATCAGCAGGGAAAAAGTCTGCGGTTCTGGTTTTTCTGCGCTACCTGGGATGTCCGATCTGCCATGTCGATATGGCCAATTTAAAGCGCGAGATCGGCCTGGTGAAAAAGAAGGGCGCGACACTCTTTGTTATCATACAAAATTTCCCCACCACTGTTGCCTCCATCACGAATAAAGAAGACTGGCCGTTTACCATCATATGCGATCCTCAAGGGGTACTTTATCAGCAGTATCAAGTAGGGCCCGGCGGTATTCTGAAATATATGCACCCGGCAGGACTGATCGCTGCAATCAGGGCAACCCTTCAGGGGTACAGGCACGGAAAATTTGAAGGCAAGGAGACACAGCTTCCTGCCGTTTTTGTGGTGGACGGAAATAAGGTTCTGAAATACGTCCATTATGGAAGACACATTGCCGATGTTCCTTCAACAGAAACGTTTATGAGGGCTCTGATGTAATGATCCGGTTCGGTCCGCACGTCGATTCTGGGGGCTGAGCGAGAAAAGAAGGCCCGGTGGCGGGCCTTCTTCGGAATTTCCCGGTGGATCTGAAACCAGGACAACAGGGCAGGGTCTTTCATGAAAGGATATTGCGGGAAAATGCACGCGGGCTCAACACGTGCCGCAGCAGCTAGATGGCGTCTTCTCCACGTTCTCCCGTCCTGACTCGAATAACATCTTCTATGTCGTATATGAAGATCTTGCCGTCACCAATCTTGCCGGTACGCGCTGCTTCGGTAATATTTTCAACGACAAGGTCCACCATATCCCGGCTCACAATGATCTCGATCTTGACCTTGGCCACGAAATCAACAATATATTCCGCTCCACGATAGATCTCCTTGTGCCCCTTCTGGCGCCCGTAGCCCTTGACCTCGGTAACGGTCATCCCCTTTATGCCGATCTGGCTCAGGGCATCCTTCACCTCATCGAGTTTGAACGGCTTGATGATGGCTTCAATCTTCTTCATACAATCATCTCCAGTATATCAGATTGCCTATGCAGAGTAGGCAGTCTCGCTGTGTTCACTCAGATCAAGGCCCTGATTTTCGGTATCGTCAGAAACCCTGAGGACAAAGGCCATGTCTATGGCTTTAAATAGCACCCAGCTTACAACAAAGGCATACACGAAAACAACCGCCACCCCAATGCACTGCGCTCCGAGCAGCCTGAAGTTACCTGAGATCAGCCCGTCGGCACCACCGGGATTGACCGCGGTAGAAGCAAACACGCCAACACAGAGTGTCCCGATCAAGCCGCCGACGCCATGTATGCCGACGACATCGAGACTGTCGTCATAGCCGAAGCGGTTCTTGAGGGCAACAGCTGTGTAGCAGACCAGACCTGCCAGGAGACCGATGATGATAGCCGAGTTGGGGCCGACAAAGCCCGAGGCGGGAGTAATGGTTGCAAGTCCGGCAATGGCACCGGATGCAGCGCCAAGGGTGGTCGGCTTTCCCCTGTGGACCCATTCAAGGGCTACCCACATGGCCATTCCGGACATCCCTCCGAGATGGGTTGCAACGAATGCATTGCCTGCTATGGCATTCGCAGCCAGTGCACTTCCCCCGTTAAAGCCGAACCAACCGAACCATAAAAGGCCTGCCCCCAGCAGGGTCATGGGCAGGCTGTGCGGAAGAAAGTTCTCTCTTCCGAATCCCTTGCGCGGCTGTAGTATCAGCACCGCTGCCAGTGCTGCAGCTCCGCAGGAGAGATGGACAACAAGTCCTCCGGCAAAGTCCAGAACACCAAGACGGTTCAGCCAGCCGCCTGAGCCCCAGACCCAGTGGCAGATGGGATTGTAAACGATAATTGCCCAGAGCAGACTGAAGATAAGAAACGGACCGAACCGCATACGCTCTGCAAAGGCACCGGTTATGAGCGCAGGTGTTATTACCGCGAACATGCACTGAAACACCATGAAGACAATGTGGGGGATCGTCGTGGCATAGATGGGGCTGGGCGCCGGCCCTACCCCTTTGAGCCCGAACCAGGAGAGGTTTCCGATGATACCCAGCACGTCGGGGCCGAAAGACATGCTGTAGCCGATGTACACCCACTCTATGCTGATCAGGGAGATAAGGATAAAGCTCTGCATGATGGTACCAAGAACGTTCTTGCTGCGGACCATGCCTGCGTAGAAAAGAGCAAGGCCCGGAGTCATGAGAAGAACCAGTGCAGATGCAATCAGGATGAAGGCCGTGTCAGCCCCCTGTATCTCTGGCATAAAATTCCTCCTCTGTTCGTGCAATTCAGATACAGCTCTACAGGGACAAGCCAGAGCAATTTTGATTCCAATCATTCAATGCATTGTTTTATTTGATGTTATTGATTTCAATGGACAATAAAAGGGTGATATTATTGATTCAATATTGTTTATTCTGAAGTAAAAGAGACAAATTTGTTTTCCATACGACCATTTGGCCGTGAGGGAACATTGTCAAGCCTATGCCGGCCAGACCGGACGAACGGGGGAGTGATCCGAGGTGAGGTTACAACCTGTCGTGCCACAGACCAGCTGTTCATGAGAACAAAATCCACCGGCGCCCATTTCAGGCATGATAAGACCTATGTCGGGAGAATAATTAATCGACATATCAAGAAGTTAACCTGGTTCAACCTAATAAAAAGGTTGTTGCACGAAAGCCCGTGGAGGTATAATAGCAAAAAACCATGCGACTGTGCGCTGGAATATATGTCATGACAGGAAATACAGAAAAGATATGAGTTTCTATAAAAAATGGTTTCTGGCCACCAGGCCCTGGTCTTTCACCATGACGGCTGTCTCTGTCAGCATGGGGAGTGTCATGGGCGCGATCGATGGCGGTTTTTCATGGTTTTTGTACCTGCTCGCCCTCACCGGGGTGGTCTTCATGCACGCTGCTGCAAACCTCTTCAACGACTACTATGACGTTCTCAGCGGTGTAGACACCCTGGAGGTGTCAACCGCGCAATACCGGCCCCACCCGCTGGTTGAAGGGTCGCTCACGGTCAGAGAAGTGCTGGCTGAGGCAGTGATTCTCTTTGTCCTCGCGGGGGTTATCGGCATCTTTCTTGCCGCAACCCGGGGGTGGATGATCCTGGTGTTGGCACTGATCGGTGCCTGTGCCGGGTTGTTCTACACGGCTCCTCCGTTCAAATACAAGTACAAGGCGCTCGGGGAGATTTCCGTCTTTCTCATGTGGGGGCCGCTGATGGTCGAGGGGGCATACTTTGTTCAGAGACAGACCCTGAGTCTGGATGCCCTGTGGGTCTCGCTACCCTTCGGCGTGCTGGTGGCGCTCGTGCTCCTGGCCAACAACCTTCGGGACACAGCTGATGACCGGGAAAAAGGCATAAAAACCCTCTCGATCATGACAGGTCATCACAAGGGTATATGGCTCTACGTACTGCTCGTGGCATGTGCCTATGTCTCGGTTGTCGTGATGGCGTTTACAGGGCCTCTGAATCACTGGTCCCTGATCGTCCTCATTTCGCTGCCCCTGTTCTTCAGCCTGCTCAACAAGATGATACACAACCCGCCCCTGGACGCCGATGCGCAGACCGCAAAATTAAACACGGCCTTCGGCATCCTGCTGCTCATCTCACTCGTCATCGGGAGCCTGACATGAAACGCCCGGAACCCTCATGGCCGCTGCTGCTCATAACGGTCCTCCTCGCCAACGTCCTGTGGTTCGCCACCTTTTATCTCACCTTCAGCACCTTCTGGATCAAGATCACCATCTCGGCACTCTCGCTCGCTGCCCTCTCCTTGTGGATCCGGCCGATTCGACCAGACCGGCTCCATCTCGATGTAAAGGCAGTGCTCATCGGTCTTGTCTCCGCCGTGGCGCTGTACCTGATCTTCTGGGCCGGGAAGGAGATCTCGACTGCCATCCTGCCTTTTGCGCAGCAGCAGATCGGGGGTGTCTACGGCAAGGGCACCGGCACGAATGTGGGGATTATCTTCTTCCTGCTGCTGTTCGTGACGGGCCCCTGCGAGGAACTGTACTGGCGGGGGTTCCTGCAGGACAGGCTCATGGTGCGCTTCGGGGGCTTACAGGGCTGGCTCCTTACCACTGCCGTCTACGCCGGGGTCCATCTCTGGTCGTTCAATTTCATGCTCATCGGCGCGGCCGCTGTCGCCGGCGCCTTCTGGGGTGCCATGTACTGGCGCCTGGGCAATCTGGTCCCGGTCATCATCTCTCACTCCATCTGGAGCGCCGTCATCTTTGCCATCCTGCCACTGTCCTGAAAATGTGGCCCACGCCCGGGTATGATTCCCGGCACGAGGCATGCGGAGAGCACGAGTCGAAGAACGATTGTCTTTTTTTTGAAAATCGGCAATGCAATACCCTGCAATCTGTAGTATAAGCCTATCCCGTAACAACCACGGCAGATTTAAACACTGTCCAGAACGAATAACAGATGGTGGGGGACTATGAGCAAGCAGCAGAGCAACGCAGACAGTATTGACTACGGGACATTCCAGGCAACCCTGGACAGGAGCAACCGGCTGGAACAGGATCTGGAGAGCAGGCCTGACGATTTCCGGGTGCTTACCGGAGACCGGCCGACCGGGAGGCTTCACATAGGTCACCTGTTTGGCTCAATTCAGAACCGCGTCAGGCTCCAGAACCTCGGGGTTCCCCTCTTTGTGGTTGTTGCGGATTATCAGGTGCTGACAGACCGCGATACCGCCGACAATATCGCGGAGAACATATACCAGCTCACTATCGACTACGTTTCAGCGGGGATCGATCCGGATAACGGCAAGACCTTCATCTTCCCCCACAGCTATGTGCCTGAACTCAACCAGCTTCTCCTGCCCTTCTTGACCCTGGTTACGAACGCAGAACTCGACCGCAACCCGACGGTAAAGGAGGAGATCCAGGCTTCCGGCCAGAAGAGGATCAATGCCGGCATGTATACCTATCCTGTCCACCAGGCTGCGGACATCCTCTTCTGCAAGGGGAATGTCGTGCCTGTCGGCAAGGACCAGCTCCCTCACCTCGAACTGACCCGCACCATAGCACGCCGTTTCAATGACAGGTTCGCACCGCAGGCACCCGTCTTTCCCGAGCCGCAGGCACTCCTCAGCAAGGCACCCTTGATCCTGGGTCTTGACGGAGGTCAGAAGATGAGCAAGAGCCGCAGCAATGCCATCATGCTCTCGGCATCCGAGGATGAGACAGCCAAGCTGATCAGGGCGGCCAAGACAGACGTGGACCGGAACATCACGTATGATCCGGAAAACCGTCCCGAGGTCTCGAATCTCCTCCTCCTCGTATCTCTCTGCACGAACCGGGAGCCTCACGATATAGCCGCTCAGATCGGTGATGGCGGTGCCGGAAAACTCAAGGCACTCCTGACCGAATGCCTCAACGAGTACCTCCGTCCCCTGCGCAGCAGAAGGCGTGAACTCGAAGGTGACCGGTCCTATATCCGTGACATCCTGCTGCGCGGCATCGAGCAGGCACAGAATGAGGCCCGGACAACCCTCGAAGAGGTCCGCCGTGCAATGGGAATGCTGATTTGAGGGGATGCAGACTGGAACACCATCCAACAGAACCGCTTGACTAATTCCACATTTGCTGTAAATGATCGTTCCGTCGCCATGCTGGGCAGACGGCAGACGGCAAAGGAAAAGCACGTAATGCCCCTCAAAGACATACAGTTCAAATTGCTCTCCAACCCCGGACAGGTACCCCGGCGCGGACAGTTCACCACGGCACACGGTACGGTGGAGACCCCGGCCTTTATGCCGGTGGGAACCGCCGGCTTTGTCCATTCCACCACCACGCGCGATGTGGCCGAGAGCGGCGCCCAGGTGCTCCTGGCCAACACCTACCACCTCTCGCTCGGCGAACGGCTTGCCACGGTGCGCCACATGGGCGGACTGCACCGGTTCATGGGCTGGGATCAGACCATTCTCACCGATTCCGGGGGGTTTCAGGTATTCTCGCTGCCGGACAGGCAGATACACGACTGGGGCGTGGAATTCTCCTACACCGAAGGCGGCGAGCGGGTACGCCTGACGCCCGAGAGCTCCATGGAGATCCAGCGCGACCTCAGCGCCGACATCGTGATGGCCTTTGACGAATGTGCGTCCCACACCGCGGACGAGGCCTACATGGCCCGTTCCGTAGCACGCACCACCCAGTGGGCCAGGCGCTGCAGAACGGTCACCCTGAAGGATCACCAGTTTCTCTTCGGCATTGTCCAGGGCGGCGTCTATGACGGGCTGCGCCGCCGCAGCGCCCGCGAGATCACCGACATCGACTTCGACGGCTTTGCCATCGGCGGTGTGAGCGTCGGCGAAGGATTCGACCTCATGCGCAAGGTGGTGGGCATAACCGCACCGCTGCTGCCCGAGAACCTCCCCCGCTACCTCATGGGTGTGGGCCTGCCCGAAGACCTCCTTGAAGCCGTGCACCTCGGCATGGACATGTTCGACTGCGTGATCCCCACCCGCTATGCCCGGCAAGGCACCCTCTTTACCCGCCGCGGCAAGCTGCGTATCAAGAACAAGGAATTCCGCAAGGACCGCTACCCCCTCGACACCAGGTGCTCGTGCTACACCTGCCGCACCTTCCCGCGCATGGTCCTGCGCTACCTGTTCTTCACCGGCGACCCGCTGGCCGAGACCCTGGCTACCATCCACAACCTCACCTTCTACCAGGATCTCATGAGCGACATCCGCCAGGCCATCGAGGACAACCGCTTTGCCTCGTTCAAGAAGGACTGGCTCGAGAATTACCGCGGCACACCGGATAAAAGGACCGGGGGCAGGCCATGAACAGTGCACCCCGGTTAAGGTCTGTTCCTGTTTAGGGTGGCAGCTCTTTCCTGCCAGGTCGTGCATAGATGCGCTCTCTCAAGAAGGCCTTCTCACAATGGATCACACCGGTTTCCACAGGGAAACCCGGTGGCTGCCCCGCGTTTCCTCAGGGCTCTCGTCACCTTTTATTGCGGATAAAAGACCTGTTATCTTTTTGTGCACAGACACCGACATATACCGTGAGACGCAGCGTGAAAATACAGCTCACTGTCATCATTGTATGTGCTTTCATTCTCATGGGTGCCACATCCCCGGAAGGAACCCTGTATACGGTCAGGAAAGGCGACACGCTCTCTGCCATTGCAGACACGTACCTGCCTTACACCGCTGCCTATACGAAGAGAGAGCTCATAGCCGGCATCAAGGAGATCAACAAGATCTCCGATACCCTCTCGCCCGGTCAGATCCTGAGCATTCCGGTTGTCTGGGACCAGCCGCTCAAACCGGAAACTATCACGAAACCAAAAGATTTCATGGCAATGGGCCTGTACATGAATTCGTCCTCAGCCGGCACACGGTTTATCCTCGATTCGGCCGCCAAGCTCAGGGGCTCGGGCGGGAACACCCTCGTATTCGATGCCAAGGACGATATGGGGGCCATCACCTTTCCCAGTCCCATACCGGCGAAGTACTCTCCAGCCGAGCGGTATGCCCCGACTATTGAAGCGCTGCCGAAGATGATCGAATTTCTCCATCGCATGGGAATCCATGTGGTGGCCCGGGTCGTGGTATTCAGAGACCCGATCATGTCCCGGGCCATGCCCCAGTGGTGCATCAACAGGGAAAAGCACTGGCTGAACCCCGCAAATCAGGAGGTTCAGGAGTATGTCCTCGCCGTGATCGAGGAACTCTCTGCCAGCGGCGTGGATGAGATCCAGCTCGACTATGTGCGCTACCATGCCGACGGCATGACCTCAACGGGCATTCAAGGCGTGCCACGCACGGACGTCATCGCCGGGTTCATACAGAGGGTGCACGAGATTACCCAGTCAAAAGGTGTTCTCCTGTCGGTCGACATGTTCGGGATCGTGATCTGGCAGAGGGATGTGGATGTGCTCGTGGTGGGCCAGGATATCGCGAAGATAAAGCCCCATGTGGAGATTATCTCGCCCATGCTCTATCCCTCGCATTTCAGTACTGGGTTCGCGGGGGTGAAGAATCCCGCAGATGATCCCTATGGTTTCGTGTTCAAGGGGATCAAGAAGATGAAGGAACTCGTGGGCGAAGACGTGGTGATCCGCCCATGGCTCCAGTCTTTCCCGCTCGGGGTGACCAGGGGGTTCGGCCCGGGGTATATCCGGGCACAGATGAATGCCACGCACGATGCCGGCGGGTCGGGCTGGCTGCTGTGGAGTCCGGGCAATCACTATGACAAGGCCTACGCTGCCATGAACAGTGGCCCGAAGCAGGAGACCGGAGACCAGGATCCGGACCTTGAACCGGAGGTGGAAAAATCCGGCCAGCCATCGCCTGACGAGGATGCGCTGTCGGTGGGCCAGGGCGAAATCCTGGATCTCGGATCAGGGTAGGAGTTCAGGACCTTCCGAGCCATCACCCGATGGTCCCGCCGGACTGTAGCGGTCTTCCGGCTGCACCGCCTCCATTTTGGATGCTGTCTTGGGTCTTCCCAGAAAAATTCCCTTCTCCTACTCAATCTTTTCGCCTCTCCGTCCGAACAGGACTGGTATGGGCATACAGGTGTTCCTGGGCGTGAGTGACACGCAGAGGAACCGCACTTTCAGCATCATCCGGTTGTTCTGGTGGGTATCGGTTCTGGCGCTCCTGCTCTCGGGCTGCGGGGGCCGGACCGTGGTTGCTCCCGTCGCAGGAACCGGGTACGGGCACGCTCAACGCATGGGCTACACCATCCAGGTGGGGGCCTTCCAGCGCCTGGACAATGCAGAAGAGCTCACCCACCGGCTCGAGCGCAACGGCTGCGATGCCTACTACTTCCGCCACAGTTCCGGCCTCTACAAGGTGCGGTTCGGCAACTTCTCAACCTTCAAGGCAGCTCAGGAAAAGGCCGATGCGCTGCGCCGTTCAGGGCTCGTCGATGTATACTACATCGTACCGCCCGAGGCCTATGCGGTTGCCAGAAACCAGGGTGAGGGTTCGCTACGGGACGAAATAGTCAGGACCGCGCGCACCTACCGGGGCATCCCTTACCACTGGGGCGGCACCTCGGCCAAGACAGGGTTTGACTGCAGCGGGCTGACCATGGCGGTATACCAGCTCAACGGGCTCAATCTGCCCCGGACCTCGCGGGAGCAGTTCAGGGAAGGCAGGCCCATCGCCCGGCACGAGCTGAAGAAAGGCGACCTGGTGTTCTTTGCCACGGGAACCGCCCGCCGGGTTTCCCACGTGGGCATCTACACAGGCCGGGGCCAGTTCATTCACGCACCGGGCAAGGGCAAGAAGATCCGCACCGACAAGCTCACCAGCGAGTACTACCTGAGCACCTATGTGGGTGCCAGGTCCTTCCTGTAGAACCACCACAGGCCTGCATCCCCTCGACCTCTTCACCGGGTGAAGGCGGTAAATGGCCCCTTGACTTCACGCCGTGATCATGGCCATGGAGTGTCTGTGCAGATACACATCTTTTCCCTGACCTGTGCGGAACTTGCCGCAGAGCTGAACCGGCGCTACGGCAAGGGGCACTACCACGCCAGGGCGCTCTGTCGCGAGATCTTCAAGGCCGGCACTACCGCCTTTGCCTCTGCACCCGAGTTTGTACGCTCCCCCTCACTCACCCTGCAGCTGTGCCGGGACGTGTGCCTTCCCTCCTGCCGGATCGTTGAACAGATCGAGGACGGGGTGCTCAAGTTTGCCTCTGCCCTGGACGACGGCCACCTCATCGAGTCGGTCATCATTCCCTCGCATGATCGCACCACGTTGTGCGTCTCCTCACAGGCCGGGTGCAGGATGGCCTGCAGCTTCTGCACAACAGGGGCAATGGGATTCATTCGGAACCTGAGCGTCGAAGAGATCGTCTGGCAGGTCTATGCCGCACGGTTCCTCCTTTCCCACCGGGTTGACAACATCGTGTTCATGGGCATGGGCGAACCGCTCGACAATCTCGACAACGTCGTGCAGGCCCTGCGTGTCATCTCCGACCAGCGCGGGCTCGATATCCCGCTGAGTCACATCACCCTGTCCACTGCCGGGCACGCAGACGGCCTCGCCCGGCTTGCCGCCCTGAA
Organism: Deltaproteobacteria bacterium; assembly: GCA_018434685.1. GTDB lineage: Bacteria > Desulfobacterota > Desulfomonilia > UBA1062 > UBA1062 > DSAD01. The sequence continues at coordinate 11,369 of JAHDOV010000013.1, forward strand.
CCTGACGAGACTTCGCCTGGCAGTCTCCCTCAATGCGGCGGACGACGTCCTGCGCAGCAGTCTGATGCCCATCAACAACAAGTACCCGCTCTCCCGGCTCAGGCAGGAACTGCTCTCGTTTCCGCTGTGCAAAGGCGGGATCATCTTCGTCGAGTATGTGCTGCTGGCCGGCATAAACGACTCGCTCGAACATGCCAGGAGCCTGGCCCGTTTTCTCGACGGCCTTCCCGTGCGGGTCAACGTGATCGCCTATAACGGAGATGGCTCGACAGTGTATGGCACCCCGCCTCCGGAGCAGGTGCGGCAGTTCTGCTCCTGGCTGGCCGGGGAGAAGATCTTTGTGCGTGCCCGGCAGTCGCGCGGCCAGTCCATCATGGCTGCCTGCGGTCAGCTCGGCGCCTCGTTATGTGCTGACGCACAACGAGGCGATCGGTCTTGCCCGGATCATCCCTGCAACTTATTATAACTGATGCCGGCAGGTGCCTGACTCACCTGAAGATGCAGGTGAGGGTGACAAGGAAGAACCTTCTTCCACTTCATGCCCGATCTGCTCAAGGCATTGGCCGGAACGTGGGGGATGAATGAACACAGGCATAATCAGAGTACATGCTGCCGTTATCCTATCCCTGCTTTTCACGGCAGCGCCTGGAGCAGCAGAATCTCCTTCAGAGTATCCTGAAACGACTGCCGTCCTGCAGGAGATCTACAGGAGCGAAGTTGCCGCGTGCAGAACATATGCGGCCTTTGCCCAAAGCGCCAGGGAAGAAGATTATATGAGCGTGGCCCTGCTGTTCAGGGCAGTGCACCAGTCCGAATCGGTTCATGCGCGCAATTTCAGGAACCTCTTGACCGACCTGGGGGCCCCACCCAAAGACCCCCCCCGATCCGCCATCCCGGTAGGCACTACGCAGGAGAATCTCACCAGTGTCCTGCAAGAAGAGCTTTCCGAGATCGACACAAAGTATCCCGAGTACATCGATAGATTGCGGCCGGAGGCTCATGAGGCTGCCATACGGGATATCACCTATGCATGGCAGGCGGAGAAGCAGCACAGGGAACTGCTGGGATCGATGCACTCAGCCGTCGAGCTGTTCTTCGGCAGGATTGTCGATACTCTGCAGGGTGCCGATACATATTTTGTCTGCAACAGATGCGGCTCCACCCTCTTCGAACCACCCGCAGACCACTGCGGAATCTGTGGCAGCCCTGCGGACCACTATACCGAAGTGAGCGATTAGAGGAAGCCGCTCACTGCCGCCGGCGAACCCTGCCCCGCACGAGCGACGCACCCGTGCCGAGCATGCAGAGCACGGCAAAGGTGAGAAATGCCGTCCGTACGCCGAAAATGAAGGCCGGGTGATACTCAGGGGTTATCTCCACCCTGCCGAGGTAGACGGCAAAAACGATGAGCACGATCCCCATGCTGATCATCTGCCCGGTCAGGCGCATGGTCGCCAGACTTGCAGAGGCGATGCCGTAGAATCTCTTTTCCACCGAACCCATGACTGCATTGGTATTGGGCGAGGAAAACAGGGCAAAGCCGAGGCCGATGATCAGCAGACTCATGACGATAAACCAGATGGGGGTGCCGGAGCCCAGGAGCGCAAGGAGCAGCAGTCCGCCTGAAGTCAGGGCCATGCCTGCCGAGGCGACGAGGCGGGGCTCGACCCGGTCGGAGAGCCGGCCGGCCAGCGGCGAAAAGGCGGTCATCACCAGGGGCTGCGCCACCATGACCAAGCCGGCGGTCTGGGCCGAAAAGCCCTTGATGTACTGCAGGAACAGGCTCAGGAGAAAACTCACCCCGAAGGTCGCGCTGTAATTGATCAGGGCCGCCAGGTTGGAAAAGGCGAAGACCCGGTTGTCCCTGAAGAGTCTCACATCCATCAGGGGGCTCGGGGTATGGAGCTCGAGGCGGACAAACAGCAGCAGGAGCACCACCCCGGCGCAGATCATTCCGGCGCCCGTCAGGGAGGGCAGCTGCGAGAACCCGTACATGAGCCCTATCAGGGCCAGGCCGAAGAGAACAGACCCGGCGAAATCGAAGGCCTCTCCCCGGGCATCCGCCCATTCACCCTCGAGTTTCCAGACAGCGCCGACAAACACGATGAGACCGAGCGGAACGACTGCAAGGAACACGCTGGGCCACCCGAGCTGTTCGGTCAGCACCCCGCCGAGAAACGGCCCCAGGGAGAGCCCCAGGTAGACCGCCGCAATGGTTATGCCAAGCGCCCTGCCCCGCTCCCCTGCCGGGAAGACCGAGGTGAGCATGGCCACCCCGGTGCCGAAAATCATGGCACTCCCCATTCCCTGGAACACACGCAGGCCGATGAGCATCCCTGCAGACGGACAACATGCCACGAGCAGCGATGAGCACGTGAAGATCCCGATGCCGTAGATGAAGACCTTTTTCCTGCCGTAAATGTCTGCAACCCTGCCGAAGGGCAGGAGGAAGATGGCGCTGGCGAGCAGATACGAGGTTGCCACCCAGTTCAGCATGACCGCATCCATGCCGAACTCCCGGCCGATCTCGGGCAGAGCGATGTTCACGGCCGAGCCCATGAACGGGGTCAGGAACGATGAGAGCGAGGCGACGAGCAGGACCACGCGTTTAGTGGCGGAACTATCCATAATAACGACCCTTCTTAGCATCAAACCGAGAAAATTTTCAATACGCGATGCTGGCCTCCCTCTGCGGGAGCGTTCCTGCGCCCTCTTCATAAACCCGAAACACTTGCATTGCCTCCCTCCGGCGCTACTATTAGTCCACTGTGGACACGCTATCTTTACCACAGCACCGTCCGCATGCGTTTTCCCACGAGCACCGCAGCAGAAGCGGCATGACAGGAAAAGAGCACCCGGACGGGTAAGGAGGTACTATGAGCAGTGTGAAACGAGGTGTATATCTGCCCGGCGTCCTGATCCTTATCGCAATTGTATCGCTTGTCTCCGCAGCGACTGCTGCCGGCGATGTCCCGAGGATGTCCACTGATGAGCTAGGGGCCATGCTCGGGAATCCGGATGTCATCATCCTGGATGTACGCACTGACAGCGACTTGGCAGGCAGCGATTTCCGGATACCTGGCGCCGTCAGGGAAACCAGGGGCGATTTCAAGAACTGGGCAGACAAATATCCCAGGGACAAGACCCTGGTTCTCTACTGTGCCTGAAGCAACGAGGGAACAAGTGCCGGTCTGGCACAAAAACTGATCGATCAGGGCTATACAAAGGTGTTTGCCCTCAAGGGCGGCTGGAAAGAGTGGGAGCAGAAGAAATATCCTGTGGAGCCGAAATAAGCCGCAGATTTCTGGTGAAGGCTTTCTCCACTGACCGGGAACAACACTCTCCAGGACCGGTGCACCCTCCCTGACGACATGAACGTCCTGCTCATCTCCGCAAACACCGAACCCTTTCCGGAGCCGGTATTCCCGCTCGGACCGGTCTATGTCGGCAATGCCCTGCAGCAAGACGGTGCCCGGGTTAGGATTCTCGACATGCGGCACTGTTCGGCAGACACGGGCCTGAGCGAGGAGTTGGCGGCCTTCTGTCCCGACTGCATCGGGCTCTCGCTCAGGAACGTCGATAATGCCGCGTATCCGTCGACCCGGTTCTATCTGCCCTCCTATGCAACGCTCGTGAAGTCGCTGCGGGCGTCATGCCATGTTCCGATCGTCCTGGGGGGGTCGGCATTCTCGCTCTTTCCGCAGGAGATCGCCTCATTCCTGGGTGCGGACGGAGGGGTAACGGGTGACGGAGAAGGCGTGGTGGCCCTGTTGCGCCACCCCGGCCGGGAGAAGATACTCGCGTCGTTCCTGCCCGACCTGGCCGATGTCGCCTTTCCTAGAAACATCACCACTGTGTTTCCTCATTTTCACCGGTACCGGACCATCGGCATCCAGACTGCACGGGGGTGCCCCAATCACTGCATCTACTGCACGTATCCACACCTCGAGGGGGCAGCCGTGAGGAGAAGACCGCCCGGTGACGTTGCCGAAGACATGGCCCTGCTGTACCGGGAGTTCGGCAAGCGCAGCTTCTTCATTGTGGATTCTCTCTTCAACGCCGATGAAGACCACATGGTACGGGTGGCAGGCGAGATCGCTGCGAAGAACCTCCCGGTGAGCTTCTCCTGCTATCTCCAGCCCAGGGTCTCGGATCCCGGGATCTTCCGGCTTCTCAAGGAGGCCGGGTGTGCTGCCGTGGATTTCGGAACCGACTCGGGCTCGCCGGCAATGCTCGCCTCCCTCGGCAAGCCTTTTTCAACCGATGACATCCGCACGGTATCCCGGGCCTGCACGGAGGCAGGCATGGATTTCTGCCACTCCCTCCTCTTTGGCGGCCCCGGAGAGACTTTCGAGACGATCAGGGAGACCGTGGATCTCATGAACGAGACAGCTCCCCGGGCAGTGGTTGCCATGACGGGTGTGCGCATCTATCCCGGAACGGAGATGGAGCGCATCGCTGCAGGGGAACAGGTCCTGGCTGCCGGGGCGTCACTGCTCGAGCCGCGATTCTATTTCCCGCCCATGGGGGCCGCACGTCTCCTGAAATGCCTGCACGAGGCAACCGCGGGGAGGAGAAACTGGTTCTTTCCGGGGAAAAAGGACTGGAGTACAACTATCGGTTATAAGATCCTGTATTTCCTGTATCGAAACGGCCCGCTGTGGAGGACGTTCCGGAAGTAGCACGGGATAAAGGTTCGGCACGGCACGCAGTCACTGCGCGCTTCCGGCTTGCACCAGGCTAAGGTTCCTTCCTGTCGAGCTCGGTACGGACCGCCTTTGCAATATCGTGGAGGATATAGGGTTTCTTCACATAACTCCCTGCCCCGAGGCTGAGCGTCCCCTTGACCCGGTCGGATTCGGAATACCCGCTCACGATGATGGCCTTCTGGCCTTTGTGGATCTCCAGTATCTTCCGGTAGGTCTCGTGCCCGTCCATACCGGGATCCATGATCATGTCCAGAAGCAGCAGATCGGCCTTCTGCGTTTGCATGTACTCAAGGGCCTCTTCACCACTGGCCACAACATCGACCCGATATCCCAGTTTTTGCAGGAACTGCTGTGCAATCTCCCGCTGGTCCTGGACATCGTCGATAACAAGGATCTTCTCCGTTCCACTGAAGGTGGAAAGGGGCTGTTTTGAATCCTGCACCTCCATCTCCAGCCGGGTAACCGGAAAATACAGCTCGAACCGTGTTCCTGTGCCCAGTTCCGTATCAACATCGATAAATCCCTGATGATCCTTCACGGTGGACCAGATAACGGCCATGCCAAGGCCGGTCCCGCTTCTGCCCATCACCTTCTTGGAATAGAACGGTTCAAAGATCCTCTTGACGTCTTCAGGAGAAATCCCGATACCGCTGTCCTCGACACTCAATACCGCATATTCACCTTCCTCAATGGTATCGAATCCCCTGATGGGGGTCTCCACATACTGATTTCTCGTGGATACCGTGATGGTGCCGCCATCGGGCATGGCCTCCGCCGCATTGGAAACGAGGTTCATGAGGGTCTTGGAAAGATGGACGCTCGATCCGAGGATATTGAGGAGTTTGTCTTCCAGGCGGAAATCGGCCCGGACAAGGGGATGGTACTGAGCGAGCTTGCTGTACTCGGGGCTCCTGAAGTATTCCTGAACGATGGGGTTGAGATTCAACACATTGGATACATTCACCCCGCGCCGTGCAAGGGTCAACAAGTCCTGAACAATGGCAGCGGCCTTTTCTCCCGACCGCTTGATCACCTCCAGGGACTTCCGCATGGGGCTCCCCTCCGGAACCTCCATGAGCAGGATCTCCGGATAGCTCACGATTCCGCTGAGAATATTGTTCAGATCGTGGGCAACTCCGCCCGCAAGGGTACCTATTGCCTCCATCTTCTGGGAGCGCTGCAGCTGCAGCTCCAGTCTCTTCTTGTCCTGTTCGGCCTTCCTGCGCTCGGTGATGTCATGACCGACGGCGAGGATCTCCGAGACCTGAGAGTCCTTGTCATAGATTGCCGTATTGCTCCAGGACACCCAGACCTTCTCTCCCAGGCGGCGGACACTCTCACTCTCGAAGTGATCGTGCCGGTCAGGGTTCCGGAGGAATTCACCGTACAGGGAGGAGAGATCGCCACCGGAGGAATCCGTAATCGGGACAATCATGCCCAGTGCATTTCTTCCCAGGATCTCATCTTCGGTATATCCATAAAATTCCTGGGCATATTTATTCAGGAAGGTAATCTTACCTTTCGGGTCCAGGCGCAGAATGATGCTGTTCGCACTCTCGACGAGCACCCGGTATTTCTCTTCGCTCGCATGCAGTTTTTCGAAGAATCTCGCGTTGTTGATGCTTATGGCGATCTGGGGGGCAACCCCCATGAGCAGGTTCAGGTCACTCTGTCTCGGGTGTGCCGCAGAATTCATGTTGACCACGCAGAGCACTCCCAGAGACTCATTCTCATAGACGATGGGCACACAAATGAAGGAATGGGTTCCGGTCAGGTCCACGAGATCCTTTGACCGGGCAGACAGGTCACTCGATATCTCCTCCACATTGTCGATGAGGTACGGCTTCTGTTCCTTGTATGCCAGCACAAGGGGACCTTTGGATGCCGGATTGTCGAGGTGAAGCCGGATTCTCGAGAAATACCGTTCCTGATCGGATTCAAATCCGTAGCCTGCACGGTACACGAGGCGGGTCTTCTCCTCGTTGCCCAGGAGCACCATGCCCCGGTTATAGTCCAGGTGCTTCTCGAGCGTCATCATTACCCGTTCGAGCAGCTCGTCGATGTCGAGCACACTCGATATGGTCTTGCCGATCTCCTGTACGAGCTGCGCCTCATTAAACCGTTTGCTTGTCTCTTTCAGCAGCAGTTCCGCACTCTGTGACTGATTCTCCACCTTCTCGCTGAGCCCCTGTTTCTCCAGGTGCCATGCATATGCGGTGATGCCGAAAACAGCACTCAGACAGGCGATGACTGTGAGGAACAGCCAGGTGGAGGGGATGAAAAACGAGAGGGCAAGGCACAGGAGCGGGCCGAGAAGGGAGATATAATTGCGGACCCGCTTCCATACCAGGAATGAGGGTTCCTCCCACGAGATGATGTACCGGCAGAATTCCCCACCCCGGTGGAGGCATTCGGTATGTTCGATAGTGGCGAATTCCCCGGTGAAGGGCTCTGCGATAGCCTCGAAAAGACCAAACCGGTTCTCGCACTGATATGGTTTCTCCTCCACCCCGTTGCTTGGATAGGCTGAAATCTCATACCGGTTTGATGCGAGCTTGCGGGTCTTGAAATAGCCGCCGCGGGTCACCTTGTTGCCTATGGATTCGACCAGTCCATAGGCAACTCCGGGGGTCAGGAAGCCATAGACATACTGACGCACGGCATCATATGACTTCGAGGTGGCCTCCATGCGCCCGGCTTCACGGGCGATATCGGGGTTGCCGGTCTTTTCACGGACGATTTCGTAGAAACGGTCTGACTGTTCCTGGGTGAACCAGAAGCCCATGTCATCGAGTTCGTAACGGCTGAGCCCTGCATAGTCGAGTATCTCGTCGATATCGATATCCGGATAATTCTTCTGGATATACTCGAGATACGTGTTGATAAGGCGAATGTGATACAGTTTCACCTTTGCGCTTCTGTCTGATGTCATCATCCCACCGATAGCCGGGCACTGGCAGCACGTTATCTATACACCGCCACAGCCATTTCCCCTGCGACGCGAGAGCATTTCCTTCATGATTCCTATGCCTTCCACGTCACAGCACTCCCCCCAAGAGCTCTTTTATGGAGTACCTATCGGAAGAATGAATAAAAATAATGAAGATGACCTGATAAAGTGTCATCTTCATGGGGTGAAACCTGATTCAGCAGGGAGCAGCAGCTCCCTTAGCGCTTGATCAGGTTTCTGATGATGAATCTCAGGAATTTCAGTGTGCTGAACCTCAGCTGCTGCCTCATGTAATCGATGTATTCGTCGCCGAAGCGCGAATTGATTATCCAGAGGTTGTACCGCTTGTCAAACTCGACGCCGGCACGCTGTGCATATTCGAGCGGATATACCATGATCGGTATCTTCTCCCTGGCATACACGTGCCCCATCTGCTCCACAGCAGTCTCCAGTACACCCCAGGGCATGTTTTCCTCGTCCATGACAATGATCTTGATATTGTTCAGGAGTTCGGAGAGATTGGTGCCCATGTTGGATTGATCGACGATCAGGACGGCCTTGAGCTGTCCCTGGTATTTCAGCGCAACAGCCTTACTCTTCCTGGTCAGTCCAAGTCGATCGTAGACCTGCTCGAGGGGTTCCTCCGGATAGGTCAGGTCGAATCCGAACATGTCGAGCATGAGACCGCCCGAGTTCTGTTCATAGAATTTTCTCAGCTGCTGGTGATCTTCCGCCTCACAGGGGGAGAGGCTCCACCCGTCCGGAAGGGTCTGCTGCTGACCGGAGAGCGTATGGTAGAAATAGGCATACGTATCCATGGAACAGGCCTTGGGATTCTTGAAATGCCGGCAGAACCCGCCGAAGAAGTAGTCCGGGAATTTATTGTTCGGCCGGTAGTAGATGACCATGTAATCCATGCCGATCGACGGAATACGGTACAGCCCGTCATAGAAGATGTGGCTGTGCCTCATGATATTCAGACCGATCTGCCGTGCGCCCTTGGAGGTTGCGGCCAGGTGATAGATCATCCAGGACCGCTGATAGGCCTTGATGGCACAGTTGTGGCCGTAGATCTTCCCATTGCGCTGATAGGTGAGACAGGAAAAGATCTCCTGGCACTCCTGGTAGAGCTTCCGGTAGGTGTCTTTGAATTCCTCTTTGTAGGGACTCAACGATTCATATTTCTTGGGATAGATAAACCCGGATTTGAAGAAGAACTCCCACAGGGTGTCCATGTCGATCTCCGAAGTCATATTTGCCCTGGGGTCATAGGCATTACTGACAATATCGAACAATCTGCAGTAGGAGACCGTATCCATGTCGGTAATGAGAAAACCATGGTGGATCGATCTGCCCCGCTTGCGCTCGCTGTACACAACCTGGGCAGAGCAGGTGAGCTGAAAGCCCCCTGCAAAGAGGATCGTGATATCCCTGATGATAATCCCCGGCATGAGCAGTGCTTCATCGCTGCTTTCATCCACGGAAAACCCGGTGGCCCCGATATCGGACAGGTCATAGGTGACCCTCTTGTTGCTCAGGGGGTGCATGAACGTGATCTTGGGCGTTGGAACGAGCTTGATGCGGGGATGGCGATACTTGCGCTTTTTATAACGCACATGCGGTGTATTGGTGGGGGCAACGACAATCACGGGATATTCTCCGCTCTCGTTGACCTGGAGCAGGCGGGCTTCTCCTGAAAGGACCTGTTCCCGGCCGCACCTCAGGTTCATCGTCAGCGGTGCGGCATCCCTGAGCAGGTCCTTCAGGTTCGTCCCGGACGGCTCGAGCCGTATGCACAATCCTTCGAAGCTGAAATCCACCAGGGTTCCCGCGAGCCGGCAACCGGCACAGGCGAGCTCCACATCGATATTCCTGCAGGTAAACCTCCGTGAGTTCCTCTGCCCGATGATAAAACCCTTGGGCGGTATCCTCACCATTATCGAAGAGTCGTCTCTGTTGACGGTCTCCATGGGCATGAGAACCACTGATTTGCCGTCATCTATGATGAGATCGAGGAGCTCGAAGTTCTCGAAGCTGACCATGCCCATCGCCGGGACATGGAACTTCACGAGGTTCCCCTGGCAGGGATCTGCCTGGAGCAGCCTGAGTAGAAAATCTTCCCCGGTGAGGGAGTGCCGGAGCCTGGCAAACACATCACCACTGATGAAATGGATATGATTCAGGATGTTTATCAACGACTTCTGGTGAATGGTCCGTGCCGATTTCAGCCCGCTGCCAAGATCCCTGTGGTTGAACGGAATCAGTGTGCCTGTCGAAAAAGACGGACCGGAAACAGCTCCGAGAGTGTTATGTGCCAGTTCCTGGATGTAGTCTTTGTCTGAATCCACTGCAGTCACCTCTTCACTGAAATAATTACAAAAATAACACGGTTACATACCCGCTTTGCCCTGACCTGCAACACCAACCCGACCCGGAACATCTCCCGAGGCAGATATTCCAGGGGGCCTGCCTGCAGGAGGGATACCCACGCCCTGCAAATACACAATCAATCTATGTCAGCAATTGTAAACTAGTTTCTAAATATTACAAGCGATTTCATTACACAGCCCCGATTTTTCACAGTACCTTTGCACAAGGCTGCCCAAAGATTATCTGTATCATATTTCCCATGAAAAGGGTATCCGTCAGACAGCGCCCGCCAGGAACATGCCTGCCTCTCATCGAGGCTTCTTGCCTGCACCAATGATGAGCGGGGTATAGGTGAACCGCCTCGGATCATTGAAGAAGACCTCGAAATCCTTAAAGAAGCCATCGTATCCTCCGGGGTAGTCCTCAAACACCGTCCTGGCCTTCCTGGCAGCCATCTCGAGTTTTTTGATCCAGTTGAAATGGTCCTGGGATCTGAGTTCGCCATAGATAAGATGATGAGCCATGAGATGAAGCCTGATATCCCTGAATCCAAGGTCGAGAAGATAGGTATAGAGCTTCCTGCCCACAAACGGATCGAAATTGAATCGTTCGCTCATGGTATTCATCAACTGCTGCAGGACATTTTCCATATGGCCAGTCAGCGGGTAATGATTCAGGCAGTTGTAATCGAGATCGAGGAGACACAGCACCCCATCGGGCTTCAGACAGGTGCCGAGATTCCCGATGATAGCCGGGGCCTCTTTCTGGAAATACTCCAGAACGAACCTGACCCAGATAAAATCAAACTGACCGGGCAGTTCCATCGGGCGGGTGAAATCCATAATCTGAAAATCAATACCGGGCGCAGACCCGAACTTCTGCCGTGCATAGGCTACCCGCTCCCCGGAGAAATCAACACCGAGCACCTCTCCTCCGGGCTGAACCAGCTCGTGCAGGATCGACGACACCTTGCCCGATCCGCAGCCCACGTCCAGGACACGTGCCCCAGGCCCGATTCCACACCAGGCCGCCTGCTGTTTTACCTCTTCCGGATCAGTCTTGATATCGAGCCGGTGGGCCTCTTCCGGATTTTCCATCAGGTACGTATTCGATTTCATACTAATCACATTCCTCTCATTAAATTTTAAAGAACAATTACAGAGAATGAATATTGCTATATGTTTTATTATATAATCAAGTAAGTATCAATGAATTAATGTTGCGTGTCCGCTTGTTTTCCCCGCGCCCTCCTGGCTCTCCTGTTTTTCTGCCTGCGGATCTTCTGAACCTCTTTTCCAACAGAGGATGACTTTCCCAGCAGGGTCTCCTCAACCTTGTCGGTGAGGAGACGCCTGGCGAAGAACCGGTTCATAGCCTGAGACCTGGCCTTCTGGCATTTCACCTCTACGCCGGTGGGGATGTGCCTGAGGTAAACGCAGCTGGAGGTCTTGTTGACCTTCTGCCCCCCCCTGCCCTGGGCATGGATAAACTTCTCTTCCAGGTCTCGCTCGTGAATACCCAGTTCGAGCATCCTGTCTTCAAGCATCTTGATCTTCTCGGGAGAGATGAACTCGTTGCTCATGGCCTCTGCCTTTTCCGCGGGTTCAGGATAGTTGTCCTGCCCGGTCTCAGCGGATATAGATCACGTAGTACAGGGTGAACATGAGGTAGATGAAGGCCAGGGTAAGGAAGAACGGCCAGTTTCCATGGAAGGAGACCGGACCGAAGAGCCAGTATCCGCAGTGGGGGCAACGGGTGAACCATCGGCGGGACACGATACCGTTGCACCGGGAGCAGTGACGGATTCTCTTGCCCTGGGTGAGTTCCCTAAGCTCGATATTCTTCTTCAGGCAGGCATGAACGTTGAGATCTTTCCCGCAGCCCGGACACCTGATATCCGTGGGCTGAAAATCATCCCATACCACCTTCTTCCCGCACTCCGGACATTTCATTACGATCATATGTTGTCGAGACCCCCACTATCGGTGTACGGGCTTTTCAAAGCCACCTGCCACCCTCTTTAACAGAAATTGCAAGGTCCAGTGTATCAGAACCGTAGGTAATCAGCAATGTTACAATATTACCCTGTCCATAAAAGACCGCGTCAAGCCTTGGATCACCGCGCAGATGGACCTCCCGGGGCAGCATGTTCTCTCCGAGCCAGACAGTGCCCCAGGTATAGGTCACCTTGAGCACATCGCCCGACTTCCTTCTGTAGAGGTAGGGTCCCCGCGGCGGGGTACCTGCGATAACCCCGACAATATCCTTGAGCGGGATATCGTACTGGCTGATGGGTCTGCCCCACGTATCGAAAACGCTCAGGAGCCCGTCCTGCATGGTCAGCGTGTAGGCCGTCAGCCCCCCTGGACCGTAGATCTGGGCTGCTCCGGCAGTGTCCGAGGTGACGCACAGGGCCCCGTCCACACGGATGTTCTTCCCGTTGACCACCCCGCTGGCGACAAACTCGGCGCGGAACGGGTACTGCCCGTCCGGGGCAACGGCAAGGGATGCACAGCCGGCGATGAAGACCACGATCAGCGCGGAGAAAAGAAACCTCATAATGAGAGCCTATACCCGCTTGGCCCCACAAAGGCAAGCAGGGAGGTATTGACACGGCCCTGTCTGCGATTACTTATAGGACTATGGTAGAAAGAATTCTCATCCCGACGGATTTCAGCGAATCAGCACGATATGCCCTGGGTTATGCCATAGACCTGAACAAACTCCTCAAGGCCAGACTCTACCTGCTCCACGTACTCCAGGACTTTACGGAATTCTCCGAGTACAACCTCAGCCCCACCATTCTGCCGCAGCTCTATGTGGAATTCGAGGAGAATGCCGTCAAGAGGCTCGAAGAAATGGCTCAAGCCATGATTCCTCCCGAAACCCCCTGCGGCACCTATATCCTCCACGGGGTGCCCTTCTACGAGATTATCCAGTTTGCAAGGCGCGAGCGCGTGGACCTCATCGTGATAGGATCCCACGGACGCACGGGACTCAAGCAGGTGCTGTTCGGCCATACGGCCGAGAAGGTGGTCAAGAAGGCACCCTGCCCCGTCCTTACGGTCAGGCACCCGGAAACGGAATTCACCATGCCCTGACCGGCGAGCGGGAAACAACCTCCTGCCTGGAACACTGCTTGAGAGCAGCCCCCCATGTGTGCTGTCACGCCGGGCAACACACCGGACACAGCGCTCGCTACTTGATGGGGTTGATGGGCCCCTCGAGCTTTCCTTCCACAAACTGCCTCACCAGGGGATCGGTGGTCTGCTGGAACATCTCCGGTTCCCCGTGGAAGACGATGCGACCCTCGTAGATCATGGCCATGTAATCAGCCACCTCGAAGGCACCGTGGATATCGTGGCTGATGACCAGGCTCGTGGCCTGTGACTTCAGCTGGACCTGCCTGATCAGCGTGTTGATGGCGCAGGTCATCACCGGATCGAGCCCCGTGGTGGGCTCGTCGAAGAGCAGGATCTTCGGATTCATGGCAAGGGCGCGGGCAAGCCCCACCCGCTTTCTCATCCCGCCGGAGAGCTGCGAGGGCAGCTTCTTCTCGATACCGCTGAGTCCCACCTCCTTGAGCAGCCTCGACACTTCCCGGCCGATTTCCTCCCGGGAGAGGCCGGTGTGCATGGCAAAGGGGAACCCGACGTTCTCGCCGACGTTCATGGAATCGAACAGGGCCGCATCCTGAAAGCACACCCCGAAATCCTTGCGTGCCTCGTTGAGCTGGACCTCGTCCATGGTGCTGATATCCCTGCCGTCTATGAGGATCTGTCCGGAATCCGGCTTGATCAGCCCGAGAATATGCTTGAGGAGAACACTCTTTCCCGTTCCGGTCGGCCCTATGATGACCGTGATCTTGCCCTTGGGGAGAGAGAGGTCGAGGTTGTCGAGAACCTTCTGACCCTTGAATGTCTTCGTCAGTGCCCGGATCTCGATCACGGCCTACCCCGCCAGGATGTGGCATACAGTTCGCTTCTCCGGTGAGCGAGCAGCGGGAACCCCTTCCTGATCCTTTCCACCTCGGCCAGGTCGAGCGTCACGACCTCCACTGTCTCGTCAGGGCCGGCATCGAGGAGAACATCTCCCCAGGGGGAGGAAACCAGGGAGTGCCCGTACGGGACATACTTCAGCCCGGGATTGTAAGCGGGCTGAACGCCAACCACAAAGCCCTGGATCTCCACGGAACGGATCCTCACGAGCATCTCCCAGTGAGCCCTCCCGGTGGCAAGGGAGAAGGCCGCCGGCACGAACAGGAGACGGATATCCTCTCCGGCGAGGAGCTGTGCCAGGGGGGTAAACCGGATGTCATAGCATACGATGACCGAGGCCCTCCCCCAGGGGGTATCGAATGATCCATAGGAATCACCCGGCATGATGATATCCGACTCCTTTACCCGCGGCCCACCCGGAGGGGTGCAGTCAAAGAGATGCATCTTGTCATGGTGATACAGCTCATACCCGTCCGGTCCGAAGACCATGGCACGGTTGAAGAAGCGGTTTCCATCACCTGTTACGGGCATCGATCCGGCAATGATGTAGACCCCCGAACGGGCAGCCTTGTCTTTCAGGATCTCCATGGCGCGTTGGGTAAATACGGCCGAGGCCCGTATGGATGAAGGTTCGTAGGGGGTGAAAAACATCTCGGGGAGAACCACCATGTCTGCCCCCCGGGAAATTGCCTCGCCGATCATGGTAAGGGATCTCGAGATATTTTCCTCGAAATCGTATCCCTGTCTGATCTGGCAGATGCCAATCGAAATGCTCTCCATAGGTCCTCGTCAACGGGGGATGGTCATCAATCCACGGAAATACCTGTAGTTAGCCGCCATGCCCCTTAAGGATTTGATATAAGCATTTCAAGACAGAGTCAATTCTTTTATCTCCGGGGCTGAAGGGCCCTAGAGCAGGGAGTTGAGCACCTTGACCAGGTGCTTCGATTTACCGCCCCGGGGCAGCCATATGCTGATCTTCGTTTTCGGGGTCCGGATCCTGGACATCCAGGCCTTCAGGCTGCCCGGCTTGACCTGGATACAGTACAGCTCGTTCCACGAATTGCTGTAGATCACATCGATCTCCTTTATGGAGTGGACCGCATCCGGCGTTTCCATGTTGCCGATAATCACCACCTGCTTGACATACTTTTTCTCCATGAGGGAATCCCTGTCCAGGCCGGCAGAGTTGGCGTCGGGAATCAGCGAATTCAGGTCCCACAACAGGGATTGGATATCGGAAAGGACCACCTGGGAGGTGTTGGGGATCATGTGAAACGCCGTGGACACATCGAACCTCTTGTTGTAGACCAGCCATGCGATTATCTCGACCACCCGGGAGGTGCGCATCACGGGTTTGTTCGCCGGGTTCTCGGGCGATGCACTGTTCACCTGCCACTGGCTGCTGCTGTACGAAAAGAACAGATCCTCATAGGCAGGCTCCTTCCTCTTGACCCTCTTTTCGCAGTTGATCTTGCCTTCCTTGGAGACGTAGAAGGCCTCCACCCTCCGGCGCAGGATCTCCATCTCCACATCCTGATCCAGGGGAGAATGAAGCAGGAAGGCCCTGGCCCTGCGAATGAGCAGGACCGTTGACCGTTTCAGGTAATCGTGCAACTCTTCCCCGAATTCCCGGTACTTCTCCACCCCCCATTCATGAAATGAATTGAGCTCCCTGAGATACTTGACAGACCAGCCCCAGGATTTCACGATGTCGGCCATGATCGCGATCTTGTCATCCCGGTTGACCCTGACGAGATCGTTCATGGTAATGTTCGCGCAGACCTTCAGATAGAAACACTTCCTGAGCAGGTCGACCGTCTTGAGGTCTCCCTTGGAACGGTAGTAGTTCTCAACATTGCGCAGCACCTCGTAGTAGGGATCGACAATATCATCCCTCGTGGCATGCATGACCTGCTTCTTCATGGACTCGCACAGGAGCTGGTTTTTTTCTCCGGGCTCGAGATAGGTGGCCACCAGGGCCATCTTCAGGACAGACTTCAGGGGATCGTCCAGCGCCTTGTGCATTTGCCACAGCGCTGCTCCGAGGAGTTCCTGTTCGGGAATGGAGGAGATGTCGCCCATGTCGATGTAATCACCGGCAGAAAATACGGTTGCCTTCTGCAGAAACTGCGGCTCCTTCTGGCAGGAGTCGGTTCCATTGTCAGAGGGGACCACCCACCACAGGGGAATCCTCCCCTCGATAAGGGTCATGGTGCGATAGAATTCCTCCTTGAGGATATTCTTCAGCGCTGAACCCGAGCCCTCCTGAGATACGAGCCCGAAATTGTTCTGCTGGATGTCGCGGATGTCCATGAGGAAAAAATGGAGATCGATGATGAACTGGGAGGATATCCACTTCTGGAGAATCTTCAGCTTTCGATCCAGGAGCAGGGCCCTCTTTCTCCCGAGCGCCTCGACATCGATCACCACCCAGATGTCGTAGTCCGATTCCCTGGTCTGCCCGAGACTCCCGACCGATCCGATGGTGAAGAGCCCTTCTATCTCGCAATTCCTGGGCACATAGCCCTGGATATCCCCCAGGGCGATCCGGACGGAAAAGAACGAGGCCAGGCTTTTGATGGTTCCTGCCGGCCATTCCATGCACTTTACCCCGCATGGGCAGTCCACATCACCCACATACCCGGGCAACGCCGGATGATTGATATGCATGCACAGGGGAAACAGCTGGAGGATCACCTTTGCGCCCAGGGGATCATTTTTCTGCATGATTCCCTTCTTGTAGCGGTTGTAGTGGGTGAACGCCCTGATCCCCTTCGAGATCTTCGTTTCAAAA
Source organism: Deltaproteobacteria bacterium (assembly GCA_018434685.1). GTDB lineage: Bacteria > Desulfobacterota > Desulfomonilia > UBA1062 > UBA1062 > DSAD01. The sequence continues at coordinate 28,193 of JAHDOV010000013.1, forward strand.
TCCTTCATTTACTATGCCTTATCGCATTACGTACGGGCAGACTTTAATCGACAGGCAAACAGGCAAAGCCCGGCTATCACCATGATCACACACAGGACCTGTCCCATGGTGAGGAACCCCAGGACAAAGCCCATCTGCATATCCGGCTCGCGGAAAATCTCGAGGAAAAACCGCATCAGGCCGTAGAAGAAGAGGAACGAGGCAATGAGGATTCCCCGGGTCCGGCTCCTGAGATGGATGAGATAGAGGACAAGCAACAGCACGACACCCTCGAAAAATCCCTCGTACAGCTGCGAGGGATGCCTCGGGAGTGATCCGGCTCCGGGAAACACCATACCCCAGGGCATATCGGTCACCCTGCCGTACAATTCCGCATTGATGAAATTGCCGAGCCGGCCGAAGAACAGTCCCGGCGGTGCCGCTATGGCCCCGATGTCCGCCAGCATCAGGAACTGCTTGTTCTTCACCCGCGAATAGAGCAGGCCGGCCAGGATCAACCCGACAAGGCCGCCGTGAAATGACATGCCGCCCTCCCAGACCGCAAATATCTTGAGAGGATTTTCGAGGTAGAACAAGAGATTGTAGAACATGCAGTACCCGAACCTCGCGCCGAGGATCAGTCCGATAACGCAGTATGCGAGGAGATCTTCGATCTCGGCTGCGGTCATCTCGTAAGCTCTGCGCCGGGATATCTTCACCGCGATCACATAGGCCAGAAAGAATCCGATGATGTACATCAGGCCGTACCAGCGAATCTGCAGAGGGCCGAGGTGAATCAATACCGGATCGATAACAGGATACTCCATGAGGTATGTGCTTCTCACACCAGGTCCCTTGAAGTCAAGGGCCTGAATCCTTCTGTTCAAAGAACTTTTCTCCTTTATAAATACCGTGATGGGATCAAGGATTCATATATTGTAGGTATAAATCAGGTGCTTAATACGTTCCGGGTCCATAATCACTTATCTTTTTTAGATAAATTCATCCAGCAGCCTTGACTAAAATACGCTGAATTGATATTGTTGTTATATTATTGAAAGGGATCGACGCATGTTTAAAGTAGGTGATGTAGTTGTATATCCAGCACACGGTGTCTCTGAAGTTGAATCCATAGAGACGAGAGAGATCTCCGGAAGTAAAATCTCCTTTTTCATCCTGAAGGTCCTGGACACGCAAATGACGGTGATGGTACCAGTGACCAATGTAGACAATGTGGGCATACGTCAGCTCATCGATGGTGAAGGGATCGACAGGGTCATCGAGATCCTGAACCAGCGGTCGGTCTCCATCGACAATCAGACATGGAACCGCCGCTACCGGGAATACATGGACAAGATCAAAAGCGGTTCAGCATTTGAGATCGCCGAGGTATTGCGGGATCTCAACATCCTGAAACGGGGCAAAGAACTCTCCTTCGGAGAGAGAAAGATGTATGACACGGCGAAAACCCTTCTCGTCAGCGAGATATCGACCTCGAAGAGACAGGACAAAAAGCATGCAGAGAAAATGCTCCTGGAGGCCATGGGAAAGGTTGAGCCGGAATAAATGCTATAAAATAGGATGATTGTATGAAATGGTTTCTTCGAATTGCAATTGCACTTGTGGTTCTCTATGGGTCCTTCAACTATGCTGCCCTGCACATGGGCGGCGGGATCTGGCTCTTTGTCCTGCCGGCCATCGCCGAGTTCTGCCTGCTGGCAATCTTCATCAGTGAGATCAGGGGGCTGCGGCTCCACCCCATGGCGTATGTAGGGGGGTTTCTCGGCGCCATCCTCGGACTCATCATCGGCAGCCTCCTGGGCTATGTACTCCTGAAACTCGAGGGGGGGATATTTCTCTTCATCCTCATCAACTCGATCTTTGCATACCTCGGCTATATCATCGGTGTCGCCTGGGGCAAGGAGCTGCAGTCGCTGCCCGTCTTCCGTCACACCCCGCGGGGGGACAGCATCCGGCACAAGATACTGGACACGAGCGTCATCATCGACGGGAGAATCCCCGATATCTGTGATGCCGGTTTTATCGACGGGACCCTCATCGCACCCCAGTTCATCCTGAACGAACTGCAGCACATCGCCGATTCCTCGGATCCCCTCAAGAGGGCACGGGGACGCAGGGGCCTCGACATCCTGAACAAGCTCCAGAAGACCCCCCATGTAAAGATGGAGGTATCCGACAAGGACTTCCCGAAGATCAAGGAAGTGGACTCAAAGCTCATCGCCCTGGCAAAGGAACTCGAGGCAGATGTCCTGACGAACGATTTCAACCTGAACAAGGTTGCCCAGATCCAGGGCGTGAACGTGCTCAATATCAACCAGCTCGCAAACGCCGTCAAACCCATCGTCCTGCCGGGAGAAAGCATGTCGGTCACCATAGCCAAGCAGGGAAAGGAAAAGGGACAGGGTGTTGCCTACCTTGAAGACGGCACCATGGTCGTGGTGGAACAGGGAGAAATCCTCATCAACAAGACGGTGGAAGTCGTTGTCACGTCCATACTACAGACCCCTGCAGGACGTATGATTTTCGCAGCACCCAAGGGTAATGGCAGCTAGTGCTCTCATCGTGGCCGGCGGAAGCGGTCTCCGTTTCGGCCGGAAGAAACAGTTCATCCGCCTTGGAGGAGTCCCTGTCTTACGCAGGACAACAGACTGCTTCGACGTCCACCCTTCCATCACGAACATCGTCGTGGTCGTACCCGAAGAAGACTTGAGCGATGTGGGGGACATCCTCGACGGGATTACCACCCCCCTGACCGTGACCGCAGGAGGGGCGACCCGGCAGGAATCGGTATGGAACGGCCTGCAGGTCCTTGCGCCCTGCGAACTCGTGCTCATCCACGACGGGGTGCGGCCCCTGGTTACCGGCGAGATCATCTCCCGGGTCATCGACGGCATAGAGGGGCTCGATGCGTGCATACCCGGCCTCGCCCTGGCCGATACCATAAAAGAGGTGGAAGGAACCCTCGTGACGAGAACCATACCGAGAGACCATGTCTATCAGGTCCAGACCCCGCAGGCATTCAGGACCGAGCGCATCCTCGAGGCTCACGCACGGGCGCGGGATAACCGGCTCGTCCGGTTCACCGATGACAGCGCCCTGATCGAAGAGGCAGGGGGAAAGGTCGGGCTTGTCCCGGGTGATCCCTTCAATATCAAGATTACCCTGAAAGAAGATCTATCTATCGCAGAGGCGCTGCTTCGATGTCGTACAGAGTCGGCATAGGTTTCGATATCCATCGTCTTGTCCCCGGCAGAAAGCTCGTCCTGGGCGGTGTCTCCATAGACTATGAGAAAGGCCTTCTCGGCCATTCCGACGGGGACGTGATTGTCCATGCCGTCTGCGATGCCCTCCTGGGGGCCGCCGCACAGGGCGATATCGGGGAGCTGTTTCCCGATACGGCACCAGAGACAGCGGGAATCTATTCCCTTACGATGCTAAAAATGATAATCAGGACCTTACAATCAGATTACGAGGTGGTGAATATCGACATCAACTGCATCTGCGAACGGCCGAAGCTCTCGGGATACCGGAAAGACATGGTCCGGCACCTTGCCGATGCCTGTATGATCGATGCATCGTGTGTCTCGGTAAAATTCCGCACGCACGAGGGGTTCGGCGAAATCGGTGCAGGCGAGGCAATGTCGGCACAGGCAGTTGTCCTTGTAAGAAAGAAGAACGACCAGGAGGAAGAGTCATGACACTTCAGATATACAACACACCCTACAAGAAGAAGCAGCCCTTTGTCCCTGTCAACGGGAACAATGTCGGCATGTACGTATGCGGGGTTACGGTTTATGATATGTGCCATATCGGTCATGCCAGGTCATTGATCGTCTTTGACGTCATATCGCGGTTTCTCAGGAAAAAAGGCTATAACCTCACCTATGTGAGGAACTACACGGATGTGGACGACAAGATTATCGCCCGCGCCAATTCCCTGGGCCGGTCATACAAGGAGATCGCGGAAAAGTATATCGATGAGTTCAAGATCGACATGGATATCCTGGGGGTCAAACCGGCGGACGTGGAGCCAAAGGCCACGGAGCATATCGCCGAGATCATCGATATGGTCCGGATGCTTGAAGACAAGGGCCTTGCATACAGGGCTCAAGACGGGAGCGTCTACTTCAGCGTCTCGAAGTTCAGGGGCTATGGAAAACTGAGCGGCAGGAGGATCGAAGAGATGATCGCAGGCGCCAGGGTCGATGTGGAGGAGCAGAAACAGGACCCGCTCGACTTCGCCCTCTGGAAGAGGAGCAAGGACGGGGAGCCTTGGTGGGACAGCCCCTGGTCGAAGGGAAGACCGGGCTGGCACATCGAGTGTTCTGCCATGAGCACCCATTTCCTGGGACACACCCTGGATATACACGGCGGGGGAAGGGACCTCATATTCCCCCACCACGAGAACGAGACCGCCCAGTCCGAAGGCGCGTTTGGTGCCGAGTTCGCAAAATACTGGGTCCACAACGGCTTTGTCACCATCGAAGGCGAAAAGATGAGCAAATCACTCGGCAATTTCATGACCATACGCGAGCTCACCAAAGAGGTACACCCGGAGATACTGAGGCTGCTTTTGATCTCGAGGCATTACCGCAGCCCCATAGACTTCTCCAAAGACGCCCTCCACGCATCGCAACTGGCCCTGGTGAGGTTCTATGAGATGCTCGACAGGGTGGAAAAGAGCCCTCTCAGGCAGGGTGCATCCCCGCTCGGAACGGTTATCAAAACATTTAGCGAGAACTTCGATGAAGCCATGTGCGACGACTTCAATACGGCAAAGGTCATTGCCCACCTCCACGACCTGACGACCGAGGTGAACAGGATTCTCGATAATGATCCCGCGGTCGTCTCCGATGACATACCCCGCTTGAAAGCTGCCATGTCCGAGGTTTCCGAGATCCTCGGCATCCTCGAGCAGGATCCGGCACCGTTTCTGGAAACGATAAAACGCTCCGGCATCAGCGATGTGGGCCTCAGCGGAGATGAGATCGAAGGACTGATCGAGCAGAGGAATGCCGCCAGGAAGGCCCGTGATTTCAAGAAGGCAGACGAGATAAGGGATATGCTGAAATCCCGGGGAATCCAGTTGAAAGATTCTTCCGAAGGGACGACCTGGGAAAAGGTATAGCGCATTCACAAGATGGGATTCAAACTCGTTTCTCCCTTTGAGCCCGAGGGTGACCAGCCGCAGGCTATCGATGCCCTGTGCGAAGGCATCGGCAATGGGGTCCGGGATCAGGTTCTCCTCGGGGTAACGGGTTCGGGCAAGACCTTTACCATGGCGTGCGTCATCAACAAGATGAACCGGCCGGCCCTCGTCATCGCCCCGAACAAGATCCTCGCGGCCCAGCTTTACGGCGAATTCAAGGAGCTGTTTCCGGAAAATGCCGTGGAATATTTCGTGAGCTACTATGACTACTACCAGCCCGAGGCCTACGTGCCGTCGCGGGACCTCTTCATTGAAAAAGACTCAGCCATAAACGAAGACATCGACAAGCTGAGACACCGGGCAACCCGTACACTCTTTGAGCGGGAAGACTCCATCATCGTGGCATCGGTGTCGTGCATCTACGGCCTGGGATCACCCGAGGCCTACTCCGGCATGCTCCTCTACCTCGAGGAGGGCAGCACCCTGACCCGCAACGATATCCTGAAAAAGCTCGTGGAGATCCAGTACGAACGGGGCGACTATGACTTTCACCGGGGGGGTTTCAGGGTGCGCGGCGACGTCATCGACATCTTCCCGGTCCATGAGGAGGACCTCGCCATCCGGGTGGAGCTCTTCGGCGACGAGATCGAGGCGATCTGGCAGATCGACACGCTGCGAAACAGGAAGATACAGAAGATCAACCGCTTTCCCATCTATCCTGCCTCCCATTACGTGACGCCGAAATCCACCCTGCTCAAGGCCATCGAGGCGATCCGGCAGGAGCTGAAGCAGCGCGTGGACTTCTACCGCAGCGAGAAACGGTTCATCGAGGCGCAGCGGATCGAAGAGAGGACCAACTATGATATCGAGATGCTCATGGAGACCGGCTCCTGCAAGGGTATCGAGAATTATTCGCGGCACCTCACCGGACGCTCTCCGGGCCAGGCCCCTCCGACACTCATGGACTATTTTCCCAGAAATACCCTGGTATTTCTCGATGAATCCCACGTAGGGGTGCCCCAGCTCATCGGCATGTACCGGGGGGATCATTCGAGGAAGTCCACACTCGTGGAATACGGGTTCAGACTCCCCTCGGCACTGGACAACCGGCCGCTTCGTTTCGATGAGTTCAATGCCCTGGTGAACACCATCATCTATGTCTCCGCCACACCCGGGGACTACGAGATCAGGCAGTCAAAAGACAGGGTGATCGAGCAGGTGATCCGCCCCACCGGCCTCCTGGACCCCGTCGTTGAGATCAGGCCCGCAACCGGCCAGGTGGATGACCTCTACCGTGAGATCCACAAGATCATCGCCCGGGGCGAACGTGTCCTGGTCACCACCCTGACTAAGCGCATGGCCGAAGAACTCACCGATTACTACCAGAACCTCGATGTGAAGGTTAAGTACATGCATTCGGATGTCGACACGCTCGAACGGATCGAGATCATCAAGGGCCTCAGGGAGGGTGCCTTCGATGTCCTGGTCGGGATAAACCTCCTGCGGGAGGGGCTCGATCTCCCCGAGGTCTCGCTCGTTGCCATACTGGATGCGGACAAGGAGGGTTTCCTGCGCTCCGAACGTTCTCTCGTTCAGACCAGTGGCAGGGCTGCCAGAAATGTACAGGGCAAGGTGATCATGTATGCCGATACCCGGACCTCATCCATCGAACGCGCCACCGGCGAGACGCTTCGGAGAAGAGAGAAACAGCAGGCCTACAACCATGCCCACGGCATCACGCCCAGGACCATCGTCAAGAACATCAGGGATATCCTCGGCTCCATCTATGAGAGGGATTATGCAGACATTGCCGCCGAGGTGAAGACATCCATGGGCACCATAACCGTCGGCAAGATCAAGGATACCATTGCCGCCCTCGACAAGAAGATGCTCGAGGCCGCTCAGGAGCTGCGGTTCGAAGAGGCGGCATCTTTCCGGGACGAGATCAAGCGGCTCAAGAAGATATACATGGCCGTGGAAGGATAGCGCATGAAGGACATTCTCACCGAGCTCGGGTATTCCGTACAGGAGGCAGCCGCCACCAGGATCATCTACAAATCATGCCGTGCCGAACTGCCGGGGCTGATCGACAGGAAGGATACCGTCGGAATGCCCTCCCCCCTGTGTGGCAGGGGACAGATACATCTCATCGAGCCGGACCTGGTCCTGAGAACCCTTACTCACGGCGGCACCTTCGCCCGCCTGAGCGGGGAGCGTTTTCTCTCTCCGGATAGAAGCCTGCGGGAACTCGAGATCAGCGCCTACCTGAGGGCCCGGGGCATCCCAACCCCCGAGATCCTGGCCCTGAGATTCATACGTAGCGGCCTGTTTTACCACATAACCGTGATCACGAAGATGGTGCCCGACTCTGTCGACCTCCTCACCTATCTCGAAGGTGCTCCCGAAGACAGCCTGCCGATCCTCAGGCAGACCGGTGCCCTCATCAAAAAGATGCACGCGGCAGGGGTGTATCATGCGGATCTCCATCTCAAAAACATCCTCCTCGACCGGGACAAAACCCCCTGGATGCTCGACCTCGACAAGGCATACCGGTTCTCAACCCTGGGTGCAGTGCTCGAACGCAAGACGCTCGGGCGCTTTATTCACTCAGGCAGGAAGTGGCAGAAGAAGTCCAGAATAACGCTGCCCGAAGGCTGGGAGTCTGCCGTGATGGACGGTTATGCATCCTGAGGCCGCCTGAAGGAGACGACAGGAGGCACGGGTACTGCGGGACCGCTGTTACGGCCCGGGCTCACCCCTGTAGAGCGCCGGGTTCCGACCCTTGCGCCGCCAGGGTACGGATGGCGTCCCTCACCTCGTCGATGAGCTGATCGCGCGTCTCGATGGAATATTTCGATGCATCTATGGGCATGCCGATGTTGAGATGCACGTGCTGATCGGAACAAAAACCCCAGGTGTCCGGCGGGAGGATCTTTTCCGTATCCTCAATGCCCACCGGGATAATCGTGGCACCGGTCTGGATGGCCACCATGAAGCCCCCCTTCTTGAAATCCCCCAGCAACCCGGTACGGGACCTGGTTCCCTCCGGGGCGATCCAGAGCACGATGCCGCTTTTCATCTTCTCCTTGGCAATCTCCAGGTCCTTCATGGCCTGTTCGTGGTCTTTCCGGTCGATGGAGAGAAACTCGGCAGCCTTGAGCCCCCTGCCCCAGATGGGCACCTTGAAGAGCTCCTTCTTTGTCAGCATCCGGATACTGCCCGGCAGGGATACGAAGATGAGGGGAATATCGTAATGGCTCCGGTGATTCGACATGATGATATAGGGAACGCCGGGTTTCAGGGAAACCCCGTGTGGATTTGAGACCTCGTACGAAGCCCTGACTGCCCTGAGCAGACAACTCGACCACCAGCGCAGAATCCTGTCTGCCCACTGACGCTCATACGTGTTTGCCACCCTCATGTAGACGGCATACACTGAGATCCCCAGGGTAACCGCTACGGACTGGAACATGATCCAGACCTTCCTGAAAAAAGATGCCTTCATGCTCCTTCTCCCTCCTTGCCTCCCGCCTGGTGACGACCCCTTACCCACAGACTGACCGGCTGGCTCTTCATGAAACAGGGCCTGTCATTCCTTGATCGTTACAAAGCGCTTGTTTTGTTCCTTCTTCTTCCTGTTTTCGAAGAAGTTGCGCTCCTTGACGAGATGATCCACCAGGTGACTGAACTGCCACTCGATGGACTGATTCGTCACGACCGCATATATTGGCCTGGGAAGGTCCCGCTGCTTCGACTCCTGCATCACTCTATGGATTGTCTCTGCCGGCACATTATAAAATAGCATGACCTTCTCGTCGCACACATACTCCTTGTCTGCCTTCTTGTCGGTGAAGAGGATCTCATGGACTCTGAGATGCCCCTGATCTTTTTCGATAACCTGGATGGGAGCTGCGTCGATCTCCCCGAAAAAAAGGTCGATCCGAAGCAGTTCTTCCACAGAGTAGTTCCACAGCAGTATCCGGGGATGTGAATCCATATGATTCTCCTTTTATCTTTTCATGACATCATCGCGGCACGCCTGCAGTCTGCCTGGGTCACGGCCGGCACGAAGGAATAGCCCGGTGTCCCTGTCGATCGTTCTCGCGCGAGAGGTCAACCCTGGGCTTTGACATTAATATATGAGGATTGAAACTTCAAGGAAGAGTTTGAACGGGTTCCAGCCCGGAAGCAGTCTCCGGCCGGAGGCATCCTTAAGGGAAGCAGTACTCTCAGGCACAGGGACCCGCACCCCTGTTCTGGCAACATCCCCCGGCAGCGAGGCCTGCTTCTCCCCTGGACACAGCGGGCGAGACAGGCCTCGTCCGAAGGGGTGTCAGTCGTCTGCGAACAGGTTCTTGTATACGGTGCGCAGATCTCTCTTCAGGATCTTGCCGGTTGGCGTTTTCGGGAGTTCATCCACGAAGACGACCTTCTTGGGAACCTTGAAGAGCGCGAGCCGCGCCTTGGCAACATCCTTTATCTCTCTTTCCGTTATGGTCTGCCCCTTTTTCGGGACAATGACCGCAGTGACCGCCTCGACCCACTTCGGGTGATAGACGCCGATGACCGCCACTTCCTGCACCCGTTTGTCCTGGTAGATTACTTCTTCCACCTCTCTGGTGGAGACATTCTCGCCGCCGGTTTTCACCATGTCCTTCTTCCTGTCCACCACCTCGATGTACCGGTCCTCATCGAGGACACCGAGATCGCCGGAGTGGAACCACCCGCCCCTCATGACATCCTCGGTCTTGTCGGGTTCCTTGAAATAGAGCATCATGGCATGGGGCCCTCTGCCGCAGATCTCACCCGGAATGCCGGTAGCGACCACCTCCCTGCCCTCGTCATCCTCCAGGCGTGTCTCCATGTTCAAGCCGCCCATGCCGGCTGATCCGAGTTTCGTCATTGCATCGTCGGCCTTGAGAATCGTGTGGTAGGGGGCAAGCTCGGTCTGACCGTAAAAGTTGTAGATCCTGCAGCCGGGGATCTTTTCCATGAGTTCCTTGAGGATCTCGACCGGCATGATGGATGCCCCGTAGTAGCATTTCTTCAGGTGGGAAAGATCGTAGCCGGCAAAATCAGGGTGCCGCAACAGGCCGATCCAGACCGTGGGCGGGGCGAAGAACATGGTTGCCTTGTGCTCGGAGATCTTGCGGAGAATCACGGTCAGGTCCGGTGTCGAGAGGATGTTAGTCCCCCCCACCCAGAATATCGGGTTCATGAACACATCGCGCTGCGCACAGTGGTAGAGCGGCAGGGCATTGATGCTCACATCATCGCTGTCGTACTGACCGTCCACGATGCACCCCATGTACTGCGCCATGAGTGCCTGATTGTTTGCAACCACCCCCTTGGGCAGGGACTCCGTACCGCTGGTGTACGTCATCTGGACAGGATCCTCGATGTGGAGAATCACATCGGGCTCACCTGCGGGGTAGCCGGCGTACCACTGGTCGAAATCCAGCAGCCTCGTGTCGTCACACGGCCTCCCCTCTCCCTGGTTCGACCAGATCAGGGTCTGTACCGTCGGCATGTCGTCCAGGACATCCTTGACCAGGGGATAGAGGGAATCTTCGATGATAAGGACCTTGCTCTCCGAGTGATTGACGCAGAACGATATCTCTTCTCCCTGCAGCATGTAATTGATGGACAGGTAGACGGCGCCTGCCTTGGCACATCCGAACCAGGTCAGGACATGGTGCAGGGTGTTGTGGGCGAGGATGGCAACACGGTCGTATTTCTCGACCCCGAGGTCGATGAGAGCGTTTGCCACCCGGTTGCATTCGTCATCCAGTTCCCGGTAGCTCAGGGTTGTTTCATTGAAGACGAGCGCGGTCTTGTCCGGGTAGTGGTAACTGCTGCGCCGGATCATGTCGGCGATAACCCACCGGTTCGTCTTGTTGTACCGGTTCCTCAGGTATTCGATGCTCTCCCGGTTGATGCACTGATAATAAGCCCTATCCTCTTCACGTAACCGTTCATGACAATCAGACATGACATCCCTCCTTGTTGATTCACCTATCAATAAAACAGATTGTTTTTCCAGTCAACTAAAATGAATATTGAATTTTTGGCAATCTTGAAGATGCCGTGCAACGTCACTATTATTCTTATGTTTTCCCCAGCCGCCCGAGACGTTCATCCCGGGCATCCCGGCCAGTGATCATCGCTCATCCGGCGTGAAGAGAATAGTCTTTACTAATGAATTAATTTCATTATACCGATAACCACAGATATATCACAGGAGGACATGACTTATGAGATGCCCGAAATGCAGCTACGTTAGCTTTGATTATTTCGACCGATGTAAAAGTTGCGGGGAAGACCTCGTCCCCACCAAGATAAAGCTCAATATCTTCACCAAGGCCCCCGAGATCAAGATCAATGACGATGGATTTGCAGTAAGCAAGGTGGAAGAAGACCGCAAGGATCTGCTCGGTGACAAGACCAGCTTCCGGCAGCAGAATGTATCCATGGAGGACGTGCTCCGGGAGGATGGAGAAAAACTTGAGAGTTTCAACTTCGATGAAGATGAAAACTCTTGACAAGACTCCGCAAATTAAATACACCAACACCTGTTGCCGAGGTAGCTCAGATGGTAGAGCAGAGGACTGAAAATCCTCGTGTCGGGGGTTCAATTCCCTCCCTCGGCACCATCGGTTGATTCCCTTTCCAGACACCCCGCTGACTATTCCCGATTCATAACCATCGATGCATTTTCTCTGTGACAGAATGTCACAACCCGGAGGCCGATAAACCACTGACTTTGACAATTTGACCGGATGAAAATTCCGCTTTCCTCCCCCGCGTGCCATCCTGTCATAACGTGAAAGAGGGCTTGTTCATTATCCGCCTTATTTCAATAGGTTATGTATTTATCAAACATGGCACGCTCATTGCCTATTGGTATACAGATACACGATAAAAAGGAGGGCACTCAGATGATAACACTTTGGATCGTTCTTGGTTGCATGTTCATGACCGGCATCGGCATCAGGTTCACCTACAGGGTTCTCGGACTCACCCCGGCCGAAGCCACCGCGGTTTTCGTCCTCGTGGTCACCCTGGTGGGCATCAACACCGCCCCGGCCAGAGAGATCCTCATGCAGCTCTTCTAGCTCAGGACAGAAGACACTCTAAGGAGAGAGCCATGAAAAAGGAAAGAATCCCACGCAAGCTGGCAAACAGGCTGACCAGGATCAGCGCCTACAGCGTCGTGCTCGTCACCATGACCTTCCTCGGTCTCTATGCAGGCCTCTACCTCGACCGGCTCTTCAACATGGCCCCCAACTTCACCCTGCTCTTCCTCATCCTCGGCATCGTGCTCGGCTTCAAGGGCTTCATCCAGGAAGCCATCATCGAGAGGAGGGGCTGAATCATGACACTTATTGCCTTCAGCACCATCGGAACCCTCAGCGTGGTCGGCATCGCGCTGCGCTTCCTCAACCGCAACGCCCATAAAGAGACCTCCCCTGTCTCTCTAAATTAGATAACCCGCACGCCGGGACGATCCCCCCGTGCGGGTTATCGCTACACACGAATAACCACCCTGGAATCCCCCTGATTTATCCCGGGACAGCCCGCCTCTTTCCGGCGAAAAGTCTTGCCGGCACGGCCACCTTCCCGAGCCTGTTCGGTGTCACCTATCTTACTGTTTTTATAATTTATTTATTATATTCCCAGCCACGCGAATCCAAACGAAACCTTGCTTATTTTTTTATTGACTAATCCATGAGTTTTGCCCATTTAGTCGATTCATACAACATGATCCGATGATGGGGTACGATGGAGGACAGGGCACCAAAGGCGACCAGGCTCAAGAGAACCCGGCAGCAGCGCCGGGTAAGCGTCACGCACCAGGAACTCCTGGATGCGGCGCGCACCATCTTCGTCGGAAAGGGCCTTGACCTCTGCACCATCGACGTCATAACCGAACAGGCCGATCTCGGCAAGGGAACCTTCTACTGCCATTTCAAGAACAAGGCCGGTGTCATTACCCTGCTCATGACCCAGGTCATGGGGAAACTGGCAGCCTCGATAGAAAGCCGGTGCAGGGATATCAAGGAATGTCCGGTCCTTCTTAACACCATAATCGAGGACAACATCGAAAAGTCGCTACGAGGCGCGCTCGTGGCCAGTCTGACACGGTTCATAAGCGAGGCGTTGCCCCCCGGCCGGGCTCCAGTAGCCTGGCGGCTCAAATCCTTATGAGGCCCCTGCGCGTGTTCGATATAACTAATCCAAGTGAAAGGGGAGCACATGAGAACAGGTACCATTGCTGAGCAGGCGATCACGGAAAACGCCTGGGGGATTTCGTCGAGCTTTGATATTTACCATTGCAATCCTGAAACCATCCGCAACGCAGACAAGATACGGCAGTTCGTCCGGGAACTCTGCGATCTCATCGAGATGAAGAGGTTCCAGGATACCGTGGTGGTAAACTTTGGCGAGGATGAACGGGTGGCCGGGTTCTCCATGATACAGCTCATTGAGACCTCGCTGATTTCCGCCCATTTTGCCAACCTCACCAATACCACGTATCTGGACGTATTCAGCTGCAAACCCTACGACCCCAAGGCAGTGGAGACATTCTCCACCGGTTATTTCGGCGGAGCACACTGCATTACGCACGTAAACCTGAGGCTCTAGCCATGTTCAGCCTGCGGGTGGTTACGGCAATAGACGAGTGCAGGGATATCTGGGAACGGGTCATTCCCCGCGAATTCATTACGGATCTCTGGGAGGTCCGGGCATGTTTTCATCACCATTACAAACGTCGGCCGAAATTCATCGTTGCAGAAGACGGCAGGGGTATCTGCGGCATGCTCCCCTTGAGCTGGATCACTGAGAGCGAGTGTTACGGGTATTTCCCCGGAGAAACCTGGTCGGGCAGGACATGGCTCGAGCAGAACCGCATCTTCTTCCGCTCCCATGATGTTCTCAAGGCGATGCTCTCGTTTTCTTCATCCTCCTGCCATCTTCGCTACCTGTCCCCGCTGTCCGGTCCGACCCGGATCACCCCGGTGGAAGATGAGATCGGCTACCTCTTTTTCCCCCGGGAGTATAGCTATGACCTGGAGAACTATTACAGCGAGTTCTCGCGCAAATCCATCAAGCAACTCCTCCGCAGTGTCGCCCGGATCGAAGACCTGGGGGTATCCGTCGTGTACGACGACAGCTCGGATTTCGACCTGATGGTGCACATGAACCTCAGCCGGTTCGAGCACACCTCATATTTCCATGACAAACGGTTCAAAGAGAGTTTCCGCTCTCTGGCAGACTATCTCAGCGGCAACGGGTGGCTGCGATTCACCAAGATCATCGTCGACTCCGTGCCGGCAGCCGTCGATATGGGCTGTGTCTATAACGGCGTCTACACCCTGCTGGCCGGCGGCACGAACAGCGATTTCCCCGGGGTGGCAAAATTGATAAACCTCCACCACCTGGAGCGGGCCTGCAGAGAACGCCTCGATTGTGTGGATTTCATGTGCGGGGATTTCACCTGGAAGAAACTCTTCCACCTGGCGCAGAGGCCCCTGTATCTTCTCACGTCCCAGGCCGCTCAAGTTTCCCTGCAGCAGGGTGATGCCCGGAGGGCAATGAATGTCTGAGAGCCGTGTCGTGGTAGTCGGGACCACTGCAGACTACATCGACCATATCAGGCAGCACTATCCGGGACGGGCGCTCTTCGTGACCGACCCAGAGGAACGGGCTCGGGCCCACGAAGACAGGCCTGATGCCTCTGAGGAGGTCCTCTGCGACCTGAGCGATGCCGGCCTGGTTATGGGAAGGCTCGAAGACCACCTCCAGGCATATGGCATGACCCCTGACGGCATTGCCTGCTACGACTGTGAGTCGCTGGGGCTCGCTTCTTCCCTGGCAGAGGAACTGACGCTGCCCTTCCCTTCCCCTGCCGCGGTGGCATCCAGCCGCAACAAGCTCTCAACAAGGACCCTGTGGCATGACAAAGGGATTTCGTGCCCGCGGATGAGAAAGATCCGCACCGCTGCCGAGGCATCCTCGTTCCTGCAAGAAACCGGGAGCCCGGTAGTCATCAAGCCCCTGACCGGTTCGGGAAGCGAGCTGGTGTTCAAGTGCAGGGATGACCGGGAGTGCTCCCTGGCATTCGCCACCATACAGAAACGGCTCACCCTCCATGAGAACAGCCGCATGTACCCCACCGGTGCCCCGGCAGCACCTGCCGATACCAGGAAGGAATTCGCCGTGGAAGAATTCATCGCCGGCACTGAATACAGCTGCGATGTTATCCTCGACGGCGACCGCCTCAGCATTATCCGCCTGACCCGGAAGATCCCCGCACCGGGCCAGTCCTTCGGCACCACCGGCGCCTATGTCCTCCCGGGTGTTCTCCTGGAGGAGCCGGCAGAACGAGACTTGTGCGATCTGTTCCTGCGCGCCGCACATGCGCTGGGTCTTACCCGGGCTGTCTGCATGGTGGACTTCATCGTGCGTGACGGCACCATCTTTCTCCTGGAGATGACGCCGCGAGTAGGCGGCGACTGCCTCCCGCCGCTGATCTTCGGCAGCTGCGGCCTTGACATGATCGGTCTGGCGCTGGACTTCGCACAGGGCAGAGATCCGGTGATCCCCGAGAAATCCTGCTGGCGTTCGCTCGTGGGACTCCGGGTGTTCGCACCGGCAGCCGGTATGGTAAGGACTATCGATGATTGCCCCATCCTTGGAGATTCCCGGGTCATCAGGGTCCACATCGCCCATGGGTGCGGCAGCCGGGTTATCATGCCCCCGGACGACTACGACTCCCGCATCCTGGGATATGTCCTGTTCAGTCCCCGGACCTGCACTATCGAGCAGGAATGCAGCGAGCTGGCTGCCAAACTTGTCATAGATATGGAAGACCCGTCATGGATACGACAGAAGATGTCCTGAGAAGAGCCAGAGAAATCCTGACCCATCCCACTACAGCGCTGGACGAGGCTCAGGCTGCCGGGCTCGTGCGCATCTGCCTGGAACGCGCGGACACCTTCAAGAGCCTGTGCCGGGACCACGGGTCGCCCCTGTATGTCTTTGACGAAGAGGCGCTCCTGGCCCGTGCCCATGAATTCACAAAGATCTTCAGCGAGTCGCTCGGCAACATCCGGGTCTTCTTTGCGCTCAAAAGCAACAGCCACCCCCTGGTGGCAGCGAGCCTCGTGAGGTTCGGCACCGGCCTTGATGTCTCCAGCGGCCTCGAGTTGCTCACAGCGCTCGAGGCTGGCTGCACGGACATCATCTTCAGCGGTCCGGGAAAGACACAGCCGGAGCTCGAGCTTGCCGCTATACACCATGACACGGTGACGGTCCTCATGGACAGCTTCGGCGAGCTCGAACGGCTCGAGGCTGCTGCCCGCAACCAAGGCAGGCAGATCCGTGCCGGAGTCCGCCTGACAACCCAGGAAAACGGCCTCTGGCGGAAGTTCGGCATCCCCCTGTCCGAGCTGGGAACATTCTTCGAGGCTGCACGAGGGTTCCCCCATGTACATCTCTGCGGTCTCCAGTTCCATACGAGCTGGAACCTCGACCCGCAGGCCCAGGTCGATTTCATAGCCCGGCTCGGCTCCTGTCTCGGCGCCCTCGACAGGGCACACCGCGGTGCAATTGAGTTTATAGACATCGGCGGGGGGTACTGGCCCTCCCGGGGTGAATGGCTCCAGTGGGAAGGCACGCCGGAAGGACGTCTCTTCAGTGCTGCAGGCTGGCTGCCGGAGGTCCCCCACAAGCACTACACCTGCCCCTCGGTCCCCATCCGGGTCTTTGCAGATCAGCTCTCCCGTGCCATCAGTGCCCACATCCGGCCCCTGGTAGACTGCGTCATCTATACGGAACCCGGCCGCTGGCTGGTCAACGACGCCATGCACGTCCTGATCAGCGTGATAGACCAGAAGGCCGGCGACCTCGTCATCACCGATGCCGGCACCAACATGATCGGATGGGAACGTTTCGAGACTGATTATTTCCCCGTGATAAATCTCACCCGGCCGTCCCTTGCCGAACGGCCATGCACCATCTTCGGCTCACTGTGCACCCCGCACGATATCTGGGGCTACGGATATTACGGGGCAGGGATCGAGCCGGGAGATATCCTGCTCATCCCCTGCCAGGGTGCGTACACCTACAGCCTGAGGCAGCACTTCATCAAACCTCTCCCCGAAGTGGTTCCCCTACAGACCTGATCACGCATCAAAAGGAGTTCGCACATCATGACTCTCGCCTTCCTCGCCATAGGCACGGTAAGCATTGTCGGCATAACGCTTCGTTTTGCCATACGCAGTGCCCACAAGGAACACCACCTCTCCCGGTAGCACCATGGGGACAGGGCCCTTCACCTATAGGAGCATCTCGATGAGATGGGGGCCATCTTCTCTCAGGGCCCTCTGGAATGCCCGCGCCAGTTCCTCTGCGGTGATGACCGCTGTGGAGGGAACACCCAGTCCCTCGCCGGTCTTCACCCAGTCGATCCCGCCCAGGTCAGTGAGCGCCTGAGCAGTCTCTCCCGGCTCGAAGGAGCCCAGGCGGGCGAGTTCCAGCTTGAGGATATCGTAGCTGCGGTTCGAGCAGATGAGCGTCGTCACATTCAGGTTCAGCCTCGCCTGAGTCCACAGCGCCTGGATGGTGTACATGGCGCTGCCGTCGGCCTGGAAACTGATGACGGGACGATCCGGGCAGGCCACTGCGGCACCGAGTGCACAGGGCAGTCCCTGGCCGATGGATCCGCCGGTAAGGGCAAGGAGGGAAAAGGGCTTTGCACCGGCGGTAAGCGGGTGGTACATGAGGCTGCAGGTAATGGCCTCTTCCACCACGATGGCCCCCTCCGGCTGAAGCGCGGCCAGAACCGAGCAGATCTTGTCACCGGTGAGGCTCCCCTGGGGCAGGTCATGAAGGGCTGGTTTCGCCAGAAACTCCCCGGGAACGGATGCAGGGGCATTCAGCTCGGAGGCAAGCACACCGAGGGCATCGTGCCCCGGTGAGATATGGTATCTCCTCTGTCCGTCGTTCAGGAGCGTGCCGGGAATCCCCTGGTATCCGAAAAAGGAGACAGGCTCGCGTGCACCTGCAAAGACAAGCACTTCATAGGGTGAGAGCACGTCGAGGGCCATTTCCGGCAGGTAGGGAATCCTGGCGATATCAGGAAGCCCGGCCCCCCTTTCCATCCGGGCAGGAAAGGTCTCGGCGAGCAGGTCGCACCCGGTTACTGCCCTGATGCGGGCAGCATCCATCAACCCCTCAGCGCGCAAGGCCCTGCCACCCAGCACGAGCACTGCCTTCCTGCCGCTTAAAAGTGCCTGTGCCGCTTCCCCTGCCGCCTTCATATCCACGGCCTCAACAGGGGGTTCCACCCGGGACACTTCCCTTTCTCCGCAGCGGGCCAACTGATAATCATACGGCACGATAAGGGTAGCCACCTGCCCCTTCCGGGCTGCGGCAATAGCATCGGCCATATCCTGTCCGATGTCCTGTGCCGATGAGCAGGTCTTCTGCCAGCCTGAACATGTCCCGGCCAGGGCCTCGATATCCATGGTCAGGGGGGGATCGTACATCCTGTGCCAGGAAGCATGTTCGCCCACGACATTGACCAGCGGGGTATGAGCCCTCCTGGCATTGTGCAGGTTCGCTATGCCGTTGGCAAGGCCCGGTCCGAGGTGCAACAGCGTCATTGCAGGGATGTCCAGCATGCGGGCGTATCCGTCGGCTGCCCCGGTGCAGACGCCTTCGAACAGGCACAGGATGCCCCTCATGCCGGGCACCGTGTCCATGGCCTCCACGATGGGCATCTCGGTCGTGCCCGGGTTGGAAAAACAGACCTTCAGCCCTGCCTTCACGGCATTTCGCAGCAGCAGTTCCGCTCCGTTCACAGCACCCTCCTCCATCACCGGTAATCCCTGTCGTGCAGCAGGGGCACAACAATCGTCATCCGGCCTATGGTGCATAATAATCCACAGCGCCGCATCTGCCAAGACGCCGCCTGCGACAACCCATCATACAGAAAGCTCTCCGGGAACGACGGCATCCCACCGGAGAGCTTCCCTGATGCCTGATCCGGCGCGACTCAGATATGTGACGATCCGATCAGGCCTTCGCTGAGAGCCCCCTGCGGCGTCCTGGGATAGGCGAGATACGGGATGATGGCGGCATTCTTGTTTCCGCAGGTGCCGTCATAGGTGACACACACCACCGGGACCCCGGTGATTGCCTCGATCTTTTTCGCCATCGCCTCGGTGACCATGGAGGGGCAGCAGAATGCCGGGCTCGTCTGGATAAAGAGCGCCACATCCGGATAGAATTTCCTGATGTAGTGTATCTTGAGGATATTGTCCATGGACTCCCCGGTGTGTTCCGGCAGGAGATGGTACTGTGCGAGAATCTTCTCGGCGGAATCATTGAATACATGGTCCGGTTCATCGAGCACGAGCTGGAAGTATCTGTAGTAGCGCTTTTCCAGGGCACACAGGGTGGAGAAGACAGCCCCTGCAGAGATCGTGTGCAGATACTTGCCCTCATGCAGCCACTTTTTGAAGTACGGACGGGCAATCATCTTGGCATAGGTGCTGTACGGGGTGGTTATCACCTCACCGCCGTTTTCCTCGATGAACCCGATGAGGTTCTGGTTTGCCAGGTCATTGTCACGCACATACAGATCCCCGAACAGTGCGACCTTGGGCTTCGGTTTCCCGCTCCTGGCAATCGCCTCGAAATCATGTGCCATGATCTGCAGGGCCTCTTCCCAGGGCTTGCCAGAGCCAAATGCCCGGGCAAACCTGTTCAGGGTCTCGGCCAGCACGATGTCTGTCCGGCCCTTTTCCTTCTCGTAGGGCCGTATCCGGCACCCGATCCTGCGGAGCATTCCCCCGAACATGAACGAGAAATAGGCGTTCATGGCGGCATGAGGAGATATGTCCATGAAGGAGACATCCCCCTGATAGACATCGGCATGTTCCATGCCGTGGCCGTACTGGGTCAGGATGCTCTTGATGTGGTGGGGAATGAGCCTCAGGTTGCAGGCTATGGTGCCGGTTCCCATCCACAGTATGCATTGTGCCGGATCGAGATCGTAGCGCTCGATATAATCGATGAACTCCTGGGCCATGATATTGATGGGGATGCACTGTCCCGTGTTGTAGCGCAGGCTCTTGAGGATGCTCGTCTCCCGCTCCTCCAGAAGCCTTGCGTCGAGACCCTCATGCTCGAGAGAGGCAACGAGCAGCCTGCAGCAGTACGGGTCCCAGTTGGGGAAGAGGATGGTCTTTCCGGCAAAGGAGTTTGCCGGGATAATCGACGGGAACGTCCCCTTGACCTTTGGCCGCTGTGCGGAGAAATGATTGGTGAAAGACCTGATTGCCGCCTCGATCCTCGTCTCGTAGCCAACGTTCGAGTCGTGTTCATCGAGCTGTAGGATGAGATAGGGCTTGTGGTGTTCATTCATGAGCTTCTTGAAATAGTCGACGGCGAACGAATCCGGCGAACACCGAAACGATGTCACCAGCACGGGGTAGATCCCCTCTGCCTCGGCTGTCTCCTGGGCCGCCTGAAGGATATGAGCGGCATGCTTCCAGGGAATGTCGTCCAGCAGCCTGGCAAGCGTCGGGTCTCCCCGGTCTTCACCGGCGAGCATGTCCTGATAGAAGACCTTGACGCCGTTGGCGGCAAAGATATCGATGATGCCCTTGTTCATGGAAGGGTCCAGGACGGTATACGGCCTGCCGAGCAGCATGACGGAGATCCCCCGGGTGTTCTCGAGCTCTTTGTTGTACCGGCTCTGCAGGTTCTTCAGGCAGGACTCCCGGTATTCGAGGGCCCGGTCGAAGGCAATGGAGACCTCCATGAGGGTCACCTCCCCCCTGGTGATCTTCTTGAGCATCTTGTAGAGCTGGAATTTGGTGTGGAGACGGTTATAGAGATAATTCACCAGGGGAGAAAGCACCCTGGCCTCGTCTTCTCCCCCCATGGAGGCAACCAGCGCAGGGGCAAACTGGGTGTAGTAACAGTACTGGCGCCTGATATGTCTGTCCCGCTGCCTCTCTTCGAGGTAGAAGGGGACAAAGACATAGTCTGCCTTGTCCAGGAGGTATCTCACGTGCCCGTGGAGCGCGGCCATGGGGGCGCAGAACTCCGCGCCGGTGAGGTTCTTTCCCTCCTTGAGGGCATCCTTAAAATGCGTGCTCTCTACGGTCTGTATGGAGAGTTCGTCGAAGAAGCACTTCCAGAACGGCAGATCCTCAAAGAGATGGAGCGCTGCAGGTATCCCGATGGTCGGAGCGTTCCGGCACCCGCCTCTGCGGGGCCTGCTGAATATCCTGGAACGTTCCTTCATGAGATCGAAGCCCGAGGTGTTGTTGTTCACATACTGCCTGGTGTCGTAATCCCTGCCGCACAGGAACCCGTAGGCCAGGGTCTCTCCGTCGACGTGCGCCAGGGTGAGCTTGCAGTGGTTCGTGCACAGGGTGCACACCTCGGAGCTCACCGGGATTGTCTTGTCGTAGATGTCCAGGCCCCTGAAACCGGTCGAGTTGACGTGTTCGTCGGCAAGCTGCAGGGCAACGCCCAGGGCGCCGGTGAGGTGGCAGAACTTCGATACGAGTATGGGCTTGCCGAGGCGCTGCTCAAAGGCTGCAACCAGCGCCTTGTTCCTGGCGGTGGCGCCCTGGAAGAATATGGTGTTGCCGATGACCCCTTCAATGGCCACCTTGGTGAGATAATTCTCGCACACACAGTGCAGGGCTGAAGCGAGCACCTCGTTGGCCGTATATCCCTGGGAGAGATAGTGGTTCATATCCCGTTCCATGAACACCGTACAACGGTCCGATGATATGGGGGAAGAGACATTCTCGGTCCTGTTCGAATAGTCGTCCAGGGGACAGTCCATCTTCCTGGCCTGTTCCGCGATAAAGCTTCCGGTCCCGGCGGCACAGACGGTATTCATGATGGAAAAGGTCACGTTACCGTCTTTCACGGTGGTGAACTTGGAGTCCTGCCCCCCGATCTCGATTATGGTATCCACCTCCGGGTTCAGCTCGCAGGCAGCCCTGGCATGGGCCGTGATCTCGTCGAGTATGCAGTCTGCATTCATGAGCCTCCCGATGAGCTTCCTGCCGCTCCCGGTGGTCCCGGTGCCGATTATGTTCAGTGCAAATCCCTTTTTCTCCACCAGGTCAGCGGCCGCCTCGCACAGGGCGCAGAAGGCATCGACGGGCCTGCCCGACGTCCAGGTATAGAATCCCGCGAGCACCCGGGAGTCGCTGTCCAGGAGCACCGCCTTGGTGCTCGTGGACCCGATATCCACGCCCAGGTACACATCACAGGACCTGCCCGCGGCCAGGACCTCATACACATCCACCTCCACCGCTGCAGGGATCTTCCTGCTCCTGACGGCATAGCCGTAGGATTCGAGTCCGGAGAGGTCCGGGTAGGCAGAGCGGGTCACGGCAAGGGGTTCGTAGAAGTAGTTCCTGTCCTGCCTGGCCTCCAGGATAATATCCTCGGCAGTGGCACCATCGAATTCGTCGTGCACTGCCTCGCCCAGGAGGCACAGCCCGGCGCCCAGCGCCCCGTATACGTGGGAGCTCGCGTCGACGACAATCTCTGTGCCGATGAGAGCCTGGATGTGTCTGCGCACCGAAGGGTTCTTCGACACCCCGCCACAGAAGACAACGCCCTCGCCGGTACCCTCTCCTGAAAAGAGGGTGTCGACGATATTCTTGGCCAGCCCGTGACACAGGCCATCGCAGATCCCGGCCAGGGAGTATCCCTCCTGCTGCGCGTGGATCAGATCGGTCTTGGCAAACACGGCGCAACGTGATGCGATCTTGGGCAGCGCCCCGGTGTTTTCAGAGGCAATCCTGCCGAGCTCCTCGCTCCCGCCCAGATCCAGCCTGAGGGCCTGCTGGTCGAGGAAACTCCCGGTGCCGGCGGCACAGGAGGTGTTGGACCGGCAGCTGAGATAGTCTCCATTACAGTCGAACCTGATGAGCGAAAATTTCTCCCCTCCCACGTTGAGAATGGTTCTTGCTCCGGGATGCAGATGCCGTGCAGCTGCAATGATGGCAACCTGGTTGTCGTACTTCCGGGCCTGCCTCAGCAGGTCCGGCGTGGAGCTCGTTGCCGCAATCGAGCAGATGTTGTTCAGGTCAATATCATGGAGCATGGCGCAGAGCGTCTGAGCCATCCTGCCGTGATGAAACCGGTACGCACTGCTGACGATACTGCCTGCGGGCGTCAGCTCGCAGAACCCGATAGATACCGAACCGATATCGATGCCGAGAACATTCTTTTCCATGTGGCTCCAACCTCCCCCCGTGCGGGGTCAAAGTAATCCCTCGAAATCCGAGCCCTTCCGTGGTCAACCGTCATGACAGAACATTTCATCTTTTACATTTCTTTTACAATTAGCCTTCATATAGCACCTATCAGATAAAATGCAAGGCCCTGGGTTATTTTTTTGAGCCATGAATAAAACTCCTTAACTTATTGTTTTATTGAGCTTATTATATTTTACCAATTGACCCGGCACAGGACCATCGGGTGGGACAACCCTATGCAGCCCCGAAAAAACAGCCGCGTTCCGTATCATTGAAGCGCACAGAACGATTGCCGCTGCAAACGGCCATCGTCATGCCCCGGCTGACGATTCGCGACGAAAGAGCTCCTCCCCATCCTGCCACCAGGTGACCCCTCTGCCTGTTCGTGCCGCAGTGGGCATGTTTCATCTCGTTTCAGCAGCGAATACCTGCTATACTGTGACGACACGCGAAGGGATGGATCATGATCGACGAACAGATAGCCGCGCTTGCCGAAGAGATGATCGGGCTCCGCAGGGACTTTCACCGGCATCCTGAACTCGGCTTCTCAGAGACACGCACCGCCGGTATCATTGCCCGCTACCTGAGACAGCTCGGGCTCGAGGTGCGTGAGAACATCGGCAGCACCGGGGTCACAGGCCTCCTCAAGGGAGAAATGCCGGGAAAGACCCTCATGCTGAGAGCCGACATGGATGCCCTGCCCATCCAGGAGCACAATGAGGTCGCTTACAGGTCGGTCACCCCGGGCGTCATGCATGCCTGCGGTCACGACGGTCACATGGCGATTCTGCTCACCGTGGCAAAGGCACTCAGTGCCCTGCGCACGAACCTTGCCGGCCAGGTCAAATTCGTCTTCCAGCCCGCTGAGGAAAACCTGGGCGGCGCCCGGGTGATGATCGACGAGGGCGTGCTCGACGAACCACGGGTGGACGCGGCCTTCGGCCTGCACCTCATCAGCATGCTCCCGGTGGGGTACATCGGGTGGCACAGCGGCCCCATCATGGCGAGCATGGATTCCTTCACCCTGACCATCAGGGGCAGGGGGGGCCATTCAGCCATGCCCGAAGGCGGTGTCGATGCGATCCTGATCAGCGCACAGGTGATCACGGCCCTCCAGGGTCTGGTCACCCATGAGATCTCGCCGGTCAGCCCGGTCGTGATCAACGTGGGGACCATCAGGGGCGGCAATGCAGCCAATGTGATAGCGGACACGGTGGTGCTCGAGGGCACGGTGCGAGCCCTCGATGTGACCGTCCAGCAATCCATTCCCGGCAGGATGGAACGGATCATCGACGGGATCTCCCGGGGCATGGGCGGCTCGTATGAACTGAGCTATGTGAGCGGTTACCCCGCAACCATCAACGATGCCGGCATGACCGGCCTGGTCAGGCTCGCCGGAGCAGAGGTGGTCGGCGAAGATCACGTCTTCGAGGTGCCGCCGACCATGGCCAGCGAGGACATGTCCTTCTACCTCCAAAAAGTCCCGGGAAGTTACTTTTTCGTGGGTGCGGGAAATCCGGAAAAAGGCATCACCCAGCCTCACCACAACTCGCTCTTCGATATCGACGAGCAGGCCCTCGTGGTGGGAGCCAGGATGCTGTGCCACCTCGCAGGCTTATACCTGAACAATCCCTGAGCCGAGGCCAGGCGGGAGTTGACAACCCGGCAATACAGGCCGCGATGGTACTCACCTACCGTACCAGACAGTGCGGTCTCTGCCAGGTACCCGCTGCCAATCCTGTCATATCATGAATCCCACCGGCATGATCACGAGCGGCGCATGGGAATCCGGTATCATGAGGACCCTGGTCACCTCTTCATCCACGAACGCACCCACGATCCCCGCAGCCAGACCCAGGGCCCGGGCCTGGAGAAAGATATTCTGTGCGATATGTCCCGCCTCGATCATGGCGTACCGGACCCCGCGCTGCCCGTATTTGCCGGTAATCCGGTCATATTCGGCAGTAATGACAAGCACCACGGGCGCCTGCGCGATCCACGACTGGGAGAGCGCTGCCCGCGCCAGCCGGGATCTCACATCCCCTTTTCCATCCAGGGACACGGCATGTTGTACCGGCTCGTAATGATAGATGCCCTCAGCGAATCCCTTCACCCCATCGCTACCCAGGGCAGCATACACATCCATGGGAAACAGCGCCCCGGCAGAAGGGGCCGCACGCTTGAACCCTCCCTCTTCGGTAATGCCCTGAGCGGCCCAGAGAAGCTGCGAGAGCTGAGAGGCCTGCAGCATCTTCGCACTGAAGGATCGAACAGTCCTGCGCTCCCGCACAGCCTGCTCCACCGAGCAGGTACCCGTCCCCAGCGGTTCCGGTAATGTTGTCATCACACACCCCTTTGAAGTGGTCTCTCCCCCACTGCCTGCCACCATGAACGAAAACTGCTTCCACACCACAAGCGGTGCCGCAAGGGTGCTGCATGCCAGGGTGCACACCAGAGCCCTGCGGGTAACGCCTCTGGGCTTGTCCTCACACACGGGATGCTACTTCTTCCTTGTCCGTGCCCGGGGTTTCCTGTCACCCGCCCCTTCCGAAAACGACATCCAGGTCTCGCTGAGCCTGCGCATATTCCTGTCCACCAGGTCGTTTACCGATCCCTTCTCAAAGGTACCGTCCTTCTTTCTCCTGCCGGCCTTTTTGCCGGTAAGGATCTCGATCCCCTCGTCGATGTGTTCGACGCCCCATACATGGAATGCGCCTCGTTCCACGGCCTCGATCACCTCGTCTGTGAGCATGAGATTGCGCATGTTGCTTGCAGGGATAATGACCCCCTGCTCCCCGCTCAGGCCATTGAGCCTGCAGACCCCGAAGAACCCCTCTATCTTTTCATTGACACCGCCGATTGCCTGGACCTCACCCTTCTGGTTCACACTCCCGGTGACGGCGATCCCCTGTCTGATGGGCACCCCCGAGATGCCCGAGATGAGGGCATAGAGCTCTGCGGACGATGCGGAATCTCCTTCCACGCCGGAGTAGCTCTGTTCGAACACGACCCGTGCGGACAGGCTCATGGGTTTGTCCCTGGCGTACCTCTCCGACAGATACCCGGCCAGGATCAGCACCCCCTTGGTATGGATCGGGCCGCCGAGCATGGCCTCGCGCTCGATGTCGATGAGCCCTTCCCTGCCCAGACCGATGCTCGCCGTTATCCGGCTCGGCCTGCCGAACATGATGTCACCGAGATCGATCACGGACAGGCCGTTTACCTGCCCTACCTTTTCCCCCTCGAAGTCAATCTTGATGGTTCCGTTGTGGATCATTTCCCGGGCCTTCTCCAGCATCAGGCTCGAGCGGTTGAAACGCTCCTCGATGGCCTGTTTCACGTGTTCGGCCTTTACCAGGGCCGAGCCATGCAGACCCGCATAGAAGCTCGCCTCTCTGGCGACATCGGCTATCTCGCCGAAGCGCGTGGAGAGCTTCTCCTGGTCTGCAGCAAGGCGGCAGCTGTGTTCCACCACCTGTGCAATGGCATATTTATCAAAATGACGCAGGTGTTCCTCTTCACAGATATTGCACACGAACGAGGCATAACTCTTCATGTTCTCCTCTGTTCTCTCCATGACCATGTCGAAATCGGCCTTCACCTTGAAGAGGTCCTGGAAATCAGGATCCAGCTCGTGAAGGCGGTAGTAGAGATAGGGGTCGCCGATGAGGATCACCTTGATGTCCCAGGGGATGGGCTCCGGCATGAGGCCCCTGGTAGTCATGAAGCCCAGACGCTCACCTGCCTCTTCTATACGGATTTCCTGGTTCCGGATGGAGCGTTTCAGGCCGTCCCAGGCAAACATGTTCCGCAGGACATCCTCCACAGGCAGGATGAGGTAGCCGCCATTGGCATCGTGCACCGACCCTTCCCTGATCATGGTGAAGTCGGTAAACAGCGCGCCGAACATGGCCTCCTTCTCTATCCTCCCGAAGAGGTTGTTGTAGGTGGGATTCAGTTCCAGGACAATGGGCACCCCTTTCAGGGTGGAGTTGTCCACGAGAACATTGACCCGGTATTTCCTGAAGCGGAGATCTTCGCCCTGGGGCATCTGCATCTCGGGTGGCTTTTCCTGCCGCTGGTCGTCCATCCTGAACATGACGAGATTCTCCAGCATGTCGGCCTGCATCTCGTTCAGGTACGACACCACCTCCGGAATCTCGCAAAAACTCTCCCTGAGATCATCGAGGAGCAGGTCGAGGGTGTAGGAGGCGATCTCCCGGTCGAGGTCCTCGATCATCTTTCTGGTCTTCTTCTCAATGGCGATCATCTGTCTGCCGGCCTTCTTCATCCTCTCATTGAGTCTCTTCTGCTTTCTGGTGATGGCATCACGCTCCTTCTTTTCGAGGATCCTGAAGTCCTCTTCCGTGAGCGGTTTGTTGTCCCTCAGTGGGATGGTCACCAGTCCCATGGGTGTTGCCTGGATGATAAAGCCCTGTTTCTGAGCCTGTTCGTTGACCTTTATGATCAGCTGATCTCTCTGCTGCTGAACATCCTTGACGGCATTGTTTCTCTTTACTGCATACTCGTCGCTCTCGAAGGCCTTCCTGATCTCGACCCTCGCGGCCTCGGCAAAGGCCTCCACATCCTTCTGAAAGTGCCGTGCCCGGCCTGCCGGCAGCGATATGGCCCGTGGTCGGTAGCTGTCCTGGAAATTATTCACGTAGCACCAGTCCGGTGGGGTGGGTTTGTCCCTGGTGATCTCTTCGAGGTAACGCCTGACCGCGGTCTTCCTTCCGGTACCTGGAAGGCCCGAGACATAGATGTTGAACCCCTTTTCCTTGATATCCAGCCCGAACTGCAGGGCACGCAGGGCCTTTACCTGGCCGATAATGGTCTGCAGGGGCTGCACCTCTTCACTGCTCGCGCAGCCCAGTACCTCGGGATCACAGGCACACTTCAGTCTCTCGAGGGGTACTTCAGCTTTCATTCTCTCCTCCAGGGGTCATGCCAGGTGCCACTGGAGTCCAGGGGCGGCTCCCTGCCCCGCTGGCGGAACGTCGATCCGACCACTTCACCGCAGTGCATTCATAGGTATGATTATATTTCTGTATCGGCCAAATGCAAGGCGGCTCGTCGTAAAAGCGGATTCTTTACTTCAGGCTTTACACCGCAGGGCGAATCCTATATCACCTCGCATGGATGACAAGCAGTTATCCTAAGGAGAGGGACCAGGCAGAGATGATGTTCACCTACCAGAAGAGCAACCGTTTTTTCGCCCAGATCGCCGACGGCATGGAGGAACTTGGCATCGAGGAGCTGACCGGGCTCGGCGCTCAGGAGGTAAAGCCTGCCTTCCGCGGCCTGTACTTCAGCGCCCAGCCGGATGCCCTCTACCGCATCAACTACACCGCCCGGATCATAAGCAGGGTGCTTGCCCCGCTCATTACTTTCGACTGCCACAGCACCGACTACCTCTACAAGACCGCCCGTAACGTGCCCTGGACAGAGCTGTTCTCCCTGGAGGACACCTTCGTGATCTCTGCCAACGTATCCAACAGCAAGATCCGCCACTCCCAGTATGCAGCGCTCGTGCTGAAGGACGCCATTGTGGACAGCTTCAGGGACCTGTACAACGACAGGCCGAATGTGGAAAGGATCAATGCGGATATCAGTTTCAATCTCCACATCTCCAACAACAAGGCCACCATCTACCTCGATACCTCGGGCGGGTCGCTGCACCGCAGGGGATACCGCCAGGACTCGGTGGACGCCCCCATGCAGGAAACCCTCGCAGCGGCCATCATCCGCATGAGCGGGTGGGACGGCCAGACCCCCCTGTATGACCCCATGTGCGGTTCCGGCACACTCCTGTTCGAGGCGCTCATGCACTACTGCAGGATCCCTGCGGCATTTTTCCGGGAAGACTTCGGATTCCGGTTCCTGCCGGACTTCGACGAGCCTACCTGGGATTCGGTCCGACAGGAGGCCGACTCGAAGATGCGCCCGCTCGAGGAGGGACTCATAGCAGGCAGCGACAGCTCTTCCCAGGCAATCGATATCGCGAGGAACAACAGCCGCAACCTCCCGTCGGGCAGGAATATCCGGCTGACAAAGGCCCGGTTCCAGGATATCGAGTCGCTGGCCGACACCACCATCGTCTGCAATCCGCCCTATGGACTGAGGATGAAGGACCACCAGGATATGGGCGCCTTCATGAAGGACTTCGGCGACTTTCTCAAGCAGCGCTGCACCGGGTCCACCGCATACGTGTATTTCGGCAACCGGGAACTCATCAAGAGCCTGGGGCTTCGGTCCGCCTGGAAGCGGCCGCTGAAAAACGGCCCGCTCGACGGCAGACTCGTCAGGTACGATCTGTACTGAAAAGCAGCTGTTTAACCCCTGCAATAACCTGCCGGAGAGATCACGTCCATGGGCGCGGCCGATGCGGCTACCATAAACATCACCTCACACGTCCCAGTACACGAGCGCCGATCTCACCCCCCTGGGCCAGACTAATTTTCCATCTTCTCTTGTCAGGTGACAGGCAAGCAGCTCGGCGATGATCTCGTCGTGCTCACTCACCCCGTCGAGACCGAACCTTCGTTTCACATCCCCTACGGCCTCTTCGATGCTCTCATTGGTCCAGGGTCTCCACAGCCCGGTATCCTCCATGAGGACATTGGGGTGTATATCCATCTGGAGCAGGGCATTGTAGGCCACCTGAAAGTTCGGACTGTCGTGAGGATGCCCCCAGATCCGCATGGCCAGTTCCCCCATGAGCCCGCTCGTCATTGGTACCCGCAGAAGCAGGAAGCACGTCTTTTTTGTCACGTCCACCATTCGTTCGATAAATTCCAGAAAATCAGGCTCTCCGTACATGGCGTGAGAGCACAGGGAGAAGTCGTGCTTTTCCGTCCTGCTCCGCGGCCATTCCCCCTGAACGATCCCGATGTTTCCGATCCCCTTCTCATCGATATTCTCCTGCAGAACCGATATCATGGCAGACGAAGGTTCCAGGGCTGTCAGCTGTTTCACGTGTGGGGCAAGAAGACAGGCCCAGGCACCGGTACCTGCTCCGATATCGAGCAGGGTGGATCCCGGGTGCTCAAGGAGCCGCGCCGTGATGAAGGTCCTGCTGGAATCGGGTTTGCTCCACCTCTGCTTTACCCCGGAGTCGAACTTCCTTGCCCGTTCAGCCCAGTCATCGCTGCCGTTGTTATCAGCCTCTCGTTTCTTATGCCCTCGTGCATGCTCCTCGACGATCTGTCTCCAAAGAAGTATCCAATCCACTGTCTTCTCCATGATTTCCTCCGCTATCTGGTTGGTAGACTGCCTTATGCTAATTTATGATGACCCTCGGCCGGTCCTGGATTGTCATGACATCGACCTCGACGCCGTACGTGTCCCTGAGGTTTTCCGCGGTGAGCACACTCCTGAGATCCCCTTGCCTGAGAACGCTCCCCTGTCTCAGCAACACGATATGATCGGCTACTGCGGCAGCGGCATTCGGATCATGGGTGGTAAACACCACGGTCTTGCCCACCTGCCTGAGCAGGCGAATCAGGGACAGGATGCGCTTGGTATTGGCCAGGTCGAGATGGGAGGTCGGCTCATCCATGAGCATGATGCTGCATTCCTGGACGAGGACCCGGGCAACCATGGCCAGCTGGCGCTCTCCACCGCTCAGAGAGGGGACGGCCCGGTCTTTGAGCTCGACGATGCCGACCTGTTCCAGCGCGTTCAGGGCAAGCGCTGTGTCCTCCCTGTCCGGCTGCTGAAAGATGCCCAGATGGGGCGCCCTGCCAAGCAGCACATATTCCAGGATGCTCAGGGCAAAGGGGACCGACTCTTCCTGGGGCACCAGACCCACCAGGCAGTTGCGCTTGAGCCGGGACAACTTCCCGGAGGCAACGCCGCCCATGAACACCTCGCCGGAGCGGGGTTTCAGCAGACCGAGGAACAGGTTCATCATGGTGGTCTTGCCCGATCCGTTCGGGCCGAGTATCGCGCAGACACACTGCCGGGGGATCCTGAGCGAGAGGTGATCCATGAAAAGAGTTGCCCCCGGGTCGTACCCGAACGAGAGCTCTTCCACCAGGATCGCAGCGCCTTGAGTCGTCATCGGTTCACCTTGAAGGTCTGCGTGGTCAGCAGGGCAAGGAACAGTCCCGCTCCGATGAACGAGGTGAGGATCCCCAGGGGGATCTCGCCGCTGAGCACTGTCCGGGCAATGTCATCACAGATCAGGACGAAGAACCCGCCTATCAGCAGTGCTGCGGGCAGGGCTTGCTGGGCATCGGAACCCACCAGTCTGCGGGCGATATGCGGTACGATGAGCCCCACCCAGGCGATCTGGCCTGCCTTGGCAACCACGGCAGCTGTGGAGACCACTGCTGCAAGCAGGAGTATGAGGCGTTCTCTGCCCGGCTGCGCCGAGAGCGAGAAGGCGATCTCATCCCTCATGGACAGGAGGTTCAGCCGCCACCGCATGAGGTAGATAACCACGAGAGAGGGAACCACCACGGGGAGCACCTGTACCAGGTCAAGCCACGTGATCCCCCATAATCCGCCGAGCATCCAGAAGGTGATGTCCGGCAGCTGCCTGATGGGGTCTGCCAGGTATTTGAGCACTCCGGTTCCCGAGGTATACAGGGCAGAGACGGCGATACCGGAAAGCACGAGACGGAGAACCCAGCCGCCGTAGTGTATGCGTGTAGCGAGAAAGTAGCTCGCTGCAAGCCCGATGCATGCAAAAAATGCCGCACCGCCCAGGGCAACAATGGCCAGCGATGCGCCAAAGGCAGCCCCCTGGGAGACGCCGAGAAAACCAGATTCCACGAGAGGATTCCTGAAGAGCATCTGGAAGACCCTGCCCGAGGCCGACAGGACCATGCCGAGCAGAAACGCACCAAGAACCCTCGGCAGCCTCAGGTTCAGCAGGATGTTCCACAGCAGTTCATCGCCACTGAGGTCGGCGAGTCTCGTAAAATACGGGTATGGGTATCGACCG
Organism: Deltaproteobacteria bacterium; assembly: GCA_018434685.1. Classification (GTDB taxonomy): domain Bacteria; phylum Desulfobacterota; class Desulfomonilia; order UBA1062; family UBA1062; genus DSAD01. Next base: position 60,603 of record JAHDOV010000013.1, read on the forward strand.
AGCAGGAATGACAGGCCCAGGCTCAGCACCACCAGTGCCCAGATCACCCACAGCCAGGGTATGCCCCTCCTCTTGAGTGCCAGGTCAGCCACGAACGCTCCCTGCTGAGGTGAAGACCCGTGGCATGATCTCGCTGTCGATCGTCTCTTTGGACATGAGGTAGAGTTCTGTGAAGAACCGGTATATTTCACGGGTCATATCGACATCGCCGAACAGTTCCGGCCAGATCCGCGTCGCCATCCACATGGTCCCGAGAATCCACCGCGGTTCCGGCGTATCCCAGCCGAAGATGTCACTGGGGTATGCATGGAGTTCGTCGTTTTTCACGGCTTCAAGCATGGACCACCGGGGGTCTGCCTTCAGTGAGGAAATCACCTCGTCAGGATCCAGGCTGTACCAGACAACAAGGAAGATCTTGTCCGGTTTCCACGCGGCAATCTGTTCAAAGCTCATCACGGTCCAGCCGCTGGTCATCTGGGTGGCATCCACCCAGACGGGCCTGCCGCCGGCCGTAACGGTCTGGATGGTCTGCATCCACGAGGGGGCCGGCACCTGTACCGCAGGGGACCCACCCCTGGTGTTGTATCCGAGCACCAGGACCCGGGGTTTCTCCTCCTCGCGTACCCCCTCGAGGCGAGAGCTGACCATGTCGAGCCGGGACCGGTAAAATTCCCTGATCTGCTGAGCCCTGGCCTCTTCCCCGAGAATCGTGCCCAAAGTCGACACATCGTGAAGAAACTGCTCGGGGTTCTCCATGCCGACATACACACACGGTATGCCTGCCTGGCTCAGGCTTGTGCTCCGGGCCTCTGCCACAGAGCCTTTCATGAACACGACATCGGGTTTCAAGGCAGCGATCTGTTCTGAGCCGGGATTGGGCTGAAGGATTACCTTCTCATTGAAGCGGGGATCGATCAGGGGAAGAAAGGCCGTACTCTTCTGACGCTCTTCGAGCCCCACCAGCCGGCTGGCCGCCAAAGGGAACATGTACAGGAGATGGGCAGCCATGAACGGTCCCTGCCCCACGATGGCGATACGCCCGGGCGAAACGGCAAACGATGCGGTCCTGCCTGCCGCATCGACAATGCTGAGCGGGAAACGGGAACACGCACCAAGGGCATTGTGTCCCTGCACAAGAACCGATCCCGCACCGGAAACGGGTTCAGAAGGGGTTGCATCATGGTTGCCGCAGGCACTCATGAGCACCAGAGCCAGGATGACAACTGTACCCAGCAACCGCCTCGGCCTCATGACTGTTCCGGTCTGTCCCTCGCGCCACGGGCCGACGTTAGTCTGTTTCATATAGCATCTATCTTATGGTGCATACCTGTATACATGAGCGATTGGATGACCTCATTACCGGGTGACGATCCGGGAATGAACCTGAACATTAATGAAGCCTGTGGGGAACTTCAATCGCTCCCCACAGACAAGAATCAGATCTTTTCTATCCGTACGGCACAGGCCTTGTATTCCGCTGTCTGGGTGGCCGGGTCGAACACCGGGTTCGTCAGCCAGTTGGCGCATGCATCCCTAAAATGGAATGCCATCCACACCATTCCCTGTGGAACCTGTGGCGTAACCTTTGCCTTCACTGTTATCTCTCCCCTGCGGGATCGCACCTTGACCATCTCGCCGCTTAAGATACCCAGTGCTTCGGCATCGGCACTGGACATATCGGCGGTTTCCTCAGGGAGGAGGTAGTCGAGCCCGCTCCGGCCGGTCTGCGTGCGGGTGTGGTAGTGATAGAGCCTGCGCCCCGTAGAGAGGACCAGGGGATACTCCTCATCGGGAACCTCGGCTGGAGGTGTCCATTCAACGGCAGTGAACACCCCGAGACCACAGGTAAACTTCCCTTCCTTGTGAAGGAAGGCAGTTCCGGGATGCTCATCGTCCGGCACCGGCCACTGAAGACCATCCTGCTCGATCCGGCCATATTTCACGCCAGCAAGTGCCGGGGCCAGGGCAGAAATCTCGTTATCCCAGAGTTCTTCACCGCTGCTCGATGCCCAATCATGTCCGAAACGCCTGGCAATCTCTTTGAATATCCACCAGTTCGGCATGGCTAATGCCGGCGGCTGACTGACCTTGCGTACCCTGCTGACTCTCCGCTCGCTGTTGGTGAATGTGCCGTCATCTTCGCTCCAGCCTGCAGAGGGGAAGATCACGTCGGCAAATCTCGTGGTCTCGGTCGGGAAGATATCCTGACATACGAGAAATTCCGCAGAGGCAAGCTCGTGCTCCACCTTGGCGATGTCCGGCTCGGTGTTGGCGAGGTTCTCTCCGAACACCCAGAAGGCCTTGACCTTTCCGTCTGCGAGCCCTTCCATCATCTGGGGAATCATGAGTCCGGGCTTTGCAGGCAGATCCTTCACGCCCCAGGCCTTTTCAAACTTGGCGCGCGCATCCGGGTTGGCCACCTGCTGATAGCCGGGGAACACGTTCGGCAGGGCTCCCATGTCGCAGGCACCCTGTACATTGTTCTGACCGCGAAGCGGGTTCACGCCGCCGCTCTCCACGCCCATATTGCCCAGGAGCATCTGGAGGTTCGCGGTGGACATGACGTTGTTCTTTCCGCACGTATGCTCCGTGATGCCGAGCGTATAGCAGAGCATGGCCGGTTTGACCGATGCGAGCATCCTGGCGATATCCCTGATCATGTCCGCGCTTACGCCCGAGATCTCTGCAGCCCGCTCGGGCGGGTATGCCATAACGGTTTTCTTCAGGTCTTCAAACCCGGCGGTGCACGATGCCACAAATTCCTTGTCGTAGAGATCCTCGGTTATAAGGACATGCATGATGCCATTGAGGAATGCGATGTCGCTGCCCACCTTGATCTGTGCATGGATATCCGCGAAATTTGCCAGGGGCTGCTTTCTCGGATCGACAAGGATGAGCTTCGCCCCGTTCATTACGGCATTTTTCAGGAATGTTGCGGCCACCGGGTGCGCCTCGGTCATGTTGGAACCGATTACGAAAAACATCCTGGCCTTGCCGAATTCACCGAATGAATTGGTCATTGCCCCTGAGCCGAAAGAGGTCGCCAGACCGGCGACAGTTGGGGCGTGTCACGTTCGCGCGCAGTGATCGATATTGTTTGTCTTGAACACCGCGCGGAACAGTTTCTGCATCTGGTAGGAGTCTTCATTCAGGCTCCTGGCACAGCTGACGCCTGCCACGGCATCGCTGCCGTGCTTTTCGATGATTTCCCTGAACTTGTTCGCCACAAGATCAAGCGCCTCTTCCCAGGACGCCTCCCGGAACTCGCCGTTTTCCTTGATGAGCGGTGTCTTGTTGCGCTCGTCGGAATAGATGAAATCATATCCGAAGCGGCCCTTGACGCACAACCTGCCCTTGTTGGGAGCACCGTCTTCAACGCCGGTCACCTTGACGATCCTGCCGTCCTTGACATGGAGCCACAACTGGCACCCCACGCCGCAGTACGGACACGTCGTGCGGACCTTGTCCACATCCTTGGCCCGACCCTGAAACCGTCCTTTCTTTTCAATGAGGGCACCCACCGGACAGGCCTGCACACATTGGCCGCAGAAAACGCAGTCACTCTGATCGTACCGCTGGTCACATCCTGCAATGATCTTTGCTGTCGGCCCCCGGTACCCGTTACTGATAGCCCGGTTTACCTGAACTTCCTGGCACGACTGCACACACCGGCTGCACAGGATACAGCGGCTGAAATCACGGATGATGAAGGGATTCATGTCCTCTTTCGCATGGGGCTGCGGGGTATTCGGAAACCGGATCGTATCCACCCCGTAGGAGTATGCAAGGTCCTGGAGTGTACAATCCCCGGACATCTCGCAGGTGATACAGTTATGGTTTCCACTTGCCAGCAACAGTTCGATGGTGAGTCTCCTGGATTGCCTGACCCTTTCGCTGTCCGTGCAGATGTCCATGCCGCCTTCCGCAGGCGTCGAGCACGAGGCAACCAGAGAACGTGCCCCTTTTACTTCAACGACGCAGATGCGGCAGGCCCCGGTTGCAGTACACCCGTCGAGATAGCAGAGCGTGGGGATGTGTACCCCGTGGGCACGGGCCACTTCAAGGATGGTCTGCCCCGGCTCGAACTCGACTGTGCTGCCGTTCAAGGTAAGAGTTTTCATAGCCATGCCTATTTCTCCTTAATTGTTTGTTTTCACGTTAATCCAGCCTATTATGCTTTGCTTTATATATGCTTTGTTGTGCCTAACTAAGGGCTTTATTCCAGAATCACTGCTCGCCGTCAAGGTTTTTTAACACCGGAATTAATTTATGTGGTCAGACCTAGTCTGCCAAGAAAGGTACCAATAAAAGCGGATCCATGGTCCCGAGACTGGGATATCTCGAGACCAGGAATCCTATGAGCTAACCGGGATTCTTTTTATGCTTTTGTGTGCATACTTGTCAATAATTATTTTCCTTCTCCCCCGGGAACTCCTGGTTCAGGGTTCCCGGTCTATGGGGTCTTCGGCCTGGTAAGGGCCCGGCACTCGCCTGTGGGCACCCGCATATCCATGTCCGTGCCGGAATCCTGATGGTCGAGGAACTCCCCGGCACCCCCTGCAGCCCTGCCCAGGGCAAACGCGACAAACGGGAGGTCCACAGCCCGCTGGATCGTCATGCGCTTTTCCCGCAGTGCCTTCCAGCAAATCCCGAGCCAGATACAGGCCAGTGCGGCGTCCACGTTCACTGCAAGCACCTTGTTCATGGTTCCGTTGTCCTTCAGCGCGTGCACCAGGGCATGGTAGAATTCCAGGAAGATATTTGTTCTGCCCCTGGATCGTATGTAGGCGTGGATGACCTGTTCGCGCGGGTCGAAGTTGACCGGGTCGTTCCTGAACACCGGGTGGCCGAGGCAGGGAATCCGCCGGTATTCGAGTGATGCCTCCTGTGCGGCAATCTTTCTCTTCTTGAAATCATCTGCAATCTTCCTGGCTGTTTCACTGATGTCCACCCGCGCATCATACGGGTCATCGATAGCCAGCGGACCGAAGATGTCCAGGAGAAACCGGACCGCATCAGAGCCGTTGCCGCCGTGGACAGTCCCCATGGCGGACAGCGTAGAGATCATGGCCGTGTTCGGGGCATTCCCGGCGGACGCCGAAAGCTTGGCACCCTGGGCCGAGATGGTTCCGGGGCCGTTGGTCAGCGCAGCAATGAGGCTCATCTCCGCCAGTTTCTCCTCGAACTCGTCCCGGGGGAGCTCTCCGGTCCAGTACAGGATCAGCGAGGCAGTAAAGGAATGCCCGGTCATGAGTTCCATCAGGGAGTGCCCGTAGACCCGCGGGGTGACCCCGTCATTGGAGCTTGCATGCGATGCATTGCGCATGGACTGCCTGCTCATGGCGATCCCGAGCCTGGACTGCTCCTGCTCGCTGATCTGGCGGGCATAGGGCTCGGGGATCGTACCCGGAGCCAGATCGAGTTCCTGCGGGATCTGTTTGCCGAGTTCTCCGAGATTGACGAACCAGGGGTTGAGCCTGAGGAACTTGGCGCTGGCCATGTCCCTCTTTATGGAAAGCGTATCGCACAGGAGCCGCATGGCCTTGGGAACGTGATGGAGCGTGACGACCCTGATACCTCTCTGCAGCGAGTCCCTGAGCTCCTGGGTCTTCTTGTACCGTTTGTCCGGATTGAAGGGCCTGCTGCCGAAATAGGCGTCGAACTCCGCCATCTTGGCAGTGGCCGAGGTGTGGGCACCCTCCACCACGGCACCGGCATGACCGAGAGAGACATGGTGTTTCTCCGCTATCTTCCCGGCGACATAGACAATGATAGGCTTTGAGAAATGCCTCTGCCTCAACAGCTCGATCGCCTCGTGTTCGTACACACCGCCCGGTTCGATGTACAGGACAACGATCCGGGTAAGGGGATCTTTTTGAGCAAGCATCAGGAGATCCTTCATCGGGGTGAGGATGAGGACATCCTTTCCCGTTGAAATCCCATAGGCCGTTCCCATGCCTGCGGCCTGGAGGTAGCTGGCGATGGTGTTGACCATGTTGCCCGAATTGGAGATGATGCTGACAGAGCCCGGCCTGAAGGTCTCGTGGGGGGCGTCACCGCCCACTGCACCGACACGGACCTGGTCATGGACATTGATCATGCCGAGCGTGTTGCAGCCGATGATGTCGATACCCGCCTCCCGTGCGATGCTGTATGCCTTGGACGTCACCTCTATCGATACGTGTTCGGTGATGATGAAGATGGTCTCCACGCAGTCCCTGCCGTGGTCCACCACCTCTTTCACCTCGCCGTAGACCGCAGGGGGCGGTGAGTAGATGATGATCTTGTTGGGGTGTCGCTCCACGGGCGTCATGCGCATCAGTTCGTCAAAGGTGGCAAAGACGGGAATGGGTCCGCCTGAGGTCTCGATGGTATCCCCGCTCCTGCCCAGTGCCCATCCGCCGATGATGTTCGCGCAGTACTTCTGCGACTCTTCAGATACCTTTGATGCCTCGCGTCCGGTAATGTTGGAGACCGCCACCCGATCGCCACGTTTCAGGAGGTCGGAAAGAGTCTGCGCCCTCATGATATCACCTCGTTCTTTCTGGCCAACATGTCTGCCAGCCTGGCCGCATATTCAGCCACCAGCGTTACCGGGGTGTCCGGCCCGAATATGACATAGGGGAGTTTGAGGTATTCCAGGGACTGCCGCAGGGAAAGGAGGCCCTTCACCAGTCTCGGCCCCCCCCTTCCCACGACGACCGGCAGGTGTAGGGGGCCCTTTTCTTCCACATAGCTGATGAGGGCATCGCCGATGGCCTGGAAGGTCACATCGATGAACGTGTTGTTTGCCTTGCCTCCGAGGATGAGCAGCAGCTTTGCCTCGGCAAGCTTGTGATCGAAGCAGATCCGTGCGGTCCCCAGCATCCTCTCGTAGGGTGGGTTCCCGCCGAAATCGGAGAGGAACATGGGGTCGCCGCCGGCAACCTCGAGGGTTTCCGTGATGATCGTCGAGGCGCCTCCCCCGAAGAGAACGGGCAGGATCCTGCGACCGCCGAGGTCTGACACGTGGGCCTGTCCCTGGTGGCTCGACGCGCTCCACGCGGCCATCTCTTCCTCGAAGGCGGAGATGCTCTCCGGGTAGTCGGGAAACTCCACACCGGGAATCCTCGACTTGTAATTCGCCTCATCGATGGTGGCCTTGAAATCACAGGCATAGGGCTTGCCCTCAGGGGTGATCCGCCACGGATTGATCTCTGCTGTCTGCATGCCCGTGGATATGAAGAGATCCCAGAACGATACCAGGGTCCTCGAGAGGGAACTGATGTACTGCCGTTCACATCCGAGCTCAGAGAGCAGATCCCCTGCCTGGTAGGCATCGAGACCCTTGAAGATGTCCACGGCAATGGTGGTCTTGTCCCCCTCGGCCACCTCTTCGATATCCACGCCCCCCTTGAGCGAGACGGTCAGTGAGGGCCCGAGAATCGATGAATTATAGGTGATGGCGGAGAACATCTCGAATTTCGCAGGGATCACTTCCACCAGGTAGGCGGTCCGCGGCATGGTGCCGCTGATTTCCGTGCCGGCAATCCGTTTGGCCTGGACTATGGCATCCGCCACGTTGTCCACCAGCACGACCGAACCTGCCTTTGCCCTCTTCCCGGCCATCACATCCGGCTTCACCAGCGCCCTGCCGCCCCATTCACCCAACACCTTCTTCAGTTCCACACGGGTGGCAGTGCCCTCGATATGGCGCGGCACCGGTATGCCGTAACGGGGGGCAAACTGTTCCATAAAGGTCAATTCCGTTACCCTTATACTCATGGTTCATCTCCCTGTGTTCTTCCGGGTTCCCCGTTTAAGGGATACTCTCTATTCCGGGTCTGATACCGAGGGCAGCAACACCGTGGGCCGCCAGCTCGTCCAGGGCATCCCTGACTGCCTGTGCCTGGGTGGTACACCCGGATGTCAGCGCCTTGGGATAAAAATAGAGCAGCAGTCTGCGTCCGCTGTAATCCGACAGCCGTACCATGTGACCGTCCTGATCGGTCAGGGCAAAGTCCGGGGCAGCATCTCCCTCTTTCAGTTGTGCCATGAACTCACCTCCTGGGGATCAATATATCCATATCGGCAATACAATTCAATGGTATGAACCCGTTGGGCAAGCCCTGGACCCGGTTCCGCCGCAGGCTGCAGGGAATGAACCCCAGGCTTCTCGTCCCATGACCTGTCCTGCGTCTCGTCCGGCAAAGCTAAGAGCACAGACGGAAGCGAACGCGAACACGGATTCAATACACCAGGCATGATCCCCTTGACTTGCCCCCTGCAGAAAAATAGTTTTATGGTGAGGGAGAGATCCATCCTGTGGTACTATACCCCAGTACGATTACCCTGGAGTGCTTGACTGATATGGAGGAAAACCCGGCATGAGACGGGGATACATGATCGTCATCTCCATGATGGTTTTTCTGTGCCTTTCACCCCTCGTGTCGCTCTCAGGCACTGAGGCACCCTCTTCCGGGGATATCCTCAACCATGTAGACGACCTGTTCCGGGGCAGTTCAAGCCGCGCCACCATGGTCATGAAGGTGGTCACCTCGCACTATACCCGGGAGATGACGCTAAAGGCCTGGAGCAAGGGCAAGGACTATTCCCTCGTCCGGATCCTGGAACCCCTCAAGGAGAAGGGCACCTCGACGCTCAAGGCCCGTACCAATATCTGGAACTATTTGCCCAAGGTGAAGCGGGTCATCAAGGTACCCTCTTCCATGATGGGCGGCTCATGGATGGGGAGTCACTTCACCAATGACGACCTCATCAAGGAGAGCCGTATGGCCGACGACTACACCCACAGCATCACCTTCCGGGGCATTCGTGACGGGCAAGCGGTGATCGACCTGACCCTGATTCCCAGGCCCGATGCCGCCGTGGTCTGGGGCAAGGTGGTGGCTACGGTCCGGGAGAATGACTGGACGCCTGTGAAGATCGACTATTATGGAGAGAAACTCGGGCTCGAGAGGTCCCTGGTGTTTTCGGACATCAGGGAATTGGACGGCAGGATGCTTCCCGCCTCCATGCGCATCACCCCCACGGACAAGCAGGGGGAATATACAGAGGTCACCTATAGCGAGATCGAGTTCGACCTGAATATCGAAGATTCATTCTTCTCGCTTCGAACGCTTGAGAACCCGGGGGTGCTGTGAAGGCATTTTCTCTTGCATGGCGCAATCTCTGGCGAAACCCCCGCAGGACGCTCATCACGCTGACAGCCATGATCCTGAGCACTGCGGTGCTCATCGTAACCCATGCCCTGATGCTCGGAATGATGCTCCAGATGGAGCACAGTGTCACGGACATCACGGTGGGCCAGGTCCAGGTTCACCACGGGCTGTATCTCAAGGAACGCTCGCTGTACGACACCATCGAGAACTGGGAGAAAATCCTTTCAGCGGCACGGGATTCGGGCATAACGGCAGCACCGCGCGCCTTCGGGTTCGGCCTCCTCTCGAGCGGAAACAAGTCTGCCGGGGTCCAGTTCCGGGGAATCAGCCCGGCTGCAGAGCGCAGAGTCAGCGACATGGCAGCCAATATGTTCAGGGGCGAGTTCCTCTCCGACCGACCTGCCATGGGGGTGGTTCTGGGGAGAAAACTCTTCCGTACGCTCGATGCTGTGGTGGGTTCGACACTCGTGGCTGTCGTACAGGCTGCCGACGGTTCGCTCGGCAATGAGCTGCTGCACGTGGAAGGCATCCTCAAGGGGGTGGGAGAGGCGTTTGACCGGAGTATGGTACTCATGCACGCCGAGGATTTTGCCACGCTGTTCGTTTTTCCCGGCCGGTTCCATGAGATCGCACTGAACTCCCGCGGGACAATGACCCCCGAGCAGGTGGCTGAGGCGATCGCTGCCGCTGCTGCCGGCAACGAGGTGAAGACCTGGCGGCAACTCCTGCCCGGGGTGTCGGACATGCTCAATTCCTTCGGCGGTTCCACGGCCATCTTCCTGTTCATCTTTTTCCTGGCGGCAGGTCTCGGGGTGCTCAATACGCTCCTCATGGCAACCTTTGAACGGATACCGGAGTTCGGACTGCTCAAGGCCATCGGCACCTCGCCCTGGCGGATCCTCAGGGACATAGCGGCCGAGGCCCTGGTGCTGGGCATGCTCAGCAGCAGCATCGGCGGGGTGATCGGCGCCGCGATCTCGCTGTACTTTCAGCTCTACCCCATCGTTCTTTCCGGCTTTGCCGAAGGGTTCAACACCTCGGGTATCGTCATCAGTGCACAATGGAGCGCCTCGCTCACACTCAGGGGGGTCATATGGCCCGTGATCATCATGTGGCTGGTCTCCGTGCTGGCCGCCCTGTATCCGGCAGCAAAAGCGGCCCGACTCGACCCGGTCAGGGCGCTGAATCATGTATGAGGAGGAAGCTGTTCCATGCTGATCGTTAAGCTCTCCTGGCGTTCGCTTTGGAGAAACAGGCGCAGAACCATCATCACCATAAGCTCCATAGCCCTGGGAACCGCGCTGGCCCTCTTCCTCATCAGCATGGCAGAAGGCATGTACAACAAGCTCATCAACGAGGCAGTCCGCATGAATGCCGGGCACGTCACCGTCGAGCGCCGCGAGTATGCCAGGGCGCCCTCCATAGACCTCGTAGTACCCTCGGTCTCCCGTATAGAGACCATAGCCGCGAACATCCCCGGCCTGGAAACCGTCAAGGCCTTGATCATAGGCCAGGCCATGGTCTCCAGTGCGAGCGGATCGTCCGGTGTCGGGCTTGCAGGGGTCGATCCCGGCATCGAAAAAAGCGTCTCCCCCCTTGCCCGCACCGTTATCAGGGGCCGGTACATCAGCTTCGCTGACGAGCGCGGCGTCATGATCGGAACCAGCCTTGCCGAACGACTTAAACTCGAGCCGGGCATGAAGCTCGTGGTAACGGTCAATGACACCCATGGCGAGCTGGCCAATGAGATGCTCAGGGTCACCGGGATCTTTGCTACCGGCATGGAGGAGGCGGATGGATTCCTCGTCCAGGTTCCCCTCAAGGTGGCCCGGAGGATCTTCCGCATCGGTCCTGACGAGGCCACCCAGGTCGGCCTGGTCCTGTCCTCTCCCGACAAACAGGAGCAGGTCCTGGAAGAACTCAACGCCCTCCTTAAAGGAACCGACCTGGCAGCACTGCCCTGGCAGGAGGTCATGCCCGATCTCGCCGGGTTCATGGCCGTCGACAAGGGGTCCAACTACGTGTTCCAGGGCATCATCATCTTTCTCCTGAGCTTCACGATACTCAACACCATTCTCATGAGCGTGCTGGAACGCACCAGGGAGTTTGCAACCCTGCTGGCACTGGGAACATCCGCTTTCCTGCTGAGGCTCCAGGTCATCATCGAGACCGTGTTCCTGGGCCTTCTCGGATGCGCCCTCGGGCTCGGCCTCGGCGGCGCTGTCAGCTGGTATTATCAGGTACACGGCTTGGATCTCAGGGCGCTGTTCGGAGACAACCTCACCATCACCGGCATTGCCGTCGATCCCGTGATCCACAACTATGTCGGAGTGAATCTCGTACTCTGGCTCGGCGGACTCGTTTTCGGTCTCACCCTGCTCATAGGTCTTTACCCTGCATTCAAATCAGCCCGGATCTCTCTGCCGGATGTCCTGCGATCCCGATAGGAGGTAGGAGCGGATGAAGGCTCTCATCACACTGGAACAGGTGGTCAAGGAATACCGGGACAACGGGGTGCCTGTACGGGCCCTGGACGGCATCGACCTCACCATAGAACCAGGCGAGTTTACGGTGGTTGCCGGACCCTCAGGCTCGGGAAAGAGCACCCTGCTCAACCTGATCGGCGGTCTCGACCAGCCCACCAGGGGCCGGGTGAGTGTTGCCGGCATGGACACGTCCGTCCTGTCGAACATCGAGCTCAGCAGGATGCGCCTGTACAAGATCGGCTTCGTCTTCCAGGCATACAACCTCATCCCGGTACTCACCGCATACGAGAATGCCGAATACATCCTCATGCTCCAGGGCACACCCGCACAGAAGAGGCGGGAACGCATCATGAGCCTGCTGAGCACGGTCGGGCTGAAAGGCCTGGAAAACCGTTTTCCGAGGGAACTCTCGGGAGGACAGCAGCAGCGGGTGGCGATCGCCAGGGCCATCGCCTCCGAGCCGCAGCTCGTGCTCGCGGACGAGCCCACCGCGAACGTGGACTCGAAGACCTCCGCTTCCCTGCTGGATCTCATGATGGAGCTCAACCGGGACAAGGGGGTGACCTTTCTCTTCTCCACCCATGATCCTGCCGTCATGGAACGGGCCAGGAGGATCATCCGCCTGAGGGACGGCCGGATTGTACCGGATGGTGATGGCCCCGGGGACAGCCCGGCATGAAGAATACCGCCCTGCGCCGGTGCCTCGGCTGTGCCGCCTGTATCGCCCTGATCTTCCAGTGCCTCCCTGCCTGGGCGTTCAAGGCCTCTGGCAGCGAGCACACCATCGAAACGGGCGGAAGCATCAGGAATATCTCCGCAGGGATAAAGAATTACGACAACCCCCTCCTGTTCGGAAAAGACAACGATTACGATGGCGCCTCCCAGACACTCCTGCGACTGACCTCAAAGGGAGAGCTCCTTGAGCAGGCCTCCTTCGAGATCCATCTCGTGCAGGACTTCACCTATTGGACAACACCCGGCACCTCGGCGCTGTTGGCTGCAGCGCCCGTCTCGTCCATGCCGGACCGATACCGCATCACCAGCTCGGCGTGGAACTGGGTTGACCAGGACGATCTCAGGGCAGGCCTCGATGTCGACCGACTCAGCATAAAGGTCTCCCGGGGAAATACAGACCTCACCATCGGACGGCAGGCCATCAACTTTTCCGAGGCCTACTTCTGGAACCCCCTCGATGTCTTCCTGCCCTTCGACCCCGAGGCCTTTGACCGCGACTATAAACCAGGCGTCGACGCACTCAGGGCCGATATAACACTCGGCAGCTTCACGGCGCTCACCTTTGTGGCGGCATTCGGGAGAAAATTGCAGGTTGAATCGAGACCTTCGGGGCTGGACGTCTCGGCGGAACCGTTCACGGACGAGCCATGGTACGGATCGGCGCTCGTTGGCAGGATCAGCACCAACCTGCACGACTGGGACCTGGCCTTCCAGGCGGGCAAGGTCTATGGCGGGATACAGCTCGGTGCAGGCTTCTCGGGCGAGCATGCCGGCATGGGAATCCGCGGGGAGGCCGCATATCTTTGTGCCCGGGGGGACAGCACCAGCCTTGTCATAGACCCACAGGCCCCGGGTTTCCGGCGCGAGACAACGCTGGTGGAAGACAACCTCAAGCTCGTCATGGGTGTGGACTACCGCTTTTCCAGCGGTGTGTATTTCAACCTGGAGTACTTCTATAACGGCGCCGGTGATGACGATGACCTGGAAACCGCTGTCATGCGCTCGGTCACAGGCGAAACCTCCAACCTGGGGGAGCACCTTGCAGGCATCGAACTCTCCTATGATTTCCACCCGCTCCTGACCGGCCACGCCGCGTGGATCCATTCCTTCTCGGACTCTTCAAACCTCGTCTCTCCCACCATCAGGTATTCGGTTGCCGACGAGGCCGAATTCCTGTGCGGGGCCACAATCGGCCTGGGCAAACGGCCTTCGACCGAACAGATTACCCTTGGTGGGTTGCCTGTATACGAGTTCCCTGTGCCCGAGAGCGAGTTCGGCACCTACCCTGACACCTTTTTTCTGGAGTTCAAGTTCTATTTCTGAGGCCAAACCACGCCCCTATCCGGATACTGCGGTAGTGTGCCATGAACATTGATCCCGGCATGTAATACCCATCCGCACAGGGCCTATGGTGACCGATGAGAGCCTGAAGCGAAAAATATCTCTCGTCGTATTGCTTCTTGGCCGGATCACTTTATTATAGTGTAGATATATTCTTTTCCCTGTGCTGTTTTCGCAGATGGACTGATTGATTCTTCATTTATATCTGTTTGTTATTAATCACTATATCCGGCTGCATAGATCGTCAGAAGGAGCCAGAAAATGAAGACGTACGAACGGGATGAAATCTTCTCGGGCATACGGCAGGTGGACTGGTATATCGGAAGTATGAAGATACAGTACCCGGTGTTCTTCCGGGAGGCATCCTCCTTCGGCGCCCTCTTCCCTGCACGGATTTCCGAGATCAGGCGCCTGCTTCCCGATATCCGGTTCTCCCCTGCCCGGATCCTGCCGGGCATCGGTCTGATCTCGCTCAATGCCATTGAATTCTCTGACATGGGCTTCCACGATCTCTCCATGGCCGTTGTCCTCAACAGCCCGCTCCTGCCGAGAATCCCGCTGTTCAATGTCCTCAGTCAGGTCCTGAACAGGAACACCTATATCTATGTACTGAATCAGCTCGTGACCACGGAGAATGCCAGCATCCTCCTGTCCCAGTGGTCCAATATCCCCACCCCCGTCGTATCGGTAGCGTATTCCCGCGGGCAGGACCGGGTGGTCTGCGAGGCACGGGAGGACGACGAACTCATCTGCACCCTCAGGGGACGAAGAATTCCGGCAGACCGCAGCGACCTCATGAAATGGTTCTGCCATTACTATGAGAACGCACAGCCCCAGTCGTGGGAATTCAAGGTGGGTGCCCTGGAGCATGGGTTCTCCTTCGGGCCGAAGAATATCGAGCTGGAAGTGGGTCTCAGACACCCTATTGCCCGGGAATTGTCCAGGGTCCTCTTGTCCCGCAGGGCACTCATGTATCTGTACATACCCAAGGCTCAGGCCATTCTCTATGGCCAGGAGCGTCTCCAGCCTTCGAATCTCAAATCCATGATGCAGGAGAGACTGGGATTCCAGGTGTCCGAGAAAGTGCTGACACCGGGAACTACCATGGAACGGAGATCGTACACCCGCAACTGCGTTGATCTTCCCGCTGAAATTGTCGGCATGAAAAAAGGACACAAGATCCATGAAGGGGTTCATGTCATCAATCTCAGCGAGGGAGGCATGTACGTGAAGTCCGATATTCCCCTCGACCTGGGAACGGATGTGAGTGCGAACATCCAGGCTGTGCGGCCCGACAACACCTTCTGGGCCAGGGGAAAGGTCATCCGGAATGAAGAGCATGCCATGGCGATACAGTTCATCCAGAGTTACCACAACGAAAATGACGAAACCCTGCCCCATTGATGCACCGGACTTTCCATGAGGGATATCTGCGACTCGGCATGCTGAGCTGAAGCATCATCACGTCACCACCCTGCCCCAAGACCGATACAATGACTCGGAAAATTAATGTAATGCCATCAATTTGTTTAACCGATAGAAAATACAAAGACCTTTCATTAAAACATGTGGTCTTTCAGGAAGATAGATGCTGAAGATAGTCTACAACGACGACCATCAGAACATACCGAGAAATCCCGCCTATGCTGCCGCAGAGGAACTGCTCGCCACATGAAACTGAAGACCAAGATTATCCTGATACTATCCGGCGTATTCTTTCTGTTTGGTTCAGCCTATTATTCAATAGAGCACTTCATCATCTTTCCGAGTTTTCTCAGGCTCGAGAGATACGAGGCCCTGGAGAATCTCCAGCGGTCCATCCATGCGATCGACCGGGAGATCGCCCATATCGATTCCCTGTGCCATGACTGGGCCGCATGGGATGACACGTATGATTTTGTGGAATCGCTGTCCGGGTATTATATCGAGAGCAACCTCGCATTCACCACCTTCGATGACAACGAAATCAACATGCTCTACATCCTCGACAACAACGGAACAGTGGTCTGGGGCAGAATATACGACCTTGAAACTGGCGGACAGATTCAGCTCAAAGACTTTCCGGGCGATGCCCTCCCCAGGTCGCACCCGGTTATCTGCCGTGATATCGCCAGCAGCGACCTCTCCGATGTGACGCTCAAGGGCATTATCAAGACAGAGAAAGGACCCTTGCTTGTGGCCTCCAGGCCGATTCTCAGAAGCGGTAACGCAGGCCCCATACACGGCAACCTCATCATGGCCAGGTTTCTTGACGAAGAGATGGTCGCCGGCCTGGCAAACCAGACGCGCGTCGATTTCAAGATCCTGCCACAGGGCAGTGAGCCGGCAGGATTGCACGACATGACCCCTGCCCAGGACATGGCCTGTTCCATTGAGACGGTCGATGATTATCTGCTCCACATCTATGCAGCCTACCCGGGCATCTCAGGCGATCCGGCCTTCCTCATCAGGACGACTATCCCGAGGACCATTGTTCAACAGGGCTTTGCAACGATGCGCTTTGCGTTCCTCTCCATGCTCGCGGCAATGGTGCTGGTTCTTGTCGTGGTGATATTCCTTCTTCAGCGTACAATCCTCAAACCCATTACCCGGCTGACCGATTATACCCAGTCCATCGGCAGGACAGGAAATTTCTCACAGCGCCTCGGGATCCACCCCAGCGACGAGATCGGCATCCTCGCAACAGAGTTTGACAGACTGGTGGAAACAATAGATCACCAGACCTCCGAGGTGCTCCTCATCAATGAGAGGCTCAAGGAGGACATCTCCCGCAGGATTGAAATAGAGACTGCCCTGCAGAAGGCAAACCAGGAATTACATGACCTGGCCACCATAGACGGTCTCACCCAGATACCCAATCGAAGACGATTTGATGAATATCTTGCGCTCGAGTGGAAACGCATGACGAGGGAGAAGAAGCCCTTGTCCCTGATCATATGCGATGTGGATTTCTTCAAGCACTACAACGATCGGTACGGTCATCTCAATGGTGACGATTGTCTGCGCATGATTGCCCAGGTGATCGGCAGACATGCCAAGCGGTCTTATGACTTTGCCGCGCGCTACGGCGGAGAAGAGTTTGCCATTGTCCTGCCGTGCACCGATGAGAAAGGTGCCATGAGCCTCGCCGAATCGATACGTAAGGATGTTCAGCATCTCAGGATACCCCATGACACCTCCTCAGTGGCAGAGCATGTCACCCTGAGCCTGGGCCTTTCCACCTTGATTCCCGGACAACAGCTGAATCCTGACACACTCATCGCACTGGCAGACAAAGCGCTCTACGAGGCCAAGGAGACCGGCCGCAACCGCACCGTCGTGAAAAGGCAGACCCCCTCCTGACGACTGAAGGACTCCCCCTGCTCTGCGCCGCATGCGGTTGCCTTCTCCATAAGAAAAGCGGGTCTCCCTCAGCATGTGTCAATCGCCTCGGAAAACCCGCCGAAAGTCTTCTCACCCCCCGGGTTCCAGGAACCCGGGGGGCAGATATGCCTGATTCAGTTTCTATCGATAGAAGAACACCGCCCAGAAGATGAGGACTGTCAGCACGATGCCGAGCACCATGCTGAACAGGCCGAAGAAGCTCGAGAAGAGCTGTGTGAAGATGCCCGGGCCGTCGCACTTGAATTCATCCAGCCGGCCTTCGGCCATAATACGCTCATATTCCATGGGACGTTCCTTCTTCAAGGCCTCCAGGGTATAGCGTCCGGTAAAGATATTCATCTCCAGGGGGAACTTGTTGGGGACAAAGTGGTTGTGGAAGAAGTGCGCCGTGAAGATGAACACAGCGGCAAGGAATGCCTCCTCCGAGTGTGCAATGGTCGCCACGTTGATTATCCAGCCCGGGAAGATATAGGACGATTTCTCAGGGAACCACAGTATGAGCCCTGACAGCCCGATTACGAACATCCCCCAGAACACCGCCATGAAATCGAACTTCTCCCAATAGGTCCACCGCTCGAACTTCGGCATTTCCCCCTTATTGAAGAACCACTTGAACATCCCCCAGATATCCTGGAAATCCTTCAGGTTGGGGAAGAGAGAATCCGGGCCGAACAGCCGCTTGACCCATCCCTTTACCCCTTGCTTCCTCGGGAACAGGAACACCAGGGACCGCCACGAGGTGTACAGGAACAGAATCCACATGGCGGTTGCAGAAACACGGTGCACGAGACCCGCATTTTCAGCGCCACCGAGCATGTTCATGATCACCCCTGCCCAGGCGGTCTCGTGGTATTTCAGCGGGAAGCCCGAGATGACCACACCGAAGAACGACAGGATCAGGACAATGTGCATGATCCGGTCAAGCACCGTGAATCGTCTGACATACTGGCTGGCATCACATTCCGGAAGATCCGTACTCTCCTTGATACCCAGTTTTCTCAGCTTACTCTTCTCCCAGTAGGCCTTCCTCCACCACAGGATGGCGTGAACCCAGAAGAAGAGAAATACGCCGAAGAGGAGCCATATCATGAAGATCCTGGTGACATACAGGGCCGTGTAGTGCTCGGGGTCATTCTCGTTCGGATGCGCAATAAAGGAAACGAAGCGGGGATGGAAGTTCTCGTGACACTTCCCGCAGGTCTCGATGAGGTTGGCCTGATTGACCGGGGAGCCGGGGTCTTCACTGGGGAGTATGTTATGCGCCGTATGACAGTCCGAACACCCTGCTACTCGCTCCGAATACCCGAGGAAGAGCACCTTCCCGTGATAGGTATCCTTGAACTCCTCCACGGTCTCAATCGAAAGGTTGTTGCGCTCGGCAACACCTGCATCTCCGTGGCAGGAGATGCACTTGTCAGTATAGAATTCCCTGGCCAGGGCAACGTCCTGAGGCGTATCTTCAAACACCGGGGTATTGTGCACCCCATGACAGTCCGCGCAGGTCGCAGAGTCTTCATTCCCCTTCAGGACACTTGCAGCATGGCCGTTGGATACGAAATCCGGGTCCTTGCCATGGCAGGTGGTGCATTTGTTGATCAGGGCAGTCTTCCCTTCGTCCTTACCAGGTTCGGCAGGATGAATATCCGTGTGGCAGCTCTCGCAGCTCATCTTTGCCTTTGCATCGTGATAGCTGCCTGCGTACTCGGTTGCAACATCCTTATGACAGGTGGCGCACGAGACCTTCCCCGGTTTCTGCTCGCCCTTCATGTGCGCGGCAAAATCCGTGATATTCTGATGACAGACACCGCAGCCCAGCGCCCCATGGGCTGTTTTGCTGAAATTCTCCTTGAACTTGGGTGCCGCGTGACAGGTGGAGCAGTCCTGTTTGGTTACAGCAGGTGCTGCAGCCGCTTCCGCAGGCGCTCCCGCAGGGGCTGCCGCGGCGGCAGCCTTGGGGCCTTTATAGACGAACGGGATAACCGGCGAGGGCACCACAAAATCGAAGGTGTGGCACTGGGCACAGAAATCCTCGGATTTTGCATGCTGGTGGTGACACAGCTCGCAATCCAGGCCGGTAGTGCCGTAGTGCGGTGAGTTGTGGGGATTGGGATCATGTTCGCCGCCCGTTGTGCGCTTTGCAATCTCTTCAATGTCATGGCACTTCAGGCACACAGCGGTTTCCACCGGTTTGGGCGGATCTGCCTCGCCATGACAGTCGGCGCAGCTCACGTTGCTGAGCTGATGAGCGTGATCCGACGGCATCGAGTTCTTGAGTTCGGTGAGGGCATCGCCGTGGCAGCTGCCGCATTCCTTGATGGTGAGCCCCTTGGTACTCATGTGCGCATCCGAGAGCACCTTCTTCCCGTGACACGCCTCGCAGTCACCCACGGCGGCATCTTTGGATCTCACGGGCGAACCGGCATCTCCCTCGGCCGCGACGCCTGCTGAGGCAAGGGAAACAACCATGATGAATGCCAGGATAATACAATGTGAAGAAAAGACGTTTCGTAACACTTTACTACCCCCTCTGTCCTGAGTGCGTTAAAGATACAGCGGTGCCCTGATTTTTAAGATCAACTATAAGTATAATTCGACGAGGACCATTGTCAACACGACATGTCCTCTTATAACAAGCCGTTTGGCGATGAAGCTTCAAGCTTCTTCCCTTCGGATACCTGCATGGGCAGGAAGCACATTCTTCCTGCCCATGCATTCAATTACCCATACGGTGGTGTTCTCTTATCCCCAGACCTTTTCAGCAGCGGCGGTTTTCCCGGCCGTTCTCCCGAATACAATGCAGTCACCGGTTGCATTTCCGCCGAGCCTGTTCGTGCCGTGAATGCCCCCCGTAACCTCTCCTGCAGCATAGAGCCGTGGGATGATCTCTCCCCACCGGTCGATCACCTGGCATGACGGGCCCTTGATGCAAACCCCGCCCATGGTATGATGAACCCCGACCTGTGTCGGGCTGGCCCAGAACGGCCCCTTCTCGATGGGTTTGAGATTCTCTTTTCTCTTGTCAAAGTCAGTGTCCTTGCCGGCGGCGACGTATTCATTGTACTTCCTGATGGTCGCCAGGAATGTCTCGGCGGGAACATCGAACTTTTCCTTGAGAATCTTGGCAAGTCCCTCGATGGTATCCGACCTGAATATCAGTCCCTTCTCCAGGAACTGTTCGGTCTTCTCGGCATTGAACCGCTTCTTGCACTGGTCGTCTGCAATCCAGAGCAGCACCTTCTTGGGCTGCACCAGGGTACCTTCGGCCATGACATCGCGGCGCTGGTCTTCTGCAACGAAGCGCTCGCCGTTGAGGTTGACGAACGCGGCGTGATCGATGCCCAGGTTGGCCAGCGATCCGTACTTCTTCGTGAAGTAGTTGCACGCAATCAGGCCCTGGATATAGTCCATGCCCACGACGTCCGCACCGATATCCTCTGCATAGAGGATGGCCTCGCCGGTGGCATCCGGGACATTGGTGGTGGGGACATCCGCAGTCAGCCGCGGATCGAATCTCGAACGCATCTCAGGGCTCGCAGCAAAACCGCCCGTGGCGAGTATTACCGCCTTCTTGGCCTTGACATTCAGGGTCTTCCCCTTGTAGTCCACCTCAACACCGCAGACAGACCCGCTCAAAGGCTTTTCCCGCAAGAGCCCGGTGATCTTGTGCTCTTTCAGGATGGCGATCTTCCGCTCATCCACGTGCTTCTTCATAATATTGATGATCGCGGCACCACGGCCACTATTGGCAACCCCATGGCTCCTCGGCCAGAGTGCCCCGACGATGGTGTACACGGTCGGTTCGAACTCCACTCCCAGTTTTTCCAGCCAGTGAACCCCATCCAGGGCATTTTCCACATAGTATCTCACATTTTCAGGATTTCCCCTGAAATCTCCGCCCTCAAGGGTCTGCTTATAGTGCAGGTCCAGCGAATCCTCGATGCCCTGCTTTTTCTGGCGCTCAGGGTCCACGGCATTGTATCCGCCGCTCGATATCGCGGAATTGCCCCCCACCATCTTGCTCTTCTCCAGAATGACGACGCTGGAACCGGCATCATAGGCCTCAATGGCAGCGGCCAGACCGGCATATCCGGAGCCCACGATCACCACGTCTGCTTCCTGGTCCCATTTTGTCGGGATCTCCTTTGCCTGCAGCGCCCCGGGGAACATCTGGCTCCCTACGAGAGCACCAGCCCCTACGGTTATACCGGTTTTCTTGATGAAATCCCGCCTCGTTACACCGTTTGTCTCATCTTTCATTTCTATTCTCCTTGTTGATCTCCTGGTATTCAGGAGCTGTATCGTATCTCCGGCCCCGGACACAATGTCATCAATGGCCGGCATCAATATGAACAAACCAAAAAGCAGCAGCCACCGCTTTCTTCTTACGATGGGTCTGTATACCGGGCAATCGGTTGTAGTATTCTTCCCGGACCAGACAGCACCGTCGCCGTCGGCCTCTTTCTGTGCCGGTTTCCTCTGCCCCAGGGGCACCCGGCAGATCATACATTGTCATATGAACTATAGTTATTAAGACGAAATCATAGACGGTCTCCAGGTGAAATCAGACGCCAACCGATTATCGCGTAGGACTATCCTTTTTTTATGTAAGATAGTGCCGCGCGTCTTATCGAAAAACCTCGCGTTAGCATATCGCACGGCAGATATATATCTGCCATGATATTGACAGGAAAAATCAAGGCAATATTTTAAAAGTATGTATGATTGTTTTGTTCGCCTGATGAAAAGGTGTCGTCTTCTCTGGAGGCCCTTGTCCTTTATCCCTGTACTGCTGGCCGCAGCCGTCACCGCGACTGTGTTCATCTCTGTCCAGGCGTTCTCACTCACTATAGAGGAATGCATCCGTCAGTCCCTGATCGAGAGCCCGGATATCGAGGCTGCTGCCGCGAGAATCGAGGCTGCGCGGGCCATGACCGGCAAGGCACAGGCAGCGTACTACCCCTTTGTCTCTTTTTCCACCGGATACATGCGAACCGACAATCCTCCGCAGGCCTTCATGATGTCGCTGAACCAGCGTTCGCTCGACATGCGTGCAGAAGATTTTGACCCCAACAACCCCGATGATTCGGACAATATCCGCACGAGTGTGGGCTTCAGGTACGAACTCTACAATTTCGGAAGACGCAGACTCGACTACGACATGGCCGGCTCCGGCTCAAAGGCCGCATGTCATCAGCTCTCCTCGGTGCAGAACGAGCTCATCTACCAGATAATCGCCTCGTTTTACGGTGTCCTCCAGGCACAGGCGTTCGTACAGGTCCAGGAGGAGTCTGTCGGGAGCCTCGAGGAGAGCCTCCGGGTAGCCCGCGAGCGCTATCAGGCTGGCAGTGCCGTGAAAACCGATGTCCTCAATCTCGAGGTAAAGCTCGCCCAGGCCCTAGAAGATCTCATCCTGGCCCAAAACAACGTGCTCCTGGCCGTTGCCTCCCTGAACACCGCCATCGGCAAAGACCTGGTCTCGGGCCCTTCAGACCTCGTTCATCCCATGAGTCGTGATCTCCCAGCCCTTCCTCCCGAGGAGGTGACCATGGTGGAAAACCGTCCCGAACTCCAGGCATCCAGGACCATGACTGAAATAAAGAGCATGGCACTGAAGAAGGCGCGGCGCGAGTATGCACCGACTATCAATGCCTTTGGTTCCTATGACTTCGACGGTGAGACCCTGACCGATACCGAGGACAGTTACCTGGTAGGGGCGAATCTTCAGTGGGATCTGTTCACCGGATTCTATCGCCGCAGCTCCGTGGCAGAGGCGCGCTCAAACCTCGCTGCAGCCGAGGCAGAGAAGAGGATGATCCGCAACCGGCTCCGCCTTGACCTGAAACAGGCCTATCTCAAGGCCGTGGACGCACAGCAGCGCATGGAGGTCACCCGGAAGAGTCTCGAGAGTGCAGAGGAATCGCTCCGCATAACCATGGAACGCTACAAGGGAATGGCAGCCGACATCACGGAACTGCTCACCGCACAGGTTGGACTGACCGTAACACGCACCCGGGGTGTCTCGGCATACTTCGAATATCTCACGGCGCTGTCGAACCTGGAGCGGGCAAAAGGCCTGCTGGCCCAAAGGTATGCCCCGTGTGAAGGTCAATAAGGGAGGCCGGTTACGATGGATCATTCAACCACACCCCGAAGGCTGTTCCTCAAGTTCTGGCGACCCCTGGTGGGATTGACCGGACTGGTCGTGATTATAATCTGGGCAGGCGGCTCCTGCAATTCAAAGGTGCCGCCCTCAAAGATCTCCTATGAGCCCGGGGCTGCCCTTCCTGAAAACGCACAGGTGTACGCAGTATCGAAGGAGGCCGTCACGCCGCGGACCGATGTGGTGGGCACGGTGGCTTCAGAGGAAAAAATCCACCTGAGTGCCCGGATCCCCGGCTATGTCAACGAGGTCCTCGTATCCGCAGGCACCAGGGTGACCAGTGGCCAGAACCTGATATCCCTGGACGACCGGGAGATCAGGGAGCTGCTGCGTGCCGCCCAGTCGCAGTTCAAACTTGCCGACATCGAATACAGGAGGACCCGGGGTCTGTTCGAGAAACAGGCCACCACCGAACAGGTGCTTGTCGCTGCGGAATCCATGTATTCGTCTGCACGGGCCGAGTTCCAGCGGGTACAGGTGATGATGACGTATGCCCGGATCACCTCGCCCATGGATGGCATTGTCATCGACAGAAGGATCGAAGCGGGAGACCTTGCAAACCCCGGACAGGTGCTCCTGACACTCTACGACCCCACGCGCATGCGCCTCGAGGCGCCCGTGCCGGTGCGGCTGGTGGGCAGACTGTCCCTGAATCAGCAGGTGTCGGTGACCCTGGACCGGCCCGAGAAAACGTACACCGGTACGGTCACCGAGATCGTCAACGAGGTGGACCCCATGACCCGGACGCAACTCGTCAAGGTACACCTTATAGACGCGGGCGAAGATGTGCTGCCAGGAACCTTCGGCCGCCTATGGGTCGAGGAGGATGCGCGCGACGGAATCTATGTGCCCCGCTCATCGGTTTACCCCATCGGCCAGCTGGAGATGGTCCAGGTGGCGGAGAAAGACCGGGTGTACCGCCGCCTGGTCAGGACCGGCCCGGTCCGCAACGACCGGGTCGAGATCATCTCGGGATTGTCCGAGGGTGAAAAGGTCCTGCTGAACCCGGCAAAGGAAGAATAGACCATGGCAGGCGAGCGCAGGTTTCTCTCCGGTCTCATAGACAGTTTCCTGGGCAGCAACATACCGGTCCTCCTGATCATCCTGAGCCTCGTGGCGGGAGGCTTTGCGCTGAGCATCACCCCCCGGGAGGAGGAACCGCAGATCGTGGTCCCCTTGGCCGATGTGATGGTCATGTATCCCGGCGGGTCTGCCCAGGAGGTGGAGCGGCTCGTGGCCTCCCGGCTCGAGAGACTCCTTTACCAGATCGACGGCGTGGAATACGTGTACTCCATGTCAAGGCCCGGCATGGCAGTGGTCACCGTGCGTTTCTACGTGGGACAGGACCGGGAAGAGAGTCTCATCAAGCTCTACAACAAGATCTATCAGAATATCGACAGGACCACCCCGGGGATCACCGGATGGGTGATCAAGCCCATCGAGATCGATGACGTGCCCATCGTCAATGCGACCCTGTATTCAGACACATACGACACCTTTGAGCTCTATCGTGTTGCAGAAGAGGTGGCCGCAGCCCTGGAGCATGTCAAGAACACCTCCGGCATCACCCTCCATGGTGGGGAGAAGCGGGTGTTGTACGTCTACCTCGACACCGAGCGCCTGTCGGCCTACAGGCTCTCCACCATGGAAATCATGGGCGCCCTTACCCTGTCCAACGCCCAGCTCGAGGCAGGCACGTTCGAGCAGGCCAACGAGGTTATCCGGGTAGAGGCGGGGCCGTTCCTCGGTGATGCGGACGAGGTGAAAAACCTCATGATCAGCATGTTTGAAGGCCGCCCGGTATACCTGCGCGACGTGGCCGATATCGTGGACGGTCCGTCGGAAAAAAACAGCTATACCCGGCTGGGATTCGGGCCTGCATCATCGTCCGAGGGTTCGGCATCATCTTTAAAGAGCTATCCCGCGGTGACCATTGCGGTTGCCAAGCAGAAAGGCACGAACTCCGTGAGGGTGGCCCACGAGGTGGAACAGACGCTGAAGAATCTCTCGGCAACGATCATCCCCGATGACATGCACGTCCTCGTCACGAGGAACTACGGCAAGACTGCCGACGACAAGGTGAACGATCTCGTGGGCAATCTCTGGATGGCCCTCATCACGGTTGTCGGGCTCATCGCCCTGGTCATGAGCTGGCGCGAGGGGTTCATCGTGGGCATGGCCATCCCCATCACCTATTCCCTCACCCTGCTCTTCAACTACCTGTTCGGCTACACCATCAACCGGGTCACGCTCTTCGCACTGATCCTGGCCATGGGCATGCTCGTGGACAATCCCATCGTGAGCGTTGAGAATATCTACCGGTTCCTCGGCATGCGAAAATACAGCCGTATGGAGGCCGTTTCCCTGGCTATGAACGAGGTCATGCCCCCCATGGTGCTCTCGACCCTGGCCATCATAGCCTCGTTCATCCCCATGTTCTTTATCACCGGTATGATGGGTCCCTACATGGCACCCATGGCGCTCAATGTCCCGCTCACCATGATCAGTTCCATGCTCGTCGCGCTGACCATCATTCCCTGGCTTTCGGTAAAACTGCTCCGGGAGAACCCTGTTATTGAAGATGGCAAAGAGCAGCGGGAGACCTTCATATACCGCACCTACCGCAGGCTGATCACCCCCATGATCGATTCCCGCGCAAGGACATGGTTCATGCTCCTTCTCATCGCACTGCTCTTTTTCGGTTCATTGTCCCTGGCAGGCTTCGGGCTCGTCCCGCTCAAGATGCTGCCCTTCGACAACAAGAACGAGTTCCAGTTCGTCATCGACCTGCCTGACAACGCCACCCTCGAAGACACGAATGCCGTGGCCGGCAGGGTGGAGGATTACTTAAGGACGGTCCCCGAGGTAATCGATTTCACCACTACCGTGGGCGCCAGTTCACCCATGGACTTCAACGCCCTGGTGCGGCACTACTATCTCCGGCAGGAACCCAACACGGCCGATATCCGGGTAAACCTCCTCCACCGGGACGAGAGGGAGATGAACAGCCATGCAATCGTGCTGCGCATCCGCAGAGACATCGAGGCCCTGGCTCGCACGGACAATGCGCTCATCAAGCTCGTGGAAGTCCCCCCGGGACCGCCCGTGCTCTCCACGGTGGTGGCAGAGGTGTACGGGAAACCCCACCACAGCTATGATGATCTCGTTGCCGCGGCAAGACTCATCGAGAACCGCATGGCACTCGAAGAGGGCATGGTGGATATCGACGACACGGTTCAGACTGATCAGACAAGGATGTTCTTTCGTGTCGACCGGGAGAAGGCGGGCCTCAACGGCATCTCCACCCGGGATATCGCCCAGACCCTGAATGTCGCCCTGAGCGGTATGAGCGCCGGCACCGTGCACATCACCACCGAGCAGAACGAGCTGCCCATCATCATCCGGGTGCCCCGCTCCAGGCGTTCCGATATCCAGATGCTCAAGACGATCACCGTGAAGGGCCGGGGCGGCAATTCGGTCCAGCTCGGAGAACTCGGGAGTTTCTCCGGTGATGTCTACGACAAGACCATCATGCACAAGAACCTCGAGCGGGTCGTCTATGTCACCTCCGAAATGGCCGGCAGAGGACCTGCCTATGCGGTGCTCGCCCTCCAGTCGCACTTCGGGAAGAACCCTCTGCCGCCGGGCATCGAGGTGAACTGGCGCGGAGAGGGTGAATGGAAGATCACCCTCGACGTGTTCCGCGACCTCGGCATCGCCTTTGCCGCAGCCCTGCTCGTGATCTATGTCCTGCTGGTATACGAAACCGCTTCATACCTGCTGCCGCTGGTCATCATGCTCTCCATACCGCTGACCATGATCGGCATCCTGCCGGGATTCTGGCTTCTGAACATCGTCGTGAACCATCCAGTGGGCGGCTTTGCCAACCCGGTATTCTTCACCGCCACCGCCATGATCGGCATGATCGCGCTCGGCGGTATTGTGCAGCGCAACGCCATCATCCTCATCGACTTCATCCGGACGAACGTGGCCCGCGGTGTGAGTCTCAGGGAGGCGATCATCGAATCGGGCGCCGTGAGGTTCCGTCCCATAATCCTCACCGCGGGCACCACCATGCTCGGGGCCTGGCCCATCACCTTCGACCCGATCTTCAGCGGGCTGGCGTGGTCGATCATCTTCGGGCTGTTCGTGTCCACGGCCTTCACCCTCGTTGTCGTGCCTGCAGTGTACAACCTGATCTACAGTCCCAGGGACCCGGGTTGACAGGCCCCTCAGGTCATTGCTTCCCTCGTTCCTCATTCATGATATCGAAGGTGTGGAAAAAGGTCTCGGGCGGGTCATAGAGCTGTTCCACCGGTTTTCTCAGCAGGGAGCGGGCCTGTGACGGACATGCAGTCACACAGAGCCCGCAGCCGATGCACCGGTCCTCGCTCATGAGTGCCTTCTCATCCGCCAGGGTTATGGCATCGACGCAGCACCGCTTCACACAGGTGCCGCACCCGGTGCACAAGCTCGGGTCCGAGGTGCAGACGTAGTTGCTCTTCACCTGCCTGGCCGGTGAGGGAAAGAGCTTGAGCGAGATGAGCATGCCGCAGCAGCAGGAGCAGCACGCGCACATGGCCTCCACCTCCTTAGAATTGGCTGTCTGGATGACGAGTCCCTCCTCCTCGTTGCGCCTGAGGATATCGAACGCCTCTTCTTTCGTGATGTAGCGGGCCATGCCGTTATCCACATAGTAATCGGCAAACGAATTGAACTGGAGGCAGGTCTCCAGCGGGTGGTCACAGCCCTTTCCATACATGCGCACCGCCTTGCGGCACAGACACGGCGCCACTGCGATGCGATCCTTCTGTTCGATAATCGAGGCGGCATCGTCATAGGTGGCCACGGGCCACGAGGATACCAGGTCTGTGTTGATGGGAATGGTGCGCAGGTGGGGTGTCTTCAGCGAGTGGAAGGTGCCCCCCAGTCCGGTCAGATAATACTCGGAGACGTCTTTGAGGAGCCCCTTGCTCAGGTTATTGATCTGGAACTCGTAAATCCCGACAATAAAGGGGATGGCATGGTACCTCAGCAGCCCGCCATCGTGCAGCCGGAAGAGAAGCCCCCTGAGCGCCATATCCTCGAGCCTGGCCGAGAGCATGCCGGCTTCACACCCTGTGCGCCGGGCTACCTCTTCGGGAGTCTCCGCTGCAGTGTCCATGGAGAGGAAGATCTCTGCATCCTCGGGACTGAACAGCTGTTTCAGCAGCCTGATCTCCACCCCGGCAGCTGTCGCCGGATACCCCGTAGCCATCTCGTCCAGGCGTTGCTGCAGCCTCTCATACACATCCTGCATACCTCATCCCCCCTTGCGTGCATTGTAATGTCTGCCACATAGTAATCTGATAAAGGGATATTATAGGGCTATTTGCCGCTCAAAAGAAATCGAATTTTCAATGGACAGCCATCTTGAATCGACCTGTGGGGCAACAGGATCGATGTAAGACAAAAGACCACACGGTGTGGAAGTTTTGTATTACACGATATTCATCAAACCGCTGATTTACCTCTGAGAGGGAATCTGGCTTATAGAGAGTAAGCTCTCTTCTGAAGAGAGACCTCCTTTTCGCCAGAAGAAGGGGCATAGCCATCCTAATTCTATGCCTTACACCTAATCGTTCTTCTGGCTATTTTTTTGCCCGTTTGCCCACATTCCCGGCACATACCTTCTGAAAAGAGCGAACAACATCTCACATCTCAGGCATCATCATTCCCTCCAACTGATTATTCTCATCTGTTATTTCAAGAATTGATAGTGCCGGCACTGTCAATTATCTATCAATTTTCTATCATATGTTTTTATGTTCATGTGGCTATTACAAAAAACATATTCATCTATCGGTTCATGGACCTGCGGTTTACAACAATAAAACCTACAAAGGGGGCTTAAGAGATGTCGAGGGTTGTCGATACCGGAAAAATCAAGTCATGCGCCCGGGGAGCCCGATGCAGCAACATAACACGGAGGGACTTCCTGGAAAAAGGAACAAGGTCAGCGGCAGCCCTTGCAATCGCAGCATCGCTGCCGGCATTCCCGTTCGGGTCCCTGGCTGCTGAAGACAGGTCATACGACCTCATCATCAGGAACGGCACGGTGTACGATGGCCTCTCCCCGGTTCCCAGGACTCTGGATATCGGCATCAAGGGTGACAGAATCATTGCCGTGGGCCACCTCCCGTCAACGGCCGTCAGGGTCATCGATGCAACGAACCTGATCGTCACCCCGGGCTTTATCGATGTGCACACTCACTGTGACCTGACGTTTTTGCTTGCAGGCTGGAAACGCCATCTCGCAGCGTTCATGCCCAGCTGGAAGGGGAATTACAACTATCTCTACCAGGGAGTGACCACGGTGGTTTCCGGCAACTGCGGGATGGGCTTTGCAGACACGGACGAGTGGCTCAACAGGGTGGACGCGCTGGATTTCGGGACAAACGTGTACCACCTTGCCCCTCAC
Organism: Deltaproteobacteria bacterium; assembly: GCA_018434685.1. Classification (GTDB taxonomy): domain Bacteria; phylum Desulfobacterota; class Desulfomonilia; order UBA1062; family UBA1062; genus DSAD01. Next base: position 90,330 of record JAHDOV010000013.1, read on the forward strand.
GGGGTGATCAGGTGGGAGCTCTTCGGCGAAAACCAGCCCGGAACCTTGACCCCGCAGCAGCTCAGCATGCTTCAGCAGCGCGTCTCGGATGAGATGGAACAGGGCGCCCTCGGACTTTCTCTGGGCCTGGAATATTCCCCTGGAATCCTTTCGGAGACGTCCGAACTCATCGAACTGGCAAAGGTGGTCAGGAAGTATGACGGGCTGGTGACTATTCACCGGCGCGACGAAACCGGCAGGATTCACGAAGACGGGCAGCCGGGAACCGTACGATCCACGCGGGAGACCATCGATATCGCCCAGGCTTCCGGTGTGCCGGTCCAGATCTCTCATATCAAGATCGGCAGGCCCTATAACGATGTGAGGCCGGAACAGATTCTCGAGCTCATGGTACAGGCGAGGCAGCACGGACTCGATGTGACGGCCGACGCCTATCCCTATCCCTCGGCAAGCACCTACCTGACCTATCTTATTCCAGACAGGTTCAAGGGGTATCAGGGCAGAGTGAAAAAGGAATTCAAGGCTGCGCCGGGCAGGCAGGAACTCGAAGGGGCGATCAGCCAGGTGTTCACCTACCTCGGACCTGATGAGATCCTGGTGTCCCTGTACGATGGGGATTCCTCCTTCGAGGGCAGGAGCATCCAGGAGATCAGCGAAGAGACCGGAAAATCTCCCACCGTGTGCTTTGCCGACATGATCTGCGACGATCCACCGCCCATGGGCATATTCTTCATGATGAACATCGATGAGGTGAAGGAATTCATGAAGCCGGAGTTCGTCTTCACCGCTTCCGACGGCGCCACCGTACCCAAGGACATGACCATGCCTCACCCGCGCTTTTACGGGACGTTTCCGAGAAAGATCAGAGAGTTCGTGATCAGGGAGCACGTGATAGACCTTGGCCAGGCCATACGGTCCATGACCTCGCTGCCGGCAGAGAAATTCAGGATCAGGAACCGCGGTAAAATCCGGGAGGGGTACTTTGCCGATCTTGCGGTGATCGATCTGCATACCTTTTCCGATCATGCCACCTACCCTGATCCTCACCAGTATGCAACGGGCATCCGGCACCTCCTGGTCAACGGCATCGTGAGCATTGATAACGGGGTGGCAACCGGGGACCGGGGCGGCAGGGCACTCAGGAGAAGTTGATGCTCGATGAAAAACCGGATCGCTCTGGATTTCAGGAGATATTCGATTAATAGTATAGGTTAGCATTCAAAATAACACTATGTACTGAGTAACCCCGGTTGCGTGCCATGTACTGAGAAGACAGGTATGGTCAGGAACACTGCTCGTGGCGGAACACACCACGCCCTGGCAAAGGTTTCGCCCCCGGTCAGCATTCAGGCGTTGCCACGCTTAAAGCTCTTCGAGAAGCTCGAAAGCCTGCAGGCGCTGCAGACCATCTGGATCTCCTCTCCTGCCGGATCGGGCAAGACCACTCTCGTTTCCACCTATCTCGAAGAAAGAGAAATTCCCTGCCTGTGGTACCAGGTGGATGTGGGAGATGACGACCCGGCAACGCTTTTCTATTACCTCGGCCAGGCAGCCCACACCGCAGTGCCCCATATACGCAAGGCCTTCCCTGCCCTCACCCCGGAATACCTCCTCGGCCTGCCCACCTTTACCCTGCGGTTCTTCGAAGACCTCTGCTGCCAACTCCTCTCCCCCCTTTCCCGATCCAGCATCGATCAACGGGGCAGAAATCCCGACCTGGTACTCGTCTTCGACAACTGCCACGAGGTGCCCGATGCATCACCGTTCCACACCATAATCATGGCCGGGCTTGCCCGGATCCCCCCTCAGATCGGCGTCATCCTCATGAGCAGAACCTCTCCACCTCCTGCCTATGCAAGGCTCCTGGCCAACGGCCAGATGGGCCTGCTCGGGTGGGACGATCTGAGGCTGACCAGAGAGGAGACAGAGAGGATCATCTGCATGAAATCCTTAGAGGCCCCTGCCCAGGAGACCATAGATCACATTCACCGGGTCACCGATGGGTGGGCTGCAGGGATCACGCTCATGCTGGCCGAGATAAGACGCGAGGGCTTTCACGACATGATTTTTACCGGCTCAACACCCGAAGAGATCATGTTCTATTTCGGTTCGGAACTCTTCGAGCGGCTGGATGCAGCCACGAAAGACTTCCTCCTGAAGGCAGCTTTCCTGCCCAAGATGACGCCTGCCATGGCACAGGACCTCACCGGGAATCCCGAGAGCGGCCGCATCCTCTCCGCCCTTCACCGGAACAATTTCTTCATCCACCGGCACTTTCAAGACGAGCCCGCATACGAATTCCATCCCCTGTTCCGGGAGTTTCTCATGCACAGGGCCCGCGAGACCTTCACCAGGGCTGAGCTTGAAACAGTGATGAGGTTTGCTTCGGGTGTTCTGGACAACGACGCTCAGATCGAGGCAGCCATGGACCTTCTCAAGGAGATATCCGGCTTCGAGGTCATGATCCCGACCATCATCGAGCATGCCCCCGCACTCATCGAGCAAGGCCGGTACCGGATCCTGCAAAAATGGCTCGCATCAATACCGGATGACACCCTGGAAAAAAACCCCTGGCTCATGTACTGGAAAGGGGTTTCACTCCTGCCCTTCGACCCGGCCGAGGCAAAAACGGCCTTTGAACGTGCCTTCAGCCTGTTTTCTTCAACCGGTGACACCACCGCCATGCTGATGTCAGTATCCGGCATCACCGAAGCCATACAGCTCTCATTTTCTGAATTCGCCCAGTACGATCCGTGGATCTCCGTGATTGAGAAACTTTTCAGTGTCATGGAATCAATCCCGTCAAAGGAACTCGAGGCACGGGTGCTCGATGGTATGGTAACGGCCCTGGTATTGAGACAACCGGATCACCCGGATATCGAGGTGTGGGTCAGGAAGGCGGCCTCCCTGCTCCACCAGTCAATCCCCTTGACCATAAAGGCCCGTTTGATCCACGCCGTTCTCTTCTATTACATTCTTCAATTCAATGTCGCCCAGATGGATTGTGTCTACGATCAATTGAAGGCAACCGTTGAATCCGAAGGTATTCCACCGGTGGCAGTGCTGCTGATGTATCTCATGGAAGCCAATTATCACGTCATGAAGGCAAACCACGACGAGTGTCTGCGGGCAACGAGTGATGGTTTAAGAATAGCCGGCGAGAGCGGGATCCATATTCTGGACCATTTCTTTGTCTGTCATGCAGCAATGAGCTGCCTCAACGAGAATGATCTGTTAAAGGCTCAGGAAATAATCGCTCCACTCGCTGCAGACTATACTCTCTTCAGCCCCTGGAAAAAGAAGGTGTACCACCAGGTGAAGGCACGGGAGGCTCTTCTGAAAGCAGATGGCAGTGAGGCCTGCTTCCATGCAGGCAAGACTTTGGAATTCATAAAAGAGCTCGGGTTCAAGGTTCATCTTCCAATCGGCTGCTACATGCTCGCCCAGGCGCTCCACATGACAGGTGCGCACGATGAAGAGCGCCGCCGCATCGAAGAGAGTTACGAGGCTGTTCGGATCGTCGACAACAGTACCCATGCCTTCTATACCACCCTGCTGCAGGCAACCTGCTCCTTTGACCGGGGAGACGAGGCTTCAGGGTATGCACTCCTGAAGGAGGCATTCATCCTCGGCAGGGAACATGGACACCTCGGAACATATATGGACATCCCCGCCGAGACCGCGAGGCTGTGCATCCGGGCCATCGAGGCCGGAATCGAACCTGAGTATGCCCGCTGGCTCATAAGAAAGCGCAGGTTCACCCCCGACCCCCCACCCTGCCACCTCGAGGGCTGGCCATGGCCTGTGAAGATCTATACCCTGGGCAGGTTCTCGATCCTCATCGAGGATACGGAGCTCACGTTCTCGAAAAAGGCCCAGAAAAAACCCCTGGACGTGCTCAAGACCATGGTCTCCGGCGGCGGATCGAACATCTCGGACGCCTACGTGGCCGACCTGTTCTGGCCGGAGGCAGACGGCGATCAGGCTATGCAGGCCTTTGCCACCACCCTCCACCGCCTCCGCAGGCTTCTTGGCAGGCGCGATGCCGTCTCCCTCCAGAACGGGGTTCTCTCCCTCGACACCCATCTCTGCTGGATCGATGCCCGTGCCTTTGAATACCAGTTGAGCCGGGCCGAGGCCCTGTGGAAACAGGCATGCACCGAAGATGAGCTCGACAGGGCATGCGAGCCGGTATTTATTGCCCTCGAGCTCTACAAGGGGGAGTTTCTTCCGGATGACGACACGATCCCGGACGTGATCGCCATGCGGGAATACCTGCACGCAAGATTCCTCAAGGCAGTGTACCGGCTCGGGGAGTGCCTGATAAAGACCCGGCAGTATGAGAAGGCCCGCCAGGCCATCGAACGCGGTCTCGATATCGATACCTGCGCAGAGGAACTCTATCGCCTCCTCATGACCTGCCTCCATGGCCAGGGTAAAAACACCGAGGCGCTGGGCGTGTTCGAACGCTGCAGGAGAACGCTCCGCGCCGAGCTCGATGCGACCCCTTCAGCAGATACCGAGACTCTGGCCAGGACACTGAGGACCGAGAAGACACACTAATCCATCAATATCAGAACAATTATTCATCGAAAGCAGCGATCATGTAACCCCTCGTGTAAGGACCGTGTAACCCCTCGGTGCCCCTGCCAGGGGTCAGAGTACGCATAAGACCGTATCTCAGGGATTTTATCCCGAAAGCCCCATCTGTCCTCATTCTACGGACGTCCCTGCCTTATCCGGGAGATGTGCACCCGATCTGTACCCCCTCCTCCCCTAAAATCGAGGCCATGATGAACAAAGGCGGTTTCCCTCAGGGTCATAAAAGATGTTCCCCCTGGCAGAGGCTGGGAAAGGAGGACGTTATGAAGGCAATAAGAATTCACAAGGCGCTGCTCGTGGCCTGTATCGCATTCATCGCTCTGTATGGCTGCGCAACCACCGGTATGTATGCCCCTTCCAGCCAGGTCGGGTCCGGATCGAATTACCTGGGTGATATCTCCTCTGTCACAGCCCAGCGCTTTGATGACAGCACTACCGGGGCAGACGAGGGTGTCGGGGAAGAGATGCTGATCCCCGCTGCGCTGGCCTATGTCTTCTCGCCCTACCTGACGGCGGCGGCAGCGGTCATGGTGAATTCCACCATCGGCATGATCGGCGATGCACTCATCCCCGATGATGAAGGCTCTGCCGTCATCGATCTGGCAGGGACAGAATAAAGATCGATGGAGTATTCACGCAGCACGGTCCTGACAGAAGGCCGGAAAGAATCCCCGCACAGCGGATCTCTCCCCGGCCTCTTTCTGACATAAGGTACACATCGTTCAATTACGCTCAGGATCTCTTTTCATTCCCCTCCTGAAAAGACAGATCATCCCCCATCTGGAGCTTCAGCTTCTCGAACTCACCCAGGTCCCACTGCAGGTCCATTTCTTCAAACATAACACGGGCCTTTTCAAGGTATTCCTCGGCCTTGAGGCCGTCCAGTTCTTTGTGCTTGCTCCTGGGCTCCAGCAGTCGCCCATGAACGTGTCGATGGTGCCTCCGTGCTGCTCGATGCACTCACCCATGAAGCGAAAGCACTCGTTCATGATCTCGCTCACCTCTTCCGGGTCCAGCCTCTCGCTCATGGCCGTGAACCCACAGATGTCGGCGAACATCACGGTGACGAGCCTGCGTTCGGACTCAATGGTCGGCGTGATCTCGCTCATGACTTCTCCTTCATCCGCTATCGCGAGTCCCCCTGCCCGAGGTCATGAATGCACGATACAAGGTGTTCGCCAAAGCAGGGTATCGCGGCTGGCAGCCGCCCCTACAGGGTCTCCATCCTCTTTCGTGCCTCCTGGGCACGGGCAAGCCAGCAGCTCTTCGGGGTTACGTTCATCTCGTGAAAGATGGCCTCCGATTTCTTCAGGTGCGCCAGCGCCTCCTCCTTCATGCCGGCATCGGTATAGAGTTCTCCAAGACAGAGATGCGCCAGAGCTTCTGAGGAAACCAGGCCCAGTTCCTGTGCGATCGTCAAGCCCTGCAGGATATACTCATGAGCCTCATCAAAATGTTGCATCCCCTCTTCCCGCAGTATCCAACCGAATGAAACAAGGAATTTTCCCTCGTAACCTTTTTGATGATATGTCCGGGATAGTTCCACGGCCTGGGTAATATATTTCCTGGCCTTTTCGAAATCACGTTGTGCTGCATAAATTAATGCCAAATCTCTATAGAGAATAGTGAGCGTCACTGGTAAGCTAAGACTCTCGGCGAGTTCGACCGATTTTTCCGCATGGCGTTGTGCCTGACTATAATCGCCGGTAATATAATATCCTTCACTCAGGATTAAATATCCAAACCCCACCATCAATGGCGATCCGGTCTTTTCAAAACAGTCCAAGGATTTCGCTGCATGGTGGAGACAACTGTCTGCATCACCTTCCTGATACGACAGGACAGCGTGCCCCATTTCCACGAAACCGATCCCGAACTTATCATCGATGGCAGAGGCATTCTGAATGCCCTTTTCGTATAAGGTCTTCCCCTTCTCAAGTCTGCCGAGCCAGGCATGTGCCATGAGACAGTATCCGCTGAGCTGTGAATACACATTTATACCGCCAATAAAAAGATCCTTTGCACGATTCTTGTCCTCTAGGAGTTGAATAGCTTTTCCAGTGATCTCCGCCAATTTCCTGTAGTCGCCCGAGAACCAGCAGGTAACTGAGACATCCATGGCGCATTGGGCCAGGACATCGATGGCCTCTATCTTTTCCGCTGTTATGAAGCACTTTTCCATGTACTCCATGGCGAGAACAGAATCTCCCTTGAGCGTATGGTAGTGCCCCAGCATGTTGTATGCCGTGGCGAGGCTCTTGTCGTCTCCAGCCTCCCGGGCGAGTTTCTCCTGGTCTTCAAGCATCTCCCTGCTTCCCTCAGGGTACCCGAGCACCATGAGGGTCGCTGCGAGGTTTTCAAGAAGCTCTCCCTTTTCCTGTCTGTTTTCCATGGTATCGGGCCGTGCATCGACGATCCGCACGGCCTCTCTGTAGAGCCTGACCGCCTCCCAGTTGGAGAATTTTTTTGCAGCCTTGTCTGCCGAGCGTTTCAGGTATTTGAGCGCCTTGTCCTGGTTGCTGCTGAGGGAATAATGGTAGGCGAGCATCTCGTAGAATTCCTCCAGCCGGTCTGCATAGAGCTGCTCGATGGCCCGGCCCACCTGCCCGTGGAGCTCCCTCCTCTTCTTGAACAGGAGACCGGCATAGGCAACCTCCTGGGTGAGGGCATGCTTGAAGATGTACTCCAGCTCGGGGAAGATGCACTTCTCATAGATGAGCTCGAGCTCCTGCAGGTTCATCAGCAGGGTTTTCAGCCCTGCACGCAGACTGGTGACGTTCTCCAGGACACGGTACGCAAACTCCCTGCCGATGACCGAGGCCACCTGCACGACCTGCCTGAGGTTTTCCTCCAGGCGGTCAAGCCGGGCTGCGATGATGCCCTGGATCGTTTCGGGCACCTGAATCGCCTGCGAGATGCCGGAGAGTGAATACCTGTTCCCCTCCTTGACGATAAGACTGTTTTCCACAAGATTGCAGGTGAGCTCCTCCATGAACAGGGGATTGCCTGCAGCCCTTTCAACGATGAGGTCGATCAGTTCTGGTGCCACCTCTCCGCCGGCAAGGATCGCCCGGACCAGTTCCTCGCTCGACTTTTTCTGGAGCTGACCCACTCTGACCTGGGTGTAGTAGGTCTTGCTCACCCAGGCGGGTGTGTATTCCGGCCGGTACAGGAGGATGAGAAGAATCCGTGCACCCGGCAGGAAATTGATCAGGTAGGAAAGGAATTCTTCCGAGGTCCTGTCTATCCAGTGAAGGTCTTCCACGACTATGATTAGCGGCCCTGCCTGGCTCTGGGCAAATAACAAGAGCCTGATGGCCTCGAATATTCTCTCTCTCCGTACCCGCGGCTCCAGGTCGCGATATGTCTCATCCTCCACGGGCAGGGAAAATACCTCATGAATCGGGGGTTCGATATCTTCTGGGATTGTATTGAGTGCCTCTATTCGAGCATTGATTTTTGCCTTGATTCGAGCCTCTGTATCGTCTTCTCGAATCTCGAAGTAATCTTTCAAGATATCCAGAACAGGGAGGTAGGCGATCGCTTCACCATAGTGCAGGCATCCTCCTTCGAGACAGAGGTATTCATTGGGAGGGAGAGCTCCTCTGAACTCGCAAACCAGCCTGCTTTTCCCAACTCCAGGCTCACCCACCACCCCCACCACCTGGCCGTGGCACTGCTCCACTTCGTCGAGGCATTCCGCGAGTTGGCCGATTTCCGGGCTTCTCCCCACAAACGGGGTCAACCCCTTGTACAGGCAGGCATCGACCCTGGTTTTCACCTGCCTGGTACCGAGCACCCTGCAGGCCAGGACCGGGTGCTCCCTGCCCTTGACCTGAATTTCCCCCAGAGGCTCGAAGGCGAAGTATCCCGCTGTCAGCCGGCAGGTGTTCTCGGCCGCCACAACAGTGCCTGGACCTGCAGCATCCGCGAGCCTCGAGGCCAGGTTCACGGTATCTCCCATGACCGTGAAATCCTGTCTGGTATCGCTCCCCATCATCCCGGCGATGACCGGACCGGTGTTGATCCCGATGTGGATATCCAGCGGATGAGGCAGGTTCCTCTCACGATTGAACACCTGGATGCTGTTTCTCAGTTCCAGGGCGGTATCGATGGCCCTGTGGGGGGCATCTTCGAGCGCCCTGCGAGCGCCGAACAGGGCCATCACGCAATCGCCCATGAACTTGTCGATGCTGCCGCCGTGCCGCTCGATGCACTCCCCCATCAGGCGGAAGCACTCATTCATGATCTCGCTCAGCTCTTCCGGGTCCAGCTTCTCGCTCATGGCCGTGAACCCACAGATGTCGGCAAACATCACCGTGACGAGCCTGCGCTCGGACTCCATGGAGATCGTGTCTTCGCTCATGAAGAGTCCCTCATGGGTATCGTTCTATCGTAACGCTCTCTTCTCCCTGGTGCTCTCCACGTGAAGCGCTGAAAATACTGTCCGTCTCTGAAGCACCGACAGGTGCGGTGCTTTCGTGCAACCGCTGTCGATTCCGCGCCGGCAGAAAGAAGAGAACATGAAATAACCAAGTGATACCAGTGCAGGAATATCTTTGATGTGCCAATAACTGATGAGGTATTCTAAAAATTATCAAGCTATATAGTATCAGGGAAAACCAGGAAATCAAGTGCCACGCACAGATACGATGAGAATCATGAGCGTATTGATCATTGTCGTGGTGAAATCGTCATTCTTCGCGGTTCACTCACACTAATCCCCCTCAGAGGCCACGGTGCCCTCATGGACAGGTTGATTTCTCTCAGGACGAAGTTATTATGTATCGCAGTTCCCTAGGGGCACGTTGACTCACCCCTGTGTTCATAAGGGCATAAGCATCGGTTTTTACATCTTTTCACCAGGTAGTTCTTCAACCGGGAAACGTCTTCGCGATCTGATCAGACCATGGGACACCCGTATAGAGAGACAAAGGGAGGGACCAGAAACCATGACCGAGCATGTTCGCACCGAGGTGCTGGTGATCGGCGGAGGCGGAGCAGGCTTCAGGGCGGCCATTGCCGCACGGCACAGCGGTGCTAGGGTTCTCCTGCTGAGCAAGGGGCCCCTGGGGAGGTGCGGAGCCACCCCCATGGCCGGTGCGGACTTCACCCTGGACGGCAGGAGCATGCACGAACTCGGCCGCGACGGCGACCTGAACGACAGCAGGGAAAAGGTGTTCAACGATATCGTGACCCAGGGCTACTACCTCAACAACCAGAAACTGGCAGAACACTATGTACATACCGCCCCGCTGCTTTTGAGAGATCTCCTGGACTGGGGGCTGAAGATCATGCTCTCGGATCAGCGTGCCGTCATCACCAGCGGGCTCCACATCATGGATGTGCTCCTGAGGAAGGCACGCTCTGTGGGCGTGGAGATGCGCGAAGATATCATGGCACTCGACCTCATCACAAATGGCGGCGCCATTGCCGGGGTGCTCGCGCTCGATGTGAGGAGCGGCGAGTTCATCCGCATCGCGGCCTCTGCCGTGGTAATCACCACCGGTGGCTGGCACAAGGCCTACTGGCCGAATACCGGCATGCGGGATCTCTCGGGTGACGGGATCGCCATGGCGCACCGAGCCGGGGCGCTCATCGGGAACATGGAGTTTGTCACGTTCGCCTGCAACATCATGCTCGATCCCCCCATGTGGCGGGGAAGCCTCGCGCCCTATGTGCTGAGCCTGGTCTGCGGCGGCAGCCTCACCAACAACTGCGGCGAGGAGATCCTCGCGCCGTATGACCCGGTTGTCGTGAAGACGGGGACCACCACCGAATGGAACAAGAGCTTCGTCTCCCATGCGACCGCCAGGGAGGTGCGCCTGGGCAAGGGATTCAGAAATGGCGGGGTACACTACAGCCGCGGTGACGTCTCCTGGGAGGTCATCAAGCTGGTTGCCTCCATCACGTTTCCCGGATGGAAATACAAGGCCATGGACCTCACTGAATGGGGCAGGATGCTCGAGGCGAACGAACCCGTCGAGGTCGGCCCTGCCGTGGAATACTTCGACGGGGGGATCGTCGTGAATGAGCGGTTCGAGACCGCCATACCCGGGCTCTTTGCCGCGGGTGAGTGCTGTCTCGGCCCATTCGGCGCCAACAGGATCTTCTCAGCCATCACCGAGATCCTCGTACAGGGCAGGGATGCAGGGGAACACGCAGCGCACTATGCGTTGACCGAAGGTGGTGCCCAGCCTCCGATTGCAGGATTCGAGGCACTCGAGAAGAAGGCTCTGCTGCCCCTTGCCCGTAACAACGAGGTGCGCCCCGCCTTCCTGAGACGGGAACTCCAGCTCAGGGCACAGCGCCACCTGGGACCCATACGGAACAAGAACGAGCTGGAGGAGTTCATCATATACCTGAGGGGCATGAAACAGAACCACCTGCCGCACCTGGGCACAGCCTCGTCAGGCAGGGTGTACAACAAGGAGTGGATCGACTGCCTCGAGCTGGGCGACCTGGTGCACCTCCTGGAGGCCTCGGCCAGGTGCGCCCTGGCCCGCACCGAGAGCAGGGGGGTCCACTTCAGGGAGGACTTTCCCGTGTGTGACAATGACCGATGGCTCGTCGAGAGCATCGTTGAGTACGCAGAAGGTGACCCCAAGGTGTGCACACGGCCGGTCACAGCGACAACGATGTCGCCGCCCGGGGGAAAGATGCCGTATCTCGACATGATGAAGAAGATGATGCAGTCACATTCCGACACCGGGGGCATGCACTGAGGCATGAACCGGGCGCTGTGAGCGAAAACAAGGGGTGAACAATGAGCAAACATTCCGTACAGGTAAAGGTCTTCCGGTACGATCCGGCCAGGGATGCAGATCCGTATTACCTGGAGTACGCAATCCCATTCGAACCTCGCATGAGCGCCATGAATGCGCTCGACTTCATTTATCACAATATCGACAGTACGCTGTCCTACTATGACCATGCAGGGTGTTCGCTTGGTATCTGCGGACGCTGCGTGGGGAGGGTGAACGGAAAGACGGTCCTCCTGTGCCAGACAGCGATAACCGGCGATACCGTGATCGAACCGGTCAGCACCGGGAGGACCCTGAAGGATCTCGTCATGAGAAAAGGTAGGCGAGATGACGCTGAACCCACAAAGGATACGGATTGAGCATTGGTCTTATTCTTGGAGGTGAAAACCATGGTCACAAGGATTCAAAACGGTTTCAGGCCGGAACACCATGCCCTGCTCTTTGCGTGGATGGTCAGAGAGACACTCGCGCAGGTTGGCGAGGAGGATGCATCGCCGGTACTGCACGCAGCAGTGCGACGGTATGGGGAGCAGCGCGGGCACCGCATGGCACTGCGGGCACAGGCCAACGGCCACGACCTTTCCATGCTGAGCTGGCTCGCGTATCCGGAATGGCAGGCCGGTAAAGGAGAGATGGTGACGGACATCGTCCGGAAGCGGCCGAACGTGCGGATCAGCATTCCCCTGTGCCCCTGGTACACTGTCTGGAGGGAACAGGGACTCCTGTCCTGTGGAACCTACTACTGTGAAGAGATAGACAAATCAGTGGTCCGTGGCTTCAACCCGGAACTGAGCATCGAGGTGAACGAGATCAAGCCCCATGGGGCCCATGCATGCGACATGGTCTTCCGCGGGGTGGATCTTACCCCCTTCGTCATGCTCAAGTACGTGCTGCGTAAGTTCATCGCTGCAAGAAAGGATTCCGTCATGCCCTGGGAGTATCATACCGGTCATGTCTACAAGACCATTGCCGAAGAGATCACCCATGCCTTTGGCGCAAGGGGGGAAGCAGCCTGTAACGCTGCGCTCGAGATCTTTTCACAGAGGTATGGTCAGGATAGCGCCCGCACAGTCCGGAGTTACCTGAAAACGGACTTTGACCGGCTGCCGGCATGATCCATTCCGAATCATGAAGGGAGAAGGGCCAGGTAGGACATCCAGCTACCCTACTCATCCTCTGTATTACACATAATTCAGCAATAGGCTGATTCACACGAATACCCGGATCTGGTTTATAGAGATCAAGTTCTCTTCTTAAGAGAGCCCTCCTTTTTGCCGGAAGAAGGGGCATAACCCTCCAAAACTTATGCCTAACCTCAAATCTTTCTTCTGGCAATTTTTTTTGTCTTTTTTTTGGGTTTTGCGTATGGAAGCTCAACAGATTCCGGTTTTCGAGCGCAGAGGCATCAACACTGTGCAGATCAAACCACCCTCACAGGAAACGTTGGGGCAGCGCCGTCACAGCGCTGCCCCGGCAGAATCTCCCTGTTAGACTTTTTCCTTGGCCGCGTTTGTCCCGGCGATCCGGCCGAAGACCACGCAGTCTGGGATTGCATTGCCGCCAAGGCGGTTCGACCCGTGAATACCTCCTGTCACCTCGCCTGCCGCATAGAACTTGGGAATCGGGGCACCCCAGATATCGATCACCTGGGCCATCTTGTTGATCCTCACCCCGCCCATGCAGTGGTGGACAGCTGGCCACTGCGCGATGGCATAGTAAGGACCTTCCTCGATGGTGAGCATTTTCTCGGTAACAGGCTTGTTGAAATCCGGATCCTTCTTGTCCTTGAGGTACTGATTGTGCTTCTTGATCGTGTCCTCGAGGTTTGCGGGAGGGACACCGATCTTCTGGGCCAGTTCGGCCAGGGTATCTGCCTTCACGAAACGTCCGCGGGCCATGCCCTTTTCGACCTCTTCCTTGGTCCCCATCTTGGGAATCATCGCCTCGTTGAAGATGGAATAGGTGGGCTTTTTGCCGGTCTTGATCTCTGCATACGAGACGACATCGCGGCGTTCGAGCTCGCTCACGAAGCGCTTGCCGTTCACATCCACGTAGACAATGCCGTAGCCAGGCCCCCGGAAGGGATAGACCGCCGGTGAATCCAGAACCCCCTTTTCCGGCTCTGCAAACGGGTAGAGCTGGATGAATGCCAGGTGCAGGGTATCGGCCCCGATTGCCTGGGCATAGCGGATCATCTCGCCGGTTGCACCCCGGTGATTGGTGCAGTTGAATTCGGGAACGATGCTCGGATTGAATGCCTGCCGCATCTTGATATCCCAGCTGAATCCGCCGGAGCACAGGATCAGCGCCCGCTGGATCTTGATGTTCTTGGTTGCCCCGCCCTCTTTCACCTCGATGCCGAGGACAGGTCCATCCGTACTCTCACGCCAGATCCACGAGACCTCGGCCTTGCGGCGCATGGTTGCCCCGCCTTTTTCGGCGATCTTTTTAAGCGCCTCAGTGTAGCAACGGCCGACCCCCTCGACACAGGTATGGGTCCGGTAGGCCGAGTGACCGCCGGTACGGTTCAGGATATCACGCAGCTTCAAATCGCCATCGTCAATCATCCAGTTCAGCGCCGGGGTTGCCCCATCGGCCAGTATCCTGGCAAGTTCGGGGTCGCCGTAGAAATCGCCTCCCTTAACCGTGTCCTGGGTGTGGAGATCTATGCTGTCGTCACCCAGTTTGAGCTTCTCGCGGAGGTGAAGCTCGTCGTCCCATGAATTGTACTCGCCTCCGTTGATGACCGAGTTTCCGCCGTAGACCGGCATCTTCTCAAAAATGACTGCCTTCGCACCACCTTTCGAAGCCTCTGCTGCTGCTGCCAGTCCGGCAAACCCGGAACCGATCACTACCGTGTCCAGGGTCTCATCCCACTTCTGGGGGAGCACTTTCTTTTCGGCAGCATTGGCCTCGCCTTTGGAGAGATTCAGGGCCAGCGTACCGGTGGATGCTACAATACCGGCTGTCACAGCGCCCTTGAGTAATTCTCTCCGGGTTATTCCCCTTTTCTTCCCTTTGTCATCCTGCTTCATCTCTATACCTCCGTTATTGATCTTTGGTTTTTACCCTTCCGCCACGAACATCTTCATCAATTTAAAGGGCGCCTTAGCGCAGGGTACAGGCATTCAAGGAATACAAGATGACAATTCAATTTTTCTTTAACTTCACCACCACTGTTCGCCGCAGGAAAGGGCAGTTGCCTATAATATAATTGGATGGAGTGAACAATGCAATAAACCGGAAGAAAGTAATGGGGTGAGTAATGCGTACTATGTCCGGTTCAGAAATTATCAGGGGGATCACGGCGGAGGCATCCCGGTCTTTATCGGGATACGCGACCCTATATCCTGACCAGGCCCCGAATGTGCAGGCCGGAGAGTTTCGCAATATCGCAGCCTTTGTTCAATCGCAGGGGCTTATGTACATCCCTTTATCATATACACGCAAGGCCGTTCACCCGGCGAAGGGCCTCTCCACTAGGAGCACAGCTTCTTCCATTTCGCACTGTCGGATGTCTCTTCGATGACAATTCCCAGCTCCCTGCTCATCACATCGACTCTGATGATTCTCCCATGAACACTCAGCGACTCATCAGGCAGGTCTATGGATACAACAGCACCTTCAAACATGCTGGCCTGTTCGGGCCGGATAAGGGCAAACAATTCAGGGGAAGCCAGGCAGACCCCTCTCAGGCTGATATCTTTAAATGAACCGACCCCCTGTACATAGAGTCCGACCTTCAAGAATACGGTGATCGATAACGACTTGCGCGGGTATCTTCTTCTCTCTCTCGGTTCAGGAAACAAGTCGACTGCGTGTTTCATGGTGACATCTCCTCGCTGCAACAGTTCGTCTCCGAATGTTCTTCGTTTGTTCTGGTACACCACGTCGTGGGTGTCGAGCCGGGTTCATATCATGATTCAGGTGCAGTATCAATCCTTCATGCGCAGGACCCTGTTCCGCAGCAAACTGCGGGGAAGGAACCCTGAGCCTCTCATCCGGAGACCTCTCAGGCAAAGCTGACCGCAAAGACAGAAAGCGAGCGCGAAGACGGATTCAAACCACGGTGTACGACATGCATTGGAAATTCTTTTCTGCTCCGGGGCAAATATATTTCCTACAGGTGCATCATATTTTCTGCTGCACATTACGATCCTTCCTGGTTATCGATCCCTCTAATATTATTAACATATTGTTTACTCTCATCATTTACACCAGGTCAGCTCATCGGCTCTCATCTTCTTTCCTTGGCATGATTTGTGAAGGTTAGTTGAGTTAAGCATTTTTCCTGTCTGATCGGCAGTACACCTTCGGACAGGGTTACAATTGAGTTCAATGTCACAAGTGAGAGCGAGGGCACAGGTGAAACAGCTTACTGAACATCACGGGGAATGCAACAAGGCAAGAATTTTTCCCATTGACGCCCACCGGACAAGATTCCATGCACAGGTCGATCTCTTCACCTTTGAAGAGCGGCTCGCCTACCTCAGGAAGTTTGGGCGCCATTGCCTGTCTTTTTCCGCTCTCCAGCCCGGGATGCACTATTTCGATGTTCCCGGCAAGGGATTCATCGCCTTCACCGAGAAGTGGGGCACCCGTTTCGTGCTCGCTGATCCGGTATGCGATGAAAAAGACTCCGAAGAGCTGCTCAGGGAATTTCTCAAACAGGGCAAGTCACCCACCTTTGTACAGATTTCCCAGGATATCGCAGAACTGATCCATGAGAAATTCGGCTACTATACCACCCAGTTTGGGGTCGAAACCACCGTAAATCTCGATATGTGGGACCTGAAAGGCAAGAAGAAGCAGATCCTGAGGACATCGGTCAACCATGCCAGGAAAGAGGGTGTGGTCATCGAAGAGAACTGCACCGGTAACGGGTGTCGTCAGCTCACGGATGCATGGCTTAAGACCCGCAAGGTGAAGAACCGTGAAATCCGGTTCCTGATACGTCCCATGGACATGGAGTACCAGGAGGGAACGAGAAAGTTCTATGCCTGGCTTGATGGAGAGCTCATCGGGTTCATCTATTTCGATCCGGTCTATCGTGATAACCGCATAACCGGGTACGTACCCAACATTTCCCGGTTCAGCAACAGATTCAAACCCGGAATCTTCTACCCGCTCATGATCCATGCCATGGAGACCTTCAAGAATGAAGGGATACACTACCTGAACCTCGGTCTCTGCCCCCTGGTGAGCGATGATGAGGACCTGCCCGGTGAATCCCTCCTCCTGAAAAGGATCAACCGACTCCTGTACAGCCATGGCAACTGGATCTTCAGCTTCAAGGGGCTGTATTTCACCAAGTCGCGATTCGGTGGAACCGACAGCAGGATCTTCGGCGGCACCAGGGAGAGACTCCCCGCCAGGGCCTTCATAACCCTGCTGAAGGTGTGCAATATCTTTTAAGATGCCCGGCCAGGATGAACCCATGTCTCAGACTGTATGCAGCCTGAAATGCGGCAGGCCTTCAGGACAGGGGGGCCGGAAACTAGTCATTGACACCTTGTTTTGTGTTCTATAATGCATACTATCATGAATTGTTCGAGCATTCACGACATCATATCCCCGCGCTACCCGCGACTCATCGAGACGGTCAAAAATATCATCGAGGAGGCGGAAAAGGCCTTCAACCAAAACAACTATCCGGGCATCACGAGCTCTTCCCTCTGGGACCACACGCTTCAGGTTGCCTCCATGGCTGCCAGTCTTGCCCTCATGGAAGAGACCGATACCTTCATACCGGTTGTTGTGGCGCTGTTTCACGACACCGGCAAGTTTTATCATGGCCAGTACCACATCACCGATATCCCCGAGGAAGAACATTCCCGGATTATCGCCGCTGAAGTCCTTGGTCAGCACTCTATGCCGGAAGGTGAAATCCAGGCTGTTGCCGATGCCCTGGGAGCTCTATACAACGATACAGGTGCCAGTCCGCAGGCCTGCAGGATCGTCCACGACGCCGAATTTCTCACCAAGCTCGGGCACACGGGAATCGCACGGTTTTTCATCAAACAGGCCCTGCGCAGCAGGAACCTCGATGAGATCCTCAGGCTGGCGCTCAGCAAGGAATTGACCTATGCCCACAATGCGCCTCTTACCATGCAGACCGCTTCCGGCAGGAAGCTGGCAAGAACAAAGGCAGACCACACCATAAGTTATTTCGAAAACCTTTTGAGCGAACTGCGCGAGTTACAGACCGCACGCTTCAGGATCGAGCGGGTGAAGGCCCCCTACGACTGCAGAAAAAGTGACAATGCACCTGTGCTTATGGTTGATATCGTACTCGTCATCCCCGAGGTCTGCAATGCATGCGGGGGAGAGATCACCCATGTCTTCTCACGACAACCGGATATCAAATGCGAATGCCTCATAGCCGATCTGCACTGTACCCGGTGCGACAATCACTACAGCCTGTCTTTCTGCCTGCCCGAGATCTCAAGAACCTGAAGGTGCCCTCTTCAGGTCAGTCTTCATCTTGAGTGGCACAGGAAATCGAACAGGGGCCCGGCACCGGGTGCGGGGCCCCTTATTTTCCGCTGGGCTGCCCACGCCTCTATGAACCGTACAGATCCGCTGCAACAGCGCCCAATCCGAGCTCTTCGAGCTTCTCCTGAGCAGGCCTGCCGGTATCCCAGTCCCATCTGCGGTAGGCATAGTAGTCCCTGAGCAGAAGATCCATGTCCGGCGACACGCCGGCAGTGCTCCCCTCGCTCAGCGGCTCCAGGCAGATCCTTGGCACCTTGTCGTGCTCGCGGGTCAGCCCGAGTCTGTTGTTGATGGCGCGTTTGATGTTGATGGACCGGTCCCCGGTGGTGAGGATCTCCTGTGGGGTTACCTCCCAGCCGGTGATCGCCTTCATGATCTGGCTGATCTGCGTGACGGTGACCGGCGAGAACTTGCACAGGGCGAACGAGTCATAGAGGTCCTTGAAGCTCTGATACCTGGCTGCGCTCTCGCCCTTCCCCACTGAACTGAGCCTGTCGCCGGGCAGGATCATGTACTCCGGCACCGCAGTACCCAGATCCACCGTGTAGTAGTCACCCTTGAGGTGACAGGCTCCCCGCGGACCAGTGGCGTACGAAAGCGCCATGCCGTGAAAGGCCCTGGGGTCGTGCATGGGGATCTCCATGCCCTTGACCTGTGCAGCCTCGCCCTCATCCCTGCCGAACTCGCGGGCCATGACGAGCGTTCCCCTGGCGAGCAGGGCGCCGATACCCTCGCCCGTGATGATCATCTCCACCAGTTTCACGATGGTCTCACCGTCACCCCACTTGATCTCCATGCCGGCATTTTCCCTGGTCAGCACGCCCTTTTCATAGAGATACATGGCATAGGCAATACACACCCCTGCCGCGATGGTGTCGATGCCATGGGTGTTGCAGAGATGATTGGCCCTGATGATGGAGTCGAAATCATAATTCATGCACAAAGGCCCGAAGGCCATGGTGGTCTCGTATTCTGGCCCGTCCACGTCTATGCCCGGGCGAAAATCCTTCACCTGTCTGCCGCACCCGATGGGGCAACCAGCGCAGGCATAGTTCTCGATCACGTACTTCTGCCGCAGGGTCTGTCCCGTGATCTTCTCCACCGGGAACACGCTTTTCGTGAAGTATCTGGCAGGAACATCGCCCAGGGTCATGGCCATGTCCGAATACAGCAGCGTCCCGTACTCTCTGTAGGCAATGGCGATGAAGCTCGCCTTGATGGCGGCATGCGCCTCTTTGGCGAGCCGGTTCACCCCCTCGGGATCGGCGAGCTGGGGCCTCGAGTTGCCGGAGGCCACCACGGCCTTGAGATTCTTGGAGCCCATGAGCGCGCCCAGGCCGCAGCGGCCGGCTGACCTTCCTGCATCGTTCTGGATGCCGGCGGTCCTCACCAGTTTTTCACCGGCCACCCCGATGATCGCCATGCCGAGACCGGTCTGGCCGGTCTCTTCCCTGATGAGGTTCTGAACCTCGTAGGTGTCTTTCCCCCACAGGGATGCGGCGTCCCGGATTTCCGCCCTGCCTTTGTCCAGGAAGAGGTAGACCGGCTTATTCGCCCTGCCGGTAATGAAGATGCCGTCATAGCCAGAGCCTTTGAGCCTGAACGGGAAGGCGCCTCCGCTCGTTGCCTCGCCCCACCAGCCGGTCAGCGGCGATATGCCTGCCACGGCATACCTGCTCACCATGGGGATGGAGGTGAGCGTTAAGGGCCCGGTGGCAAAGACCAGGGGGCTCTCAGGCGCCAGGGGATCCATTCCTTTTCTCACAAACGGATAAATAAGGTGGGCAGCCAGGGTGGCACCCCCGATGTACTTCCGGCAGGTTTCCTCGGAGATGGGCATGTCCTCGGTTGTCAGCGTATTCAAATCCACTTTCAGAAAACATCCGTGGTATCCATACATAGCTCTTCCCTCCCTTAAAAATCGATGTCGTGCCCATAGTAGGCGCACTCCAGAATCTTCTCGCTCTGCTTCCTGGTGAGAGGCCGCGGGCTGAAGAAGGTGTCGATATCCTCGATGGCGAATGTCACCATCTCCTCCATCTGTGCAAAGAATCCCTTCTCGTCGATACCAAGGCCCTGAAACGACAACGGCACATTCAGGTCATTGAGGATAGCCCGCATCGCGCTTAAGAGGGCCTCGAACCGGTTATCAGGCGAACCGGTATCGATCCTCATGACCTCGCAGATATCCAGGAACTTTTCGGTGACCGGCCGGTAGCACTGAAGGGCATAGGGGATGAACATGCCGACGGCCATCCCGTGGTGGATGCCGAAGAGGCCTCCCACGGCGTGCCCGAAGCCGTGCGTGACGGCACAGCTGTTCTGGCCGAAGCAGGCACCTGCCATGGTTGCGGCGATGTGCATGCGGAAACGCGCCTCGCGGTCCCTGCCGTTGCGGTATGCCCGTGGCAGGTATTTGAAGATCAGCTTGATGGCCCTCAGCCCCATGGCGTCGGTGAGGTCGTTGGAGGCCGGGGTCATGATTCCGTCCACGGCATGGGCCAGCGCATCGAGCCCGGTGCCTGCCGTGAGCCTGGGCGGCATGGTCATGGTGAACTCCGGGTCGAGCAGGGCGAGATCCGGGAACAGGTCCCCGTTTGCGATGGGAACCTTGCGGTGGGTTTCCGGATCGTGGAGCACGGCTGCCATGGTGCACTCGGACCCGGTTCCGCTGGTGGTGGGAACCGCAACGAGGCCCGCTTTCTTGCGCAGGCCCAGCAGTCCCAGGGGGTTGATCTGGCCCAGGTCGGTGATATCCGGCCGCTCATAGAGCACCCAGGCGGCCTTGGCAGTGTCGATGACCGAGCCCCCGCCCACGGCGAAGATCATATCGGGCTCGAACTTCTTCATCTCCTCGGCGCACTCCTTGACATTGTCTATGGGTGCCTCGGGCAGTGCCTTGTTCCAGATGAACGTGGTAAATCCCGCTGCATCGAGCACATGGAAGAGCTTCTTGGCGAACTTCTCGCTGAAGGCATCGGTGACAAAGAAGCTCCTCCTGGTGGTGCAGCGCGTATTGAAGATATCGATGATCGAGGGCTGGGGCATGAATGCCTCAGCAAGACAGTTTGACCCGATCACCAGTGCCGGCATGTTGAAGAATGTCGTGAGTCCCTTGATGGACGTGGACGTGGCCAGCGGGAGCAGTCCCTTGATCGCCGGATCCTGAAACCAGTAGGTCATCTTTTTTCCCTCCCTTTTCGCTTAGCTCCTGGTGGAGCACTTCACCTCATTCATCTCCTCAGAGATATTAAATGGGTCCAAGGTGTAAGGTTTGAGGTACAGGGTTAAAACAACCATTCATCCTACACCTTGCACCTTATACCCTGTACCTTATACCCCGAATTTCAAGCATCCAGATTCCTCTTGAGAAACCCAGCCTGTCTTTCCACCACCTGGCTGAACAGCTCGCCGGTGTACACATCGAAATTCTTCCTGATCCCGGCAATGGCCCCGTGCACCACTTTGTCCGGATCACCGGCAAAGAACGACAGGAGCTTCTTGATCCTGGTCTTGCCGTGTTCCGGCAAATCGAGCACGGAATGGAAACACAAGAGGTTCAGGGGGCACACCGAACATATGGCGGCAAGAAACAGGACAGGGCTCAACGGGCAATGTGCCTGCACCATGTGAGCCGCCAGCCCCACACCCAGGAGACTCAGGGCATTGCAGAGCAGGAGGAAAAAAGAGTGATTGTTTAGCCTGTCGCGCGTCTTTCCGCTTTCCTGCTCCAGGGCCATCATGAGACCCGGGCCGCTGCCCAGAAAGATGATCACGGAACCTTTATCTCCATATAATTGCATAGAAAAGGGAACTCTGTCCTTTGTGTTTGCCAGTATACTAATACCGTTAGCACTCATAATCAAAGAAAATCTCTCATGATGACTGATGGGGCACGGTCCATACCCCTATGAAAAACCGTTCGGGCGTTTTATTCAGGCATGGTGTCTTTTTTGACTGAATGCCGAATTCCCTTGTTGCATCTGCATGGTGCTGTTGTTATATGCCCCTGGCATGCGTGCATGAGACGACACGAGCTGCCTGTTTCACCACGAGGGATACATCCAACAACCAAGAACGGAGAGGGCAATGTCGAAGGTAGTCATGAATCAGTCCCCAACTATGCACAGTGAGATCGGGCATTCCGGTCTTTCGCCCTGGAGAGAAGACTACAGGGCAAAGCTCTGCTCGGCCGAGCAGGCTGCCGCACTCGTCAGATCGGACGAGCTCGTATTCGTCGGAGGAGGAACAGGCATACCCGCCGCATTCGTCAATGCCCTCGGCAGGCGTGCCGGCGAGTTGAAAAACGTTACCATCTTCCAGGGTTATGCCATGGGCCTCTATGAATACATGAAGCCCGAGCACAAAGAAAGCTTCCGCATCGAGACCATGTTCGTCGGTCCAATGGAAAGGATCTGCATGGAATGGGGCATTGCCCACTATGTCCCGCTGCACCTCTCCGAGATCCCGCACATTGCCCGCGCAAAGACCTTCAACAAGGTGAGCTTCGTGGCAACCCCTCCCGACGAGAACGGGTACATGAACAGGTCGTGCTTCGGTTCGTTCTGCCCGAATGAAGAGTGTATCCGCAGGGGTGATGTCATCATCGCAGAGGTAAACAGGAATGCCCCCCGGCTCACCGGCGACGATCTCAAGATCCACGTATCGGAGGTTGACCATATCATCGAGAACGATGCCCCGTTCTTTGTCCTGCCGGAAATACCGATCTCTGAGGTGGAAAAGAACATGGCAGGCTTCATTGCCGGGCAGATTCCCGACGGCGCTACTATCCAGCTCGGATTCGGCGGTCTGGCCAATGCGATCGGCCACTTTCTCTTCGAGAAGAAAGACCTCGGTGTTCATTCCGAGATCGTCACCCCTTCCATCATGGAACTCATGAAGGCCGGGGTAATCAACGGATCGAAGAAGACCTTTCTGCCGGGCAAGGTCGTTGCGTCTTTTGCCATCGGGACCCGGGAATTCTATGACTTCATCGACAGGAATGAGGATTTCACCTTCAAGGAGATCGGGTGGATCAATAACCCGGACAACATTGCGAAAAACGACAACCTCATCTCGGTGAACACCGCACTCATGATCGATCTGACCGGCCAGGTGGCGGCGGAATCCATCGGCACGAAGCAGTACAGCGGTTCCGGGGGCCAAGTGAACTTTGTCCAGGGCGCGAAGCGTTCCAGGGGCGGCAAGAGCATCATGGCGCTGAAATCCAGCTTCACCGATAAGGCAGGAACCCTTCGCAGCAAGATCGTGCCGGGATTTCCCCTGGGCACCACCGTAACCACATCGCGCAATGACGTGGAATATATTGTAACGGAATACGGCATTGCAAACCTCCGCTACAAGAACCTTAAGGAGCGCGCAAGAATGCTCATCTCCATCGCGCACCCCGATTTCAGGGACGAACTCGAGAGCGAAGCGAGAAAGATCGGCTGGCTCTGAAAACCCTCGAGGTGGCATGAGACCCTGGGCAAGCCCAGAACCCTGCTCATCACAACCGCTGAGGGGAATCGAAGACGTGCTTCCCGGGGGCGGCCTGTCCGGAGCAGCCCGAGAAAAAAGCGTATGAAATTCTATAAGAATCTGTTCAGGGTTTTTTATTCTGCTTCGTGAACTTTGCCCCCTCGAGGGTGAAATTTCCCATGAGACCCTTCTGGTTGAAGACAAAAGCAACAATGGGTTCGGTGATGGTCGTGGAGTCCATGGTATCCCCGATGCCGACATTTATCAGGGCCACCGAGCCGTCGATTCCAACCTCCCAGCCCTGGCTCTGCCGGAATTTGTTCAGTGCATCGGCCTGCATGAATACGAGGATGAGGGTCTTCTTCTGTGCACCCAGCTGCGGCCCGAAGGCCCCTGCCGCTGTATTGTAATAATCCACGGTCGTTCCGCCGATCCGCAGTGCCCCCTCGCCGTATTCGCCGCCGACCAACAAGAAACCTGCCTTGTACACATCCGGGAAAACGAGCACCCCTTTGGCACTCTGCAGGAATTCCGTGCCGCCTTTGACCTGCCGTACAAAGTTTTCCAGCGCCACGTCGACCGAGACATCGATCTCGCGTGCCGTAGCTGCGTGGGAAACGGAAACGAAACACGACTCAGAGACAAGGGCCAGGCATATAGCCAGGGCTATACCCATCCATTTCTGTCGAGCCGTTTTCAGTGATGTTACCCTCATATCCTATCCTCCATTCTTTTGAGATTTGTTCATGAGACTCTCTCATCACCCATAACCATACGACACGGCTCGGGATTCTGTCGAGAATATTTTTCGCCCCGTCTCTTGGTGGACGACTCCATCGGTGCGCACATCTTTGAAGCCGGGACAGGGACCAGGATCTGCATGCGAGGTGATGACCTCAGGTCTGCATGCCGGTTGCATGATCGCGGAACCTCTTTTTGAGCCCTCGCCCTGTTTTCATTTGAAAAAAGGACCTCCAGCGTGTACAATCTCCAAAAATAACACCTGTAATTATTGCAACTGTAGTTTCTATCAAAAAGGAGGGTTTTTATGTCGTATGAAACTTTTACCCTGGAAAAGAACGATTCGATTGCGGTTCTTACCCTGAACCGTCCGCCGAACAACCCCGTGAGCTATGCCATGCTGCAGGAGATTGACCGCGCGCTGGACGAACTGGCATCCGACAACGAGGTGCGCGTGCTGGTCATCACCGGCGCCGGGGACAGGTCTTTCTCTGCGGGCATGGATGTTGCCGATGCCATCAATCATCCTGACATAGGTCCCCTCGGCAGGGCCTTGTGGACAAAGGTGGACCGCTTCGAGAAACCCTCCATTGCGGCCATCAACGGCCATGCCCTGGGAGGAGGATGCGAGCTGGCCCTTGCCTGTCACTTCCGGTTCATGGCCCTGAGCGAAAGGGCAAAGATCGGCTGCCCCGAGCTCAACCTCGGCATCATCCCCGGCTGGGGAGGAACCCAGAGGCTGACGCGGCTGCTTGGCAGATCCAGGGCCCTGGATCTCATGCTCCTGAGCAAACGCCTCAGTCCCTCGGAAGCCCTGGCCGCCGGCCTTGTGGACAACGTCTGTCCGCCCGAAGAGCTCATGTCCCAGGTCATGCAGCTGGCAGGATCACTCGCGGAAAAGGCACCCCTTGCGGTGAGGGCTGTCCTGCGGTCGGTCCAGGCTCACCTTGATCATGGCATGGACACAGGGCTGGAGGTGGAGTCGGAGCAGAGCAACGTGTGCGCCTCGTCCAAGGACGCCATCGAGGGATTCACCGCCTTTATGGAGAAGAGAAAGCCCGTATTCAAGGGCGAATAAAATGCTGTTACGGGAGGAATCATGAAAGGGAGTGATGTGAAGAAGATCGCAGTGATGGGGGCGGGTGCCATGGGTAACGGCATAGCCCAGAATGGGATTCTCGCCGGCTACACCGTTGCCATGCGGGATATCGAGCAGCGTTTCGTGGATAAAGGCGTCGAGACCATCAAGGCCAGCCTGGCCAAGTTTGTCGGCAAAGGCAAGATCTCGCAGGATCTGAGCGACCAGGCCTTCTCACGGCTCATTCCCATCGTCGACCTTGCCGCGGCCGTCAAGGATGCGGACCTCATCATAGAGGCCGCACCGGAGGACCTGTTTCTCAAGAAGAAGATCTTTGCGGAGATCGATTCCCTCGCACCTGCTCATGCCATCCTGGCGAGCAATACCTCCACCATGAGCATCACCGAGATAGCTTCGGCAACCAAAAGGCCCGAGCAGGTGGTGGGCATGCACTTTTTCAACCCCGCGGTACTCCTGAAACTGGTGGAGGTCATCTACGGAAACAAGTCTTCGGATACAGCCATTCAGGCCACCTTCGAAGTGGCGAAGAAGATGGGCAAGATCCCGGTTATCGTCAGGAAGGACTCACCGGGATTCATCTACAACCGCGTCAATGCACCCACCGGGTTGCTGCTCCAGAGGATACTGGAGCTGGGCAGCCCCACCCCGGAACAGTTCGACGCCGTATTCAAGCCCCTCATGCCCATGACTCCCTTCGAGCTCGTGGACTACGTGGGCCTCGACATCTTTCTCCACACACAGGAGTACTACGCCGAGACACTGTCGAAAGACTACACCCCCACCAGGGCCCTGGCGGATATCGTGAATTCGGGCAGGCTCGGCATGAAGACCGGCAGGGGGCTGTATGACTGGTCAGGGGGCAGGCCCCAGATCGATACCTCGAACCCGACCACGGAATACGACCCCACGCATATGATCGCACTGCAGGTGAACGAGGCCACGAAGCTGCTGGAAGAAGGGGTGGTGGACGACCCTAAGGATATCGATCTCGCCATGGCAAACGGTGGCGGCGGCATCGGCCCCTTTGCCCTTGCCCAGGGAATCGGCTACGACAAGCTCGTGGAAAAATGCAACGAGCTCGCGGACAAGTTCGGCATCGAGGTCTTCAGGCCCACCACGACCATGAAGAAAGGCAAGATCCAGATTTAGCTCTGTGCAGGTCCGGCATCGTGCATGCCGGACCTGTCCCTCCAGGCTGTTGAAGCCTTATGGCGACCTGCCAAAGGAGGGCAGTATTCATTTTCTCTCGACGGTATTGATCTCACGGAGAAAAACGCAGAACCCAGAATCAAGATGATATTAGATAGCACCTTGGCCCTGGGGTAAGTAACTTATACCCAGCCTGGTACATCTCTGTCCCCTACCCCTCGAGCAGGATCTCCTCGACGTATGCCGGATCTACCCTGAGCTGGGCGCCCTCCCAGTGGATGATGCCGCTGTTTTTCAGGCGGAGGATCAGCCGGGAGAGGGTTTCAGGGATGGTGCCGATGGCTGCGGCAATCTCCTTCTTGGACATGTCCACCCGATAGCTCTCCTGTCTGCCATACCGATCCACAAGGAATCTGAAGAACCGCATCTCCACATCATAGGTGGTGAGATACATGATGCGTTCGGTGAGGTAGCGCTGTTTTCTCATGATGTTTGCGATGAATTCGTTGCGGAAGGTCTTCTCGTCAAGAAGCTCGAGAAAAAAGGACCGTTCAATAATAAACACCTCCGTGTTCAGCACAGCCACGGCACTGACCGGATAGGTCTCAATCTCGAACAGGATCACCTCTGCGAAGATCTCTCCTGGATTCACCAGCCTCACGGGGATCTCGTTGCCGTCGGCAGAGGTCTTGAAGAGCCTGATGCCGCCGGAGATCAGCATGAAAAAAGAAGCACCCCTGGTGCCTTCAGCAAAGAGCAGCTCCCCCTTGTTCAGGCCCCGCAGGTGACCCCCGGAGGAGAATTTCCGTATGAATTCGTCGTTCATCCCCTTGAAGAGATCGGCATTTCTGAGCAGTCCGGCTATATCCATGGGTATCTTTATACCATTCATGGTTCAATCTGCATACATTTTCTCCCTCACTTGACCCAGGTCAATTCATTACACTCGCCACCATGCAAGGATGACGGCATGCAAAGGAGAAGACCATGAAAACAAGAAGACCCATTATTCATATCGATGAGGAAAAGTGTACAGGCTGCGGTCAGTGCATCCTTGCCTGTGCCGAAGGGGCACTGAAGCTCATAGACGGCAAGGCACGGCTCGTGGGGGAGATCTACTGCGACGGCATCGGGGCATGCCTTGGCACCTGTCCGGAGGGCGCCCTCACGATCACCGAGCGCGAGGCCGAGGAATTCGACGAACAGGCCGCAATGGACCATCTGCACAAACCCGAGGCCAGTGCCCCTGCCGGAAACCTCGAGACACTCCCCTGCGGATGCCCGTCTTCCGCCATGATGTCCCTCAAACCGGCCTGTAAGCCTGGCCCGAAGACCGATGGCCATCGAGAAGTCGCATCATCGCTCGGACATTGGCCGGTCAAGCTCCAGCTTCTCTCTCCCAGCGCCCCGTTCCTCAAGGGATCCGACCTCCTCCTGCTGGCAGACTGCGCAGCAGCGGCATACCCGGCACTCCATCAGGACCTGCTCAGCGGAAGAACCGTTGCCATGGGCTGTCCAAAGCTGGACAACCTGGAGGCCCATATAGAGAGGCTGGCCGAGATCCTCAAGGGAGCCCGCCCGAGATCGCTCACCGTTGTTCACATGGAGGTTCCCTGCTGCAGTGCATGGGGCTCTGCTGCAAGAAAGGCAATCGTTCGTGCAGGGGTGGATATACCCCTGGAGGTTATTATTATTGGTCGTACGGGAGAAATTCTCAGCAGGCATTCGCAGGAAGGTCTTCATGGAGACTGCGGGTGCACACGGGGCCTCAGGAGCTCACCATGCGAGGGCAGCAAGCCATGAGTCGACGGTTGAGTTCGAGGTAGATACCATCAAATACACAAGAAAAGGAGAAGCACGTATGTTCTGTTACCAGTGTCAGGAAACAGCGAAAAATTCAGGATGCACCATAAAGGGGGTCTGCGGAAAGACCGACCGGACAGCCGGACTCCAGGATCTGCTCATACATGTGCTGCGCGGCATATCTCTGTGGGCTCTCGAGGCAAACAAGCAGGGTCCCATAGACGGGAAGTATGGAGAATTCATCACCAGGGCCCTGTTCGCCACTATCACCAACGCAAATTTCGACGACGAGAGGCTCGTCGCACTCATCCGAGAGGGTCTCGTGCTCAGGGATGAACTGCGCACGGCAACCGGCACTCTGCCCCCGGGAAACCTCCCCGATGCAGCCACCTGGTACTCGGATGACGTGGCCGAGTTTCACAGCAAGGCGGCATCCGCCGGGGTACAGGCCACCGCGAACGAAGACGTTCGGTCGCTGCGCGAACTGCTGATCTACGGCATCAAGGGCATTGCCGCCTATGCGGACCATGCCGCCCTGCTCGGACACGTCGATCCGGAGATCCATGCCTTTATGATGGAAGGCCTTGCCTCGACCACACAAGACCTCGGCGTAGACGACATGGTGAACCTGGTAATGAAGGCAGGGGAGATGGCGGTCAAGACCATGGCCCTGCTCGACAAGGCCAATACCGGGGCCTATGGCAACCCTGAGATCACCAGCGTAAACATCGGGGTGAGGAACAGGCCCGGCATTCTCATCTCGGGACACGACCTCAAGGACATGGAGGAACTACTCGAACAGACAGCAGGAACCGGGATCGACGTCTATACCCACGGAGAGATGCTGCCTGCCCACTACTACCCCTTCTTCAAGAAGTACGACCACCTCGTCGGCAATTACGGGGGCTCCTGGTGGAAACAGGCAGAGGAGTTCGAGTCGTTCGCCGGCCCGATCCTCATGACCACGAACTGCATCATCCCGGTAAAGGATTCCTACAAGGACCGGTTTTTCACCACGGGAATGGCCGGATATCCAGGGGCGCGGCATATCCCCGACAGACCCGACGGCCACAGCAAGGACTTCTCTGAGATTATCGCCCTGGCTAGAAAATGTTCTCCGCCACGAGAGATCGAGCACGGACAGATTACCGGCGGTTTTGCCCACAACCAGGTTCTGGCCCTGGCCGACAAGGTGGTGGCCGCGGTCAAATCCGGTGCCATCAAGCGCTTTGTCGTCATGGCCGGCTGTGACGGCCGTCAGAAATCCCGAGGCTATTTTACCGACATCGCTCAAGAACTTCCCGACGACACGGTGATCCTCACTGCCGGCTGTGCAAAGTACCGGTACAACAAGCTGGATCTCGGCGATATCGGCGGAATCCCCCGGGTACTCGACGCAGGCCAGTGCAACGACTCGTATTCCCTTGCCGTCATTGCCCTCAAGCTCAAAGAGGTCTTCGGGCTCGATGACATCAACGAACTGCCTATCTCATACGATATTGCCTGGTACGAGCAGAAGGCGGTAGCGGTACTCCTGGCACTCCTGTATCTCGGGGTCAAGGGCATCCGCCTTGGTCCCACACTTCCGGGATTCCTCTCGCCGAACGTGGCCAAGGTGCTTGTGGAGAAATTCGACTTGAAACCCACCGGCGAGGTTGCAGCGGATATCCATGCAATGATGGCGGGCGTCTAGCACGACTTGAGACTGACCGGTTCCTACGGGAACCGGTCGGATGAGGCCGGAGATCAGAGATCTGCGCGGATCAGTTTTTGAACTCCTCGGGCAGAGGCTGGGGCCCGGGTACGATACCCGCAAGATCAGGGTCTTCGACGCCCGCTGTCGGCTCCATATCAGACTTGCTGTCCTTGCGTTCGAGTTTGCGGGTTTCCTTGGCCTTTTTCTTCCGTCTCTTGGACTCTTCCCGTTCCTTCTTCTTGAATGTGTTCTGTGATTTATTTGCCATCGTATTCTCCCGGCACGTCAAACAATACAGGTCTAAAAAAACAAGATGATCCTGACTGTCTATTTCTGTTCTGAAAAGTGAAGATACCGTCTATGGAATGTTGACCTGGCGAAGTGGTGTCGAAGCAGATCTTCTCAATCAAGATTCAAGTCAGCTATTTTTCATATTCCAGATACCAGCTACACCTAATGCACGCCATGAACCATGTCAAGGGCAAAATACCCCGTACCGGGACGGTCGACCGCCTTCTCAGCACCGTCCGGGCAAGCAGGACGCTGCTGGAGCACCTCCCGGCAGGAGGGTGTGACGACCCTCGCAAAGCGACCGAATCGCGGGCTGCCGGGCGAGAGCCTCAACCCGGCAGGAATCACGACCCTGAATCAGATTCGAGGGTCTTCTTTATCTTGCGGATATCGATCTTCTTCACACCGGTCTTAGGGATCTCGGGGACTATGACATACCGGTCGGGAAGCGAGAACTTGGGAATCTCGCCCGAATCTGCGAACTTCCTCATGAAGTCCCTGAGTTTGTCTTCGTTCACCGTCTCGGCGTATTCAGGTTTCAAAACCGCGAGCACAACCGGCCGCTCGCCCCATTTCTCACTGGGCACGCCCACCACGGCAGCATCATGGATACCCTTGTGTCTTCTCACGAGGTTCTCGATCCTCAGTGCCGATATCCATTCTCCGCCGCTCTTGATGACATCCTTTGTCCGTTCGGTAATGTGAAGATAGCCTTCAGAGTCGATATAGCCAAGGTCACCGCTGTACATCCACCTGTCCTGCCAGAGGTCGTAGGATTTCTCCGGATCGTTATAATACCCCCTTGTCAGCCACGGGGAGCGGATCACGATCTGGCCGATGGAATGTCCGTCGTACGGATGCGGATGTCCGAGAGGATCGACCACCTCGAGCTCCACCAGGGGGGAGGGCTTTCCGGCAGAGGTTACCATATCCAGTTTTCTCTCAGGGGCAAGCTCTTCAAAGCCCGGCCTTGGATGTGCCACCGAGATAAGGGGACAGGACTCAGACATTCCGAAGGCAGAGACAACCTCGATGCCGCGTTCCATGGCCGCTTTGGCCAGGCCTCTCTCGAGGCGTGCACCGACGATCATGAGCTTCAACCCGGAAAGATCCAGATCCTTTGACAGCGGGTGAGACAGGATCATATGGAGTATGGTGGGGATACAGCAGGAAAACGTGATCCGGTGCTTCTTGAAAAGATCGAAGATGCACTCCACATCATACTTTCCCGAATAAACCTGTTTTACCCCGAGCAATGTTGCAAGATAGGGCATGCCCCAGCCATGTTCGTTCCACATGGAGGTGAGCGGGAGAAACACATCGTCAGAACGGAACTGTACGTTGGAGGCAAAGGAGCCCAGGGTGATTGCCAGGGACAGGGTATGGAGCACGATCTGCCGGTGGCTGAAATATACCCCCTTGGGCAGCCCGGTGGTGCCGGCGGTATAATAGAGGGTTGCCGTTGTATTCTCGTCGATATCCTTGAAGTCGTACGAACGGAAGGACCTCTCGATCATGTCTTCATATTCCGTCTCGACGCTCATCGAGGTATCGACCGCTGCACCGTCGTCGACGATCACGATGATCTTTTCCACGGCCCCCAGGGAGTCGCTGATCTTTTCGAGCAGAGGCAGGAAGTCTGCATTGACGATCAATACCTTGGGCTTGGCATGCGATATGGTATACTCGAACTCTTCCAGCGCAAACCGCCAGTTGAACATGACGAGCGTGGCCCCCATCATGGGAACGGCAAAATAACATTCGAGAAAACGGTGGGAGTTGTAGTCAATGAGCCCCACGACATCTCCGTGCTTTACCCCGAGGGCATCGAGTCCGCAGGCGATACGGTTGATACGCTCGTGGAGCTTGCCGTAATTATACCGCCGGGCGTCCCTGAAGACAATCTCCTGTTCCCTGGCATAACGCAGCGGCGTACGGAGGAGTTTCTTGATAATCAGTGGATATTCATAGTGAATACCCGCTGTGTACGGAGGCCTGTTCATGACAAACTCCTTTTGTGCAAAGGTGATAGAATAACCTTAATAACATACGAAACTTTTTTATCAATAGGAGGATTCCTACAAGGCTTCAGACAACAGGAAACAATACTTCCTCAAAGCTTGTCCCTCGGGCATGATCTCCCTTGCGTGGTCATTGGCCCGGTCACAACCAAGCCGGCCATGGAGCGTCTCGGGCACCGGCTGTTACCCTTCACGGACAACAGCCTTCTTTCAGCGCATATCGCCTGGCACGGGGGCACTCCGGCATCAGGACTTACCAGGTATCGTAATGTATGCGTTCCGGCTTGAACCTGTCTTCAAGGGTGCTCTCCTGCCCCGGATATCCCATGGGAACAAGCGCCAGGGGGATAACGTTGCCGGGCAGTCCCAGCAGCTTTCTCAGGCCGTCAATGCGCGGCTTGCGGGGGTAGATCGCCGTCCATACCGCCCCGAGGCCCAGGGCATGCGCAGCAAGGAGCAGGTTCTGCGTCGCAGCGGCACAGTCCGAGATCCAGTTTCCGCGATGCTTCTCAAGCTTCAGGTCCGCACAGACAGCTATGGCTAGCGGCGCCTCCCTGGTCATGCCCGCGTAGGGGTGAAACCCCGGTATCTTCTCAAGAATGTCCCTATCTGTGATTACCACAAAATGCCAGGGTTGCTCGTTTCCGGCACTGGGTGCACTCATGGCTGCTTTCAGGATCTGCGCTATCATGTCTTCGGGGATCGTCCTGTTTTCATATTTCCTGATGCTCCGCCTGGTATGAATCGCCTCCAATGCTTCCATGATCATCTCCTTTTCCTCATCCAGTATGTATTAATAATAAGCCCCACCAACCCATTTGTTAATGCACAGTAATGTTGCCTTCGAACTTTCCTCCTGGCACGTTTCCATTATTATCTTGAATGAGGGCACGAAAAAACCATGAGCCTCAAGTTGACAGAAAATGCATTGAAGGTCCTGAACGCCCGGTATGTGAAAAAGGACGAGCGGGGCAACCCGGTTGAAACCCCTGAAGACATGTTCCGACGGGTAGCGCGCCATGTCGGTTCCGCAGAGAAGATCTTCGAGGGAAACCACAACGTGGAACGATATGGAGAACAATTCTATCACCTCATGGCCGGCCTGGATTTCCTTCCCAATTCTCCCACACTCATGAATGCAGGCAGAGATCTCGGCCAGCTCTCTGCCTGTTTCGTGCTGCCGGTGGAAGACTCGCTCGAATCCATTCTCGAAGCGGTTAAGGAAACAGCACTCATCCACAAGAGCGGCGGCGGAACAGGATTCTCTTTCAGCCACCTGCGCCCGAAGAACGATATTGTCTCGTCCACCGGCGGCATTGCCAGCGGACCGGTTTCCTTCATGGAGATCTTCAACACGGCAACGGATATCATCAAGCAGGGGGGTACCCGCCGCGGTGCAAACATGGGGGTCCTGCGGGTAGACCACCCGGACATCGAGGAATTCATCACCGCAAAGAAAGACCCTGCGAGGTTCTGCAGCTTCAACCTCTCGGCAGGCATTACAGAAGACTTCATGGATGCTGTCATCCACAATCGGAGCTTTGAGCTCATCAACCCGCGAACCAAGCGCTGTGTCAGGTCAGTACAGGCACGGCACCTCTTTGATCTCATCGTGGAGTGCGCCTGGGAAAACGGAGAACCGGGCGTCCTCTTTCTCGACCGCATCAACCGGGACAACCCCACACCTCTCCTGGGTGCGATCGAGAGCACCAACCCCTGCGGCGAACAGCCCCTCCTGCCGTACGAGGCCTGCAATCTCGGATCGATCAACCTGGCAAACATGGTGAAACAGACGTCTGAAGGCAGGGCGATAGACTGGGACAAGCTTTCCTTAACGGTGTGCCTTGCCGTACGGTTTCTCGACGATGTCATCGAGATGAACCACTATCCCCTGCCTAAGATCGAACACATCACGCGCAGCAACAGGAAGATCGGGCTCGGGGTCATGGGCTTTGCACATCTCCTCGTCCATCTCGGCATCCCCTACGGCTCCCCGGAGAGTATCGACGTGGCCGGCAGCATCATGAGCTTTATCCGGCGCAACGCATGCGAAGCCTCCCGGGAGCTGGCAGTTACCCGGGGACCCTTTCCGAATTTCACCTCGAGCATCTTCAACCTTCGAGGACACCCCCCCTTGAGAAACGCCACCACCACGACTATAGCCCCCACCGGCACCCTCAGCCTCATCGCTGGCTGTTCTTCAGGCATAGAGCCGCTCTATGCGCTGTCGTACACCCGCGAGATAACCGGGAACCTGGAGATCTCGGAGATGGATCCCGTCTTCTGCAGCATCGCACGGGAAAACCATTTCCTGAGCCCTGCACTGGAAGAATCTGTCCGTAGAAACGGGTTTCTCACCGATGACCTCCCGGTCCCTCAGAGTTTCCGGAGACTCTTCGTCACGGCCTTTGACATACCGCCGGTAGAGCACGTGAAGATACAGGCAGCGTTCCAGCGTTACACGGACAATGCCGTTTCCAAGACCATCAACTTTCCCTCCCGGGTGACTCAGGCTGAGATCGGAGACACCCTGCTTGTTGCCCACGAGCTGGGCTGTAAGGGGGTTACCGTCTACCGCGACCGGAGCAGGGCAAGCCAGGTAATGCGCTGCGGACTGGGCAGGGTGTGCTGAGACCCATTTTTTACAAACAGCAAGAACCCTCGGTCTCTAAACTTTATGGTACCGGGAGGGAAACGAGATAAAGAAACAGCGTTTTCACCGGGTGAAAACGCTGTTGAGTTACAGTATATGACTGGCTTAAGCCTTAGGTCAGTTCATCTGCATCTTTTTGCACCTTTTCCAGTTGTGGCGCAACCATTTTCATCTGATGCCGCCTTGCTGCCATGTCCCGCCTTACGGGGCGCCGACAGTCAGATGCATCCTGCAAAGCTCCATTTTCGTCTCATCCATGCCCTTGACTTTCATGAGGTCATCAATGGATGCAAACGGTCCATTGATGTTCCTGTAGGCAACGATGTTCTGGGCAAGCTCCATATCCATATCCGGTATAGCCTGCAGTTCCTCTACCGTCGCCGTATTGACGTCCAGCTTTGCCATGCCCGCCTCTTCTGCAAATACGACCGAAGAAACACCCAGCATGGCTATCGCGAACAATCCGATACTCAACAATCCTAAAGCGATCCTTTTCATGAACTCCTCCTTTTCTACTTTGTATTCTGCCTAATAAAAAACCTTACCTCCATTTTCCCGGCACTCAGATTCGAGATTACAGCATACCTGTGTCCGGGTTCACCTCGTCTGCATTTCTGATGTGCGCACCACCTCCTTTCGCTACATGTCTTATGAGAATCCCTTGGTGAGCAGTATCCCGATCCAGGTAATCCATGAGAAAAGAAAGAATCAGAGCAAAACAAATAGACGCCAAACTGGAAAAAAAGATTGTATCGAATAATACTGTCGCTTCAGCTAAAGTCAATAGCCCGCCTGGCCATTCTCACTGTTGGGCCCCGTCACGGTGTTCGTCTCCTTGAACAGGGAGTGCGTTATTATGTATTGATTCCCGGCCGAAAAGGACATATTGGACACTACGAGGAACAACGATGACAACAAACAGGACAAAAGATAATCACCTCAATCTGCTGTGCGACATCGGAGAGCTCACCAATCTGCTGACCGGCAGTTATACGATCGACAGCTTCCTCCAGCAGGCCGTTGAAATGGTCGCACGCTATCTCGATGCCAATGTGTGCTCCATATATCTCTATGATGAATCCACCGAGGAACTGGTTCTCGCCGCAACCGCCGGGTTGAATCCCCGGGCCGTGGGTAAAGTTCGCCTGAAGAAGGGTGAGGGGATCGTGGGGTTCTGTCTCGAGGAGTCTGCCCCGGTATGCGATGGCAAGGCCTTTGACAATCCACATTTCAAATACTTTGAAGAGGCACGCGAAGAGATGTTCCAGTCCTTTCTCGTTGTCCCGATCCATCGGGGCCCGGCAAAGATCGGGGCCCTCGTGGTACAGCACGAACTGCCCGGCTATTTTGATGAGAACGACATGATCGCCCTGCGTGCAGCAACATCCCAGCTGGCGTCATCCATTGAGAATGCGCGTCTGCTCATGGAGATGCACAACGAACAGGTACAGGTACACAGCATCCGGGATGAGCGGTCTCCCAGGTTTGTAAAGGTTCAGATAGCATCCGAAGGCTATGCCTATGCACCAGCAACCATCTTCAGAAAAGACCGCGGTTCGGCTCTCCACGAGGGCTCCCGAACCGGCACTGACTACACCCTGGAAGACTTCCAGCGGGCACTCGAACTCACGGCACAGCAGCTTGAGGATCTGCAGTCCAGATTTGCAAAACGCCTGCCTGAAAGCGCATCGTTGATCTTCACCACGCACTTCATGATGCTCAAAGACCCGAGCTTCACCGGCAGGATGACTACCCTCGTCGAGCAGGGCATGGCTCCTGAGGCTGCAGTCGCCAGGATCTCCAGCCATTACATCGATCTGTTCTCAGCCAGTTCGCATGAATATATCCGGGAAAAGATAAATGATGTGGAAGACCTGGCACAGCGCATCCTGAGAAATCTCAAGACGCCGGGGGCAATCGACGATGTATTCGGCAACAGGCGCATCATTATTTCAAACCAGCTTCATCCTTCCGATATCCTCAAGCTTATGGTCGACGAGGTCCAGGGTATCATCCTGGTGGGCGGCGGCATCACCGCTCATATTTCCATCCTGTCACGATCTCTGCAGATCCCCCTGGTCATAGCGGATCAGCAGGAACTGCTGCACCTGCCGGAGGAGACCCCGGTGCTCATCGATGCCCAGATCGGCAACATCTATATCCGCCCCACCGACGAGATCGTAGAGCAGTTCGAGGCGCGCAACAGGGCACTCAAGACAGCCGGCCGGGCAGAAATCGATATGCAGCCCGAAACCACCACCCGCGACGGGGTCCGGGTTCACCTCATGGCCAACATCAACCTGCTGAGCGAGGCCCCCCTGGCACGAAGACTCAACGCAGAAGGGATCGGCCTGTACCGCACCGAATTCCCTTTTCTCATCCGCCCCACCTTTCCCTCTGAAACCGAACAGTACCTGGTGTACAAACGGCTGTTTGACGAGATGCCGGACCGTCCTGTCACCATCAGAACCCTCGATGTCGGCGGTGACAAGATCTTGTCGTATATGGATACCGTGCCGGGCCGGAATCCTGAACTCGGACTCCGTTCCATCAGGTTCACGCTACGCCACCGCGATATCTTTGAGACCCAGATGCGCGCCATTCTTCGCGCCGGTCAGGGTGCCGCAGGCCTCCGCATCATGTTCCCCATGATATCCTCCCTGGACCAGTTCCTCCAGGCCAGACAGCTGGTGCTCGACTGCAAGGACGACCTGTCCCGGGAAAACCTCATGTTCCATGACAACCCCGAGATCGGAATGATGGTGGAACTCCCGTCCGTGCTGGAGATCATCGATGACCTGGCGGATGCTGCAGACTTCTTCTCCATAGGCACCAACGACTTCATCCAGTATATGCTGGCCGTGGACCGCACGAACCAGCAGGTGTCCGAGTATTACGCCGCGCACCACCCCGCGGTGCTGCGCGGGCTGAAAAAGGTTCTCGATGCTGGCCGGCGATGGGGCAAAGATGTCTCCGTATGCGGGGAAATGGCCCACGAGGAGGCGTACATTCCCTTTCTCGTTGGTATCGGCGTCCGCCAGATCAGTGTAGATCCCCAGTTCCTGCCGACTGTCCAGAAGATCGTCACCGGCATGAGCATGTCCGATGCCGGGGCCTATGCAGAGGCACTCCTGAGCCAATCCACCCTGAAGGGAACGGAGTCGATCATGGCACAAGACAAATGGCCGGGACTCGGTGTACGGGATAAGAAAACCAGAGCCATTTGAAACAGAACGTGAACCCCTGACCTGTCCGACACCCCACATTCAAGGCAGGGTACGGCACGCATGAACCAAATTACTATGCAGTATCTAACATATATATTGACAAGGTAGTTCCTGTTGTTTTATCTACTGTTCCCAGCAAACGCCACCGGATGGCCAGAATCGCCCTTTAATCCGATATCATGGCGGTTATAATAGACAAAGGGTCAGGATTTGTAAAACTGTGGAAGTGAGGTGATTAGCGCGCCGAGGTCTTTGTTCATGTTGTATTCTGGTTCCCTGCCAGAAACATCAACAGAAGATAAGCACTTCTTTCGGACCAGGCGATCTAATACAAACTATATTATCTCGGGGGTAGTTATGAAAAAAACAGTATCGAACATACTATTCATCACTCTAGCGCTGGTAGCATTCCTGGTGATTT
Source organism: Deltaproteobacteria bacterium (assembly GCA_018434685.1). Taxonomy (GTDB): domain Bacteria; phylum Desulfobacterota; class Desulfomonilia; order UBA1062; family UBA1062; genus DSAD01. Next base: position 128,773 of record JAHDOV010000013.1, read on the forward strand.
CCATTCCGGGGACATGCAGTGCTGAGCCCAAAGGCAATCTTATCATCTTCCATGCGGGGAGCCTCTCGGTTCCGTTCGAGGCCATGGAGAAGGCATTCGAGGCAAAGTATCCCGGTGTTGACGTGCTCCGCGAGGCAGCGGGATCCCAGCAATGCGCCCGCAAGATCACCGATGTGAAAAAACCCTGTGACATCATGGCTTCGGCAGACTACAAGGTCATCGACAAGCTCCTGATTCCCGACTATGCATCCATGAATATCCGTTTTGCCACAAATCAGCTCGTGCTCTGCTACACCGACACGAGCACGTTTGCCTCAGAGGTCAGTGCCGACAACTGGTATGAGATCCTGCAGAAGAAAGGCGTGGTCTGGGGTCATTCGGATCCCAATCTCGACCCGTGCGGCTATCGTTCGCTCATGGTCCTTAAGCTTGCAGAAACCTACTACAAGATCCCGGGGCTCTACGACAAGCTGATCGCGAACCGACCCCAGGAGAATGTCAGGCCGAAATCCGTGGAACTCATCTCGCTCCTCCAGACAGGGAACATGGATTATGCATGGGAATACCTCTCGGTGGCGGTACAGCACGGATTGAAATACCTCATCCTGCCCGACCAGATCAACCTCGGCAACTATCAATATGACGATCTCTACGAGAAGGCCGTGGTCAAGGTGACCGGAAAAGAGCCCGGGACCTTCATGGATATCAAGGGACAGTCGGTTACCTATGGGGTGACATTGATAAAGGATGCCCCGAACCGGGAGGCAGCAATTGCCTTTCTGCTGTATCTGCTCGATCCTCAGGGCGGCCTCAAGGTCCTGAAAGATATGGGTCAGCCACCGTTTATCCCGGCCAGGGTTCCCTCCGAGGGCATGATGACTTCGCTGCCTGGAGAACTCAAGGGCCTGGTTGAGGTGAAGAATTAAAGAAGGCCTCCTGCCCTCTCCGACTCACGAACCACAGGGGCTTCCTGTCGCACCTGCAGCCCCTGTGGTTTAACCACGGGCGTCGAAGAAACAACAACTGAATCCCATGACGAGAAAAGAACCGTTCTTCTGGATAACCGTATCGTGTGGCGTCGTGATCATGGCGTTTATCCTGCTGCCCCTGCTCCAGATGATCACCGCTCCATCGCTGTCCATGATGAACAGCACCATACAGGACAAAGATGTCATCAGTTCCATCTGGCTGAGCATCTACACGGCGCTTTCGGCAGCGGGCATATCTTTCTTGTTCGGAACGCCGCTGGCTTATTTTCTTGCCAGAACAGATTTCAGGGGCAAACGACTGGTCGAGAGCATCATCGATCTGCCCATCGTCATACCCCATCCTGTCGTGGGAATCGCCATCCTTTCCGTGGCCGGGAAAAACCACTGGTTCGGGCAGATCATATATGAGCTCGGCATTCGTGTCATGGGCAGTGTCACCGGCATCATCACCGTACTCACTTTCGTGGGCATGCCCTTTTATATCGATGCCGTCAAGGACGGGTTCGAAAGTATTTCTCCCAGGCTGGAGAATGTATCCCGCAGCCTTGGCGCCTCCATGTCGGCCACCTTCTTCCGGATCACCTTTCCCCTTGCATGGCGCAGCATGCTCGTAGGCATCATCATGTGCTGCGCACGTGCCGTCAGCGAATTCGGTGCCGTTGTCATCGTTGCCTACCATCCCATGATAGCGCCGGTAATGATCTACGAGCGTTTCGAGGCCTACGGCCTGAAATACTCCCAGCCCGTTGCAGTATGGCTCGTCTGCCTGTGCCTCCTGCTCTTCGTTGTTCTCAGACTCATTGCGCTGCCGCGAAAAGGTGAGAAATGATCAGGACAGAAGGCCTCAACATACACCTGGGCGATTTTCATCTTCGGGATATCACCTTATCCATAGCAGAAAACCAGTTTTTCGTGCTCATGGGACCAACCGGTGCAGGCAAGACCGTTCTTCTCGAGGCTCTCGCCGGCCTTGTCCCCACGAGATCGGGCAGGATTCTCATAAATGGCCGTGACGTCACAAGGTTTCCTCCGGAAAAACGAGGCGTCAGCATCGTCTACCAGGACTATGCGCTGTTTCCCCATCTAAGCGTGGGAAAGAACATCTTCTATGGTGTCCACTATCACCGGATAGATAAAGACATCGCGAGGAGAAGGTTCTCGGAGCTTGTCGAACAGCTGAACATCGGCCACATTGTCAAGCGAAGACCCGGAACCCTCAGCGGCGGGGAACTCCAACGTGTCGCCCTGGCCCGGGCACTGATGGTAAACCCCGATGTGATCCTCCTTGACGAGCCTCTCTCAGCACTCGATCCCGTGTTCAGGGAAGAGATCAGGATCATGCTCAAAACCCTTCATTCGACGTCACGGACCACCTTCTTCATGGTGACGCACGACTTTGCCGAGGCACTGTCCCTTGCGGACCGCGCTGCAATCATGAACCAGGGTGAGATAGAGCAGGCCGGAAGCATGCAGGACATCTTCAGCAGACCGGAATCAACCTTTGTCGCCGACTTTGTCGGCATGAAGAATATTTTCTCTGCCAGGTTCAGAGATAGAGAAGCCCAGGTCGGAAAACATCAGTTTGAAACAACGCTGAGACCCTCCGATGAGAACGGGTATATCGCCATCAGGCCCGAAGATATAGTCCTGAGCACCACAAGGCTGGATTCGAGTATAAGAAATGTGTTCCACGGGACCGTCCGGAGAATTATCGACCAGGGTTTCTCCTATGAGGTTCACGTCAGAGCAGACGATATGACCTTTAAATCCATGATCACCAAATCATCTCTCTTTCAACTGGGCATACGCGAAGGCGCCGATATCTTCCTGTCCATCAAGGCATCGGCGATACATGTCTTCTAGCCGGCCTCAGACATCGACGCCCAGAACCGTGCGCATGAGATAGCCGACGAGAAAACTGACAGCTGCCACCGAAAGACTCAGGGCTGACATCTCGAGAAAACGGTCCTTGAAGGACACATCCTTTGCCACCGAGATGTAGTAGTTGAAAAAGGCGATGATCAGCACACCGCAGAAAAGCGTCAGACCCAGGCAGACGTAGTAGTTCGCCAGGATCAGATACGGCGTGATCAGCACAAGCACGGTTACGATATATGCCGCCCCGGTATAGGCCGAAGCCTTCAGCGGATTCTTGTCACCAGCCTCCGCCTTGGTGGACAGGTACTCCGATGCAGCCATGGAGAGCGCAGCGGCAATGCCGGTGATCGAGCCGGTCAGGGCTATCAGCCGGGTATCCTGCAGCGCCAGGGTGAAGCCTGCCAGTGCGCCGGTCAGTTCCACGAGGGCATCGTTGAGACCCAGCACCATGGAGCCGGTATAGCGCAGTCGTTCCTCGTCGAGAAGCCCGATCAATGCAGTCTCATGTTCGCTCTCTTCGCGGGCGATCTCAGGGGCCTCGGCAATGATGCCGGCGAGTTGGCCATAGCTGTCCTGGGCATCATCCTCACCCCGTTCCATGAGCTTGACGCCGAAGGTAAACCCGAAGACCATGCTGACCAGCAGATAGAACCAGACCTTCAGTCTCACAGGGGCGACATCCTGATGCGTGTAATCGCGCCAGACACGGTAGTGCTGAAGCTCTTCATGGGCGATCTTCTTGAGTATCCGGGAGTCTTCCGGTGATTTCACCCGCCTGGCAAGCCCGGTATAAATATGGTGCTCGGTAATCTCGTTTTTCTGGTAACCGATCAGTTTCTCTAATATATCATCGGATATGTTCATGTCTGTCCAACCTCCTGTGGTGCATAATTCCCGATATCTCGAGCCGTACGCCTCCGGATACCGGATGAGCACCAAGACCTCGGCCCCTATTGTGTCCTACTGATGCTGAGGTGTCAATTGTACGGAGAGCCAATGTCCAGGATTAAAGAAAAACACGCAATCACTCCTGTTCGGAGATCCTGAAGTCGTATCCGCAGGCATGGAGTGTTGTCCAGCCTCTCTCTTCCGTGGCGGAATAGGTGTTCCCCCGGTTCCGCCCGAGTCCCATGACCACGGCCTGAGAGTCGCTTAAGGGTTCGAGCGCCAGGGTCATCGTGTACTCCTGCGGACCGGCCATGGTAGCATCGGCAAGAAGAAAACCATCCTCCATGCGGAGCTCGATGCCTCTTATGTAGATGCCATCGTCCCCATGGGTCGCATTTATATACCGGCCCATTCTCTTGAGCCATGCAGGCGGGATTGCAACAGGGCTGATACGCGTTCCCATGAGTACCAGGGTATCGTTCCTGTTGCCGGCCATGACCCGGCGCCCTGCGACATCCTGGAAGGAAATGACCATCTCATCAAAGGGCGGAGTCTTCCGGGGAAGAAACCCGAAGAGGCAGCTAGAGACACTGAAGGTACCATCCTGTCTCGGCTCCAGGATCAATGACCTGTCCTTGATAACAGCGGTGAGCTTATTCCCGTCTGCGCCGATGGAGGTCACCCCGAAGACGGTATCGTAGTATCCCTCGTATGTTGCCAGCTCTGCCTCGTTCAGCGTGATTCCCGGTGAAGGTTCCTTCTTTCCGGGAAAAGGCCTGCCGATCTTTGCCTCGAACAGGGATTCCAGGGCCTCCATACAGACCTGGCCTGCCATGTCTGCCCCTTCAACACAGTTGGTCAGGACGATAGCGGCCAGTTTCCGGTCTGTGATGGCGTACATCTCGCTGAAAAAGGCTACTGCTGAGCCGTCGTGGCCAATAATGGCTCCCACCCCCGGTTTTTCCGAAATCATCCAGTTCAGACCGATCTTCAGATCCAGGTCCAGGGGGATACCGCTGTTCTGTACGCTCAACATCCTGGCCAGAGTCTCGGGGCTGACGATCTGCGTATCCCCTGCCCTGCCCCCTGCAAAGATCATCTTCATGAAACGGCTCATATCGACTACATTCGAATACAGTGATCCAGCCGGCATATCCCGCAGACAAAAGAGCTCCTGTTCTTTCCTGTTATGGTAGCCTTTTGCATAAAGCCCTTCGAGATCGTCTCTTCGTACGAATGATGACCGGTCCATGCCCATGGGAACAAGCACTTCGTGCTCCATGTAGTCGGCAAAACTCCTGGCGCTCAACTCCTCGATCAACCGGCCCAGGATACTCATGCCGAGGTTGGAATAGGAAAAGACAAAATCCGGCGGAAATGCGGTATACTCGTCTTTCAGTCCCGCTATGAGCTGTTCCAGGCTCTCCGGCTTCCTCGTATACATGCCCCTGAGATAGTCCGAAGGGAGCCCTGAATGATGGGTCATGATGTTCCTCGCGGTAATGGCCACGGTATCTGGAAATCTTGATTTTATAGTGAATTCAGGAAGATAGACATTAACGGGTGCATCGATGTCCACATGCCCCGCCTGCGCAAGCTGCATCACGGCAGTTGCCGTGATGAGCTTCGAGATGGAACCGACCCGGTAGAGTGTATTCTTGGTGGCCGGGATCCCTTCAGCAAGGTCGGCATATCCGAAACCCCGCGCCCAGACAACTTCCTGGTCGTCCACCAGTGCAATGCTCAGACCCACCACCTTGTTCTTTTTCATGGACCTCTCTATGTAGTTGTTCAAATATGCCACCATGACTTCGTAGCCTGTCCCTGCGGTGAAATCCGGACGCTTGGGCATGAGGGTACACCCTTGAATCATCAGGACAAAGACCAGAAGACCACACACTACACCTTTAGCAGAGCTCTCTTGCCGGGGACCTTCCAATCGGACACCTCCCATGTGTGCCGGTTACACATCATTGCAGAACATGGCCTGCGGAACTCTCACTATTTCCTTAGGCTTATGGTATACTATAATGAGTTGGTGAAAGAGAAAATCAAGAGCTCTCCTCCACAGGGCCTGATATGGCCCGCTGCAGGAGAAGCTGCTTCTTCCCTGATGCGGATTGAGAGATCAGTGCCGAGGCCTCTTGGCTCCAGGCTTTCTCACCACACTATTGCTTTTAGAAGATTAAGACATTACCTAACTACTTAAGATAATATTTTTTAAACTCATCAAAACAGGCCTGGTTGCCTACAGGGACAATCACGGCAAAAGGCATTGAATTCCAGCCGGGAGAGCAGACAGTTGGCTATGGACAACAAAGATAAATCAACATGGATAAAGGTGATTTCGGTATTTGTCCTGCTCGTTGTTCTTGTGTGGATCGATGAATTGTTCGATTTCCCGGAAATATTTTTTGGTATCGAGCAGACACGAGCGAACTGGCCTGAGTCCGTAATGGAGACGATCCTGATAGTTGCTGTAGGCTTTTTCACGGTCTCCCGGCTCTTCCCTCGAAAGAGAAGGCTCCTTCCGGCAGCAGCAGTGAAAGAAAAACACCCTGTCTGGGGTCCGATCGTCCTCGCCTTTGTGGTACTGTGTCTCGTCATATGGCTCAATGAGATCATCGATTTACCCTATCTGCTCCTGAAAGGGGAGAAGACCCCCATCAACTGGCCCGAGGCTCTGGTGGAAACCATTGTTGTCCTCATCGTAGGTATATTCGCTGTTTCAATCCTCATCCGCAGCACCGCCGAGCGCTCCCAGGTGCAGGACCTCTTTTTCACCACCTTCTATTTCAATCCCATTCCCGCCACGATCACCTCCCTCTCGGAAGGGAGGATCATGCATGCAAACAAGGCTTTCTTTACATCCACCGGGTACACCCCGGAGGACATCAACGGGAAGTCCATCAGGGACCTGAACCTGTGGGCACAACCCTCAAAGCGCGAAGAAATCGTGCGTGAACTCATTGAGGCAGGCACTGTGAGGGATATGGAGGTGCAGGTGAGAGATGCACGCGGCGATATCCGTACCTCCCTGTATTCAGCCCAGATAATCAACTATCTGGATGAACCGCATATCCTTGCAATGGCAATAGATATTACAGACCGCAAGAAGGCCGAGGAGGCACTCGTGCACGAGGATTCACGCCTCGAGGCCCTGCTTAAGCTGAACCAGATGATCGACTCGCCCGAGCATGAACTGACGCACTTTGCCATGGAGGAGGGTGTCCGGCTGACCGGGAGCACGCTTGGATACATCGCCTTCTCCAACGAGGACGAAAGCGTCTTCTCCATGTATGCCTGGTCTGCAGGCGCCATGAAGGAATGCACGGTCAAGGACAAGTCATTCGACTATCCACTCACCGGTATGGGGCTGTGGGGCGAGGCCGTCCGACAGCGAAGACCCGTGATCACGAACGACTATCAGTCACCGAACATCCACAAGAAGGGGGTGCCGGCGGGGCATGTGACGCTGGTCCGGCATATGAATGTGCCCATATTCGACGGCAGCAGGATCGTTGTCGTTGCAGGGGTCGCCAACAAGGAAACCGACTATGACGAAGCAGACGTGCGCCAGCTCACCCTCTTGATGAGCGGCATGTGGCGCATCATCCAGCGCAAGCAGGCAGAAGAATCGTTCCTCAAGGCCGAGGCCAAATACCGCAACATGTTCATGCACATGATGAACGGGGTTGCTGCATATAAGGCCATAAACGACGGCAAGGATTTCATATTCATCGACTTGAACAAAGCCGCTGAAGAGATCGACAACGTGAAGAAGGAGGACGTGCTGGGCAAGCGCGTGCTGGAGATCTTTCCCGGGATTCACGATTATGGTCTGCTCGATGTCCTGCAACGGGTATGGACCACGGGCAGGTCGGAACATTTTCCCCTGACCTATTATAAGGACGATCGGATCGAAGGGTGGCGGGAAAACTATGTGTATAAACTCCCTTCAGGAGAGCTCATCGCGGTGTACAGCGACGAGACCCTCCGCAAGAAAACAGAGGAAGAACTTTATCAACGGCAGCGGGAGCTCGTAACCCTCCTGGGAAATCTCCCCGGTATGGCCTACCGGTGCAGAAACGACAAGGACTGGACCATGGAATTCATCAGCGAGGGCTGTACAGCGCTCACCGGGTATGCCCCGTCCGATCTTGTCGGCAATAAAAAGATTTCCTATGGCCAGCTGGTGCACCCGGACGACCGAGACATGGTAAGGCAGAGTGTTCAGTCTGCAGTGAGAGAAAGGAAGCACTTTCAGATGACCTATCGAATCATCACTGCAGGCGGCAGGGAACGATGGGTCTGGGAGCAGGGTATCGGGATATTCTCGGCCGAGGGGACTCTGGTCTCGCTGGAGGGATTCATCTTGGATACAACAGCTCAGAGACTGGCCCAGAGTGAACTTCGCAGAAGCGAAGAAAAGTTCTCCAAGGCCTTTCATGCAAGTCCGGACTGGATAACCATCTCGACGTTGAAGGACGGCATCTATATCGATGTGAACGAGGCCTTTCTGAACATCTCAGGATATTCCCTCGGGGAGGTCATCGGACGTTCGGCTATCGAACTGGGCATCTGGGAACAACCGGAAGATCGCGAGGCCATGGTCAGCAAGGTCAGGGAACAGGGAGGTGTCCGGAATCAAGAGGCGAGGTTGCGCACCAAACAGGGCGTGATCCTGACCATGCTGTGGTCGGCAGAGCAGTTTGAATTCGGCGGGGAGGCATGCATCCTGTCCATAATCCGCGATATCACCGACAGGAAGAACATGGAAGAACGTCTGAGACACTCCGGCAAGCAGCTGCGTGAACTCTACAAATACCTCCAGGAATCCATAGAGGAAGAGAGAACCCGTATTTCACGGGAAATTCACGATGTGCTGGGGCAGGAATTAACGGTTCTGGGGCTTGACCTGGCTTATCTGACCAGGAAGATACCGCAAGACCGCACAGAACTGCTCCAGAGATCAGCACAGATGTCGCAGCATATTGAGATGTCCATTGAGTCCGTCAGAAGGATCTCCATGAATTTGCGCCCCCCGATGCTCGACCAGCTGGGGCTTGTTTCTGCAATTCAATGGCAGGCCGAAGATTTCCGGAAACGAACCGGGACCGCCTGCACGCTGAAGATCGATCCGACCATAGTTGTCAAGAACAGGAATCTCTCTACTGCCGTCTTCCGGGTGTTCCAGGAAACCTTGACGAATATTACGCGTCATGCACATGCCACAGAGGTTCTTGTCGAGTTGAGCAGGGATGATGACAGCCTGGCATTAACCGTCAGCGACAACGGCGTAGGCATCCAGAAAGAAAAGATCCTCAACCCGAAATCCTTCGGCCTCATAGGGATGCGCGAGCGCGTCAAGGACTGGGGGGGAGACATTCAGATATCCGGCAGAAAAGGCAGAGGAACCACAGTGAAGGTAACCATGCCCGTCAAGGCGAAAAAAAAGCCCTGAAGAATGAAGGTATTCCGGACGGAGAAGTCAGCCCCCGATGTCTCTACCTGCAATGAATCTCATCAGTCATCCGTGCCGGTCTTCTTATACTGCCTGGGTGGGATGGCTGCCATGCTGGATTTCTCGGGATACTTCCCGGAGATGTCCGCATAGAAATTGTGGATGGCATACATATCGCGCTCGATGTCCCCGGTGGGGATCACGACCGGGCCGATACCACCGGCCTTGCGACGGAAATCGATGAATCCCAGCACGATAGGAACCCCGGCACCGTACGCGATATGATAGAAACCGGTCTTCCAGTAGCTCACCTTGTTGCGGGTTCCCTCCGGGGGCACGACGATGACCAGGTTCTCGTGTCTATTGAAGACCTCTATGGTGTGGTCCACCACATTGTGCGAGGTGCTGCGGTCAATGGGGATGCCTCCCAGCCAGCGCATGACAGACCCGAACGGTCTCTTGAACAGAGAGGCCTTGCCCATCCAGTACACCTTGAGGTTCAGGGCAAAGGCCAGGAACATGGTGATGGGGAAGTCCCAGTTGGATGTATGGGGAGCGGCGATCATTACACACTTGGGAGAATCGGGCAGCCTCCCCTCGTAGCGCCAGCCGAAGATCCTGAGGTATGCGAGGGAGAACCAGCGGAGAATCGTTCTGATGAGGGGGGTGTCAAACACGGTGTAGTGCATTAGACTGCTCCTTTCTCGTGAAGCACAAGGTGCATATGAATACCACAAAACCCTTCAGAATCATTGTAAAACTACTGCAAACACCTCGCTGGTTCCGCATGCATCTCTCGTACAGGGTGTTCTCACGGCACCGGCTGCTGCACCGGCCCGGAGTCCGGCAGCGTGACTGATCGAAAATCAGGACAGTTGAGGGCCCTCACCAGCAAGAAATGTATTGCAACGCGGCTGCACGTAGTATATTGCACTGTTCACTGTCTGGGGGTCACGCTCATGCAGGGGGGAGACGATTATCATGAAACAGCTTCAAAGGAATGAACACATCAGGAATGTTGCCATCATAGCCCATGTCGACCATGGAAAGACCACCCTGGTGGATGCCATGTTCCGTCAGAGCGGCGTATTCCGGGAGGGACAGGAGATTGAAACCAGGGTCATGGACAGCATGGAACTGGAACGCGAACGCGGCATAACCATCGCAGCCAAGAACTGCTCCGTGCTCTGGAACGGCGTCAAGATCAATATCATCGACACACCGGGCCATGCCGACTTCGGCGGTGAGGTGGAACGCGCACTCTCCATGGCCGACGGTGCCATTCTGCTCGTGGACGCATCCGAGGGCCCACTTCCCCAGACGCGCTTTGTCCTGAAAAAAACCCTGGAAGCCGGCCTCAAGGTGATCGTGGTCATCAACAAGATCGACCGCAAGGACGCACGGCCAGACCAGGTACTCAACGAGATATACGACCTCTTTATCGACCTCAATGCAGACGATTCCCTGATCGATTTCCGCTACCTGTATGCCATCGGGCGCGAAGGGATAGTCAAGAAAACGCTCACGGAAGACTGCAACAACCTGCATGTCCTCTTCGATACCATCCTCTCCGAGATCCCTGCCCCGGCGTACGACCCTGAGGAGCCCTTCCAGATGCTCGTAGCGGACCTCGACTACTCCGATTATCTCGGCAGGCTCGCCATCGGCCGGATCTTTCACGGACACGTTTCGGGTAATGACTCGCTGCAGTGTATCAACGCCGAGGGCGAACATAAGCCGCTTAGGGTCACCAAGCTGCAGAGCTATCAGGGAGTTACCTTCCATGAGGCCGAAAGCGCCCAGCCCGGAGATATCGTGGTGCTCTCGGGTATAGAAAACGTGATGATCGGCGATACCATCTGCACACAGGAGTCTCCAAAGGCATTGAAACGCATCATCGTGGATGAGCCGACCGTATCCATGCGCATCACTGCCAACAATTCCCCCCTGGCAGGCAGGGAGGGCACCTATGTGCAGTCAAACCGGATTTTTGAGCGCCTCAGGAAAGAGACCCTGCGCAACGTGGCCATCAGGCTGGAGGTTCCACCGGAGAAAGATTGCTTCATTATCAAGGGCAGGGGCGAATTCCAGCTCGCGATCCTCATCGAGACCATGCGGCGCGAGGGATTTGAGATGTGTATCAGCCGGCCGGAGGTGATCTGCACCTACCAGGACGGCAAGGTGCTCGAACCCATCGAACATCTGTATGTGGACTGCCCCGAGGATCATCTCGGCATCGTCACCCAGAAACTCTCCGTGCGCAAGGGCAGGATGCTCAACCTGGTCAACCACGGCAGCGGCCGGGTACGGGCCGAGTTCAGCATTCCCTCGCGGGCGCTCATCGGCTTTCGCGACGAATTCCTCACCGACACCAAGGGCAGCGGCATCATGAACTCGTACCTCCTGGGCTACGAAGACTTCAGGGGCGTATTCCCGAGCCGTTTCACCGGCTCCATCGTTGCCGACCGGAGAGGCACCGCCGTCTCCTATGCCCTGTCCAACCTGGAACCCAGGGGCAGGCTCTTCGTCATCCCCGGAGACGAGGTATACGAGGGCATGATCGTCGGCGAACACAGCAGAGAAAACGATATCGACGTCAATGCCTGCAAGATGAAGAAGCTCACCAACATGCGTGCTGCCGGCAAGGACGACAGCATCATGCTTTCCCCCATCATACCCATGAACCTGGAAAAGGCACTCCAGTTCATCCGCGATGACGAGATGGTGGAGGTGACCCCGAAATCCATCAGGCTGCGCAAGACCGAACTGTCCACACAGAAGCGGCATACCTTAAGCGTTGCAAAGAAGAAGGCGGGGTAGAACTCAAGGGGGCAGGAGTCAGAATAACAACGTTGCATCGCAACAGAGCTGTGCAGCGAGTTATTTCTTCGGGATTCCGGGGAACCCTGCCACGTCCATCTCTGAGGCCGGAAGGACACTATTCCGCAGCCGGGCCTGAGGCCCGGTGCCGGGTGCCTTTGTCAATCCTTCCTGCCGCTACTCCTCATGAATCACATTCTTGATGATATAACTGCCGGATTTTTCGTCGAGCTCGAGTTCCAGGAGCTTGCGGTCCCTGGCCTCTTCGAGTAGCCGGCTGAAAGAGCGGAAACCATAGTAGCTTTCATTGAAGCCGGGCTTCCGGCGTTTCAATGCCTGCTTCACCATCGAACCCCAGAGCTTGTCCTCCTCGCCCCGTTCTGCAAACAGTGCCTCCACGGTCTCCACCGCAAGGTCCAGGGCCATCTGCTTCTTGGCCTCCTCGGCAGCTTCCTTCTGCTGAGCCTTGCTCGGTGCACCAGCTGTGGCCTTTGCCGCCACCCTCCTTGCCTTGGGCCTCTTGGCCTCACTCTCCCGCACGAGATCGTCGTAAAAGATGAACTCGTCGCAGTTGGCGATGAGGAGATCCGACGACGAGTTCTTCACCCCCACCCCGATGACGATCTTGTTGTTCTCCCTGAGCTTGCTCACGAGCGGAGAAAAATCCGAGTCGCCGCTGATGATGACGAAGGTATCGACGTGCAGCTTGGTATAACAGAGGTCGAGGGCATCCACGACCATGCGGATATCTGCGGAATTCTTGCCGGACTGACGGACATGGGGAATCTCTATGAGTTCGAAGGATGCCTCGTGCATCACCGGTTTATAATCCTTGTAGCGCTCCCAGTCGCTGTAGGCCTTCTTGACGATGATGCTCCCCTTGAGCAGCAGCCGCTCGAGCACCTTTTTCACATCGAACTGCGGGTACTGGGCATCCCTTACCCCCAGGGCGACATTTTCAAAATCGCAGAACACTGCCATATTCTGTATCTTTTCCTGTAAGACCATGTTCCTCTCCTCTCTCGATCTCCCGGCAGTTCCGGGAAACGCTGCCTTTTCTCCTGGTTCAGCCAACATCATGCAGCACTGGTGCGGCAACAGTCACTATGACTCTTTTCCTCTTTAAGCTTCTTTTCCTTCACACTGTCAAGGTGTTAAATCGCATCAAGGCCGTGATCGGGCAGGCCCGGCATCCCGAAGCAGGACCACCGTGGGCCGACTCCATGAAGGTCCCTTCCCTTCTATCCCTCCATGGCTCCATAACATGCCAGATTAACTTTCCTTTAATGAAATAATCTCCGTAAGCCGATAGGGGGGATAGCTATGAAGGGCAATGAACTCGACTTTTTTGAATTCGGCAAACGCATCTGTCTGGAGATCGGGCTTCCGATCCAGCTCAAGCTGGAGGGGGTTGCATTCCCTTTGCAGAGCGTCCTGGTAGGGATGGAGATCGACGAGTACCTCATCATAAAGATCCCCGTACAGTTTGCCAATATCAAGCACAAGCTCTTCCCGGGGATCGATATCGTCGTGAGGTACCTCTACCAGGGAATCGTCTTCGGTTTTCAGACGAAGCTCATCGAGATAATCTCAAAACCGGTAAAGCTGCTTTTCCTGGAATATCCCAGGATCATCGAACACCATGAGCTCCGTTCGCACAAAAGAGCCCAGAGTATTTTCCCGGCAACCATCAGAATCAAGGACAAGACCAACAACGGGGCAATTATCGATGTGAGCAAAAATGGCTGCCGCTGCCACATGCTGTCCTCAAGATCAGAGCACCTGCCCCCGGTGCAGATAGACGATGAGATCAGCATCATGTGTAAATTCCCCGGTGTCGAGGGTGACCATGAGGTGCTCGGAAAGATACGGAACATAAAAAAGAGCAGAAACGAACTTATCGTCGGCATCGAGTTTCTGAAACTGGAACTCGAGATTCATGATCTCATCAGCCAGTACATATATGCTGTCGAAGAGTTCGCGCCCTCCGCGTTGAAATAGAAGGCTGTCATCGCCAGAGGCTCTGTCGTATGAACCCCTGATGATTCTTCTCCTGAGCCCTGCTACGCTTCCTGGTGGTCTCCTGGGTGCCACAAGATCCGAACTGCCGCACACGAGCCGTCAGAGCACCTCGAGCAGGTAGTTCCTCAGTTCCCGGCGCAGTTCCCTGGAGTTGCCGGTATACCTGTCCAGTTCTTCCCAGAAATCTCTACCATGCCCCTTTATCCTCGTATGCACCAGTTCGTGCAGGATCACGTAGTCCATGAGTTTCAGAGGCAGTCGAGCGAGCTTGATGTTCAGGCTGATGGCGCCCCGGAGGCTGCAGCTGCCCCAGCGGGTCTTCTGATTTCTGATGGTTATCCGCGTGTACGACAGGCCGGTCTCACGGGCAAGCTCTTTACACCGCGAGACAATTCTCTGTGCCGCCTCGTCTTTGGCGGCAACCGGGAGCAGGCCTCGCAGGAGCCCCTCGCTCATCTTGTGCCGGTGTTCGATCTTTGCGGTCTGTTCCCGTATCCAGGCTGCCATGGAAAGGGCGAAGACCCTGCCCCTTTCGAGCGGCATCCCCCTCGGCACACCTACCCGCACCGAGCCGTGCCTGACCGTGATGCGCATGCGCCGGGCACGCATGCTCCGTTCCACCGTGACCTTTCCGGCACCTTCGATTTCCACATCCATAGCACTGTTCATACACCACCCTGGAACAAGAGCATACCCCGGAACGCACGGCCTGATCAACGCAGCGAATCCCACCGCAAACCTTCGACCTGTTTCTCTCCACTCCTGTAGTAATCCACACGCATTTCTCTTTTCCGGCGAAGTTTACAAGCAGAATGAGGGCAGGTTGAGAATCAGGTACAGTGCTTTTCCCCGAAGAACGCGCGCATGGTTTATCTGAGATGATTCGATAAGGCGGAATCAGGGGCGGAACTGGTCCGCCCCTGTCGGTTTTCAGACTTTAGTGACGTTTGATGCCTGAGGCCCCTTGGGGCCCTGAACGGTGTCAAAAGAAACACGCTGGCCCTCTTCGAGTTTTCTGAAACCCTTGTCGTTGATAGATGAGTGGTGAACGAAAAGGTCTTCCCCACTATCTGAAGTAATGAACCCAAACCCCTTTTTCTCGTCAAACCATTTGACTGTTCCAACTGCCATGTAATACCTCGTGTTTCAGATCTCCCGTTCGGCAAAACGAAAGGCTCTGCATGTGAATTTCTGGCAATAAGTCCTATCCTCGCCTGAACGTTGATTGAGCAGAATGCATCCAAAAGATGAACTTCCTTGATCAAGATTCTTGTAAGATATGTACTTATCACAGATAAGTAGTGACCTTGAGGCAAATTAAAATTCTTGTCAAGGATTTTATTGCTGCCTGAAATCAGAATCCGTCTCTATTATGAATCAGTTCTGCAAGAAAAGGCCGCGAGCCCAGACACTGGTTTTAGCGTGCGGCTCGGCGTGCCTTCTCCGGCCTGGACTTGCTCATGTCCGAACGCCCTTTGCCCTGTCCTGATTTCGCAATGACCGGTCGGCCCTTTTCCTGCTTGGCCTTGCTGATCATGGGACGGCCCTGTTTCTGCCGTGTCTTGTTATTGAAATGAGCAGCCTCGGCAAAGGGGATACTGATATAGCTGAAGTCGTCAAAGATCTTTATGTCGCGCATGAGGTGCTCTTTTACCCCGGTCTCCTGGTGGATAAGCTTCGCCAGCTTCGGCGGGGTGATCCCCTGGTTGCGTCCCCGTGCCACAAAAAGCCGCGTATGCCCCTTGGTATCGACCGGGTTGACCTGGTGGATCTCTGCGTACGAGGAGGTGTCCAGCTCTTTGCCGAAGGTGCGTCGCAGACAGGCAGCCAGCACAGTCGCCGCGTCACCGGCTTCTAAGAGTTCGGATGCGAGCGTTGAATAATCACCGAAGTTTTCCTCCTGCATGACCTGCTCTATCTCCGATCTGATCCTTGCCCTCTTGGCGGCAATGACCTCGCGCACTCCGGGGATATGTCCCCTGCGCAACGCAGGGCCTGAGGCGTGGCGGATCGTATCGAGGGTGCGGCGGTCCCGTGAAGTGACAAAGGTGATGGCAATCCCTTTCTTGCCGGCCCTGCCGGTGCGGCCGATACGGTGAACGTACGCATCGCTGTCCTGCGGTATGGCATAGTTGATCACATGGGAGAGATTGTTGATATCGATGCCCCGGGCAGCAACATCGGTGGCCACGAGGATGGTGTGCCTTCTGTTGCGGAAACCGCGCATGATCTTCTCGCGCTCGACCTGATTGATGTCACCGTGAATGCCTTCGGCATGGTATCCCCTCTCCACGAGCCTTGCAGCGATATCCGCTGTCTCCACCCGGGTCCGGCAGAAGACCAGGCCGTAGAATTCCGGTTCCATATCGATAGTGCGGCACAGCGCCTCGAACTTGTCCTGCTCGCGCACCTCGAAATAGATCTGTTCGGTAAGCTGTGGGTCTTTAGCCTTACGGATGGTGGTAATGGTCTCGTACTCGCGCATGTAGCGCCGGGCAATGGCGATTACCTGACGCGGCATGGTAGCCGAGAAGAGCAGGGTCCTGCGCTCCTGCGGTGCATGGGAGAGGATGGTCTCGATATCTTCGATAAAACCCATGTCCAGCATCTGATCCGCCTCGTCGAGCACCAGGAAGGCAAGGCTTTCCAGGCGGAGCGATCCACGCCGGATATGATCGAGGATGCGCCCGGGTGTTCCCACCACGATGTTCGCTCCCTGCTTCAATCCCTTGAGCTGCGGTCCGATGGCCTGTCCCCCATAGACCGGCAGCACTTCGATATTCCTGCTTCCCTTGAGCGAGCTGATCTCGCCTGCGACCTGGAGAGCCAGTTCTCTGGTAGGCACCAGCACGAGGGCCTTCACCTCTTTGTCCTGTGCATTCAGGCCTTCCAGTATCGGGATACCGAATGCGGCTGTCTTGCCGGTGCCGGTCTCGGCCTGGGCCACCACATCACGCTCATCATTCAGGAGGAATGGAATGACGCTGCTCTGAATTGGCGTGGGATCTTCAAATCCCTTCTTGGCCAGTGTCTTGAGCATGGTTTTAGAAAGGCCCAGGTTCATGAATTGTTCCATACTGATTCCCCTTTGTTTTTTATAAAGTAACATCTCGCAGACACACAAAGGTTCAGCAGTGGATACCTTTGAAGGTGGTGCCAAGAGTCTCTGTAACCGGCTTATAGCGTATTCCGTACAGAATACCAGCAAAAAATTCAGGAAATGCAAAAAAATAGAACGTATTTCCCCTGGGATCCGGGCTCGTTCTCTGTGGCATCACCCGGGTTCCCCCTGGTGCACAGCAATCTTATCCCTTGAATGCAGGGCCTTGCTCAACACAGGGGAACCCTGCTCTCTCTGAACAAGAAAAAGCTGCTGCAGGGTTCTCGGAAATGGTTCTTGATAAAAGGGGGGCCCAAAGAGGGGGGCATTTAGTTAATAAGTAAAACCCATAATAAGTTTCACCGGCAAAAAGTCAAGATGACACCCTGGATAACCTAATTCCTTGCTCTCTGTCTCTCCCGAAGGAAGACCGGGGCTTCCAAAGGATATGCATCGCCCACGGGATCTCCCTCATCAGCGGCCGACCACCCGTAGAGTTCTCTGCACTCCCTGTGGAGCTGATCCCTGAATTGCGGTGCCGCAATGTTCACGAGGGCCTCACTTCGCTGTCTGAGGGTCAGTCCTTTGAGCCTGACGAGACCATACTCTGTTGCGACATAATCCACATCGTGCCGGTTCGTTGTAACGGCCTGCCCTCTCTCGAGCGAGCATACGATGCGCGAGATCTTGCCCGCTGAGGCAGTCGCGGGCAAGGCGATGATGTTTCTCCCTCCCCTGGAGAACGCCGCACCCCTGACGAAATCCACCTGTCCACCCACGCCACTGAACTGTCTGGGACCAATCGTGTCGGCAGCCACCTGTCCGAGCAGATCGACTGAAATGGCGGCATTGACGGTAACCATGTTGTCGTTGCGGGCAATAACCATGGGATCGTTCGTGAAGTCTACAGGATACATCTCCACCATGGGATGCCTGTCGAGCCACCGGTAGAATTTATTCGTGCCGAGCGCCAGGTTGGCCACGATCTTGCCGGGCATGAAGTTCTTCCTCGTACCGTTGATCACCCCGCAGTCCACCAGGGGCATGATCGAGTCCGAGAGCATCTCGGTGTGGATGCCCAGGTCTCTCCGGTTCGTGAGATACCGCAATACTGCATCCGGTATGGACCCGAACCCTATCTGAAGACAGTCCCCGTCATGAATCAGCGTCGAGATGTAACGGCCGATACTCATCTCGATCTCGCCGGTATTGGGAGGGGCAATTTCCATGAGCGGGGCACTGGTGGGTACGAACAGATCGATATCGTCAACGCTCAGGTATGATTTTCCACCTGTGTTCGGCATATTGGGATTCACTTCTGCAATCACGATCTTCGCGTTCAGAGCTGCCTCCCTGGTGTAATCCACGGAGATCCCGAGACTCACCAACCCGTCTGCATCAGGAGGCGAAACCGAGATGAGGGCGACATCGACAGGCAGGGTCCCATCCTTGAAGAGCTGGGGAACCTGGTAAAAATAGCACGGTGTATAGTCGGCCGCGCCCTCATTCACTGCCCTTCGGGTACTGTGTCCCGCAAACAGAGAGTTATGTCGGAACGAATCACGGTACTGGTGCTCACAGTACAGGGAAGAGTTCGCCGGCAGCATGTGCACGATTTCCACATCCCTGAGCACTGGGGCACGATCGAGCATGGCATGCACCAGCGATTGCGGCTCCGCACAGGCATGGCCGAGAACGATCCGGTCTCCGGACTTTATGAGTTTCACTGCATTTTCTGCAGATACGAGTCTTCCGTAGTATCTCTGTCTCCAACTCATATGGTAAACATCTCCCGGGTGCTGATTTCATTCATGTTGTAAATTACGATTTTTAAATGAGTTATGAGATACTTGTCAATAAGACGGACACCCCGGCCACCTGTAGGCCATACGCTGACGAACAGTGTCCCTGCTTCAATAACTCGATGATATGATGTGCTTAATAAAGGAGATAGAGCACAATGGGCATGAGCTTTTTTGAAGAAAACCGTGTTCTTCACGGTAATGTTCAGCCCGGACAACGCACCTCCATTGCCTGCTGAGAGAGTGCCTGCAGGCCGGCGGCAGGTCGTACCGGTGAACGGAGATGCAGCCCGGCCTATCTCAGGTAATTCGCGATGATCAGTTTCTGGACCTCGCTCGTGCCTGCGCCGATGGCATAGACCTTTGCGTCCCGCATGTATTTCTCGACAGGGAACTCTTTCATGTATCCGTATCCCCCGTGTATGTGCACTGCCTCGGCAGTCACCCTGTTCACCATCTCGCAGGCATAGAGTTTGACCATGGCTGCCAGCATTCTCGTTTCCCTGAAGTTCCGCTCGTCCCAGCAGGCAAGTCCCTTGTACGCGAGCAGTCTCGCAGCCTCGATCTCCACGAGCATGGTGGCGAGTTTGTCCTGTATCATCTGGAAATTGAAGATGGGCTGAGAAAACTGCTCCCGTTCCTTTGCATACCGAAGGGCTGCGTCAAAGGCCGCCTGGGCAATCCCGATGGCCTGACAACTCCAGAGGAACCGCTCGATGTCGAGCCCGGAAAACATGATCTGCAGGCCCTTTCCCTCCACGCCACCCAGGAGGTTCTCCTGAGGGACCCGGCAGTCTTCCAGGGCGATCTCGCCGGTCGGCGACGAGCGCAGCCCCATCTTCGAGAATTTTCTGCCCACCTGGTAGCCGGGAAAATCCCTCTCGACAATGAAGGCGCTCAGCCCGTTTATCCCGAGAGACGGGTCAACGGTTGCATAGACCAGGGCGATATCCGCAAAGGGGGCATTCGAGATGAAGGTCTTGCTGCCATTGAGGACATATTCCCTGCCGTCTTTGCGTGCCCGCGTCTTCAGAGAGATGGCATCTGAGCCCGCACCCGGCTCGGTGAGCCCCATGCAGCCTCGCCTTTCCCCGCTCGCCAGCAGGGGGAGATATTTCTCCTTCTGCCCCGGAGTCCCGTTCCGCTCGATATTGTCACCGCACAGGAGGCTGTGGGCCCCGATGACAACGGCAACACCGGCATCCACCCTGCTCACCTCCTCGGCTATGAGACCCAGCGAAAGGTAGTCGGTCCTGGTGCCGCCGTACTCGGGCGCTATGCCCATGCCGACAAACCCCATGTCCCTGACCTTCTCCCACAATACCTCCACAAAGATTTCATCCTGGTCCATCTTCTCGACCAGTGGCAAGATCTCCCTGTGGGCAAACCTCCGCACGGTTTCGCGCAGCAGGAGCTGCTCCTCATTCAGCTTGAAATCCATGGTTCCCTCCCCTGTTCACATCAATACGATACATGCCGGAGCACGCCCCGGAAACCCTGTCACCCGGCAAGACCTCTCGCTGGTATTGAAAAATCCAGCTCTGCCTTGTGTACGGCGCGACATGAAAACCCATTCGTCATCATTCTACAGGGAAATCCATGCCGGTACAAGCCTCCTGATTTCCGGCAGTTCTTCGAAAGGCCACAAGGGCTGGCAGGGTTCCTGAGCCAGGTCTCCGCTTGAGACCCGGCAAGCAGGCAAGCTTTCAAATACAGGCATGCAGGGGGACGATCAGCGCTGATCCAGCACCCTGCGGATCGTTCCTGCGAGGTCTCTCTTCACGAGGGGTTTCAGGATAAAGGCCCTGATGCCAATGGCCCGGGCCTGCTCCTCGGAGATGATCTCGCTGTACCCGGTACACAGGATGATCGGTATATCGGGCCGGACCTCCAGGATATTCCGGGCAAGCCTGTCACCGGTGAGGTTCGGCATGGTCATGTCGGTAATCACCAGATCGTACCGGTCCGGATCGGTCTTAAACAGCTCGAGGGCCTCGATGCTGCTCGTCCTGGTGGTCACCGAGTAGCCGAGCCGCTCCAGCACCTGTTTGCCGATATAGGTCAGTGCAGCCTCGTCGTCGACAAGCAGGATGCTCTCGGTCCCGGTGGGGATGCTCATCTCCTCCGCTGCCTCTTCCTCCGGCATTCTCACGATCCGGGGGAGATATACCATAAACGTCGATCCCCTGCCGGGCTGGCTCTTGACGGATATGGCACCCCCGATACCGGCAACGATGCCGTGAACGATAGCCAGCCCGAGCCCGGTGCCCTTCCCCTTCTCCTTGGTGGTGTAATACGGCTCGAAGATCCTCTCCATGATCTTCGCAGGGATGCCGGTTCCGGTGTCGTTTACCGTGAGAACCACGTAGGGACCGGGTTCCTTGAGATTCAGCCACAGCGTCGCCTCTGCATCGAGCTCCTCCTGATCGAGCTCAACGGTAAGCACGCCGCCCTCGGACTCCATGGCCTGGCCTGCATTGGTGCAGAGATTCATGATGACCTGGTTGATCTGGGTCGGGTCTGCCAGTACCATGCCGTCGCTGCGGATGATCCTGCGGATCTCGATGGTTGACGGCAGCGATGCCCTCAGGAGCTTGAGAGCCTCGTTCACGAGGTTCTTCACCATGATCGGCTTGGCTTCCCCCTCCTTCTGGCGGCTGAAGGTCAGGATCTGTCTGACGAGATCCCGGGCCCTGTTTCCTGCCTTGAGGACCTCGGAGAGGTGATCATTGATCTCGGGCGTTATCCCGTCCTCGGTGAGCGCCAGCTCGGTATAGCCGATGATCGCGGAGAGGATGTTGTTGAAGTCATGGGCAATACCGCCTGCCAGGGTACCGATGGCCTCCATCTTCTGGGACTGCAGGAAACTCGCCTCGAGGATTCTGCGCTGCTCTTCCATCTGCCTGCGCTCGGTGATGTCGCGGGTGATCCCCATGATCCGGTACGGCTTGCCTTCCCTGTCATAGAGCAGGGTGACCGTCACCTCTGTCCACACCGTTGATCCGTCGCTTCTCACCATTTCCAGCTCAAGGGTCCTGGACCAGTCCGGGCCGTGGGAATGACCGCTCTGTTCGAGCCTGAATTCCTCTCCCAGGATCTCGACCGCCTGCCTGTAGGATTCAGGGGTGAGGATCTCTTCGATGCCCTGTTTCATGGCCTCTTCCACCGAATACCCCCGCAGGTGTTTAACCGACGGGCTCACATACATGAACCTCAGGTCCATATCGAGCACCCAGATCACATCCCGGGCGTTCTCTGCCAGGAGCCGGTAGCGCTCTTCGCTCTCCTGCAGTGCCTGCTCGGCCTCTCTGCGCTGCGAGGTGTCCCGCAGCATCCCCAGGAGGAGCTGTTGTCCTTCGAGTACGATCATGGATGAATTTATGTCCGCATAGAAGATGCTGCCGTCTTTGCGCTGAACCGGGATATCCAGGGAGATGAACGATTCCCCCTTTACCTGGCGCTCGAACTGTTTCAGCACCCAGTCGAGTGCCTCCGGGGGATGGATGCCCTGCACCCTGAGCGTCTTCACCTCTTCAAGGGTATAGCCCAGCATGTCGCAGAATGCATGATTTGCAGCCACGAGCAGTCTTGTCTCGAGGTCGATCACAATAATGCCATCGGTGGTGCTCTCGAAGATGGTGCGGAAGCGTTCCTCGCTCTCGCGTATCTTGTCTTCGGCGTTTTTACGCTCGGTGATGTCCTCCAGAAAACCGTCGATCCTGATTATCTGCCCCTCGTCATCCAGTGAGGGAGTGGCAGCATCCCTGAGCCATTTGACGGCGCCGTCCTTTGCGATGATGCGATATTCGATGTTGAGGGGCCCTTTTTCCCTGCGGTGCTCCCGGAGTTTTTCCAGGACATGGTCCCTGTCCTGAGGAAAAATAACATCCATCCACAGTGCAGGGTCTTCCAGGAACTCCTTTTTGGAATAGCCTGTCAGCTCATCGATCCTCCCGGTGATGAACAGCGTCGTTGAATGGTCGTCGGGCAGCGCCGAATACACAACGACCGGGATGTTCTCACTGACCATCCGGTATTTCTCCTCGCTCTTCTGGAAGTCCACCCGTGCATGCCGGAAATCATCAACGAGCTTGTTTGCATACTCGCCGATGGTCCTGAACTCGTTGAAGGTAAGCACATCCGTGTCGATCTTCTCGTAGGACGTGGCGGCCCTGCGGAAAAAGGTCATGAAGGAGTCGATCCCTGTCTGCGTTTTCTTTGAAATGAACCTGGCAATGAGCAGACTGATAATGATGAAAGAGATAAACAGGACGATGATGAAGAGCATCTGCCTCAGCACGGTCTGGCGGTACCCTTTCTGCTCGGCTGCAATGGCCAGCTCCAGGTCGTCGAGATACACCCCGGTGCCGATAACCCACCCCCATTCCTGGAAGGAGACCGCGTAGCTCAGCTTCTGGGTCTGGACCCCCGTGGAGAGCTTGGGCCAGGTATATTTCACATACCCGCCGCCCGAGCGCCTGCTTGCGCTGATGAGCTCCCGGCCGAGCGGTACCCCCTGGGGGTCGGTAAGGTCGATGATATTGGTCCCGACCAGCTTTTTATCCGGGTGGCACAGGATCAACCCGTCGTTGCGCATCACGAAGATGTAGCCTTCGTTGCCGAAACTGATACGACTGATGCGCTCCAGGGCCTCCTTCTTGAGATCGCTTTCGATGTCGTCGAGGTACTCGCCGGTGCCGATGAACCAGTCGAACGGCTCAAAATACTTTACAAAGGAGATCTTGGGAAAATCACCCCCCTCCTTGCCGGGTTTTGTCCAGGTATATTCGTAGAAGCCCTCTCCCTGTTCCCGTACAAGGTTGACCAGGTCCCTGACCACATAGCGGCCGTGGCTGTCCTGCAGGTCGATAAGGTCCTTCTGCTCCATCTCTGGCCGGTCCGGGAAGAGCTGTTCCACCCCGTCAAGACCGGTTGCAAAATAGTAGATACGGCCCTGTTCGAACCGGATGGGGCGGAGTGTTTCGACCAGAAGCCTCTCGAGTTCCTGCTCGGTCATGGAGCCCCTGTTGAGTTCATAGAGCCTGCCCGCCATGGCATGAGCCCCGTAGACATATTCCCTGATCTCTCTCCTGATGCGCTGCTGGGCCTGGGACTTCATGAAGGCAACGTAGTTGATCGTGCGCTGCACCTCGTCCTTCATGAGCTGCTTCTGGGTCTCGATGTGCTCGGTCTCGATATTCTGGGCCTCCCGGTTCAGCCTGAGGTACTCCTCGTATATCCAGAAATATCCGAGGAAACACACCAGGAGAAAGAGTATGATGCCCGAACTGAGAACAAAAGCCTGTGTTATGCTTCGATTGGTAAACATCTCAGTTTACGCTCCATTTCTTAATGATAACCGCGCAGGTCGAATCATCAAGACCATGAACGGACCAGAAAATCCAATTGGACGGAAGGACTTATGCCACAGCCTTTTGTCGATGACAGGCAGTGAACAGATCTCCCGGCCTGTATTCTCTCATACCACCTGCCCCTGGCTTCCGGTCCACAGCGTCCCTTCAGCCACTGAACTTTTCCGCCAGGTTTTCCAGTTCCTGCCAGCGGCGATAGGCCTCCTCCAGCTCCTTCTCCAGGGCCTCCAGCTTTACGTTGGCCGCAATTATTGTAGCGGGATCATTGTTTACCTGGAAGCCGGGATCGCCCAGGGTTGCAACGAGCGTCTCCCTGTCAGCCTCAAGTGCCTCGATCCTCCCCGGCAGCTCTTCCAGCTCGCGGGCCTCTCTATAGGAGAGCCTGCTCTTTTCCTTGAGCGGCCTTTCCTTTTTTGGCCTGTCGTTCCGGATCGCTGCAGATTGCGTCTCCGGGGCAACCCGGCACTGCCTGAGCCAGTCGTCGTAGCCCCCTACATACTCTTGCAGCCTGCCCCCACCCTCAAAGACGATGGTCGAGGTGACCACGTTATTGAGAAAGGCCCGGTCATGGCTCACCATCAGGACCGTACCGCTGTATTCCACCAGCCTGTCCTCGAGCAGCTCCAGGGTCTCGGCATCGAGGTCATTGGTGGGTTCGTCCAGTACGAGCACATTGGACGGGGTGGAAAAGAGCCTGGCCAGGAGCAGACGATTGCGTTCCCCGCCCGAAAGGGTCCTGACCGGCGCCATGATCTGATCACGGCTAAAGAGAAAGTCCTGGAGGTAGCCGACGATATGCCGGGGCTCGCCTCCCACGAAGACCTTGTCGTTACTGCCGGCGATATTCTCCTTGAGCGTCAGATTCTCGTCGAGCTGTGCCCTGAGCTGGTCGAAGTACGCGATCTGCACCCTCGTGCCGAGGCGGATTCTGCCCTGCCGGGGCTCGAGCTCGCCCAGCAGGAGCTTCAGGAGCGTTGTCTTGCCCGAGCCGTTGGGACCGATGATGCCCACCTTGTCGCCTCGGATGATGGTGGTGGAGAAGTCCTCGATGATCTTTGCCTCACCGTAGGCGAAGCTGATCCTGTCGGCATCCACCACCAACCGTCCGCTCTGCTGCGCCTCCTGGATCTTCAGCCTGGCGGTGCCTGTCTGCTCCCGCCTCTGGGCGCGCTCCTGCCTCATCTCCATCAGGGCGCGAACCCTTCCCTCGTTCCTCGTACGGCGAGCCTTGATGCCTCGTCTGACCCAGACCTCCTCTTTGGCCAGCTTCTTGTCAAAATCGAGTCCGTTTTTCTCTTCCGCCTCCAGCATGGCCTGCCTGCGTTCGAGGTAGGTGCCGTAATCGCAGGAAAAGGATACAAGCCTTCCCCGGTCGATCTCGACGATGCGTGTCGCGAGCTTCCGGAGAAAAGCCCGGTCATGCGTGACGAACATGATCGTCTTGTCATATTTGAGCAGGAAATCCTCGAGCCAGAGGATCGCGTCGATGTCCAGATGGTTGGTGGGCTCGTCCAGCAACAGGAGATCCGGTTCGTTCACCAGCGCCTTGGCCAGGAAAACCCGGCGCTTCATCCCCGCGGACAGGGTTCTGAACTCGGCGTTCTCATCCAGGTCGGTCCTGGCAATCACCGTCTTGACCCTCTGGTGGTAGTGCCAGGCCCCACAGACCTCCATCCGGTGTTGGACTTGATCGAGTTTTCCGAGCAGCCGTTCATCCTCTGCCTGAGACAGGCGCACCGTGAGTTCATGGTATGACCTGAGCAGCTCCAGATTTTCCCTGCTGCCTGAGGCCACCACGTCGTACACTGCCCCCGGAAGGTCGTCGGGGACATCCTGGGGCAGCATGGCGATCCTCACCTCGCCGCCTGAGATTATCTCGCCCTGATCCGGGGTGATCTCACCGCCAAGCATCTTCATGAGCGTGGACTTGCCCGAGCCGTTGCGGCCCAGCAGGCCGATCCGTTCGCCGGAGACGATCTGGAGCGTTGCCCCGTCGAGCACCATCGGCCCGCCGAAGCTTATGGAAACATCATTGATCGATATCAGCACCATGGCAACTCACTTTGATACCCGAGCCTGTCCGCTCAGGTGTTTTCCTCTGCGCCACTACGATTTACCTGTAAATCCCAGGCGACTCTACGAAGGCCGCCTAAGCAAGTCAAGATGAATTGGAAATTCCTTGCCTGCAGGGAGGATCTTGAGCTTTTATGCTTGACAGACCCGGATGTATTTCGTACGGATATGCATAATCTGAAATATAAGTTGGTCTTTTCGGCATCATCATTCACCGTAGACATCTAAGAATCAGTCAGGGGCCTGCCGTTGAAACTCTTCCCTTTTTCAGATAGTTTCAAATAAGAAACAAGCTCATACCGGTGAGCTTACGGCAACGGAACTATATGTGATGGTATTGGTAAGCGGCCCGCAGGATTCCGGAAAGGTACAAGTACAACCGGACCGAACCTGTTACGAGAAGGAACATGGCAAAAAAGACAAATTATTCTTTCCAGAAAAACGAGCGTGAAAAGCTCCGCCAGAAAAAGAAGCAGGAGAAACAGGGCCGGAAGCAGGACGCCAAAGATCGCAAGGCAGCCATAAAGGAATCTGGCGAGGATATCGATCCTGATATTGCCCATCTCGATCCCGGTCCCCAAACCCGCAATGAGTCCGAAGAATAGCCACCGCAGTTGACCCGGCGGCCCCATATGAACCGGCATACCCCGGCAGGAGGGGAAACTCCCCTCATTCATCCACAACAGCACACAAGGAGCATCGATGTCATTTACTACATTCAATCTTCATCCGGACATTACCTCGGCAATTGCCGAGCAGGGATATACAAGCCCCACCCCGATCCAGGCAAAAGCCATCCCCCCGGTCCTTGCCGGGCGTGATCTTCTGGGCCTTGCCCAGACAGGCACCGGCAAGACAGCAGCCTTCGTGCTGCCGCTTCTCCAGCACCTCATCCAGGGACCGCAACGGCGTATCCGGGCACTGATCCTCGCCCCCACCCGCGAGCTGGCCGCACAGATCAATGAGAATATCAGGGCTCTGAGCAGACACACGGGATTGCGCAGCGTGGTCATCTTCGGCGGGGTAAGCATGAATCCACAGATCGAAGCCATCAGGCGCGGAACAGAGATCGTGGTGGCATGCCCGGGCAGGCTGCTGGACCATATCTCCCAGAAAAACATCGATCTGTCCTCCGTGGAGATCCTGGTCGTGGACGAGGCTGACCGCATGTTTGACATGGGCTTCCTGCCCGACATCCGCCGGATAGTCAGGAACCTCCCGCACAAGCGGCAGAACCTGCTCTTCTCGGCCACCATGCCCGATGACATCCGCAAGCTGGCCGCCGACATGCTGCACGATGCCGTCACGGTCCAGATCGACTACACGAAACCGGTTACCACCATTTCGCATGCGCTCTATCCCGTGGAGCAGCACCTGAAGACCGCGCTCCTCAAGGAACTGCTCGCCAGTACAGAGACAGACTCGGTTCTCGTCTTCACCCGCACCAAGCACCGCGCCAAGCGCGTGGCACAGCAGCTGGAACACTCGGGCTACCCTGCCACATGCCTGCAGGGCAACCTCTCACAGAACAAGCGCGAACACGCCATTAACGGCTTCCGCAACGGATCATACAAGATCCTGGTCGCCACAGACATCGCTGCCAGGGGCATAGACATATCGGCCATCACCCATGTCATCAATTACGACATGCCTGATACCGCCGATGCCTACACCCACCGCATCGGCCGCACGGGGCGCGTCTCGAGAACCGGAGAGGCCTTCACCTTTGTCACGCGGGAGGATTCAGACATGGTCCGCACCATTGAACGCGTACTCGGCGAAGAACTGACCCGCAAGACGCTGCCCGGATTCGACTATGCAAAACCCAACGACAGCCCTGCAGCCGAGGCTCGCCCCTCTCAGACAAGGCCCCACCGTTCGCGGCCGGCACCGCAGCAGCCCACGCGGGGAAATCGCGGCACCTTCGAGCGGAGAACGGGTGCTCAGCGCCAGCAGCGTTCATAACACCTGTGCAGCAGACAACCTCCGGGGGCCCACTGCCTGGTAGAGAGGTTGTCTGATTTCTCTGTTCAAGAATCTGATCGGATCATACCTCATCCCCTGGAATGTCATTCCGGGGGATTGACTCTGCCTGTGGCAGCTCCATATTATTACACCAGGGGATCGTCCCTCCAGGGCTGGTGCCTTATTGGCTGCTGCCGGAGGGGTCAACCATACTGAAAGCGAGGTGCGTAATGGCTCAGACTGATCGAGAAACACGACGGAAAAATGTAATAGACGTGCTGAACAAGTCTCGTTCCATGGAGCTGCAGGCGATTCACCAGTACATGAATCAGCACTACAACCTGGACGCCATGGATTATGGAGACCTGGCTGCAAAGGTCAAGCTCATCGCCATCGACGAAATGCGCCATGCAGAGATGTTCGCGGAGAGGATCAAAGAACTGGGAGGAGAACCCACCACCGAGTCTGCAGGCCCGGTGACCAAGGGACAGAAGATCGAAGGGATCTTCCCGTACGACTCGAAGCTCGAAGACGATACCATCGACACCTACAACCAGTTTCTCCTCGTATGCCGGGACAACGGCGACAGTACCAGCATGAAACTCTTTGAAGCCATCATCGACGAGGAGCAGTCACATTTCAACTACTTCGACAATGTCGGTGACCACATCCAGAGCCTCGGAGCGGCATACCTCTCCCAGATAGCAGGAACCCCGGCAGATACGGGTGCACCGGCACGCGGCTTTGTGGCAGCCCAGGGAGGCGGCCAGTAGAACCCGCGACCCGGGATGGCATCGCCCCATTCATGAGCCGGCCGCACATGAATGAAACCGCACCTCGTAGCCGAGGACCGGCTGAGCGCACAACAGGGCAAGACCTGCCCAGTCCAGTCCACGGGCCACCTCCCTGCCGCAGAAAACACTGTAGCCGCAGAGGTCTCCTTCTTCTCCCGGACCAAGAGAGATCCCCAGACCGATAGACGGACTCTCCAGCACGGCGTCGGACGTGACAGGATGCCAGCCGGGGATTTGTTCTTCCTGCAGAACAACCTCCCCGACCCTGAGACGGTTGAATGAACGGCCGTCGAGTTCGTTGAGCACGATCAGGGAGCCTTGTCCCTGAAGGGAACTCCCGTCGATGCTCACGTGCACTCCCTGCCGGCTCTTCTCATAGGTAACCCGGCAATGCCCCTTGTCAGTACAGGGCACCATGGTGCTCTGTACCTTGAACAGGGAAAAAACCATGCTACGGAGTGCCAGCAGGCATTGCTGAAGAAAAGTTTTCTTCATATACGCATTCACCAGGTGGCTGGCAGCCCTGCCGAACCAGGCAGGTGCTCTTTCCCCTGCAATGTGCCACACAAGTGTCCTGTCCAGCTCAAACACCATCTCGATGGCCCCCTGGCCTCTGGATTTCACGGATATGAGCGAGGGAAAGACCGTTTCATGGCGGGTCTTCCAGACCGGCAGGCCCAGCCCTGCGGACTCCCCGGCACAGAGCCTCCCCCGGCAGCAGACAAAGAGACCTTTGGCCATGCCTGCAGTCTTGCCCTCCTGTACCCGGGGATCATGCACCAGGGAAAGGCCTTCCTCGATCACGAGCTCAAGCACATCTGTCATCCTTCAGGAATCACAGGGTGTCCTGTCTGTGTCTTTCGGCGAACTTTGTATACGTCTCTTCAATGCGCCCCTGCAGATAGTCGTTGCCAAAATCCGACTCGTAGATCATGCGGTTTTCATTTTCATACTGCCAGTCGGCATCTGCCTGCACGCCATGCACCCGCTGAAACAGTCTTGTCCCGGGAAGGGGAAACGGGATGGTAAAGGAAAGTTCGTTCAAGGGGAGCCTGAGCGCCCACGCAAGGGTAGTCTCGATGGATTCACAGGTCTCTCCGGGATACCCGATCATGAAGAATCCAGCTGTCTCGATGCCGCAGTGGGCAAAGAGGTGGAGTGTCCGTTCCGCTTCCTCCACGGTCGTGTGCTTGTTCATGAGTTTCAGCACTTCGTTGCTGCCCGATTCCAGTCCGAAAAAGACCTTCCTGCACCCTGACCGCTTCATGAGTTCGATATCCTTTAGCGGGATCTCCTGCGTGCGCGACAGGCAGGTCCAGCTCATGGACAGCTCTTCCCGGATCAGTCTGTGGCAGAAGGCCCTGACATGACCGAGATCAAGGGTAAAACAGTCATCGGCGATCCAGAGACCGTCATATCCGAGAGACCTGATATCCCGGATCTCCTCCATGATGGAATCCATATTCCTGCGGCGGAAGAGCGTTCCATAGATGGGCCTGGAGCAAAATTCACAGTCGTACGGGCAGCCGTAGGTGGTCATGATACCGGCAGGAGAACAGCCTTCGCGCTCCTGCCAGAACTCCTGGTAGCGGGCATGATCATAATCACTCCGGTCCGGGATGGGCAGGCGGTTGAGCTGCACCTCGGTACTGGGCTGAGAAGGCGTATGAAGGATGAGGCCGTCTTCAGGGTTGCGCACGGCAATCCCGGGATAGCGGTCGCAGTGTTCAAGCACATCGAGCGGTTTCGCGGCGTTGACATAATCCCTGCAGAACCGGGGAAAGGACTGTGCGGCCTCTCCGCGGAAGACAAGGTCGAATTCAGAGAGAAACTGTTGCGGCCTCAGGGTGGGCATGGGTCCTCCGCACACCAGGAGAACACCCGGGACAAGCCGGCGTATCTCTGAGGCAAGGGTACGGGCGTACTCGATCATGGTCAGCATGACATAGATGCCTACCACCCGGGGGCGTTCGCTTGCCAGTTCAGCAAGCACCTCATCACTATCGCGGAAGGTAAGGTCTTTCACGGAGGTGTCGAGGCCATCTTTGCGCAGCAACGCAGTCAATTGCGCAAGACCCAGCGGGTGAAAAAGCATTGTCTCGCGGGCATGCTTATACCTGTATGGATAGACCAGGGCTATACCCGACATGTCCATCTTCCCAGGCCCGGGCCCCCGGCATCTTGCCGCGAGAATCCCGCATCGCTTTTCCCTGCAGCAATCACGCTCATCTTTTCAATACCCCCTGCAGCACAAACAAAAAAAGATTCCCCGGATCAGTACGTTCTCAGACAGGCAAGAGAAACAACAATTTCCTGAAAGACCGTGTCAAACAAACCGGGGACGCTCATACAGGAATGGGCTCTCCTGGTCCTGTCCCCATTATCCGGCATCAGTACACGATCACATAGTAGATCACATACAGCCACGAGAGCAGTCCGTGGAATATGGCCCAGAGCACGGATTTATTCATGGTGAACGAAATGACCATGGCCAGGGCGGTACCGAAGGTGATTCCGGTCTTTATGGTTTCGAACGCGTATGACATCTTCCCTCCTTTTCATGGCAAAGAACTGCCGTGGTGCCCGGTTATCCTTTTATACTACTCGATTCGGGCCGTACAGGAAAGACCCACTCAAAAAAAACCATTCTTTTTTCCGCCTCTTTTCCCATGATTCTCACACCTGTCCTCATAGAGAACCTGCTATTCCGGATTCTGACTTCTGGCTCCTGGTTTTGTATGGTCTCGAGCCTGCCTTTATGCCGACCCCTTCCCGTACATCACTTTCATGTTGTACTTATAGTAATATATTTGACTTTTTGATTCAATCGTTCTACTATTCAGCTCACGTCATGACCAGGGATAAGAAACAGACCGAGATCTTTGCTGCCGCCCTGAAACTGTTCGCCCTCTACGGGTTCAAGAAGACCACGGTGGAGGACGTTGCGGCTCAAGTCGGCATGACCAAGAGCAATATCTATTTCTACGTGAAAAACAAACGCGATCTCTATGAGAAGACCGTGAGCACGGCCCTGGAACAATGGCGCAACTCGGTTGCCGAGGCAGTTGCCACCTCAGACGATGTGGTGGAGAAATTCACGATCATGGCACAGCGGTCTTTCGATTATCTCGCAGACCACGAAGACCTCCGCTGTATCCTGATAAAAGACCCGGGCATCTTCACCCTGACACCGAGGGAAGACCGTTTTTACGATATCAACCTCGGCGCCATGAACCTGATCAGGGACATCCTGAATCAGGGGATCGAACAAGGCCGTTTCTACCCCGTAGAGGTGGCCTCTACCGCTGAACTGCTTTTTTCCATCTACATCATGTTTCTCATCAAGACCTATGTGAAGTCGGAAGGGGTTTCCTCTGTCCGCATGTACGATGAGGGGCTGAAGATCATTTTGAGGGGATTATGCAGGGACTATTCAAAGTCCCCCGCATAACTGTTGGCATTATTTGATATAAACGCACAAAGAGGAGGAATGTATGACGCAGGCTACACTGCAGGCACTCAACGGGCTCAGGGACCTGAGCATGATCAAGTGGTATGTCATCCCGCTGCTGGCGATCGTGTTCTACATCTACGCCAAGGAAATCAAACTGGCACGGCAGACGAACAACTGGGACGCGGTCTTCGCCGGGCTCGCCATCTTCGGCATCGACTTCTTCAATGAGTCCTGGAACGGATGGGTGCTGCACTTCACCCAGCGGTCCGCCTTCTGGACCACCCCGGGCGACACGGCCCTGCGCACCATGGTGGGCTGGAACATCGAGATCATGTTCATGTTCGCCTTAGTGGGGATCATCTACTACCATACGCTCACCGAGGGCACGAAGGCCAGGATTCTGGGTATCCCGGAAAAATGGTTCTGGGCAATCGGCTACTCGGTCTTCTGCGTCTTCGTGGAATGCCTGCTGAACATCGGGGGTCACCTGGTCTGGGAGTATCCCTTCTGGTACCTCTCCTTCGGCGGAGTCTGGCTCATCTTCCTCATCGGCTACTTCCACTTTTTCTGCGGTGCCATCTGGGTCATCACGCGAAAGACGATGAAAGGCAAGATATCGGTCCTGGCCTTCATCTACTCGGTGCCCATCATCATGAATATCCTCGCCTTCGGCTTCTTCGGGTGGACATACTGACAGAGTGAGCTGGCCCGAGAAGGCCTGATCCAACAGAACAGACAGCCTGTTCTCCGCACAGGCTGTCTGTTATCTTTTCATCCGTGCACAACAGCCCAGACAGGCTGGGAACAGGCACTAGCCTGCAGTGCAGATGTGGGTTATGTATTCTGAATCCCGGCTCCTGACTTCCTGCTTTCGTTCCCAGATAAACTTCTGCCTGAACTCCCGGTCCCCCTGCTCACTCTTCTCCCCCTCCAAAGAACCTTCCCTCTTCCCAGGCAACCTTGTGCTCCATGATGACCTGGAACTGGTGCTTGAGGTCCGAGATCTCCCGCTGCCAGAAGATCTCGCCGCCCCAGTCCGGATGGTTGGCCTGGAAGGCATAATCATCCTTCTGCCGGGCAAGCCAGGCGAGGAAATAGATGATGCGCATGAACCGCAGGGGCTCGATGAGCCGCAGCGAAGGATAGTCGAATTCCCGGAACTGCTCGTAGCCGTCGAGCAGCAGGTCGATCTCCCGGCGGGAGCGGCCTGCATGATCGGGCAGGAGCATCCAGAGATCGTGGACCGGCGGTCCCATCATCATGTCGTCGAAATCGATGGCCATGAGCCCTTCGCCGGGACGGTCGAGCATGTTGTTCCGATGGCAGTCCCCATGGATGCGGATGAACCCGATTTCGTCAAACAGCGGGGTGATGTTTTGCACAATGCTTGAGGTGAGGTCTTCGAACTCGCGGAGGTACCTGTGCGTAATGAACCCGCCCTTGATGAGCAGCGTGAGGTCGCCCCGGGTGGATTTTTCAGGATGCAGGGTGATCCGGTCACGGGAGGTGCGCCGTTCTCCGGCGAGGTGAATACGGGCAACGAGCCTGCCCACCCGACGCCAGTCCTCGTCGGTGTTCTGCTCGAATTCGCGGCCTGCCCTCTTGGGAAAGAGCGCGAAAAAAATCCCGTCTGCGCATCCCAGGGTGCTGTCGTCAGCCAGGGGCAAGGGGCACACCACAGGGATCTCCGCCTCTGCGCAGTCGGCAAGGAAACGGTGCTCGTCTTCGATGGCCTCCCTGCTCCAGCGGCGGGGGCGGTAGAACTTGACGATGAGCCGTTCACCACGCCTGGCCTGTATCTCGTATACCCGGTTGATATAGCTGGGCAGCGGTATGGTGAGTCCGGTCATGGGGATGCCTGTGGCACCCTCGACGATATCGAGCAGCACCTCGGGGGTGAGGTGTTCGAAGTCAGCAACCATGTTCATGGTTTCCCTCCACTTTCAGGTCTTAATAGCGTATTAATCAATCCGGATATACAAAGATTTTCCAGGCGAACAAACACAAGACACCTTGTGACAGGAGAAAACCGGGCAGCGGGCACATTCTTGGGGAGAACCTGCATGTCCTCTTGACATGATCGAAACAGGGTACCCGGACTGACGCCCGTGCAGTGATCCGGGGTATCCGCTCTGCAGGAACCGCTCAGTTATGCTCCCGCGTCTTCAGGAACGTGAGGCCCGGCCATTCTTCCATGGCGGTCTTGAGCCGCCAGTTGTTCGCTGCCAGATAGGTGAGGTATCCCTCGGCATCACGGGCAAGGTAGCCCTGGTAACTCTTCTCGAAATCCCTCAGGAGCTTGTGGTCGTCACACTGGATCCAGCGGGCCGCGGCGTACTCCACTGTCTCATAGACCGCCTCCACCCCATATTCGTTCTTCAGTCGCTCCATGACCACATCAAACTGCAGCACCCCTACCGCGCCCAGGATGTAGTTGTTGCCGACCAGCGGTCTGAATACCTGTACCGCACCTTCCTCGCTCAGCTGGAGCAGGCCCTTCTGGAGCTGTTTGAACTTGATGGGGTTCTTGAGGATAACCCGGCGGAAGTGTTCCGGTGCAAAATGCGGGATCCCGATAAACTTGAGCTCTTCCTTGTCGGTGAAGGTGTCACCGATACGGATGGTGCCGTGATTGTGAATGCCGATGATGTCACCGGGATATGCCTCATCCACGTTCGTCCTGTCCTGTGCCATGAAAATGGTGGCATTGGACAGCGTCACCTCCTTGCCGATCCGGTGGTGAAACACCTTCATGCCCCGGGTGAACTTGCCCGAGCAGATCCTGAAAAACGCGATCCGGTCGCGGTGCGCGGGGTCCATGTTTGCCTGAATCTTGAACGTGAAGCCGGAGAAGCTCCGCTCATAGGGAGAGACCTCCCGGCTCTGTGACGACCGGGGACCCGGGCTCGGTGCCATTTCAACAAAGGCGTCGAGCAGCTCCCTGACCCCGAAGTTGTTGATGGCGCTGCCGAAGAAGATCGGGGCCTGGTTTCCCTTCAGATAGTCCTGGCGGTCAAAACGGGGAAGCACCCCCTCGATGAGAGCAACGTCCTCGCGAAGCTGCGCAGCCTGGCTTCCGAGCAGTTCATCGAGGGCCTGGTCATTGAGGTCTCTGATTACGATCCCCTCCTGGTCCCTGGTGGCCTTTCCCGATGTGAAGAGGTGGATTTCCCGGCGATAGAGATTGTATACCCCCAAAAAACCGCTGCCCATGCCAATGGGCCAGCTCAGGGGGACGCATTCGATCTGCAGCTTGTCCTCGATGTCGCTGAGCAGATCCAGGGGTGAGAGTCCTTCGCGATCGAGCTTGTTGATGAAGGTCATGACGGGCGTGTTGCGCATGCGGCACACCTCCATGAGCTTCTCGGTCTGGGGCTCTACGCCCTTGGCACTGTCGATCACCATGAGGGCCGAGTCCACCGCAGTGAGCACCCGGTAGGTGTCCTCGGAAAAATCCTGGTGGCCCGGGGTATCGAGGAGGTTGATCTCGTAGTCACGATACGCGAACTTCATCACCGAGGTGGTCACGGATATGCCACGCTCCTGTTCGATCTTCATCCAGTCGCTCGTGGCATGGCGGGCGGCCTTGCGTGCCTTGATCGTCCCGGCCATCTGGATCGCGCCGCCGAAGAGCAGCAGCTTCTCGGTCAGGGTTGTCTTGCCCGCATCGGGGTGGCTGATAATGCCGAAGGTGCGGTGCCTGGCCACCTCTTTTTCCAGATATTTCTCAACTGTATCCATTTCCGTCATTCCTGTTGCATCAAGGATTTTTAAGGCCCATCACACCCGCCGCATCGGTCGGGAAGCAGGGCTGGTCAACCCGTTCCATCAGAACGGAACTTTGTTTGAAGCCATCCCGGGCTCCGCTTCTCTTCTTTGCTTGTACCACGATTCAGACAAGGATACCCTGCTTCCACCAGTGGCGGAATACCTTGCACCCCAGGATTTCAGAGAACGATAAGGTGGACGGAAAGCCAAGGTTGCAACCCGGTGGTCTGAAGAACTGCGGGTCATCACCCACGATCCTGAGTGGCATCTCAAGATTGGCTCCGTGACCGAGATCACACAGCCAATTTCTTGAGAATAATAAATAAATCAGTGGCAGGCAGGGCCTGCCACTGTGCGCTGTCTAGGCTTTATATACGTTCGAAGCCTGAGGCCCCTTCGGTCCCTTGACAATGTCGAATGTCACGCGCTGACCCTCATCAAGTGTTCTGAATCCTTCCTGCTTGATGGAGGTGTGGTGCACGAAGACATCTTCACCGTTGTCTGCGGTAATAAAACCAAATCCCTTCTGCTCGTTAAACCATTTTACTGTTCCCTGTGCCATGAATTACCTCTTATTCCAGCCCCCCTGCCTGGCAGGGATCAGGGGTACTGATGTTGTATTTCTGAAAATTGGAGTTATCATCCATGAACTACTGGCTTGCTGAAGTGAAACCGAAGGGTTCATTCGTAAAGCG
The DNA here is from genome assembly GCA_018434685.1 of Deltaproteobacteria bacterium. Lineage (GTDB taxonomy): Bacteria > Desulfobacterota > Desulfomonilia > UBA1062 > UBA1062 > DSAD01. Next base: position 165,857 of record JAHDOV010000013.1, read on the forward strand.
CGATTCAAGTCAGACTTATCCTTATTTCAGATCTTCGTTATGTTTTAATCCGCAATTCTTCCCGTGTCAATTGGAAAATAGCGATACGATTGATATGGTGGTTCGGTTGCTGCACCTCGAACAGGCCAAAACTCAACCCTCCACAAACATCGGAGATACAGCCTGTCTGCAGGGGCTGTCTGCCGGTTCCTGCAAGGATCCCGGGGTGATCAGGCCGGATTCGAGATCTCTCCTGCCTGAGGGCAGCCTTCTTAGGATTTCTCACCGAGGATCTCCGATCTGGCAGGATTTACCGGCACGACACGGTAGCCGTGCCCCTTCAGGTAGCGCGCCACCATGTTGCTGTCCCTCTCCGGCTTGTCCGACAGGCCCACCACGGCGATGGTCTTGCTGTTCTTGAGTATCTCCCTGATCTCTCCGGACGCAGGGTTGTTATCAGGAAATTCGCACAGGGTTTGATCCGACATGGTGCACCTCCTCCTCAGAACTATACCATTTCATGAAGCATCTGACCACAAGGCAATGCACGGATGCGACAAGGGAATCGGGAGCAAACCGGTTTGCCGTTCCATCTCCTTTTTCCCCTTGCTAAAAGAAAAATCCTGCCATAAACGCTCATTACAGGTGAGCTATGCTGTACAGGAGGGTTGTATGAAGAGGTATCCGGTTCTCGTTGGTGCAGTGCTGGTCTGTCTCATATGCTGCCCGCACTGTGTGTATGCCGATCAGTACCTGAAGTACAGGACGCATACGGACAGTGTCCGGATAATGGGGCAGATCGAGCCTGCCAGGGACACTGTACAGGAGATCTGGATCGCCAGCGACAGGATGCGCAGCGACAGTCAGGAACATTCCATGATCGTGCGCCTCGATAAAAAGGTCATGTATATTCTGAACCACACAGAGAAGATCTACACTTCGGTGCCCCTGGACGGTGGCGAGGAAGCCGGCGACATATTCGGAGATGAAGAGGACATGACCCCTGAAGAACGGCAAACCATGAGGGAGATGGCCCAGGCCATGATCAAGGTGAATATCATTGTTGTGGAAACCGGAGAAAAGAAAAGGATAAACAACTGGAACTGCCGGGAATATATCATGAAGACTGAAACCATGATGGGCCCTTTCACGTCCGAGATCTGGGCCAGCCAGGATATAGAGATGAATTACGACCTCTTTGCCAGATTCAATGCAGCCCATAATTTCGCGCTGAACCCGGCATTGCAGGGCTCCCTGTCCCAGGCCATGGAAGAGATGACAAAGATCAAGGGCGTCACGGTCTTCAGTGCCTCCACCGCGAACATGATAGGTGCCCGGATCACATCAACCCAGGAACTCCTGGAATTTTCAGACGGCACGGCCCCTGAGGGGAGTTTTGCAATCCCCAGGGGGTATGCAAAAGAGACCTTCGGGGAATAAGGCCCCTGGCCTCCCTCATCTCGCGACAGGCGCTCTATCTTACCAGCACAGCTGTGCAAATAACATGAGGGCGCCGTGCCGGGATTGCCCGGCATGGCGCCCTCTGAGCAGAACATATACTGTGCTGAATCCTTGAGTTATTTCTGTGAAACCATCCTGACGGTAATGGGGTGTTCTTCGGGCAGGTAGTCCGGCAGCTTTCTCTCCTGTATGACCACGTCATTGTCCTTTATGGGCAGGACATTGAGCACGTCCGCAAAAGAGATCCAGTGCGGCAGGTCGAGTCTCTTGCCCTCGGGATGATTCCAGGTGCGGTACCAGAAGAGATCGTTGACCGATTTGCGGTGATCCATGGCCTGCTTTTCCGCGATCATGGCGTCCTGCTCGCGCTTGGCACAGATGGCGATGATCGCCTCCATCTTGTCGCCGGGCTGTATTGAGGGAGCCAGGATGTCGCCGAAGCCCTTGCCCCATCCCCGGGCAAGCTCCTCATCCGTATCGAGTAGCTCTGCCGAATGCATGGGCCCGGTCAGGCAGAAGGCACCGTAGCGGAGGTCATCCCCCTCGGGGATATCGGTTGTGCCGTCGAGGTGAATGGAGTTGAGCCCTGCCTGGATCGCCTCTCCCACCGCCTGTTCTGCCACATCGATGGCTATCTCGCGCAGCTTCATCTCCTGCATGTCGATGGCTGCAAACACCATCTTGTGTCCGTCCTCCCGGGGCTTGAGCACCTTGTTGCCGAGTTCGGCAATCATGTCTGCGGTCTGCTTGTAGGTCTCAAAGTCGGTGAAGTCGTACCTGGAATCATGGAGATTCTTTTCATAGGCACTCAGAACATCGGCATGGGCCTTTTCCATACCCATCTTCACCCGGTTCCTGATGCGTGCCAGGAGCAGGTGTCCCTCCCAGCGGTTCCCGTCGATGACCACGAGCTTGACGATCTCCCGCAGGCCGAATTTCTTGAGTGTGCCGTTGAAGGTGCTGACAAAACGGAACATCACCTCATCGGGCACTTCGAGGCTGAACTCGGCGTTGCGGCGTTCGCTCTTGCGCTCGATCAGCTTTGCCCCGGCCATTTCCATCATTGCCGGGTCGAAGAGTTCCTGATCCTCGGGCCTCTTGAAGCCAAGCTGGACGATGGTGACTATCTTCCCTTCCTCTTCCATACCCGGCAGGGTCACGAGCTTTTTCAGCATATCATAGGCCTCCTTGTTGGGCCCCTCGACAAGCTGTTTCGCCAGCGAACGCCTGATGACATTCACGCCGATGTGCCCGCCGAGCACTGCGCCCACTGCACTCTTGAGGTTATGTTCGAAGGTCCCCATGTCGATGTGCTCCAGGCTGTAGATGCTTGGCGGAATGGGCCGGCGTCTGAGGGACATGAGGTCCATGAAGACCCCTCGGTAGCCGGTGTTGATGAGAACCACGGTAGCAAAGGCGTTTTCCGAGAAGGACTCTCCCTCACTGAGCACCTTGAGCTTGGATATGGCCTTCTTGCACTCGCTGTTGTAGCTCCAGTCGAAATACATGCCCTGCCAGTGCTGCGAGTATGTGGCGCAGGCAGCCTTGATTCCACAGGCCAGGATCTGGCCCAGTTTGTACTTGTTCGGCACCTCGGTGATCTCGAACGGTGCGAAGTTCTTCCCGGAATATTCGCTGGAACGCCAGATATACCGGATATAGCTGTTCTCCTCCTTGGTAACGGACACAGGGTTGAGCAGGTAGGGTATCTCGTTCTTGCCCGGATGAGCTGCGGCAATCCACTGTGACCGGTGCACCTCTGAGGAGCCCTCGGGTGCCACCTTTCGTCCATTTGACTTTCCCAAAACTGCCGGGGTGTTGTTGTTCTCATTCATGATGTCGTAACCTCCAATCTTTTTCTTTATTGATAGCGTACTACACAGTGATACCTGTCAGATCGTGTCGATCGCCGTCGATGGCAGGATCAAGATTTGTTCTCTTCCGGGGGTACAAAGAAGCGTTTGCCGCTCGTCTTTTCGCCCACAAAGCCATTGAAGAGCACCTCAAGGATAACGGGCAGTTCATCACGCAGCGGATACTCCCTGCCGGAGCGGAGCCACTTGTGAAAAACCCCGTCGACAAAGCCAAGGATCCCGTAAAATGTCGTGTAAAAACTGGTGGTCTTGAGTCTGCCCTTTTCATTGAGGGCGACCACCCGCTCCTTGAGCATGGGGAGTTGGGATATGATGGTGTTGTAGAACATATTACGCTTGCCCGAATGAGGCACGATGTCTTCCTTCTGGATCAGGCGGTAGAGCAGGTAGTTGTCTTCGATGTAGCCAAGCCACGTGGAGATGGTCTTTTCCACAAGAACGAGGATGTCCTTGTCGCTGGACAGGACCGTATTGAAAATGGAGACAATCTCGGCGGTCTTTTCTTTCAGCAGCTGGTCGAGAAGATCTTCCTTGGTCTTGAAATTGCGGTAGACCGTTCCCTTGCCGACCTTGCTCAGGGCTGCAATCTCGTCGACCGTGGTGGCGTGGAAGCCCTTTTCCACGAACAGCTGCAGGGCTGCATCGAATATCTTCGAACGGTTGTCCCTCGGGTCGACCTTCTGTTTCGGGGCTGCGGGTTTTGGAACCGTATAGGACAGTAACAGCCGCAGCTGGTCTGCCGGCATGGTGACCGAGGTGACACCCAGGAGCGAGGCCTCATCGATCGCAGAGCGGAAGAGCAGCAGGGCCTCGTCATCCAGTCCCTTTTCCCTGAGATATCCGATTACCCTCTCCAGGTACGAAGAAAGCCATAGACCGCTTTGTCTGCCGAATTCCCCGACATCCCGGTATTTGAAGCCCATCTGCCGGATGGTATCCTGAATATGCTGCCGGAAGGCCTCTTCGTCCAGACGGCCGTCGGCCGAGAAGAACTTGCCCACTTCTGCGTAGAGCTGAATCCGGCGACCTCCGGATCGGATCTGCAACAGGGTATCATCTGTCATATCATAACCTCTCTCTCACATGCCCAGCGTAACCGAACTCTAATGGTACGGACTAGTCCGTCCTCTAAAATATATTACCCTCCCTGTCAACACGATTTCTTCAGACACCATAAATTTTTTCGGTGGGATCCTCCTGTCTTGGAGGGGTTCAGTGCATCGGCGCTGGCGGAACAATGACGTGGCGGAGGGATGGAGATCCATGAGGTGTGGCACACTGAATCAGCTTCCCAGGTCTTTCTACGGCAGGTAGCTGCGGGTGTCATTAAGGCATTCATCCCCGAACATGACCAGGGAGTCGGTGACGAGCATCTGCTGAACGAACAGCCTCAGGTCTGCAGCCCCCTCGTTCAGCCAGTACATGACACAATCTTCATTGGTGCAATGACGCGGGTGGTCTGCATCCAGGTGATCCGATACCATGGGGATCCCGTTGTCCACAAGCCCCATGACATGCCCGAACTCATGGACGAGGGTCGCCTGCTCCACAAAGGCGAGCACGGTCGATGAAGAACCGGAGGCACGGATGACATCCTTGAAGACGGCAATAACCGGTGTACCCACGATGGAGACCCCGATCACCTGGCTATTTCCTTCACCCTCCTCATCGAGGTACCCCTCGAGGAACAGAACGAAGAACTCTACAGTCGTGGTCAGTTGCAGCGGCTCCCAGACGCCTGAGGCCAGGTCCATGATCTCCGAAGCGGTCCAGGTCTCCTCTGACTGAACCGGGATCTGCTCCATCTCGGCAAGGCTCATGGGTACCGATACATCCGGCTCTACCAGGCGTCCCTGGAAAAGACCCCGGATATTGTCCTCGAGAACGGTCCAGCTCGGCGTCCCGTTCAGGATCGTACCGGTAAAGGGCTCAGCACCGGGCTCGTAGGCCACCTGGACCAGGATCAGGCCTGCCGTGGAGTACAATGCAGGGATATCAAGAGCAAAGCCACCCTGCCCTGTCCCGGAATCCTCCCCGCTCTCCCCGGAACAGGTGACCAGGGCCAGGAACACGGCCGGCAGCAGGAATACGAGCATCCCCCTCAGGCAGGTGGTTCCCTTCCGGCTCCAGGCATCCATCATATCACGATCTCCACCAGTACAATATAATGCCCGGTGCCGATGAATCTACCTATCCCTGGCCAGGCAGGTCTATCACTTCCTGAACACCTTGAGGAACAGCGGCAGCCACCATGTGAATCCAAGCAGCATTGTCTTGGCGAAAATCCTCCTGAATGAAAGTCCTGCGGCCTTCCCGATGGGCACGGCGAGCACGAGCTCGAGGGGGTGACCGAGCGCCCAGCCCAGCAACACGTTTTTCCAGGCCTTTTTCACGACCTGGCCCTCGAACGGCTGCACCAGACCCTTAATGGCAAACGCCCAGCCAGCTACTGCCCCTGCCATCATGACATACCAGAAACTCTTGCTTTTCAGCATGGAGACCCTCACCTTCTCTCGACCAGATACCACTAAAATGCACTATCGAGGCTACCTATACCAAAAACCCTTCAGTATATCCAGCTTCTTGAGCGGGCTACCCGGCAGGTTCGATTGTCCCCTCATCCTGTCTTCATGCAAACAGCTCTTGATCATGGACCTGACATTGTATATGCACAGGGGTGAGCAGTAGGGAGGTACGCTTCATGGCAGACAATACCCGGGAGATTGTTTTCCCTGAGGCCGGGGTAAACCCGGACCTGAGCCCGCACGAACTGGTGGCGATCGTGGATGAGCACAACAGCGTTGTCGGCAGTGCCACCAGGGCAGACATGAGGAGAAAAGGCCTCATTCACCGTGCCACATACATCATGGTCTTCAACTCAGGCGGTCTGCTCTTTGTCCAGAACCGCACCATGACCAAGGACATCTTTCCCGGTTACCGCGATCTCTGTGCCGGCGGGGTGGTGCTCGCGGGCGAGAGCTATGAGGAATCCGCGAGGCGTGAGCTCGAAGAGGAACTCGGCATCAGGGGCGTGCAGTTCACCCTCCACTTCGATTTCTATGGCGAGTATGCCGGCCAGAAGGTCTGGGGCAGGGTATTCTCCTGCATATCCGATGGGCCCTTCATCCTGCAGCCCGAAGAGGTCTCCGGTGGTTCATTCTACGACCTGGAACGGGTGAAGACCTTGGTGAGCACTGGGGCGTGCACCCCGGACAGCGTCTATGTCTTCCAGCGCCACCGCACTGGAGCCGGTGCGTCCCCGGAAGAGATCATCGAATAGAGATCGCAGCGGACAGCAACCCCGCCCTTTGGCTGCCGGGATTATTCACCCTCCGGCGCCGGCACCGGCGCATTGCCGGGAGCGACCTCGTCTCCGGAGGCTCCCTTCAGATACTGAACCTCCCAGAACAGGCACAAGCCGGTCAGCAATGACGCCCCCAGGTCGGAGACCGGTCCGGCTATCCAGACCCCGTAGAGACCGAAGAAGCGCGGCAGTATCAGCAGGGCGGGTATCAGGATGAAGACCTGTCGTAAAAGATTCAGAAGGATTGCCTGCCGGGGTTTTCCAGCGGCCTGAAAATAATGGGCCCCGACTATCTGGAAACCGATAATGGGCAGCATGATAAAGAAGACGCGCAGGGCATGGCTGCCAAGATCCATGAGCTCGGCGTCGTTCCGGTTGAACAGGGCGATGATGCCGGAGGGAAAAAGCATGGTCACGAGGAAACCGGTCAGGGTCACCCCGGTTGCCACCAGCGCTGCGAGCCACACGGTCTGTATCACCCGGGGAAATTTCCGGGCCCCGTAGTTATAGCCGATGATGGGCTGGGCCCCCTGTGCGATCCCGACCACGGGCATCAGTATGAGCATCATGATGCTGAAGACGATACCCATGACGGAAACCGCTGTGGTCCCGCCGTAGATCCTCAGCTGGTGGTTGAACAGCGAGATGATGACACTGCCCGCAAGCTGCATGGCAAAGGGCGCCGAGCCCACCGCCATGATATTGAGAACAATGCCTCGCTCAAGGCGGAACGAGACCCAGTGAATCTTCAGCAGGCTTTTCCCGCCCAGGAAATACCAGAGCACCCAGGCGGCCGAGACTGCCTGGGAGATGACCGTGGCTATGGCCGCACCCCGTATGCCCATGCCGAATCCGAAGATGAAGAGCGGGTCTAAGACCACGTTGAGCAGCGCGCCGATCAGCATGGTGGCCATGGCAATGTTCGGGTTTCCCTCCCCGCGGATGAAGTTGTTCATACCGAAGCCGATGGACTGGAAGACGGTCCCCACAAGGATGATCTCGAGATACTCTCGCGAGTAGGGCAGTATGTCCGCACCGGCACCGAACATCGTGAGGATGGGCGTCATGAAGACCTGACCGAGCATGGTCAGCACCACCGAGATGAGGACAAACAGGACAACGGCATTGCCCAGGACTTTTTCCGCTTCCCCCCTTTTCTGCTGGCCGAGCCGGATGGAGATCAGCGATGTGGCCCCGATGCCTATGAGCATGGCGAAGGCCATGAGGATCATCATCATGGGAAATGCCACACTGATCCCTGCTATCCCGATGGATCCCACGGCACGGCCGATAAAGATCCGGTCGACCACATTGTACAGGGCATGCATGAGCATGCCGACAACCGCCGGGACCGAGAACCTCCACAACAGGCCTGCAATGGGATTCTGCCCCAGTTGCCCGGCGCGGTCCATCCTATGCTGTAGCTTCCCGGCCATATACCCTCATCGATAGCCTCTCCATCTCCAGCCTGTCATCAGCAGGGCAAGGAACATGCCTGCTCATGGCCACACCTGTTGGCGCACCCGGCGCGGCCGTTCCCAAGTCGACTGATGTGCAGCGGACATGCCCCGGTGATCCGTGGGGGCCCTGCTGTTACAAACCCCGCGAGTGGTCGCCCCGCAGCATGCCCCGGTCCCTTGTCTCCAGCACCGTGTTTATCTTGGCGAGCATCTCGTCTTTGTCCTTCTGGAGGGTCCCGTTGATGGGCAGGTAGTTCGATGCGTGGATCCCCACGAACTTCAGGTTGTCGATCGTGATGTGCTCGAAGAGGACCTTCATCTCCTCGAGGGTTTCGAAGGCGTCCATGACCTCGAACTTCCCGTGCCTGACCTGATCGTACAGGACGGTATTGGGCACGGGGGTAACCGTGAGGGCAGCCAGATACTGAGGCCTCATCTCGTTGGTGATCTCTGCTGTCGCTATGGCGTGTTCAGTCGAACGGGGCCCTTTCCCGGCCAGGCCAAGCAGGACCATTGAGGAAAGGTTGATGCCGGCCTCCACCAGGTTTTTCCCGGCCTGCAGCATCTCCTGCGCGGTTACGCCCTTCCGGATCTCTTTCAGGAGCGCGTCGTCGCCGGTTTCCACCCCGAGGTATGCCTTGGTGAGCCCGGCCTCCCGCAGGGATCCGAGCTCCGACATGCTCTTTGCAAGGGTGCTCTGCGGCCCGACATAGGTACCCACATGCCGCAGTGACGGGAACGTGCTGTATAACTCGTGCAATATCTCCAGGATCATCCCGGTCTCCATGGCTATGGCGTCCCCGTCGCAGAGAAATGCCTTTTCGATATCGTGGTGATAGTCCTTTGCCATGCGGATGTCGGTCTTGATCTCGTCGAGGCTGCGCACCCGGTACTTCTTGTCCTTGTACATGCCGCAGAAGGTGCACCTGTTGTGCGAGCAGCCGATGGTGCACTGGAGAAGATAGCTGTTTGCTTCGCTGAACGGTCTGTAGATGTTTCCCTTGTATCTCATGGTGCTGTGCTCCTCGTTCTGGGTTGCCTTCCCCGGTTGCAGGCAGGCATGGTGAGGGCCTGTCTTTCGAGCGGGATACGAAAAAAGCTTCATTGGCATATCAGAATACCTGCGGCAATTCAATGGCTTTGCAACAGGATGCCTGCAGCAGGAGCGCCCCTTGGCTGCCAGCTGCCCGACCAGATACACTATTCCGACCAGACGTTCATCTCCCGCAAGTCCCGGTCCTGTATGCGCCTGACGATCTCCGGGCCGTGATCCAGGAGAAATATGCTCTCGGAATCGCTCAGTGCCTGGCTTCTTAATTCAGAGATAATCTGCCCGGAGATCTCTTCGATCAGATCGATCTTCCGCCAGTACACCCCCTCGCCCTGGGCACGCTCATGCATGGTGACCAGGTCGTGGAGCATATCGTGAATCCGGCCGCCCAGGATGGGCAGGTCTGCCAGGGATCGGTGCATCCACTTATAGAAGGGCTTGTACCGTTTGTTGAGCAGGAAGACGATTGCGATCACATCACCGATAAACTTGGTCTCCGCGTATTGGGCAGCCACATATTCACCTCGCCGTGCGCAGCGCAGATAGTTGTACTGACCTGACTGGGCAGCGGACATGCACCGCGAGGCGATCTTCTTGAGCCTGACATCCTCGGGGTAGAAGGCAAGCAGCCCATTCCTGATGTCCGTGAATTCGCCCAGCGGATCGGTGAATACCCTGCCGTTGGTACAGGCAGCCAGGTTTGACTCGGGAAGACCCCTCCAGGCATTGTTGGTATCCGGTACCTGCTCTCTTCCCATGAACTGCCGGTAGAATGAACCGATCTCGAACACCCCCACCCTGCCCGCTCCCCACGCACTTACGCTGCGAGCGGGTACACCGGCGGACTCTTTCGGCAGGGCCTCGTATTCCTCCTGGAGCGGCCTGCCGATTTTTTCAAAATCCTCTCTTGTCAGCCACAGGCAAAACGACGGCCCCCAGTCGTGGTCCTGAGACAGGGAATCGTCGAATCCGAAACATTCAGAGCCGTCTCCCACGAGGCCTGCAGCAATCCGGTCCTTATAATCGCCGAACCTCTGCTCGATCATGGGTTCACCGCACCGGCGGAAATACTGCTCGGCTATCTCCAGTCCTTTCATACGTGTATCCTCAAAGCATCCATGGTTTTCTTGTAAAGAGAGAATCGCGCAGGGCTATGGCAGTGCTGCCGGTATGCAATGCCCCCACGCACCGGTGAGCGGACTATGCCTGTTCCCGGTCCTGGCGGCCTACCTCGTCGAGGGATTCATAGCCGAGCTTCCTGAAGAGGTTCTCATAGCTCTTCTCGGCATGGTTGATCCCCTCCTGCCTGGCCTCTATCACATCACGGAGATACAGGTGCAGGGTCCTGTCGGAATAGGTTTCCAGCTCGCATCTCAGGTAGTTGCCGAAGCCCGTGCCCCCGCCCTTGACGATCTCGGGATACCGCCTGGAAAATTCCTCCAGCCAGGATTCTTCGATCCGGGTGATCTTCTCGAGGATGCCGAGAACTTCGGGATCTTGCTTCAGCGAGGGAATGAGACCTTCCATGCGGGCATACTTTTCGGTCATCAGGTTCCTGCCGGCCTCTCTCGCCTTCTCCAGATCATCCAGGTATGAGGCGAGCGTGTCCTCGCCCAGCACGGAGTGGGCCATCCACCGCATCATCCTAAAGGTCTTGGGAAGCTCCTGGCAGGCGGCATGCCCGCGCGACTTTACATTCTGAAACATCTCGAGTTCGATGGCGATGATCTTTCCGATCAGGTCCTCTTTTTTATCCTGCTGTTCCATCATAGAAGCCTTCCTTCTCTCGTTGTTTTATGCTCGTTGTATCGATGCTCCACCAGTGCCAAGGCGCTGTCCTGTTCGCCGCCCTGCTGCCCGTCCTCAGCAGTCGCTCTTTATCTGAGATCCCAGGGGGATGGCCACCGAGACGGTGGTGCCCTTCCCCGGACTGCCGCTTATCTGCACCTTTCCGCCGCAGTAGGTTACCCGTTCCCTGATACCCATGAGCCCGTAGGATCTTGGATAAGAGATCTTCTCGGGTATTATGCCGATGCCGTCGTCCTGAACGACAAGCCTGAGCTCATCGCCTGTCTTTTCCAGCTTCACCGTCACAGCCTCGGCGTGGGCATGACGGGCAATGTTTGTGAGGGTTTCCTGGAAGATGCGGAACACGGTCGTTGAGGTGTCCGGGTCAGGAGACATATCCTCCGGCTCCACCGTGACCCCGCAGGGTATGCCGGTATGTTTCTGGAAATCCTCTGCCTGCCACTCGATGGCGGCAACGAGCCCCAGGTTGTCCAACAGCGAGGGCCTCAGGTCGGTCATGATCCGCCTGAGGGCACTGAGCGTCTGGTCGACCCGGTCATCCATATCCTGGATCTTGCCGGTCAACGCCCCTTTCTCCCCGGGAAGATGCCGGTTGACATAGGCCAGGTCCATCTTCAACACGGTAAGCATCTGTCCGAGCTCATCGTGCAGTTCGCAGGCTATACGGGTGCGCTCCCGTTCACGCACCTGCTCCGAGTGGACATTGAGGCTCCGGAGCTGATCCTGGTAGTTCTTCAACTCGTTTTCCACATGCTTGCGCTGGGTGATATCGGAACCCAGGAAGAAAAAGAAGTCCACCGTTGAATCTTCTGCCAGTATCGATCTGCCATACCATTCGACCAGCATCTCCCTGCCGTCCTTGGTCAGAATATGGCTCTCGGCATGCCGCACCTCGCTGGATTTTACGAGCTCGCGATATTCGGCCCGGTAGAGATCGTGCTCCCTGGCCGGGACGAAGGTGGAGATAAAATCCCTGTTCTGTGCCTCATCCAGCTCGTACCCCAGGACACTGAGCATCTCGTTGTTCATCATCATGGTCCGCCCTTCGGGGCTGATGGCCACGAAGAAAATGGGTGAGGTCTGGATCAGGGTATTGCTGAACATCTTTTCCTTGCGTATCCTGCTTTCGGCACGTTCCCTCTCGGCAACGTTTCTGATCAGCACGGAGACCGAGAAGGCCCCGATACCGAGGATAATGATGCTCTCGCTCAGGGCCTCAGCCCAGTTGACAGGGGTGCTCTGTCCGTTAAAGAGGATATGCGGAAGGTCTATGAGCTCGTTGAGCCAGATGAGAGAACTGAGCAGGATGAATACAAAGGCCAAGGGAAGCCAGATGTTCCCAAGCTCAAAGGCCTGCCTGGTTGTCTTTCTCAATGACGGGGTATAGTACGTCCTCGAAAGGGCAAAGACGCCCACAATACAGATGAGAAACGTTTCGCTCAGTGCCTCATACCAGTTGACAGGTGTTTTCTCCGCCCCGAACATCAGGTGAGGCATATCCAGGAGCTCATTAGTCCATACATAAAGAACCAGAAACAGGAATGAATAGATGATGGTCATCCAGATTCTGTTGGAGGCAACTGCATCTTCCGGCTCATGGGGGAAGGGTTTGAACATATGCTGATCGGCTACCATCGATGGCTTCTCCCTGTCTGTGCTTATGCCGCGTCACAACGGTTTTTCCCTTAAGGCCTCTTTTCCACTGAGTCAGATACCCTGTGAAGCCGCCAGGAAGGGATTCTCTGTGTCCTTAACATTAAGATAGTATCCTAGGTGCTAAAAGAAAAGGGTTCAAAAATCAAGCAGAGAAAACAAACCCCGGTGCGCGGATACCGGGAATAGATGCACTACCCGGAGATAACCTTCTTATTTCTAGAGCTTTTCAAACCATCTCAACAGAGGTAAAATAAAATGTCTTGAGGAGGGTCTTATGCAGCGCATAATCGATCTGAGCAAACCCATTGCATACAACAGAGGCGACCCCTTTTTCATGCGGGTAAAGGTTAGAAAGCAGGAGTCATGACATGGAACACCTTCTCGATCCAGGCATCACGATGATCCTCTGGCTTCAGCAGGCGAGCCCGTCAATGGATGCCCCCTTCAAGGCCCTGACCTTTATGGGCGGGGGTTCGTTCTTCCTCCTGGTCCTGCCTTTAGTCTACTGGTGCATCGACCGGTCCGTGGGGGCGAGACTCGCGCTGCTCTTTCTCGTATCGAACTGGGTGAATGCATCGCTGAAGGACCTTTTCTCCCAGCCCCGGCCTTTCCAGTACGATTCCCGGGTCATGAAACTCGCCAGGGCCGGCGGCCCCGGTCTGCCCAGCAGCCACACCCAGGCCACTGTCGTATTCTGGGGGTACCTTGCAGCCTCGTTCTCCCGCAGATGGCTGTGGGGCATTGCCATATGCTTCATGGTCCTGGTCCCGCTCTCCCGGCTTTACCTGGGGGTTCACTTCCCCACCGACCTCATCGGCGGCTATGTCCTCGGCGCAGCCTTGATCATGGTCTTTATCCGCCTGGAAAAACGTGCAGCACAGTGGTTCCAGGCACAGACTTTTGCCTGGCAGCTCGGTATCGCTCTCATGATCCCGTCCGTTCTCATCATCCTCTCCCGGGCATTGAGCACCTATACCATCACCTCGGTGGTAACCCTCATGGGCCTGTCTGTCGGACTGGTCCTGGAACGGAGATTCGTGGGTTTTGATGCCGGGGGAACATGGGTGCTCCGCACGGTGCGCTATGTCCTGGGAATTATGGTCATGATGGCGCTGTGGTGGGGCATGAAGGCCGCTTTTTCCGGGTGGGAGCCGGTAATGGTCCTGCGCTGTGTCCGCACCCTCACGGTCGTGTTGTGGGGGACTTTCGGCGCCCCATGGCTCTTCGTGCGTCTGGGACTGGCTGCGAGTTCCTTCCCGGACAGGTCGGTGTGACCATCCTGATGGGGGCGATCCCCGGATTTTATTGAAAATTCCCTGAAGAAGGGGTACATTGCGCCAAAGGTGTGCATTGTAATCCCGAATGCATCAATGAAGAATAACCGGTTATTGCCCATGAAAAGGAGGATACCATGATCGTTGTAGTGGCTGTCATGAAGGTACAGGAAGGCAAAGAGCAGGAGATGGAAAAGGCCGTGACAGAGATCGTCCCCAAGGTTGCAACAGAAGAAGGAACCCTTGCCTACGTGATCAATCAGGCAAAGAAAGATCCCCGTACCTTCCTCATCTACGAAAAGTATCAGGACAAGGAGGCGCTGAAGCTTCACAGCTCGACGCAGTATTTTGCCGAGTTCTTCGAAAAGATCTCTCCCCTGCTCGACGGCGCTCCCAGCATAGAGATCTACCGGGAATTGGCCTCCATCTAACCCTTTGAGGAAGCCATGAGTGGAGACCTGAATATGACCGTGGCCACCGCCTTCGGTGGCATCTGCCTGCTCGTGTTCGGGCGGAGGCTCTTCTGGCTGTTTGTCGGCATTCTCGGTTTTATCTACGGGCTCAATATGGCGGCGCTGTTCCTGCCGGAACAGCCGGCATGGGTCTTTATCGCAGCAGCCCTGGGTGCAGGGATACTGGGCTCCCTGCTGGCGATCTTTCTCCAGCAGGTCATTATGGGCATAGCAGGGTTTCTCTCCGGTGGGTATCTGTGCTTCACCGCGCTGACCATGGCAACAGTGGCATCCGAACAGCTCGTATGGATCATCTCTGCCGTGTGCGGCATCGTCTGTGCGGCGCTCTTCCTTTATCTCTTCGACTGGGCGCTGATCCTCGTTTCTTCCCTTATCGGGGCGCTGCTCATTGTCAAGAGCGTGGCCCCGGGTGCAAATTTCCAGGTCACGGCCTCGCTCTTTGCCGCATGCGCCATTGTAGGTGTGGCTGTCCAGACAAGCCTCTTGAAAAGGGCCCGGCCTGTTGAACCTCCGCAGGGCTGATGATTGAAGGGAGAACACCATGAAATACAGCATGCTACCTTTGACAAGAGCTTACCGGAAACCGGTAATCGACATCTTCAACCACTTCATCGAGCACAGTTTTGCCGCCTATCCGGAACGAACCCTGGACTATGAGGCCTTTGAGCATTTCATCATCATATCGAGTGGCTTTCCCCGGGTAATCGTGAAGGCCCCGGACGGCAGGATCATCGGTTTTGCCTTTCTCCAGCAGTACCATCCGGCAAGCTCGCTGAAGAAAACAGCGATGTTCACCTGCTTCATTCTCCCGGAGCACACGCGTAAAGGGCTCGGGACGATGATCCTCGAGAGGTTCCTCCAGGAGGCCGGATCTCTCGGCATCGAGCGTATCCTGGCAAGCATCTCGTCGCTGAATGCTCAGAGCCTTGCATTTCATCTCAGGCATGACTTCACCGAATGCGGGAGATTCCCCGGGATCGGCGAGAAATTCGGCACGACCTTCGACATGGTCTGGATGATCAGGCGGGTGTAACGAAGGGTCATACTGCCCGAGCGGTTGTCCCGCGGGACTTCCCGAAGGCTCGCTGCCCGCACTACCCTCTCTCTTCGGCTCATTCGGAGTATCCCTGCGGCTTTTGTTCCGGGTAGGCGGAATTATAGTTTTCCATGATCACCCGCCGGGTCCTGTCCATGAGCTCCGGCATCTGGTCTTTCGTATAGCCTCTGGTCTCAATGGGATCGCCCACAACCACCTCGATGGTGCCCGGGGTAAAGGTGAGGCTCTTCTTGGGCAGCACCCTCCTCGACCCGTTCACCGTGACCGGCAGGATGGGAAAACCCTGCTCAAGGGCCATGACAAAGCCCCCTTTCTTGAAGGGATGTATCTTGCCGTCAACAGACCTGGTGCCTTCGGCAAAGAACATGACGCTGGTCCCGGGCAGCAGTCGGTCCATGCCGGAGTGTATGCTCCTGACGGCACTCTCGGGGTTTGCGCGGTCGATAAAGATGTTGCGCGATGCGTACAGGGCATAGCCGAAGAGCGGTACCTTGCGCAGTTCCTGCTTGATGATCCAGCGGAACTGGATCCCCAGGCTCGTGACAAGCGCAAGGATATCGTATTCTGACTGGTGGTTGGATATGATGATGTATGACCGGCCTCTTTGTATCTTGTGGAAACCGCGCACCTCGATGCTCACCCGCGTCATGAGCAGCATGAAGCGTGCCCAGTATTGCGAGATGGTGAAGGGAAGGTTTCCCGTCGAACTCAGCAGCGCGCTTATCGTAATGGGCAGGAACAGGATAACGGTGGCGAGGAAGGCACAACAGCTGATCCAGAAAACCTTGGCCGCATGTATAAATTTTGCCGTTAGAGTCTTCATAAATCCAAGCATATCAATTAAATACAATTATATTATAGGTATTATACCCTGTCATGAGGAAAGATGTCCAGCATGATTTCCCTTGACATGCCCCAGGATTGAATGCTGACTATGCAGACAAAAACCTCCAAAAATCTGGTGCCTATGGAATCATATTCTCAACAGCGGATGAAACAATTCTTCAGCCCCCGTCATATAGCGGTCATCGGGGCATCTGCGAAAAACCTCTGGTTCATGAACCTGCTCGAGAATGCCCGGTGTGCCGGGTTCAATGGCGCCATCTACCCGGTGAACCCGAATGCCGCCGAGGTCTGGGGCGTCAGGACCTGCAGGACCATCGAAGACCTCCCTGAAAACACCGTGGACCTTGCCGTGATCATACTCAAGAGCACCCTGGTGCTGAATACCGTCCGGTCGCTCGCAGCAAAGGGGATCCGGAACATCGTGCTCATATCGTCAGGATTCGCCGAGACCGGGGAGGAAGGTGCCCGGATGCAGTTCCTGCTCCGCCAGTACTGCAGGGACCATGACATCCTGCTCATGGGTCCCAACTGCCTGGGATTCATGAACCCTGCAGCCGGCGTGAACGTGTTCACCGGCGGTGCGGTCGAGGGCGATCTCGTCTCCGGTACCATCGGGGTAGTGGCACAGAGCGGTGCGACCTCCGAGATGATGGTGACCAAACTCCTGAAGGAGTCCCTGGGGATCTCCCTGTTTGTGACCACCGGCAACGAGGCGATCTTATCGCTGGAGGATTACCTCGAGCACCTCGTCTCCGATGGAACAACGAGGATAATAACCTGTTTCGTGGAGGGGTTCAGGAACATACCCGGGCTGAAAAGAGTGGCGATCAAGGCTGCACGGCAGAAGATCCCCATTATCCTCATCAAGGTGGGCAGGTCAGCTCTAGCCGTGAAAGCTGCCAGTTCCCACACCGGCGCCTTGGCCGGCAATGACGGCGTAATGGACGGCTTTTTCTCCCAGTACGGCATCATACGCGTGGATTCCATAGAAGAGCTGGTGGAGACAGCGTGCATCTTTTCCCGTCTACGCATGCCAGGGGGCAGCGGCCTCGGCATATGCACCCTGTCCGGGGGGCTGTGCGGCCTGTATGCCGATCTGTGCGCCCGGTGCGGAATTTCCCTCCCCCCCCTGGGTGAAAGAACCATTCACCGGCTCGAGGAGATACTCCCGGGTTTTGCCCGGCCCGACAACCCGCTCGACGTAACCGGTTCGGGGTTCCAGGGTGGCATGGAAGCCATCACCGAGATCCTCCTGGACGACGAACATATCGACATCCTGGCGCCGCTGTGCCTGTCACCGAAGAACGAGGAAGATGTCTTCATTCACGCGCTCAACGACTCGTTCATGTCCCGCTACCACAGCTCATCCAAGCCACTGGTCCCCATCACCTTCAAAGAGATGAACGACTACGCACGCGGATATTTCCGCGAAAAAGGCATCTACTTTATCGAACAGCCGCACCTCGGGTTCAGGGCGCTTTCTCATTTCATGAGGTATGCCGAATTCTCAAGGAGCTTCGGGCAGCAGCACCGGTGATGATCCCCCTGTGAGGTCAGGGGCGACAAGGCCGGAAGCTCGTCTTAAGGCCGCTCGCAGCTGAACCGCTCCTGCAGGGTATTGCCCGGCTCAACGCACAATCCCGGTTTTATCGCAGTCCTGTCTCCTCAATCCTCTTTTCGGCATTGACCGCAGGGGAAGTGTTGGATTACAACATACACACATACATGATATGTCAGCGGCGAGTAAGCGCATGGAATGTAAGGAGGGCCTGTGATGATCAGACAATTGGTATCGTGCGGTATCGTCATCGTCTTCGTGCTCGGCCTATTCGCCAGTTCCTCTGCACAGGATCAGCCAAAAGTCGCCACACTGGATGTCACGGGCAGGGGCGTGATCATGGCCGATCCGAATATGGCCACCATCACCTTCTCCGTGGAGACCAGCGAAAAGAAAGCAGCCGATGCCCTGGAAAACAATGCACGGATCACGAAAAGGCTCATGGAGGTCTTGAAAGGGGCGGCCAAGGCACAGGCAACCATCACGACCTCGAACTTCAGCGTGTATCCCCTCTATGACGAGAACACCGCCCCCCGCGAAACAAAGGCCGGCATCAGCCCGCGGGGCTTCCGGGTAACCAACTCGGTGATCGTTCGGACGTCCGGTATCGATGAAGTGGGGCTCCTCATTGATTCGGCCGCCGCTGCTGGTGCGAACCGTATCGGTTCGCTCTCCTTCGGAAGAAGCGACCAGGACCAGATGCAGAAGCAGGCCGCAGCCAAGGCCATCGAGAATGCCCTGGAACTCGGGGAAGAGCTTGCCAGGGCCGCCGGCCTGAGAGTCAGCAGGATCGTGCATATCCAGCATGTCTCTGCCGGGCCCGTGCCTGAATACCGCGAGATGGCTTTTGCCGAGGCGAGAACACCCACTCCCATCGCTCCGGGCCAGATCCCTGTTGAATCATACGTACAGGTATCCTTCGAACTGAAGCAGTAGTTTTTTCCCGTCCCAGGAAGAGAGCCTGCCTTCTTCGCCCAGGCGGAGAAGGCAGCGACGATATCCGCACCACGCACAGGCCTCTCATATCAGGTACCGGGGCATTGCTATGGGCAGTTCGCTTTACAAGGGCAGGATCATCTATATCACCGGGGGATCGAGCGGAATCGGGCTTGCTGCAGCCAGAGGGTTTTCTGCCCTCGGTGCCCATGTCATCATCTTTGCCCGGGGAGAAGAACGACTCGGCAAGGCAGTGAAAGAGATCGAACGATCTCGGATGAGCAAGACCCAGCGGGTTTCCTCCATGAGCCTTGATGTAGCCGACCACCACGCCGTCCAGGAGCAGATGACCAGGGCCGTAACCGGGTTCGGCGCACCGGGTGTACTCATAAACAGTGCCGGGATTGCCTACCCCGACTACTTCGAAAATATCCCGCAGGAAAAATTCCGCGAGACCGTAAGCACAAACCTCTGCGGCACCTGGAACACGTGCAGCTGCCTGGTCCCGTACATGAAGCCCGGCGGCGGGCACATCGTGAACATCTCCTCCATAGCGGGTTTCCTCGGGGTTTTCGGCTATACGGCATACAGTGCCTCCAAGTTCGCGGTCATGGGCTTCTCCGAGAGCCTGAGAAGCGAGTTGAGGCCCTACCGCATCAAGGTATCGGTCCTGTGCCCGCCGGATACGGATACCCCGCAGCTGCGCGAAGAAGACAGGACC
This sequence comes from Deltaproteobacteria bacterium, assembly GCA_018434685.1. Lineage (GTDB taxonomy): Bacteria > Desulfobacterota > Desulfomonilia > UBA1062 > UBA1062 > DSAD01. The sequence goes on from JAHDOV010000013.1 coordinate 185,316, forward strand.
GGGCCTGCCGAGACACGGGCCATTGCCGGCAATGCCACTGTCATGAGCGCGGAGCATGTGGCGGATGCGATGATCAGGGGCATGGGAAGAGGACAGTTCGTCATTATCCCCGGCGTCGAGGGAAGGTTCATACATCTCGCCCAGCGTCTCTTTCCCGGCCTTGTTCGACGAATCATGGACGCCCAGGTCAGGAAGGCCAGAAAAGCGGCATCCCATGAATAGGCCGGATGGAATCGTTCGATGCCAGGTGCACCATCTTCGGGCTTACCGTCGCATTTGCCATGATACTTTATGACAGACAACCTCTTTGCAGGCACGCAGGGTTCTGTTTCTTCATTGCCTGCTAAGAGATTGCATATAATCAACCGATAGGGGCGGTGGGGGATTGAAATGCACGTACCAGTCATAGACGGCCACAACGACACGCTGCTCAACCTCTACCTGCCTGAACGCGGCGGAGGACGCTCCTTTTTCTCCGAGTCGGATATCGGCCATATCGATCTCCCCAGGGCCCTCTCCGGCGGTCTCGCCGCGGGATTCTTCTCTCTCTTCGCACCCCAGCAGGCCCTCAACATCCACGGAGGCCGCGATATCGCCTTTTCAGGCAGGAATTTCCGCACGGCCGCGCCCATCGATTTCCGCTACGCCCAGGACATGACCAATGCCCTCATGGCGAGCCTGTTCAGGATTGTCAGCACATCCAGCGGACAGGTGAAGATCGTCCACGACACGGCCGAGCTCACCGGCTGTATCACCAGCGGCGTCCTCGGCGTTATCATGCACCTCGAAGGCGCCGAAGCCATAGATCCCCGCCTCGATGCGCTCGAGGTGCTCTATCGGGCAGGGCTCCGTTCGCTGGGCATTACCTGGAGCAGGCCCAACATATTCGGTTCGGGCGTACCGTTTCTGTTCCCCCATTCACCCGATACCGGTGAAGGCCTTACCGCATACGGCAGGGACCTGGTCCGGGCATGCAATGCCCTGCACATCTTGATCGATTGTGCCCACCTGAACGAGCGGGGGTTCTGGGACGTGGCGTCGCTTACCCGAGCCCCGCTTGTGGCAACCCATTCGGCAGCGCATGCCCTGTGCCCTTCCAGCAGGAACCTGACAGACAAACAGCTGGACGCCATCAAGGAGACCGGGGGGGTCGTGGGGGTAACCTTCTTTGTGCGCGACCTGCATCCCGAGGGAAAGACCGAGGAGAACACCTCGCTTGTGGAGATCGTGCATCACATCGACTACATTGCCTCACGCATCGGGATTGATCATGTGGCCTTTGGCTCCGACTTCGACGGCGCTGTCGTACCGAAGGACCTTGGTGATGCGAGCGGCCTTCCCCGGCTTATCGAGGCCTTAGAGGATCACGGATTCGATCACGAGTCACTCGGAAAGATCACGCATGGAAACTGGATGAGGGTATTGGAGAAGACATGGCAGGAAAATCAGTGAAATCACCAGGAGCTATTCCCGGACTCGACGGTCTGAAGACCGGCACCTATGTGCTGATACTGTTTCTGGAGCAGGCCCGGATGATACAGATCGGCAAGCTCGGCAGTTACACGTTTCCCCGGGGCTACTATGCCTACATCGGCAGCGCCTTCGGCACGGGCGGCCTCCCGGCCAGGATCCTCCGCCACATGAAGACCGGCAAGAGTTGTCACTGGCATATAGACTATCTGCGCCCCCATGCCGATGTTCAGGAGGCCTGGGTCTTCGGAGAACGAACCAAGCTGGAGCACAAGTGGGCGTATCTGATCAGAAACCTCCCCGGCGCGGATGTCGTGACTCCCGGTTTCGGTTGCTCGGACTGTACCTGCCTGACCCACCTGTTTCACTTTGATTCCCGGCCGTCATTCCGTCGGTTTGCCAGGGCCCACCGGACGATATCGCCCTCCTCCCCTGCCCCGCTGATGATTCCCCTGTCATGAGCGGACATCCTGAACTGATGAGGCACTCTCAAGACCGAGGTCTGACATCGACCTGGCCGTGAACGAATACCCCTCGCCCACCGGTGCCGCAATCCCGAGCCTGTTTCCGGCAGCTGTCTGAGCCGCTCCTGCACTGTACAACCCCTTTTCACTGCAGAATCCGGGTTATACCCGCACGCTTGACTCACAACTCTATCTATTTATAGTAGTATAAGTAGATACTATAATTTTTCTTTCCTGATCCATTGCCATCCGGGGAGGTTTCTATGGCCTTTGAGAGATTCTGGCACAGATGGAGCTGCTTACAAGGGAGGGAAACCCATGCATAGGCCCAAACCGGCTTTCAACACCCTCATCTTTGAAGAGAAGGAACCCTCCATAGGGCTTGTCACCATAAACCGCCCCGAGACCCTGGGCGCCATCAATCTCGAGATGATCGACGACTTTCAGGAGCTCTTCGGTCTGCTCACCCGCGATGATTCCATCCGCGTCCTCATCATCACGGGAAAGGGACGTGGTTTCTCCTCCGGTGCGGATCTCAACGATGCGGCAAGACACAGCCATACAGAGGTGTTTTCCGACCCCGAAACCTTTCTCCGGCTCATCCAGCAGCGGTACAGCTCGCTGGTCACGGGTTTGAGGAACATCCCGCAGCCGGTGATCGCAGCCATCAACGGAGCCGCTGCAGGAGGCGGTTTCTGCATGGCACTGGCGAGCGATATCCGCATAGCATCCGAGAGTGCCTATTTTGTGGCCTCGTTCATCAATATCGGGCTTTCCGGCGGCGAGCTCGGCTCCTCTTATCTCCTTCCCCGCCTGGTGGGATTGTCCCGCGCTGCGGACATCCTGTGCACGGGCAGGAAGGTCGATGCCCGCGAGGCCGAAAAGATCGGCCTGGTGAGCGCAGTGGTGCCGGCAGAGAACCTGTTGGAAACCGCTCTCGCCTATGCACGGATGATGACGGACAAGAGTGTCGGCGGGCTCAAGCTCACCAAGAGGGTCCTTGACAGAAACATCGATGCCCCGTCACTGGAGGCCGCCCTGGAGCTGGAAAACAGGAACCAGGCCATGATGGTGTTCTCCGGAGAATTTTTCACACTCATCAGAAATGTCATCGACAAACAGGGGTGATGGTTTCGCTTGACACAACCTGCTCTTTTCCCTATATTTTTCACGGTCAGTTCGATTGACTAATCGATTCGACGCAAGGCCTGAACCTGGATCATGAGGTGTGCGGGCAATGAAGGGCTGCTACATACTATGATAACCTTTAAAAAGGTAAACAAGTGGTTTGACGACCTCCATGTTCTCAGGGATATCGATTTTCATGTCGCTGCAGGCGAAGTCGTCGTGATCTGCGGACCCAGCGGTTCCGGCAAGAGCACCCTGATAAGGTGCATCAACAAACTCGAACCAATCCAGGACGGCGAGATCATCGTGGACAACATGCCCATCCACGATCCCAAGATCAACCTGAGACGCCTGCGGGAAGAGATAGGGTTTGTCTTCCAGCAGTTCAACCTCTACCCTCACATGACGGTCCTGGAGAACATATCGCTGGCACCCATCTATGTGCGCAAGCAGAAGCGCGAAGAGGCCGAGGCAAAGGCGCATGAACTCCTGAGAAAGGTGGGCATTGCGGAAAAGGCCAGATCCTACCCGGAACAGCTCTCCGGGGGGCAGCAGCAGCGCGTCGCTATTGCCAGGGGACTGGCCATGCACCCCAAAATCATGCTCTTTGACGAACCCACCTCCGCCCTCGATCCCGAGATGATCAACGAAGTGCTCGACGTCATGAAGAATCTCGCCCATGAGGGCATGACCATGATCGTGGTCACCCACGAGATGGGGTTTGCCCGCGAGGTGGCACACCGTGTCGTGTTCATGGACGAGGGGCAGATCATCGAGAGTGCCCCTCCGGGTACCTTCTTCACCCATGCAGAACACGAGCGCACAAAGCTCTTCTTGAGTAAGATCCTGTCGCACTAGAGAACAGGTCTTTATATGTTACTACCAGATCAGACCAAGTAATCGAGAAAGGGAGGAGGGTATGAAAAGGTTTTTACAAGGGGTAGCACTAACATTCTGTTTTGTCATGTTACTGGGCACCGTATGCTTTGCCGGCGCAACCTACGACAAGGTCAACAAAGACGGCGTGGTTCAGGTTGGCCTGATGTACAACAGCATTCCTGCCGCATACTTCAATGACAACAACGAGTGGGTAGGGTTCGATGTTGACATCGCCGAAGAGGTGGTTCGCCGGATCGGTGGTCAGATGGGCAAGGAGCTCAAGGTCGAACGGGTAAAGCTGAACAACAAGACCCGCATCTCATTCCTCACCTCGGGCAGGATCGACATGTCCACCGCAAACATGACCCATAAGCGCGAGCGGGACAGGACCATCGATTTCTCCATCACGTACTTCTTCGATGGCCAGAAGATCCTTGCAAAGAAAGGCCGCTTCACCAAGCACGAAGACTTTGTCGGAAAGAAGATATCCTCGATGCAGGGAACCACGAGCGAAAAGAACGCCATCAACCTGCTCAAAAAACTTGGCGACCCCAATGCAGAAAAGAACGTCATCAGCTACCAGGACGAGCCTTCCTGCTTCCTCGCCCTGCAGCAGGACAAGGTTGCCGGGTGGTCCACCGACAGCACCATCCTGCTGGGATATGCCGCGAAAGAGCCCGGGAAGTATGAACTCGTCGGTGATTTCTTCAGCGACGAGCCCTACGGCATCGGCCTGCCCCAGGATGACAGTGCTTGGAGAGATGCGGTCAATTTCGCCATTCAGGACATGTGGTCAGACGGCACATACATGAATATCTACAACAAGTGGTATGGCCCCGACACCCTGTACTACTTCCCCATGACCGAAAAGATCGAAATGTGGCCATAAGAAAAATGAAATAAAACCGGTAAAATATGCGGTCCTCACACCTGTGGGACCGCATATTTTTTAAGAGGTGGCACCATCGTACCACCAGGAAGAGCCAACCGAGCAACAGGGAGCTGTAGGTGAGATCCTCAAAACACTTTGCACAACAATTCGGGATTATTACTGCAATCGTACTGGTTTTTTATGCTGTCTTCAGCCATGCTGATTTCGGCTACAAATTCTACTGGGCCGTTCTCTATGAGGTAAATCCCACCTACAAGGAGATCTTCGGTTACTGGCTGCTCAGAGGCCTGCAGCTGACCGTGGAGATATCGCTCATCAGTACCGGGATAGCCCTTTTCATGGGAACGATCTTCGGCATTGCCCGCCTCTCCACGTTCAAACCCACCTACTACCTCGCAACCGGCTATGTCGAGTTCTTCCGGAACACCCCGCTGCTGGTCCAGCTCTTCTTCTGGTATTTTGCCTTTCCCCTGGCGCTGCCTGAGACGATCCGCATCTTTCTCAACGAACACAACTACGAGTTCTGGGCGGCAACCCTCGGTCTCGGCATCTACACCGGTTCCTTCGTGGCCGAAATCGTCCGGGCCGGGATCCAGGCGATACCGCACGGTCATGTCGAGGCTGCCCTCTCCTCCGGACTGACAAGGGCTCAGCTGCTGAGATTCGTAATCCTGCCCCAGGCCTTCCGGGTCATCATCCCGCCCCTGGGCAGCGAGTTCCTCAACAATATGAAGAACTCCTCACTGGCCATGACCATCGGGGTTGCAGAGCTCTGCTGGCAGTCCCAGCAGATCGAATCGTTCACCTTCAGGGGGTTCGAGGCGACATCGGCCGCATCGATCATCTACCTCAGCCTGTCGCTGTCCATCTCGGTGGTCATGAACACCATCAACCACCATCTCAAGATAGGACAGGATAAACAGCTCACCCTCGTGGACAGGTTTCTGGCGCTCCTGTTCCGGCCATTCTACCTCCTGGGCACGGCGGTCTACCTCATTCTCCGGCACCTGAAGAAACGGTTCAACCTGGGCGAATACGCTCCCCAGCATGAAGAAGCCGTCTTCGCATCCGTCTGGTCCCGGACCGCAGCCATAATCTGGAACTGGATGGGGTATTGTGCAAAGATCATCTTCGTGTGTCTGTTCATCGCGGTGATCGGTCTTGCAATATATGCGGCCTATTCCTTCAACTGGGGCATCATCTGGAAAAACCTCCCGTCGCTGCTGATCTGGACTTTCCCGCACGGAGGACAGGGAGAGATCTTCTACGGCCTGGGCGGCCTTACCATGAGCATCATCATCGCGGGGATCGCCCTGCTGGCGAGTTTCTTCATCGGGCTCGTATTCGGCCTGGGCAGGCTCAGCAACAATGCCCTCATCAGCACGCCGAGCGTCCTCTATATAGAGATCATACGGGGCAACCCCCTCATCATGGTGATCTTCTGGGTCTATTTCTTCTCACCCATTGTCACCGGCATGCAGATAGATGTGTTCTGGAGTGCCACCATCGCCTTCACCATATTCTCGGGGGCCTACCTGGCAGAGATCGTCCGTGCAGGGGTCAGCGCCATCCCGCACGGGCAGGTCGAGGCGGCAACGGCCTCGGGTCTCAACTACGTCCAGGTCATGAGAAAGGTCGTCCTTCCCCAGGCCCTCAAGATCATGATCCCTGCAATAGTCGGGCAATTCATTTCCCTGTTCAAAGATACCTCGCTCGCCTACATCATCGGCGTATTCGAGCTCACCACCATAGCCCAGACCCTGAACAACCGGCTCATGATCTATCCCTTCGAGATCTATACGACTATCGCGGTTCTCTACTTCATCTGCTGCTACAGCATGAGCATGGTGGCCAACCACCTCGAGCAGAAGTATACCCCGACGAGGAGAACAGCCCGCAGCGCCGGCTAATCGGGAAGCCCACGGGCGCTGAACCACCACCGCCCTGCCGGTCCACGCAGAGCCTTTGCCAAATTGTCACAGAAGCAGGGGCATATCGAGTTTTTTTGCCATTTTGTCATACGAGAAGAATCCCCGGGGGACGTACATTGCCAGTATGACAAATCAGCTCCATGCCATTGTTTATATCTGTTTTATTTTCGGCATGTTATGCATGTTCATTTCTGGCATGCCTTTTGCTGTTTAATTTTCAGCAATCATCTGAAAGGAGAACGGTAATGGTAACGCTCTGGATCATAATCGGTTGTTTGTTTCTGACAGGCATCGGCATCAGGTTCATGTATCGGGTGCTCGGACTCAGCCCGGCGGAAGCAACCGCGGTGTTCGTCCTGGTCGTAATGCTCGTGGGAGTAAACTCTGGACCCGCGCGACAGTTCATCGCACAGATGTTCTGATAACGGATTATGAAACGGGACAAGCCATATAAGCTTCCCAGAAAGACCCTGGCGAGGATAACCAGGATAAGCGCCCTGAGTTTTATCCTCGTTATCATGACCTTTCTGGGACTGTATGGCGGTATGTACCTGGACCGGATAACCGATATGGCCCCCAATTTCACCTTTCTCGGTCTCATTCTCGGCGTCATAATCGGATTCAAGGGCTTCGTACAGGAAGCCATCGCGGAAAGGAGAGGTCAGTCATGACGTTTGTATTCATCACAATCGGTCTCGTATCGTTCATCGCCATCGGATTGAGGTTTGCAGCACGGGCAACCTCAAAAGAACCGGCCGCATACCGGGCCGAATAGCTCATATTATTTCACGATCCGGCGGCCCCGTGGCGGAGAACGTTTCCGCTGCGGGGCCTTCTGTTGTCTTCCCTCCCCCCTTGCTCCATGACCCTCTGTACCGAGTACCGGTGAACCGTAAAATATTCACCAGCACCTCATTTTCTGTTGTACGGCGCGATAAAATCAGACTATCATGACATCCCAGAAGTACATGCTATGGGTTTCTCGGATCCGGGGGAGAGGTTCTTGTTATGTATCATTTGAAATTACCATCTGCTGCTCATTGTGAGTCTGTCACGCACAGGGCACTCATGCCTGAACCGCAATCGTCCGTGCGCCGGAGCAACAGCTCGTGGGAAGACCATGAAGACGCTGTCACAGATCATCTTTAGACTCCGCCGCGCACTGGTTGTCCTCGTCATCCTCCTGACCATCGTATTCGGCCTGTGCATCAACATGGACCTGGACAACACCATCAGCGCCTGGTTCGCCGAGGATGATCCGGTCTCGGTCAAATACAACAGCTTCCGCGATACCTTCGAGGGCGCCCGATATATCGTTGTTGCCGTGAGATCCCAGGATTTCTTTTCCACCGAGGTCCTCACGTATATCAGAGACAAGACCCGGGAACTGAAAAACATCGACCTGGCGAAGAGCGTCCACAGCCTGGCAAATGCCAACAAAGTGGTGGGCACTGAAGAGGGGGTGGTCATCACGCCCCTCCTGAACGGTCTTGAGGATGGAGACATCGGCGCCATCGAAGAGTATGCGCTCAATGACGAGCTCTTCAGGGATTACCTGGTATCCCACGACGGTACCCTCAGTGCCATCGTCATAGTCTTTGACGATTTGAAACCCAGGCAGATACTGGCTGTCCTGGACCAGGTGGAGGCAATCCTCTCAAAAGACAAACCTGCCGGTGTCGAGACGTTCCTCGCCGGCGGTCTCATGATCAACGACGCCTTCAACAAGGTGACCGAGCAGAACGAGACCATTCTCCCCATCTTCGGTGTGATCCTCGTGCTGGTCATGACCTATATCCTGTTCCGTTCGATCCCCAAGAATCTCATCGTCGTGACGGTGATAGCCATGAGCCTGTGCTGGACGCTCGGTTTCTATTCCCTGATGGGCTATACCTACAACGCGGTCAGCGGCCTGATCATCCCGTTGATCGTCATTCTCTCCATCGCCAACACGGTGCACATCATCGAATATTACGACGAGGTGCGCAAAGAGAACAACAGGAGAACCTCATACCTCGAGACGATCCAGTACATCACCATCCCCTGCTTCATCACGAGCATCACGACCGCGTTCGGGCTCTTATCCCTGTGGGCCAGTCCCATCACCGCAGTACAGCATTTCGGCATCACCTCTGCGGCAGGCATCATGTTCGCCTTTATCATCTCCATTGTCATCGTTCCGTTCCTGCTCATACTCCTGCCGTCTCACGCACGGGTGCACCACCCGCATTGGGGACACATGCTGGCAGGGATTTTCCATATCAGCGAGAGGGGATTCTGGGGCATCCTGCTGGCCACCGTGCTCTGCTTCATCTTTTTCGGTTACGGCGCCTCGAGGGTCAACATCGAGACCAATGAACTGGAGTGGTTTCCCAAGGACAGCGACGTGTACGTCAATTCCATGATGCTGGATACCTATCTCGCCGGTGTCGGCACGCTGGAACTGATTCTCGACGGGCAGGAAGATGTTCTCAAGGACCCGGAAATCCTGCACCGGATAGACGATCTTTCCCGGGAGCTCCGGCAGCTGCCTGGAGTGAAGAAGGTCATCTCCCTGACCAATTACGTCAAGGCGGTCAACCGGGCACTGAACAACAATGACCCGGCAGCCTACACGATTCCGGATTCACGCGAGCTCATTGCCCAGGAGATTCTCCTGTTCAGTTTTTCGGAGTCGGGCACCGAGGAACTGGAACGGATGGTCAACATGGACTACTCCCGGGGCAGGATCGCCTTGAAGATCAAGTATGCCGGCTCCCAGGAAACCCGGGCACTCATAGCACAGGTGGAGGAGAAGGCCGCGCACGCATTCTCCGGCACGGGCGTGAACATCTCGCTGACCGGAAGCTCGCACCTCTTCAGCATGCTCGACAAATACATCGTCGAGAGCCAGATCAAGACGTTCTCCCTGGCCTTCATCCTCGTCATCGGGATCCTCTTCGTCGTGTTCCGGTCGTTGAAATACGGCCTCCTGTGCGTCCTGCCCAACATCCTGCCCATCACCATGATCATCGGGATCATGGGCTGGACGGGAATCAACCTGAACGTTGGAACGGTCATGATCGCCTCGGTCGCACTGGGCATCTGTGCCGACGACACCATTCACTTCCTCTCCCGGTTCAGGAAGGAGTTCTCTCACAAAGACCAGCCGCTCAATGTTGCCCTGAGAAAAACCATGATCTATGTGGGCAGGGCCGTGATCTTTACCTCACTCATCAGCATCGGGGGGTTTTCCATCGTGGTCATCTCCGACTTCCAGCCCTCCCGGGATTTCGGGCTCCTGCTCTCGCTGACGCTCCTCCTTGCGCTCCTGTGCGATCTGTTTGTCCTTCCGGCAAGCATGATGGCAGTAAAGAGGTTCTTCGTAAAAAAACGCCTGCCGGAGGCCACGACCCCTCAACAGCCCACCTGAACGGAAACCCCCGTGTCATGGTCGGTGCGGATCATTATCCGGGGATTGACACTGCTTTTCTCGATTGTATCCTTTACCGTAAGAAACCGTTACGGAACAGGAGTCGATCCATGCCGCACACCACCCTCGATGATCTGCAGAAACGCATCAGAGAACTCGAGCAGGACAACAGGATCCTCTCTCATGACATAACGGCCCACAAACAGATCGAGGATCTTCTCCGTTTCCAGAGGGATCTCGGCATCTACCTGAGCACCTCGAGAGACCTCCAGCAGACCTTGACCCATGTCCTGGAAAGCATCTGCGGTATCGAGGGCATCGACGCCGCAGGCATATACCTCATCGACGATTTCACCGGGTGCATGGACCTCGCCGCTCATAAAGGTTTCAGCAGCGAACTCGCCGGGCAGCTTTCCCACTATGAAGCCGGTTCGCCCCAGGTCAGAGAAGTCATGGAGGGGACACCTGTCTACCGCGACTGTTCCGACACAGTGACCCACACCGGGGATCCGGCTCGCCGGTTCGAGTTCAAGGCAATGGCAATCATCCCCATCAGGTCCGAGGACAGGACCATCGGCTCGCTGTTCCTAGTTTCCTTCAGCCTCGATGCTGTTCAGATCAACGTCCGCATAGCCCTCGAGACCATCACGGCCCGCATGGGCGGGGTAATCGTCCGCATCAAGGCCGAAGACACGCTCAAGAGATACGAACTCATCCTGTCCACAGTGCATGACTTCATATCGTTTATCGATACCGGCTACATCTACCGTGCAGTGAATAAAACATACCTCCTGGCCTTTCAGAAACCTCGCGAGGAGATCATCGGCAAGAGCGTTGCCGATCTCTTCGGGGAAGAGGTCTTCAGGAACAGGATACAGAAACAGATCGACTCTGCCCTGGGGGGAAAAGAGACCCACTATGAAGAGCGTTTTGATTATCCTGCGTGGCCGGGGCGCTGGATGAGCCTGAGCTACTACCCCTACCGCGAGAAGGACGGCTCCATAAGCGGGATAGCCGTTATTGCCCGGGACATAACCGAGAGGAAGAAAGCGGAGAAAAGGCTCATGGAGAGCGAAGTGCAATACCGGCATCTCTTCGAATATGCCAACGATGCCATCCTCATAATCAAAGACCTGCTTATCGTTGACTGCAACAGGAAGAGCATGGAGACCTTCGGGTGCACAAGAGAGGACATGATCAGCCGGCATCTGGCCGGATTCCTGCCCCTGCTCCAGCCTGACGGGGAAAAGTCCCTGGACAGGTGGGCAAGGCTGCAGCAGAGGGTCCTCTACGATAAGCCACAGATATTCGAATGGGTTTTTCAGCGCTGCCCTGGGGAAGTATTTGATGCAGAAGTGGGCATCAACCATATAGAACTCAAAGGCCAGCATTATATCCAGGCAATTATCCGCGACATCACCCAGCGCAAGCGCAGGGAGGAAGAACACATCAAGGTCAGCAAGCTCGAGTCCATCGGCATTCTTGCCGGGGGGATCGCCCATGATTTCAACAATATTCTCGCGACGATCCTGGGCAATATCGAACTCGCCCAGACCTTCGTCCAGGACCGGGACAAGCCCTATACCAGGTTGTCCAGGGCCATAGAGGCCTGTAACCGGGCGAGAGACCTCACGATGCATTTCCTCACGCTGTCCAAGGGAGGCACCCCGCTCAAGAAAACCGGGCCCATCACTCCTCTGATCAGAGAATCGACCGGCCTTGCCCTGTCCGGATCGAATATCAGGTGCGAGATCACCCTGCCGGATGACCTCTGGCTGGTCGAGTTCGACGAGAGCCAGCTCCTCCATGCTATCGACAATATCCTGGTGAATGCCCGGGAGGCCATGCCGAAAGGCGGAACCATCACCATATCCGCCGAGAACATCGTCCATCAGTCCGGCACCTTCATTGCGGGCGCTGCCGTACCGGAAGGTCGCTATCTTCGAATAGCCATAACCGATTCGGGCCCGGGAATCCCGGAAGACATCCGGACAAAGATATTCGACCCTTACTTCTCGACAAAGGAGATGGGCGCACAAAAGGGCATGGGTTTAGGGCTCACCACCGCCTATTCCATCATCAAGAAACACGGCGGGTATCTCTTCATGGATTCACAGCTGAACGTGGGCACAACGTTTTATATCCTGCTGCCTGCCATCAGGAAGAGCCCGGCCGAGCACGCCCCGGGCGAGGCAACCTTCTCTCCCGGCGGGAAAAGGATCCTCCTCATGGACGACGAGGAAATGATCCGGGATACGGTCTCGCATATGCTCCATGAGCTGGGTTATGACGTGGAAACCTCCCGCAACGGCGAAGAGGCCGTGGAACGATACATTCTTGCGAGAAAGGCAGGGCTCGGTTTTGACGCAGTGATCCTCGATCTTACGGTCCGCGGCGGCATGGGCGGCGCGCACACCATGGAACAGCTGAAAAAAATCGATCCGAAGGCAACGGGCATCATCTCAAGCGGGTATTCGGATGATACGGTCATGATCAATTTCGAGAAGTACGGCTTCAGCGCAGTCATGGTGAAACCCTTCAGCATGGCTGAACTGTCCGATACCCTGCAGAAGATATTGACTCCCCGGATAAGGATCGGGGAGTGAACCGGGTGAAGCCGCCCCTGCAGGCCGGCTATGAGGTAGGCTAAACCCTGTCCGAACAGCGCCTGGCGTCCCTATAGGACCGCACGAGGACGAAGAGCCACACGGCTGCTGCTGCGGCCACGACCCGGGGGACGAGAATCCAGAACAGCGAGGCGCCTATGGCAACGAACAGGAGCGTATCTTCGATGAGCGAATGGCTTATCCCGAGCGACAGGTTCAGTCGAATCATTTCATCATGATCCATGTGGCCTGCCTTGGACTCGGCTATGATCACCCCGGACCCGTAGGCAAGCCCGAAGACAATGCCTGCCATCCACATGAAGGCGCTCTTGACCGGCAGGGCGTTTATCCGGGTGAACGGGCGAAGCATGCTCACTACCGGGGTAAAGAGGCCGAAGTGCCTCATGAGGTCTATCATCATGGTCAGAGCCAGCACGATCAGGATCACCTTGAAGGTGAGCACGGATGTCTGGCCGAACCAGTTGCCCAGCATCTCCATGAAGGTCAGCGCCTGGTCCGGGACGATACTGCTGTGGGTCCACTGCTGAGCCTTCAGCGATTCCGGGAGCACAACGCTCAGGCAGAGCCCCATCGAAGCGGCAGCAGCGATACGGAAAGCCGTCATCTTCACTCCGGACACCCCTGTCTTGGACTGTACCGCAGACTCGACAATGAGATTGTGGCAGATCAGCATCATGACCGCGATGATATTGATGCTCCAGAGGTCGAGCGGCATGGTCCCCATCACTGCGATACCGGCGTAGATATTTATGAGAGCCCCCACGATCAGGGCCATCGACGCCTCGGGAGGGAGGGAGAACACCGCCATGACCGGCGCCAGTATCCAGTTGAGATGCTCGAGCAGGCCCGTAAACTGCAGCATGGTCATGCCGAAAGAGACAGGGACCATGATAATCAGGATTGACCAGGCAGCCCCCAGACCCTTCCTGCAGGAACCGGCGGCAACCCTCATTAATTCTTGAGCCATGCATGCAGATAACCATATTCTAAAAAAAATACCAGCACGATCTATGGGGAATGATAAATTTCAAAGAAGGTGAGGCAGGGCACAAGACACTTGGTCAGGATACGCTTCATCGGCGACCCTGACCAGACACATGTTCCGCTTACGGGACAGGAGGTCTCTTCCCGGCCTCGATGTCGGTGCCGGGTCAGACCGTCCGGTGGTCGCGGCCCGTCTTGTAGAGGTAGTATTCGTAATCCCCTTCGTAGATGCGCATCTCGCCGTGGTCGATCTCGAAGACGCGGTTCACCAGCGACCGAAGAAAGTGGCGGTCGTGGCTGACCATGACCACGGTACCGGTGAAATCCTGCAGGGCTTCCAGCAGGATCCCCCTGGTCTGGATGTCGAGGTGGTTGGTCGGCTCGTCGAGGATCAGGACATTGACCGGGCGTGCCATCAGGGTGGCCAGCACCACCCTGCTCTTCTCACCGCCGGAGAGCTTGTCGATGCGCTTGTCGATGTCGTCACCCTGGAACAGGAAGGCGGCGCAGAGGTTGCGCACCACGCCGATGGTGGCATTGGGCATGGCATCCTGCATCGTCTCCATGACGGTCTTTCTCGGGTCGAGGAGATCCATGGAGTGCTGGCTGAAGTAGCCCAGGTTGACGTTCGCCCCCACGGCAACACTGCCGGTTGTAGGTTCGGTCTCACCGCAGAGCACCTTGAGGAAGGTAGACTTGCCGGCGCCGTTGACGCCGACCACGGCGATCTTGTCCTGGCGTCGGATCATGCCGGTAACCCCGCCGAACACGGATTTCTCACCGCCGTCTGCACGCGGCCACGTCTTGCCGAGATTCTCCAGTTTGAACACGTCGTCCCCGCTGCGCGGCGGCTGTGTGAAAGCGAACCTGACGGTCTTCTGCTCGGGCGGCAGCTCGATGCGCTCGATCTTTTCCAGTTTCTTCACACGCGACTGCACCTGGGATCCATGAGAGGCGCGGGCAGCGAACCGGGCGATGAATTCCTCTTCCTTGGCAAGCATCTCCTGCTGGCGGCGGTAGCTCGCAGCGAGCTGTTCGCGGCGGACTTCCCGCTCGCGCAGGTAGAAATCATAGTTGCCGCTGTAGGTGGTGACGGTCCTGTTCGCCACCTCGATGATGCGGCCGACAACGCGGTTCATGAAGTCGCGGTCGTGGCAGGTCATGAGCAGTGCACCCTTGTAGTCGCTCGCAATCCATTCCTCGAGCCAGATGATCGATTCCACGTCGAGGTGGTTTGTCGGTTCGTCGAGCAGGAGCACGTCGGGATTCAGGGTGAGGATCTTAGCCAGGGCAATGCGCATCTTCCATCCGCCGCTGAATGTTTCCACCGGGAGGTCATACTCTCCCGGTCCGATGCCGAGCCCGGTCAGCACGGTCTGCGCACGGCTTTCCAGGTCGTAGCCCCCGCGGTGCTCGAACTCGGCCTGGGCATCGCCGTAGCGCTCGAGGAGCCCTGCCATCCCGTCATCGTCCAGGGACTCGCACATGGCGGCCTCCATCTCCCTGATCCGCTCTGCGAGCTGCATCACCGTGGCAGAGGCCGACATCACCTCCTGCAGCGCAGAACGGCCCGACATATCGCCCACGTCCTGGGAGAAGTAGCCGACCACGGTCTTTTTCGCCTTCGTGATCTCGCCGGCATCACACTCTTCCTCTCCCATGATCAGGCGGAAGATGCTCGTCTTGCCGGCGCCGTTGGGGCCGACGAGGCCGTTCCGGGTACCGGGAAGGATCTGCAGGCTGGCATCCTTGAACAGGACCTGCGAGCCATACTGTTTGCTGATATTCGTCAGGTGAATCATGTCGCACACTCCATGGAAAGTGCCGCACAGGTACCATGGAGGGGGTGTCTCTGCAAGGAAATTCAGGATCGTGCCTGTCGAGGCTGCGACGGTATCCGCCAGCGGCTGGGACGAAGCTTGTGGCATACATTTCACGCAGTGACGGCATCCAGACCAGGCAGGACAGCAGACGCCGGACAGCTCGCTCCGCTCTGGGCCAGGGCTGTGGCACCACCCCCTGTCTGGAACAGAAAACGGCTGCCGGGGTGAAACCATCCCCGGCAGCCGTTTTCATGTATTGTTTCCGGAACCACTCTGCCTAGGGAACCGGTACGAATTCCACCCTTCGGTTCAAGGCCCGTCCCTGGCTGGTATCGTTTGACGTCATGGGATCGGACATCCCGTATCCCTGTGCGGAAAGCCGCCCGGGGTCGACCCCCTTGCCGACGAGGTAGTCCATGACAGCCCCGGCCCTCTTCTCGGACAGCATCTGGTTGAAATCCTTTGGCCCGACATTATCGGTATGGCCCCGTATCTCGAGCTTCAGATCCGGGTTGCTCTCGAGGAAGGCCATCACCTCATCCATCGCCGGGTATGCACTTCCCTTCAGCGTTGCCTTACCGAAATCGAACTGGATGTTCCTGAAGATGTAGGCTCCGCGCTCGGTGACCTCAGCTCCCTTTGGCTCGGCCTTGGGGCAGCCGTTTTCATCAACGACAAGGCCACGGGGCGTGTCGGGACACTTGTCGAGATAGTCGGGGACACCGTCGCCGTCACTGTCCTTCGGACACCCATCGGCATCGACTGCAGCACCCGAAGGGGTGTCAGGGCATTTGTCGAGATAGTCGGGGACACCGTCCCCGTCGCTGTCGAGCGGACACCCGGAACTGTCCACGGCAACCCCTCGCGGGGTATCCGGGCACTTGTCGAATTCATCGAATACACCGTCCCCGTCGCTGTCGACCTTTTTCTTCTCTCCTCCGAAGGAAAAGAGCAGGCCCAGCGTATAGAGCAGGTTGTTGTTCGTGTCATTAAAGGAGATGATGTGACGCACATCTGCGCGCAAAGCCACGGACTCACCCAGGAAATATTTCAGCCCGGCACCGTAGTTCGCCAGGAAGTACGCATCGTTGCTGACACCCGGCCTGTCATAATCATAGTTGATGCCCCCTGCGCCCAGTGCCACATACGGCACCAGCCTGTTTTCCGGAATGAAATGATACAGTGCGTCGAGATGATACACGTAGGCAGCGACATCTTCATCGCCGTTGTCTTCTGTGTCCACGTAGTTGAACTGCCCCTCGATGCCCCAGTGCGCGGTTGCATTATACCCGAGAACCAGGCCGTACGTTCTTGCCGCATCAAGATCCTGGTCGGGGTCGAACGTGTACCCGCCGTAAAAGAGCGTCACACCCAAAGCGCCGGATTTATTTTCCGCCGCTGCATTCCCTGGCAGAAAGATTGCGAGCAGGGCCAGCGAAAGTATTATTGGTTTTATTAAGCGGTTCATCTTGTTCCTCCTTTGCCCATTGGCTAAAAGTATAACGACTAAAACTAATGGGGCTGCCTGAGAAATCAAGTATGGTTCGAGTGTTTATTTCAAGAATGATGCAGGGAATCTAAAGCGGGATCTTCGACACCAGTCCGCA
The DNA here is from genome assembly GCA_018434685.1 of Deltaproteobacteria bacterium. Classification (GTDB taxonomy): domain Bacteria; phylum Desulfobacterota; class Desulfomonilia; order UBA1062; family UBA1062; genus DSAD01. The sequence goes on from JAHDOV010000013.1 coordinate 202,533, forward strand.
GGGTCATCCACCTTGATCATCCCCTCGCGTTGTCATGAATTACCGAATTTGACCTTGCAATCCGCCGGTGTTTTATTCTAGAACCGAGACCCAATGGAAACCGAACACCCCTCAAGGACGGGCGCTGCAGTTTCTTGCCAGCGCCGAATGCTTCCCGGGGGAAACTCTTCCCGCCATCCTTCACCCCCGGCAGGAAGACAACCGGTGAAAGGAACCCTATGAAGCTGCAGCCCATTTCACGTACTCCACAATGTTCGATCTATGCCCTGCCCGCAGAAAAACCCTCTTCGCTTACCAGCCTTGTGGCATCGACCCCTGAAACCCGGATGATCTGCAATGACCCGCTTGTCATGGGGGTACGCTACACGAGGTTGCTGCAGACGGCCTGCACCCGTATTCTGTCAACGCTCAATGAGCGGCGGCTCTTCGATATGGCCGAGATCGAGACCATCGTGTTCCACGTTCTGCGCGGAGGGCTCAACTTCGGGCTGCGCGAGGCACTCGCAGACGCCTACGGCTGGAACCGCCACGGTTCGGCCTTCATCAGTGCACAGCGGGCCCGCAACAGCAAGGGTTCCGAAGACTGGCACATCACCGAGAGCGATTATAAAAAGGTCTATCTCACCAGGGTATGCACCGCCGTGGTGGGCGATGTCGTCGCTACGGGCACCAGCCTCGAACACGCACTTCATGAACTGCTCAATGCTCTCGACCAGCAGGGTGCACAGCTCAAGTCACTCCTCTTCTTCACCTTCGGCGGTTCCCGGGCGCATGAGATCATCCAGGAGGTCGACACCGTGTGCAGGGCCCGTTTCGATGCCTATACCGGGTCGACCATCATTTATCTCGAGGGCTGCTTCAAGGTGGCCCAGATCGACACCCCGCTCACGATTCGCATCACCGGCACCGACCTGCTCAGGAGCGGCTCCACCATGTGCGAGGAGTTTCTGGAATCGCAATACGACAGCCCCAGTTATCCCATTGAACGCTGCGTCATCTACGATGCCGGGTCCCGGGCATTCTGGCTGCCGGAATACCTGGCCGACGTGGAGGGCTACTGGCGGGAGACCCTGTCGCTGGCCGAAAAAAGAATGTCCTATGCCGAACTGCTCCAGGAGCGCTTCGGCGAGTTGGACGGAAGCCGTTTCAACGGCGTTGACCTCAAAGACGTGTGCCTGCAGCAGCTTGCCAGGATCGAACAACACCATAGCTGAAACAAACAAACCAGGGGGGAACCAATGACAACCGGCACCAATCATCACGACAGCGACTTCTCGTTACAGCATGTGCCATCCACGGCCAAGCGCGGCTTCTGGGCAATGTTTGTGGTCATGATGGGATTCACCTTCTTCTCCGCCAGCATGTGGGCCGGCGGCAAACTGGGGGTAGGCCTCACGGCTGCGCAGTTTTTTATCGCCGTCATGACCGGGAACCTGGTCCTGGGGGCCTATACCGGCACGCTGGCCTACATCGCATCGCGAACCGGTCTGTCCACACACCTGCTCGCACGCTATTCGTTCGGGGAAAAGGGATCGTACCTGCCCTCTTTCCTGCTCGCCATCACCCAGGTCGGCTGGTTCGGCGTAGGGGTGGCGATGTTCGCATTGCCGGTGCAGAAGGCTACCGGCATCAACCTGTACGCGCTCATCGTCATCGGCGGTATCCTCATGACCGCAACCGCCTACTACGGATTCAATGCCCTGACAGTAATCAGCATCATTGCCGTTCCCGCAATCGCGTTTCTGGGATGTTTCTCCGTGAGCAGTGCCATCAGCTCGGCCGGAGGCCTTGACCTGTTCTTGGGCCTTACCCCCCAGGAACCAATGGCCATGAGCGTTGCCATCGGCATCTGCGTGGCATCGTTCATCAGCGGAGGCACACTGACCCCTGATTTCACGCGTTTCGCCCGCACCAGCATCATTGCCGTATCCACAACAATGCTGGCCTTCTTCCTGGGAAATTCTCTCATGTTCGTCTTCGGCGCTGTTGGTGCTGCCTATTTTCAGCAGGCCGACATCTCCGATGTCATGCTCAGGCAGGGGCTCATTTTTCCGGCCATGATCGTTCTGGGCCTGAACATCTGGACCACGAACGACAACGCGCTGTATGCCTCGGGACTCGGCTTTTCCAACATCACCAGACTGCCGAAGAAATACCTCGTGATCTTCAACGGGTTTCTGGGGACGCTCGGGGCCATGTACCTGTACAACAATTTCGTGGGCTGGCTCGCGCTTTTGAACACCATGCTGCCGCCCATCGGTGCGGTGATCATCACCGATTTCTTCCTTCTCCGGAGAGGTTCCTACCGGAACCTGGACGAAAACAGCTTTCAGCGGGTCAGGCCCACTGCTGTGACAGCCTGGGTCATCGGTGTGCTCGCGGCGAAATTTTCTCCGGGAATCGCACCCATCAATGGGCTCATCGCTGCAGCAGTTGCCTATCTGCTGGCCGAAAAAATCCTTGTGCGGCTCTTTGATAAGGTGAACGAAGCAGATCCCGTGGCAGAGTAGAAGAGATCACGCGACCTCTTCTTTCTGCAGCAGGAATCGCCCGTGGACAGGGAGATGTCCACGGCATCGTCCCGATCATCTCCCACAGGGAACCCGGGGTCAGCTTTCCAGCTTCTCCTTGATATTGATCAGGTCCTGCTCGGCCTCGCGCTCGTTATGTCTGAGAAGGACTTTTTCGGCCAGTCTGCCGAGAACCGGTACCGGGATGCTGTAATCGATATCCAGGTTCATGGTCGTGGCATCTCCGTGAGGATCGAACGAGTACGTCCAGGTGCTTTCGATTCCCCCCTTGGTCCTGTCCACTATCTTTTTTGCCTGGATGTCCTCGACCCGTTCGGCTTCACCGTGAAAGTGCAGCCCCGCCATCTTATAGGTCCAGTTATAATGGGCTCCGGCGCCAGACCCTTTCACATCGTTGACGTCAACCAGACTCGTCATCCATTCCGGCTCGTTTTTCGGATCTTCTACGTAGGAAAAAACCTTCTTGACCGGGGCATTGATATCAATGCTCTTGTGTATTCTGGGCATCTTTACCCTCCTTTCTTTCAGCAACCCTCTGTTATCCTTATCTTTATTCGGATCTGAAACGATTTCCTCCCCGATATGCTCACCTCCCTTCGTGATATCCCTCAGGATCACAATCCAACATCCCGGCAGTCGTTCTCCGGCGAGGTGGAAATCATCAGGGGCAGCTGCCGGCTCATCGAACGAAAGAACTGAGATGCAGCACGTTCACAAGGCTACTCCCCCGGACAGACCGTGCTCCCACGATGTGGAGGAGATCTCCGGGCTCGCAAAAAAACCGAAGATCTCACCGGGATGCTCACCATCACCAATCGTGCACAGATGTGCGAGAATCCTCTACTGGGGGATCGGTGCCGGTGTTTCTTCTCCGATATACACATACGGCCTTATGGCTTCGAGCATTTCCTCATTCATTCCCTTCACATTGAGCAGGTCTTCCAGAGATGCGAAGGGTCCGTTGACACCTCGGTAGAATACGATGTTCGATGCCAGTTCCTGGTCGATATTCGGCACCTTCATGAGCTCTTCAACTGATGCAGTATTGATATTATGGCTCTGTTGCCTCGCACAGGAACCTGCGGCAGACAGAACCGCAAGCGCCATTACAAGGAGAAAAGCTGCAATCATTATCCTCTTCATTTATTGCCTCCTTTGAAGATTTTCTCCCTCTTTGCGTGCATGACTCAACCGACAACCGATTCAACTGTTCACCCTCATCCGGAAGTCCTCCTGTCTTCCGGAGCATCAATCCACCCTGGTCAACGCTGAAGCTCTTTCGCGAACTGCAAGAACAACCATGGGATAATTCTTACTGCATGGCGATTGTATGAAATAAGGAAAACCCTTGAATGAATAATCAAGGTATTCGAAAAGTCAAGGGGTCGAGCGGGACATGTCAAAGCTCTTCAGAATGTCCCCAGGGAGCAGTTAGGTAGAACAGACCCAGGGAGGGGCCATGGCGGTATTTGAGATGAGCCGGAAAAAAAGGGGGCGTTTGGAGGGGATGAAGGAGCTGTCAGAGACGGCTTGAGGGTTGCCATGCTTGTCGGGTTTGGCCCGGAGAGACTGAAGAACCTGCGAATCCCTGGGTAAAAGATAAAAATATACCCTCGCCCCCTTTCGGCAGGGACGAGGGATTGGTCAAGCCCGCCTGCACGCGGTCGTCACATGCAGGGCTACTTGGTTGGCACGTAGTAGACGAGTCTCAGGTATGCGGACTGCGCCTTTTCCTTGTTCCTGGCATCGATGTCGAAGGCGGCCTTTGCCCTGAGCTGCAGGCAGTTGGTGAGGTTGACACACGCCGTGGGACCTGCGTACCAGGACCTGCTCCAGGTCCCGGAGATCTCTTCTCCATCCAACTCATCTTTCTCGGTGTAGATCCCGCCGATATCCATGCCCAGACGCGCGCGGTCGCCGAGAGCGAAGCTCGGACCGACTACCCAGTGGAATTCGTTCCCGGGCTTCATGTCGCTGTCGGTGTCCTCAAGACGGAAGGTATAGTCCACTGCTCCTTCGATGGCGACCTTGGCACCACCACCGAATGGGGAACCCTTGAAGAAAAACTTCGAAAACCTGAGATCCGCCCTCACGTCATACTGCTCGTCGCTGACATCCGTGTTGGTGGGGATCTTCACCTCGATGCCGGGGGAGAGGTTGATGTCGAACGGGCGCCACGCTGCAGAGGCGTTCTCGTTCCTGACCCATGCACTCACCCAGATATCGCCGATACCGCTGTCGTCCACACCAAAGGCATCCACTTCCTGATCCACCACCGGGATCCATGCGTCGAAGATCCAGTATTTCGTGGCATAGATGGGCCGGAGCAGCAGAAGGTTCACATCGAGACCGAGGTCCTGGCCTCCGAGATTCACGGTGTTGCCGTCATTGTCCTTGAGATCATCGGCTGTGATGTGCTTCGCCCAGGTCTCTATCCAGATGCCCTGGGGTATGGTGGCCTCGAAAAATTCCGCACGGGCCTGTGTCACGTTCAGAAACACCAGGCACAGGAGAGCCACAAACCCTCTGGTCAAGATAACTCGTTTCATGCAATCTTCCTCCTGAATATGATGCATAGACTCCAGATTATGGAGCCATGTTGATCCGAGTTTTTGCCTGAACTCCAGACAGATTGCAATAAGCCGGATTATGGATTTTCTGTAGGATAATCACCAGGGGCAGATCCATGCCGTACAGACCTGCAGGCAAGGCCCTTCTTATCTCGACAGGCTGGTTTTTGGTGTTTTTTCTCCCCGATAATGATGATTCACAATCTCCTACGCGGACATGCCGGTCGCAGTAGGAAGATGAGCCGAGACGAGGGGATCATACGCCTTAACCCGTCTCTCAACATGGATCATCGGGCATCGCAGGCAGGTTGAGTTGTGCTCTGGGTTATCTGGATGGTGGACTCGATGATGTGGTACCTTTCCTGGAGAAATTGGTTGAGCCGGGCAATGACCATGCCCTGTTCTTCGGTAGTCAGGCCGCCATTGAGGCTCACATGCGCGGAAAACACGAACATGTTCGAGGTGATGGTCCACAGGTGAACATTACCGAGCTCTCTGATCTCGGGAAAATGTTCCCTGAGGTCGTTGCCGATGGTGTCGGTACTCAGGCCCGCAGGTGTCATCTCCAGCAGAATCCTGGTGGATTCCCTCAGGATGCCGTATGCCCAGACCGCGATCACCGCTGATATCCCGATGCTGACGAGAGGGTCGATGATATTCCACCTGGTGTAGTGAATAGCCACGGCTGCACCCACTATGCCGATGGATGAGGCGACATCGCCTATCATGTGATAGAACACGCTCTTTACATTGAGATCTTCGTGGTGGCTGCCATGGAGGATCGCAATGGTAACGATGTTCACGATCAACCCGATCACGGCTATGACGAGCATCTGGAGGCTGAGCACCTCTTTCGGCTCGATGATGCGCTGCACAGCCTCGTAGATGATGATCGCCACCACGAGCAGCAGGAACAGCCCGTTGATGAATGCCGCCAGGATCTCGGCGCGGAACATGCCGAAGGTCTTGTGATGGCAGGGCGGCGTGCGGGCGATGATGATCGCGGCAAGGCTGATGGCGATGGCAAAACTGTGGGTGAACATGTGCCCGGCATCGCTGATCAGGGCAATGCTGTTGGTCATGAAGCCTCCCACAAACTCCACGATCATGACCGTAAAGGTTATGACCAGTGAGAGGATCAGTTTTGACTGCGCCACTGACCGGAATTCAAAGAGGTTATCCGAGAATGAATTTGAATGGTTATGATTATCCATGGTTGTGCCTCGTACACCTGCGCCTTTGGTTGTAATGGGAGAGCAATCCTCTATATCTCGACACTCCATGCGACCTGATTCATACGGGTCCGCAGGTCACACGACCTCTGCGAGCCGTCTCACAAAGGCTGCGGTGTCTTTCCAGCCCAGGCACGGGTCGGTAATGGATTTGCCGTAGATGTTCTCGTCGATGCTCTGGGAGCCTTCCACCAGATAACTTTCGATCATCAGGCCCCTGACCATGTCCTTGAGGAGATCGGAATGCTTCCGGCTCTGCATGATCTCCATGCCTATCCTCGGCTGTTCCTGGTAGCGCTTGTTCGAATTGGAGTGGTTGGTGTCCACCACGATCGTCGGATTGGCCAGGGTGCGCTCCATATAAGACTGGGCAACGCTGTTGAGATTCTCGAAATGATAATTCGGGATGCTCCTGCCATGGAGATCGACCGCGCCGCGCAGGATCGCGTGGGTAAAGGGATTGCCCGATGTCCTGACCTCCCACCGGTTGTAGATGAATACATGGGATTGCTGTCCTGCATAGATGGAGTTCATCATGACGGATATATCACCGCTGGGGGGGTTCTTCATGCCCACCGGCACCTCCATGCCGCTTATGGTGAGCCGGTGCTGCTGATTTTCAACAGACCGGGCGCCCACAGCGACATAACTCAGCAGGTCCTCCAGATAGGGCAGATTTCCCGGGTAGAGCATCTCATCGGCGGCAGAAAGATGGGATTCCCTCAAGGCCCTGATGTGCATGTTGCGGATCGCGCGCAGGCCTTCTGTGATGTTCGGCGTCTTGTGGGGGTCGGGCTGGTGGACCATGCCTTTGTAGCCCTCTCCGGTGGTCCTGGGCTTGTTCGTATAGATTCTCGGGATGAGGAGAATCTTCTCTTTCACCTCGTCCTGCAGGCGGGCCAGCCGCGAGACGTATTCACACACGGCATCTTCATTATCGGCGGAGCACGGACCGATCACCAGGAAGAACCGGTCGCTCTCCCGCTGAAATATGGCGCGCATCTCACGGTCACGCTCCTCTTTCACCTTCTTGAGACTGTCGGGAAAGGGAATCGTCTCTATGATCTCTTCCGGGCTGGGGATCTCTCTGATATAGTCAAAACTCAAGGTTTTGTTCTCCTGCACGAGGTTCCTTCATTCTTATATGGTATACCCGGGTAATGGTCAAGGATTTGAACTCCCCGGGTCGCCCGGTGCCGGCGCCGCAAATCAATCAGGAAATGATCCTGACGATGTCCGGCTCATGGCGAGGGGAGGCCTCCGGGATGCCGCTGGGATACCCCAGGATAACCGGGGCCACGATCCGGCAGCCGTCAGGCACACCGATCTCGTTCAGGGTGTCCTTGTCGCGGATGTTCGATCCCAGTGCGATCCAGCAGGTTCCCAGTCCGCGGGAAGCCGCAGAGAACATGAAATAGGAAACGGTCAGGGCGCAATCCACGTCCAGGGAACCCACCTGGCTGGGACCGATCACGAACACCAGGCACGGGGCATTGTAGAAGACATTGAATGTCTCTTCGCGAAGGATATCTGCGTACATCTTCATCGGGGAATCCGGGTTCCTGGCGAGATCGTCAAGGAGATTCCGTTTGCTCTCATCCGAGAGCTTTTTCATGAGCCCGCGATCCTGAACGATGATGAACCTGCAGGGTTGGCCATTGCTGGCCGTTGGGGCCAGGCACGTGTCCTCGAGGATCTCCTTCACGAGCGGCAGGGGCACCTGCCGCTCGTGAAATTCTCTGATAGAGCGCCTGTTTTTCAACAGTTCCTGAAATTCCATGATTCAACTCCTTTCCGGTGAAGATTGCCGGCCTGCAGACAGACCGTAGGCCCTGATATGTATCACGTTTCCTCACCTGGTACTCTCATTATATTACGCACGCCGGACAGGGCAAGGACCTCATAAGGATCAGTGTGCAAGGTTGAACCGTGAATTGGCAAGGACCTGTGGACAGGGCAGAACGTTCAGGCCTCAACCGGGTGAGCCCTGTCATGGACGCCGCTGGGGGACAAGGTCGATGATGGTGACTTCCGGCGGTGAGAGAAACCGGATCGGCGGCCCCCACGTCCCGGTCCCCCGGCTCACGTACAGATGGGCTCCCCCGGGGAGGTCGTACCATCCAGCACTGTGAGAGAAGAACAGGTCTACCGCGAGCCTGAAGGGAAAGATCTGCCCCCGGTGGGTATGTCCCGAGAGCTGGAGGTCATAGAGGCCGAGAGAGCCTTGCCTGAGCACTGGCTGATGTTTGAGAACAACGGTGAAGGTATCCCGCGGGAGCCCTGCGAGCAGGTCATCTTCAGATGCCCCGCCGGCCTGGCCGAAACGTTTTCCTGCCGGATCATCGACACCGATCAGGTTGACCGCACCGGCGACGTTCACTGCCTGGCCCCGCAGCACGGTGAACCCGGCATCTCTCGTGAATTGAAGTGCCTGCTCGATCCCTGCGTAAAATTCATGGTTGCCCGTGACGGCGAACTTTCCGTAGCGTGGTTGTACCTCTTGAAGGGCCTGCGCCAGGGCAGTAAGGTCGTTGATCTGCCCGTCCACCAGATCGCCGGTGGAGACGAGGATGTCGGGGTTCGCCTCCCTGATCACGTCGATGATCCTGTTCAGCCTCGCCTCGCGCACGATGAGGCCGAGATGGACATCGGAGATCTGGACAATCCGCAGGGACCTTGACTCTGCGGGAAGCTTGTCCGTGGTGATGGTGATCCTTTCGGGACGGATATTCAGAGCCTCCAGGTAACCGTACAGGGAAAGGCACAGCGCCAGAAACAAGGGGACCAGGAAGGCAACGCGCGGAGCAGGCCTGAACAGCGCCAGGTCCGTGCGGAGAATCACCTCACAGGCATACAGACAGAGGCGGTAGAGGTCCATGAGGACAGAGAGCGAGAAAAAGAGAAACAAAACACCCATCCAGCTGTAGCCGAGGTACGACAGCAGTCTGGCCGGGATCTCGTACTCATGCCGTTCCAGGAGCCGTACGAGGATGGGGGCACAGGTCATGGCCGCCATGAAAACACCCAGGATGATGCCGGAGAAGGGTCCGAGCGGGAAGGCCGCCCTCGCCTTCAGAAAGGCATAGACATGGACGGCGCCGTAGATGCCGAAGATGAAGAGCAGGAACATTCGCATGATACTCTCAGGAGTCCTTTCTAATCGTGTTTGTTACCCTATGTAGGGGATGCATGCTGAGTTTGCAAGTGCGCTTGGGATTCCGGAGGGTCTTGATTGCACCCGGAGCCACTCCTGCAGATTAAGATTCCGTTCAGGAGCCGCACCGGGTGGACAGGCAGGTACACGGCCTGCCCGCACAGAGACAGGCACTTCGAGGCTGAGGGTTCTCCGCAAGACAGCGGGACAGCCCTTGTTACAACTCTTCAGCGGGACAGGAGGTTGGGGATATTATCCGCTCCGGACCCGATGAATTTCACTGCGACACCGCTTTCGGTCTTTCTCAGCACCTTCCCCCTCACCAGGGGGAGACCCACGCCGGGTTTATCGGCAAAGCTTGCCGTCACGAACACCCCCTTTCTCAGGGGCTGATCGGTCTCCATGAACAACCCACCCCTGCTGATGTCCCTGAGCTGTCCGACCTGGTAGTCCATGTTCTGTGGCTGCAGGGTGATGGGGCGTGCCGTCTTGAAGCGGCTGAATTTCCTCCGCTTGTACGGGTGTTCCTCTTCCCGGGGAGGGTGAATCTCGTCTTCGAGTGCATTCCTCAGCGGGGTGTAGATGATCCCCAGGGCGCGTTCCGCCCTGCTCCCGTCGACAAGAACATTCTCCGACATGGTCTTTGCGCCATCCGTGGACAACCCCCACAGCGGCGGTCTCCCGGTCAGGTTCGCCAGCATGGTGAGGAAAAAGGCATTGGCCCGGCTCAGCCAGTCGGGGAACGTGAGCCTGGGCATGTCGATCCTGGAAATCTCGCCGATCATCGCGTTGAATTCCCTCATCGAAAGATGGCCCTTGCTGACGATATACTGCGCCCCGACATTGTCCTTGTTCTCTGCAGCGTTGACAATGGCCTCTACGACGTCCTTGACGTGCACAAACGACATATTGGTGCTGTTGAATGCCGTTGCCGGGAGTTTTCCATGGATGAGGCTCTGGACGTACTGGCCGGAATACCCGGTATTCCCCGGTCCGATGACGGAAGAGGGATATATCACCACGAGGGGGAGGTCTGCCCTGGCAAACAGATTCCAGGCAATGAGATCTCCCTCATACTTGGTCTGGGCATACAGGCTGAAGCGTTCAGGCCCCACCGGGTCTTCCTCGGTTATGGGCCACTTGGGCGGCTTGCCCCAGATTGCCACGGTGCTCACGTGCACAACCTTCTTTATGTCAGTTTCCAGGGCGCTTTCCATGACGTTACGGGTACCATCGACATTGACCTTCCGGTATATTCGCCTGTCTTTCTCCCAATAACTGTCAGCACTTGCCAGGTTCATCACCCAGTCGCAGCCGTCCATTCCCTCGAGCAATGAACGCCTGTCCGTAACATCCCCAAGGACAAGGGTCACCCCCAGCTTTTCCAGTTCCGCGACATTGCTTGTGGGCCTGACAAGGCAGAAGAGCTCATGCTCGGTCTGAACCAGACGCCTGACAAGGTGGGTTCCGATGAACCCCGTAGCACCGGTGATAAAGATCTTCATATACCTTACCCCCCTGTATTATCTATGAATCATTAAGATTTGTGCTGCGGAATAGACTACAAACGGCAACCAGACATTGCACAAAGGAGATTTCATCTAATTGTATCACATGCCCAAATGCAACAGCTCTTGTTAGACCTATAAGAATAAGTTGGACCTGATAAAAGTCAAGCAAGGAATGTTCAGGAGCACAGGAAGCCTGGCAGGCCGGAGGCAGCGGTTTCCCGAGGTTTGTATTATGCCTTGCGGTCCCCGTGGCGGGGTCATGCATGAAGCCACACCTGCAGAACAATATTTCAATGTGTCTCGGTGGGTTGCCTAGTTCTCTACGTTTCTGCCCAGCGCCTAGTGCCTCGGGCCCAGCGCCTCTTAGATCATGAGCCCCATGTCCTGTACTGCCTGAAATCTACAACGGACCTGCTATGGTCGCGGCTCAAAGCCGCTCCTACAGTGTTACCGGGCACAACCCGCAAAAATTGCTGGTGCGCTGCGCACAATATCCACCCAGTCTAGCGTGCAACGACAATCAGCACCGAGTCCTGAATCCGCGCTGCAAGGTTCTCCAGGTCCCCGTTCTTCCGGGGGAGTTCCTTGATCGCACCTGTATTGATTTCAAGCTGTGCCAGGAGGGTATTGACCGAATCCACCTTGGTGACGCAGCTGATATTCTGCAGCATGGAGATATTCCCCGAGGCCGTGTCCCTGATGCCGAGCATCGAGGCAGCCAGACCGACAACCTCACCCTTCATGTTGAGCACCGGGCCTCCGCTGTTACCCGGCTGAATGGGAACCGTTACCTGGTATGCAGCCGGGTCATCATAGAGCCCGTTTATGCTGCTGATAATGCCGACAGAGAGTTTGGGCGTCTTTCCCATGACATCCAGGCGGGGAAACCCTATGGTGAAAACCTCGGCACCCAGACGGGCCTGTGACCTGGCAAGAGGAAGGGCTGCCGGCAGCTTGTCCTGCTCATCGACCTCCAGCAGCGCAATGTCATTCGTCTCATCGCGCAGCCTCACCCTTGCTGCGATCTCACGACCTGACACGGTTACCAGGGTTGCCGTCTCGACCTCTGCCACCACATGGTTGCAGGTCACCACATACCCTGCAGCTATGGGCCAGGCAGTGCCGATCGATGCGTTATCGAAGATCCCGGGCGCAGTTTTTCCCGGCGAGGCATCTCCGGTGCCGGGGATCTTCTCCCTCAGCCGCGTAGCAAGATCGTGATCGGGATCGATTTTACTGATGGCATCGACCACTGTCAGGACCCCTTCGGTGTTGTTTTCTTTCAGGTAGTTGAGCCCTGCCTTGTACAGCCACTGGACAGACAGGTCCTTGTCTTTCGTCACCCCGGCACCCGAGGCATAGAGCATGCCGAGATCATACTGGGCGATGCTGAAATCCTGTTCCGCGGCCTTCCGGTACCAGGCGACAGCCTGCCCCAGGTCGAGAGCAACCCCTCTTCCGGTTGAATACATGACGGCGAGGTTATACTGGGCCCCGCTGTTTCCCTGTTCCGCAGCCTGCCGGTACCACTGGGATGCCAGTACCGGGTTTTCGCCAACCCCGTTCCCACTGTCGTACATGGTTCCCAGGTTGACCTGGGCCCTCACATCGCCCTTTTGTGCGAGCCCCTCCCATATATGGAAGGCCTCTTCGTAGCGGCCGGCATCATATGCCTGCCAGCCAAGCGCGAATTGTCCGGCCGTGTTCCCGGCGGCGGCACACAGGGTGCCTGGGTGACCGAACCCGATGATACACAGTACTGTCAGGATGATGGTGCAGGTTCTCAGATGCTTCATCATTTCTCTGCTCTCTCTTGTTGTAGGATGTATCCCCGGTAGCGGAGATAGAAACAGAAGTGATGTGCCCTAGGAAACGAGGTGCCCCTCATCACTCCCGGTTTACCGGCATTATCTATAGCAGACTTTAATCGATGAGGAAACCTAATTCTCGATCACATATCTCTCGTTTTCTAATGCTCGTTCATTATTGCGTTTATTTCCTATGCCTACGTGGTTTTTATTTTGATTTTCCCGCATTGCCGCACTGACAGCTGCCTGCGCCAGGACACAGAGGCCCGTGCCGGCCCCGGGCCTTCACCGCCGGTACTGCTTACCGGACATGACATGGAAAAAAACATCTGGCCCGCAGAGATTTTGAGCCGCAAAAATCTCACCGGACCGGTACCGGTCCGGTGAGATTGACTGTTCACCACCTGATTGCCCCGGGGATTTACTCGCCCAGGTTCACCTGCAGGCTCTCAATGGTGCCATAGGTCAGTGCACCCGTTTCAAGCCCCTTTTCCTTCTGGTAGGAGGTGACCGCTTCCATGGTCCGTTTCCCCACGATTCCGTCTATCGGGCCGGGATCGTGACCGAGGGTCTTCAATGCGGTCTGGATCTTCTCTATGTTGTCTTTGGTCATGTTGGTTTCGCACAGGACCTTACGCCATCCCACGGTGCCCGGGGATACCATGACGGTCTTGGTTACGGTCTCATATTTCGCAGGGACCTTCACGACCTCTTCCCGGGGCGGCGAGATCATCTTATTGATCTTGACGGTTTCATACTCGGCAGGGACATCCACAACCTGGGTGGTGGAAGGCGTCAGCATCACCCGCTTCTTCACGGTCTTGTATTCAGCGGGAACCTCCACCAGGCACATGATTTCACCCGTGGTGTTATCCACCTTCTCGATGAGCCCCCTGCCCTTCTGCCATGCCGTATGGGCCTCCTTGACCAGCACCTTCTCTTCGACCATGTCATACTGGGCAGGAATAGTTTCGATCTTTGTCGTTGCCTCCCTGATCATGATCCTCTGCTCTGTGGTCTCGTATTTTGCAGGAACAACCTGGACCTGTTCCGTCTCGCCCTCCATCAATACCTGCTCGCTCACGGTGGCGAATTGCGGCGGAATGAATACCCGGGCGAAACACTGGCCTGGCTGGGCCTCCTGCGGCATCATCAACATCTCTGCCGAGACGGCCGCTGCCCTCTCCTCGGCATCCTGGGTGGCACGGACCTGCATATCGAGGTCTTTCCTGCATCCCGCAATCTCCATATCCTTCTGCTCGTTTGCGGCTGTCAACTCCTGGATCTGCTTGTCTTTCTGCTCTAATTCAGCCCGCATCTCCTTCTTGGAATGAGCACAGCCCAGTATTGCAAGGCTGAATATCAAAACAGTCACCCCTATCCATCTGTTTGTTTTGATAAACATACTCTTACCTCCTTATTTTTCTTTTCTCTTTGCTGCTGTGCTTTTGTACCGGTGGCCGAAGCATCTGTCTCTGAAGTTGGATGATCGTTTTTAAAAGCCTGGGTGTTCTGAGTAAAATAATTTCAGAATCATGATTGTCAATAAGCCCCGGAGATTAATTTTCTTCCCCGAAGAACATCCATTTCCAGGGAGACCATGGGACCCCACAGGGTAACCCTTCGATAGCCGCGGATACCATTGTGCAGTTTGGTCGGTATGCCGACCCTTGGATGCTATTCCGTCTCTTTAAGCATCCACCGCAGACTCCCTCTCGCGATGATTTCCTGAATAATCCATTTATTTTCTGGCTGTTATACCATTAAGCCCCACCGGCTCCCAGGTGGCATCAATATAGCAATACTCTGATATGATGATGTCCTGTGCAATGAAAAATTATATGAGGCCTGTTCGCCGGCAGGGGAGAATGAATGCCAAGCCGTTCCCGGATGGGATTTCCCGCATGGGTGCACGACCGGAACACCCCTGGTCGTGGCCCGGTCTCAGGGAAAACCCGGAGGAACCATCTCTGAAGAAAACCTTGCAGGACTTCGCCGCGAGCCAGGACCGTCTCAAGCATGCGATCGCGGACAGAAAGAACCCGTCCCTGTGCAGATCCGCGCGTAAAACAATCATGAACAAGCGCGCATGAACCGTGCCCCTCGTACGATCCGTATGAAGCACACAGAGCGACTTGTTCACCAAGGGAGGATGTATGGAAAGCAAGGTTTTTGAACAGAACATGAAATTCTTCTCGATGAACATCAAAAACTATCCGGTCCTCACCGCCGAAGAAGAACTCGATCTGGCGAGAAGGTATAGAGATGGAGATGCCGAAGCCGGGCACACGATCATCATGTCCAATATGCGTTTTGCCCGGAAGATAGCCCAGCGCTACATTCATCTCGTCGATGATCCGCTCGAGATCATTCAGTGCGCCAACCTGGGGCTGGTAAAGGCCATCACCCGTTTCAACCCGGATGTGGGGGTCCGGTTCATCTCCTATGCGATCTGGTGGATAAAGGCCTACATCAAAAACCATATCAACAAAAGCTACCAGGTCAATACGGGCAGCCTCGCAGATGCCAGGAACCTTGTATCGCTTGACTGCAACATCTCAGCGGATAATGAAAATGACGGAACCCTGGTGGAACACCTGCCGAATGAAGGGCCAGACCAGGACGAGCTGTATACCTACAAAGAGCGCGGCGATTATCTACGCAGTTTCCTGAGATCCGACGGCTCAAGCCTCAATGAGCGGGAGGTCTTCATCATCGAGCAGCGCTACCTCGCCGACCCCCCGGCCACGCTCAAGGACATCTCGTCGATGATCGGCGTAACCCGTGAACGGGTCAGGCAGATCCAGCAGAGATCTCTCGAGAAAATACGGGCTGCCATCGAAGATCAGGGCTCCCTGTTCCCCGAAGACATCCATGTGCGGCAGAATTACCAGGTCAGGAGAGAATATTTCTGAGGATGACAGGCAGCCGACCCGGGTGAATCACCAGGCATGTCCTGGCGGCAACAGGACATGCTTCAGGAAATATGCTGAAGAAGCGCTGAAACAGGCCCCCTCCCCTTGGCGAGCCTGAAGGTGCAGGGAGAAGCAATCCAATAATTACTACAGTCCCAGCGATTGCTTCTCCCTGCGAGACCATCAGTGTCTTCGATGATCCCCAAAAGGAGAGGTCAATCCTCCTTTCATGAATCTGTTTATCAATAAATTCCTTGATCATGCAGTCCGGGGCATTGAAATACCGGCGGCATGACCTTACAGAACGATAAGCAAAATCAACAAAAAAATCTCCTTTTTAAGGGGGCTGCAACGGCTCCCTATTTTTTTACCCCATGCACGATAAAAATCGTCTTGAGACCATGGCACCCGCCTTCGGCCCGGCAGAAAAAGTGATTGTGCCCGGCACAGGCAACCGTTATGTTTTCAGCAGGAGTGAAATCATGTATTAGTGTTCATTCAGGAGGTCATTCATGGCTCATGTTTCCGTAATCTTAATCCTCTTCTCCATCGGTCTGGCTTCAGGTATTGCGTCAGGCCTGTTCGGCATCGGCGGCGGGGTCATCATTGTTCCTGCCCTGATCTATCTCGCCGGGTACTCTCCCCATATGGCCATTGGAACCAGCCTTGCCATTCTGCTTCCGCCGGTCGGCCTTGCAGCCGTAATCGAGTACTACCGCCACGGCCATGTCGACCTGAAGGTGGCACTCATCGTGGCCCTCGGCCTCTTTCTCGGTGCCTGGGTCAGCGCCTATTTTGCCAACAGGATCTCCGGGCCCTATCTGCGGCTGGTCTTCGGCGTGTTCGTGGTCTGCATCGGAATCTATATCGTCTACGGGGCACTCAGGCGGCTGCCCGTGATTTCGTAATGCGAAGCAAGGCCCAGGCTCACCGAAGGAACAATTTCCCCGAGAGTGTTGTCCCCATACCTCGCAAACCAGGTCATCATCCCCGGGCCTGCCGATGGGTGCCTTCCGCCTCTATGAGAGCCGCCGCTGTACCTGCTGCCAGACCTCTTTCACATCCATGGGCTCAAAGCCGGGCTTGCCGAATCGTTCTCTCCCGAGTTCATAAATGGTCTCGTTGTACGGGGCCCTGACACCCGTCGTCCTGGCCAGTTCGAGGATATAGCCGGTCAGGGAATCCAGCTCCGAGTCTGTAGAGCCCCGCTGAATAATATCCTGGCTCATGCTCGACATGACCATCTTGGCCAGATTCCGCTTGAACATCGGTCTGGTCAGACCCCGGGGAAGCAGGGCACCGGCCTTCATAAGCAGCCAGGGCGGCATCCCGCCCAGCTTGCACTCCTTGTAGCCGGCAGCCCGTACAATCCGCACCCCCTCATACAGGGTTTTCGTCAGGAGCCTCTGGAACGTGTCGATATCGGATATGTCCCTGAACCCGTGTCCCACCAGGGTCGTCAGGGAGTTGGTGAGGTTCACCACGATCTTGGAGTGCACTGCGTCCTGGAGATGGTTTGTGATCACGGTTTCGACGCCCTTGCCGAAGATATCGGCAACCGCGTTCATCTCGGACAGCAGGGTGTTGTCAGGGGTTCCCAGAACGAGTGGCCCCCTTTTCTGATAGCCCACGGTGACCGGGGCATCCATCCAGGCGTTGTAGCTGACAACACAGTAGATCACCCGGGAAAAGTATTTGGGCAGAATCGCCTGGTTATCGATGCCGTTGGCCATGGAGACAATGATCACGTCATCTCTGGCATGGGCCTTGATCAGTTTGGCGACCGCCTCGAGGCTGTAGTTCTTCACCCCGACAACAATCACATCCATGGACCCCAGCTCGGCCAGGTTCTCCACAACCCTGACAGGGACAGAGCTCATGGTCTCGGCCTTTTGTCCTCCCTGATAGAGGCTTATGCCGGTTGTCTTCAAGGCATCGAGGACCGCCCCCTGATCGATGAACCAGGTCTGTTCATGGAAGGGGGCCACCCATCCCCCCACAGAGGCCCCTATGGCACCGGCACCGAAAAAGGCGACCTTCAGGTCATTGCCTGACAATTTCATGCTGGCCTCATCCTCCAGGGCATAGTCGCTCACCGGGAGGCTTCCGGCCCAGTCGGGCATCTGAGTGTTGGGCAGATCAAAGCACGATGACATGTGTTCGGCGTAGCGTGTCTGGAAGGGCATTTCTTCTATCTCGAGCCGTTTCAGCAGCGGGGCGAACGAGGTGTCTCCCAGCTCGAGAGAGGCACGTTCGGGCTTCACATCTTTTTTCAGCAGGAGCTCCATGTTCTTTTTCACCCTGAAGGCTGCCCTGAAATCTGTCCGGCTCTGGCAGAGCTTCCCTCCCAGCTGCGAATACAGGTACGACGAGACATCGAAATCGGTAGGTTTTCCCTGCATGGGGATACGAAGCGAGAGGTATGCGTTCCCATCACCGTCCATGGCCTTTACAACACAGTCACCCCCCTCACGATAGATGTCGATGTCCTGGGTCACCTTGGGCAGGCCCCAGATTCTGCGGCCCCTTATGGTGTTTTCCTTCGAGGTCACCGGCATGCCCGCGATGTAATATCCGAACCGGCTGAACTTATCGATGATCATCGGCAGGACAGGGACATTGAAGCCGGGATCGACCATCACCGGGATGGCAATGGCGATCTCGTTGTATGGCCTCACGCCCATGACCTTCTTGTATTCATAACAGGAAAAGGCCACCAGCGCACGGCCCCTGGTCATCCTCACCGGCACGATCCGGGGACTCAGCTGTTCGGCCAGCAGGGCAGCAGCCTTGTCATAGGAGCACAGGAATACGGCCATGGCGCACGTGACATCCCCGTAAAAGGTCGGGAACAGATAATCCTTTCTCACGTGCTCGTTTATCCTGAGCGGTTGCGATGCCGTATGAAGAATAAAGCGCCGGTAGAAATCATTGTCAAACTCACCGGCATTATCGAGCAGTTCCTCTGGAATATCCCATGTTGCCTTCATGCAAACCCTCCTGGATAATTATCCTAGCACACTTTCCTTCGAGGAAGAAGACTGCTTGTCATTCTGGAGGGAAACACCTCCTCGGGCAGGCAGGATTTTAGGGAGGACAAACCGGTATTCCCCTGGCCGCCATCATGCGTGACGACGGCCAGGGGAACCGAAGGTGGAGAGAGATCAATCTCACCCGATGCGAAAATCTATTTTTCGACGTCGAGCGCTATATACTGTGAACCCCTCTCATCGCGGACGAGGAGGAGGATGGGCTTCTTCCCGCTTTTCTCTATCGCCTTTTCAAACTCTTTGACGTTCTCGATCTTTTCGCGGTTCACTTCCTGTATCAATATGCCCGGCTTCATGCCGGCCAGGGCAGCAGCAGATCCGGTCTCGATACCGGTAACCACGACGCCCTTCTCACCCTTGTAGCCGTACTGATCAGCCAGTTCGCCGGTAAGCGTCGTCACGGTAAGCCCCATCTTCTCCATGCTTTCCGGGCGGGATACCGCTGCAGCAGTGTCTGCCGTCATCTTTTCGACCTTCACGCCGAGAGACAGCTCTTTGCCGTCGCGGACCACGGTCAGTTCTATCTTGGTGCCCGGTTCGGTCAGCGCGATCTTGTTGCGGAACGGGGCCACGGTCTCGACCGGCTCCCCGTTAATCCCGACAACGACATCACCCTGCTGCAACCCCGCTTTCTCCGCAGGGGTATCGGGCATGACCTGGGCGATGAGCACCCCCTTGCTGTCCTTCAGCCCGAATGACCTGGCAAGATCCGGGGTGAGGTCCTGGACGGTTACCCCGAGATATCCACGGATCACGCTTCCATGATCGATGAGCTGGCTGTAGATATTCCGTGCCATGTTGACCGGGATGGCAAAACCGATACCCATGTATCCGCCGCTCTGGCTGAAGATCGCCGAGTTAATTCCAACGACCTGGCCCTCGAGGTTGATGAGGGGTCCTCCGGAGTTTCCCGGATTGATGGCAGCATCGGTCTGAATGAAGTCCTCATAGTCCGAGATGCCTATCCTGCTGCGTCCCAGCGCGCTGACAATACCGGCAGTGAGGGTGTGCGACAACCCGAAGGGATTGCCGAGCGCAAGAACCCATTCACCCACCTCGAGCCTGTCAGAGTTGCCCAGGGTGAGAACCGGCAGATCCGTGGCATCGATCTTCACGACCGCCACGTCGGTCGGGGGGTCCGTACCGATGATCTGTGCCGGGAACTCCCGGCCATCGAGGAGCTTCACCATCACCTTGTCCGCATCAGCAACCACATGGTTGTTCGTCAGGATGTACCCGTCGGGCGAGATGATGAAGCCTGACCCCTGGCCCTGTATCGTACGCTTGGGCTGCTCGGGACTCTGGGGTTGGCCGGGCATGGGCTGGCCGGGCATGGGCTGTCCGAAAAATCGTTTGAAGAACTCTTCATTAAAGGGCATTCTCATGGAAGGACCGGCTGCCACGGTCTTCTCTACCCTGATGAACACCACGGCAGGAGATGCATCCCGTGCAATGGATGCAAAGGCCTTGCCTGTCTCCTTGAGATTCTCCAGGGCCTTCTCCTGTGCCTGCGCAAGGCCGGGCATGCCCGCAAGGAGGAGTACGAACATGATCGAGAGCACCCCGAATGTCCGCACGCGATTAAGATTAGATCGATTCTCCTGGTAACACATTGTCTTTTCCATCTGAAATCCTCCAGGTTCGCTATGGCTTGCCTGTTCTCTGCCAGTTCTTGCCTCATGAAAACGCAGTCCCTTGGCAGAACCGGCACTACTGTTTCGGCATTGTACCTTGCGTTGACGTCCCGCGATCACCTGCGTTGTAATATAATGATCCGTTATTCTCTTTTCCACTCGAGCCCCCTCTTCAGTTCATTATTTTTCCAGAATACATAAGGCAAAGAGGGTGCCATTCTCAACTTGCTGTTATTGTTTGTTATATTAATCTATCACGAGACCATTACCCGCAGATATGTATAGTTATTATACAGTTGTGTATAGTTTGTTTACAGGTGTATACACCTCCTGCCGATGGCCAAGGATCAACACGGCACAGGATGAGGGACTGAAAAACACACACCAGAGGCAGATCGAGTTGACCGGCTTGACAGTTGTATTGCAATTCCTGGCTGGAGCAGACCTTGAAACCCCGCATGACGTGACCCCCTGCGCGGGGCCGTGCCGATGCCCTTACCTGCTACGGCGTGCCGGGGGAGCCGACATCGATACGGAAATAGGGAATGCCGTTGTACACGTCTATGACTGCCGGGCTCGGCCAGAATGACGCTGCCGTCGAAGATGGCACATAGCCGGCAAAGGAATCGGCGCTGCGGGGCCTCACCGAGAGACCCGTGACCCTGAAGTTGGAAACACCGACATAGCCGCCGGCAGTAGTGAGCCCCCACGGGTTATACGCACCGACCCCAAGGCCGTCCGAATCGCCCCAGGCCAGGGTGTCTATGGAGATATTCATGGTTATATCGACAAATATGCTCACGCCTGTCTGACCGGAGATACTAGAAAGCTCGGCATCGTCCACAGGCCTCATGGCCATTACCGACATCGGCAGGAGCATTACCGCAACGAGCACCGCGATACGGTTCATTCCCACATCCCCCCTCTCTGTGCCACCTCGGGCATGACTCAAACCTTTGCTGCGGCCTCAGGGTGTCTGTCTGTACACCCTGCGATCATTCTGCAGGGATCGTTTCCTTTCCGGATCATCAGCCACACTAGCTCAAAGAATAACACCATGCACGGCTGATGCAAGATCCCCTTTCCCGGTGCAACCGGAGAAACCCGTTTCCTATTTCAGAAAAGGGATCATCCGGCCCTCACAACACCGTCGACGATGATCAGATTCTGGTAGGGTTCGTGCTCCGGCGGGGTGAGATCGTTATAGTCGATAATGACACATTCATCGTTATAACCGACAACGACCCCCTCCCGATCGAGACTATGAACCGATTTAACCCTTCGCCCCACCCACTCATTGTTTGGCCATGTCATGTCCATAACACCACTCCTTACACTTCATACAGAATCCATTGATAGTACGTGGCTGGTTTCACCCCAAAAACCCTGCTGAACACAAATGCATGTGCGCCACGAAAACAATACAGATATTATACTGAAGTGCCCATGATAATTCCATGATTTTCTTTGCAGGAACATGTAATGGTTCGGAAAATCCCCCGGGGATGGTCTCCACCCCGCTCACGGCACTCCGCCCCCCCCCGGGGGAATTTTCATCATCCATGGTTATCTTTATTTATCCATTATTATTTTATCTATGATTATCAATACGCCTCTATACCAGCCCATGTTTCCCCTTTCCTCTTTTATTCTCCTTTTTCCGGCCTTTTTTAAATCACCTTTTTTTGATTTTTCGTGAAAAACTCTGAAACGCATACAAAGATGAAGAAACCATGTGCTGGGGATACAGGGCTGACTAAACCTGTCTCCCGCCTCCTGCCGACGCCCGGAATGTTTCAAGGCCATCCTTGTGTTTCCATACCGAAAGAGTATGAAAGCTCTCACGCTTCATCAACACAAATAGGAGGGAGAAAACTCAAATGATCAAAACAGTTAGGTGTCTCGTGTTTGTTTCTCTGGCAGTGCTTCTTTTGTCTGCAGGGTGCTCCAAGAAGGTCCTGAATCCCGTGGATACATCCTCAGACGCTGCACAGCCTCAGGACCAGCAGATGCAGGGGTTTTCGCAGGATTCCGGGCAGGATGCACAGGTAACTACCGATACAACGGCTGGATCCGCAGAATTTGGCGACAAGATGATCTACTTCGATTACGACAGGTTCAACATCCGTCCCGAGGATACTCAAATCCTGGCAGAGCTTGCAGCATTCCTGAATCTGCACACCGATCTCAAGGTACAGATCGAGGGACACTGTGATGAACGGGGAACCAGCGAGTACAACATGTCACTCGGCGACAGAAGGGCCAGGGCGGCACAAACCTACCTGATATCTCTCGGCATCGATTCGCAAAGGATCAGCGCCATCAGCTACGGCGAGGAAAAGCCGCTGCTTGCAGGCCATACCGAGGAAGACTGGACCAAGAACCGCAGGGATCAGTTCGTATTCAGCGGGCAACTGTAGGATCATACTGAAAAGGGAAGCAGGCGGGATCATGACCTGTCTGCTTCCCTTAAAATAATACCTAACAAGAGACAGAAGAAAGACAGGGAACTCATCTTCGGATTGCACTGTAATTGAGGAACAGCAAAAACATATGAGCGAATTCATGAAATGTCTGGCAATGTGGACTCTCACGGCTGGGGTGATTCTCCTGTTGGCATCTCTGGGGTATACGGGGCAGCCGGAGGAAAGTGATCTTCTCGATACCATCAATACGAATGAATCCCTCCGGATCCTTGCCCGGGCCATACAGGAAACCGAGACCGACGGTATACTGAAGAACGATGGTCCTTTCACCATATTCGCCCCGGATGACGAGGCCTTCCGGAAACTACCCCCGGAAATGCTCACCATGCTCTTCAACCCTGACAATTCTGATCAGCTGGCCTCGATAATCTCGGTCCATATAATCCCCGAAAGGCTGGTGGCCTCAGATATTGCAGCGATGGATTCCATCCTGATGAGCAACGGCGACACGCTCCGTGTCGACATCAACAAACAGGGCATAACAGTGAATAACGCCCGGATTATCGAACCTGACATCCTGTGCCTGAACGGGGTTATTCACATCATCGATACAACGATAATACCTGCTGAATGAAAATTCGGCATAATAAAAAGGAGAGGAATGTATGAATACAGCAACGGAAACAAACAATGGTTCAATGTGGAAGGGGTTATTGGTTCTGGTGTGTGGGATAGTCTTATTCTGTTTCTTGGCCACCGGCTGCGAGTCGCAAAACACGGTTCCTGAGGCTCAGGCATCTTCGGAATCGGTCGCACAGAATCAGGATGCAACCCCCGCAGTACCGGCAAATGAGCCTGCTGCAGAGGCAATGACAGAAACAGCGACATCCGGCGGCGTCCAGGAACAGGCCGAGACCCAGGCTGCGGCTCCGGAAAAGGAAGATGTCGGGGCAGAGAATGAGCAGGCAGCAGCGCCTGTCGATGAGCCCAAGACCGAGAAGACCAATTAGCATACTTGGAGGGTATTACCCTCCCCCTGTTCATACGTCCCCGGCTCTAACGCCGGGGACGTTTCTTTTTGTCGTTCACCAGGGTCTCCCGTCCGGGACATGACAGCGGTCAATCCCGGTAAGCGGGCTTCCGTGGTCGATCGATCTGCCAGCCGGTCAGTTGTCGAGTATGTTCAGTGCCTCGCCCTTGTCCACATCCATGATGTAGTCGATGCCGCTGACGCGCGATGCATCGGGGGTGAGGGCGGCTATGTCGTTCCGGGAGATGTGATCGATGGAGAACTTTCTGCTCCCGGCCATGATCTGGCGCAGACCCTGGGTAAGGCGTTCGTAATAGGTATACAGACCCAGTGCACCGGTGGGCAGTTTATCGAATTCATCCCTGCCGATTTCTCTCCTGAGGGATGCGGCAGTCACGAAAATCTCATCCTTTGAGCTGCCGAACCGCTCGATGTACACAGGCACCTGCAGGTCTTCTATGGTACGGCCGATTGTCTTTCCCACCATGGCTGCGGCAATGGGGCCACGTGCCATGCCGATGAGCTTGACGAACGGTGCGCCCAGGGCAAGGCCCTTGAAGATGTGATCCTCGAAGGAGAACCCTCCGGCCAGTGCCAGTGTGGGCACGTATTCACCCTTGCCGGCCAGATGCGATGCATACTGGTGCAGAAGGGAATGCAGCTCTACAGGGGGAACACCCCATTCATTCATCATCCGCCACGGGCTCATGCCCGTGCCGCCGCCCGCACCATCGACGGTAAGCAGGTCGAGCCGGTATTTCGAGGCAAAGGAGATCGCCCGGGCAAGATCTGCAGGCCGGTATGCACCGGTCTTGAGGAAGATGTACTTTGCGCCGGCCGCCCTGAGCTCTTCGATTCTTTTTGCAAAGGATTCCTCCGTTACCATGCCCACCCGCGAGTGGCGTTCGAACTCCTTGAACGAGCCGCGTTCAAAGGCCTGGATAACATCTTCGTCAAAGGGGTCGGGCAGAACTATGTACCCTCGCTCGGCAAGCATCTGTGCCCGCTTCAGATTCGGGATCTTGACCTCGCCGCCGATGTCCTTCGCACCCTGTCCCCACTTCAGCTCAACACACTCGACGCCGAGTTTTTCGATTGCATACTCCTGCACGCCCAGACGGGTATCCTCGATATTGGCCTGTACGACGATGGCCCCGTAGCCGTCGCGCTGGTAGTCCCGGTAGAGATTCACCCGCCGCTTCAGGTCGACGGTATCCACCACCCGGCCGTCTTTGAGAACAGCCTCCGGGTCCATGCCCACGACATTTTCCCCTATGGTCAGACCGGTGCCCACCAGGGCTGAGCCGATGGCCAGGCCATCCCAGTTGTTCTTGGCTATAGCTGTCGAGCCGATGCCGGGGATGATCCAGGGGCAGCGGAACCTGATCCCCTTGTCCTTCCCGAACACGACGCCTAGGTTCACGTTCGGGAATATCGCCTTGTCGCTGTCCGCCTCTATCCCGTGAGCACCCACACAGGTGCCCATGATATTGAAGTGCGAATAGTCAACTGGGTAGCGCTTCTCGCCGGCTGTGGTTATCACACCGAACGGCTGGGGATAGATAACCTCATGACCGCGATAGGCGGATTTTCCGATTTCGCACATGCCGATGCAGCCGTCCACGCAGGTGACACACATACCCGAGGTCGGCACGACCGAGTCTTCAGTCCTGTTTTTCGTAAGCGTTGCAGCCGAAGCATTTACCTTAGAGATGATCATATCATTTTACCCCTTTATCACGTCTTATTTTATTTCACAGGCAACACACGGTTTCATGTAGCACATCAGATCGCTGTACTCTTCTTTTTCGATACACGGAGGCCTCAGGTTTGCACAGGCATTGCAGATGGCATGTTCCGGCTGGTTGTACGTACACCGCAGCTGACACGCCGGACAGATGTACATACAGGCCCCGCAAAGCCTGCAGACGTCTGAAGACATGTCAAAGGGTGTGCCGATGCTTCGGTCCTCTCCCCTGCCGCGGAAGCCAATGGCGTGAGCCATCATCTGCTCGGAACACATCCGCACGCACAGTCCGCACAGGATGCAGTCTTCATGTTCCTGCCTGAAGCGCTGCTGGCGAACCCCATGTGCAGACGCCAGATCCTGGATGGTCTTTGACTGGGGACACGATGCCAGGAGCAGTTCGATGATCATCCTGCGTGCCCTCACCACCCGCTGAGAAGCTGTCCTGATCTTGAGCCCCTCCTCCACCGGGTACGTGCAGGAAGAAACCAGTTTTGATCTGGGTTCCTGCCCGATCTCCACGACACAGAGCCTGCAGGCTCCATAGGGGGAGACCCCGTCATTATGACACAGAGTCGGGATGGGGAAACCGACAAACCGTGCCGCTTCCAGGATGGTCGTTCCTTCCTCGACACGGACATCCAAGCCGTTAATCGTCACCGTAACCATATTCTTTCACCCCTGTCCTTCTCACTCCTAGTGTATCTCTACTGCCTCGAATTTGCATATGCTCTTGCAGGCACCGCACCTGCTGCACCGGTCCTGGTCTATTACATGGCGCTGTTTCTTCTCGCCCGTGATCGCCTGTTCCGGGCATGCCTTCACACACGCGCCGCAGCCCGTGCAGAGTTCACTGATGGTGAAGCTGATGAGCCCCTTGCAAACCCCGGCAGGACAACGCTTGTGCTCGATATGCTCGAGGTATTCCTCCCTGAAATACTTGAGCGTGGACAGCACGGGATTCGGTGCCGTCTGACCCAGGCCGCACATGGCAACGTCCTTCAGGATCAGGGCGAGCTCCTCGAGGATCTTCAGATGATTCAGGGTCCCCCTTCCGGAGGCAATATCGTCGAGCAGCTCGAACATCCTCTGGGTACCCTTGCGGCAGGCAAAACACTTGCCGCACGACTCGTCCTTGAGAAAGTTCATGAAGTATTTTGCCACATCGATCATGCAGGTATTTCCATCCATGACGATCATACCGCCTGAGCCCATGATGGAGCCTGCCTGGGCAAGGCTCTCGTAGCTGATGGGTATGTCGAACATGCCCGCAGGGATGCAGCCTCCCGAAGGCCCCCCGGTCTGCACGGCCTTGATGCCGGCCTTGCCGGACTGTCCGCCGCCGATATCGTAGATAATCTCCCTGACCGGAGTGCCCATGGGCACCTCCACCAGTCCGGTGTTCTTTATCTTTCCCACGAGGCTGAAGATCTTCGTGCCGGTATTCATCCGACCGGTCTTCCTGTATTCCTGGGCACCGTCTCTGAGGACAACCGGGATGTTTGCCCACGTTTCCACATTATTGATGAGCGTGGGTTTGCCATGAATCCCTTTCTGGACAGGGAACGGGGGCCTCTGGCAGGGCTCTCCCATCCTGCCTTCAATGGAGCGCATCAATGCTGTCTCTTCTCCGCACACAAAGGCCCCGGCTCCCTTGACCAGGGAGATGTCAAAGCTGAACCCCGAACCGAGGATATTGCCGCCCAGCAGCCCGAGGGCCCGGGACTGTTTCAGCGCATTGTTCAGGTGCTTGATGGCAAGGGGATATTCCGTGCGCACGTACATTACGCCCTGATCAGCTCCCGTGGCATAGGCACCGATGAGCATGCCCTCGATGATGCTGTGCGGGTTGCCCTCGAGCAGGCTGCGGTCCATGTAGGCCCCGGGGTCCCCCTCGTCGGCATTGCACACGATGTACTTCCCTTTTCCGTCTGCTGCACCGGAGAGGAACTCCCATTTCATGCCGGTGGGGAACCCTGCCCCTCCCCGGCCGCGGAGTTCGGAATCCTTGACCTCTTCGATAACCTGCCGGGGCTCCATATCCGCAAGGAGCCGGACAAAGGCGAAATATCCGCCGATTCGCAGGTAGTCATACACGTCGAGGGGGTCGATCTTTTCGTTCTGTGAAAGGAGGAGCCTGGATTGATGACGATAGAACGGGATGTCGTCCTGCCTGGCGATTCTCTGCCCGGTTTCCTCGTCGACAAACAAAAGGTCTTCGACCACCTCTTGCCGCACCAGTGCATCGATGATCCTCTTCATGCCGGTGATATCCACCCTGGGGTAGAAGGTCCCGGCCGGTTCGATAAGCACCGAGGGTTCCATCTGGCAGAAGCCGTGACAGCCGGTTACCCTCAGATGAAGCTTGTCCTGGAGTTTTCTCCTGATGATCTCGCGCTGGGCGGTGCGGACAAGATCCGATGCCCCGCTTGCCTGGCCGCAGGTGCCCGCAGGGATGATGATGGTGGGGATATCGGCGTTGTAGTCTGAACAAAGCCGCTCCTGCAGTGCCGTGAATTCTTCTCGTGAGCTTAGATAGTCCATGATATCATCCTGGGATCTGTTCTCTGGCGTCGTTCCTGAGTTCATCACGCCAGAGGTGACCGTTCAAAGATATCGTGCTGTTGTTGCATCCCCAGCGCGTACACATGAGGAGGGAGCCTCCTCCCTGAAAACCGAGCGTTACCATGGGGAAGCCGCAGTCGAGGCAGGCTGCCTTTCCGACGAGTTCTGCATGGCACTCCGGGCAGAAGAACTTCACCGGGGTATCGGCCACAAAGGGGTGTTCGGATTCAAGGCAGTGACTCCCATAGAGGCTCGACATCCTCACCCAGCCCCTCGTACCGTTGAATGAACACGCAAGCGATATGGCCGGATAATCCTCGATACGATTCTGCTCGTCCATCAGGCCATGGTTACAGTGCGGGCAGTACACCTCGACGGGGAACAGGCGGTCTTCCCTGTCGCCAGGCTCTTCGGCGAACCCTGAGCTGGTCTTGGCGATGATCTTTTTCACATCCGTCCTTTTTACGTTGGAAAAATAGTGGCCATCCACCAGGACGATCGGCCCAAGGGCACACGTCCCCAGGCAGTTGACCGTCTCGAGCGTGAATTCCCGGTCCTGGGTGGTTTCACCTGGCCTGAGTCCCAGTTCCCGGGTAAACTCATCCACGATCCCCGGTGCAGAGCGTACATGACAGGCAGTTCCCATGCAGACTGATATGTGATGCTTTCCCCTGGGCTTGAGGCTGAAGGCCTTGTAAAAGGTCGCCACCCCGTAAATGTCGACAAGGCTGCGGCCCGTTTCCTCCGCAACGATTCTCAATGCATCCTCGGGAAGATAGTGGTGTCTGGCCTGGATATCCTCCAGGATCGAGATGAGGGCTCCCAGTTCACCCTGATGATGGCTGACAATCTCCTTAATATATTCCGGGCTCATACGATTCCTTCCTCCACAAGACGGATTGTTGTTTCTCCTGTTCTGCGACAGCGCCCCATCACCTGTACTCTTCGCAGTGCCATACGCCCCCCGCGGGTTTGGGAAAACTGCATACCTTGCGGTGCATACAATTACTGCACAGCCCCATGACCTGCTGGGGCGACTTGTTTATCGGGCTATTCGGATTGCGTTTGGGCGATCCCCCCGTACCGGGAGAAAATTTCGTCTTCCCGGTCTCCTGCGTGGCATCTGCTGTCTGATATTCCTCGCAGTAGTGAACACTTTCCAGATGGTTCTTGGCGAACATGCAATCAGATGAAAAGGTACAGGTCGAACAGAGTCCGTCGGAATTGCTGTAGTCTTGCATGGCATCTCCCCGTGTTCTTCACGTTCTTCTCCCTAAGGGCAAGAGGCATGCCACCTCATAACGACAGGATTTGCCGTGGCAGTTCACCGCCAGGAGCAGGCACATTGATAGATAATATATTGATTATACGTATTTTATCAGACTGGCAGGAAACTCGCGCCGCAGAATCACGACCGGTGAGGCAGGGCTGTGTCCGGTGCGGGAAAGTGGGGAGAAACTCACCGGCTGGCGAGTTTCTCCCCACTTTCCCGCGGAACTATTCAGGTGCTGTGCCCAGGGGCTTGAGCTTGTCCCTCAGCGTCTTGCGGTCGATCCGGAGAATCTCTGCGGCGCGTGATTTATTGCCCCCCACGCTTGCCAGCACCATGCGGATGTAGGTGGCTTCCTCTTCAGCCAGCGACTTGAAGGGTACGGTCCCGGACATGGCTGAAAACCGCATGATGGAAGGCAGGTCCGGAACCTCGATGATCTTGTCTTCGGTCATGACCACCAGGCGCTGGACAAGGTTCTCCAGTTCCCTGATATTGCCGGGCCAGGAATAATTCATGAGCACCTGGAGGGTATCATCGGAAAACGCAGGGGTGGGCTTTCCCAGCTCATCGGCAAATTTGGCTGCAAAGTGAGCGATCAGCAGGGCGATATCCTCCCGCCGCTCCCGCAGCGGCGGGACCGTGATGGAGATGACATTCAGCCGGAAAAAGAGATCTTCGCGGAATGCACCCTTTTTTACCAGGCTTCGCAGATCCTTGTTGCACGAAGCCACGATGCGCACGTCGATCTGCTGGGTCCTCCTTGCTCCGACCATGCACACCTGCTTGTCCTGGAGAACCCGCAGGAGTTTTACCTGCATGGCCGGACTCATCTCGTTGACCTCGTCCAGAAAGATCGTGCCCCCGTCGGCAGTCTGGAAAAATCCGGCCCGGGATTCATGGGCACCGGTGAAGGCGCCTTTCATATATCCGAACAGCTCACTTTCGAGCAGTTTTTCCGGGATGGCCCCGCAGTTGACCGGAACAAACGGTGCCGAAGCCCGGCTGCTGCTGTAGTGTACGGCCCGTGCCACCAGTTCCTTGCCCGTGCCGCTCTCGCCCAGGACGAGAACAGTGGCAGTGGATACCGCTGCCTTCTCTATGTCTGCGAGCACCTTGCGAATCGCCTTTGACCCTCCGAGAATGCCGTAGGTATCCGGTCCCTCATGGGGTTTTCTGCCGAGCACGGTCTTGCGCAGCTGCTGTTTGTTGAGCGCCCGCTCAACGGCCGCGAAGAGCTCTTCATCGGTAAAGGGTTTCGGAAGGTACTCCTCTGCCCCCATCTTCACTGCCTCCACTGCCCCTTTTACCGATGCATATCCGGTGATCATGATCACCTCGGTATCATGGTAGTTCTCCCTGATGTGCCTGATCAGATCGAGTCCGCTTGCCTTGGGCATCTTGTAGTCGGTAATGACCAGGTCGATGGGAGAGCTCTCCAGAATCCTGATCGCATCGACCACACTGGGAGCGGTCACCACCCGGTATCCCTGCGAGGTCAGGTTGCGCTCGAGCACCTCGAGTGCTGTGGGCGCATCATCGACAACAAGAATGCTGCTCTTTCGCGCTGCCATTGTCTCAGTTCTCCTCCGGGATTGTGTTGAGTTTACGTGGGAGTGTGATCAGAAAACGGGCACCCTGGCCCACCGTACTTTCAACCTGTATCTCTCCCCCGTGTGCAGTCACAATGCCATGCACCACTGCAAGACCCAAGCCAGTCCCCTGGTCTACATCCTTGGTGGTGAAGAACGGCACGAATATGCTCTCTTTCACCTCGTCACTCATGCCGATGCCCGTATCCTGGACCATGAGTGATACCCTTGCGGCATCAGCTGTGGTCCGAATGGTCAGGACTCCCTCATCGGGCATGGCCTGGAGGGCATTGACCACCAGGTTGGACAGCACCTGCAGCAGCTGCGATTTGTCCGCAATTATTTCAGGCAGGTCCGGATCGAGAACGCGCTGCAGAACTACGCCGGATTTGCTGCACAACGATTCAAACAGGCTCAGCTCATCTTCAATGATCCGGTTCAGATTTACCAGTGTCCTGCTGGGGGGGGCCTGGCGGGCGAATATCAGGAGTTCCCGTATGATCGTGCGCGCATGCAACGATGCATCCGTTATCTTTTTGATGTCTTCCAGCGCCGGTTGCGGCATCCCCGGCGTTTTCTCGACGAGCTGGGCAAATCCGAGTATCGTGTTCAACGGTTCGTTGAGCTCGTGAGCCACTCCTGCGGCAAGCTGCCCGATCGCTGCCAGGCGGTCGGCCCGGATCAGCTGATTCTGGAGCTCGGACCTGATAGCCTCTGTCTCCCGGTGTTCAATCATCAGCGCTATCTGTCCGGCAATATTGTCGATCAGGCTCTGCTCTTCATCAAGGAAAGGATTCCCCTGAAGGAATGGCCTTTCGTTTGAGTAATGAACCTCCACCACGCCCCGCTCTTTGCCCCTGGCACCTATCCGGGCCGCCTGCTTATGCACGCCCTCTAAGAAATCAGGGGTCTGGAAGGTTTCTCCGTCGACAACGATCCGGGCACAGGCACGCGCGGGATATTGCCAGGCAGGCGGGAGCACCGTGACGATATTCGCGAGTTTGTGCTCAAACGTTATGTCCGGCTGCGAGGCGATCTGTGCAATGCCGTACAGGCAGGTCAGTTCCTTGACCCGCTCATGCAGCCGTGCCTGCGAATGGTGGTGAAGCAGTGCAAGCTCGAATTTTGCCGCGATGGTCTCTACATATTCCATCCTCTCTGCGGTATACTGGTTCTTTCGTTTGTTCTTGAACAGGAGCAGGCCGATCTTGTCTTCTCCGAAATGGAGCGGGCTCACTGCCAGCGACCGGTAGGCACCGCCGATAAGGAGCTCTTCAGATGGCATGTCAGGGGAAGATCCCAGGTTCCACAACAAGGGGTTATGGGTGTCTCCGGTCCAGAAACTTTCGTACTTCGTCAGCGAGGGAAGGACCGGCCGGACCCGGGAATGCAGGATGGATCTGCAGAGCCTTTCGAGATCCGAAGCAACCCCCTCCCCGGGACCGGGCGCGGATATGGTTCGAAACTCGCAGGCAGAGCTTCCCTGCCTGGACGCCTCGCATCGAAGCACCTCGTCACTGTCTTTCAGCCAGAGCTCAACCGCATCGCAACCGGAATACTCCAGGACGAGGCTCAGCACATCGGACAAAAAGTCGAATTTCGGCCTGTCCCGGGTTGCATACTTCAGGAGGTGCTGAGAGAAATCGAGCCGGTCTCCGGAAAGGTAGCGGCCTGTGTCTGAAGAGTTCCTGTTTCCCTTGTCTCTTATCGGCATGCGATACTCATGCTTCCCTTGAATAATCCCGGTCAGTCTGTTCCGAATACACAACAACGCCCGCAATCATGGGTGTTTTGAATACCATATATGGTTTGCGGGTTCAATGTTTTCAGGAAGGGAGGCATGATGATTGCCGAACATCTGCCGAAGAGATGCGTCGTGTCCCCCTGTGCTGAACACGAGACTGTCCCGGTTCTCTATCGCCACGTTCGTCTTGAAACGTATCACCGGCGGTTTTCTGATTCGAAGCGGGCGAATACCGTGCTGTCCCTGAGCAGTTCCAGGATCTCACCCTGTATTCTGTACGAGGTGGCAGTCTCCACGGTTTTACAGTCCTCACCCGGCACGATGTTGATGAACCTCTCCACGATCAGCATCTCTTCCCTGCCCTCGCCCTCCATCTTCTGCCGGTTGGCGAAATGCCCCTCCACGGTAACGAAGATCTCCTGGCCCGGCTCGTGTTCCGTGCCAAGATATGCCCGCTCGAGCGCGAGATAGTCTCTCTCCATGGCAACCGGGAATCTCCTTGACGTCCGGCACTCGACAAACAGCGCTGCATCGGCCAGGTAGGAGAACATCCCACTCAGGAGAACCCTGTCTCCGGCAGCAGCCGGTGCCGGTTCCGATACCGTATCGCCTTCAGAGATCACTCCCTCAGCGCCGGCATGGCCAGCCAACCGCACCACCTCGACAGCAACGGTGGAGGGATTCCCCCGGGTGATCACCGGATACGCCATGGCGGTGGTGAACTCTCTCTTACCGGCTAAGACAACGTCTGCACGAACCTGATAGGTATGGAGCGGGTCGACATCTGCCGTGGCATAGTAGATATGGAACGGTATGGGCATCTGCCGGCCCGGCGACGGTATGTTCTGGTCGGCGACAAAACCGGCCGGTGCATCCTGAAAGGAAACTTCCAGCAGGCTCAGGTAAATGAAGGCATCTTCCGGAAGGGCTCCGAGTTCCCGGCAGGTCACCGTTCCGGTTACCCTCGCCCCTGCAGCGTCGTTACGTCGGTACTCACCGCTCAGATAATCTTTCCCGGCAAGCGTCAGTGTCCGATCCGTGAGCATGACGACCTTCAGAGAGCTTTCAGAGGGCTGTGCATAGCGGGTGGAATTAGTGCTGAGGATCAGCGTCTCGTTCTCGATGCGCCATGCAAGACCGTTCATCGTGTGAATGCCGATGAAGCCGAAGATGCCGTCCTCATCGAACCGCATCCCCTCGATGGCTCCCTGCTGCCCCCGTATGTGGCGCACCCAGGTTCCCACCATGCGTGCCCGGAGATTTTCGCTACTGGTACCCTCCCCAATGATTTCGTCTTTTGCAGAACCCCTGCCCGGATCGAGCAGAGCACTGCAGCCGGCCAGGAGTATCAGGACAGCAATCAGTGCTGTTTCAGCTTTCTTCACCATATAGTATTCTCTGTTACTGACATGTAAAAACAAGGTAATATTCTCTCTTGTCCCCATGAATATCCGTTACATCAACCCTGGAATCTCACGTCTTTTCATCACGACAGATTATCATCTGTCGCGACAACCTCTCCCTGCCGGGGCCCTATATCATAGCCTTCAGAAGTGCCTTCAGGACGTCGACCAGGGGGATTTCGATGGCCACCACCGGGAGAAGCGGCACCAGGGCTGCTACAATGAGCGGTCCGACCCCCATGATTGTTAACGGGACAGGGTTCATCTTCCGTGCGTTTATAACACTCTGGTTCAAGTCTGTGAGCGAGGAAAAATCGGGCTCGCCCAGTGCCTCCTCACTAATCTCCGCCCCACCCTCCAGCCATTTCTCCTCGAACCGTTGCGCCAGAAGGCTGGCAAGCCCCTCGTATGCGAGCACACCCTTGCGTTTTGCTCTGGCGAGCGGCCCGGCGAACACCATCACCGGACCTGCAAAGAGAATCAGTTCCAGCAGGAGGAATGCAATGATGATAAACTTATACGACTGGAGTGAGTTCCCGGCATGGACGACCTCGTTGGCGAGCCTTCCGGCCAGCACGCAGCCGAAGGCAAACGCCGGGAGCGCAAAGGCGGCGGTCGAATCCCCCACAAAGGCCAGCCCGCCGGCCAGATCCGGGTGTTCAGGAATCACCCTGATGTTCATGAGGGCAACCTGCAGGAGAAATCGTCCCCACAGGAATATCCGCCACAGCCAGCGGCCTGCGATGAAGAAGTATGCCGGCAGTGCCACCGCACCATACCACCAGCCGGCCAGTGACAGGCTGTACCGACCCTGGTATTCTCTCACTATCCACGTGGCGATGCCGAGGTTCAGATCCGTCATGACCGAAGAAATAGCGAGGGCATAGGCAAGGATCAGGAGGACCAGTTCCACCACTGCCGAATCTATGAGCCGCAGGGCAGACTCCAGACTCTTTTTGAGGCGGGAAAGATCGGCCCTGGCCACGACCCCTGTCAGAACAAACTGCTTCACGACCAGGCCAAGCTGTTTGCTGCAGGTGGTTTCGGCCAGAATGAGAATTGGTACGGCAAGCAGAAACCGCCCATATGCAAAGAAATCGAGCAACAGCGACTGCCTGGGCTGCTCTCCAAGGGCAAGGTCCTGGAGAGACGCCAGGACCAGCAGCGGCAGCCAGGTTATCAGCCCGAAGGCAATGGCCCTGCGGATTGTACCCGGTTTTCCGGGCCTCTCCAGCTTCAGGATACCCTGGAGGCGATCAAAGGGGCCTCCGGGAAACAGGGCAAAATCGATGTACAACCTGTCGTCCATGCGCATGATCTTCCCTCTCACCGACTCAATCAGGTGAGTCATCTCAGACCCGTTATGACCTGGATCAACCGCTCAATCTTACAAGCACAAACAGTTGCATACTAAAATCTTCTCGAGGTGTTCAAAGTTCATGGAGGAAAGCCCTCCCTTTTCAACATCAGAATAATGCCATAAAGCTGCCAGGCAAGGTACGAGATCCATTTTGCACCCTCGAATCCTATGCGGGAGCAGAAGCCATCCGGACGTATCTGGTCGAAATGTCGACCTGGGGGCGATATCCTGACTCTGCACCGTTCTCCCCCCGCTTTTCCCCAGGTAGTTTCCAGACAGTATTCTCTTGAATATCATAATGTTAGCTGTCTGCCTGCAGGTCGCATCACAGCTGGCATTGATCTCGCAGTAGTCCATTACGTGATTATTGTTCTGGTAAAAATCATACCAAGACCCGGGCAGAAACAGGTGATCCTGGATCTCTTCCAGTCTGTGAGCGGCCCTACCTCGATGAAATCAGGATGCATGGAGTGCTCGATCTACGACAAATTCAATGATGACGAAACAATCCTCTACCTCGAACAATGGTCCTCCATGGAGGCCCTGCAACAGCATATCGTCTCCGTGATCTACAACCGGGTTCTGGCTGCCATGGAGTTCGCCTGCGAACAACCCGAGATCTACTTCCATGAGATATCCCATACCCGGGGCTTTGAATTCGTAGAGGCATTGAGGGAACAACCACCGCGCGAAAGCTGAGAAGACTATGAACATGAAAAAGCATGCGAAAATTGCAGGACCATCAGCATTGGTCCCATCTCTAAGCTGGCTGCCGGCATACCGGAAAGAATGGCTGCGCCCTGATGCGATTGCAGGCCTGACTGCCGCCTCGGTGGTCATCCCCAAAGCCATGGCCTATGCAGCCATAGCCGGCCTGCCGGTGGAAGTTGGTCTGTACACAATCTTTATCCCCATGGTGATCTATGTCGTCTTCGGCACGTCGCGGCCGCTGAGCATGAGCACGACCACCACCATAGCCATCCTGACCGCCACCCAAGTGGCTCTGGTGGCACCGAACAACACCGCTGCCGAGTACCTGGCAGCTGCATCCACCCTGGCACTGCTCGTCGGGGCCATTCTGGTGCTGGCAGCGGTCCTGCGCCTCGGTTTTATCGCCAACTTCATCTCAGATCCGGTGCTGACCGGATTCAAGGCAGGTATCGGTCTGGTTATCGTGGTAGACCAGGTCCCCAAGCTGCTGGGACAGCACTTTGACAAGGGCGGATTCTTTCATAACATGGTTTCCATTGCCCGTGACCTGCCGGAGCTGTCTGTGCCGACACTCGTGCTCTCTCTCATCATGCTGGCACTCATCATAGGCATGGAGCGCTTCATGCCTCGCTCACCCGCACCGCTTCTGGCAGTCATAGTGGGTATAGCTGCATCGGCCCTGCTGGGGCTGGAAGGCAGGGGGGTCTCCATCGTGGGAGATATCCCGGCCGGTCTTCCTGCATTCAAGGTCCCGGACGTTTCCCTGGCGAGCCAGCTGTGGCCCGGCGCGCTGGGCATCGCACTGATGAGCTTTGTCGAGACCATTGCAGCCGGACGCGCCTTCCTCAGGCACGGCGAGCCGAACCCGGACGCGAACCAGGAACTCTTCGCACTGGGCCTCGCCAATGCAGCAGGCAGCCTGTTCCAGACCATGCCGGCCGGTGGAGGGACCTCGCAGACCGCAGTGAACCGCAATGCCGGGGCCCACACCCAGGCAGCAGCCATGGTGACGGCAGCGATCGCCGTGGCCTCCATGCTCTTTCTGGCACCGCTTATCGGCCTCATGCCACAGGCTACCCTGGCCGCCGTGGTGGTGGCCACGTCCATCGGCCTGGTCAATCCTGCCGAGTTCCGCAGTATCCGGCATATCCGTCATGTCGAGTTCCGCTGGGCAGTCGTGGCACTCCTGGGCGTGCTGTTCCTGGGCACGCTCAAGGGCATCCTCGTGGCCGTTATCGTCTCCATGCTGGCTCTCCTGCACCAGGCCAACAACCCTCCGGTGTATGTCCTGGGGCGCATTCCCCGAACGAATGCCTTCCGCCCTCGCTCAAAGGAGCACCCGGAAGATGAGAGCTTCGAAGGACTGCTCATGCTGCACACCGAGGGAAGGATGCACTTCGCCAGCGCCCCCCGGGCAGGTCAGAAGATGCTGGCACTGGTTCAGGAACATAACCCGAAGGTCGTAGTGCTCGATTTCAGCGCCATCCCGGATATCGAGTATACGGCGCTGAGGATGCTGACCGAGGCAGAGGAGAATCTGCGCGAAGGAGGAATCACGCTGTGGCTCACAGCGCTGAGCCCTGAGGCCCTCAACGTCATACGCCAGGCCCCGCTCGGCAAAACCCTTGGCCGGGAGCGCATGTTCTACACCCTGGAACAGGCCGTGGAGAACTACCAGACGATGGTGAGGTAAAAGACTATGAGTGATGCACAGACCCTGAACATGTCAATGCCGCAACCGGACATACCGGCCTCTTTCCACATCATGGCCAAGCCCTCCGGGGCACGGTGCAACCTGAGCTGCAGGTACTGCTTCTTTCTCAAGAAGGACCGGCTCTATCCGGATACGCCCTGGCGCATGACCGACGAGGTGCTGGAAAGTTACATCCGTCAGACCATAGAGGGCCAGCGGGTCCCGCACGCCACCATTGCCTGGCAGGGCGGTGAACCCACGCTCATGGGTATTGACTTCTTCCGGCGGGCTATAGAGCTCGAAAACAAGTATCGCAGGCCCGGGATGCGTATCGAGAACACGCTTCAGACCAACGGTATCCTCCTGGACGACGAGTGGTGCCGGTTTCTCAAGGAGCACGATTTCCTCGTGGGCCTGAGCCTCGACGGTCCGAGGGAGATGCACGACGCCTACCGGGTGGACAAGGCCGGCAGACCGACCTTTGACAAGGTCATGCACGCTGCCCGGCTGCTCCAGGACCACCAGGTGGAATTCAATATCCTGGCAACGGTCCACGCAAAAAACGGCGATCATCCACTTAAGGTCTACCGGTTCTTCCGTGACGAACTCGGCGCCCGCTATCTCCAGTTCATCCCCATTGTGGAGCGCGACAACGACACCGGCTTCCAGGAGGGTTCTGCGGTCACGGACCGCTCTGTCGGTGCACAGCAATACGGACACTTCCTCGTGGACATGTTCGATGAGTGGGTACGCCGCGACGTGGGCGAGATGTTCGTGCTGAACTTCGACGGCCCCCTGGCCAACTGGCTCGGATCGCCCTCCACCTGCATCTTTTCCCCGGTCTGCGGCGAGGGCATGGCACTGGAGCGCAACGGCGACCTCTACTCCTGCGACCACTTCGTGGAGCCCCGCTACTTCCTGGGCAACATCATGGAGACCCCCATGGTGGAGATCCTGGCATCTCACAAGCAGCAGCAGTTCGGCCGGGCCAAGCGGGACAGCCTGCCCCGCTACTGCCGGGAGTGTGAGGTGCTCTTTGTCTGCAACGGCGAGTGCCCAAAAAACCGCTTTCTCATGACACCGGACGGTGAGCCGGGACTGAACTACCTCTGTGAAGGGTACAAGATGTTCTTCAAGCACGTGGACCGTCCCATGCGTCTCATGGCCCAGCTTCTGCGCACCGGCAGGCAGGCATCCGAGGTCATGCGGTTCTACGCACAGGAGGACAGGACGCTGCGCGAGAGCTGCGCACACATGGGCCGCAACGAACCGTGCCCGTGCGGCAGCGGCAAAAAGGTGAAGCACTGCCACGGCACGGCTTCGTGAGGCCTCAGCACTGGCAGATAAAGGAGGGCTCCGGAGAGAGTCGCTTTGGTTATGACAGAGGCGCTTATGGCGCCGGAACAGAAGAGCTAAAGGAGGGAAAATCTTATGGCTGAAACAAAGAAACCGAATATTCTGATCCTGTGGGGTGACGATGTGGGCTGGTGGAACATCAGCTACAACAGCCGGGGACAGATGGGCTACCGCACCCCCAACATCGACCGGATTGCCAACGAGGGCATCGCCTTCACCGACTACTATGCCCAGCAGAGCTGCACCGCAGGCCGGGCGGCCTTCATCACCGGTCAGAACCCGGTACGCACCGGCCTGACCAAGGTGGGCATGCCCGGTGCCGCCCTTGGGCTGCAGCCCGAGGACCCGACCATCGCCGAGATGCTCAAGCCCCTGGGCTATGCCACGGGCCAGTTCGGCAAGAACCACCTGGGAGACAAGGACGAATTCCTGCCTTCAAACCACGGTTTCGACGAGTTCTTCGGCAATCTCTATCACCTCAATGCCGAGGAAGAGCCGGAGCTTCCCGATTATCCGAAGGACCCGGCCTTCAGGAAGAAGTTCGGCCCGCGGGGTGTGATCCACAGCTTCGCTGATGGCCGCATCGAGGACACCGGTCCACTCACCAGGAAACGCATGGAGACCATCGACGGGGAAGTTACCGAGAAGGCACTCGCCTTCATCGAGAAAGCCCACAAGGACGGCAAGCCCTTCTTTCTGTGGTGGAACTCCACACACATGCACTTCAGGACCCATGTTCACAAGGACTACGAGGGCAAAAGTGGCCAGGGGTTCTACAACGATGCCATGGTCTATCACGATGACCAGGTCGGGGTTATGCTCAAAAAGCTCGACGAGCTCGGCATCGCGGACAACACGATCGTCATGTACTCCACCGACAACGGCCCCCACTACAACACCTGGCCGGATGCGGGCATCACGCCCTTCCGCAGCGAAAAGAACACCAACTGGGAGGGCGGCTGGCGCGTGCCGGCCTTCGTGCGCTGGCCCGGAAAATTCAAGGCGGGCACCGTGCTCAACGGCATCGTCTCGCACCAGGACTGGCTGCCGACGCTCCTGGCTGCCGCGGGCGAGCCCGACATCAGGGAGAAGCTGCTCAAGGGCCACAAGGCAGGCAAAAAGACCTTCAGGGTCCACATCGACGGTATCAACATGCTGCCCTACCTGACCGGCACGGTAAAAGAGAGCCCCCGTGAATCATTCTTTTACATCAATGATGACGGCCAGCTCGTGGCCCTGCGCTACAATGACTGGAAACTCGTCTTCATGGAGCAGAGGGCAAAACAGCTGGCCTGCTGGCAGGAGCCGTTCGTACCGCTACGCTTCCCCAAGGTCTTCAACCTTCGGCGCGACCCCTTCGAGCGGGCGGACGAGAATTCGAATACCTACTGGGACTGGGTCATGGACCATGTCTTCCTGTGCGTCCCGGTCCAGGCCTTTGTAACCCAGCAGATCCAGTCGTTCAGAGAGTTCCCGCCCCGGCAGAAACCGGCTTCGTTCAATCTGGACCAGGTGATGGATCAGCTGCAGGATGTCCAGGGCAGTGGTATGCATTGAGGTTTCATCGGGGTGGAGACCTCGTTTGTAGAGCCAGGATCTCCACCCCGTCGCAGCAGATGTGCCTGCCGGGGAAACTCGACAGGTCACTGGTGACAATCTGATGAAAATCCAGTTTTCGAAAGGAGTTAAATCATGAGTTCACAAGACAAGAAACACCGTTCACATCTCCCTATGCCGAACACATCGCGATCCCAGTTCATCGCGTACGACGCGAAGGACCCGGACAGCAAGTTCCCGCCGATCGAGCAGTTGCGCCCGCCCACGGGAGCGCCCAACGTCCTGATCGTCCTGATTGACGATGCCGGGTTCGGCTCATCCAGCGCCTTCGGCGGACCGTGCCAGACTCCCAGCGCGGAAAAGCTGGCTGCGGACGGCCTGAAGTTCAACCGTTTTCACACCACCGCGCTTTGCTCTCCCACCCGCCAGGCGCTTCTTACCGGACGCAACCACCACTCCGCAGGCATGGGCGGAATCACCGAGATCGCCACCGGCGCGCCGGGTTACTGCTCGGTGTTGCCGAACACCATGTCTCCCCTGGCGAAGACTCTCAAGCTCAACGGCTACAACACGGCGCAGTTCGGCAAGTGCCATGAGGTGCCGGTTTGGGAGACGAGCCCGGTAGGCCCGTTCAATGCCTGGCCCACGGGCGGCGGCGGATTCGAGTACTTCTATGGTTTCATCGGCGGCGAGGCGAACCAGTGGTACCCGACCCTCTACGAGGGGACCACGCCGGTCGAGCCTGAGAAGACCCCCGAGGAGGGATACCACCTCATGGAGGATATGACCGACAAGGCCATGAACTGGATCTCGCAGCAAAAGGCGCTCGCGCCCGACAAGCCGTTCTTCGTCTACTTCGCCCCCGGCGCGACCCACGCCCCACACCATGTGCCCAAGGAATGGGCTGATAAGTACAAGGGCAAGTTCGATCACGGATGGGACAAGCTGCGAGAGGAGACCATTCTCCGGCAGAAGAAGCTCGGTGTTATCCCCCAGGATTGCCAGCTTACCGTGCGCCACAAAGAGATTCCGGCGTGGGACGAGATACCCGAGGGGTTCAAACCGTTCCTGCGCCGCGAGATGGAAGTGTACGCAGGCTTTCTCGAGTACACCGATCACCACGTAGGCCGGATACTGGATGGCTTGAAGAAGCTCGGCATCTTCGAGGACACGCTTATTTACTACATCATCGGCGACAATGGCGCATCGGCCGAGGGTGGTATCAACGGCTGTTTCAACGAAATGAGTTACTTCAACAGCCTGCAGAGCTTAGAAACGCCCGAGTACCTTTCGGCCCGGCTTGAAAAGCTCGGCGGCCCTGAGTCCTACAATCATTACGCTGTGGGCTGGGCCCATGCGATGAACACGCCCTACCAGTGGACTAAGCAGGTCGCTTCGCACTGGGGCGGCACGCGCAACGGCACCATCGTTTCCTGGCCGAAGGGGATCAAGGCCAAGGGCGAGATACGTTCGCAGTTCAGCCATGTGATTGACGTGGCCCCCACCGTGCTCGATGCGGCGGGAATTCCCCAGCCGGTCTCGGTGGACGGTATCCAGCAGGACCCGATCGAGGGCACCAGCATGCTCTATGCCTTCAACGACGCCAAGGCCCCTGAGCAGCACGAGATCCAGTACTTCGAGATGTTCGGCAATCGCGGCATCTACCACAAGGGATGGACCGCGGTGACTCATCACCGGACTCCGTGGGCTGCCTTGGATTTGAAACCCCCGGCCTTCGACGACGATATCTGGGAGCTCTACGACACCACCAAGGACTGGAGTCAGTCCAAGGACCTGTCAAAGGAGAATCCTCAGAAGCTCCATGAGCTGCAGCGTCTCTGGCTGATCGAGGCCACGCGCTACAAGGTGTTGCCGCTGGATGATCGTATGATGGAGAAGATGAATCCGGACACAGCCGGACGGCCGGTGTTGATCAAGGGCAAGACCCAGCTGCTGTTCGGCGGCATGGGCCGCCTGTCGGAGAACTGCATCCTCAGCATCAAGAACAAGTCGCACTCCGTGACCGCAGAGATCGTGGTACCTTCAAGCGGCGCCGAGGGTGTCATCATCGCTCAGGGTGCCAACATCGGCGGCTGGAGCCTGTACGCCAAGGACGGCAAGCTCA
Source organism: Deltaproteobacteria bacterium (assembly GCA_018434685.1). Lineage (GTDB taxonomy): Bacteria > Desulfobacterota > Desulfomonilia > UBA1062 > UBA1062 > DSAD01. Next base: position 245,517 of record JAHDOV010000013.1, read on the forward strand.
AGTACTGCTACAACTGGGGCGGTTTCAAACACTTCATCGTCGGTTCCGAACAGGTGATCCCTGCCGGGCAGCACCAGGTGCGCATGGAGTTCGCCTACGCCGGCGGCGGCTTGGGCAAGGGCGGCAAGGCGACGCTCTTCATCGACGGGAAGAAGGCAGGCGAGGGAAACATTGGAGGAACGCTGGCGATCGTCTTCTCCGCTGACGACGGCTGTGACGTCGGCGAAGACAGCGGTGCTCCTGTCTCCCCGGAGTACGGCTCGCGGGGCAACGCCTTCAACGGCGAGGTCAAGGGCGTTTTGCTTTCGATAACCGACGATCCGCTAAATGCGGATCACATGATCACAGCAGAAGACGCCATCCGCGTCGCGCTGGCGCGTCAGTAAATAGATTCAGGGCCGGCAGCCCAAACCCGGGCTGCCGGGATTGAACGGGCATAATGATGCAACGGGGAAGAAAACTTCCGGCCAGACACTGAGGCGCTTGTGACCAGGAGAATACACAGAGATAAAGGAGGGTATCTCATGGCACTAAAGGAATATAAACCCGGAACCGCATTCCCGGGGGCCATCGGGCGTACGGTGGACCGGTCGACGCCTGCCTGGCCCGAGCCCCTTCGCTCGAAAGAAGGCGCTCCCAACGTCCTGTTCATAGTCCTGGATGATACGGGCTTCGGCCAGCTCGGCTGTTACGGCAGCCCCATCAGGACGCCCAACATCGATGCTTTAGCGTCCGACGGCCTGCTCTACACCAATATGCATACCACGGCCCTGTGCTCACCGACCCGCTCGTGCATTTTAACCGGCCGAAATCATCATTCCAATCACATGGGGTGCCTCTCGAACGGTTCGACCGGATACCCTGGCTCCGACGGCTACATCCCATTCGAGAACGGCTTCATCTCCGAGATTCTTCTCCAGAACGGCTACAGCACGTACTGCCTTGGCAAGTGGCACCTGGCCCCGGAGGAGACCATGTCGGCTGCAGGCCCGTTCGACCGCTGGCCGCTCGGGCGTGGTTTCGAGCGCTACTACGGCTTCCTGGGAGGCGATACCCACCAGTACTATCCAGAATTGGTGCGCGACAACACCCAGGTAGAGCCGGAAAAGACCCCCGAGCAGGGCTATCACCTCAGTGTGGATCTGGTTGAAAAGGCCAGAGCCATGATTGCCGACGCCAAGCAGGTCGCCCCTGACAAGCCGTTCTTCATGTATTTCGCCCCCGGGGCCATGCATTCGCCGCACCATGTGCCCCGTGAGTGGGCCGACAGATACAAGGGCATGTTCGACGATGGCTGGGATGCCTACCGGGAGAAGGTTTTTACCCGGCAGAAGGAACTCGGTATAGTTCCACCGAACACCGTACTGTCCCTTCATGACCCGGACGTACAGGAATGGGACACGCTTCCGGCAGACGAACGCAGGCTTTACGCGCGCATGATGGAGGTGTTCGCCGGATTCCTGGAGCACACCGACCACTGCATCGGCGAGCTGATCCGGTTTCTGAAAGACCTGGGCGAATACGAAAACACGCTGATCATGCTCATCTCGGACAATGGCGCCAGTGCAGAGGGCGGGCCGACCGGATCGGTGAACGAGTGCCGGTTTTTCAACAACGTAGCGGACAGCATCGAGGACAATCTGGCCCTGATCGACGAACTCGGCGGACCGACCTGTTTCAACCACTATCCGTGGGGCTGGACCTGGGCCGGCAACACCCCGTTGCGTCGCTGGAAGCGCGAGACGTACCGGGGCGGGGTGAGCGACCCGTTCATCGTGTGCTGGCCGAGGGGCATGAAGGCACAGGGGGAAATCCGCAACCAGTATGCCCATGCCATCGATCTGGTTCCCACGGTCCTGGAGGCTCTCGGGATCAAACCGCCGGACGCGATCAGGGGCGTGACCCAGGCCCCGATCGAGGGCTTCAGCCTCACCCACACTTTCAATGACGCCGGGGCACCGGAGAACCACCTCACCCAGTACTTCGAGATGTTCGGGCACCGTTCGCTCTACCACGACGGCTGGCGCGCGGTCTGCCCCTGGCCGGGAACATCGTTTACCGAATCCGGCAGGCGATTCGGCACACCGATCACGGCCGACATGCTCACCGAACTCGATGCGGAGGGTTGGGAGCTCTATCACGTGAGCGAGGACTTCGCCGAGACAAAGAACCTTGCCGAGACCGAGAAGGCTCGCCTTATCGCCATGATCGGCATGTGGTACGTGGAGGCCGGCAAGTACCACTTACTGCCCATCGACAGCCGGGGCACGCAGCGTATCGCCGATGAGCGGCCGCAGATCGGGGTCAGGCGGAGCAGATACGTTCTTTATCCGGGTACCCAGGCCGTGCCGGCCACGGCTGCACCGAAGATCCTCAACCGGCCCTACTCCATCACGGCAGAGGTGGATATCCCAGAGAGCGGGGCCGAGGGCGTGCTGCTCAGCATGGGGGGCAACGACGGCGGCATCTCGTTCTATGTGCAGGATGGCAGGCTCTGTTTCGTCCACAACTACGTGGCAGTTGACCGTTACTATGTGAAATCGGGCACGCCCGTACCGATTGGCCGGCACTTCCTGAGCATGGAATTCGAGCCGACCGGGGCTGCTGATATCCCCAATGGCAGGGGCACGCCCGGCAGGGTCAAGATCCTTGTGGACGGAAAAGAGATCGGCAGCGGCGAACTGCCGGTGACGTCACCGCTGCGACTGGGCCAGGGCGCCGCCATGCTCGTGGGAGCCGACGCAGGGGCACCGGTTACGCCGGAATACAACCCGCCGTTTCGGTTCACAGGCACCATCAGGCGTGTGATCGTGGACGTGAGCGGCGAGTACGTGGAAGACTATGAGGCCGAGATGCGCATCGCCCTTGCCAAACAATGATCTGAGGCAGGAGATGATTCCATTGATGGAACCATGTGCAGGCAAACGTCGGAAGAGAATGATGTAAACCTGAAGGTACAGAAACAAAAGAAAGGGATCGAGGTATGAAAGAGACCCTCCTCGCCATAGTGAGAGTCGGTCTGCCACTGACCGTCACGGCCAGCATGCTCGCCCAGGGAATGACCATTGCCCCGAGCCGGCTTGTCCTCTTCGGCCAGCGGCCCATGCTCATGCTGCGCTCCCTTGTGGTGGTGCTCGTTCTGGTCCCGCTCGTTGTGCTTGTGATCCTTCTCCTGTTTGAGCCCGCTCCGGAAGTGACCATCGGCCTGTCGATCCTGGCGGCATCGCCGGCAGCCCCCCTCATGCTGGTCAAAATCCCCAGGAAAGGAGGAAGTCTCTCCTATATAACCTGTCTTCACCTGAGTCTGGCACTGCTCGCTCTCCTCACCGTGCCCGTCACCCTGGACCTGTTCTCAAGGGTGCTCGGATTCCAGGCCGAGGTGGGCGTGTCTGCCGTGGCCAGAGTCGTCGGGATGACGATCCTCGTTCCGATCTGTCTCGGCATGCTGATCCAGGCCCTCTTCCCCGGAATTGCCGGCACAATCGGCCCGGCACTGGCCAGGATCTGTGCCATTGCATTGATGGTATTGATTCTCTGTGTGGTGGGGCTGACGTACGGCCTCCTGCTGAGGATGAATCCAGGGGCCTATCTCGTCATGGCCTTAGTGGTCGCCGCATCCATCGGCATCGGTCACGGACTCGGGCCGCAGGATCCGCAGGAGCGGACCACCCTGGCCATAGAAAGCGCCGCGCGCCACCCGGGATTGGCGCTGACTATTGCAACGCTCAACTTCAGTCCCGACAAAGCGCTGCCGGTTCTGGTACCCTATCTGGCGGTGTTCGTCGGTGTCTCCACAATCTATCTGCACTTACGCAAGAGACCATTTCCCAGGCCGGCACTTCCCGGAGAGGATCAAACGCCTCAAGATCAGCTCAGGGCTGATCAAAGGCGAACAGGTCGAGATGCCTGCGGTCATGACTCGGCGACAGGCAGTGAGAATAAAGGGAATGGCAGGTAAGCAAGAGTACCTGTCGTGAGAAAACCAAAAAAGGAGGAGTAACATGTCGGAATTAAAAGAATATAAACCCGGAACCGCATTCTCGGGGGTCATCGGGCGTACGGTGGACCGGTCGACGCCTGCCTGGCCCGAGCCCCTTCGCTCGAAAGAAGGCGCTCCCAACGTACTGTTCATAGTCCTGGATGATACGGGCTTCGGCCAGCTTGGCTGTTACGGCAGCCCCATCAGGACGCCCAACATTGACCGCCTGGCCTCCGGAGGTCTGCGCTACAACAACATGCACACGACCGCTTTGTGCTCGCCCACGCGCACGTGCATCCTGACCGGCCGCAACCACCACAGCAACGCCATGTCGTGCATCACCGAAGGCTCCACCGGGTTCCCCGGCGGCAACGGCTACATCCCGTTCGAAAACGGGTTCCTCTCCGAGATGCTGCTGCAGCACGGCTACAACACCTATGCCATCGGCAAGTGGCACCTCACCCCGGCCGACCAGATCTCGGCAGCCGGCCCGTACGACCGCTGGCCGCTCGGCCGCGGCTTCGAGCGCTACTACGGGTTCTTAGGCGGCGACACACACCAGTACTATCCGGACCTCACCTACGACAACCACCGCGTCGAGCCCGGGAAGACCCCGGAGGAGGGCTACCACCTCACCGAAGACCTCGTGGACAGGGCCATCGGTTTCATCGCCGATTCCAAGCAGGTGGCGCCCAACAAGCCGATCTTCCTGTACTTCGCCACCGGCGCCATGCACGCGCCGCACCATGTGCCCAAGGAGTGGGCAGATAAATACAAGGGCGTGTTCGACGACGGCTGGGAGGCCTACCGCGAAAAGGTGTTCAAAAAACAGAAGGAACTCGGCATCGTCCCGGCAGATGCAGAGATCTCGCGGCACGACCCGGATGTGAAGCCCTGGAAAGAGTGCTCGGCGCAGGAGAAAAAGCTCTACGCCCGCATGATGGAGGTCTTTGCCGGCTTCCTCGAGCACACAGACCACCACATCGGCCGTCTGCTGGACTTCCTCAAGACCATCGGCGAGATCGACAACACCCTGATCATGGTCATCTCGGACAACGGCGCCAGCGCAGAGGGCGGACCCAACGGCTCGGTGAACGAAAACCTGTTCTTAAACCGCGTGCCCGAATCCCTGGAAGAGAACCTCAAGGCCATTGATGACCTGGGCGGCCCCAAACACTTCAACCACTATCCCTGGGGCTGGACCTGGGCGGGCAACACGCCGTTCCGCCGCTGGAAACGGGAGACCTACCGCGGCGGCATCAGCGACCCGTTCATCGTGCACTGGACCAAAGGCATCAAGGCTCGTGGCGAGATCCGCACGCAGTATGCCCATGCCATCGACATGGTGCCCACCGTGCTCGAGGCTCTCGGGCTTGACCCGCCAACCAGCATCAAGGGGGTGACCCAGTCGCCCATCGAGGGACACAGCTTTGCCCCTACCTTTGCCGACAAAGAGGCAACCAGTGCACACATCACCCAGTACTTCGAGATGATGGGCCACCGTTCGCTCTATCATGACGGCTGGCGCGCGGTCTGCCCATGGCCAGGTCCTTCTTTCAAGGAAGCGGGCCAGGGATTCGGCATGCCTATCCCTGCGGAGAAGCTCACCGAGCTGGACGCCACCGGCTGGGAGCTGTATCACATGGCCGAGGATTTTGCAGAGAATCACAACATCGCTGCCGAGAACCGCGCCAAGCTGATCGAGATGATCGCCCAGTGGTATGTGGAGGCCGGCAAGTACAATGTCCTGCCGGTGGACGGTCGCATACAGCAGCGCGCTAGCGATGAACGCCCGGTGATCGCCAAGGACCGCACAAGCTATACCTATTACCCGCACACCCAGGAGGTACCCGTGAATGCTGCTGCCAGAATCCTCAACCGGCCCCACAGCATCACCGTGGACGTGGACATCCCCGAGGGCGGGGCGGAAGGTGTCCTGGTCTCCCAGGGAGGGATCGACGGCGGCTACAGCTTCTTCGTCCAGGGCGGCAAGCTGCGCTACACCTACAACTATGTGGCCCGCACCTTCTATCATATTGAATCCACAGAACCGGTGACCCAGGGACGCCACACACTCCGCTTCGAATTCGAGGTCACGGGAAAACCCGATATCCTCAAGGGCAAGGGGGCGTCCGGCCGCGGCCAGCTCTACATTGACGGCAAGCTGGTGGGCCAGGCGGACATGCCGGTTACAATCCCGCTCGGGTTCGGGCTTGCTGGCGGGGTTGCCGTGGGCGCTGACCCGAGCTCACCGGTCACTGACGAATATAAACCGCCTTATGCCTTCACCGGAACGCTCTACAGCGTCACGTTCGATGTCTCCGGTGAGCTGATCAAGGACACCGAGGCCGAGATGCGGGCCGTCATGGCGCGTCAGTAGGGAGGAGCGTGAACAGTAAAAGGTAATCAGCGAGATGAGAAATTGCAGGCATACAATGCACTCTCACTGAAGGAAAGGTGATTTCAATGAAAGAGAACTACCAAAGCGGGCCACAGCAGCGGGATACGCCCCGCGGCAGCAGGCCCGAAAGTCCGGCAAAGGCAAGGTCTCCGGACCCCCTGCCCTCGTGGCACGAGTGCAGCACGAAGTCAGCCATCAGGGACTTCGTTGCAGACGTAACCACAGGGGGCGGCACAGGGTTTGTACCCCCTCATGAGCGGATTGCCGTGTTCGACAACGACGGCACGCTCTGGTCGGAACAGCCTTTCTATTTCCAGGGACTCTTTGTCTTTGACCGCATTCATGCCTTGGCACCGGGGCATCCCGAGTGGAAGGACACCCAGCCTTTCAAGGCCGTGCTCGAGATCGACATGAATGCCCTGGCTGCTTCTGGCCTGCACGGCCTGCTCGAACTGGTGATGGCAACCCACGCAGGGATGACCACGGAAGAATTCGAGCGTTCTGTCAGGGATTGGCTTGCCACGGCCCGGCATCCGAAGTTCAACAGAGCCTACACCGATCTTGTCTTTCAACCCATGCTGGAGTTGCTGGCCTTTCTTCGAGCTAATGAGTTCAAAACATTCATTATGTCAGGCGGTGGCATCGAGTTCGTTCGCACCTTCAGTGAAGAGCGCTATGGTATCCCGCCCGAGCAGGTCGTCGGCAGCAGCATCGCGACGAAGTACGAGGTTCGTGACGGCAGGCCGGTGCTGGTGCGGGAACCCAGGCTGGACTTTATTAACGATCATGAAGGCAAGCCGGTTGGGATCAACAAGTTTATCGGCCGCCGTCCCATTGCCGCATTCGGAAACTCCGACGGCGATCTTCAGATGCTCGAGTGGGTCACGGCAGGTGCTGGGTCACGCTTCGGGCTCATCATACACCATGACGATGCTGTGCGCGAGTTCGCCTATGACCGTGCCTCTGTAGCGGGCAGACTCGACCGCGGCCTCGACGAGGCTGCCGGGCGCGGCTGGACAGTCCTCAGCATGGTCAGAGACTGGAAGGTGATCTACCCCTTCGAACTGGAAGAAGGAGGTGACGTGAATGGAAGAAGACGAAATCAAACAGCAAGAAATCAAAGAGGAAGAAATCAAACATGAAGACCTGAAAATGAGCGACAAGCTCGCGCTCGAGCGCACGGTGCTGGCTGCGGACCGCACGATGCTGGCATGGGTACGGACAGCGGTATCGCTCATCAGCTTCGGCTTCACGATCTTCAAGGTTCTCCAGTATATACAGCAAGAGAATATCGCAAGCGTGGTCCGGGCTCAGACCCCGAGAAACATAGGAATATTCATGATCCTGGTGGGCATCGTGCCCCTGCTCATGGCAATGATCCAGTACAGGCACACGTTGAAGCGGCTGCAGGCAAAAGGACATTTAATGTTCAACCCCAACTTCCTGGCTGCCAATATGATTTTCCTGTTCGGGCTCGTGCTCCTGATCACAATCGTATTGAGGATAAACCTTCTTTAAGGGACAACATACATGATGGACAAGACCATTGAGACCCTGGCCGCAACCGTGTTGTTTGCCCTTGCCTTCATCATCGGAGGCAGGCTGTACAGACCGGGAAACATCAGGCGCAGGAGTCTCATGTCCTTCTCGGGCGGTACCGCGGTCTCGTACATATTCATCCATCTGAGTCCGGAGCTGGAACAGGCACGGGATGTCTTCCTGGAGGAGACAGCGCACCTGGACCTGCCTTTTGCCTGGTACAGCATCCATCTCGCCACCATGCTGAGCTTTGTCTTCTTCTATGGGCTGGAACAGTTCGTCATGAGCTCAAAAAGAAAAAAAGCATTTCCGGAATTCGCTGGGGGGGAAGAGAGCCGCATGGTCTTCTGGGTCCATGTGGGGGTTTTCGGAGCGTATGCCTGGCTGGTATCCTACCTGCTCGTGGACAGTCTCGAGACAGGGCCTGTCCGCATCGGGTTCTATGCCGTGGCCATGGGACTGCATTTTCTCTCCGTGGGTCACGGGATGCACCGGGAATACGGAACCCTCTACGAGAAGATCGGGGCCTGGGTGCTCGCCTCCTGTGCCGTGGCAGGATGGTCAGCCGGCATGCTGATAACCCTTCAGAAACCGGTGGTGGCAGTCCTCCTCGGGTTTGTCGCCGGAGGGGTGATCGTGAATACCATGATCGAGGAACTGCCCCGGGAGAAGGAAGGCCGTTTTACTCCCTTCGTACTCGGTGCAGTGGTGTACACAACGCTGCTTCTGATCGTTTACAGATAAGTTTTTCAAAAGGACGGAAAGGAGGAGAACACGATGTTTCTTCTGGACTGGTTACCAAGAACACTGCTCTATATTTTCTTTGTCCTGTCGATGTTCAGTATCGGGCTGCAGACCACACCGGCAGAGATACGTTCCCTGCTGAAATCGCGGACACACATCGCACAACTGCTGCTTGCAAACTTCGTAGTGGTGCCCCTGATCGGCCTTCTGATGGTCCGGACCATACCTCTCAATCAGGCAAGCGCAACCGCCTTCCTGCTCCTGGCTTTTACGCCCGGCGGCATAAGCTCACTGCAGTTCACCACCAAGATCAAGGGTGAGGCATTGTTTGCAGGCAGCAGCGCATTCACTATGTCTCTGCTGGCACTGTTCATCTCCCCTGTCCTCCTGGAACTTCTTCATCCGGAGGATATCACGGTGGTTGTCCCATATGGCCGCGTCATTGCCTTTCTCGCGCTGTTCATGCTTTTGCCCCTCGTGGGTGGAATGTGGGTATGCCACTCTCAGAAACACGTGGCGGAAAAGCTGATAAAGCCGTGTGCACTCATCAGCACCGCTGCCTTCATCGGCATGATGGTGCTCACCGGGGGACTGCGCAAAGAGGCATTCCAGGAGGTGGGGCAGACTGCGCTCTTTTCCATGCTCATCTTCATCATCATCTCCATGATTGCCGGCTGGTACATGGGCGGGCCTGCCAGGCAAACACGTCCCGTGTTCGCCACGGTCACCAGCATGCGTAACATTGCCCTGTGCGCGCTGATCGCTGTGAATACATTCCCGGACAGGGCAGTACTGCATGCACTCGTTGCTTTTGCTGCACTCATGATCCCCATGAACATGGTGTTCACCCTGACCACCCTCTTCCGGTTCAAAAAGGAGGACAAGGCAAACAAAGCATCCCTCGGCCATAAGAGATCGGCCCCTAGACACCCTTGAGGAATCCGAGACCCTGCTGATGAGACAAAAAGGATATATGGCCTATGAAACGAGGGTTATACGGATTCTCACTGAAGGGGTTCGGGTCTGACATCTTCGCAGGGCTGACCTTTGCAGTGGTAAACGTGCCCCAGTGCATGGCACATGCACTGCTGGCAATGGTCAACCCTGTCTTCGGCATCTACACCCTGATGCTTGCCGTTCCTGTAGGTGCCCTGTTCACTTCGTCTATATTCATGAACGTGTCCACCACCAGCGCCCTTTCTGTTGCAACCGGCGCCGGTCTGGCCGCCATACCGCCCGAGCAGAAGGCGCAGTCCCTGGTGGTGCTCGTCATCCTGGTGGGGATCATCCAGCTGACGATGGGGCTCTTCCGGCTCGGCTTCCTCGTAAAATTCGTCTCCAATGCAGTCATGACCGGTTTTCTCAACGGGGTGGCCGTACTGATTATCCTCGGACAGCTGGGAGACCTTACCGGCTACAGGAGTTCCTACGCAAACAAGGTGGCTCAGGCGCATGACCTGGTCATGAACCTGGACCTCATCAATTTCAGGACTACACTCATCGGCATGGTGACCCTGGGGCTCATCACCGCACTCCTGTTCACCAGGATGCGAAAGTTTGCCTTCATCATTGCCATTACACTGGCCACAGGGCTGCTGGTAGGGCTGGGCTGGGATACGGTGATCGTGGTGGGGGATCTTGCGAAGATCCCTGAGTCGTTACCTGCCCTTGTCCTGCCGAAAATCGGGCTTATCCAGGGACTCGTCATCCCGGCGTTCTCTGTGGCTGTTATCGGGCTTATCCAGGGTGCAGGCGTCAGCCAGGGCTACCCGAACCCGGATGGAAGATATCCGGATATCTCGCGCGACTTCCTGGGCCAGGGTGTCGCAAACATCTTCACCGGGTTCTTCCGTGGCATCCCCGCAGGCGGGTCCATCTCGGGCACTGCCGTGATTGTGGGCGCAGGAGCCCGTTCCCGCTGGACCAATATCCTCGTAGGCCTGTTTGTGGCACTCATTATTTTCTTTGCGGTGCCGCTGGTCGAGCTGGTGCCCGCAGCGACGCTGTCAGCCCTCCTTATTGTGGCAGGCATCCAGGGGCTGCGCCTGGAACAGGCCCTTACGGTGTGGCAGACAAGCAAGGTGTCGGCAACGGTTATGTTCATGACCTTTGTCGCCACCCTGATCTTCTCGCTCCACTATGCCGTGCTGGTAGGCATGGCATTCAGTGTGCTCCTGCATGTGATACGCGAGTCGAACAGGGTACTCATTACCCGGCTGGTTCCCCTTGAAGACGGTCATTTTGAGGAGCAGCCCGTTCCACATGACCTGCAGAGTTTTCGCCTCACCATCCTGCAACTCTACGGCAGCCTGTTTTTTGCCGCCGCCAAAACCCTGGAAGAGATGCTTCCCTCAGTTGAAACGACCCGTAACGCCGTGGTTATCCTCAGGCTGCGGGGGCATCTCGAGGTGGGAAGCACCTTTATCACTGTGCTTAGGAAATATGTTCAGGAACTGAAAACCCATGACAGCACCCTGATGCTGGTAGGTGTCAATGAGGACATCTACCAGCAACTCAAGAAGACAGGGACATTGGCCATACTGGGAGAGAAGAACATTTACCCGGCAACCAGGCGCATCGGTGAATCGCTCACCCTGGCAACAGCAGCCGCCACAGACTTTCTGAAGGAAAAATCAGGAGTGTAAGGGATGAATAAGGCTATCGTTACCGTATGTCTCACCATAAGTATATTCCTAGGCGTGGGTGTGCTTGCACAGGAGGAGAAGCCGGCAGAACCCGAACAGGTCCAGGATAGGGGATATCCGGTAAAGCTTGGCGACGAGACCCTCTTCTATCTCAAGGATGTCACGGGACTTCCCACACAGAAACGGGCAGAATCGATCATGGAGAGAATCAAGGCGGTTGCCGATGACCCGCGTGTGCCTGTCACTTCGATAACGACATCAACGTATCCCCAGCCCATAACGCTTATAACTGCCAACGACGAGTTACTCGTGAGCGTTCTCGAGGAGGATGCCATAGCTCTTGGCCGCAGCAGGGAGGAACTCGCTGCGCAATACAGCGCCGAACTGCGCAACGCCATCGAGAACTACCGGGAAGCCCACAGTACGAAGTGGATTATCAGAGGCGCCATCTACACCCTTGTCGCAACCATTGTCCTGATCGCTGCCCTGTATTTCGTGACCAGATTCCATCGCAAGATTGTTGCTTCTGTACAGGAAAAGCTTCAAAAGGAGAAGGACTCCATTCTCATCAGGACATTCGAGATTGGCAAAAGAGAACGGGTCCTCACGATGATCACCAAAAGCATACGGTTTATCACCATCCTGATCGGACTGGTTCTTTTCTATGGTTACATCAAGCTCGTTCTGAACTTTTTCCCGTGGACCAGGGGGTATACCACCCATATCCTCGATTTCGTGTTCAGGCCTCTCGTGGTATTGGGAAAGGCCTTCTGGTTACAGATTCCCAACCTCTTCTTTGTAGCGGTTATCATCTTGATCACCTATTACTCTCTGAAAATATTGCACCTGTTTTTCAACGAAGTCGAAAGAGGGACCATCACAATCAAAGGATTCTATCCGGAATGGTCACATCCCACCTTTCGCATCGTCCGCCTGCTGTTCCTGGCCTCTGCCACGGTGCTCGCATTTCCCTACATACCCGGCTCTCAGTCTCCGGCATTCAAGGGCATCTCCATCTTTGCAGGCGTCCTTATATCTTTGGGTTCGACCTCTTTCATCTCAAACATCATTGCCGGGTACACCCTGACATACCGGCGGGTCTTCAAGATCGGAGACCGGGTGCAGATCGGAGATATCACTGGAGATGTCAGTGAGATACGGCTGCAGGTAACCCACCTGCAGTCCATCAAGAACGAGGAGATCATTGTGCCGAATTCAATGATCGTCAATTCGAACGTAGTTAATTACACCTCTCTGTCCCAGAAAGGGGGACTGATACTCCACACGACTATTACCATCGGTTATGACACCCCCTGGCGCCAGGTACATGCATTGCTGCTGATGGCTGCCCAAAGGACATCCGGGTTGATGAAGGAACCCTCCCCGTTCGTACTCCAGACATCACTGGATGACTTCTATGTGGCCTATGAACTGAACGTGTACGTCGACGATCCTCATGAAATGGTCCGGCTCTATTCCGAACTGCACAAGAATATCCAGGATGTGTTCAACGAATACGGGGTGCAGATCATGTCGCCTGCCTATGAGTTCGACCCTGCGCAGCCGAAGATCGTGCCCAGGGAGCAGTGGTATGCCCCTCCCGCAGAACCCCCCGGTCCACCGGCCGACAAGGAGTGAATGTATAGTTCAGAGCTTCCCTGTCAAAAGAGAGAGGTCTTTCTCCTCCTCCCACTGCCTGAACGAGTGGTTGTCCCTGCTCATTATCCCCTGTCCCACAGGTGCTGCTCGCACCTCATGAGGCACTGAAGAAGGCTCTGTCGATGCATCCGACACAGGACGAATAAAACCAGGTGAGAAAACAGGACAATATGTGCTGCTACACATGAGACATCTTGAAATCCGTTTATCCAGGCTTATATGTTTCCTGATACTGTATCGAGATCTGGTGTTGTGAAAAATGGTGCATGAACAGTGGCACGTGTGAGAGTGCTGCCATGTTGCAATCCTGCCGGGGGAGTGCCCCTTGCCATGAAATACTGAACATGTCTGGACGATAAACACCCTGGGAAGCCCCATCCCTCCAGCGTTATAATTTATTCGTGTCATCGGCTGTCTCTGGTGGCAGCTGCATTCAGAGGATTTCTTCGACCATTTCTCATACGGTTACGTTGAACAGGGCAGGAATGAGCTATGCAGAAAACATCCGAAGACAAATCGGGCAAAGACTGCTTCCCCGGTGAAGTAGAAACAGGCTGGCAGAAGGTTATGGACCTCGCCGACCGGCTCCGGCTGATGATGGAGCGTGACCCGCTTATCCCGTTGCCGGACCAGGGATACGAAAAGCTCGTCTCCGTAGTCCAGCAAGACAGGCTTCTGCTCCGGCAAGTGGCGACGCAATGCTCTACCGAACTGCAGCGATTCGAACGATCAGTCCAAGACCTCCTGTGCTTCGAACGTCTCATCTCCAATCTCTGCGCGCGGGTCCTCAACAATATGCCTGAAGAGGTCGACCGGGGAATTGACCAGGCACTCGACCAGATCCGTGAATTCTTCCAGGTCAGCCGGTGCGGGTTCCTGGAGGTATCTCACGGGGGGAAACCAGCCCGATTCACCCATATCGCCTCTTCGGGGGAAGCTGGGCCGATACCCCTGCAAGTTGATGTCTCAGGCTCATATCCCTGGTGTCTTGACAAGCTCGTAAACGAGAAACAGGCCATCCATGTATCTGACCTGGAAGACCTCCCCCAGGAGGCCGGCGCAGACCTCCGGGCAATGAAGGAATATGGTATTCAAACCATGCTCCTCATACCGCTGGTTCGGGAGGATGAAGTGGTTCATATCATTGCCATCTCATCCCACAACAGCAACCGCCGCCCCTGGTCCGAAGAATATATCCCTCCCTTGAGGCTGCTGGGCGAACTCTTCATGCATGCCCTTCAGCGCAGGCAGGCAGAAGAAGCCCTGAGAACTTCCGAAGAGCGGTTCAGGCAATTCTTCAAGAACACCCCCGATTACTGTTACATCCTCTCTCCTCAGGGCACTGTCCTCAACGTCAACCATGCAGCGCTCCTGGCCCTGGGCTGCCAGCGGGAGGACCTTGTCGGCACGTCAGTGGATTCGATCTATTCCCCTGAGTCACGAATGAAACTCAGAGATCTTTTTTCCAGGCTGAGAGAAAACGGAGAGGTCAAAAACGAGGAGATGAGCATCATCTGCAGGGACGGAACGAAGCGCGACGTTCTTCTCAATGCCGGGGTTCTGCGGAATCAGAGTGGCACCATCATTTGCACCACAGCCGTACAGACCGATATATCCGATCTCAAGAGATCGGAGAACAACCTGAGAGAAGCGTACGCCAGGATCGAACAATTGAAGGATCAGCTGGAAGCCGAAAACCTTTACCTGAAAAAAGAGATGGAGTTGAATTGTCAATTCAAGGGCATCATCGGCGAGAGCACGGCGATCAGATCCGTTCTCCACAAAGTCGAACAGGTGGCGCCCACCGATTCCCTGGTTCTCATCACCGGAGAGACCGGCACGGGCAAGGAATTGATTGCCCAGGCCATTCACAACAACAGCAGACGCAGACAGCGGGTCATGATCAAGATCAACTGTGCTTCGCTGCCCACAGGCCTGGTGGAAAGCGAGCTGTTCGGCCGTGAGAAGGGTGCCTATACCGGCGCATTGACCCGTCAGGCAGGCCGCTTTGAAGTGGCAGCCGGGTCGACCCTCTTCTTGGACGAGATCGGGGAATTGTCACCCGAGGTGCAGGCCAAGCTGCTGCGCGTGCTGCAGGACGGAGAGTTCGAACGGCTCGGCAGCACCAGGACCATAAAGGTGAATGTACGGATAATCGCCTCGACCAATCGCGACCTGGCCAAAGAGGTGAACCAGGGAAGGTTCCGGCAGGACCTGTTCTACCGGCTGAATGTCTTTCCCATCCGGATGCCTCCGCTGCGGGATCGCATGGAAGATATCCCGCTGCTGCTGTGGTCGTTCATCGATGAGTTCTCCGAGAAGCTCAACAAAAAGATCCATACCATTCCCAAGGGCGCAGTCGCAGCCATGCAGCGTTACCCCTGGCCGGGCAACATCAGGGAGCTGCGCAACGTGATCGAACAGGCAGTCATCATAAGTTCCAGGGGAATTCTTCACATACAACTGCCGGAACAGACATGCAAAGATGCACGCCATGCCCTGACCCTGGAAGAGGCGGAGTCGCTTCACATCTTGAGGGTGCTGGAGCTTACCGGTGGAAGGATCAAGGGAAAAGGCGGTGCCGCCGAAGTCCTCGAACTGAAGCCCTCCACCCTGTACAGCAGGATGAACAGGCTGGGTATCCTCACCAGGCGCAGGGGAGACGATATGTCGACCTGAAGGCGATATCATGACTTTACAACCAACTTTTCCCCCTTGCCGTCTTGCATCATGGGAAGCACTATTACTCAGGATATCAAATAGTTACCCGCGTATCTTCCTGCTCAGGACAGCTGGCATCCATCTCGCACTATCTTCATCGAAGAGATCTTCACGCAAGGAGATGACATGAGATATGAACTGAAAAGAACCAGGAAGAGAATATCCCAGATTCTGGGGCGTTGCGTGTTCCTGGTCGTTATGGTTTCACTGTCACCCTTGCCGGCAGCCTTCGCATACGAAGACGCGGATCTGGCACAGCAGTCCCTGAATCCGGTTGCCAACCTCATCAGCCTTCCCTTACAGAACAACTGGGATTTTGAGATCGGCCCGGCCGATGCCATGCGCTATACGCTCAATGTGCAGCCGGTGATCCCGTTCTCTCTGAATGACCGGTACAACCTCATCACCCGGACCATCATTCCGTATATCTACGCCGAATCCCCTCTGAGAACCGGCGATGACGAATCCGGGCTGGGCGACATCCTCCAGAGCTTCTTCTTATCACCAAAGGCGCCGATAAACGGCTGGATCGTGGGTGCAGGCCCGGTGTTCCTCTATCCGAGCGCCACCGAGGATGTACTCGTCAAGGAAAAGTGGTGCGCAGGCCCCACAGCGTGTCTCAGGCCTACCTCACAGGGAAGAGGCTCAACCGGCCTGCAAGAACATACCCAGTGAGAGAAAGGAGGAAAGGGATGAAAAGATCATTGTTCACAGCAATCATTGCCGCAGCGCTGACAGCACTCTGTGCGGCCAGTGCAAGTGAGGCTGTATCGCAGAATGAGGGGACCGATACCATGCAGATCCTCCGCGAGAAGGTCCGCACCGACAAGAAGCTCCTCGTTTCGATGAACATGAACCTGACCGATGCCGAGGCCAGGGCCTTCTGGCCGGTGTATGGAAACTACCAGGAGGCACTGGCTAAGCTCGCAGACCGCAGCATCAAGCTGATCGATGACTACAGCGGACAGTACCAGGACCTTTCTGAAAAGGACGCCAAGAAGATCATCGACGACTATCTCGCCATCGAGACTGATCGCCAGAATCTCCGCCAGTCCTATCTGCCCCTGTTCCGGCAAGCACTTTCCTACAAACAGACGGTCCGCTACTACCAGATCGAGAATAAGATTCAGGCAGTGGTGAATTACGAGCTTGCCCGGCAGATTCCCCTTGTCGAGTAGGGTGCGGCCGCCTTTTGTAAGCTGAAAGGCTGACAGACCGGAGATAATTCATCACACCGGATTCATAAGAGGGAGAAGTTTCAGGAGGACAGGGTCCTGGGGATAGAGACAGGACAGGATAACAGAACATTCTTCCCTGTGAAAAAGGGGGGAATGGGAGGAGGTACCATGATGAGGCTCCACATTACATGGATAGGCTCTATGGCACTGATCATTGCCTTATTTGCCCAGCCGGTCTGGGCAGGAGGCATAATGTCCTACGAGATATCGACCCCGGAGGTCGGACTCGCGTCAGCAGGTACTGCTGCCCGGGCTCAGGATGCAACCACGCTCTTTACCAACCCGGCCGGGATGACCAGGCTGCAGAGACCTGAGCTGATGGGTTCACTGCAGGTGGTATACGGCTACACAAAATTCAATCCAAATGCCAATACAGGCCCCCAGACCGGCGGCGACGGGGGCAACGGTGCAGGATGGTTCCCCGGGGGAAGCCTGTTCTATGTTCACCCGGTCTCGAGCGACTTCACCTTTGGTATCGGTACCCTCACCTATTTCGGCGGTGTTGTCGACTACCGTGATACCTGGGTTGGACGCTACTTTGTTCAAAGCACCACACTCCTGGGCGTCACCATCATGCCTTCAATTGCCTACCGGGTAAATGACTGGCTCTCTTTAGGTGCCGGCCTCAATGCCATGTATGGCATGTATGAGAATGAAGTGGCCATCAACAATCTTGCCGTGGATTATGACGGCAGGCTCAAGATCAAAGACACCGAGTGGGGGTACGGGGGGGACTTCGGCGCCCTGATCACCTTCGATGATACCACCCGCCTGGGCCTCACCTATCTTACCAAGGTAGATCTCGACTTCAGCGACACCCCGAAATTTTACGATCTTGGCCCCGGTCTCGCCGCGATCCTCGATTCCCGGGGTCTGCTGACCGCGAAGCTCGACCTGAGCATGAGCGTCCCGGAGACCATCATGCTGAGCTTCTATCATGAATTGAACGAAGACCTTGCCCTCCTTGCCAATGCCGGCTGGCAGGACTGGTCCAGCTTTGGCGAGGTGGATATCGGCATCAGATCCGATGACCCCAGATCGCTCACGGCTGACCGCAACTATGAAGACACCTGGCATGGCGCCCTGGGCTGCCAGTACCGGCTAAATCCTGACACGCTCCTTTCCTGCGGCATCGCCTACGACAGCTCCATGGTGAAGGACAGGAACCGGACCCCGGACCTTCCCGTGGGCGAAACGTGGCGTTTCGGCCTGGGAAGCCAGTTCGGAATGGAAGACAATGTCATGTTCGGCCTTGCATATGCCTTCATGTGGAGCGGCGATCTCCGCATGGATCAATCCGGGACCTTGAGCGGCAGGCTGGCGGGCAAATACCGGAATACCAGCTACCACTTCGTCTCGGCGAACGTGCGATGGCTGTTCTAGGCGGGGCACACTCAAAGAATCTGAAAGGAGACTGGCTTGATTAGGATGTCACGGATAATCGTAGTGCTGTTTCTGTTGCTTTTTTATGCTGTTCTGGCACTCGGACAGGACCTGATCGTTTTGCCTGCCAAGGGCCAGAGCGAGGTCGCTCCTGAGAGTGTCGGGATGCCGCAGTTCTTCATCATCGATTTTGACAAGAAAGAGACTCGAGCCACAACTGCCGGCATGAGTGACAAAACAAGCCAGGTCGAGCGCCTCGAACATGTTGACGGAAAGCTGATCATACAGGGGGCCGAGGATGGCGATGAAAACATACCCGATGGTCTTGGCTGGACCCTGGCCATCTCGGAAGAGACAGGCAAGTGGGTATTGAGTGCCTCGGGCGATCAGGTGGCGTTCATTGCCTATGGTGCCTGCATGCCGTGGAAAACGCCAACACAAGAGTAAAAGGAGGAAACCATGAACCATACGATCATCAAAACAGTGCTTCTTGTAACCGGGTCCCTGCTGTTCCTGGCGATCCCGCTCCTCGCCATCGACAAGATTCCCAACGAGTCCGGGTTCAGTGGGTATGCAAATCTCGGGGCCGCATACGCCAGGGTCAAAAGCAACACGGTCGTCGGCATCAAGTCGTATGAGGTGGGCAATAAACGCATAACCTCGCTCGACGAGAGCCCCGACTCGGAGAATACCGGCCTGCCGGTCGTCAATATCGAGCTCAGGTACACCTTTGCCCCCCAGAGGGCCCAGGTTTTCTTCGGAAACAGCCTCGAAGACCTGCTACGGCTCGACACGACAGGCCAGCTCGGATTCCGCCAGGAACTCGGAGACGGCAGCATCGTGGCTGCCGGCTTTGTCTTCTCGAGCCAGCCCACTGAAGTCTGGGAGGACCCGTACGTGATCAATGAGGACCGGGAAGAGACCGATCGCTCGTCAAAGGGCGGGAGGCTGACCTGGGACCGTATTCTCGGCTCCGAGCTCCAGCTGGAGTACACCTACCGGAAGATCGATATCGACACCGAGCGCAGCGGCACCTTCCTGGGACTATCGCCTGAGGATGCCCGTCTCCTTGACCGTAACGGCAAACAGCACACGGCGGAGATTCTCTACCGGTTCTTTCGAGGGGAAAAGAAACACCGGTTCGTCCCTTCGTTCAGATACATCAGGTATGATCTGGACGGTGAAGCCATGGGCAACGACACCTATATGTTTCAGTTCAGCTACGGCTATGAAGGCACAAAGTTCGCCCTGGTTGCCAATGCCATGATCTCTACATCCGACTACGACAAGAGACATCCCATTTACAACAAGACCCGGGAAGACGACGAATGGGGCGGGGCCATCATAGTATTCTACCGCAAGCCCTTCGGCTGGCAGGTACCCTCGTTCCTCAAGGGATGGAGTCTCTGGGCGAACGGGGCCTACTATGAATCGGATGCCAATATCGACTTCTATGATTCCTCCGCGGAAATGTACGCTGCGGGAGTCCTCTTCACGTTCTGAAAAGGCAGCCGGGTGATCCATGCCCGGCAACCCGGTTCCACGACCGCTCTGCCGTGTATTACAGCCTGGAGTACCGGCATACCCTGGTCTGGAACCCCCTCAGGAGATTCACGCTCAACGGAAGGCTCGATGTCGACTGGATCCAGCTCGTGGGATTCACCGAACTCGGGCGGGTTGCCCCTGAATGGAAGATCGACACCCTGCACCAGGACATGAAATGGTCGATCGGTGCAGGAGCCAGGTGCATGGTAAACAACATCATCGTACGGGCGGATCTCGGCATATCACCGGAAGATGCCATCGTACAGATGTTTATCGGTCATCCCTTCTGAGCCGGGGTCATCTGTTCACAGGTACCATGGGGTCAACCCGGTGCAGACAAACAAAAAGATCATTCCGGTGAAGGCTCAGTGACGGTAGTTACCTGCCGTCTTGCCGGGGATTACCTCCCGGGATTGTTGTACTTTGTCTCGTAGAGGGTCACATCATACGGTGCGCGTCTGCCCTGACAGTTCTCCCGCGGGCAGAGCCGGCAGTTCAGGAACTTCTCCTCGGTGACGAACTGAATCCCGGTGGCGGATTTCAGGGGGATCATCACATGGTTCTCTTTCAGTCTCACCCCGATGGCATCCGGTGCGCTGCCCAGCAGATCAAAGAGCTCGGCCTGCTGCTGAAGCGGCCAGTCTTCGAGAGACCCGGGGTTCATGGTGGAGAGCTTTGATGAGGGCACCCGCTGCCTAAGGTGTTCCTCCAGGGCGCTCATGGCAGCCCCCAGGGCCAGCATCCTGATGGTATCGGCCCAGAAGAGGTGCAGGGTCCCTGTGAGAGTTTCCGACCATGTATCGAGCTCGTGGCCGCAGGTGGCGATAAAGGGAAAGACCACAGGCACGTTCTCGAAGTTTATCCGCATGATCCGGCTTGTAAACCGCACACCGTCGATATCCACGCAATCATCGCCATGGGTCTGGACGGTCGTTACCTTGAACGCGGCCCTGGGACGGGCCAACCCTCTTGCCTCGGCAAGGAGCCCGGCAAACTCGTCTGCGTGTCTCGAACCGGGTTTCAGCCGGAGCAGCTCGAAACACTGACTAGCCTTGACGGCAAAGGCGATGTCATCGAGGATGAGTGCATCCCGTCTCGATTTCATTGAGAACCCCTCCCCTGTCCGAAATTTACCCCGGCAATAAATTCTGTGGCGAATTGAGGGTGCTGTGACAGGCTGACCTCGTGAATCCTGTTTCTCAGTGCGGCAGCCTCTGCAGAGAACCGCCCGTTACAGCAGGCCTTCTGTGCCGCCTTGAGGCTCGTGTTGCCGAGAAAATGCCAGACTGCCCCGGGAAAGTCCGGGAGAAACCCCAGGGCCCTGAAATGCCGCATCTCCAGGTGTTCGCCGAAGGCACCGCCAATGAGGACATGATCGACCCGGTCCGCAGGACAGGCAGCCTCCTTGAGGAGCAGGCGCCCGGCCGCCAGGGCAGCGGCCTTGGCGAGCTGGACATTGCGGATGTCTTTCTGCGTCAGCGTGATGTCTCCCCAGAGACGGATGCCGGCGATGTCCTCTCTCAGGACATATCTCATGGGATAGGGCAGCACCCTTTCTTCAAGCCCCCGGGCAAACGCACCGTCTGTCCTGATGATGTTCTCCTCCAGCAGGATCGCCACGATGTCGATGAGCGCCGTACCGGTGATGCCTGCAGGTTCTCCCTCGCCGATCATGCTGTAGCCGAGTGTCCCTCTCTCGAGGCTGATGCGGGTGATGGCCCCGCTGTCGGCGGTCATGCCCCAGGAGATATTCATGCCCTCCAGGGCCGGTCCCATGGCGCAGGAGGTTGCATAGACCTCCCCTGCCCCATCCAGGAGAAAGATCTCGCCGTTCGTGCCGAGGTCGATAAAGAAGACACCCCGGGTGAAACCCAGCCCGTGGCAGATGGCAAGCCCGCCCACCAGGTCTGCGCCGAGGAATGCACTGTGCACCGGCAGGGCTCTTATGACAGCGGAACCGAACTGATCAGCCACTGCCTGATTGACAGTCAGCTCATCGAAATCACGGGTTGCCGCCGGGAAAGGGAACCTGCCGAGCGGCTCCACATCGAGACCGAGAAACAGGTAGAGCATGGTGGTGTTGCCGGAGACCACGATCTTCTCGATCCTGAGGGGCGACATGTTCATGGCATCGAAGGCCGTGCGTATCGAGGAGAACACCGCCTGCCTGACCTGAAAGGTCATCCTGCTGGAGACCTCCCTGTCTGCCGATGCCGCGATGCGGGAGATGACATCGTGACCCCAGCGGCGCTGGGGGTTGAGAAACACGTCCAGATCCCACGACCGGTCATGGGTGCAGTCCACCAGGGAGACCTTCACCGTGGTCGTCCCGATATCGACTGCCACGGCGTACCGGGCAGCCGGATCAGGCGCCGGGTATGGTCTTCCCCCTGTCTGTGGCAGTTCGTCGAGGTATACCTGCACATCCGCGGCAAGGCGTGCCTGGCACGACAGGCACGTGCCTGCAGGCCCGGATGTGCCGACGCTGGCCCTCACCCGGCACTTGCCGCAGGTGCCCTTGCCGCCGCAGGGGGTTTTCACCATCACCCCCATATCGGCCAGGGCATCGGCAAGGATGGTGCCTTCGGAAAATGTCTGCGATCTGCCCGAAGGTCTCAGCGTGAGGGTATGGCCCGGCATGCGTGTTCACTTCAGGTATGAACGCGCTGTCTCCATGAACGCATCCAGGTTCTCGAGCGGGGTGTCGGGCACCAGGTCGCACCCGCTCGACAGGACAAAGCTCTCGCCGTTCATGGAATCGAGCAGCGAAGAGACACTGTCTCTGACCATATCCGCCGTGCCCCGCAGCATGACTTTGACCGGGTCGACATTGCCGATGAGCACCTTGTCTTTCAGCTCGGGAACCTGCGCGAGGCTCGCGGCGAAATCCACCGGTGCATCGAGGCTCAGGCCCAGGAAATTCTCTGTCTGAGCAAAAAGACCGATGTGTTTGTTCGTGTCGCCACAGACATGGAGAACCGGGTCCACAAGACCCAGGGCAAACTCCTCGAGGACATTCCTGATGGATTTCTCGTAGATGCGCGGGGAGAACATCCCTATCTGGGGCTCCAGCACCATCACGGCGGATGCGCCTGCATCCTGGAGCGCCTGAGCATAGGGCCGGATGATGCAGGTGCAGTGGACAAGCAGCTCCCAGAAGCCGTCACTGTCATTCATTGCCGTCCTCACCAGCGGGGTCATGCCCATGAGGTGGGCGGCCAGGGTGACCGGACCGATGACAAAGCAGCCCACCGGCGTCTTCCCGGCTGAGGCAAGGGACCGGACCACATCGATATTCACCCGCATGGCCTTTTCCTTGTGCGGGTCGGGAATATCCAGCGCGGTCACAGCATACGGGCTGGCCGAGATATGGTCGGTGATCACGGGCACACTGTCCTTGAACACGAACGGGCAGCCCACGGCGCGGGCCTCCACCGACGTGTCCATGATGGGGAACACCATGTCGACATCCGGGTATCTCCTGAGAAATGCCAGAACTGATGCGGTCTGCGTCTTCGCATCGTTGATATTGTCCCGGAGATGGGTCCCGGTCATACGGATACCTGTACTCGATGCCAGGGGTGCTATACGGGGAAACGGTTCATCTAACATGATTGTCTGCCTCACTGTATGTATTGAATATCCTGAGCGCATCGATGGCAGTCTCTCCGTAGGCATCGGCGCCCATTTCCTTCTTGAGTTCCTCGGATGTGCAGGCCCCGCCGATGACAACCCTGAGGCTGTCTCGCAGGCCTGCTGCTGAAGCTGAATCCACCACGTTCCTGATGCTGCCCACCATGGTGCTGAGCAGGGCAGACAGCCCGACCAGGCGGGCACCGGTGGCCAGTGCGGTATCGATGATGCGGGAAGCGGGCACATCCACCCCGAGATCGATGACCTCATAGCCATTGGCCGAAAGAATGAACGCCACGATATTCTTGCCTATCTCGTGGATATCCCCTTCCACGGTCGCAAGGATCACCTTGCCGCGCCTGGCGGCATCGCCCGGGTTCATCTTCGCCTCCAGCAGGGGCATGGCTTCCTTCACCACCTCGCCTGCCATGATGAGATCGGCCAGGAAATATTCACCTGTCTCGAAACGCTCGCCCACCACTGCCAGGCCTTTGCTGAACCCGTGCTCGACAATCTCCAGCGGCAGAACCCCCTCTTCGAGACAGGCATTCACCAGGTCCAGGATCGCATCGATATCGAGGTCCACCACTGCGCTGCACACTGCTTCAACGGATTCCTTCATCAGTTCCCTCCAAGGTCATTGCACTGTATGGTTTCCACTGCCTGCCCCTCATGCCTTCAGACCTCATGATACCGCTATGGGATACGATCCGAAGGTGCGGGCCGCTTCCAGCATCACCCGCAACTTGTTCGCCGGGATCGAGCTGATGCTGTGGGCAGGGCCGATCATGAACCTCCCGCCCGGGCCGAGCTCCCTGATGAGCTTTTTCACCTCCGCAACCACTTCATCATCCTGCGAGCGCTCGGTGAGGAGATAGTCGATCCCCACCCCGCCCATGATGGTGACCCGGTCTCCATGAAGCTTCTTCTCCCGGTAGATGTCCACATTGGAGGTTGGCTCATAGGCATGCAGACCGTCCACGCCCCAGGAGATGAACGTGTCGAACAGGAGCGTGTTGTCTCCGCAGGAGTGCAGCACGAACTTTGCGCCGCAGGCATGGACCGCATTGATGATGCGCCGGTAGGAAGGGCCGAAGAGCTCGTCGATCTGCTTCGGTCTCATGAACGGGCCGGACTTGAAGGCAAAGTCGTCGGGCTGGAGGATGACCCGGACACCGGCATCGATCAGCGCGATGGCGGTCTTCATGCAGAGCTCTTCACCCATGGCGATGTAGCGATCGATGAGGTCTTTCTCCCTCCTGATCCACAACGGAACACGCTCGAAGCCCAGTGCCCACTGCATGGATTCCTGTATGCCGTAGGCAGAACCCTGCGCCAGGAGACATATCTTCTCCCCGTACCGGGAGATCATCTTCCTGTAAAACGTGTAGGTCCGGTGGGCAATATCGTCACTATCGGGCCAGTGGGGCCACGCTTCGAATTCCTCGCGCGTGGTGATGCCAGGGCAGCGGTACATATAGGTCATGTTGCCGAAGCCGTCGGGCTCCAGGTTGAAGATCGAGCCGGAAAACCGCGCCATGGTCTTCGAATCGAGCACGATGAAGGTCTCGTCGTACACCCCCCAGGTGGCATCGAACCCCAGTACGGCGGCCGCCTTGATCCGTTTTTCCATGGTGAGGGTGACATTGGGCTGGAACAGGTACCTGGTCAGCTTCGGCCCCCACCTGTCGAAGAGACCCTCGGCAATGGGGTTGTTCATGAGCAGCTGATTAGGGATGAGGGGCTTACCGAGCACCTCGTTATAGGTCCTGTCCTCGATGCCTGCACAGAACGTGGGCACCCTGTCCACAGGACTGCCCTCCAGCGTCCGGATAATCCGTTCGGTCGGATTCATGACAACCTCCCCTTCCTCACAAATCCGGGTATATGCCCGGCATGGATAACCATTTGTCGTGTCATAGCAATTGATCGTATCGAATATTGAGCCGAAGTTCCAAAGGCGGATACACAGCACACCCTACTGACATGAGCTGTTCCACCCGAGAACAAATACAGATCTCCAAGAGCGTGCGAAATCATGCACATACACTTCCATAGCAATCGTGCAGACAAGGTTCCGCACGGTGTTTATCTCCTCCTGGTTGTTTCTCGAGCTTTTTTTACCACAAAAGGGCATGAAAAAGGAAATACAATCCTTCTGTCCGATCAAATATAATCTCGTTGATTTTCATGGGTTTTTTCTTTATCCTTGGTATTGCTACTGTTTCTCCTCACGCGACAATTATTTTCGGCAGTGTTTTTGAACAATTAGGACCATACAGCTCGACAGTTGGCTGATGGGGGAATCGGCTCCCCGGTGGCAGTATTCGCGTTCTGTGACAGCGGCAGTATCGGAATCATATGGACGAGATAACGAGACAGACAGCAACAAAGCCCGGCATCCCCGACGAGATGATCGTCAAATGGCAACGAATCATCGACCTGCTGGGAAGGACCGTCGGAGCACCCTCAGGGCTCATCATGAAGGTGGTTTCTCCGCAGATCGAGGTGTTCCTCGCCAGCAAAACCAACGGCAATCCCTATAAGAAAGGCGAGCGGGCAGACCTCGATACCGGCCTCTACTGTGCACAGGTCATTGCTCAGCGCGCCCCGCTTCTCGTTCCCGATGCATTGACAGATCCGACGTGGGACCACAATCCCGATATCGCCCTGGGCATGACCTATTATCTCGGCTTCCCGCTTACATGGCCCGATGGGGAGATCTTCGGCACGATCTGCCTGCTCGATGCAAAGAACAACCACCAGGCATCTGCCTACAAAGAACTGGTATCGGAGTTCCAGCAGCTGATCGAGCGCGACCTGCGTATCATTGCCGAGACTGCCGACCGCGAAAAGCTCATTGCAGAGCTGCATCAATATCGGAACAACCTCCAGGAACTGGTATATCACAGCACCATCGAGCTGCAGAAACGCAGTGAACAGCTGGAAGAGAACCTCCGGTTCGAGACCCTGATTTCAGAGATCTCTGCACGATTTGTCAACCTCGCCCCGGAAAAGATTGACGACGAGATCACCTCTGCGCTCGATTTGATCCGGAAATTCTTCCAGGTTGACCGGTTTATGCTCGGTCGCGTGTCCGAGGACCAGTCTACAGTTCACTACCTGCATGCCAGCACGGCCCACGGCATTGGACCTATCACATCGGTCGACCTGAGGACCCTCTTCCCCTGGGCTCATACCCACCTGATCGTGCAGGGCAAACCCCTGTCCACATCGAGCGTCGATGATCTGCCTGAAGAAGCGGTGATCGACCGGCAGAATTACATCGAGCAGGGTCTGTACTCGACACTGAGCGTACCGGTCATCGATGAGAGATCGGCCGGTTACTGTGTCACCGCCACTTCAGACCGCAGACAATACCAGTGGCCCCTTGACTACATACCCCGGCTGCGTCTGGTGGGCGAGATCTTCGTGAATATCCTCAACCGGGGTATGTCCGAACTGAGATTAAAGCAGACCGAAAGCGAATACCGCACCCTGGCCGATACCACCTACGACTGGGTATACTGGCAGAACCCGGAGGGGACCATGCGGTATGTATCGCCTTCGTGCGAGCGGATCACCGGGTACACGGCCCGCGAATTTCAGGAAGATCCCTCCCTCCTGGAACGGATCATCCTGCCGGAAGACCGTCATATCTGGGACAGTCACCACCAGGAGCAGAGTGAAGAGATATCGCGGTCGATCCAGTTTCGCATCCGGAAGAAGAACAGTGTGGTGGTGTGGATCGATCATGCCTGCACACGTGTATATAACACTGAAGGCACCTGTCTGGGACACCGGGTCAGCAACCGCGACATCACACCGAGGAAGCAGGTCGAGCAAGAGCTGAAAAATAGCCGGACGAGACTTCTCCAAGCCCAGCGCATTGCCCATATCGGCAACTGGGAATGGAGCTCTGCAGAAAATTCCCTGTTCCTTTCCGAGGAGGTGCACCGGATATTCGGCTTCGAGCCGAAGGCCACGAGAGTCTCCTACGCGGCATTTCTCGATCGTGTACACCCTGACGACCGCGAGGCGGTGAAGCAGGCCGTCAATGAATCCCTCACCGATCCGGCCCAGGGTTTCAGTATAGACTACAGGATCATACGGCCGGATGGCTCCGAGCGTGTTGTCCATTCCCAGGGAGAAATTGCCCTGGACCACCTCGGCAAGGCTGTGAGGATGAACGGAACGACCCAGGATATCACCGAACGCAAAAACGCCGAGGTAATCGGGGAGCTCTCCCGGGCCTTCTACGAGATAGCCAATGAGGACACCGATCCCGGCGAGAAGCAGAACCGGTTTGTCCGCGTCATCCAGCAGTATACCGGGTGCCGGGCCGTGGGCATACGGCTCCTGGGTAATGACCGCTACATACCGTATACCGCCTGCACGGGGTTCAGCGAAGAGTTCTATGAGATGGAAAGTCCGCTGTCGCTC
Organism: Deltaproteobacteria bacterium; assembly: GCA_018434685.1. Taxonomy (GTDB): domain Bacteria; phylum Desulfobacterota; class Desulfomonilia; order UBA1062; family UBA1062; genus DSAD01. Next base: position 273,447 of record JAHDOV010000013.1, read on the forward strand.
GATATCGACAGGTGTATGTGCATCAGGGTCATCAGGGGGGATACCGATGCATCCCTGCCCTTCTTCACCGAGAACGGTTCGTTCTATATGAACGCCACGACCCGATTCCTGGCAACCGTTTCCGAAGAAGACAAGGGTGAAACCCGCAATGTCTGCAATGCAATGGGATACGAGTCGGTGGCCCTTGTTCCCATCAAGCTCAATGACCGGATCGACGGGTTGATTCACCTGGCAGACACCCGGGAAAACATGGTGCCCATCGACAAGATCAGGATACTGGAGAACGTTTCCGTGCCGCTCGGCCTCACCATACGCCGCGCCCTGGCCGACCTCAAACTGAACAAGAGCGAGAAAAACCTCTCTGAGGCCCAGCGGATTGCCCACCTGGGCAGCTGGGAGCTGAATATCGTGACGAACGAGCTGATGTGGTCTGACGAGGTCTACCGGATCTTCGGGCTTGAGCCGCAGAAGTTCGCGGCAACCTACGATGCCTTTCTCGACTCGGTGCACCCGGATGACCGCACCGCGGTCATGGAGGCGGTGAACCGGTCTCTGGCCGACCCGGACCACACCTACGACATTCATCACCGCGTCCTTCGTCCGGACGGCACCGAGCGCATCGTCCACGAACGGGCCGAGGTCTTCTTTTCCCAGGACGGAACACCGCTGCGCCTGATCGGCACCGTACAGGACATCACCGAACAGAAACGAATGGAAAAACGGCTCGAGGATCAGCTCGCAGAGATAAACAACCTCAAGCAGAAACTGGAGGCAGAAAACATTTACCTGCGCAAGGAGATAAACCTCCTGTATACCCATGACGAGATCGTTGGCCAGAGCGAGGCCATACGCACGGTGCTCAAACAGGTGGAACAGGTGGCCCCCACCAGCTCCGCGGTGCTGATCCTGGGCGAAACCGGAACGGGAAAAGAGCTCGTTGCCCGCGCCATTCACCGGCTCAGCAAACGCAAGGACCGGGTTATGGTGGTCGTCAACTGTGCCTCGCTCCCGTCTGCCCTGGTGGAGAGCGAACTGTTCGGCAGGGAGAAAGGGGCCTATACCGGGGCCCTGACAAAACAGGCCGGCCGGTTTGAAATAGCCAATGGCTCCACGATCATGCTCGACGAGATCGGCGAACTGTCCCTGGAGCTGCAGGCAAAACTGCTGCGGGTTCTCCAGGACGGCTGCTTCGAACGGCTCGGCAGCCCGAAGACCGTCAAGGTGGATGTGCGGGTGATAGCTGCCACCAACAGGGACCTGGCCGAAGAGGTGAAGAAGGGCAGATTCCGGGAAGACCTCTATTACCGCCTGAATGTCTTTCCCATCCGGGTGCCCCCGCTGCGGGACCGCGCAGAGGATATTCCGCTTCTGACCTGGGCCTTCATCAACGAGTTCTCGGAACAGATGGGCAAAAAGTTCAGCACGGTGCCCAAGAGGACCATGGAGTCGCTCAAAGGGTACAGCTGGCCCGGCAATATCCGGCAACTGCGTAATGTGATCGAGCAGGCCTTTATCATCTCCGACGGCACGCTCCATGTTCGTCTTCCCCGCGAAGCAGACAATGAAAGCCTGGAGATCACCACCCTGGAGGAAGCCGAGATCAGCTACATCACGAGCGTTCTCGAACGGACCGGGTGGCGTATCAAAGGCAGGAACGGGGCAGCTGAGCTCCTCGGGCTGAGGCCTTCCACCCTGTACACCAAGATGAAAAAGCTCGGCATCCCGAACCGCAGCGAAAAGGACGACATGGAGTCCTGAGGCTTCAGGGCAACCACCCCACCTGACGAAGACCTGTTATTCTGCACGGTCTTTCTTTTTATCCTATTATTATCAGAATGTTAGGAAATTATCGCTGCCCCCTATTGAATGGCATTAATCTCGTCATATTTTAAGGGTATGGTCATATGCATGGTGAGAATCATCCCGAAGCCCGAACGCCGGCAGGACGTCCTGGATCTCCTCCAGTCCCTCCAGGGCCCCACCGGGGTGAAGTCCGGATGCATGGAGTGCGGCATCTACGAGGAGTATGGGAAGAGGAAGGGAATTCTCTATGTCGAGCAGTGGCTCTCCCAGGAAACCCTGCAGGAGCATATCCGCTCCACCATGTACGTGCGGGTGCTCTCCGCCCTGGAACTCGCCAGTGAGCCGCCCGACATATACTTTTACGACGTTTCCCGCATCGAGGGGCTGGACCTCATCGAATCGCTCAGGAGCGGTCCCGGCGAACAACTCGGATGAGCCTTCCCCTTCATGCAGCCACCTGGGGTGGTGCCCCGGAGGGCCCTCATATTTATGAATAACCATTCATTATATTTGACTCATGCCCTCAAACAGGGTATATAGTCCCCGTGACTCAAGAAAACATACCCTCATCCTTGCGAAACATCGACACCCGTACTTCCTCTTACGTCTACTATTACCTCTACCCCGGCTGTTAACCGGGGCATAGTCTAACTTTTTCATTCCGAATAACCGTATTTTTTTCAAACCAGGGATAAAACTCCTGCATCTGCACAGCAGTTTATTGCTACATCACCTGCACCAGATGAAAGCGAACCTTCAGGAGCGAGCGAAAAAGCAAGCAGCTATGAAGACACTGTCAGAAACGGAGGAAACCAGATAATGAATATTTGCTTGTCAGATGGAAGAGTAATACCGGTAGAGATGCACCAGGTACGCATCGTTCAGAAAAAATCTCTTGCGAACATAAATCAGAGGCTCAGTGCCCTAAAGGAGGCAGGCTACAACACCTTCGGCCTGCGCACCAGGGATATCTTCATGGACATGCTCACCGACAGCGGAACCAATGCCATGAGCGACAACCAGCTGGCGGCCATGATGGTCTCTGACGATGCATATGCGGGGTCCGAGAGCTTCTACCGGCTCAAGGACGCGGTGAAGGATGTCTTCGGGTTCACCCATGTGCTGCCGGTTCACCAGGGCCGGGCAGCAGAGCACCTGCTGGCAAAGGTGTTTGTGAAACCCGGCAACATCGTCCCCATGAACTATCATTTCACCACCACCAAGACACATTTCGAGATGGAAGGCGGGAAAGTGGTGGAGATCTGCACTGAAGAGGCCTTCAACACGCAGAGCACGAACCCCTTCAAGGGCAACCTCGACCTCGAAAAGCTCGAGGAGACCATCAGTTCCTGCGGCGCGCAGAACATATCCTTTGTGAGGATGGAGGCGACCACGAACCTCATCGGCGGGCAGCCGTTTTCCCTGGGCAACCTCAAGGCGGTCAAAGAGATCGCCTCCCGGCACGGCATCCTCCTCATGGTGGACGGAAGCCTCATCTCGGAGAATGCCTACCTCATCAAACAGCGGGAAGAGGCATACCACAAGGCATCGATCCAGGATATCATCAGCGAGATCTGCTCTCTGTCCGACCTGTTCTACCTCTCGGGCAGGAAGAGCTGCAGCGTGCGCGGCGGGTTTATCGCCACCAATGACAGCAGGCTCTATGGGAGAATCATGCCCCTGCTGCCTGTGTTCGAGGGCTTTCTCACCTACGGCGGCATGTCCACCAAGGAGATCGAGGCAATGGCCGTGGGCATCCGCGAGATGACCGATGTGGATGTTGCCGGCTGCTCGGTAGAGCTGATCAGGTATTTTGCCCAGCGCCTCATGGAGAACGGGGTGCCCGTGGTCACGCCCCCGGGCGGCCTGGCCTGTCATGTGGATGCCATGCGGTTTGTGCCGCACATCCCGCAGCTGCAGTACCCGGCAGGGGCGCTCGCCGCAGCCATCTACCTGTGCTCGGGCATCAGGAGCATGGAGCGGGGCACGGTCTCCATGGACCGCGACGCCGACGGCAACGATGTGCCCTCCGACCTGGAGCTGGCACGGCTTGCCGTGCCGCGAAGGGTCTACACCGTCTCGCACGTGGAATACGCGGTGGACCGCCTGACCTGGCTCTTCAACCACCGAGAGCTCATTGGAGGGCTTGAATTCACCGAAGAGCCGGCAGTGCTGCGGTTCTTCCTCGGGAAACTGCGGCCGCTGGGCAACTGGGGAGAGACCCTGGCCCAGGCATTCAGGGAATCCTTCGGTTCGGAGTTCTGAGGTGTTTTTGCCGGCAGGCTGATGCCTGCCGGCAAAAATAGGCACTAGGCGCTGGGCACTAGGCACTGGGCAGGGCAAGACTTTGGGAGCAAGAACCCAGGCAGAGCAGCAGGCTTGTTCATGATCTCAGGCAGAAGTTGGTGAAAATTCGAATCTCGGATTGCGGATTTGATAAAGACAGGCGCTAGGCATTTGGCACTGGGCGCTAGGAAAAACAGAAACTAAAGAGACTTGGAACTATATCACCGCGGAGACAGAGAGGTCGCAGAGAAAAGATCTTTTCTTTTAACGTGCAGGGAGACGGCTGCACGTTAAAAACATCTATCACTTCGTGAAGAATGAACAGATTGTAGGCCATGGTGTCGACAAAGTCGGCTCCTTGGCAAAGACGGTGACGTGTCCGGAGTAGCCGAAGGCGAAGAGGGATTGGAGAAAAAAGCGACCTTTCATGAACAGGGGGGGCAATTTGCTGCTCTCCTTTCACCATTTACTTCTTACCATTTACCATTCACTTTTCTTTGTCGTTCCCTTGTTTCTCATAATCTTTTGACAATCCATGCTGTTGAGCGTAGGATGCGTTTGTTTTCGTAGGGAAATCAGGTAATGTTTGAAATGAATTTATGGAACCGGATGTTTTGATTTTGGGCGGTCAGAAAAGCAGGTACTGTAAAATCAGAAATGAAGGCCTTTAGTCTGTAGATGCTTCGAAAGAAATGCCCTTGGGGTGCATAAAGGAGAGGAAAGCGGTTCTAATCTCAACAATCAACATGATACCTGGTTCATTTTGTCAAATGTTGAGACGCGATGACCTTACCACATTGTTTGAATTTCAAAATACGGATCTATTCCGTAAAATGAGATATATATTACAAAATACGGAATGGTTCCGTATAGTAATTGTTATGTGAAAGGACATAAAGCTCATGGATGATATTTTAGTGTGTGACTTTGTAAAAGATGTAATTAATGGGGAAATAGCTATCTCATCTGATGATAAAGAAGAATTTATTAGACAATATAGATCTTCATTAGAGCAGACAAAAGGTATTAACGGTGTTGTATATGTATTTAAATCAGAAAGACCAATACCAAGGTTAAAGGGCTACAGCAATATCTTATATATCGGCGAAACAAAACATGATGCATGGAACAGATACAATGTTGAAAGGGATACTAATAATTTTTGGCATGTGTATCAGTATACTATAGAAAAATATGGCTCAATTCATATTGATGTTTATAAAACTGAAAAACACAAAGAAACCGAAAAAAACTTCCTTGATCAGTATTTTAAAAAACATAAAGAACTACCGCCATTCAATAGAAAAGGTTAATTATTGATCACATAACAAGGCGCTCGTTCGGACGCTCCTTACGTCGCGCCGCACAGCTTAAACGTTCGGCCTAAGGTATGAATATGAACTGGAAAGAATACGAAATCTATATTACGAGGCATTTCCAAAAACTTTTCCCGAATGCTTCGATCAAGCACAATGTCAAACGTTTTGGAATTATCTCAAAAATAGAGCGCCAAATAGATATTTTAGTCGAAGATACTGTTGCAGGATTCACTATTTCAATAATCATTGATTGTAAATATTTCAGTAAGAAAGTTGATGTTAAGGACGTTGAGTCATTCCTAAGCTTTTTGCTAGATTTGAAAGCAAGTAAAGGAATAATGATTACTAATGTTGGATATTCTAAAGCTGCTTATAATAGAGCTACCTACGACACGCAAGATGTTGAGCTTAGAATAATCAATTTTGAAGACTTAGATCTATTCCAAGGATTTCTTGCTATTCCATATTCCGGCGGACACTGCGCTGTTGTATCAGCACCAAATGGTTGGGTAATAGATAATAATCCGAAAGGCCCTTATCTTGCTTCAATTTATCCCGCCGGATTAACGCAGGAGGAGGCATTTCATACTGATGGATTCATGTATCTTCTTTTTAGTCATAAGGATAAGAAGCTACCCGATCTACAAAGCCTCCTTAAGTTGCAAGAAGAAGGCATTAATCGGAAATATCGTAAACCTTTGTATGAGTATATCCCAACAATTACCAGAGATGATTGCAATACAATCTTGAGAATTCTTGAAGCCGAAGAAATACCAAATACTGTAGACTGCACCCTCTTCTTGGATTTTCCTGAGGTAATTTTATTCATAACGCTACTATCTCCTAAGAATAAACTTTCAGATTATCTTAAAAAGCTCGAATGGGTTGGAATTAAACTTATAAAAGGACAAGTTATCCATGCTGTAAATGGCGAACCTTTATCTATTTTTAATCAGCAAGAAAAAGCCGAACCAAAGGGTCCACCGGACGGCTTACGCCGCCGGTGATCCTTGCCGTTGGACTGAGGAAATATGAAAAGAATACTATTCTGTGTCGTAATCTTCTTACTTGTTAATTCAATTTGTTTTGCTAGAGATCCTGTTACAGGATACGGCACTCTAATTGCCATTGAGTTTAAAACAAATGATTTAATTACTGCTGTGGGAAAATTGGAATATACCGGAGAAACATTAGAAATTGTTGGTTTCTCAGAGGGTATTGCAGGCATGGGAATAATTTCAACACCTCAGATATACAAAATCATAGAAAAAACAATCAGAGCACAAGGTATTCACCACATTAAAGGCCAAAATCAAAATGGAGTAATAGCAAGCGGAACTATAGACTTTCGTGATCAAATAAAACCCAAAATAAATATTGTTACAGATGGAGGAACAATTATTACTAATATTTCGTCAGAAGGATTGCGGTGGAAAAAGAGATACATATCAAACATCATTTTAGGACAATAATACGTCCAACCTGTCGCTTCACATGGACCGCAAGGGCCTGCGGCCCTTCCGGCCAGTGAGCTTTTTAGTTCGAATGACAATATGACCACAAATATTACAGCATATTATCAACTTGGCAAGTTTATCGTTTTGTTCCAACATGTGGAGGCTGAAATCAAAGAGATTCTTGTTCTTCTTGCCGAAGCTGATAATGAGATGGTCCGTATCCTTATCAACGATCTTGAGTATGCAAAGCGTCTCAATACAGCAGATGTGCTGTTTTCAAGATTTGTTGATCTAAGATCCGGGGCTGATAAGTCTGCCAAGGTAGAATTCCATAACCTAATGAGTAATCTTAAAAAATTGGGAGAACGCAGGAACGAAATAGTTCATTCTTGGTATGTGGATTGGGTGACTGTAGATGGAGAAAGAGGACTGATTCGTGAAAACTCTAGGAACCGGGGGAGTAAGGGAATTCGCGAGGAACAAGAGGAAGAACTTTTACCAGAGTCATTTGAAACTGATTTTGCAAATCTTAATAGTGCACTTCAATTACTTAATAAATTTCGTTTAAAGATAATTGATTGGCTTTATCCTGACTTACAGTTAGAGGATGGCGATTAAATTGCTTAGCATTGTGCATATCGTGGGAGAGGGTAATCCGAACCAGGGCATCCAGGTCGACGCGACATGTGGCGCGGCTGATGCCCACGTTCGGTTTATACAAGGAGGTTCAAGATGCAATTAAAAGGCAAGAGTGTTCGTTCCATTTCTAAATTTACACCAATAATAAACGATGGGAGAAGTTTTTTCATTGGTGTCACAGTGGCAGGTAATGAAGATCGACTTCAGATTATCGGTTTTCCTAAAAATATCGAAGCTGGTCTGTCAATCTTGCCATCTGAAATTGGTAAATGCACAAAATTCAATTCAAGTGGGCGAGAAGTGGTGCGTATGGATCTACCACTCGTTTCTGAAACGAAAATGGTTTGGTCAACCTGGAATGATTGGCATGGGTATTCCCACTCAGGAATCCAGCGTCGAAATTATAAGGTGCGGCAGAAAGATCTGATAGCCCCACCAGGTGAGCACATCACTATATTCAAAACTGGCAACGATCTTTTTGCAGTGTCTAGAGAACTAAGTGTAACAAATGACTCCGAGGATTCCATTCTCCATGTAGTCAATTTATTTTTGGAATGCTTCGGTCAGTGCCAACTACTAGATCAGAACATCACGCAGATAATTAAGGTAAGACGTTTGAATTGGGTCGTTCTACCAAAGGGGGAATATCCCTGGGACGTTGCTAAAGAACACGTGAAAAAATTGACCTCCAGATTACTCAATGGCGATAGAGAAGTTGTAGAATATCGAATTGAGCGGATTACTAAAAATCGGCCAGATTTCTTAGCAATAGGTCAAGGTGGTTTTTATGGCTACTTCGTCTTTGGTTTCACCAAAAAGGAATTATATGTTCTTGAAAGTCCGAGTCTGGGAAACGCAACATACATCTTTAAATCAAATTGGAAAGAGCTTTCTCAACTCACAAAAAAAGAAATTCTAACTGGCTCACTTCACTATCGTCGGATCATACATAATCGTGGGTGGTTAAATTCTCTTACAAACACACTCTCAGGAAAATGAGCTGAATCAGCCACTCCAGCCGACGGGCTTCGCCCGCGGCTGATCGGCACGTTGGGAAGAAGAAAGCGAGAATGAAGCGAGGGATAGAAAATGCCACCACTACTAAGAAAACATGCTGTTAGGCTCTTTGAGTCATCTGTTGAATCGCTTCATCTTGCAATTTCGAGCTTAGGGAGCAAGAAGAGGATAGAGTTCCGTCAGCCACAAGCGGAATTCTCAATTGAGGTTGGCCTCATCGGCATTGCAGCTGAGTTGGCAATGGCGGCTTGTCTGTGTCAGGCATCTGGCCCCTCGGCCATCCTTTGGCCCTCAGGGCAATTTAAGACTGGAAGTGCGATACTCGAAGACTTCCGATTGCTGGTTTCCGGTGGCCTTATCAATTCTGCTTTCTTAGTACAGGACGTACCCAATCCAGATGAACATAGGGCATTACTTACAGTGAAAGTAAAGTCATTCCGTCGTCTGATCCCTTTTCGGGCTGGCGGCATTCATGCAGGTAAGGGCCTGCTTCATGAGGCAACGGTCGTGCAGGCAAATGAAGTCTCTGCTTTTTTAGAGTTATTGGCCAAGTCTTCTCGCATTCATCCTTACCTGTCCAACATCCCAAAAACTCTCCTTTATGCACAGGACCGTACGTTCATTGTTGAGGATATTGCGCGGCGACTCCGCGAAGCTTCAGGGGCCAATCGAGCTACCGCGCTAGCATCACTTTATGTAGTCTTACCTGATATTCCTGAAGAATCTCCAGAGTGGTTGGCGGCATTAGATAGAGTGTCAATTGCCCCACAAGAAAGAGATGTATCATTTCTTCTCGACTGCGTTAACGCTGCTATCCCGGCGGCCTTTCGCAGAGTTGGAGGACCTTTGGGCGTCCATGTACCTGTTGTTGTCAGGCCGGATGATCCTGCCGCGTTGCCAATAAACCCGCAGTTTCTTCGGCGTCAATTTAACCAAATTCCAGACCTTTGGCATGCAGACATTGCAACAGCAAATGGCCGTTTAGAAAACGGGTCCATTGACCTGCCTCCAGCTGAAGCAGTTCGAGAAGTTTTTGCACTCTCTATTGATCGATCAAATATTCTCAGAGCCGAGGAGTTCTTTTCAGGTCATCAAAGTTGGCCACATATCGTGAGCAGCTTGTCAATTCAGGGCACTCCTGGGCCTTATTGGTTTCTTGTTAGACGAACCAATGATCTTGGGCAGCTGACAGCCCAAGTGAGGAGAGCACGGCAGGCTGGAGCTCGGGGACCTAGGAATAACTATGAGGAATTCTTTGTGGGAGTCGCAGCCATTCAAGAAAACGTCCCCTTGGCCACGGATACACAACTATTTCGCACAATAATCTCCGAAATTGAAGAAGCAGAAAGAAAACGTTCTGAGCTTGTAACAAATATCGAAAGGAATCGAGCCCACATTCGGGCGTTGCCTGAACGACTAGAAGATGAAGCTCGTGATGTGTCTGAAGGAGGTCAAACGGTGGGTTACCTGCTTGACGCCTTGCTACATGACACTGATGCTAGTGAAGAAGCAAAGCGATATTGGTCACGAGTTCTTTCTGAGACTGCATCGGATCAAGATGATTTACCCAGTTTGATAATGGCCCTCGGAACAAGGAACCTTGCGCCTGCTCACACTGCCGCCAGAAAGGCACTCCGCCGTATTGATTTCCGTCTTTTCGGACCACCCGTTGGGTAATGTCTCTGGGAATGATAAAGGGTAAAAAAA
>JAHDOV010000010.1 GCA_018434685.1 Deltaproteobacteria bacterium
CTTATATGACCCGCCCACTCCTGCCTCTTCTCCGATCGGCTACCCTCTTTGCGGGGTTTATCTCCCATGGCGTCCCCTCCTCGGCGGATACCATGGCATGGCTAACTCAACTTGAATAGATGCGGTTTATCGGGCGGTTACACACTATTTATAATATCTATCGAAGTTATCAGAAATGAGAGAGCGGATTGATGGAGTTCTCATCAGTGCATCTATGACTAGCATGCTGTTGTAGCAGGGAAAAGCATAGCACAGGGGGAAGAGTTAAGGGATGTAAAAACCGTTTAAAAATAGAATTATATCAACAAAGTAACATTTATTTGCAAAGTAACATTTAAAATGTTATCGTGCAAATTAAAGTTATCATTGAGCCATGAAAGAGCTGTCGCAAACATTTGTAGAATATGTCACTGAGGTCGCCGGCCAAACGGCAGCCTGGGGTTCACCTGTGTCCACACAACTCCCTCAATACTTGACCCAACGGTATGCCCTTTTTGAAATCGCCATCGGCCGACGATGGTTCCTTGGGATTGTTCTCGAAGACAACTCTGGATTCAGACCGACAGCGTTCGAAAAGCACGTGCGTCAAATTCTGCCCCATGCCGATAAGTTGGAGGGCTACTGCCTGATTGCCCGGGATCTGCCAGGCTACGTGCGTCAGCGACTGGTTCAGCGCAGGATCCCGTTTGTGGTTCCCGGGCACCAGCTTTACTGGCCGGACCTGGGTCTTGCCGTCCAAGCCAGAAGGGCTAAGAGCGCTCAGTTGCCGATGGATACTCTGAGCCCAGCGACCCAGGCGGTTCTGATCTACGCCTTAACAGGCAGTATGTCGGAACCGTTCACTCCCAAGAGCCTGGCGGAAAAGCTGGACTATACGACCATGTCCATGTCCCGCGCCCTCGATGAGATAGAGGCCAACAACCTGGGACAGGTGAGGCGGCACGGTCGAACACGTCTGCTTAATTTCCCGGAGGGTCGGCAATCCCTGTGGCAGAAAGCTTTGCCGTTCATGCAAAACCCTGTTCGCGAAACAGTGCGCATCAAAGAGAGCCTGCTGGTGCCTGCCTTACGCATCGTAGCCGGGGAACTGGCTCTGGCGGACATGAGCATGCTTGCGGCCCCCCGTGAACCGGTCTATGCGCTGGGCCGTAAGGCCTGGAAAAGGATTGCCGGGAAGGTCGAAACAATTCCTGTGGAAGACGTAGGGACCTGCCGCGTCCAGCTATGGCGCTATGATCCGGCTCTGTTTTCAAAAGAGGGGAAAGTAGATACTTTTTCACTCTATCTCAGCCTCTACAAAGAAGATGACGAACGCATTGAATCCGCCTTGGAGGAAATGATGGGGAACGTTGCATGGTCATAGGGCTGGATACGTTTGCCGCACACTTCGCGGCATACCAGGATCGCTATGTGCTTATCGGCGGTGCGGCTGCCTGGCTCATTCTGGATGCGGCGGGGATTGACCCGCGTGCCACCAAGGATCTGGATATTGTGCTTTGCCTGGAAGCGCTGGACCGAGAGTTTGTCTCTGCATTCTGGGACTTTATCCGGGCTGGTGGATATCAGATCCAGGAAAAGAGCTCAGGAGCCAAAAACTTTTACCGTTTTCAGGGGCCATCACAGCCGGGCTATCCAATCATGCTGGAGCTGTTCTCACGGAAACCAGATGTGCTGACGATCGCGGATGAAAGTCACTTGACTCCTATCCCTGTAGGTGAAGACATCTCCAGCCTCTCCGCCATTCTGTTGGATGATGGCTATTACACCTTTCTTCACCAGCACAAACGTGAAATCGGGGGTGTTTCCATCGTCGCCGAAGAATGCCTGATCCCACTCAAGGCAAGGGCGTGGTTGGACTTGACCCGGCGCAAGGCTGCCGGAGGAAGTGCTGACAGCCGGAATATAAAAAAGCATAGAAACGATGTCCTGCGTCTTTATCAGGTTCTTGATCCAGCGCTCCGTCTTGATTTGCCTGAGACCATCCGAAAGGACCTGGCTGAATTCCTGCAGGCAGTTGAGCCAGAGCTGGACCAGCATCAACTGAGACAGTTGGGTATCCAAGGCATTGGTGCAGCTGAGGTATTCCAGACATTAAGGTCTGTTTACGGAATCACAAAAGCGTAACCCGAGCCTTTCTAGAATCAAGGGGACATCAACGTCTTTATGGAGTCCTTCTCTCCTTTTGTGACGAGGTCATGGGTTCGTATTTCAATGACCCTGTTATCATTGCCCTTAGGAAGTGGTATTCTTGGAACTCTCTGGCCTGATTGTATTCTGGCCCAGTAGCCACGAGACGGGCGAGGAATATTATTCTTCTTGCAAATTTTGGCAAGCCAGACATCTGAGAACCCGTATTTTTTGGCAAGCTTAACAATCGGCTACGACCAGATCTGTTTGTAGAGTTCTTTCCGGTTCAGTTTTATAATGCCCATATTGGGTATATAATAAGTTATATCGATCAGTTCCAAGATTAAAGCATGATAAAATCAGGTAGTGCGAAAATGGGGACAATGAGGGGACAAATATGGCTGATTGGTTTTAATGTGGAACATGGAAAAACTGGCGGAAGCGCATGGGAATCGAACCCACCAAGGACGCTCGTCGCACCCCACACCGGATTTGAAGTCCGGGGAACCCACCAGGACCCGTCCGCTTCCACTCGTGGTTCATAGCACATTCCTTTATCAAAGATCAAACAGTGAGTTTTAAGACTTCGCGCCATAATACTCCAGTGTATAAGAGTCACAAAGGGAGATGAACGGGAAGGGTGGTGGTGGCGGCGTGGTGGGATTGTCCGGGAATGAACACCCGGGGAATCCCATTATTGAGGCGGCGTGTCATGGATGGCTGCGTGGGGGGGGATTACTTCGCCGGAGCAGGGGCTATCTCTTGAAGAAGGCGCTGTGTTTGCGAGTGTGCATGACCTCGTTGCCGGGACTATGGCACTCCCATGTTCCGGGTTGGTGGCCCTCCTGGCTAATTCCGGTGCCCGGCTATTCATGCAGGCGGTGTTGATCAGCGCAATCATCTGATATAATAACCTTTCTATCTTGACAGATGCTGTGATTTGATGTCTTTGTTCAGGGTATGACAACAAGACTGTTTGTGTGCATTGCCGTCTCGACCTGTATTCATGCCCTGGTGATCATACAGCCCTGGCATATCCTTGGTGCCTCGGGCATGGTCGAAAGCCCGGATGTGGCGGTGCCGGTGCGTCTTGTGGAGGAGAAACAGCCTGAGGAATCTCTGAGAGATGTCGCTCAGGAACTGGACACAGAGGAAGAGGGGATCTCCTTCGAGGTCGAGGGGGTGGTGAGCGCCGATTACCTCGACCAGCTCAAGGTGAAGATATTCGACGCCTGGGAATATCCTGCAGACGCCATCGAAAAGGCATACGAGGGTACGGTGAAGATCTCCTTTGTTCTCGATGCATCGGGGAGACTCGTGGAGATCGGTGTGCTGTCCAGTTCCGGTCACTACAGTCTTGATACGGCTGCCATGGCTGCCATCGAGCTGGCAAACCCCTTCGGGCCGTTCACGGAGGATATCGCCGGCCAGTCATTGAAGATCACCGGTAATTTCTGCTACCTGCTTGATTGAGTACCCGGTGCGTTCCTGCATGCGCGCCGGTTTGCGGATGATGCCGGCTGCAGCATTCCCTGGAGGGGCTCGGGCGATCAGGAGCTCTCCTTAGATCTTGCATATATTTTCCCATGGGGTTAGAAGAGATCCATGCGATTTCTGCTTACCAATGATGACGGAATATATGCGCAGGGGCTTGCTGCAATAAAGCAGACCCTGGAGAGTGTGGGCGATGTTGTGGTCATCGCGCCGGTTACCGAGCAGTCTGCTGTGGGACACACCATCACCATCTCCGATCCCCTCAAGGTAATACCCATACACCGGGGCGGGGAATTCTACGGATACGGCATCACGGGTTCGCCGGCCGACTGTGTGAAACTTGGCATCTCCTGTATCTTGGACGAGCCTCCCGATGTTGTGGTCTCGGGGATCAACAAGGGGGAGAACGTGGGCATAAATGTCCTGTATTCCGGCACGGTCTCGGCTGCAACCGAGGCGTTGATCCTGGGATATACGGGCCTTGCCCTTTCGGTGGATAATTACCTCGATCCGGATTATGTTGCTGCGAGTGTATACGGGGCTCGTCTCGCCTCCCAGCTCGCCTGCCTGAAAGAACCGCTGCCGTTCGCGCTCAATGTGAATTGCCCCTCGATCCCGCTCAACGAGATCCGGGGCGTCAGGCTCACCCGCCAGGGCGATTCCCGGATCGTGGACAAGTTCGTGAAGAGGGAGAACCCGCGCGGAACCACCTACTACTGGCAGGCGGGCATGACCAAGGTTGTGGACTATGCGGAAGACACCGATGCCGTGTGCCTGAAGAACAGGATGATATCCATCACCCCCATATACTACAAGCTCGGGTATAACCACGATCGCGGTATGCTCGACGGGATCGACCTGGAGGGCCTGCTCCGTGGAGATTGAGGTCCTCGAGAGGAACATCGGATACACCTTCAGGGACAAGAATCTGTTATATGAGGCACTCACGCACACTACCTACACAAACGAGCACAAGGATTCCTCCATCGGCGACAACCAGAGACTGGAGTTTCTCGGCGACTCGGTCGTGAACGTGATCATAGCACGGGAGCTGTTCGGGCAGTTTCCCGGGGACAAGGAGGGGGCGCTGACGAAAAAGCGGGCCGAGGTTATCAGTGAGGCTGCCCTGGCCCGGATTGCCAGCCATCTCTGCCTCGGGACGTACCTGCGGCTCGGCCGGGGTGAGGACATGGACGGAGGCAGGGAGAAGCCCTCTCTCCTCGCAGATGCCTATGAGGCCCTTGTCGGGGCGATTCTCCTCGACAGTTCCTACGATAGTGTCTCTGCTGTCGTTCGGAAGCACTTCGAGTCTGCGCTTGGTTCTTTAGAGCATATCTCGATAACGGATTACAAGAGTACGCTCCTGGAGTTCTGCCAGTCGCAGTACCGGTGCATGCCGAAGATTACCGTGATCGACGAGATAGGTCCGGAACACGAAAAAGAGTTTGTGGTAAATATTCAATTGAGTGGTAAGATAGTAGGCCAGGGACGAGGTAAGAACAAGAAACAGGCCGCTCAGATGGCATGCAAGGAGGCATTGCGATTGCTGGATTATCCCCTGTTGTAGTACCCGTATTTGTGTCCAATATCGGGTGTCCTCACCGGTGCATCTTCTGCGATCAGCGGCAGTTCTCCGAGCCGGTCCCGCCTGAGGATGTGCCCGGCGTTGTCACTGACTTCATCGCCTCCTGCGACCGTGCCGACGAGCGCCACAGGCTGATTGCCTTTTATGGGGGCACCTTCACCGGTATAGCCGACGATCTCCTCGAGAGGTACCTGGACGCAGCATCCCTGCTCGTGAAACAGGGGATAGTGCATGGGATCAAGGCCTCCACGAGGCCCGACATGGTATCCTCCGAGATGCTCGCACGGCTCAAGCGCGCAGGCTTTGTCGAGCTGGAGCTCGGGGCCCAGTCAATGGACGACAGGGTCCTGGCGGCATCCATGAGGGGCCATTGTGCCGACGATACCGTGAAAGCTGCCCGCCTGGTCAGGGATGCGGGGCTGCAGCTCGTCATCCAGATCATGCCGGGGCTGCCGGGCGAGGACCGGCAGAGTTTCCGCAGGACCGTCGATGCGGTAGCGGCACTCGATCCTGACAGCGCCCGGATATACCCCACGGTGGTCATCTGCGGGACTGCGCTCGAGGAGCTTTATCGAACGGGTGAGTACATCCCGCTGGATCTCGATGAGGCAGTGAGTCGCAGCCTGTTTGCCTATATCAGGCTCACGAACAACGGGTGCCGGGTCCTCCGGATGGGGCTGCCCCCCTCCCGGGACCTCAGGGTTGCGGCAGGGCCCTACCATGCCTCGTTCGGTTTTCTCGTCAAGGCCCGGGCTTACCGGATCATGGCACAGAGGCTCATGGACGAGGCGGGCAGGGATGTGCAGTTGCTCGTGCACTCCAGGGATGTCCCGGAACTTGTGGGGTACCACAGAGAGAATATTAATGATTTATGCTTTGCATACAGTTTTGACGATAGGTTACCGAGGGGATATTTACGGGCGAAAGGTTTGACAGAAAGGGGTTGTGTACAACTTAAGGATATTATAGAGTATATTTTATGAGATCAGATATCGTTGATGTAAGGTCTGTGCCTGTTCTTCCCGAACTCGCGGATCATGTGATCAGAATGGCCCTGGAGGAGGATGTCTCGGTAGCGAGGCTTGCCGGTCTTATCGAGAAGGATCAGGCGCTTACCGCTCGGATACTTTCAGTAGCGAATTCAAGTTATTATAAACGATCACGGGATATCTGCACCGTCCGTGACGCCGTGGTCGTGATCGGGATCGACTCGGTACGTACGCTGGCGTTGGGCGTTTCCGTCCTCGATATATTCCCCACGGAAAAGGACACCGGCCTTGATTACAAGGATTTCTGGCGGCACTGCATGGCCTGCGGACTCTTTGCCGAGGCACTGATGGAATCCACATCAAGAGAGCTTTCAGCCAAGGCGTTCTGCGCGGGTCTGCTCCACGATATCGGCAAGCTTGTGCTCGACCGGATGCACCCCCATGACTACGCCCGCGTGCTCCAGGAGGCCCGGGAGGGGATCAGGCCGCTCATGGAGATCGAGGAGGAGCACCTCGGAACCAACCACGCCGAGATCGGCCGCGATGTGCTGGCATACTGGAAACTGCCGCAGGTGTACCAGGAGGGTATCTGGTGCCACCACGGCCCGGTGAAGGTGACCGGGGATGAACAGTACCGGATATCGGGGATCGTTCACATTGCAAACATCCTTGCCCACATGACCTGTGAGGGCGCATCCGGGAACAACTACCCGCAGGAGGTCTCGAGTCCTCTTCTCAAACAGTTCGGCATCCAGGCGGAGCTCCTCGACAGGCTCATAGAGAAGGTGCCCAGGCAGGTCGACAGCATATGCGAAGAGATCGGGATCGGAAAGCCCTCCGAGGGCCTGTTCGGCATCGTGAACATGGCAAACGCGAGGCTGGCGGATATCTCGCTGAGACTCCAGCAGAATATTGTCGAGGTGAGCCTTGCCAGGAGACGTACCGAGATACTGATACAGCTGCTCACTACTCTCAACGATGCATCGAAGATCCCGGAAGTGCTCGAGAAAGCCGCGCAGAATCTTTTTGAAGCTCAGCTCATCAGCCGGTTTCTCGGCGGACTGAAGCTGGGGAAGCTCAACCTCGTGTATGAGATCGTCAAAGGCGCTGCACCGAAGGTTGCCAGGGTCGGGGGCGAAGACCTCAAGTCCATGATCCTTTCCCACAATTACACGGTGGGCATGATGCTGCCCTCTGGTGTGTTCGTGTATCTGGAGATCGAGGACCATGACCTCGGGGATGACCAGGAGTTCATCTCGTCCGTGATCGGCGCCGTCTCTTCCTCACTGAGACGGGCCCATGCCGAGAATGCGGTCCTCGAGGAGAAGGCCGTGCTGAGGAATGCCCTCAAGAGTGCATCACAGGAAAAGCACAACGCCGAGGAGATGCTGCGGCTCAACCAGGAGCTCATGGATGCATCGACGTTCGGGCTGTGTCTTGTCGACGAGGCGAACCGCGTGCGGCTGGAGAATGAAATGTCGTGTCAGATACGCACTGTCCTGGATATTGCCGGGGATGATATTCTCCAGGCACTGGAGAATGAACCCTCTGCGTCTCGCCAGGAACTGAAATCATTGATTGCATCGCGGTCTGCCGGGAGCATCGAGCTGCACGGCAAAGCCCGCACCTTCCGTGTGGAGACGCGGCCGATACAGGTGAACAACTGGATGCTGGTCATGGTCCGGGACATCACCGACGAGCTCGAGCAGCAGAAAAGGAGACTCGCGTATGCAAAGATGTCCGTGGTGGGAAGCCTGGCTGCATCCATGGCCCACAACATGAAGAGTCCCCTGGGCGCCATCCAGGGGTTTGGGAGCATCATCAGGGACGACTTGAACCAGAACGCCATCCAGGTCATGCGCGGTGACCATCCCGACCAGGATTTTCGCGACATGATAGACAACATCATTACCGCATCCGAGAATGTGCTGAAGATTGTCAATCAGCTCCTCAACTTTACGAGAAAGTGGGAGAGCCCCGAGGGCGAGATCGATCTCGAGGGATTCATCGGGGGGATCACCCAGATCGTTTCTTCGCAGGCCGCCTCGGCAGGGGTCGTGCTGATGAATGCGATAGAAGCAGGCAGTGTGCGGATCAAGGCCGAGGCCATGGAACAGGTGCTCATCAATCTGCTGATCAATGCCATCAAGGCCTCTTCCCGGGGTGCGGAGGTGGAAATACGGGCCTCTCGAAGTGAGGAGGGCATCACGTTCAGGGTCGTGGACCACGGCATCGGGATGAGAGAGGAACAGATCGAGAAGATATTCGATCCGCTGTACACTGCCTGGCCGTTAAAGACAGGCATGGGTCTCGGGCTTTCCCTGGCAAAGGATATCATAGATTCAATGGGCGGCAGGATAGACGTAACATCGAAGCCGGGAGAAGGTTCCATATTTACAGTTTGGATACCAGAAGGTAAGGGATAGTCATGACTCAGAAGATTTTGATTGTCGAAGATGATCCTGTTTTCAGAAACTATCTGTTCCAGGTCCTCAAGTATGATTTTGATGTCGTAACCGCTCCCGGTCCACTCGAGGCCCTGGATGCATTCAAAGAGGATACCTTCGGGTTGATGATCACCGATCTGCGGATGCCCGACATGGACGGGAGGGCGCTTGTCGAGAAGGTTCACGCAGAGATCGATCCCAACCTCATGGTGATCGTCATCACAGCCTTTGAAGATGACTGGCCCATGGATATCGCCATGACCTCGAATGTCTTCCGCTACCTGCGCAAGGGTGGCTTCCTTCCCAGCGAACTGAAGCAGAATGTCTCAAAGGCATTCGAGATGCGCGGGTCCATCGTCTCGCTGGAAGAGTACAAAAGGCGGGTGGACATTACCGAGGCGCTCTATAAAGATGTCTTCGACAAGTACACGGATGCGCTCTTCATCACGGACGTGAAGCTGAGGCCCGTTGCCATAAACAGGCGTTTCGAGGAACTGACCGGCTACACCCTGGACGACTTCAGGGACAGGACCCTGCCCGATATTATCGATGCGGCACAGAGGCAGCAGGCGATTCAGTCCTTTCATGACCTGATCGCCGGCATGCCGCCCAGGCCGGTGGATGTGCAGTTCCTCAGCAGTGACAAAACGAAAAGGCCTGTCACGGTATTTGCGCGATTGTTCACCGATATTCAGGGAATGTCCAATGCGATCTTCTGTACGGTCACCGAGGTCAAGGCCCTCGATGAGGAGTCCTCAAGGCCGGGATTGCCCGACAAGGATCTCAGGGAGGAGCTGGAGGCCAGGACCAGAGAGCTCCATGACCTCAGGAGAGGGTTCCAGAGGCTTACCGATCACGCAAAGGATATCATTATTTGGCTTGATAAAGATTTCAGGTGCGAGTATGTCAATGCCGAGGTGCAGAGGACCCTGGGGTATTCACCCGATGATTTCCTCGGCAAAGAGGTGCCCTGGAAGGATATCGTCCATCTCGATGATTACCACTTTATAGAGAAATGGCAGAAGGCAGCCCTCAACAAGGTGCCGGAGATGGAAGGGGAGCTGCGGGCCTATACGAAGTCGCGCTATATGCTCTACCTGTCCTACCGGTTATCCCTGCAGTATGACCAGAGCGGAACGTTCTCGTCTCTGGACATCGTCGCCGAGGATATAACCCAGCAGAAGATCGCAGAGCAGGAAGTGAAGAGAGCAAACAGGAAAATCCAGGAATTCAGCGACCGGCTCGCCAACGGTGTCGGCAAGAAGATCCGCGAATTGAGAGAATCGGAAGAGCGGTGCAAACAGATCGTGGAAGAGTCTCAGGATATCATATTCTCGATCGATGCCGATGCCCGTATCGTCTACATGAACAGGAGAGGCCTCCAGACGTTGAGGGTCTCCTTCGACGACATCTCGTTGCGGCCATGCCGGGAGTTCGTCTCCGATGAGGCATCCGTGAACAAGCTCACGGAGATGATCGAGCTGGTAGCCAGGGGGGTGAATCCCGAGCCCTTCGATCTCTCTATCGAAACGCTTAAGGGGAGGAAGATCTTCAGGACCACGATCTCTCAGACCGGCGACGATTCCCGGCCGGAGTTCGTCTGTACGGCCAGGGATATCAGTGAGGAGATTGCAAAGAACAATCAGTTGCAGCTGCTTGCCAATATTGAATACTACAGTGCCGATGCCATTATCGGATTCGACAACGCACGCAACATCATCTCCTGGAATCAGGGCGCATACACGATGTTTGGATGGTCCGAAGACGAGGCCATGGGTAAACCGATCTCTATCATCGTTCCTGAGGCGGGAATAAAAGAGGCTGAGGATATCCTCCGGAAGGTCAATGACCGGGGGGTTGTCAAAGACCTCGAGACGCAGAGAAAGACCAAGGAAGGACAGGTCATCGATGTTTCCCTGACCATAACGGCGCTGAAAGATTCCTCGGGAGAGATCTTCGGCTTTTCCTCCATCATCAAGGATCTCACGGAAAAGAAGAAGATGGAGGCAGCCCTGATTCAGTCGGAGCGCCTGGCTGCAACGGGAAAACTCTCGGCCAGTATCGCTCATGAGATCAATAATCCCCTCTACGGGATCCGGAGCTGTCTGAACCATGTGCTCGGCACCAAAAGCGACGGGGTGGATCATCAGTTCGTACGTCTTGCCATCAAGGAGACCGATCGGATCGCAGACCTCATCCGGAACATGAAGACCTTCTACATGCCCAATGAGGGCGGCGTGCAGAAGGTAGACATCAACGAGACCTTGCGGGATGTGTTCATCCTCAACCGGAAATACCTTGAAGAACAACTGGTGAAGCTGAGGTTCAGCCCGGAGGATTCCTGCCGGGTCGAATGCGTACCCGACCAGATAAAGCAGGTGTTCATAAATATCATCACCAATGCCGCAGAGGCCATGCCCAATGGCGGGGAACTCCTGGTGAGTACGCACCAGTCAGCGGAGGAGGGAACCGTCAGTATCGTCTTCGAGGATACCGGGGTAGGTATTTCCCGGGACGATCTTCCCCATATCTTCGATATGTTCTATTCGAAGAAACCCATGGTAAAAGGTGTCGGACTCGGCCTGTCGGTGAGCTATGGGATAATCAGACGTCATGGGGGGACCATGACCGTCCGGAGTGAAGAGGGCAAAGGTTCCACGTTTACCGTGACACTGCCCATCAAGACTCTCTGGGCAAGGCAGATGCAGCTTGACCTCAAATAAGAAGAGCGACTCTTTTACCTCGGGATTTGTTACGATTGCCGGTAAGCCCAATGTGGGGAAATCCACTTTCCTGAACTGCGTGCTCGGCACAAAGATCTCGATCACGGCCAGCAAGCCGCAGACCACGAGAGATCGGATCCTCGGCATATGGGGTGCCCCGGATGCTCAGATCATATTCCTGGATACGCCGGGCCTCCATGCCTCCGACAAGGCGCTCAACCAGTATATGATTGACAAGGCGCTGAGCACCATGGCCGATGCAGATATCGTCCTGGTCATGGCAGAGCCGCATGACACGGCAGCGACCCTCTCGACCCTTACCCCGTACCTGGACAAATCGCACAATGAAAAGATCCTGGTTGTGAACAAGACAGACCTCATGCCTCAGGGTGCGGTGGCCCCAAAGCTCGAGGAACTCTCAGCGATATATGATTTCCGCTACGCCTGCGGGGTTTCCTCGCTGACCGGAGTGGGGATCGAAGTTCTCATGGATACCCTCAAGGCAATGCTGCCCGAGGGACCGAGATATTTTCCCGAAGATATGATCACGGACCTGTCCGTGCGGTTTCTCTCTCAGGAACTGGTCAGGGAAAAGGTGTTCGAGTTGACCCGCAAGGAGATCCCCTATGCCTCGGCGGTCGAGATCGAGGAGTTCCGGGAGGGCGACCCGACATACATCAGGGCCGTGATCCACGTGGAGCGTCCCTCGCAGAAGGGTATCGTCATCGGCGCCGGCGGCTCCATGCTGAAGACCATCGGGAAAGAGGCGCGCCTCGACATCCAGCGGCTTACCGGGACAAAAGTCTTCCTCGAACTGTTCGTGAGGGTCACCAAGGACTGGACAAAGAAACCGAAGACGCTGCGGGATCTGGGATACAAGTAATGGCTGTAGTCGCAATCGTCGGAAGACCCAATGTAGGAAAATCTACCCTGTTCAATGCCCTTATCGGGCAGAGAAGGGCCATTGTCGGACCTGAGCGGGGTATCACCCGCGACCGGCTATATGCACGGTTTGCCCTGGCAGAGGGGTGCGAGGTAGACCTCGTGGATACCGGCGGGTTCGATACCATTGCCGAAGGGTCGTTCTTCCAGCCCATGCGCCAGCAGACCATTCAGGCCATCGGAGATGCCGACGTTATCCTGTGCCTCTTCGACGCGCACGACGGTATTACCCCGGATGATCAGGAACTGGTACAGGTGTTGAGGTCGTCGGGCGCGGACATCATCTATGTGGCCAACAAGGTGGATGATCCCCACGAGTCCCTGGCAGCAGCAGCCCTCTATGAGTTGGGCATCGATGGCTTCATCGAGATCTCGGCGAAAAAGAAGACCGGTGTCCAGGCGCTCATCGAGGAGATGCAAAAGTACATCAAGGCCGAACCCCGGGAGTCTCTCGAGAATGACACGGACGCCGTGCGGGTGAGTATCCTCGGCAGACCCAACGTGGGCAAGTCGCTCCTGCTCAACAAGATCATCGGAGAAGAGCGCGCCATAGTATCGCCCGAGGCCGGTACGACCAGGGACTATGTAGATATCCGGGTCGCCCGGGCAGGCAAGGACTATGTCTTTGTCGATACCGCAGGGATCAGGAGAAAGGCGCGCATCGACGATTCACTGGAGCGTCTGAGTGTCATGAGGGCGCTGCAGAACGTGAACATGTCACACATCTGCATGCTGCTCGTAGATCCCTTCGAGGGGGTGACCGAGCAGGACAAACGCCTGTGCCGCATCATCATGGACCACGGCAGGGCCTTCGTGCTGATCGTGAACAAGAGCGACCTCATCGATGCTGCGCAGCAGGAACAGATCAGGCACCGGATAGCATATACACTGCGGTATGTCCCTGATTTGAGAATCGTCTTCATCTCTGCACTGACCGGGAAGAACGTGGGAAAACTCTACCCCATGATCGACTCCCTCTTCGGCAAGACCACGATGAATATCCCCACCCCGAAGATAAACCGCTTCTTCGCAGACATCGTCGGCGCCAATCCCCCTCCAGCGCTGAAGAGGAAGACGTTGAAATTCTTCTACATCAACCAGGTGGGGACCGTGCCCCCCGAGTTCCGCATCGTTTCGAATTACCCCCGGGAGGTCCCGGTGGCCTACCACCGCTACCTGTCAAATTCGATCAAGAAGGCATGCGGTCTCGAGGGGATTCCCATCAAGCTCCAGTTCGTCGGGAAGTAAACCCCTTCAGTCCCGGCGTGCACCCTCTCAGGCGCACGGTTGCCGGCCTTCCACCTCCAGGGCATGAATATTCAGGGTTGACAGGGCATGCAATATATGTTTCTACATATAGAAACTGATACTATTTGAAGAAACATAGCTGTTGAACATTGAGAAAAAGGAGGTTTTGTATGGCAGTAAAGGTGTTGTTGAACGAGGATGAGATCCCGCGGCAGTGGTACAATCTGGCAGCCGATCTTCCCTCACCGCTGCAGCCGCCGCTCGGGCCCGACGGCAAGCCTATCGGTCCCGAAGACCTGGCCCCGGTATTTCCCATGAATCTCATCGAGCAGGAGGTTTCGAGGGAGCGATGGATCGATATACCCGAGGAGATCCTGGAGATCCTCTATCGCTGGAGGCCTTCTCCCTTGCGAAGGGCCGTGTATCTCGAGAAGGCGCTCAACACCCCTGCCAGGATCTACTACAAGGACGAGGGGGTTTCCCCTCCCGGCAGTCACAAGCCCAACACCGCCGTTGCCCAGGCCTGGTACAACAAGCAGTTCGGTATCGAACGGATCACCACGGAGACCGGGGCCGGCCAGTGGGGCAGCGCCCTGGCATTTGCCTGTGCGATCCTGGGCCTTAAGTGCAAGGTCTACATGGTGCGGATCAGCTTCGATCAGAAGCCGTTCAGGAAGCTCATGATGAATGTGTGGGGCGCCGAGTGCGTGGCGAGCCCGAGCATGAACACGCAGGCAGGTCGCGATGTTCTGGCCAAACACCCGGATACGCCGGGCAGCCTCGGAATTGCCATCAGTGAGGCCATCGAGGATGCAGTAAGCGACAGGAGCGGCAAGACGAGGTACTCACTGGGCAGCGTACTCAACCACGTGATGCTTCACCAGACCATCATCGGCCTGGAGGCGAAAAAGCAGCTCGCCAAGATCGGCGAGAAGAAGGTGGATGTCGTCATCGGCTGCGCCGGAGGCGGCAGTAATTTCGCGGGGCTGGCATTCCCCTTTGTGGCCGACAAGATCAATGGCGCCCGGATCGAGATTATCCCGGTGGAGCCCTCATCCTGTCCCACCCTGACCCGGGCCCCGTTCACCTACGACCACGGCGATGTGGCAAAGATGACGCCGCTGCTGGCCATGCACACCCTCGGGCATGAATTCGTTTCACCCCCCATACATGCGGGTGGGCTGCGCTATCACGGCATGTCGCCGCTGGTGAGCCAGGCCGTGGTGGAGGGACTGCTCACTCCGCGGTCAATGGATCAGCTCCACTGCTACGAGAGCGCCCTGTTCTGGGCCAGGACCGAGGGATACATCCCGGCGCCGGAGACCTCACATGCCATAGCCGCGGTGATCGAAGAGGCGAAAAAGGCCCGGGAGGAGGGGAAGGAGAAGGTGATCCTCTTCAACTGGAGCGGACACGGACTCATGGATCTCTCGGGGTATGCGAACTACATGGAGGGGAAACTGGTGGACTATCCGCTGCCCGAGGAAGAACTGCAGGAATCGCTCAGATCCCTCGAAGGCCTCCCCAAGGCGCCGATCGTGAAGACCGGCAGATGGTGATATGAACTCGTGCGATTATGACGAGTGCACCACGAGGTGTCCCATGCTCGGGCACCTCGTGCCGTTTCACTACTGCAGGGACCACACCGGGGAGCTGCCATGCAGGAAGATCCTCGACTGCTGGCACGAGCGGTTTGCTGTCCATGAGTACCTGCGGGGCATCTATTCCGAGGAGGAGATCGCCCGGATCGTCTCACCCCCCAGGCCGAAGCTGCTGCAGATCATCGAGATCGCCCGGAAGGCCCGCGGTCACGAGGGCTAGAAGGACTCGGCGATCACCGTGAGGTGCTCATAGACCTGCTGCGGCTGCAGGCCGAGCATTCCCATGCTCTCTTCCATGCTGGCGCTGCTGGTCTTCTCGATCTCGAGGCCGGTGAGAAACCTGTCGACGAAGACATCGGCAAGGTAGACCAGGTTGACCATTTCCTGGTTGTCCCGGGCACTGCCGGGACTGTGGTGGAAGAGGATGGCATCCCTGATGACGTCGGGGAGCTCCCATCTCTCGGTCAGGACCAGTCCGGTCTGGCAGTGATCTATGCCGAACATCTCTCTCTCGAGCTCGCTGGAGTCCTTGTTCCGGTCGTAGATGGTGCGGTAGAACAGGGGCTGGACAGCGGCAATGTGCTGGTCGAGCACCACCTTGCCGATATCATGGAGAAGGCCTGCCGTGTAGGCGACGTCCGGCGCGATTCCTCCCCTTGCCCGTGCAAGCCTCTCGCTCAGACGCGCGGTGGCCAGGGCATGATGGTACATCCCACCCCTGCTGAGCGAATAGCCCTGTTCGCAGCCCAGATAGATCTTCTCCGTCTGAGCAGTGATGACCATCTGGATCAGGATCTTGCTCCCGAGGAACACGACTGCCTGGTCGATCGAGGCGATCTTCCGTGGTATTCCCAGGTACGATGAGTTGCACAGCCTGAGCACATTGGCGCTGAGCACCTGATCCCGCTTGATCTCATCGGCGATGGACGAGATGTTCGTGTCTTCATCCGAGAGCATGTGGGCGATACTCAGGGCGATCTGCGGTACCGGGAGCAGCCGGTCGATGGCTGCCGATATCTGGTCAAGGGAGATGTGCGTCTTAGGCAGTTCTCCCGAGCCGTTCCTGTCCAGGACCGGTTCGATCGTGCAGGTGCCGGTATCTATCTGCAGGCTCATGCAGAACGGGTTGACCCCGCTCGCCTCGAACATCTTTATGGGGATGCCGCGAGATCGCATGCATGCCAGGGTAATCTCGAGCGTCCTGTGGCCGATGTTGAGGTTCATCTCCTGGGGAGACAGCGGGTTCACCAGGGCACCGCCTGCGATGAAGGCAATCAGGTCTTCTTCGCGGCAACCCTGGGATTTCATGGATTCTATGAACAGGGGGATGCCGGTTCGTGCGTAATAGGTGGTGTGGGACTCAGGGATAGCACTCACCGGTTCGGGCAGGAGGATATGGAGCAGGCCGCCGGAACCGGTGTGCGGATCAAAGAGACCAAGGCCGACGCACGATCCCAGGAAGGCCTTGAGCTGGCCGCTGCTGTTGATCACCATTCCACCGGTTGGGACGATTGTCGTCATGGTCATGCCCTTTCACCCTGCCTGTCGTGCAGGGCAATGTACGGTTCGATCCCGATGCCCTTCACCGCGGTGAACGTCTCTGCTGCAGTTGCATCACATTCAATATCAATTGTGCACAATATCCATTTATCATGCCGGTGACGAGAGATACAAGGAGAAAGAGGGGAAGGATATGGATGAGGGAGAGGTGTTTGATGATGAGGCTCGCGAGTACTATCTGGGCGGTCATATGGCCGATGGCGCCCCCGACGCTCACCCCCAGGATGGAGAACATACCTTTGGGCATCCACCACATGATGAGGCCGGCCGTGATTCCCCCGCCCAGTGAGAAGAAAAAGGTCGGTGTGAAGATGCTTCCGGTCAGCGCCGAGGCGATAACGACCCTGGAGATCACCACGAAGAGTGCCCAGGGGCCGCCAAAGGTGTACAGCGTGCAGATCGTTATGATGTTCGCCAGGCCAAACCTCAGAAACGGGGCCGGCCTGGGGATAAACGACTCGGTCCAGTGCAGGGCTACGGCCATGGCGATAAACAGGGCAATCTTGGTGATCCGAAGGTTCTTCTCCATGCTATATCCCGAGTTGGGGAATCTTTGAGGCCATCGGCCCGGGCAGAGGATCTCTCCTCAGGGCCATGAATAGAACCCGCCGATGTTCTCCCCTTTCCTGCGGTACAGGACCACGGTGGGGTCGTCCACGCCGGTGAGCGATTGTATCTTGGCAAGGGCATCCTCATAGTACCCCACCTCGTCGATGAGATGATAGCCCTGGCCGGCAGTCGCGGTCATGACCCGTCCATCGGTGATGATTGCAAGATCCTCCTCGGTCACCGGTCTCAGCTCGGTTACCCGTTTGATGAAGTTGCGGTGGAATTCCAGGACAATATCCGTAAGGATCGCCTTGTCCTCTTCGGTCATGTCCCGCAGGGGATTGCCCGTGTCCTTGAATTTCCCCGATGTGATGGTCTGGTTGTCGATGCCCAGTTTATCCATGAGGCCCTCGAGGCTTACCGAGGGGAGGATCACCCCGACATTGCCCACCACTGCCGAGGGCAGCGCGATGATGTGGTCCGCGCAGAGAGCAACCATGTATGCGCCCGAGGTGCCGGACTCGGTAATACAGGCAACCACGGGTATGTCCTTGGCCTGTCTGTACGCCCTGATCCTGTTGAACACGAGATCGGATGCGGTATAGCCGCCTCCGGGCGAGTCGATCCTCAGGATGACCCCCTTGATGTTCTTGTCCTTCTCCGCCATTTCCAGGACCGCCTCGAGCCGCTCGAAGGTGCCCTGTTTCGGCAGGAGTGCATCCCTGCTCTGGGTGGTGCTGATGAAGCCGAGGACCTCCACGACGAGCACCTTTTCCGCTGTGCCCGGTTTGATAACCCGTTCTTCCAGCGGCTGAATCTGCATGATGCCCGCCAGGTCGACAGAGATGAATGCACATCCCTGGCACAGGAATAGAGTCCCAAGCAGAATCAGCCACGATCTGACGCGAGTGTTCATGGTTTGTCATCCCCCTCTCTCATTGTCTGTAACCAGCCGGACAGGATTTCCCCGGTTCATATGACGCCGCCGCTTGTGACGATCCGGTATCCTCCCATCGAACTATCTAAAGAGTAAGCAGTTCGGTGTGTTCAGGCAAGTCGTCACATGAAGGCCCTGGCACGGTGCTACCCGATTTCTCAGCCGATGGTGATTTCCGGGATGAGCAGGGTGGGTTGGGCATCGGCCACAGGGGCCCCTTGACCGTCCTTTCCGCATGTGCCGATTCCGTATCCGAGGTCGCTGCCGACACACTCGATGGAGCTGAGGATCTTCGGACCGTTGCCGATGAGCGTCGCGCCCCTGATGGGCTCCCCCACCGCGCCGTGCTCGATGAGGTATCCCTCGGCCACATTGAAGACGAAATCTCCGTTGACCGTGTTTACCTGGCCGCCCCCCATCTTCTTCACGAAGATGCCTCTGTCCACCTTTGCCAGGATCTCGGCAGGGTCCATGGTGCCCGGCAGGATCAGGGTGTTCGTCATGCGCGGTATGGGCCTGTGCCGGTACGATTCTCTCCTCCCGTTTCCGGACAGGGGCAGGTCGAACTTCGCCGAGGTGATCAGGTCGGTCATGTATGCCTTGAGGATACCCTTATCCACGAGGAGGGTTCTGGCGGTGGGGTTGCCTTCGTCGTCATACCCCATGCTCCCCCGCAGTCCGGCAATGGTGCCGTCGTCGACGACCGTGATGGCAGGGGATGCAACCTGTTTGCCGATCTGTCCGGAGTATACCGAGAGGCCTTCTCCTGCCAGGTCCGCTTCCAGCCCGTGGCCGATCGCCTCGTGCACCATGGTGCCGCCGGCCTCGCTGGAGAGGACCACGGGCATGGTCCCGCCCGGTGCCCGCCGGGCATGGAGCGTTCTCAATGCCCGGGAAAGGGCCCGTAGAGCGATCTGCTCCGGGGGATCCTTTTCGAGGAGCTCGAAGCCCCGTGCACCGCCGACGGGTTCATAGCCGGTTTCCATGAGCGAATCTTTCGCCACGACCCCCTGCACCACAAAGATGATGGAATCGCGGTTATCCTCGGCGATAAATCCGTTCGAGTTTGCAATCACGACCTGCCGCGATCCGTCCCCGTACATCACCTTGACCTGGACGACCGAGGCATCCTGTGCCCAGGCGGTCTTCTCGGCCCTGGTTATCATCTCGATCTTCTTTTCGGAGTCAACGAGACGGGGGTCTGTCCCGGCGCATACCATTGAGCGCCGAGGCCTCGTTTCCAGGGAGATGTCCGCGGTGAACCGGCCTGATCTGATGGCCGATGCAACCGTTGCGGCGAGGTCGTCCAGGGTTGAGAGGTCATTGGTGTAGGCATAGGCGGACCTCTCGCCGATCACCACGCGCAGCCCCACGCCGAATTCCTCTGTCGCGATGAACTTTTCGATCTTGTGTGCCTCCGAGACGATCGAGGTGCCCTTCTTGTGCTCGATATAGAGCTCGGAGAAATCACCCCCATGGACGAGGGCCTTCTTGAGGAGCCGCTCGAGGTTGATGCCCCTTATCCCTGCTTCCATGTTTTCACCTCTCGCGCAACGTCCCTCTTCACATCGCGATCCTTGATGACGTCTTTCTTGCTGTAGGTGCGTCTGCCCTTGGCAAGTCCGATCTCCACCTTGATGAGATTGCCCTTGAGATAGATGCTCAGCGGAACCAGGGTCAGGCCCTTTTCCTTTACCTTTGACGAGAGCCTGACGATTTCCCGGCGGTGAAGCAGGAGCTTTCTCTGCCGGGTCGGTTCGTAGTTGAAGATGTTGGCCTGTACATACGGACTGATATGGAGGTTGTTGATGTAGGCCTCTGAATTTCTTATCTGGGCAAAGCTGTCCTTGATATTACCGCCCCCGTTCCTGAGGGACTTCACTTCCGGGCCGCCCAGTACGATGCCGGCCTCGATGGTCTCCAGGATCTCGTAGGAATGCCTGGCCTTCTTGTTGAGGCAGAGCACCTTTTTCGTCTCATCCTTCATGAATGACCTCGATGATCCTGGGATTATCGATCCGCTTGCCCAGTTTCCGCACGATGACGAGGCTTGCAAGAAAGCCGATTACGGCCGCAGTGGCCTGGACAGGGGTGCTCATGTCGAGGAAACTCATCAGGAACAGGGCCAGGATAATGGCACACAGGGGGACAAAAAAGGCATAGGTGCATGCCTTGATGAGGGACACTCCCTCCAGGGCAATGATCACCCGGTCGCCCGGCGCCACCGCCATGGGGGGTCTGGGCAGCCGGAAATCCATGTCGGGCGTCGAGAGGCTGTGGCAGATACCCTGTGCCTCACAGCCCTGGCAGGCAGCCTTCCTGCTTACGGATACCTGTACCTGGTTTTCATATACATCGATGATGGTGCCGCAGACTGTATTTATCATCCTTAGATCACGTAATGTCGAAGATATCCGGGGTGTTCTCGATTATCTCCCTGCTCATGAAGTCGTAGATCTCCTGGGCGGTCTTGATGGAGAAGATGTGTTCCACGATGGACCTGCATTTCTCGAGATCTATCTTCCGGGTCATCTCCTTGACATGGGATATGGCAAAGGCATTCGTGGACAGGATATCGATCCCCATGCCCAGCAATATGGGGGTATAGATCTCCCTGCCGGCCATCTCCCCGCACATGGAGACCGGGATGCCGACATTGTGGGCCGCATCGATGGTAAACTTGATGAGCCGGAGCACTGCCGGGTGCAGCGGTTCATACAGATAGTTCACGTATTCGTTGCCCCGGTCAATGGCCAGTGCATACTGGATGAGGTCGTTCGTGCCGATGCTGAAGAAATCCACATCGTGCGCGAGGATATCGGCGATAGTGGCGGCCGAGGGGACCTCTACCATGATGCCCACGGGAATGTTCTCGTCAAAGGGTATCCCCTGTTTTCTCAGATCGTGTTTTGTCTCGTCGAGAATGTCCTTGGCCCTGCGCAGTTCCTCCATGCCCGAGATCATGGGGAACATGACGGAGGTGTTCCCATAATGGCTTGCCCGGAGAATGCCCCTGAGCTGGGTCTTGAACATCTCGACCTCTCTCAGGCACAACCGGATAGCGCGCAGCCCCATGACGGGGTTCATCTCGTTTTTCAGCTCGCCGAGAGAGGAATAGAATTTATCGCCCCCGAGATCGAGCGTCCTGATCACGGTGTTGTAGGGGGATACCGCCTCGACAACGGCTTTATAGGCCTCGAAATGGTCTTCCTCCAGGGGGATGTCGTTGCGGTTGAGGTAGAGGAACTCGGTCCGGTACAGGCCGATCCCTTCGGCCCCATGGTCCAGGACCGTCCTGACCTCTTCCCTGAACTCGAGGTTGCCCTTGACCTCCACGTGTGTACCGTCCTTCGTGATGGCCGGCAGCTTGGATTTTTCCTTGAGCCTGAGTTCGACGGAAAGGTATGACCGGGCCCGGTGTTCGTAATCCGAGATCTGCGACTCGGAGGGGTTCACGATCACCACGCCGGAGATGCCGTCGACGATCAGCTTGTCTCCCGGGTTGATGGAGGCCGATGCATTCTCCAGGCCTACGACTGCAGGGATCTCGAGAGAGTGGGCAATGATGGAGGTATGGGAGGTGAGTCCCCCCACGTCCGTTGCGAACCCCAGCACCTTTTCCTTGTTGAGCATGGCCGTATCGGCAGGCGAAAGGTCATGGGCAACGATGATGCTGTTCTCGAGCATATGAAACCCGCTCGTCTTCTTCCCGATGAGGTTGCGCATGAGCCGCTCGCCGACAAAGGTGGTGTCTGCAATCCTGCTCCTGATATACTCATCCCCGATGGGGTCGAAATCCTTTTCTATCTCCTGGAGCGCTGTCTTCAAAGCCCACTCGGCATTGATGTGATCCTTGTTGATGAGCTCCTTGACCCTGCTCTGGAGGGAGGGATCGGTGAGCATCATGAGGTGGGTCTCCAGGATAAAGACGTGCTCCTTGGTGATGTGCTGAGCTTCCAGTTTCTTCTTGGCCTCGTTGATCTGCCTTCTGGACAGGTCCACTGCGACATCGAACCGGCTTATTTCGTCTTCAATGAGGGACTCGGTGATGCGGATCTTGGGATAGCGTTCTATCTTCTTGGTATCGAGAAGAACTGCGTAACCGACAGCTATGCCGGCAGAGGCCGGCACACCGTGGAGTATATGGACCTGGCGTGTCTTCATCAACGTTCCCCAAAACCTTCCTTGACCAGGGTTGCAAGTGCCTTGATGGCGATTGTTTCATCATCGCCGGTTGCACGGATAATGATCTTGCATCCCTTTGCAGCAGCGAGCGTGAGCAGTTCCATGATGCTTTTCCCATTCACATGCATGTGGTCCTTGATGACTTCGATGGTCGAAGAGAATTCAGATGCCTGTTTCGAGAACGTAGCGGCAGCCCGTGCGTGCAGTCCCAGTTTGTTCGGTATGGTCACTTTTTGTTCCTTCATCGTATCATAGTCCATATCAAAGCGAGAGTAAATACTCCATAAAATATCCTGAATACTCCTAACCTTAGCTTTCCTGCAACGATGCAGCCCACCAGGAGCAGCACCCCTGCGGTGAGACCCTGCCCGATACCATCCCACCGGGCGAGCATCACGAGGACTGCCCCTGATAAGAATGGCGTACTGTATGAAATAAGCCTGGCCCTGTCAACAGAGAGTACCCGTCCGATATCCAGGGCACCGCCGGGTCCGTTCCTATACCCCTGCAGGAAGCCCCATGACATGGCCCAGAGGTGGATGAGGTTGTATGCGATCAGCACCAGGGCAATACCCCATACCTGGTCCACGATCACGCACAGGATGCACAGCAGCGCAATCACGGGTTTGAGGGTGGCCCAGAAAAAGTAATCCCCGATCGCTGCGAGCGAGCCCGCTATGGATGGTTGCAGCTTGTCGATCATCTCGTGGTTGTCGGCTTCCTCAAGATTCAGGAACAACCCCATGATGGTGGGGGCCATGTAGGGATGGGTATTGAAGAAGCGCAGGTACCTGCCGGCAGCCTTGTCGGAAGTGCCGGGGTGTATCTTCTTGAGGCCCGGCATCATGGCATGTACAAAGCCAATATTCTGCATGCCCTTGAAATTCCAGGTACCCTGAATGAAGAATGAACGCCACAAGATTTTTGCCGTTACCCCTTTGGATAGTCCCACAATGAGTGAATCAGTAGCACACGAACGATTGAAGCGTCAATGATTTAGGAGGGGTAAGGTGCGGGGTATCGGGGACGAACACCGGGAGAACCGAGAGGGATCGCCCCTGCGTAAAGAATGCGGCACAGGGCGCCCTCCGGTGCTATATGATCGTGGCCCCCGTGTAGAGATCATCGAGAAGACCCTCCCGGTCCATCATCACGGCCCGGGGAAGATACTCGAGGATATCCTGGGCCGTCATCCCGTCCTCCCCGATCTCCACCGAGGCGAGGTCGCCTGAGACCCCGTGCAGGAACACCCCCTTGCGAACGGCATCAGTGACGTCGAGCCCCAGGCCGAACATGGCAGCGATGGTCCCGGCCAGGACATCGCCCGATCCTGCTGTTGCCATGCCGGAATTGCCGCTCAGGTTGATGAAGACCCGCTCGTCGGGCAGTCCGATGAGGGTATGGGCACCCTTGAGCACGATAATGGCGCCGAGCCCTTTAGCGGTCTGCTGGAGGGTGGTGATCTTGTCCTCTTCTATCTCGCGCGCGCCCCTGCCGGTGATCCTCGACATTTCGCCCAGGTGGGGTGTCAGGATCGTCGGTGCCTGTCGATTCCTGATAAGGTCGAGATCCTTGCAGACAGCGGTTATGCCGTCACCGTCGATGAGCAGGGGTTTCTCGATCTGCATGGCCAGCTCCCGCACGAGCTGGGCGGTTTCCTCATTCAGGGAGAGACCGGGGCCCACGATCACCATGTCCATGTCTTCGCAGACCCCGAGCAGGGCGTCTTTGTTCTCATACGAGATGCTGCCCGTCCTGGTCTGCTTCTGGGGGAGGAAGACAATCTCGCTGCCCTTGTTCGCGATAAAGGGCGTTATGGACTCGGGCGAGGCGAGCCGGGAATACCCGCCTCCTGCCTTGAGAAAGGCCAGCGCCGCAAAATAGGGGGCCCCGTAGTAGCCCGCAGCCCCGGCGATAAACAGGGCCTCGCCGAAGTCCCCCTTGTGACCGCTCGTATCCCGGGCCGGCAGTTGCGGGGCATGGTTGATCTCCACCCTGAGCTCCGGGGACTCATAGAGCAGGGGGGGGAAGGATATGTGCGTGACAAAGAGCTTTCCGCAGAGATCGCTGCCGGGAAGGAGCAGGTTCCCCCGCTTGGGGAGGCCGAAGGTTACCGTGTAATCCGCCCGTATGGCCTTGCCCATGATCTTTCCCGTGTCGCCGTTCACCCCGGAGGGGATGTCGAGGCTCAGGACGGTTTTCGAGCCGGCATTGACAGCCTCGATCACCTCTGCATAGATCCCCTCCACGTCACGGGCAAGGCCTGTCCCGAAGAGTGCATCGACAATGGCATCGCAGTGGGCGATATCGCTCCTGATAGCCTGGGCCGTCTCGACCCGCCTGATCTCCAGGGGCATGCGCGAGATGATATCCAGGTTCATCTGCGCCGACCCCTTGTATCGTGCCGGGTCACCGAAGATGAAGACCTTTGCCCGGCCTCCTAAGGAGTGAATCTTCCGTGCAACGACGAATCCGTCCCCCCCGTTGTTGCCGAGGCCGCACAGGACAACGAAGGTCTTGCCCCTGATGCCGATTTCGCTGTTCAGCACGGAATATGCCCCCAGGGCGGCATTTTCCATGAGGAGGCTCTCCTGGATGCCGTACGTGTCCGTGGCAGCCCTGTCCATTGCCCTCATCTCGTCCACACTGCTCACCTTCATCATGTTCTGCTCCTTGAAAAAGCTGTCGTTACCTTCTCCAGCACCGTGATGCCGCTGCAGAGATTGTTACATTTTTTGCAAACCTTTGAAAAGATGATTTATGTGCGCCGGACAACGGTGGGACATGGCGTCGTGATCCTGTTTCGGCATGCTACGGTCCCCAAACCGCGGTTTCCGCTCTGTCCGGCGCTGCCAGGGTCTGCTCCTGCATCAGGTTCGCAGGGTCGCGATCAGGCGCACCGGTTGGAGGAGGAGGTCGAGGGCGGAAAGGATATCCGGGCACAGGATATCTGCCGATTGTATCGTAGAGATTGCCGCGCCCTCCTGCTGACACACGGCAATCCCGAGACGGGCCTCCCTGAGCATGAGGTGGTCGTTGCGTCCGTTGCCCACGCAGACCGTGGAGGTGAGGCCGAGATCCCGGATGTATGCGAGTTTTCCCCGGTCCTGGTGAGTGCTGGGCAGGACAAAGACCTCGCAGGGATATCCGTCGAGTTCCTCGTACGCGCTGCCGAAACTGTCTGCGGTCAGCACGTGGACACGCAATGAGGCGGCGAGCTTCTCCAGGCGCTTCCCGACACCGTCTATGAGCCTGCCGTCACAGGCAAGGGTGCCGTTGTAGTCCAGGACCAGATGTTCCAGGTCGAGCCGGTCATCTCCGGGGATATCTATCGTAATCATATAGCCACCTGACTCCTTTGTGCATGAAGGGCTTTTTAGCTCGCGAGGAGGTGCTATTCCGGGGAAAGCCCCTGTATGAGTGCCATGACATTGTGCCCGAGAACCCGGTGATTGTAGCCTCCCTCGAGGAGGGCGAAACACCCCGCGCCGGTGCGCAGGCAGGCCTGCCTCACCAGGCTGCCGATCTCGCGGTAGTCTTCGGTATCGAGCACGCCGCCCCAGTCCTGCCGGTGATTGTCGAACCCGGCGGATATCCCGATGATATCGGCGGTGCACCGCTCCATCTCGGCTTCGACCTCTCTCAGGTAGGCGTTGCGGTCGCTGGCAGCGACGTTGTGAACCCGTACATAGTCTCTCCTGCCCAGGATGTTCACGGTGCCGTCCCCGTAGTGGAGGTCGATGTCGAGCACATAGGCGCTCGATATCAGGTCGTGGCGTCTGAGGTGTTCCAGGGCAATGGCCATGTTGTTGTAGTAGCAGAAACCCCAGCAGGAATCCGCGGAGGCATGGTGGCCGGGAGGCCTGATGAGGCCGAAGCACGGCTCGGCAAGCCCGATGGTGGCTGCCTGGATGGCGCCGCCTGCCGCGAGTGATGCAATGGGGTGAAGGCCGTGGCGCTTGACAAAGTCGATCTGGGCTGCAGTATGCACCGCCTCGATATCGCCTTCAGATGCATCCTGGGCAGTGATGATATCCACGTGGGGGCCTATCACCTCGATTACAGCCTCCATTCTCCCCTCGTCGGCAGCAGGATCCGAGGTGTAGACCTGGTAGAAGTCCTCATGAAAAACGACCTTCACGCCTGCCTCCTACAGGAGATTTAATATTTATCGTTGACTTGCCGAGATGATCGTATGGATTATAATACATAAGAACACACCATGTAAATCAAGAGAGTTGATATGAAAAAAAGGGGGGAGTCCATGAAGAAGATAGCGATCCTCACAGGAGGAGGAGACTGTCCCGGACTGAACGGGGCAATCAAATGGGTGACGAAGACCGCCCTCGACCCGCTCCTGGCGAAAGACCGTTCCGTACAGTTCGAGGTTCTCGGTATCCGCGACGGCTGGAAGGGACTGGTGGAGGTCGATCCTGACGATCCAAAGAGCAGGGAGGAGCATCTCAAACCCCTGGACGAGGAACGGGTGAGGACCTGGGACCGCTATGGGGGAACGAATCTGGGAACCTCACGGACAAACCCGTTCAACCTCAAGAATGAACGGTCTGCCAGGCTGCTGGAAAATATTGAAAAGCTCGGGATCGATGTTATCGTGGCCATCGGCGGAGAGGACACGCTCGGCGTGGCCTATAAACTCCACCGGCTCGGGATACGGACCGTGGGGATCCCGAAGACCATCGACGGCGATCTCGTGGGCACCGACTATTCCCTCGGATTCGATTCCGCGGTGAACATCATCATGGAAGAGATCGACCGGCTGCGCACCACGGCCGGTTCGCACAACAGGATCTTCGTGGTGGAAACCATGGGGCGGCATGCCGGCTGGCTGGCCCTGGAGGGCGGGGAGTGCAGCGGCGCATACATCATCCTCATCCCGGAGTACCCCTTTGAGATGGACCGGTTGTGCGAACTCCTGCTGGAGCGTAAGGGGAGGGAGATCCAGTACAGCATCGTGGTGGTATCCGAGGGTGCCAGGCTCGGCGGGAAGAAGGAATTCTGCAAGGACGAAAAACTCGATGACTTCGGGCACCGGTCTCTCGGGGGTATCGCTGCATACATATCAGGCGAGATCCAGGAAAAGACGGGCTTCGATTCGCGCTACGTGATCCTGAGCCACCTCCAGAGGGGAGGGACCCCGTCTGC
Source organism: Deltaproteobacteria bacterium (assembly GCA_018434685.1). Lineage (GTDB taxonomy): Bacteria > Desulfobacterota > Desulfomonilia > UBA1062 > UBA1062 > DSAD01. The sequence goes on from JAHDOV010000010.1 coordinate 27,551, forward strand.
CCGGGACCGCCTCATGGCGAGACGGTTCGGGATTGCGGCCGTGGACATGATAATCAACGAGGATTTCGGCAGGATGGTCAGTTATGTGCACGGAGAGATCTCCTCTGTCCCCCTCAAGGAGGTCCTCAACAACCTCAAGCTCGTCGATGTGGATAAATACTACGATATCGAGCGCTACAACGGCAAAAGGACGATTCTTTAAAAGAGTCAGGGTATAAAGTCCAAGGTATAAGGTCTAAGGTATAGGGTCTAAGGTTCAAGGTTGGTACAGGTTTAGGGTATATGGTTAAAACCTAACACCTAAAACCTTATACCTTATACCTCATACCTCATACCCGGGTTCACGAACCCCCTTGCCTGGTTTCTGCTGTTTGTGCTATCTTGTCTTCCAGAGGTGACACGATGAAGGTACGCAGATTCGGGGTATCGCTTGAAGAAGACCTTCTGGAAAAGCTTGACAGCCTGGTGGAAAAACACGCATTCCCGAACCGCAGCCAGGCCATCCGCTATCTCATCAGGAACGCACTGGTGGAAGAGTCATGGCAGAGCGACAGCGAGGTGGCAGGGGTAATCGTGCTCATCTACGACCACCACCGGCGTAATGTCGTGAACCGTCTCCTGGATATCCAGCACGACTACACCCCCATTATCATGTCCAGCCAGCACGCACACCTGGATCACGACAGCTGCCTGGAGACCATTGTCCTCAAGGGCAGGGCATCCATGATCGTGGAACTGGCCGACGCGCTCATCGCCATCAAGGGTATCAAGCACGGCAAGCTCGTGATATCCGGCTCAGAGTAGGAAGCCCACTTCCCCTGGCCCAGGCCGGTCCAGGTCAGGCCGGACGCACTCGGGTGCTCTGTCCGGGCATGAGCTCGCACGGGATTCTATCCCGGACAATCCAGACAGGGATATCGCCTGAATTGACAATCGTGGTCTTGTCTGCTGAGTGTTCGAGCCTGCCGGCAGCCATCAGGTAGTCGCAGAGCTCGATATTCGTACAGAACCAGACAGACCTGTCGCCCCCGATCTCCCGGGCGAAGTCTGCCATCAGGTTCCAGTCATTCCTGTCATGGAATTCATAGCTGTGGCCCCAGACATACAGGAGCGCCAGGGCGCCCTGCGGGACGTCGCGGTCCAGGAACGTCCGGGTCCTGTCCAGGAGATCCTCCCCATGGTGGCAGGTTGGGTGCCACTGGAGGAAGTTTTCCGGCAGCGCATAGCCATGGGTGGACCGCACGGTCCTGGCGTATGCGACCCCGAGGGCTCTGAGCACCCCTGAGATGAAATCGCTGTATTCCCCGTACGGGTAGGAGAAGCCCCGTACCGGATAACCGGCGAGCTCGCTGAGGCTGGCCATGTCGCGTGATACCTCGGAAACGATCAGGGGCTCGTCGAATTCGCACAGGTGCGGGTGGGTGACAGTATGGGAGGCGATCTCATGACCGTCATAGAGTGAGCGGATGTCGCCTGCCCGGAGATAGCCCTCACTGCCGAGCCTGCCGGAATTGAGATGAAAGGTGGCCTTTATGCCGAAGCGGTTGAGAATCCTTATGAGCTCCCGGTCATGAACCGTGCCGTCATCATAGCTGAGCGTCAGCGCCCTGGTCTTTCCCCCGGGGAACAGGATGTCGAGGGGGTGATTCATGCCTGCGGGCAGCTGTTCCATCGAGATCACCCAGGGTACCTGAACGACTGGAGGTTCAGCCCCAGCTCGATATCCTGGCGCAGCCGGATGAGCCTGCGGGCCAGCAGGGCATCGTCCGCGTGTTCTTCAAGGGCCGTGCCGTTTCTCCCGCCGATGGTCCGTGCCTGTTCGAGCACGTGCTCCAGGGTACCGTACTGTTCAAGCAGCCTGGCGGCGGTCTTCATGCCGACAGACGGCACGCCCGGGATGGCATTCGTGCTGTCCCCGGCCAGGGCCAGCAGGTCGACGAGCTGGTCCGGATTCACCCCGAACTTTTCCCTGACAAAGGACCTGTCGAGAAAGCTCTTTCTGAAATGATCCCGCACCCTGATGTTGGCGCTCAGGAGCTGCAGAAAGACCTTGTCCGTGGAGAGGATCACGGCAATGCCGCCGCGCAGGGCGATCTTGTCCGCCAGCGTCGCAACGATGTCATCCGCCTCGATGGAGTCCTTCTCGACGGATCTCACCCCTTCGCTCAGGAACGCCTCCTTGAACCGCGGGAGGCTCGCCTGAAGATCCTCGGGCATAGGCGGCCTTCCAGCCTTGTAGCCGCTGAAGAGCTCGTTTCTCCAGCTTGGGCCGTGGCCTTCGAACACGCAGATGACATGGGTCGGCCGGCATTCGCTCAGAGCGCGCCTGAGGGAATGGACGCACGCATCGAGCGATGCAGCCCCGTCGGAGCGGTCCTTTGTCTCTGGCCGGGCAGCATGCACCCTGCGGATGAGATTCAGGGCATCGATCAGTAAGACGTTCGGTGCTGCCATACATTCACCTGCCTGCGGCTAAGAGGTCCATGATCCTGCCTCCTGCCTGGCCTTTTCCTCTTTCACGAAGGAGAGCAGGATGCCTCCTGCAATGAAGAGAACCGCCACCGAGGTGATGCCGAGCCGCGATGCCGTGGAACTGCTGTAGCCGAGAGAGCGGACGAACAGACCCACGGAGCCGATGAGGACCGGCCCGATGATGACAGCGAACTTGCCCAGCATGTTGTAGAAGCCGAAATACTCTGCCGCCTTGTCAGGCGGGATGATACGGGCATAAAAGGAGCGTGACAGTGCCTGGATGCCTCCCTGCACGAAACCCACCATGATCGCGAGGAGGTAGAACTCGTGGCGTTCCCGGATAAAGGCCGCCCAGAGGGATATGAAGAGGTATACCCCGATCGCGATGAAGATGGAGCGCTTCGACCCGATCTTTTCCCCGATATACCCGAAGGCCAGGGCACAGGGAAATCCCACGAACTGGGTTATGAGCAGCGCCGTGATCAGGTCCTGCGACTGGAACCCCAGAGAGAGTCCATAGTCCACGGCCATGCGGATGATCGTGTCCACCCCGTCGATATAGAGCCAGTATGCCAAGAGAAACAGGAAGATCGTCTTCTGATACCGCACCTCGAGCACGGTGTGCCAGACCTGCAGCAGTCCCTGCCTGATCGTGCCGGACGCGGGTCTCGCCTTTGTGGCCTGCGGTTCTCTCACGAAGAGCATGACCGGCAGGGAGAACAGGGCCCACCAGATGCCCACGGTGAGGAACGAGACGCGCACGGCTTGTGATGCATCGGCAAACCCGAAGGTGTGGGGCCTGAGCGTCATCCAGACATTGACCGCGAAGAGCAGGCCGCCGCCGAGATAGCCCAGTGAGAACCCGAGCGCGGATACCAGGTCGGTCTTGTTCTTTGGTGAGACACTCGGGAGGAGGGAATCGTAGAACACGTTGCCGCCCGAGAAGCCGATGGTGGCAAAGACATAGAGCATCACGGCAAGTCCCCAGTTGCCCTGGGCCACCAGGGACAGCGCCGAGGTCATCACCACCCCCATGCAGGCAAAGAAGAGGAGAAAACGTTTTTTGGCAGATCCTGCATCGGCAATGGCACCGAGGATGGGAGACGACAGGGCCACCACGATGCCGGCTAGGGAATTGGCCATGCCGAGCCGGGCCGTGCTCAGGGTCGGGTCCACCCCGGAGCTCCAGTACTGCTTGAAGAAGATAGGGAAGAACCCGGCCATGATGGTCGTGGCAAAGGCCGAGTTGGCCCAGTCGTACAGGGCCCAGGAAACGACAGCCCTCCTGTCCGTGTTATCCGCACGAGCCATGTTCTCTCAAAGCCCTCAATGAACCCTCCCGCAGCTCAATAAAAGAAGGATGGCTGAAGGAGACCTTGAAGTCAGCCTCCTTCAGCGGATGCATCCATATCCGGCCAGACCGGCTCCCGCATGTGGCGGAGAGCCTGTCCGGTGCTGTTATTCCGGTGCGTTCTCCGCTGTTGCGCTGATGATGACAACCGGTTCGCCTGGAACGTCACGGAAGCCGGCTCTTGACGTGGTGGGCATGCCCTCGATCGTATCGACCACTTCGAGCCCCTCGACCACCCGGCCGAACACGCAGTATCCCCAGCCCTGGGCTGTCTTGCCCTTGTGGTTGAGGAACTCGTTGTCCACGGTGTTGATAAAGAACTGTGAGGTGGCCGAGTTCGGGTCCTGGGTCCGGGCCATGGCAATGCTCCCCCGGACATTCTTGAGCCCGTTGTCAGCCTCGTTGGGGATGGGGCTCTTTGTGGACTTCATGTTCATGTCTTCGAGGAGGCCTCCTCCCTGGATCATGAATCCCTTGATCACCCGGTGAAAGATGGTGCCGGCGTAGAACCCTGAATCGACATACATCAGGAAGTTCTCGACGGTTTTCGGTGCTGCCTGCCGGTCGAGCTCGATGACGATGACGCCCTTGCTGGTGATGAGGCGTACCCTGGGTTTCGGGGCATCGGCAAAGGATTCGCCTACCAGGCCCATGAGCAGTAGCGAGAAAATGAACGGTATCTTTTTCAAAACAATCCTCCTTAGTGTGGTGTGTATCTATTCCCTGGTCTCCAGCCAGTCCTTGACTGCCGGTCCTGTTCCGAACGGCCAGGGCTTGAGTTTCTCAGGCTTGACGTAGCGTATCTCTGCGAGTTCGTCGCCGACAACCACGTGCCCCTGCGCGGCGATGTGAAAAACGAGGATGAGCTGGTTCATCTCGGGGAAATTGTAGTAGCCGATAAAGCGCTCGATCCTTCCCTCGATGCCCAGTTCCTCGTGCACCTCGCGGAGGATCGCCTCATCGGGGTGTTCGCCCTTTTCCAGAAAACCCGAGACGAGGCCGAACATATTCTCCGGCCAGCCGTTATTGCGGACAAGGATGACATCGCCGGCGAGCTCCACAATGGCGGCAACGACCGGGGTCGGGTTCTCCCAGCAGACAAAGGGGCACGAATCCGACGGGCAGGCCTTGCGCTCCCTGCCATCGATCTCCCGGGTCGTGAGTTCAGTGCCGCACTGGGGACAGAATTTCATGCCTCAGCTTCCCCTGTGTCCGATACCCTGATAGCCGGTCTGCCCATCACTGCCATCCTTTCCATGATTCTCCCGACCTGAGCGCGGCGTCAGGCTGCTCAGCCCGGAGGGAATATTTTTCTCTGGTACCACTATCCGGCCAAAACCTCAATCACCCAATCGTGCCATCAATTCATCCGGTTCCTGTGGCCAACACTCATGAATCCTCCTCCCGAACCACACCGGGAGCCCTTCATGCGTCCATGGATTCTCCTCTTCTCTTTCCGATTCTTTGGTGCTATGGCTTCTCTCTGGCAACGACAACAACAGGGGTAGAGACAAACTATGCAGCAGCGGTCACACTGGCTTCCAACCATTTGCCTGCTTACAGCCATGGTGCTGTGGGCAAGCTCGTTTATCGCCCTGAAGCTGGCCTTTCAAGGATACCACCCCATGGCGGTGATCTTCGGCCGCATGTTCATCGCGAGCATCTGCTTTCTCTTTCTGCTCCCGGCCCTGAAGGGCAACACCTATGAGCGGGGAGACCTGAAGTACATCCTGTTCATGGTCGTATGCGAGCCATGCCTGTATTTTCTCTTCGAGGCAAAGGCCATCGAAAACACCACGGCTTCACAGGCAGGCATGATCACGGCCATGCTGCCGCTGCTCGTGGCCATAAGTGCCGGGGTGCTGCTCAAGGAAGTGGTGACGAGAAAGACCATTGCCGGTTTTCTCCTGGCCATCTCCGGGGCGGCCCTGCTGAGCCTGAACAGCCAGTCCTCCGCGGCTGCACCGCACCCGGCGCTCGGCAATTTCTATGAATTCATCGCCATGGTCTGTGCCACCGGCTACACCATCACCCTGAAAAAACTCACGAGCCGGTACAATCCGTTCTTCCTCACGGCGATCCAGGCCTTTGCCGGAAGCCTGTTCTACCTGCCGGTGATGCTCCTGTCCTCGGCGCCGCTGCCTCATACATTCCTTGCAGTCCCGGCGTTCAGCATCGTCTTCCTCGGCGTCTTTGTCACGCTCGGAGCATACGGCCTCTACAACTACGGGGTCAGCCGCATCCCTGCGAGCCAGGCCTCAGCCTTCGTGAACCTCATCCCGGTCTTCACGGTCTTTCTGGGCTGGCTTGTGCTCGGGGAGAAATTCACGCTCCTGCAGTATCTCGCCTCAGCGCTCGTCTTCGCCGGGGTATTCATCAGCCAGGACCGGTCTCGTCAGGTGCCGGAATACGAGCCTGCAGGCCTGGAAGAGCCAGCATATTCTCCGGTGCCCACAGAGGACAGACCTCCTCGGGTGTGACGATCATTCCCCTTTAAGGCAGGAGGGGCAGGGCAAGAATAGTCCGGCCTTTTGTTGCACCTGATGATTCTTTATGTACTTTTGTGATCCGACGAAACAGAGCACCCGCTGCATTAAGTATATTAGCAACACTTGCCGAACAACATGATCAACAACAAGACATCGCTCACGGAGGAAATTCTTATGATGAGATTCAAATGGACAAGGCAGGTTATTCTGGGAATGAGCCTGCTGCTTCTGGCAGGCTGCTCGGCAGACGACGATAATGACCCTCAATCAGGGGACATAATCAGGGCATGGGGAACGCCGGAGCTGCTGGAAACCCTGGATGCCGGCACCGCCTATGGCCCGCAGATCGACGTGGCGGCCGATGGCAGCGCCATCGCTGTCTGGTATCAGAATGACGGAACCCGCAACAACGTCTGGTCCAACCGCTTTGACGGCACGGCCTGGGACGGGCCGGAACTGCTGGAAACCGACGATGCTGGCACCGCCTATGGTCCGCAGATCGCCGTGGCGGCCGATGGCAGCGCCATCGCTGTCTGGTATCAGAATGACGGAACCCGCAACAATGTCTGGGTCAACCGCTTCGACGGCACGGCCTGGGATGGCCCGGAACTGCTGGAAACCGATGATACCGGTGAGGCTGTTTGTCCGCAGATTGCCGTGGCGGCCGATGGCAGCGCCATTGCTGTCTGGTCGCAGAATGACGGAACCCGCTACAACCTCTGGGCCAACCGCTTCGACGGCACAGCCTGGGACGGGCCGGAACTGCTGGAAACCGACAATGACGGCAATGCATTAGGTCCGGAGATCGCCATGGCGTCCGACGGCAGCGCGGTGGCCGTCTGGCATCAGAATGACGGAACCCGCTACAACGTGTGGGCCAACCGCTTCGACGGCGCGGTCTGGGGCGAGGCGGAACTGCTGGATAGCGAAGACCTCGGCGACGCAATTTATCCGCAGATCAGCTTGGCGTCTGACGGCAGCGCGATGGCCGTCTGGATGCAGAATGAAGGAGTCCGCGAAAACGTGTGGACCAACCGCTTTGACGGCACAGTCTGGGGCGGGGCTGAGTTGCTGGAGACCGATGATACCGGTAATGCACGGTATCCCCAGATCGGCATGGCATCTGACGGCAGTGCCATTGCAGTCTGGTATCAGCATGACGGAGCCACCAACAACATCTGGTCCAACCGCTTTGACGGCACGGCCTGGGACGGGCCGGAGCTGCTGGAAACCGACGATACCGGCTACGCTGATTCCGTTGAGATCGCTGTGGCCGCCGACGGCAGTGCCATCGCCGTCTGGAGGCAGCTTGACGACACCATCGAAAACCTCATGGCCAACCACTTCGATGGCGAGTCGTGGGGCACGGCCATCAATATCGAAGACGATGATACTGACAGCGCTGCTTTTGCCCAAATAAGCATTGGAGCCGACGGCAGCGCCATCGTCGTATGGGTTGCCGACGGCCCCATTACAGACATTTGGGCCAACCGCTTTGAATAACCCTCAGGGGCGGCGGTGTACCGCCGCCGCCCTTTTTTCAAGCCACAGCATTCACCGCGTGCTGCAGAACCGGGTCCAGGACCTGCCCCGGTGTTCATGCCATCGAATAAAGCCTCCAGGAACTGGGCACTGGACAAGAAAAGAAGAACACAATGTTACTGAGCGCTAAAAAATGAGCTGACTCTATGGTGAGATACCACCACGAACCAGAACTCGTCCATCCGTTAAAAAACCTTGCCGAACCCTGCTTGTAATTCTGAGACAACGAGGCGGGGCATGAACGACAAATTTGCCCTCAGTCTTCAAAGGAGCCGTGTCTGCCTTTGCCGCCGGCGAACCGTGTTGCGCCCTCGATGGTTTCATTGCTCGCGATGACCTCCATGCCGTGGCGGAACTCGTTCAGGAATGCTCCGGGCGTGTCCAGCCAGTGTTGTTCATAGGCACTCAACCGGTCGTGTCTCAGACAGGTCTGGGGGAATCGTATCAGCTCTCTTGCCAGCTCCTCGGCGGCCTGCCTGGCGGTGCCGTCCTCCACCACCCGGTTTGCCAGGCCCATTGCCAGTGCCTCGTCCGCGTGGACCGGCCTGCCGGTGAGGATGAGGTCGAGGGCCCGGCTCAGCCCGATGAGGCGGGGCAGCCTGATGGTGCCGCCGTCGATGAGCGGAACCCCCCACCTGCGGCAGAACACCCCGAAGACTGCGCTCTTTTCCACCACGCGCAGGTCGCAGAAACAGGCAAGCTCAAGCCCCCCGGCAACGGCATACCCGGCAACGGCAGCGATCACCGGTTTGGAGAGCAGCATGCGCGAGGGGCCCATGGGGGCGTCCCCGGCCTCGTCGAGACGGTTCATCCTTTCCATCGAGCTGACGGCACCGAGATCTGCGCCGGCACAGAAATACCCGCCGGTGCCGGTCAGTACGGCCACGTCGGAGTCGCTGTCCTGATCGAAGGCCCTGAAGGCATCGGCAAGCTCCCGGGCAGTGGGGCCGTCGACGGCGTTTCTCACCTCGGGACGGTTGATGATGATGGTGCAGATGCGGTCGTTCTTCTCTACGAGCACGTTCATGAAACTGCCTCCTTCAAGCAAGGTATAAGGTACAAGGTATAAGGTTTGAGGTCTAAGGTATGAAGCCTCAGCTTAATTCTTAAAACCTAAAACCTAAAACCTAAAACCTTAAACCCTATTCCGCCGCGGCGGATTGCACCGTTCCTGAAGCCTAGTGCCTAGTGCCCAGCGCCCAGTGCCTTTTTTACATATCAAGATTATTCATCTTTTCAAAGACCTTGTAGAGTCCCTGGGTGCCGAGCTCTTCATATCCCAGCGCCGAGGCACTGATATAGAACTGGTGGGCCAGGGCGAGGCCGGGAAGGGCGAGGTTCATCCTCTTTGCCTCGTCCAGCGCGATCCCCATGTCCTTGATAAAGTGCTTGATGAAGAAGCCGGGATCGAAGTTCCCCTTGACGATGCGTCTGCCCAGGTTGTTTATGGACCACGAGCTTGCGGCGCCCTTGCCGATGACGTCGATCACGCTGTCGGGGTCGAGGCCTGCCTTGACCGCATAGAGCAGCGATTCCACCACCCCGATCATGGTGGAGGCGATGAGGATCTGGTTGCTCATCTTGGTGTGCTGGCCTGCACCGGCAGCGCCCATGTAGGCGATGTTGTCCCCCAGGATCTCGAAAAGCGGCAGCACGGAGTCAAAGGCCTTGCGGTCGCCTCCGACCATGATGGCGAGTGTTCCCTGCCGGGCGCCGATGTCGCCGCCCGAGACCGGGGCATCCAGGGCGCGGATGCCCTTTTCCTTCGCCCGGTCATAGATCGTGGCCGCGAGCCTGGGTTCTGACGTGGTCATATCAATAACGATGGAACCGGCCCGGGCGCCTTCGATCACGCCGTCGCCGCCGAGGATGACCTGCTCCACGTCTGCGGGATACCCCACGATCGAGAAGATGATCTCGGCCCGTGCGGCCACCTCGGCAGGTGAGTTGCACCAGTGAGCCCCCTTTTCGATCAGCGGCTCTGCCTTGTCCCTGCTCCGGTTATAGACAAAAGCAGAGTATCCGTCGTTCATGAGGTTCATGCACATGGAGCTGCCCATGACCCCGGTTCCTATCCAGCCGATGGCCGTCTGTGACATGTTCTGTCCTCCTGTATCCCTGTAGTGGCGTTGAAAGATTGCATCGGGATGAAGCGCGAGTATACCACAGGAGCAAACGAAAGATTAATCCCGATCTGTTATGTATAATGATCTCCCGGGCGGGAGGCAACGTGTTTCGGGTAGCGTCACCTCGATCGTGGCTCAGACCCCGGGAACCTCTGTTCCAGTGCACGGCCGGTTTTGAACAGGAGCGGGATCAGCCCAATGAGCAGGGCAGTGAAGACAGCGGCCCGGAGAAGGAAGGGACCCCACTGGATATAGCCCTGCCGGAGCGCCTGAACCAGCAGCCATGCGGTGACGGGCAGGTTGATCACGAGGGCGGTAGCGAGCCCCGGTGCATACCGTTTCAGGGCAATGGCTGCAGCGAAGTGCGGGATGAAGACATTGATGAGCATGGCAAAGCAGTAGGAGCACAACAGGTAGACGCCGCCGCTTCCTCTGCCCCCTGTCGCGGCGAGGCCGGTCACGATCCAGGCGAGCGCGGTGAGAACCGCCACCGCGAACCTGAATTCAAAGGCCCCCACCGGGTGGTGGAATCTCCCGGCGCCGCGAGACCACTGAGGCAGCCAGAGGGCCTCTTCGATATTGTGGATGGTGATGGCCAGGGGAAACAGCCAGATCGAGGTTTCAAAGGTCATGCCGTCACCTTCTCAGGCATTCACGGCACTCCGGTAGGAGGTGTCCCCGTGGATCGCGAGGATCTCTCCGAAGTATATCCGGTGATAATCTTTCAGTGGGTAGTTCTTCTCGATGGCTGCGTCGAGGAAGTGTTCGGGGACGAGATCGGAGAAGTACATCTTCCTGAGCTCCACGATGAGCTCCGCCTCGGCGAAGCCCGGTGCGGCGACCTGCCCGGATGCAATGGGCGTCAGCGCGGTCTCGGCTATCTTGTCGCCGTCTCTCCCTGACCTGGTTCCGAGGAGTTCGAGATCCTTCCGGTACCGGTGCGGGAAGGCGCACAGGGTAAAGGTGTTGTAGCGCTCCATGAATTCATAGGTGTATCTCGTGGGGCGCACGACCACCTGGACAAAGGGTTTGTTCCACATGATCCCGAAGCTTCCCCATGCCACGGTCATGGAGTTGAACGAACCCTGTGCAAAGTCGCCGCAGGTGAGCACGAGCCATCTCTTTGACCACAGGGCATGCGCATGGATGAGAAAAGAATCGATCGGAATGGGGGTTATCTGCATCGTACTACCTCCTGTCATAGTTCTATGTTTTAAGGCTTTACCCGAATCCTCTCGAGCTCACAACGGGAAGATTGATTTTCTTAGTGTCTGCAGGCATGCCGGCCCTCAACTCGTCGGTACCTTCTCGCCCGCCTCCGAGCGTGCCAACAGGCGCCGGTAGTACGCCAGGATAAGGCAGGTCACCGGGATCGCTATGACCAGGCCGAAGAAGCCGAGCAGCTTGCCCCACACGGAAAGGGACAGGAGGATGACCGCCGGGCTCAACCCTGTCACCTTGCCCATGATTTTGGGCACGAGGAAGGTGTCCTGGATAGTCTGGACAACGGCAAAGACGAGCGCGGTGAGACCGAAGTTGACCCAGATGCTCCCCCCGGTATCGAGTGCGTGGATAAGCGCGAGGAAAAAGGCGGGGATGAAACCGACGAGCTGGAGATAGGGCACCATGTTCAACAACCCGATGAACAGCCCCAGGAGGATAGCCAGGGGCAGCCCGACCAGGACAAACCCGATGGAAAACAGCACGCCCACGATGAACGCCACTGCTGCCTGGCCCCTGAAATAGCGGCTCATGGCATCGTTGAACTCCTTGACAAACTCCACGACCTGTCTGCGGTACATGGACGGGATGAGATACTTCCATTCCTCCTGCACCTTCTGAAAGTCGAAGAGCAGGAAGACGAGGTAGAGCAGGATGATGGTGAGCCCGAGCAGGCCCAGGAGAAAGCTCGCGGTCCCGCTGATGAAGTTCCACAGCCCGGGCAGGATCTTCCGGGCAATGGTGTCGCCGATATCTATGAGGTTTAGCGAGGTGAAGAAGTCGAGCACGTCCTGTCTGGAGGCAAACTTCTTGACGATTTGCCACAAGTCGGGCGGAAGCGTCTTTCTCGCGCGTTCCGCAATATCCGCGTTGTCGACCATGGAGCTCAGGAGGTGGCCCATGCGGGTGATCTCTCCGGCGATCATGGGGACGATGATCAGGCCGACCAGGCTCAGTGCCACCAGGATCAGCGAAAGACTGATGAGCACCGCGGCGACCCGGTTGGGGACCTTTTTCTGGATGAACACCACCAGGGGATTGATGAGGTATGCCAGGAGCAGTGCGATGGCAAAGGGGATGAGCACATCGCTCAGGTATCCCATGAGCGCCACCACCCCGACGATAATGCTCAGGATGATTGCGACACGGATCAGCTGGTCAAACGTGATCGGTTTGTTGGAGTTGAACATGGCAGTGCCTCCTCAAGGACATAACCCTCTCTTAGTATAAAAACCGGTGGTTCTTCAAGCCGGTAAAATTGGCGACCGGCCTTCCGTGGAGAGCAGGCCGGAGCGTGCAGAGACAGCTGTCTGCCGGTCATATGCCTTTCCTCAAGCGCTCAGCGGGTTGCTTTCAGGTAGCATTTGAGGATGTTGCCCTGTTCCACCTCGCCAAGACAGCGGTTGCAGGAGGTGCACTGCGCCGGCTGCGTGCCCCCGTCCCGCCACGCGTTGGGCAGGCCGGGCTCGCGGATGAGCGGTCGGGCCAGCGAGATGAAATCGGCCCAGCCTGAGCGGATAATCTCCCGGGCCGAAGCAGGATTCCTGATCCCTCCCACGAGGATCAGCGGTATATCCAGGGTGGGCTTGAGCCTCTTTGCATAGTCGAGGAAATAGTTCTCGCGGAATCTGAAAACCTTTCTCATGCCCGCCAGCGAGGCCCTCAGATACATTTTTCCCAGCGCGGTCCTGCCCCGGGTGAAGACCTCTGCGGGTGCGTCTCCGCGGGACATGCCCAGCGGTATCTCCAGGATGCCCCCGCTGATTTCCAGGGCGTTGAGACCAAGGTCTGCCAGGCGCCTGGCAACGGGAAAGCTGTTGCGGGGGGACAGGCCGAAGGGGACAAAATCCCGAAGGTTGAGCTTTGCGAGCACGGGAAAGTCCGGCCCCACCTGGGCTCTCACTGCGGAATATACCTCGGCAAGGAAGCGGAACCTGCGGGTGCTGTCTCCTCCCCACTCGTCCCTCCGGCGGTTGGTGAGCGGAGAGAGAAAGCCCGAGATGAGGTAGCCGTGGGCCGCATGGAGCTGCACTGCATCAAAGCCTGCTTCACGAGCCCGCCTGGCGGCCTGGGCGAAGTCGTCGATGGCCTGGAGAATCTGCTGATGGGTCATTGCCCTGGGCAGGGTGAAATAGACGAGATTGGGTATGGCCGACGGCGCCAGCTGGGCTCTACGCCCCAGGATCGTCGGCTTGGCCTGCCGGCCTCCGTGCACGATCTGGAGCGCGATTGCAGCCCCGGATTCGTGGACACGCTCCACAATGGGCCGCCATCGCTCGATCATGGCATCGGTATGTGCGCCGTTCTGCAGGGGGTAGGACTGTCCGGTCTTGTCGACATAGGCATACCCGGTCATGATGAGGCCGGCCCCGCCACGGGCGAGCCGTTCGTAGAACCGTTTCGTGTTGTCGGTGGGGAGGCCGTTCATGGTCGCCATGTTCTCGATGGTCGCTGATTTCACGATACGGTTCTTCAGGGTCATGGCACCGATACGTGCCGGTTCAAACAGCTCTGGCATGTGCTGCCTCCTCAGTTGTGTTCATGCCCGGGCCCTCTCCATTACTGAATGGACCCGATGGCCTCCTGCATGGACAGGGCGCATCCGTCCAGTGCCCTGCGCTCGGTCTCGTCGAGATCGATCTCGAGGATTCTTTCCGGTCCCTGCCTGCCGACCACCGTGGGCAGTGCAAGGCAGATGCCGTCATAACCGTAGTGTCCCCTGCACCCAACGCTCAGGGGGAATATCCCCAGCCGGTTGAACACGATGGATTCCACGATCTGGGTGATCACATGGGCGGCCGCATAGTAGCCGCTGTGGCTCTTGAGCCGCTGGGTGATGGTTGTGCCGGCACTGCGGGTCCTGCGAACAATCTCTTCGATGGCCTCCTGTCCGAGTATGCGCCGGACGGGAACGCCGCCCACGGTTGCATGGTTGACCAGGGGGATCATGTCCTCGTTGTGGGTTCCGATGACCATGCCCCGCGCGCTGTCCACCGAGCCCCCGAATGCCTCGGCAATAAAATAGCAGAAGCGAAGGGCGTCCAGCGAGCACCCGAGACCGAAGACATTCATCTTTGGCCACGTGTTCTTCATGAACCAGGTCAGGACGTCGACAGGATTCGTCACCACGAGCACCTGTGCCTGCGGCAGGGTTGACATGATCGTGGTCCCGAGGTCCTCCATGACGGCAAGGTTCTGTCTCAACAGATCGAGGCGGGTCATGCCGGAGTGCCGTGCGCGGCCTGCCGTGATGACCACGACATCGGCTGCGGGGACCTCGTCGAGGGAGTTGCAGCCGATCACCCTGGTGTCGGTAGAGAGGTAGGGGGATGCCTGGTTGATATCCATGGCCCTGCCGATGGACAGGTCCTCCACCACATCGTAGAGATAAATCGTGCCCAGCTGCCTGCGTGCCATGACTGCGGCGCTGAATGCCCCCACTGCGCCTGCGCCGATGATAAGGATGTTCGGTATGGCCATAGGGTCCTCCCCGGGTAGGTGGTTCAGGTTACCTTTGCCTTGCGCATGATCCTGTTGAGGAGTCCCGGGACAAACCTCTTGAGGTATATGCCGAGGATCTCCTTGCCCCCGATATAGACCTCGTCCCTGTTCTTCCCGACGGCCTCGACGATCTTGTCCGCGCACTCCCGGGGGGTCATGCCGCAGGCCTGTGCATCATCCATGGTTCCCTGGGGCGAGCCGTCGCAGGTGAGCGCATTGATGGAGATATTGGTCCTGATAAAGCCCGGACAGACAAGCGTGACATGGATGCCCTGGTTCCAGGTCTCTGCCCGCAGAGAATCGAAGAAGCCGTGCAGGGCATGTTTCGATGCGGCATAGGATGACCTGAGCGGGGTGCCGAGCTTGCCTGCGACACTGGTTATGACAACGATGTGGCCCGAGCTGCGTTCCAGCATGGAGGGCAGGACCGCCTTGGTCAGGGCAATGGT
Organism: Deltaproteobacteria bacterium; assembly: GCA_018434685.1. GTDB lineage: Bacteria > Desulfobacterota > Desulfomonilia > UBA1062 > UBA1062 > DSAD01. The sequence goes on from JAHDOV010000010.1 coordinate 42,702, forward strand.
GCCGAAGAAATTTGTCTCCATGATCTTCCGGTCGACATCCAGGCCTGTCTGCGCAACGAGCGACCGCTGGGAGATGCCGCTGTTGTTCACGAGGATGTCGATCCTGCCGTAGCGCTCCAGCACACTATGGCAGGGTCCTTCGAAGGAATCGTTTTGAAGCAGATCGAGCGGCAGCACCAGGTGTTCCCCGGGATTGCGGCACCCCTGTGCAACCTCTCTGAGCCGTGCTTCGTTCCGGGCAGAGAGAACCAGGCTGGCACCCCTGCTGCTGAATGCATGGGCAAGGGCCTCACCAATACCGGATGAAGCGCCGGTAATCCATACAACCTTTCCCGTAAAATCCATGAACCGTCCTCCTTTCATGACAGAAGCCAGGGCATTACTTGGGCATTACTCCTCCTTGCCGTATACCCCTGCCTCGATATCCTTCTGAATCCGTTCGATATCCTGCGCATTGAGATCCTGGATCTGCTTTTTGATCTTCTCACCCTTCTCCACGAGCCCTGCGCCGGTGACCTCCTTGACGGTGTCCTCGACGGCCTTTTTCGCCTCGCTGCCCTCGCAGCCACTCAGCACGGCTGCAGCGAAAAAAGAGACGATCAGCACAATGGCTAAACCGAGCTGCCGTATCCGCTGTGTCATGGGTCTACCTCCTTTTCCCTGTTACTTCTGTATGACCTTCTATCCCCGGTATCGTCACCAGGGCATTCCTGCCGGATGCAAAGGATGTCATGGGTGCAGGTGTGTGAGCGCCCAGTCTGCCGTGAGCTGCATCACGAGCCCCTTGTTCCGGTCAAGATGGCCCACGTGGCCGTTTCCGGGGATGATACGCAGTTGCTTCTCACAGGTCAGCGCACAATAGAGCAGATGGGCGCTCTCGGGCGGGTCGATCCGGTCCTCGGCTCCGTGCAGGACCAGGGTGGGCGCCGTGATCGTGTGCACGCGACTGATCGTGTCCACGATGAGCGACTGTGCGGCCCCGGGCATCGGCCATGACGACCACATCTCCACGATCCTCGGGTTGTGCGCCCACTGCGCATTGAGCTGAGGATCGGAGAGCACCTGGATTTTCCTGAAGGCCCTGACCATGGAAAGACGCAGATCATCGCCGGTGAAAAGCCGCTTCATCCTGCCGAGGAGTATGAGGACCTGAATGACGAGATATTCGTGGTACCGCAGGGTGTTCCGTACCGTGGCATCGAGGGTGACCAGGGCCCGTATCCTCTGGTCGACAGCCGCGCATTCCAGCACTGCCGTACCCCCTGATGAGAGGCCGAAGGCCCCGATCCGGTCCTTGTCGATCCCTTGATGATTGGTGAGAAAATCTATAGCAGCGCTGATGTCGCCGGTCCACTGTGCTATATTTACATGGAAACGCTCGCCCTGGCTCTGGCCGTTGCCGTGCATGTCGATGGCCAGTGCCGCTATGCCCCTGGCAGCGAGGAACTCGCAGAGCTCGAAATAGTTCTCCTTGAAGTCCATGGCGCCATGACAGAGTATCAGTGCCCCCGCGGGTGAGCTGTCTTCCGGCAGGAAGAGCGTGCCAGCAATGATATCCCCGCCGGAGGAGAATCGAATGTTTTCGCTGACGATGCTCGCTTCTCTCATATCAGGCTCCAGAACATGTTCAAGGCATCATGCCGGTATGTCACGACCACGTGGCTGCCGTCCGGAGAAACCGGGGGTTTCCCTACAGGGCCGAGCGTGAGGAAAGCACCGCATTCCGCGATGAGTTCATGTACGTCTTGATGCTTTCCACGATGGTTTCATAGGTCCACCGGCGTTTTTCATCGTTCATTTCGAGCAGCGTGATCCTGAAGCCCTGTTTCTTGCAGCAGAACCCGGTCAGCGGCACCACGCATATGCCGGTGGCACCGAGCAGGTAGTAGACAAACCGCTTGTCCACCTCGACACCCTTGACCTTCTCCTCGATATAGTTCCGCACCGCGGGATCGGCTATCGGGAGGGTCTGGCTGTCATTCAACACCCCATCCTCGAACAGGACGGACATATAAAAGGACCCCTGGGGCTTATTGACCAGGATGCCTTCGATGCCGGAGAAGGTCTTCCACGCCTCCAGTGCCCTGACCTCGAACATCTTTCTCCTCTTGTCGAGATGCTCCTGGTACCGTGGATCTCCCATGATCAGCGGGATCGCATACTGCGGGAGGCTCGTGGAGCACACCTCGAGCATCTTGGCGTTGATGAGGCTCTTGACATAGCGTTTGAAGTTCAGCTTGTCCTGGTTGAAGACCTCGATCCAGCCGCATCTGGCACCCGGCCAGGGAACCTCCTTGGATATGCCGTGGAGGGCTATGCCGGGGATCTCGGCGATCACCTCGCTGAGCAGGGCGGTTTTGCACCTGCTGTAGACGATGTTCGCATAGATCTCGTCACAGATCATGAAGACCTTGTAGCGCCTGGCAATGTCCACCATCTTCTGGAGAATCTCCCGGGGATACACGGCCCCGGTGGGATTGTCGGGATTGATGATGAGTATGCCGGCAATGGAATCGTTGTACCGGATCTTTTTTTCCAGGTCGTCGAGGTCGGGCATCCAGTGATTGTGCGGGTCGAGTTCGTAGGTGAGGTGGTCGTATCCGGAGTGGGCCGCCTCTGCGGACGAGTGGGTGGAATAGGCAGGGGAGGGGCCTATCACGCGGGCTTCCCTCTTGAGGAAACCGAATATCTTGGCCACGGCATCGCCGAGGCCGTCGAAAAAGACGATATCGTCTTTGGTGATCTGGTAGCCCCCCCGTTTGTTGACCTGATCGGCGAGGAACTGCCTCGTGGCGGGCACGCCCTGGGATGCGACATAGCCGTAGGTCTTGTCGTTTGAGACCAGCTCTATGACGATATCCTTGATCCACTGGGGCAGCTTCTCCCCCTTCTCGATGGGATCGCCTATGTTCTCCCAGGTGATATTCACGCCCAGCTGCTTGAGCTCGTCGGCTACCCGTACGATCTCCCTGATTTCATAGGTGAGCTGTTCAGCCCCCTCATGAACGATGTCTCTTCTCATTGCCACAATCCTTTTTCAAACCCCTTCGTGCACCCGGCAGGAATGCCGGTTTTGAAGGGTTAATAGTAAAAACACAGCACAAATGCAAATTTTTTTCTTTTTCAGGAACATTCACATGTAGCCGCATGCCCTGTCAAGGGGTATCGATCGCTCAATCAGCTATGGGACCTGCTATGGACCGTGGCAGTCTGATCAGCGGTTCTTCGTCCGTATAGGCCTTGTTGTCTGCCCCGGTCCTGGCCGCCCGGGAGATCTCCGCCTGTTCCATCTTCAGAAAGACCTCGACACAATCAGGACAGAGCTGGGTGCCGCTCGCCGAGTCGATGATCTGAAAGGCCTTTTCCCTGGACATGCCTTTTCGGTACGGACGGTCGCTGGTAAGGGCGTGGTACGTATCACCCACCGCTGTGATCCGGGCCCACAGGGGGATGTTTTCTCCGGAGAGGCCTTCTGGGTATCCCTTGCCGTCCATGCGTTCATGGTGATGGAGAACGATGGGGAGGATCTTTGCAAGGCTCGGTACCGGGCGGAGGATGTCCGCGCCGATAACAGGATGACGCTTGATGATGGCGAACTCTTCATCGCTGAGTTTGCCCGGTTTCAGCAGGACACTGTCGATCACGCCGATCTTCCCGATGTCATGGAGCTTTCCCCCGAGCTTTACCAGCTCGACATCTTCCTGTGCCATGCCCATATGCATGGCGATCCTCGTGGCAATGTCCGATACGGCCTCGGAATGGCCCCTCGTGTAGGCGTCCCGGGCTTCCAGTGCACAACAGAGGCTCGTGATGCTCGCGAGGATTATTCTCTGCTCGTTTTCGAGACGTTCCTTTTCCTTGTGCAGGATCAGGAGCTTGTCGGACAGGAGTTTCTCCACCGTGATAACGAGCTGATCGATATTGAAGGGCTTCACGAGGTAGGCATCCGCCCCGAGCTGGAGCATGTGGCGCATGATCGGGCGGTCGTTGTTGGCGCTCATGACCACAAAGGGGATCGATGCGAGGACAGGATCGGCGTGGACTGCCTGGCAGAAGGCCTCGCCGTTCATCTCGGGCATGTCGATATCGCTGAGGATAAGGTCGGGTTTTTCGTGCCTGAGTATCTCCAGGGCGGCCCTGCCGTTCTCCGCCTTGACGACCTTGAACCCCACCTCGGCGAGGCCCTTCTCGACGAGTCTGCGTACTGTTGATGAATCGTCGACAACGAGGATCATCCGTCCCCGCTGGAACGTTGTCTTCTGGAGAACGTTCTCGATGGTTTCGATGAGGGATTCCTTGGCCTGGGTCTTGGTGATGTAGGTTGAAGCCCCTGCCTTGTACCCCCGCTTGATGTCGTCTTCCCTGTCGAGTGAACTCAGTATGACGATGGGGGTCTGCTGGGTCTTGGGATTGGACTTGAGCTTTCTGCACAGCTCTATCCCGTCCATCTGCGGCATCTCTACATCGGTAATGATGAGATCGAATTCCTTGCACAGCGCAATGTCGTAGGCCTGTTGACCGTTTTCTGCCTGGGTTACCTCGACCCCTGAGCGCAGGAGTTCCTTTGACAGCACGCTGCGTACGACGGCGGAGTCGTCTACAACGAGGATTCGCAGCTCTTTGAGAAAGGCCGTTGTCTTTATCATGTTCTCATCTCAGTCATCGTTCCATTGCCGGTTGTCGTTATTTTTCCTCATCGTCTTTTGTGGACAAAAAGATAAGCAGCAGCTCTTTCTGCACGTGTTTTTACGGGTGCACGGGAGGTTTTCTTTACGGCATGACGGCGGCAGACCGGGAATGGTCCTTCTCCCCGGCCGGCGGATTGAGCCGGTTACGCCGGATGCCCGTCTGTCTCGGCCGGGGTTTTCTGACTCGCTATGGTGCCGATCCATGCCTTGAACACGGCATGAACGAGCGTTGCCAGGGGTATGGCAAAGACCAGTCCCCAGATCCCCCAGATCCCGCCGAAGACGAGCACGGCCACAATAATGGCGACCGGATGGAGGTCCACCACCTCCGAGAGCAGCAGCGGGGCAAGGAGATTGCCGTCGAGAGCCTGTATGATCCCATAGGCTATGGTGATGTAAAAGAAGTGTGCATCGAGGCCCCACTGGAAAAAGGCGATCAGGACAATGGGCAGCACCATGACCGTGGCGCCGATGTAGGGGATGAGGACCGACAACCCCACAAACAATGCGAGGATCATGGAGAAACGGAGCCCCATGAGGATGAAGGTCACATAGCTGACTGCCCAGACAATGATGATCTCCCAGATCTTGCCCCTGATATAGTTAGAGATCTGCTGGTTCACCTCATGCCATACCTTTATCGCAAGGCTTCGATCCCTGGGAAGCAACCCCTTGATCCAGTCAAAGATCAGTACCTTGTCTTTCATGAAGAAGAAGACGAGCAGCGGTACCAGGATGAGATAGACGAGAACCGATATCAATCCTCTGACGGAAGACAGCGAGATGGTCAGGATATGCTGTCCCATGGCCGCGAATTCCGAGCCTATGAATCCCAGCATCTGCTTTATCTGGTCCTGTGAGATGAATCCCGGGTATCGTTCGGGCAGGCGCATCAGCTCCTTCTGCCCCTTGGCAATCATGGTCGGCAGTTCCTGGACGAACTGGCCGATCTGTTTGGAGAGCAGCGGCAGCAGGACCACGAACAGGACGAGAAGCAGGGCAATGAAGAACAGAAAGACAATGATGACCGAGGCGTTGCGGGGCAGGTGAAAACGCTGCAGCCACATGACGATCCCGTCGAGCAGGTAGGCGATGACAATGGCGACGAGAACAGGCAGGAGCATGTCTCCCAGCAGGGCTATGAGGACGAACCCGACGAGGAGGAGAAATGCCAGGATGATCACCTGGGGATCGGAAAAGTAGCGCCTGAACCAGTTGTTGATGTATTTTCTCATATACCCACTCTTAATAGCAGGGTTTGTGTCCCAGGGGAATACCCTTAAAACAGAGGAATAAGGCTATCGTTGCCTTCCCTGTTCGTGACAGGGGGGATCGACTTGAGACAGCACTGTTGGGGCATGGTCATAAGGGGGATCTTTCTGTGAGAAAACGAAGAAGGTGTATCTCCCGGAGTGATTGAAACGGGTATAAAGGGCGCAGAGACCCTTTATACCCGTACTGTTCCTGAAAAGGGCTACAGGCCGAGCATCTCCTGCTTGAGGCTCTTCTGTGCCGGTTTGTCGCAGAGCCAGATGCCGAACAGGGCCTTTTTGAACTCGAGTCCCTCTATGACAGAGGCAGCCTGGGTATTCTTGAACACCTCCACGCCCTTGCCGGGCACGTAGACGAAATCAAAGATGTCCCCTTCGTTGATCTGCTCTCTGAAGATATTGATGAAGGACTCGATCTCATTCTGGAGGGGCTCGATGTTGTTGCCTGTTGAATTCTCGAAGCCTTCCATGGTGGCATTTTCCATCTTTTCACTCGTGATGAGCGAAGAGATGATGTTCAGCCTGATAGCCATGGGCGCATCGGCCGCGATGATGGCAGCCGCATCCTGGTTTTTCTGGGAAAGATACAGGCCCCCGACATAGAGCTTCATGAAGAATTTTTCCCTGATGCCTGCCCCGTTGAGCGCCAGGTCAGAGTCGGCAGCCTTTATCGTGTCGGGCATGTTGACCCCTCCTATCTCCAGAGCTGAAGCCATTGTAGCACACATGAACACTGCCAGGGCCAGTACAACAATCTTTTTAACCATAAATTCCTCCTCGTAATGTAATGTATAATCGCTTTTGTTAAGCGTTTATCCCATAGCATCCACCGGTGTTACGGGCGGACATAATCCCTGTGCAACAGGGGATTTCTTAGCATATTCCGCCAGGAATGTGAAGGATTTCTATTTACCTGACAATCAGGCCTGCACCCATGACCTGTTCCAGGTCGAGGCGCTGCTGTTCGAACTGCTCCGGGCCATCGCTGGGGTGCACGGGAATGAGATCTCCGAACCGGAGCGTCACCCTGGCAAACGGCTTGGGGATCATGAAGCGGTCCCAGCTGTTGAAGTACCAGGCCCTGTCAGCCGAGGTATAAAAAGGCGCAATGACCGCACCCCCCATCTGGGCAAGGCGGATGATCCCTGCCTTGACTTTTCCTGCGGGGCCCCGGGGGCCGTCCACGATATGGGCTGCAATCCTGCGCTCCCTGAGTTTGTCTATCATCTGGCTCAGGGCATCCCTTCCTCCGCGTGAAGATGAGCCGCGAACAGGATCCCAGCCCGTTCGTCTGGCAACGCCCGCGATAATCTCACCATCGGTGCTCTTGGAGATCATGAGCGGCGGCTTGAGATCCTTGTAATTGCGGAAGTGCCTGATCGCCGGGAAGAACTGCTGATGCCAGCAGCAGATAACCACATTGCCGCCTTTGCAGATGTGGTCCATCCAGGTGTGTTCGTTCTCCACCGTGAACCGGTAGGTCCATGCATATCCCCGGATACACCGGTACAGCATGGACAGGGTAATGTTTGAGGTCAATAGCGTTTTGTTCGTTCTGGCCATCTCGTTTCCTGTGTTGGTTTAGCTTCTATTCCTGTTTGCCGGAACCATAACAGGAAAGCTCTGCGGGTGTAAATGCATTTATGGCATGAACCGCACCTGCCCCGGGGAGCTCCTCCTGTCCTGCACTATGGGTGCCCTGTAGCCGGCAATGGCCGGTGTGCCTGCGGATTCAGGTCCTCGTATGCGTGTCGTCGTCAAGGGGTTTCAGCTCCACGAGGGTGGCTCCCCAGCCGCCTTCCATTTCCCCTGCCAGGCGGTACGAGAGAACCTCGGGGAGCCGCTCGAGGATGGAGTGTACCGTGCGCCTGAGGGTCCCGGTGCCTTTGCCGTGGACAATCCGTACCCGGAAGATGCCCTCTTCGCGGCAGGCCTGGAGATAATCCGGGACGAGCGCCTTTACCTCCCTCGGGTGAAACATGTGCAGGTCGAGCGTGCCGTCGATGACGAGCTCGTGGTATTCCTGGTCGTCGAAGTCGTTGTCGTCCATGGTTTCTCTGTCCAGAGGTTTTTCTATTCCAGCAGGGTCTCGCGCAGGTGCTCGAGGTCGCGCTCCGTCATTGCCAGGGCCTCGCCCAGGTAGGTGCCGAACGATCCGTACTGGGTGTTTATGGTATCGAGCGCTGCCGTGAGATATTCCCTGCGAGCCTGGAGAAAGAGCCCGATGGTCTCGGCACCCTGCTCGAAGAGCGGCCTTACTGCCTCGAACACTTTGGACGTGAAGACATTGGTGAGCTCGTAGTCATAGAGTACCATCTCGGGAGGCACGCCCAGTGCAAGGAGCACCACGGCGGAGAGAAACCCTGTCCGGTCTTTCCCGATCGTGCAGTGCACGACTGCGGGCAGGGCATCAGGATCACCCAGGGCCTTGAGAAATGCCGAGATCTCGGGGATGAACCCGGTGACCAGGTTCTCATAGAACTCGGTGAGGAATTTCTCCGAGTCGAGCCCGTCGGGATTTCCCGCGAGTATCTGCTGGCGGATGAAATAGGGGTCTGCCTTCTCGTCGTAGATGGGCAGGTGAACGGTCTCGGGCGGATGAGCTTCAGGCAGGCGGTTCTGCTGGTTCTCGATCTCCCTGAAGGAACGGAGATCGAACACGGTCTTGAGATCGAGCGTTGCGAGATAGGCACGGTCGCCCGGAGTCAGCTCCGAGAGATCACCTGAACGAAAGAGCCTTCCCCACTTCACCCTGCGTCCGCAGCTCGTGGGGTAGCCCCCGAGGTCACGGAAATTCGGTGCGCCGGTCAGGGGGAGTATCCGCTCTGCAACGGTCTCGGCCGGTCCGTCGGGAGGCACGATCCTGAAGTAGTGGCGTCTGGACGGATCCAGTCCGATTGCGGTGACCGACGAGGCCGATCTTCGGACCACCTCCACAGGGCAATCTGCGGTGTCCGGCGAGGTGCCTGCGTAGAGCAGGAAATTTCCGTCCCCGTTCGATGCATAACGGGTAATGATGAGATCGCCCCGGGGGCCTCGCTCTACCAGTGTTCGCTCGGTTGGTTCCATCAATGGGTTCCTCGGCTGGGCCCTGAAGGCTTAAAAAGGCCTGGTTCACGTATCCTGACCGCCAGTGGGCAGGTGCGTGAACTGGTGATGCCGCTGTCCGTAAGGGGTGATCCTCAGCCTTCTTTTCCGCAGCACTTCTTGTATTTGAGACCGCTGCCGCAGGAACACGGATCGTTTCTGCCCACCTTGGGCGCCTCACGCACGACCGGTTTCTGGGGAACGATGTGCCCCTCATAAAAGTACCACTTGTCGTTTTCCTTCACGAAGTCGGCCTTCTCGTGGTGATACTGTTTGTTGTTCTTGTGCTTGAAGTGGGCGATGAACTCGACCTTTCCCCGGGTATCCTCTGCCGTGCCGTCTTCCGTAGAGAGGATCTCGAGCCCCTCCCAGTCGGATTTTTCCGCCCAGCGGCGTGTTGCCTTCTCGTCGTAGTCCTTCCTCTGGCTCGGGTGGGTCGAATCGTAGATATACTGCAGCTCCTTCTTCACATAGGCGCTGTAGCGTGATCGCATCAGCTGCTCTGCAGTGGGTGCCTCCTGCTGGCCCTTGATGATGGGTTCACAGCACTGGGAGTACTGAAGCTTTGATCCACATGGGCATTCGCTCATTATTGTCTCCTTGTCTGGTGGTATTGGTTGTTGTTCTCGTGGGGGTTATACAGCATTTTTCATGAACTGTCCGCTACACAAACTGGGAGGAATCCACGACACCGAGTGATTCATAGATCTTGAGCGTCGCCTTTGCGTTGTTGAGCGTGTAGAAGTGGATTCCGCGGGCATGGTTGTCGATAAGGTCCCGCACCTGCTCGGTGGCCCAGTGGATGCCGACCTTTTCGATATATTCATCGGTCCTTGCCCGCTGCACGGCTTTCAGCAGGGGTGCGGGAAACCGGGTACCCGGTGAAAGCTCCGCCATCCTGATCATCCCTGCCTGGGTGATGACCGGCATGATCCCGGCAATGATCGGCACATGTACCCCGGCGATTTCGCACCGGTCGCAGAAATCGTAAAAGTCTCTGTTGTCGAAGAAGAGCTGGGTGATGATGTAGTCTGCACCGGCGTCGACCTTTGCCTTGAGATGTTCGATCTCAATGAGCCTGTTGGGGGTGTCACGGTGTCCCTCGGGGAAGCCTGCGACCCCGATACTCATGTGGGGAAAATGCCTCTTGATGAATGACACCAGGTCTATGGCGTAGGCAAACCCGTCTTCATCGGCCTTCCAGGTTGGATGGCCTGCAGGCGGGTCTCCCCTGAGCGCGAGGATGTTTTCGATGCCCGAGGCATCGTAGCGTTTGAGTATCGTGTGGACATCATCCCTGCACGATTCCACGCAGGTGAGGTGGGAGACCACGGTGAGGTCTGTCTCTTTCCTGATGCGCACCACGATGTTGTGGGTGTTTTCGCGGGTCGACCCCCCGGCACCATAGGTGACGCTCACCCACGACGGCTTGAGCGCCCGGAGGTCGGCTATGGTGAGAAAGAGCCGGTCCCATGCCTCGGGGGTTTTCGGGGGGAAGAACTCAAAGCTGAATGTCGTCCTGGTAGAATCCAGTATCTCTCTAACCAACATGTCACTCCTATTCCATGCTCAGCATAACGTATGGTACAAACCTAAATAAGTTCTTAGGAAATTGCAAGGATCTCCTTGCCGGATTCCGCGCCGGGGCAGGGCTGGGCGGGTCATCATGAGAGGAGCTCCAGCACCTTTGAATACGAACCCGGGATCTCGAACCTCCTGCCGGCCAGATACTCCCGGGCGAGGGCGGCCATCCACTCCCGGGAAACCCCGATGTCTCTGGCCACAAGAAAGCGTCTGTCTCCCTCGGCGACGATCTCGTAGCCCCTGATGTGCACCTCGACAGGCTCGGTTTCCCCCTTGAGGAGCAGTTCGAGCCTGATCTCCCTGTTTGTGGAATCGAGGTGGGCCTTCACGATCGTACCGAACCGCTCCACATACCGCTGCCCCATGGTCTCGAGGGCCTTGGAGACCGCCAGGTCTTTTCCCTGGCGTGCAAGGTTCCGGATTGTCCCCATGTCAGGATTCCCGATTTGGTCTGATGCCCGTGTCGAACTGGCGGGTCGCCATGAGAAGAACGAGATACAGGGGAGCGAACAGCTCCACATATTCGGTGTCGCCCCTGCTCCTGATGTATTTGTCCGTGACGTTGTGGATGCTTGCCATCCATTCCTCGAGCTTTGCATTGGTGTGTGCTGCCTGGATGATCTCCTGGAAGAGCGAAATGCCGCCCTCCACGATGGTGGTTCTGTCGGCATCGCTGTAGCCCTGAAACACCCTTGTCCCGGCATTGATCAGGAGCTCTCTGACATCGACAGGGATATCCTGCTCGTTGAGCGCATAGACAATGGGCGCAGCGCACGCTGCCATGAAGCAGGCGCCGACCGATGATTTCTCCATGGTGCTGTGGTCGGGGTGGGGGATATGGTCCGTGCCGGCCATGGCCTGCCGGGCGATGGAGGCGAGCACGAGGGTGGCCGCCTCCATGGTATCCCTCACCAGGGGTTCACCGGAGACGATCTGCAGGCTGCCGGCCAGATCCATGATCGTGTCGTGAAATGTGCTGTGGCTATCCATGGGCATCCCTTTATGCGTACCCGTTCGGGTTGTTCGACTGCCAGCGCCAGGAGTCCTCGCACATCTCGTCGAGGCCCTTTTTCGCAGTCCAGCCGAGTTCTTTCTTCGCCTTGGTGGCATCTGCATAGCACTGTGCGATATCGCCGGGCCTGCGGCCAATAATCGTGTAGGGGACCGCTCTGCCAGATGCCTTCTCGAAGCCGCGCACCATTTCCAGCACGCTGTATCCCTGGCCGGTGCCGAGATTGTATGTCACCACCCCGGGGCGCTCCCGGAGCTTTTCCAGTGCACAGAGGTGGCCGAGCGCCAGGTCGACCACGTGGATATAGTCGCGCACCCCGGTCCCGTCTTTCGTGGGGTAGTCGTCACCGAAGACATTGAGGTGGTCGAGCCTGCCCACGGCAACCTGGGAGATGAAGGGCATGAGGTTGTTGGGGATATCGTTGGGGTCCTCCCCGATACGCCCGCTCTTGTGTGCGCCTACCGGGTTGAAGTAGCGGAGCAGGGCGATGTTCCACTCCTGGTCCGAGAGGTACAGGTCTTTGAGGATCTCTTCGATCATGAGCTTCGTGCGTCCGTAGGGGTTTGTGGCACCCACGGGAAAGTCCTCGCGGATCGGCACCGCGTGAGGATCGCCGTAGACCGTTGCCGATGAGGAGAACACGATGTTCCTGACCCCGTGATCCTGCATCACCTCGCAGAGCATGAGCGTGCCGGTGATGTTGTTGTGGTAGTAGCGCAGCGGAATGGTTACGGACTCACCCACGGCCTTGAGACCGGCAAAGTGAATCACCGCGTCGATCTTGTGCCCGGCAAAGATGGCGTTGAGCGATGCCCGCTCGAGCAGGTCCTGCTCGTAGAACTCAAGCGTCTTGCCCGTGATCTCCTGCACCCTCCTGAGCGATTCGAACTTCGCGTTGGAGAGATTGTCTACCACCACGACCCCATATCCTGCCTCGAGGAGTTCCACACAGGTGTGACTTCCGATGTATCCGGCCCCGCCGGTAACGAGTATGTTCATGGCCTCTTCCTTGTCTCTTTGTTCTTCCACGTCTTCACGTAGCATGTTTATCGCCCAATTTCACATGTTTTTTCGCCAAAAGACAAAACCGGGGGAGGGGTTGTATTCACCTTCACCCTAGCCGATGCGGCGGATGCCCCTGAGGCGGCGGTTCTCGTCGTACTCGATCTCGAACTCCCCGGATACACCCCCGTGTGAGACAAACCTGCGCAGATACGATGCAGGGAACTTTACGCTCCTGCCGTCATACGAGCGGGCGAGCACATACCTGATCTCGCCGCTGTAGTACTTCTTGTATTCATCTGCCGCTATGTACAGGCGGAAGCATATTCTGTCTGTTTTGCCATTCATGTTCATGCCACAGCATTATTACGGAAATCTGAGAAGAAAACATAACAGGAGGCTCATGCCTGAGGACAATGTCTTCCCTCCATCACCGGTTTCAAGGGGACCCATCCCGGGTGCTTACCAACGCACGTACCATTGAGATATCGCAGTGCTCTACGCTGCGAGGGAACAGGGGTGGAGAGTCTTCTTCTCCTGTTGTCATGAACCTTCTTCATTACACTTGTTCAACAGCCTCATTCTTGAGAATTATGTCGACGGTCATTCGTGCGACCTCACCCACCACGGTTGAGCACCTATCCAGCATTCCATCTTTAAAAGCGGCCTCCAAATCGGCCGGGTCATACAGATTGTAGAATCTACCGAAAAACTTGCTCTGAAGGTCGTAACACCTCACCGTGCCATATTTCTCAACAAATCGATCGCGCAGTTCTTTGGCCATCAGATTGGCGTTTACCAGTTTCATCATATCGGTAAAATCCTTTTTCTCCCTTCCGTAGAGATAGCCAATCGCGAGGGTGCCCCCGGAAAGGGCCCCACAGTGGCCGTCTCCGGTAAGCCCGACTCCATCGGCAAGAGCCGTTGCCGCCTTGAATACCGCATCATTATCTACTCCAAGCACTTCAAATATTGCCGCGAGCGTGCACTGGGGACAGCCGCCGTTCTTCATCTCGTAATTTTTTCCGCACTCAAACGCCCTGTCCAAAGCCTCCTGTCGTGATTCTTTCATGGATCCCTCCTTCATTAGAATGATTTCGCCCTATTATTGTTTTTTTGTACACACCTTCGTTTATGGAGGCAAAAGCTGCCCGGTCCTCACCTGTATGGTCTGCAGTATATAAAAAGTTGAAAGAGCTAAAAAAGACAATGAGGTCAGTCCTCAACAACCGGCAAATTAAGTTGGAATGTTGAATGTTGCGCCCTGACCACTCTTCCGCCTTGGAGAAATTGCTGAACCTGCCAGTTTTTCTAACCTGGAGGGCACTGGTTCATTGACTGCGCTTCCTATCCGACGATCAGCAGGGCAATGAATGGGACGACATTGAAGACCAGAAAGACAATCTTGAACAGTCCGAGGAACGAGTACATGACCACGTCGTAGGTTTCCCGGGGAATGGGGAACCATTTGCTCTGTGTGCGGTACACAAAGTCCGGGGCCACCAGGCACATCATGGTCCACAGGACCAGCAGGGCGCCGTTCATGATGGTGCACCACATGAAGAACCGTGTCAGCGTCTGTATGTCCATAATCCCTCCTTTGTTATCAGTCCGTATCCGATGCTGTCTATTGGGCGCTGCCGCCACCGATAATCGAGCGCAGGAACCCGCACGTTCTGCAATCATCGATGTCTGCGGTTTCCAATGTGCTCATTATGAATTGTTTGACAGCATCACTCAGCATATCTCGGGTGTTTTCTTCATCGTTGCACACAACGTTCCGATCACCACCGGCTGTAAGCAGCCCGTTGTATCAGTTTGTTCGGGTTTTTCCCTCGGGAGATCTTTCACGCAGCATCTGGATCGCTTTCTCCAGGGCGCTGTTGAAATCGTCCGGCCTGTCCATCATCAGGAAATGATCCGCGTCCTTGAGGACTATGGCATCATACGAAAACATGTGCCGGCGGTTTGCCTCATAGTTGATGGGCCACAGATCTCCATTCACGGTTATGACAGGGATGCGGATCTGCTCGAATACCCTTGCTGCATCTCCCGTGAGGTATTGCGACATCATTTCTCTCATTGCGCTCAGTGCGACAGCAGGCGGCGCAGCCGACATATCCGAGAGAATCCACTCGCGGAGCTGCGGGTCGGTCGTGGGTGAGATCATCTCCCCTACGAACTGCCGGCTTCCGGTTCGAAAGTCCTTCTCCAGGGGGGCGATCATCCTGGTGAGCTCTTCGCTGGTCATGGGGTACTCTATGTTATCGAGGGTATCTATGCCGATCAGGCCGATGACGCGCTCAGGTATGAGTCGAGCGGCCTCTGCAATCACCGTGCCTCCCATGGAATGTCCGATCAGGATGACGGTATGACTGCCCGTTGCCTCTGCCACAGCCCGCACATCCTCTCCGAAAGAAGCCATGGTATAGGCGGTGCGTTGTGTTCCCGAATGGCCGTGGCCGGCAAGATCGAGAACCACTACCTGGTGCCTCTTAGAAAAAACCGGCACCTGGGCACGCCAGTAGCGGGCGTCGCAGCTCCACCCATGCACAAATATCAGCGTCGGTTCTCCTGTGCCGCAGGCTTCGTACGTGATGGGGGTGCCGTCTCTGGAAAGAGTCACATGGGGCCATGCTGCCCATGCCGGTATCACGCCGGAGGGAAGAACCAGCAGCACAAAAAAGCCGATAAGACTCAGAAGATGTTTTGAAACCGATTGATAGCGAACTGTACCGCCTCTCCGGAAAGTAGTAGCGTCATCCTTCATACACCGGCTCCCTTTTTGCAGAACACTCGAGGTCAGCTGGCTCGAGTTGTCAGAATATGTTCTACAAGATATCTTTCAATGCGGCCGCAGCCGGATACATACTCCCGGCACCGCAGATATAATTAACTATTCTGAGTGTTTCCATGATTTCATTTTTTGAAGCCCCATGTTCAATAGCTTGCACTGCCAGCGATCTGATGCCGTTTTCGGCATGATTGGCAGCGTCGATTGCAAGAGCGATCAGCAACTTGTGTTTTTTTGAGAGTTCCCCGCCGGTGAATGCCAGTTCCTTCATATGCTGTATCTCTGTAAAGAGTGACGAATCGGTTTTGTTGATTATCTCTAACGGATCATGCTTCATTGAGATCTCCTCCTTGTATTTTTGTACGGCGTGGCCAGCCGATTGTTCGCCCTGGCGATAGACATCATTCCTGTGTCCGACGTTAACAGAGCCGGCTCCGGTTATGTGACAGGGGATGGCATTTCATAAGTGAGTCTTGCCGATCCCATCAAGCCGCATCGGGAAGGATCTCCCGACCTCCAGATTAAACCTTATGCGGTGTCGGTCCGTCAAGCGTCGAATGTGGTCTGAGTAAGTCAGGAAACATCCGTGAAATTGTGACTTTCGATATGACCGAAATATCTGTTCAGAAAGGGTTGGTGCCCAAATGTCCATATTTCACGGACATCCCCTGGTTTTCTCTTACAGCTTTGAACCGATCAATCTTTTTAAGAGAATATCCTCAACGTTCTGACGCGAATCCAAGACAGACAAGACATAAACTCTTTTTTCTGATATCCTGTATATGATTCTCCAAGCCGATACGATCAACTCACGATACTGAATGATCCCTTGTTGCTTGAGTTCAGAGACTATACGGCCTCTATTGGGGAAAGACTGTAGGCCTGATGCTTTTTCCTGAATCTCCTTGAACTTTTCATAGGCAATAGAAGAACTGTCCTGAGCAAGGTATTCTATGATGTTTATGAGATCTTTCTCTGATGTCTCAGACCATATGATCTCATACACTTTCTTCATTTCATTCTTTCTTTCAAAATATTATCAATGTTTGCGAATACCTCTTCCTGAGATTTCGACTTCCCATTTTTTATATCCTCTTCGCCCTGAGAGATCAGTTTCAGTATGCCAATTGCATTTCTCATATTTTCATAACTCTCAGGATCCTGCAGCACAGCTTTTGGTTCTCCATTCTGAGTAATGACAACAGGTCTGTGAGTTTCGTTTATCTGCTTTAGTAAATCAGCTGCTCTGGATTTAAGATAGGTGATAGGTCTTATGTCTTCCGATAAATTCATCTCAGCACCTCCGGTCTTTATATGGTACCATAATAAGACCGATAGTCAAGAGATACAGCTGCTTTACTGCCAACGTTTGCGCATCAGCAGAGGCCGATAGCCGTCCGTCTGGATGCGCTGGCTCGGCAAAGCCGTTAATCTTTTAAGCCCTCTGCAACAAACCGTATTCTCTGAAGCTTTTCCTCCTTTAAACCTTCAAGATCTTTCATTTCAATCCAACCTTCATACACCAATACTCCAAAGACCCTTATCAATACTGAATATCGGTAATCGTACTTTTGATCAATTTGTTTCCTCTTCTTCGATAGATAATCTTCCAGCCTCCAGATTTCTTTAGGGTCGGAAAGATTGTTCAACCGTTCTTTCGCTGCCTCAATAATATGGTTGCATTCATTCTGAAATGCCTTATCAAATGCTGTCCGAGCAATTGCTTTCTCTTTTTGGTTCCATTTAAAATCTATCATATATTAAGCTCCCTCTTTACGTGGGGTTACCCGTTATCTGCAATTAGCTGCCCTATACTTCCCTGTCATCTACAAAATCCTATGGTAGACCCCATTCTTCTTTATAAAAATAATCCTTCTTGGGAAATTGGATAGTTGTCGCAGTAATATTGAGCCGTGCGAGTGTTTCATGTTCTCACAATAAACTTCAGTGAGGATGATCCTGTCTGAACTTCACATAATCGAACAAGACTATACCGAACCCATACCCCGGGGTGCTCGGTGCCGGGTCAGTTGCGCTCAGTACAGTCATCAGGGCTTGCTTCCCGTCTTCTGAGAATGCCGGCTCATGGAGGCCTATGCTTTTGTGGTGATCCCTTTCGAAAAAGGTTATCTGTTCAAGCCTTTTCTCTGGATCTGCCTGGTTAAAGTGATAGAGATACAGCTCAACAAAATCTAATCCGGAAAAGAGGAGTGCATGGCTGGTATTGATCTCAACAAAGGCAGATGTATAGTCTGGGTTGACCCCTTCCCATTCCCGGTAGGTGAAGCAGTCCCACACACGGCTATAGCGCTTGGTCTTCATGTCCAGGCTCAGGAGGCTGCTGAGATTCTCAAATGGACCATACGAGCTCAACAAGAGTTCCTCATCATTTTTACCCCGGAAGTTCTGAGGTTCAAGACTTACAGGACCCACCCGCCATTTGGCCAGGAGTGTTTCAGGATGGCTGATGGAGGGAACGCCATGCTTGTCGTATTCAATAAGGCCTGTCATGATGTTGGATCTTTTAAAAAAGTAGGACCATCCGGTGGCAAAGATGTTTGACTCGTAGAACGGAAAAAAAGTATCGGACCAGGCGATGCGGTTCGTTTCCCTTGAAACGGCTATACCCTCCCAAGCGTAAACACCAAGAGGGATGGGCATACCATCATAGGGTTTCTTCAGCACCCAGAGCTCCCCGGTGAATTGACCTTTATCATAGAGGATAAGGGGGTCTTCGGGCGGCTGAGGCCCTTCTTCGGGTCCTAGCAATAAGAGGTCTCCATTGTTGAGCTTGAAGGCCCTCGTAAAGCCGGCATGATGGAAATGACCTGTAAGGTTTTTTATCTCTCTTGATGCGATATCCATCAGGTAGACATCACCGACCTGGTTGCTCAGGAAGACAAAATGAGAACTATCGATCCATTCCGGCTTGGTCCCCCAGTTGACAAGGACTTCAAAATGCTCTGGGAAATTTATATCACAGATGTTTGTACGCCCTGCTTTTTCATGGCGGCTCATCTGTTGATGCCCCATACTTTCAGCTTTTACCTGCATGGTTAGAAAGGAAAAAAGCACCAGCAATGACAAGAAAGACGAACGAAAGATCATAGCAAATCCTTTATGTTGGGTAATTTAGGGGACGTCTGTGAAATTGTGACTTCTGATATATCCGACATATCTGTTCAGAAAGGGTTTGTGCCCAAATGTCCATATTCCACAGACGTCCCCTGGTTTCCCTGTTGTCACTTTCTGGAATAGCGGCCGGGCTCATTGAAGAACGTAATATCGGCGTAACCGGCATATATTTTTCCTGAATGTGCTGTGCCTTCGGGAATGTAGTATCGATCGCCTTTCATATAGGTTTTCTTCTTGCCATCGATCATCAACTCGATTTTCCCTTCCAGGACGATGCCAAACTGCGCAGCGTGAGAATGCTCCGGCAAGTCAACGTCCTTCTCGAATTCCATGAAGATTATCTGGTGTGAATCAGATTGTGAGAGGTACGCCTTGATTCCATCTAGTGGTATGTCTGCTTCAGGAAGATCCCTGATAGGTTCGGGATAGATCTCTAACATGATTTTTCCTTTCATTCATCCGATCTGACGTTTCGGGTAATTTAGGGGAGATCCGTGAAATTGTGACTTTTGATATGACCGGCATATCTGTTCAGGAAGGGTTGGTGCCCAAATGTCCATATTTCACGGACGTCCCGTCGTTCCTTCTTAAGAATGATGGTAGGTGTTCTTTGTTTTTATAGCCATACAGACCAGTCGCCGTAGTCAAATGTTCCGCTACCATGATGCAATTTATCCTCAGCCTGCAACCTCCGAAAGGCGTCACGCATTCGGACCAGAATCTCAGGCTGAATATTCAAAGTGTGATGCGCAGGGAACACATGTTTCACCGGCAGCACCGAGATCCGCTCCAGAGAGTTGAGGTACGCCTCTGGATCGGTGGACGGAAAGTATGCAAAGAGCGTGTCTTTATAAACCAAGTCACCAGTGAAAAGGTAACCGCGCTCCTTTTCCCAAAAACACATATGACCTGGCGAATGACCGGGCGTATGCACTATTTGAACAAAGCGGTTTCCAATATCAATAACTTCATTACCCTTTAGCACTTTTGTCGGCTTACCCTGAAAGAATTCATATTTGTTTACATCATAATCTTCCGGCAGGCCACATCGGTCAACGACCATGCCCTTGATTTGCTCCATTGTGAGAGGAAATTTACCGCTCAGCCAGTTCAGTTCATCTTCATGAGCGTAAAAGTCTGGAAAGTATTTATGACCACCAATATGATCCCAGTGAATGTGGGTGGCTACTGCGGTAATCGGTTTGTCAGTCAGCTTTATGACCTGGTCATAAATATTACAGATTCCGAGCCCGGTATCAATCAGCAAACTGTGTTCAGAGCCATTCAAGAGATAACAATGCGTTTCCTCCCAGTGGCGGTATTCGCTTATGATATAAGTTTCCTTGTCGATTTGATCTATTGTAAACCAATTGTCCATTTGACTTTCTCTTGAATTTTTCTTTTACCAAGACCCTGTTTATATATCCTTAGGAGGGAAGGTGGGGTCTTGTAATGCCACATTATTAAGCAGGGATGATGAAAATGTTATAATGCAAGACCTGACCCCCGAGACACGTGGGAGCGCCTTGTTGGCGATGTAACTCTCTAAGTGCGGCCATTGCTCGCTCCGCACACTCAGACTGAACAAAAATATGATCGTGGTAATAACCCGCAATGACGTTTGCACTAATACCGTGTTCGGCGAGTTTATTTGAAAACGAGGCGGTTAGACCAACAGCATCCAAGCTTGAATGGACTGATAGTGTGATGCACTTAAAGACAGAGTCATAGGATAAGCCATTTTTGTCAGCTGAAGCGCGTGGGACCACGAGTGTCATCGCTTCGTCTTCCAAGAACATAGCTAAGGGAGATAAATCGGACTTATCACCATATTTACCACCTTCAACATAGGTAAAAATGTACTCTTCATCCCGCAGCACAGGCTTCATGGAGTCCAGTAACTTTTGCAGATTTTTTTCACCAGACATGAATTACCTCCCGGGTAATTTGAGGGATGTCAGTGAAATTGTGACTTTTGATATGACCGACATATCTGTTCAGAAAGGGTTGGTGGCCAAATGTCCATATTTCATGGACGTCCCCTGGTTTCATGCGTTTGTTAGCAAAGCTCGCAGATTTCCGTGAACTCCGGAATCAACTCTTCTATTCCGTGGTATATCTCGTCAAAGAGCATTAACGAGGCCATCAATGGTTTCATTCCAATGGTGTCAGCGAAAGAAGCGTCCCGAATTGTCTTTATCACCATGTGCCCTTCATCGATCTGCTCACCATAGGCCAACGAGACCCCTTCCCAGTTCGGATGGGCGAACTCACATAGACCGAGATACGATTCCTCAAATGCTGTATTTCTTTTTCCGACATGCTGGACTGCGGTCAATGCATTGTAGTGCTTGACTGATCCAGTACCGTCCCTAGTACCCAATAGAGCCTTCATCAAGAAGTCATCAATATCATCGACGTCGTTCTTCTTTATTGCAGCCGACACCTTAGAGAAACAGACATAAAGCATGGCCACCGTTTCCATAACGGCCCTAGTGAGCACGAAGGCTGGTAGATACGCTTTCTTCGTATACAGCAGGTGGGATGCCTGGCCCAGATCGCAAATCCTGATTTGGTACAGCGCTTTAAGACAACGGAGTTTGTACGGTACCTTAGAGATTGGACTTGTATTCTCTTTATCCACAGTTGGAGTAATTCTCTTGTCAAAAAGTGACAATAGGTCTTTGATTCTCGCAAGTGATTCTTCAGGAGATCCGATTCCCATAGTATCTTCTCAAATTGCTAATATAGGCGTCACCCGGAGCGCGTTGTTTGAGCGATCGGGTGTACGCACTCGTTATGCATTTTACAGATTCTTTCCTGGAAAGTGCCTCTCTTCCAGTTCCTCAATCATCGCTGGAAGTTCCATTATCTTGTCTGAGAGTCTCCAATTCAGGATTTCTACGCAAAACTTTGCCCACTCCACCCACACCGCTGATGCTGTGCGGACAATTGACGCGATATCATTTAGGATAACGTTGGGCTGGTAATGATCTCTACTATACGAAACCTGCCTCCTTAGAGACCATGCTGTTCCGTGTATATACGAACTCATCTGCCTATAAATGAGTTTGTATAGTCGTTGAAAGGATGGGCCGCACTCGAGGGCCTGCACAAACATGCTCTTGTTACACCAGTTATGAAAAGGTCTTCCGCGGCCTTTCTTGTCAACAAAGGTGTATGTACCTTTCGTTTTCTCATATTTTTCAGATATGCTTTCACGAAATGAACTTACCCCCTCAACATGCTTGGGATTTGCCGTACTACCGTCCCATTCAAGAAGGGATGAGGAGATGTCATATGCTTCTATGTCTGCATAGCCCCAAAACAGGGCAGACCGCGACTGTGATTCTAACGAGATGTATTTCAGGGTAATCAAGCTTTCGCAAAGCAATCTTACGTGGGATGATGCTTGGTGAATTAGCTCACAGCGTAACAGAATGTATATGGTATTTAAGGTAGAAAGGTCCTTGTTTATGGCACAAAGCAGGATCTTCTTGAAAGGAGTGTCTGCCATGAATGCCCTTTCTTGGTACATGGCCTCTCTTTGCGTAATGCCTACGACGTTTCCGAAGAGGTCGAGCCATTCCCAAACTTCAACTGGAAATTCAATCTTCCTTATCGTCTCACAGATATCAATCCTCGGCATGTCTTTCATCAGGTCTTCCTTAATGCCTAACCCTGCTTTTGCGCTCCGCTGCAAATGTAGCGTTAGGTCCTTCTAATTCGATCTAAATATTGATTAATCCAGTTGCGATCCATTTCTAATCGAACATTTCTTCTTACACCTCCAATTACTCCAGAAAGGTCAATATACGAGAAATGCTGTTGCTTTATGTTTGCGACCGCCTCTCGGTCACCCCAATTTTCTGATATTAAATTAGCAATTGCTTCTGGTAGATTAAATTGCAACTCGAAATATCCATTGTCATTGCGATCAATATCCAAAGGGGTGAATTTCCATTCTCCAGTTTCATAGCCTGTTAGACGACATGTAATGTTGTCTGACTCAAAGGCTAATGCTGGTAAGGGTGATTCAGTGAGTAAATGTAATGGCCAACGTCCTTGCAGCATGCCAAAATATGAACCATGGATTCTGCGAACTGTTTGAACCAATGAATCATCAATTAAAGCAATGCCCTTTTTTGTTAGGAAATGAGGTGTATTGGTTTGAGATATTCTATCCCTTAAGGCATCTCTGTAAAGTTTTCGGATTCCAGCCATACTCCTTTTTCCAATTATAGTGACGCAATGATTGTCAAAAGTCATAATTGCATCGATTAACGGTTGGATAATAGGAACATTTTCGTACTGAATTAAAAAAACTTGATGAGCTATAGAATATTCTACGGCTCCAGAAGTGAAGCCAGAAGTTGAAAAAATAGCAGAGTGATAATTGTATCTCACAACTTGAAGATCACCGCCACGGCGAGATGGTACGGTAAAGTAGTTTTCAGTAATATCTTTTAAGACACCCACTGCATTTCTTACAACATCAACCCCAATTGGCCTTCCAGCTTGATAACATTTAGCTTCCACTAATAATCTTAAAGGATACATGAATGCCGGTGAATAATGAAATGAAGCTATTGCATCAATTTGATGCCAAGTTCCTCTACCCCGGACCTCAAGCCCAGAATGCCCATGGTTTAAACCTGTTGCCTCTGGAGATAAATTAGGATCAAATTCAACAATCGAGTAGCCTATTTTTTCGAGCAAAAATAATATTGCCTCTTCAAGTAAAGCACCTCTAATTTGTGGAATGCTTGCCATTTTCTTTTCCTTTTTGAACCTAACGCCCGGCATCAGTGGCGCGGGCGGCAGCCCGCGTCCGTCTGCATGCCATGGTTCGGCTATTTATTTAATCATTAACAAGAAATTTCATTGCATCATCCCCATGATGACGTAGGATGGCATTTATTTGATTTCTAAAAGCAGGTAATAATTTTTCAATCATTTCTTGGAATAATTTCAATTCATCTTTTGTAAAAAACTCTATTGGATATTCTAGAAAAACTGGATATATCATGCCATCATATTTTGATTTTGATAATTCAATATTAAATAACTCAGCATCGGAATGTGCAAAAGCTCGATTTCTAAGATTCAAGATTTTATTATGTAAATCCATTTCAAGAGCATTGTAATTACTTAGAAATTTGTTGGGTAACGATGGTATAGCCGAATCATTACCCTCATTCCTTGTAAATGGTCTCGAATAAGAAACGATTAAAGCAGTGGTGAGAGCTCTCATATTCTCATAATCATCCGAGTTTAAAAAATCTTCTTTGGGATCTTCTATTCTATCTAGGTATTCTGGGTTATGATATTCATGCTTTAATAGTTGATATGCATAATTGCCTGCGTCTTGGATATCATCCTCTGATATTAATATCCTCTTAATCTGCTTCTTAGCGTTTTCTATCTTTATGTTCATATAATTTCTTGTGCGGAACAATTACTATACAGCAAAAAAGCAATATAACAGTATAATGGATGAGAAAACGTTGCAATATAAAAATATCATTATATTTCTGAAAATATATATCGTGCCAGTATGTGGCCATCTCTAATAGTGCACATAATCTCCGGATATCCCCCCTCTCTCTGGGTGTTCTTTTCCGAGATCATAGTGAAATAACTCGGCACCAGACCGAATTCCCCCTTGAAGCCGGCGAGGGAGTGCGGGAAAAATCCGAAAAACGAGCACTTTTGTCTGAGCGCAGCAAAGCTGCGCGAGTTTAAGTGCGAGCGGATTTTTCCTGTGCGAGTGAGCGTACCTACCAAAGGCAGGCGGCTTCGCGGGGTGCATTTCTTTGGTTACTTTCTCTTGTGCAAGCAAAGAAAGTAACATAAAAACCATTAGGGTACAGTATGTACAGGTCAAGGACATAGGTTACAAAAGCGTAAAGGGACATAGGTAACACATTGCAATGACTTTTGGGGTTAACCCAACCAATACTCTCCCCGGAATGTGCTGTTTCTTTGGTCCTTTCTTCAGGCACATAAAGAAAGAACCAAAGATGGTATTGCCTGCCAATCGTTCAAGACGATTCCGAAAACGGTCTTGCCAGCTGCAGGATCTCCAGAGGGATCTCGATACCGATATGCTTGATCGCATCGACATCGGAGAGGATCGTGAGGTTCTCCTGCGTTGCAATCGGGAGTTGCTCGGGTTTGACCCCCTGCTTGAGGATCTTCACGGCCTGCTGTCCGGAGAGGAACCCGTTCGTCCTCAGGCTCGGGCCCACGTAGAGGATGCAGCCCTGGGCGCCGCTCGTCATGAATGCGACGGCAGGGATCTTCCTGTCCCTGGTGATGGCGAGCAGCTCGCGGGACGGCTCGTTGTCGCGCAGCGCATAGTAGGTGTCCGGCGGAATGCCGAACATGTCGGCGCCCTGTTCCAGCAGTTCAATGGCGGCCGGTCCTATCTTGTCTGACTTGCCCACCTGTTTGGTGACGACGCGCAGACCCTGCTTTGCCGCCTTTTCTTTCGCCTCTTCGGCAAAGGCAACGGCATTGTCGTCATCGCAGTGGATGATACCCATGGTCCGCATCCTGGGCAGCGCCAGTCTCGCAATCTTTATCACGTCGTAGGGGTCGATGTAGATGGTGGCGCCGGTAAAACCCGCTCCGGCCTCGGTCATGGAGGTGCATCCCGCTGCCACCGGGTTTGCGACGCAGGAGAACACCATGGGGATTCCCGCCTTTACGATCTTGTCCCGGGAATACTTCGTGGCCGGGGTCCCGATGGTGAGGACCAGGTCTGGTTTCTCATCCACGATCCTGCCGGCTGTCTTTTTGATCTTGATCAGGACGCCGACCTTTTCCCAGAGGTTTGCATCGAGATCGGCATCGATGATGTGCCGTGTCAGGGTAAGGTTGTCGCCCTCCACGAGACCCTGCTCCCTGAGTGCATCCCTGAATCCTTCGTACGCGTTGTCAAAAACCTGGATTTTCGAAACCTGCAGCACGCTGATGTGATACTGCTGGGCAGAAAAGGCCGGCTGGGTGCAGAAGAACAGGCAGGCCAGGATGCATAAGGTTCTCTTCATACCATTCCCCCCTGATGTATTTGATACACTCTTGCGAGTGTAGTGATGCCATAACAATCAGATTCAATTTGCCTTGGAGCCGGTATCCTTGTTCCTGAGCTTGTCCGAGAGGCTCATCAGGTCGACAAGCACGTTGCCGCTCTCGACGAGGACCGGATCTTCCTGGGCCTTTTTGTCCTGCGGCTTGTCCTCTTTTTCATCGATCTCGTCGAGGTTCTCCACCTGAGGGAGGCCCTTGGCTTGCCGCCGCTTGTTTTCCAGCCCGAGGCGTATCTTCTGAGCCTCCTCCTGTTCCTGTTCCCGCTTGAGCTTGTTCAGGGATATCCTGGTCTTCTCACGCAGTGTGCCCAGGTATTCGGTCATGGCCTGAAGGTAGAGGTAGTCAGGGTTGTCACTGATCCTTGCGCTGTGCAGCGTTCGGAGCTGTGGTACAATCGGGGTGAAATCCATGTAGGTCTGGTGCTGTGCCCCGGTTATCGTGTCCCAGGGAAGGGCCTCGTCCAGGGAACTCTCCCCGATCTTCTTCTTGTCGTACAGGCTCGGGTAGGGAATGTCAGGGGTGATGCCGCGATGCTGGGTGCTTGCCCCGGAGACGCGGTAAAACTTTGCCGAGGTCATCTTGAGCTGGCCCCGGTTGAGGTTGATGAGGGTCTGCACGGTTCCCTTCCCGAAGGTGTCTTCGCCGATGATGAGGGCCCTGCCGTAATCCTGCATGGCCCCGGCAAAGATCTCGGAAGCGGAGGCACTGAGCCTGTTCACCACGACGGCAAGGGGGCCGGTGTAGAAGATTCGCGGGTCGCGATCGTAGAGCTGCTCCACCTTTTCGTTCGCATGCCTGATCTGGACGACCGGGCCGTGTTTGATGAAGAGGCCGGTCAGGGTCTCTGCCTCCTGGAGCGAACCCCCTCCGTTGTCGCGGAGATCGATGATGATCCCGTCGACCTTGGCCTTGTCGAGCTCGGCCAGGAGGAGTCTCACGTCGCGCGTCGTGCTCCTGTAGTCCTTGTTGCCGTCGCGCAGCGCCTGTATATCCATGTAGAAGGTGGGGATGGTGATGACGCCGAGCCGGTAGGCCTCATCCCCTCTCTTGATCTCGATGATGTCGCTTCGGGCTGCCTGCTCTTCGAGCTGTACCGTGTTCCTCACGATCCGGATGACCTTGGTCTGGTGGTCGTCGATTGCATCGGCCGGGATGATCTTGAGCCGGACGGCTGATCCCTTGGGGCCGCGGATCAGTTCCACAACATCATCGAGTCTCCAGCCGACCACATCTTCGATCTCTGTGTCATCGCCCTGGCCGACCCCTATGATCCGGTCGTCGGGTTTGAGCTCACCGCCCTTGTCTGCAGGGCCTGCCGGGATGAGACGAACAACCTTGGTGAATTCGTTGTCTGCCGTGAGCATGGCACCGATGCCCTCGAGCGAGAGACTCATGTTGATGTTGAAGTTCTCGGACGTGCGCGGCGAGAAATACTGGGTGTGCGGGTCAAACACCATGGTGAACGAGTTCATGTATCGCTGGAACACGTCCTCGTCCTTGGCCTGCTGTGCACGCTCCAGCTGGCTGCGGTAGCGTTTCAGGAGAAGATCGGTGACTTCGTCGCCGGTCTTCTCATCGAGGATGAGGTTTAAGATATCGCTTTTCAGCTCCTTCTGCCACAGGTGCTCCAGCTCACCCCTGTTTGCAGGCCAGGGGGCTTCCTTTCTGTCCACCTCGATCGACTCGTCGAGGGAGAAATCGATGGTGCCGATGCCGCCTTCGAGCACATCGATAAAAAAGACGAGCCGTTCGATGAACCGCAGCTGGTACCGGTTGTAGATCGTGAATGCCGGTTTCAGCTCTCCGCTTTTCAGTGCATCGTCCAGTTTGGCCCGCCAGGGTTCGAACTCCTTGATGTCCGAGGCGAGGAAGAAGGTCCTGAACGGGTCCAGGTCGGAGAGGTAGTTGTCGAATATCTTCGAGGACAGCCCGTCGTCGATGGCGAGTTTGCGATAGTGGTCGCGCTTGAGGTACTTGAAGACGTCCTTGTCTGTCCTGGACTGTTCCGGCAGCGGCGAGATCTCCTGGTAGTAGTGCTTCGCCCGGGGTATGTCTGAGGCGAAGGTGATCCCAAGAAATATGCTCAGGCATAGAAGCAATGCCAGGGATGCTCTGTATAGAGTAGTTTTTTTCATGAATGCATGCTCAAATTATCCGGTAATGGGCTGCGTTATAACAGGGCTGTTTGAAAAATACAATGGGGTAATGTCCTGAACGTCCCGGTGAAGCCCAAGGGGGATACGGGCACAATGTGTCTTTATTTCAGGAGATTATATTCCTGAAGGCCTCAGTCTTCGGGGGGCAGCGTCTTGAGTATCTTTGCTGCCGCGGTTCTCAGGAGAGGCACCTTCCATACAAAGGAAGGAATGGTAATCGTGAGATCGAGACTGCGGGGTTTCCTGTGCGCGGAACTGTGTGGTGCAGCCGTGTCGCCGGGGGCTGACCCGTCAAGGGATATCCTGAGCCGGAGCGTGCCGGGGCGTTCTTCCCGGGTGTCGGCAGGGGAGGGTAAGGGTGCTGTGCCCCTGGTGCCCTCGATCTGCTCCATGATATCGAAGGCCTTGTCCATCTGCTCGCTGTTCTTGGTGCCTGCCGGGCCCGCTGCCTTTGCTGGGCGGCTCTTTTCTTTTTTCTCGCCCGCCTTCCCGGTGGACTTCTTCACGCCGGCAGGGTGTTCCCGGGTATCTTCCAGCTTCTTTCTCTTTTTGGGAAGTGCCATGTCAGTTCTCCCACATGCGCGTTATGGTCTGCGCGATATCCTCGACGTCCTCGATGGCACACAGGGCCTGCCTGCTGTAGCGTTTGTTGTTCTGCACCTGGCGTGCGTACTCGTGGAGGTTCGATCCCTCGCGATTGAAGTTCTCGTACACCGACCTGTGGGGATAGATGGCCGGCATGCACGAGACATTCGGGGGGAGGATGTCCTGAAAGTAGTCGATGATGCTCTGCTTCTTTGACTGCGGATAGGTGAAGGCGGGCAGTACGAAAAATGCGTTTTTCTTCTTCGGCTCGACCTTGATGATGTCTTTGATGATGGGGTAGAGGTTGTCTGCAAAGGCGGTTTCGTCATTCGTCGAGGTCCTCATGGGGATGATGACGAGGTCTGAGACGGCGCAGGCAAAGCGGGTATGGAGCTTGCCGGTGCTCTCCCCGGGGATGTCCATGACGATGAACTGGTTGTGTGCCGCGATGGACTGGATGCCGTCCTGGAAAACCTCTTTCTGGGTGCTGGATATGTGGTGGAACGATACCCTGCCCGTGTCCCTGGCCAGCTCGGTGCGTTCACTCCACCAGTTTTTCAGGGTACCCTGCGGATCGAGCTCCACCAGCGCGATGGACTTGAACCTGCCGGCGAGATGCCGGGAAAATGCCGTGTTGAGAGCCAGCGTGCTCTTGCCGGTTCCGCCCTTTGTCTGAACATAACTGATTATCATGTCTATGCCCTGTGACCCAAGAGTTGTGTAACATTAAAAAAATTCAATTATGGCGAAAGGATAGGGAAAATCGACCAACGTGTCAAGGAGCAAGGTGTGCGTTTGCCCGTGAGCCCCGCCTTTTCAGGCGCCAGCCCCTACTCGAAGTAGTCGCGATACTCTGCGGGTATCCTCTCTTTGTCCACCTGGAAGAGTTCGATGAGGATATCGTCGGGCGCAGAAACCATGATGTATTTCCACACCACCAGGTCGGTGATGCCCTTGGGGAAGACCATGCCCGAGAGCTGCAGCTTCTCCACGACCGCCTCGATGTTGTCGGTCTGGATGCCGAAGTGGTGGATGCTCCCCCGGCCGGGGTTTTCGGGCGCCTGGTCGTAAAAGTGGATCCTGCCGGTCCCGATCCTCATGAACACATTGCGTGCACCGGCGAGGTCCATGTCGAGAACGACACGGCCGCCGAAAAAGTCCCGGTAGAAGGCTACGGACCTGTCGATGTCCGAAGCGAACAGGTGGACATGATGGACGTGATTGTTTATACCCGCCGGTTTCTTCATGGCGTTTCCTCCTTTGCCGTGGCTGAGAATTCAAGGAGAAGAATCATTCGCTCACCTCGTCGATCCAGTCGAGGTAGCGCCGAAGCCCGCCCTCTATGGGTATCCTGACGATCTCGGGGACCTCATAGCTGTGCCTGCCTGCGATGAACTCCTCGATCTCGTCGTAGTGCGAGGCCTTTGCCTTGATGAGCAGGAGTTGCTCACCCTCTGTGTGCACCGTTCCCTTCCATTCATAGTAGCTGGTGATCGCGCTCATCTGCACGCAGGCGGCGAGCTTGTGGCCGATGAGCTGTGAGGCCATCTCGTGAGCCTCCTGCGCGTTTGGGCATGTGGTGAGGACAACGCAGTAACCCTTTGTGTCATCCATATCTCCTTCCCCCTTTCGCTGACCTTTGTGCCTTTAAACCGTTCATCTGTTTCTTTTACCAGCGCCCAGTGCCTAGCGCCTCCTTCATCATCCTTCTTTTCCCAGCGCCCAGCGCCCAGTGCCTAGAGCCTCCTTTTTTATTGCACAGTTCATGGATTTCCCTGTGTGTCCGACTGCGAGTTGATCCTGTGCTTCCTAATCGTTGCCAGGGCTGACAAGGATAGGGGCACCGTTGTGTACCTTCCGGAGCGCCCGGGCATCGTCCAGGGTTCGCCCGAAGACATTCACCGGGCTGTAGGCGCGCGGCTCCCCGGTGGTGCTCACCGGCGTAGGGCCGAAGAAGATGCACAGTGCCGGTCCGTCTGGCCAGTACCCGAGATCGCCCACCTTCACGTCCTGGCGTGCATCTGCCTCGAGCCCTGTCTCGAGCGGGATATCGAAGTAGATCTCCTGCCCCCAGACCGCCACGCTGCCCTCGATGGGGAGCAGTCTTTCCACCTCTTGTGCCGTGGGGGTATCGAAGAGCTCTGCCCGAAGAGATATGCCCTCCACCGAAATAACGATCTGTTTCATCACCTGCCTCCCTGACTCCGGTTTCTAATCAATATGTGCCCCACGCTCCGGTCCGGCTGGAGCATCTGTAGGAGCGGCTTTCCGCCGCAATCGGTTATGGCCGTTGTTTTTGGAGGAGAAGAAGTCGCCGCTGAACCGGCTCCTACAGCGTGATCTGCCTGAAAACACTGTAGGAGCGGCTTCCAGCCGCGGCCTGACTCCTGCCAGCCGTTCTTAAAGGAAAGGGCGATGCGTTCATCCCGGCGAACAAAGGATTCACCTGGCCGGCCGTTTGCCGAGCCTGCCGAGCAGATAGTGCACCCCCAGGCCGAAGAGAAAGCCGAACGCCATGTTACTGATCACCGAGATCACCACGGTGGATGCCAGGGGTATGAAGTCCAGATCCAGGCGGACATCCCGGGCGAACGAGACGAGCTCGATGCCCACGAGAAACATCATGGCGCCGATGATGGCCGTGGGAAAGAAGGTGAACAGGCTGATGATCGAGGTGGCAAGGAGGATGCCCAGGGCCAGTTCCATGACCCCTTCGATAATATTTGTTCCTCCGGTGCGGGCACCGAAATAGTATTGGCCTGCCAGGCCGCCGGCACCGTGGCACAGGGGCATTCCGCCGAAAAAGGGGCTGATGAGGTTCATGATGCCCATGTTGAACGAGAGCTTCCGTTCGCTTACCGGCCTCTCCGGCCAGTATTTCGCAATGAGCGCGGCCGTGGCGATGACGGCGTTGGTGGCGGTCAGCGGAATCTGTGCAAACCCTGCCAGCACCAGGGTATCCCACACCTCGCTCGGGTGGAAGGCGGTCATGGGTGGCAGCGCGAGCCCGGTGAACGTCACCTGGGCCAGCTGACCTTTAGCGAGCATGATGAGGATGCCCAGCACCATGAGAACGACCGTGGCCGGGGCATAGCGGTTTTCGCGCAGCACCAGGACGATCGCTATGGAGACGGCTGCGAGCACCCACGAATCGGAAAGCATGGTGATCGCCTGCACGGCAAGGAGCACGCCGAGAGACACCTGGATCCCCCTGACCACGGAAACCGGGGTGATCCTGGCTATGTGTCCGATGATGTTTGTGACGGAGAAGAACAGCCAGACCATGCCCATGGCGAAACCGGAGGCGTAGATCATGGACGGGGACCACTGCTGGGCAATGGCAACGACCGCCAGGACCTTCATTGGCTCGATGGGCATGGGCAGCCGGTAGACGAGACCGGTTACGATATTCGCGAGCCCCATCATGACGAGCAGGCCTGCAGGATTCATTCCGCACACCGCAATGTAGCCCACTGCCAGGGGGAAGAGCGTGCCGAAATCCCCGAAGGAGCCGGCCAGCTCTCTCATGTTGAATTCAAATGATCCGATCTTCATGTGCTATGCTGCCTCAGCCCCGGAGCACCTTTCCGGTGAGCACGGATCCCACGCGGGAGCCATCCCGGACCACCTCTGCCCCGTTGAGGAACACGTGCCTGATGCCTGCGGGCCTGCCGGCAGGGGCCCTCCCGACCGGCGGGGTGTCCGAGACGGTCTCCGGGTCGAACACCACGAGATCTGCGGCCTTTCCCGGGGCCACGACCCCGCGGTCCCTGATGCCGCAGCGAAGGGCGCTTGCAAGCGTGGAGCGGTGGACTGCCTGCTCGAGGCTGAAGAGTTTCCTGTCCCTCACCAGGGGACCGACAATGAGCGGGAACGTACCCTTTGCAGCAGGGTTCGGGTACCCCGTGCTCTTGACCACTGCATCGGTCTCGAACAAGCAGAGCTCATGGGAAAGCACGGACTCGATGACCGCCACTTTTCCGGGCTCTCCGCTGTAGCCGTGGAAGAGTATGAGCGATCCGCCGTCGCTGAGCTCGCTGAGCCTCAGGAGAGTGTCGAAGGGAGAGAGGTTCCATTTTGCGGCAATCTCGGGGATGCTCATCCCGGCCAGGTCGTCGCAGCCTTCAATTGCCGGGTCCATCACCTGAAAGTCCCTGTAGGTGAACCCCACCAGGGCAAAGCCTGCCTCGAGCTCGGCCTTGAGCCTCATCCTGTCGACCCTGTTTCCATACGAGCCGGGGGTCTTTGCCAGGAACCAGTGGGGGAGTACGACATTGACCGTGGTGTTGCCGCACAGGTACGGGAAGGCATCGAACATGACATCAATGCCGTCTTTCCTGGCAGCCTCGACCAGGTGAATGCCCCGGGGTGCGGTCTTCCAGCTTCTCCTGCCCACAAAGATGAAGTGGGAGAGCTGGAGCCGTATCCCGGTTCTCCTGGCGATGCCGAGCATCTCCTCGATGGCGAGCAGGTTGTGGGCCCTGGGGGTGAGCAGGGGGTAGGTGGGGGAGAGGATGCTCAGTGCCTTGAGGTGAACGGTCACGATCCGGTCGTACTCGGCAGCTACCCTGCAGAAGGCCTCGATCTCCCCGATCGGCGAGTACATGCCCGGGTCGTAGCCGAGGCCCAGGCTCAGGCCGCAGGCCCCTTCATCGAAGGACTTTCTCACCGCGTCGAGACAGCTTGCAAGCTCCCGCGGTTTCATGGCCCCCCTGCGGGTGAGCGAGCATGCGACCCGGACCGTGCCGTGGCCCACGAGCTGGGCCACATTCAGCAGGGATCCCCTGTCTTCGAGCGTTTCGAGAAATTCTCCCATGGACTGCCAGGAGAAATCGAGCGGCCGCTCCAGGAGCGGTTCGAGAGCGGAAAGGCTGTACACTGAATCGGGCCGGTACGGGGCCGGGGAAAAGCCGCAGTTGCCTGCAACCACGGTGGTGATCCCCTGTTCGATGAGACAGGTGAGGAGACCTGCGTGATCGTCGAGCGGCAGGAGCCAGTCTGCGTGCGAGTGCATGTCGATGAATCCCGGGCAGACTGCGCAGCCAGAGGCATCGATGATGGTGTCCGCCTCCGGGGGTTCAATGGTTGCCGGCAGCACGTCCCTGATCAGGCCGCCCTCGATGAGCAGGTGCCCTTCAAAGGCCCTGCTGCCTGTGCCGTCGATGATTGTTCCGTTTTTGATCAGTGTGGTTTTCATGACTCTCCGCCCTTATGAAAGTGTCTGTGGGAACGGCCTTGTCCGCCCCGGGATTGTGCTTTAGGTATCGGTGTCTCCTGTGCTGTCAGTGAAAGTCTGCGGACAGGAACTCCGCCTCGAAAAACGGGTTCTCCTGGCTCGTGCCTGCCTTTGCAACGGCACTGACGTGTGTCGGGATTGTATAGCCCTGGAATGTCTCCTCCCGGGTAAAACCGGTGCCGACCCACGGCACGTATTCCGGGGTTCCCGACAGCCCCCTGGCGTCCCACCGCATCATGCGCACGCGCTCGAGGCTCCCGTCGGGGGCAACGGTGATATCGATGGCGAGGTGCTCGTCATCGATGGCTGTTCGTACCCGCGCCGTGTTCTCGTCCACGCCCTCCCAGGCGGCCCCGTACTGCGGCAGGAGCGCTGACGGCAGCATGATGGAGGTCTCCAGGGCCACCCTTCCTGCTGCAGACCGGATGGTATCGGCATCGCGTGCATTCACCACGGGCAGAATGTCCCAGAGCCACCATCGCATCCCCCCGGTTGTGGGCACATAGAAATCGTATCCCGACACCTTCATGATTCCGTGCCCCGCCTGGGCATGCCAGATGAGGGCGCCCTGCATGGCGATAATCTGCCGGGCGGAAAAAGGCATCTTTTCTCCCCCGGGCTTCAGGGCGATGGTGCCTGTCATGGTAATCTCGACCGAACGGGCCAGGGGTGTTCCCGGCTCTATGGCGTGGAGAAAATACCGCCTGGCCGGCTCGGGCAGACCCTCTACCATGTCGAGGGAAAAGACCTCCTGCGCCTTGTAGGAGCTCAGGAGAGCCCACTGCTCGTTCATGAAAAAGTCGAACTGGTAGCGTTTCATGGCCAGGTAGCCGATCGCCGCGGCCAGGAGAAGGATGATGACGAGCACGATCTTCACCGTCTTGGGGAGAACGTCTTCCATATATACTGTTTCAATAGGGCCCTAGAGGGCACGATGCAACAGGTCCTATGAGTTGAGTGGCGAGGACTGTTGCCTTTCAGGCTCCTGCAACGGCAGTTCCCAGTAAACCACACCGGGCAGGGGGTTGTGATAGTAGGGCCCGATCTCGATGAAACCGAGCGATGCGTAGAGGTTCATGGCCTCAGTCAGGGTGTCCAGGGTATCGAGCCTCATGAGCGAATAGCCCCTGGCCCTGGCTTCTTCAACGATCTTTTCGGTGAGTCTCCTGCCGAGGTGATGTCCCCGGTACCCGGGCCGTATGTAGAGACGCTTCATTTCGCATACGTGGGTCTCGATCTGCCGCAGGGCAACGCAGCCTGCTGCCTCCTGACCGTCAAGGGCGAGCAGGAGAGCGCCCGTGGGGGCTGCATACCGCCCGGGCAGGCCGGCAAGCTCTGCCTCGAACCCCTGGAAGCACAGGTCCACCGCAAGAAACTGTTCGTACTCCCGGAAGAGCTCGCGCACTGCATCGAGGTGCTGTGGTGTTTGTGCATGGATGATGTTCATGATGTGGCCTGGTGCTCCTCTCTCCTCTGGCTTATTGTTCACGGCACTGTCCATGGTGAAGGTCGGGCACGTCATACCCTGTCCCTGTCGCGGGTGGTGCCCGGGATGGCGAACGAGCACGGCACCCCGCACGTGCACTTGCCGCACACATCCGCAAGGCCCTCGTTCTCGAAGAGCTCTGCATTCTCCAGGAGCAGGCCATAGCAGCGGTGCCGGTCGAACGAGTCTTCCTTGAGCGCTCCGGTGACACAGTTTTTCACGCATGCGCCGCACGTGCCTTTAGACTTGAACAGGCAGTATTCGAACACGGGCCTCACCGAAGGCGTGCACACCGCATCGGTCACGAAGCTGCCGAGCCTCCCGCAGCACCCCCTGGCGGTGATGAGCAGGTTGTGGAGCCCGAAGGTTCCAAGCCCCGCAATCCAGGCGACATGGCGGTGAGACCAGTCGCTCATGAGCCGTTCCTCGTCGAAATTGTGTGTCGGTGGCACGACGGCTGTCCGTGCTCCCCTGTGTTCCAGGAGTGCAGAGAGATGCGCGTTGATATCTGTGATGAGCCGGTTCGTCTCGATGTATGCCAGGGCCCACTTACGCGAGGCATGGTAGCTGCCGCTGTTGCCGGCGGCAACGGCCTTCTCGAAGGGGATAAAGTATGCAACTACGCTGCGCGCGCCATCCAGCAGGTGTTCGGGCAGGGCATGGGTAGGGCTTACAGCCCGGTGCAGCGAGGCAAACCGGGGGTCGCGGGCATCGGCAAAGCCCACGAGCGGTTCGTCCCAGCTAGTTCCTGGGCCTGCGGATTGCTGATATTCATCCACAAAGCGGATGATCTC
This sequence comes from Deltaproteobacteria bacterium, assembly GCA_018434685.1. Classification (GTDB taxonomy): domain Bacteria; phylum Desulfobacterota; class Desulfomonilia; order UBA1062; family UBA1062; genus DSAD01. The sequence goes on from JAHDOV010000010.1 coordinate 78,627, forward strand.
GCGGGTGATGTAGTCATTCATAAGGGCTTGTAGTACACGCTTTCACAAGAAAATAAAATGCTCAAGAGCCTCAGGTGGCCTGCTGCCACTCATTTTTCAGGTGCCGCAGCGAATCTTTTGAGCGATCCGTACACCGTCAGGCCCAGGCCGATGACCACGGAGATGCTCGCTATGGAATTGCTGAGGTACATGATCAGATTGCTCGGCGGCGCCACCGGTTCGATGCCCCTCACCCCGAAGACAGCACCGAAGATGGGGCCCAGGGAATAGCAGTAGCCGGTGATGACAAAGGAATATGCCAGTATGCGAAGGGCTTTCGGGGTCAGGTTCAGGTGGGGCACGGCCGATGAGGCGGCTATGAGGAGAATACCCGTCAGGACGCCCTGGAGGTGAGCCAGGTGCCAGGCCCTGGTGTTGCCCTGGATATCGCCGGTGATGACAAACGTGAACGCCAGGCCCGAGAGCGCCCCCAGCAATGCCACGATGGCACCGTGGCGCACCATGAATAAACGCTGTTCCTGATTCATACCGTCACCTCCACAGGTCATGAGACAATATTTTCCGCACGGGAACACTTAGGGTTGTGCCTGTATGCCCCGGTAAGAACAGAAAGATGCCGGAACAGGAGATGCTGCTGTCCGGCGGGCAGGTGTCTTCGATGGGTCAAGCCCGGGATGGGGCTATGCCTTGTAGATCTCGATGATCCTGCGCTCCGATTCCCCCTCGATCTTCGCCAGGATCTCGACATAGTCCTTGATCGAGGAGTTCTTGAGCTTGTGGCGCAGCAGCTCATCAACCTGGAATATGCCTGCCGAGTTGGCCAGGGTTATCACGAGCCGGACCGGCCGTTCCTCGCCCGGTTCGATCTCTACCGAGTCAACGGCCTTGGCCGAGACCGAGTGGATATTGACGTTGCCGATCTCGAAGGGGATGCGCGATCTGCCTTCGGTCATATCCAGGGCGTCGGCAACCTTCAAAACGCCGGCTTCCACGGTGAGGCAGGTCTCCTTTGCATTGTGCGAAATAATGGCGTGCATCACCTCCGAGGCCATGATGGTCAAGGCAGGTTCTTCATAGATGCCGCTCAGCAGCGCCCGGCTCTTCGGGTATGCGAGAAAGAGGCTGTAGCGCTCGTGATCGTTGCGGTGTGCCGAGATGCCGATATCGTGGAGACATGCGGCAAGCACGACGATTACCTCTGCATCGTCCATCTCCAGGCCGTGGTCCTTTACCACACTCGGCACCACGCCGCCTTTTGCCAGGAGACGCAGCAACCTCAACGCGGCATTGGAAACGATCCGGATGTGGATCTCGCCATGATCGCTGATGCCGCTGCGGTCCACGGCATTGACATTGGCGCATTTCCACAGCTGCAGGAGTTCCGCGTCTGCATTGATATGGTCGAGCAGCCTCTTGAGCCTGGTGTTCTTCTTTGTCGGTATGTGGAAACTCATAGTCCTTCCTTTACGTGAGATGAGAGGAAAAATCCATGACGGTTATCGGGTGAACCAGGGTGTGTAAAGCGCAGTCTCGTTGCCCCGGGCAGTTCCTGCTCAGTCGATAGAGTTCTTTTTCCATGGGTACATAAAGATCTCCGGCGCCATCCTGCGGATTTATGGTGATCCGGCGCAGACTCCGTCCACTGCGGGTGAATTTGTGTGGTGCGGGAAACCTCCTCTTCAATCAATAGCATGTGCCGTAATTATGGAGATACAGGAGGGTTATGTCAAGGGAAGGTGAATTCAATTTCAGGGAATCTCGAGACTATTGCATCAGAACAACGGGGAAAAAGGATATTAGATTCAGGAAGGAGATTTGAACAGTGGGTACGCTGCTGCTACTGACCGTATAAAGACTATGCCGGGTCGGATATAAGACTCATTGGTGTGCTGATACTTGCCTGCAGATGAAAAACAAACGATATCAATAGCATATATAAAATAAACAATTGGCCCGCAATTTGCTTTTTCTTCTATCAGGTGCTCCTTGTGGTGACATATCTTGTGGGGCACTCAAAAGAAATTATGCAGCTAGGTATTGCAGGAAGGGAAATATTATCATGGTATATTAAGTGATACATATTGAACTCCAGGCTTGCATGCAGTACAGAAAGGATGGATTAGAACAGTAGTACACACATACAGGGGTGCCCATACGGGCTGAGATAATACCCTTTGAACCTGATCTGGGTAATGCCAGCGGAGGGAGAAACGCAGAGGTCTATCAATGCGGGATACCCGGATCAGGGTGTCCCGCTTTTTTTATGGGCATTTCTCATGACGGGGCATTGCCCCGGGAAGGAGTAGCAGCAATGAAGATTTCACGAGTCCTGACCATTGCCGGGTCCGATTCCGGCGGAGGGGCAGGCATCCAGGCGGACCTGAAGACGATCACGGTGCTCGGCGGCTTCGGCATGAGCGTCATTACCGCGCTCACCGCACAGAACACCCTCGGTGTGCACGGGATTCACGAGGTGCCCCGTGATTTCGTGGAGGCGCAGTTCGACGCGGTGGCGGGTGATATCGGCATCGATGCCGCCAAGATCGGCATGCTCTCCAGCATCCCCATCATGGAGGCCGTGGCAGGCAAGGTGAGGCAGTATGGCATCGAGCGCCTCGTCCTCGACCCGGTGATGATTGCCAAGGGTGGCGCATCGCTCATGCGGGGGGATGCAGTGCAGACCCTGGTAAGAGAGCTCGTTCCCCTGGCCCTGGTGATCACGCCGAACATTCCCGAGGCCGAGGTGCTTGCCGGCATGTCGATCCGCACGCCTGAGGACATCAGGAGGGCTGCCCTGGTTATTCACCAGCTGGGTGCCAGATATGTAATTATCAAGGGCGGCCACGGAAGCGGCGATGCCCTCGACCTCTTCTTTGACGGGCAGGAATTTTATGAATACCGTGCACCCCGGTTCGATACCCGGGACACCCACGGCACGGGTTGCACCTTTTCTGCCGCCCTGGCAACGATGCTTGCCCGGGGGCTCAGTGTGCAGGAGGGGGCCCGGCAGGCCAAGGAATACATTACAACTGCCATCAGGTTTTCTCTGAGGATCGGATCCGGCCACGGCCCCACCAACCACGCAGCGCCGCTCATGAGGGAGGTGCAGCGCTATGACTGCATGCAGGAGCTCAAGCAGGCTGTCGGCCGGCTGAAAGAGGCACGTTGCGGCAACATCATCCCGGAGATCCAGTCAAATCTCGGCTATGCCCTGCCGTATGCCGAAGGGCCGGGCGATGTGGCTGCCGTACCCGGGCGGATCGTCCGGGTCGGAGAGCACGCCGAGACCCTGCACGACCCGGAGTTCGGTGCATCGAGCCACGTAGCACGGATCATCCTGACCGCCATGAGATACGACGGGAATTTCCGCAGCGCCATGGCGTGCCGGTTTTCAGAAGAGATCGTGCAGATCTGCCAGGAAAGCGGGTATACCGTGGGGTCGTTCAGCCGCGGGGATGAACCGGAAGACGTCATGCTGCAGGAGGGATCGTCCCTAGAATGGGGCACCAATGAAGCCATCACGCGCATTGGGGCTGTGCCCGATGTCATCTTTGACCGTGGAGGCATGGGCAAGGAACCCATCTTACGGGTGCTCGGGGCGTCTCCCGGCGAGGTGGTGAACAAGGTTTTGCATATTTCAGCCAAACAAAGAAAGCAGGACGTTTAAATAATAAAAGGAGTAAAGAAAATGGAACTGAATGAAGTAACCATCACGAAGGCAATCATAGAGAGATTCTCGAACAAGTTCATGGAATACACAGACGTTGATGTGGCCATTGTCGGGGCAGGTCCGTCCGGCCTGGTGGCCTCGTATTTTCTCGCAAAGGCAGGCATGAAAGTGGCCCTGTTCGAACGCAAGCTGAGCATCGGCGGCGGCATGTGGGGCGGCGGCATGATGTTCAACGAGATCGTGGTGCAGGAAGAGGGTAAAGAGATCCTCGATGTATTTGATATTAACACCCGCGAATATGAAACCGGATACTTTACCGCCGATGCGGTGGAGTGTGTTACCACCCTGGGATCCTATGCCACCAAAGCCGGGGTGAAGGTCTTTAACTGTATGACGGTCGAAGACGTCATTATCCGTGACGGGCGCGTCACGGGCCTGGTGATCATCTGGACGCCGGTGGAGATGGCAGGGCTGCATGTCGACCCGCTCTCCATCAAGGCGGGCTACGTTATCGAATCCACCGGTCATCCCCTGGAACTCCTCCATGTTATCGAACGCAAGGCAGACATCCGCCTCAATACCGACAGCGGCCACATCATGGGCGAGCGTTCCATGTGGGCCGACAAGGCCGAAGGTCTCACCGTGGAGAATACCCGTGAGATCTGTCCCGGGGTATATGTGTGCGGGATGGCGGCCAATGCCGCTTTCGGGGGGCCGAGAATGGGACCTATATTCGGCGGCATGCTCCTGTCGGGCAAGAAAGTGGCACAAGAAATCATCAATGCGGGTAATGCGTAAAAACCCTGCACTGCTGATGTGCCGGGAGGATATGACATGAAGACAACGGACCTGTTACACCGCGATGCCGGGCCCATCTGGTCAAGGATCATGGACCTGCCCTTTGTGCAGGAACTCTACACGGGCAGCCTTCCCATGGAGAAGTTCAGTGCCTATATCCTCCAGGATTATACCTACCTGGTGGACGCGATCAGAAACTTCAGCCTGATCGCGTCACGGGCTTCCTCCGCCTTGGTTATGAAGGAGATCGTGGATATTGCCCACCTTGAGGCGGTGAGCGAATTCAGGGGCTACGAGGAGTTCCTCGACCGGCTCGGGTACACGCTGCAGGAAGCAGCTGCCACCGAGCCGCTGCCAACAAACGTGGCGTACCGGAATTTCCTGCTGTCCACGAGTGCGCTGAAATCCACGGCAGAGGGCCTCGCAGCGGTGCTGCCGTGCTTCTGGTCCTACCATGAGATCGCGGTCTTCCACACAAACCTCCTCGAGCAGAATCCGAACAGGACCTATCGTGACTGGGCAGCGGTGTACGTATCGGATGACTATATGACCCTTCTGGAGAAGCTGAAAGATCTTGTGGATACACTCGCTGACCAGGTGCCCTACGAGCGGCTCAAGGAGGTATTCATGACAGCGAGCCGCTATGAATACCTCTATTGGAGGAGCGTCTATGATGGCGATGCCTGGCCTGTCTGATCCTTCAGCTGTGCGTGACACAGATGAAGGCTTGGCGATATCGGGACTGAAGAAACGCTTCGGCGCCCTCGAGGTGCTGGACGGGTTCTGCGTGAAGGTGCCGCGCAACGGATTTACCGTACTCATCGGGCCGTCCGGGTGCGGCAAGAGCACGCTTTTTGATGTGCTTACCGGGGTGGTGACCAAGGATGATGGCCGGATCTGCTGGCTGGGGGAAGAAGTGGAGCATCTGGGCCACCACGCTGCCTACATGCAGCAGAAGGATCTGCTCCTGCCGTGGCTGAGCCTGATGGATAACGCCCTGCTGCCCGAAACCGTTGTCGGTAGAACAGACAGGAGGGTCGAGAACAGGGCACAGGATCTGTTTGCCCGCCTGGGGCTCAAAGGTTTCGAGCGGTATCGTCCCCATCAGGTATCGGGCGGCATGCGCCAGCGCTGTGCCCTGGTGCGGACCCTCATGTTCGAGCACGAGCTCGTGCTCCTGGACGAACCGTTGTCCGCGCTCGATGCCATAACCCGCATGAGCCTGCAGTCGCTCCTGCTCCTGCTCCAGGTGGAGTTTGGCAGGACGATGCTCATGATCACGCACGATGTCGAAGAGGCCCTGCTCCTGGCCGACGAACTGGTTGTCCTGAGCCCGTCGCCCATGCGGGTCACCAAGCAGATCACCCTGAAGCAGCCGAAACCGAGGCGGATCAGCGATCCGGGTCTCGTCAGGCTCAAGGAGCATATCCTGGAGACTCTGAAGGGAGACATGTGCAATGGGCAGGCTTAGGATTATCCCGATCGTCACCGTGACTGCCCTGCTTCTGCTCTGGGAGGCAGCCTGTCGGGTCATGGAGGTTCCGGATTTCATCCTGCCGGCACCGTCGGGGATCATCCATACATGCTTTACGCAGGCCCCGCTACTGCTGCGGCATGCAGGCGTCACCGCAGGCGAGATCGTTCTGGGGATCTCTCTGGCGCTCATCATGGCCGTGCCCCTGGCGATCCTCATGTTTGCCCACCCTGCGGTGGAAAAGGCGCTTGCCCCGTTTCTCGTGGCCTCGCAGGCCATCCCGGTCTTTGCCCTGGCACCGCTGTTTGTGGTGTGGCTCGGGTACGGAATAGCGAGCAAGGTGCTCATGGCAGCGATCATCATCTTCTTTCCCATCACCGTGAGCCTGCTGGAAGGATTCAAGCACTGCGGGAAGGAGTATGCCACGCTCTTCAGGCTCATGGGGTCGGGATTCTGGAAGACCATGAGGCTCCTGTACTGGCCCTGGGCCCTGCCACAGTTTTTCTCCGGGCTGAAGGTGGGGGTGACAGTGGCCACTATCGGGGCGGTGATCGGCGAATGGGTGGGTGCCCAGCAGGGGCTCGGCTACCTTATGATCCAGTCCAATGCGCGCCTCAGGGTCGACCTGGTGTTTGCCGCCATTGTCTGGCTCACGGGCATGGGCCTGTGTCTGTGGTGGTTCGTGGGGTACCTGGAGCGAAGGATTATAACCTGGAAATAACAACAAGGGAGAAGGAAACAATGAAAAAGAATGTGTTGATCATGCTTGTGCTTTTACTGGCAGCATCCCCGGTGTGTGCCGGAGAGAAACTCACGGTCATGCTGGACTGGTTTCCCAATATCGATCATCTCCCGCTGTACGTGGCGCAGCAGGAGGGGCTCTTCAAGGGGGCCGGGCTGGAGGTCGCTATCCTGACACCGTCTGATACCACCGATGCGCTGAAACTGGCAGCAACCCACAAGGTGGATATCGCGGTGTCCTATGAACCCCAGGCCATTGTTGCCGCCTCGCAGGGGCTCCCGATCATCGTGGTGGGCCGGCTTGTGGAGCACCCCCTGGGTGTGCTGCTGTTTCTCGAAGGCAAGGGCATCGAGAAACCCGCAGACCTGACGGGCAGGAAGATCGGCTATACCGTTCCCGGCATGGAGGATATCCTCCTGAAGGCCTTTGCCGAGAAAAACGGCATCAGTTCCTATACCCCGGTGAATGTCGGGTTTACCATCATCCCTGCGCTGGTGTCAGGCACGGTGGATGCCGTCATGGGGCCGTACAAGAACTACGAGGCCGTCGAACTGGCTGAGAAAGGATACCCCTCAAGCTATTTCGAGCCCAGCCAGTGGGGCATCCCGGATTATGACGAACTCGTCTTCATCAGTGGAAAAGATGCCTTCAAAAAGAACGACAAGGCTATACGTGCCTTTGTCACGGTGATGGGTGACGCCATACAGCTCACGCGGAAGAATCCGGATAAGGCCCTGCAGGTCTATTTCGCGGCGGTCCCCGAGGCGGACAGGACCATGGAGACAAAGGCCTTCAAGGTAACGCTTGATCTGTATGCCTCCTCCCAGGTGCACGATCCCGGCCGCTGGCAGACCTTTGCGGATTTCGCACTGCAGTGCGGGCTGATCGAAAAGGCCCTCGATGTGAAGGATCTGCTCCCTCAATGGGTGGAATAAAAGGGGGAGGCGAACATGAATATGACTGCAGCTGACATATTTTCATCCATTGAAAAGATTCGAGCACAGGCACCGCTGGTGCACAACATCACCAACTATGTGGTCATGAACACCACGGCCAATGCCCTTCTTGCCATCGGGGCCTCTCCGGTCATGGCCCATGCCGCCGACGAGGTTGAGGAGATGGTGAGTCTCTCCGGGGCCCTGGTCATCAATATCGGGACGTTGAGTCCGGACTGGGTCGAAGCCATGCTGTATGCTGCACGCAAGGCAAAGGAACTGGGCAGGCCCGTGGTCTTCGATCCGGTGGGTACCGGTGCCACCACATACCGCACCGGCGTGGCCCGGGAGATTCTCGAGGAGGTTTCCCCGGAGATCATACGCGGCAACGCATCGGAGATCATGGCCCTGGCAGGGTGCCGGGCTTCGACCAAAGGGGTGGACAGCACCGCGGCATCGGACAGCGCCCTCGATGCCGCCAGGGAGCTGAACAGTCGCTATGGCAGCGTGGTGAGCGTGAGCGGAGAGATCGATCATATCGTTGACCATACGCGGGTGGCCAGGGTGAGCAACGGGCACCCCATGATGACCAGGGTCACGGGCATGGGCTGCTGCGCTACTGCGCTCAGCGGTGCGTTTGCCTGCGTGCAGGAACCCTTCGTAGCCGCGTCAATGGCCATGGCCCTCATGGGCGTCGCCGGAGAGCTTGCCGTACAGGAATCAGGCGGACCGGGCAGCCTCCAGCTGCACTTTTTCGATGTGCTCTACCGGATAACGCTGGACGATATCGGGCGGCTGCTGAAGGTGGAGGTGACCGCGTGAAGGGCCTGTATCTCGTAACCGACCGGGACCTGTGCGGCGGCCGCACGCTCGACGACGTGGTGCTTCGGGCAGTCAGGGGAGGGGCCTCCTGTGTACAGCTGCGGGAGAAAAACCTCTCGACCCGTGCCTTTGTGGAGGAGGCGCTGCGCATAAAAAGGCTGCTCGAGACGTACCGCGTTCCCCTCATCATCAATGACCGCCTCGACGTGGCCCTGGCAGCAGGGGCCCATGGCGTGCATATCGGGCAGGACGACATGCCCTATGAGGCGGCCAGAAGGATCATGGGGCCTGAGGCCATAATCGGGCTTTCGGTGGAGACATGGGACGATGTGGAGCGGGCAGAAACACTCGATTGCGATTATCTGGGAGTCAGCCCGGTGTTCGAGACGCCCACCAAGACCGACACGAAGGGAAGCTGGGGGCTCGACGGCCTGGCAAAGATCAGGGCCTGTTCACACCATGTCCTGGTGGCGATCGGGGGGATAAACCTTGCCAATGCAGGCGACGTGATTACGTCCGGGGCCGACGCCGTTGCCGTGGTCTCCGCGGTCTGTGCAGCCCCGAACCCTGAGAGGGCTTCAAGGGAACTCTGTTCGCGTATTAGCTCAATCCGGGACAACGGCCATGAATGAGATCGGAGCCGACTTCGTCTTCTTATGGCCCTAGGGTGAGAATTGCAATTATGAGTGAATCTTCTGAAGTCCCCAATGAACCTGATGGAAAGATAGTCAGTGGTGTTGATATAAGCCACAACGGGGTCGCATTACTGTTGCTGTATAAAATCAGAAGTCTCGACTCCGCGGCAGGTTTCATAGAAATGCATCGCCTGAAATAGCTGAAGTAATGTCTCGGCCACTGCTCTGGGCAGCTCATTCATGGAAAGACTAGAGGGACTCATGGCGGATATATTAACCATTAGATGATCTCATGATTAACTGCTTATACCTGATTACAGGCATCTGAAGACAGCCTGCCCCCTATCTGTGCAGGCAGCCTCTTGCCCTTGCTCTGCCTGGGGGTTATCCTTTAACCATAAGAAGAGCTTCGCTATTACCCTCTTGTCACATACAAAAACCAGGAGGTGCGCGATGAACCGATTGACCCGGGAAAGCAGAATCAATGTTGATGAAGGCGTTGATCTATTCGTGTCTCTTAGCCCTGTGGACGACCCGAAGGCGGTGGTGATCATCGTCCACGGCCTGTGCGAACATTCCGGACGGTATGAGTACGTGGCCTCCCGGCTGAACGACTTCGGCTATGCGGTCTACCGTTATGACAACCGGGGCCATGGCCGGTCCGGGGGCGAGCCGGGATACGTGGAGGATTTTCAGCTTTTCAGCGACGATGCCGACTGGATCGTGGGCCTGGCCAGGCAGGAATACCCCAACATCCCCCGTTTCATGCTGGGCCACAGCATGGGCGGCTTCATTGCCGGTGCCTATGGCGTACGGTATCCCGGCCAGATCTCCGGGCAGGTTTTTTCCGGTCCGGCGGTCATTGTCCTGCCGATCTTTGCCGAGTATGAATCGTTCGATTTTGACGCAGAGGGGCGAACGCTCATCTCCAATGCCCTGGGTGACATCATATCGAGAGACCGTCAGGTTGTGCAGGACTATGCAGACGACCCGCTCGTGCTCAAGGTATTCTCCACCAAGCTCATGGGAGAGGTCTTCATCAAGGGAGCCACGTGGCTCATGGACAACATGGGTGCCTACCGCTACCCGTGCTTGATCCTCCACGGCGGTGACGACCAGATCGTGCTGCCGGATGCCTCGCGCTACCTCTTTGAGCACATATCCTCGGCCGACAAGCAGCTCAAGATCTATGAGGGACTCTACCACGAGATCCTCAACGAGCCCGAGAAAGACAGTGTCCTCGAGGATATCCGGCAGTGGATCGAGGCCCGGATCTGACGAAAGCAACTGCTGCGCCCGGGTTGAACGGGTATGGGGGAGAAATGATTCCCTGTCCCGGCAGGCCAAGGCAAAGCTCACAGACATCGAATCCGAGTACGATGCCGATGCTGTCGACGCCCGGGTGAACCGGGAAGTCTCCCTGAAGAAGCTCATTACCGAAATCCTCTCAGGCAGGGAGGCAGCGTTTGCCGCGTATGATGCCGATGAGAATTCCTGGATCGATGAAAATGATGCAGCCTGTGCGGGGTTCACAGGGAACGATCCACCAGCTCAACCCGGTGGCGTGAGCCATCTCATCTGATTGTACCGGATTCCCCGGCCTTAGGTTTGAAATCGTTTTTGGCACGAGATCCGGATTTAGAAGCCTCCCGGTCTCCTGAATAGTGACCGGATGCTCCTGCCCTTTTTCACAGACCGCAGGGCGCATCGTCCAGGCAGGCCGTTCCCTGTCTAATCTGTCACCTTTTCCGGGAAAGAATTCACTGTGCCCGGATCATCTTCGCGCCTGGACCAGGCGAATAAGGTTTCTTCTGTGTAACTTGCTGCCGCCGCAAAGGCTAAATCTTCTTGACAGTTGTTTTGTAAAAATATACTTTATGAAAAAGTATAGTCTTAAAAACCAGTTGTGAATGAAATACAATTACGGGAACGGGCGGATGCGGGCACTGGCAACCTCTCTGATCAGATATCCATTTTCTGGTTTCATGTCCAATGAGCTCCATCTGCGTGTCGCTGCGGCCTGACCTGACTTTGGGTGGTCATGGATGGTGCCGGGACAGGCAACCCGTTTCCGGGAGAACAGTCCAAGAGAGAGCTGTTCAATTTGTGGTATGCCGGCCGCGTTCCTTTTGCGAAGGGGTGGCTGGCATGTGGTGATTGTTTGCCACAGACAGGTCTTGGGGTATCGGCCGATGGGAGGAGGGATATGATTGACGAAAAGTACAAAGATGCCGCCGCGTTCCTGGAACAGGCAGTGCATGTCATACACGAGACCGGGGTGAAGGTGGTTGAACTGCGGGACCGCTATGCACGGATGGTCATGCCGTTCGAACCGAACATCAACCACGTGGGCATCATGTATGGCGGCTCGCTCTTTATCCTGGCCGAGTTCTCCGGCGGGGTCATCTACTATGTCTCGTTCGACCTCGCGAGGTTCTATCCCCTCGTCAAGGAGGTTTCCATCAAGTACAGGCGGCCGGCAACAACAGCGGTGACCCTCGAGGTTCAGCTGAGCGAGGAGGAGGTCAACGCAATCCAGGAGGCCGCGGAGCGAGAGGGGAAAAAGGACTGGGTCATGGACCTGGAGCTCAAGGACGACCAGGGGCAGGTGTGCTGCATTGTCCACGGCACCTGGCAGCTCAGGAAATTCCCGGATCAAAATTAATAAAAAAATATAAAGGAGTGGCAGCATGGCAAATCAGATTTTAGACGAGAGAGACCAACAGTTTGTCCTGTATGAGATGCTTGAGGCAGACAAGCTCTGCGAGTACGAGAAGTATGCAGACTTCTCGAAAGACATGTTCGACATGATCCTGACCGAGGCGCAGAAGTTTGCGACCGAGGAGATCCTGCCGACCCTGGCTGAGAGCGACAAGCAGGGATGCCGGCTGGTAAACGGCCAGGTGCACGTGCCGGACTGCTTCCACAAGCCCTACAAGCTCTTCTGTGACGGGGGCTGGATCGGCATGTCAGTCCCCCCCGAAGAAGGCGGCCAGGGCTTGCCCCAGACCGTGACAACCGCGGCAGTGGACTGGTTCTATCACAACTTCTCCTTCGTTGCATATCCGTTTGCCACCGAGGGTGCCGCGCACCTCATCCTGACCTATGGCACCGAGGAGCAGAAGAGGAAGTACATGGACAAGATGCTCCAGGGCGTCTGGGGTGGCACCATGGCGCTGACCGAGCCCAATGCCGGATCGGATCTCGGGAACATGAGCACAAAGGCCATTCGCCAGCCCGACGGAACCTTCCGGATCCAGGGCACCAAGATATTCATCACCGGCGGTGACCATGACATGGTGGAAAACATCGTTCACCCCGTTCTCGCACGAATAGAGGGAGATCCTGCCGGTACCAAGGGAATCTCCATCTTTATCGTGCCCAAGTACCTCGTGAACGAAGACGGCACCCTGGGCAAGCGCAATGATTATGAGATCGCCAATATCGAGGAGAAGATGGGCATCCACGGCAGTGCCACGTGCCTCATCAACTTCGGCGACAATAATGCGTGCTATGCCGAGCTGCTCGGCGAAGAGCGTCAGGGCATGAAGATCATGTTCCAGATGATGAACGAGGCGCGCCTTGCTGTCGGTATGCAGGGGCTCTGCAGCGCATCTATCGCCTATCTGCACGCCCTGCAGTATGCAAAGGAAAGGCTCCAGGGCTCCTCTCTCATGGAGTTCAAGAACCCCGAGGCCCCGCGGGTACCCATTATCCAGCACCCGGACGTGAGAAGGATGCTGTTGTGGATGAAGTCTTCTGTGGACAGCCTGCGGGCGCTCATCTACTTCACGGCCTACTGCTTTGACAAAGAAAAGCTCGGCGCAGACGAGGTGGAGAAGGACAAGTGGCTTGGCTTTGCCGAGATCCTTACCCCGATCGTCAAGGCCTACAGCTCGGATGTCGGGTTCAAGGTAACCGAACTCGCCATGCAGATCTACGGCGGCTACGGATTCTGCAGCGAGTACCCGGTGGAACAGTTCATGCGCGACGAAAAGATCGCATCCATCTACGAGGGTGCAAACGGCATCCAGGCCCTTGACCTGATCGGCAGGAAGCTTGGCATGAAAAAGGGCGCCTACTTCATGGGCCTGCTCGGCGAGATGAACAACACCATTGCAAAGTATAAAGGCCTGGACGGCATTGCCACCGACGTGCAGAATGCTGTGAACAAGCTTGCCGAGATGGGGCTGTATCTTGCCACGTGCGGCAAGCAAGGAAAATTCCTGGTACCCATCAACAATGCGTACCCGTTCCTCATGATGATGGGCAAGGTGGTGTCTGCCTGGTTCCTCCTGTGGCAGGCCGGGGTTGCCCAGGAAAAGCTCGACGGTCTGACAAAAGAAGCGGGGATAGATCCTGCTGACACGGCCGCGCTGGCGGGACTCATCAAGAACAACAAGAATGCGGCATTCTACTCAGGCAAGATCCACTCTGCCCGGTACTTCGCCAGGAACGTGCTGCCCGAGGTTGATGCTGCAGCGGTTGCCATCAGAAACGAAGACATGTCTATTCTCGAGATCGCAGAAGAGAGCTTTGCATCGTAATCTATATCCGGGAGGGCAAGGGTATTGCCCTCCCGGATCACTCCGCCGGCATTCGCAGCCGGCACAGCGAGCCCGGTGACAGCACCCGAGACCGGCACGCAGCTTCTCCCGGGAAATTATGACTTGTGAGAAGAGATTAAAAGTGTGAATATCTCTGATAGGTAAACGTCTCATTGGCATAGGAGTTAACTTCACGAAGAGGTAGTGCATCTTTCCAGGGAGGTGAAACCATGGAAAAGCTGTTTTACCCGGAATCAATTGCTATCATTGGGCTTTCTTCGAAGCAGTACAACATCCCCCGGATCACGCTGGAGAATCTGCTCAGGTGGGGGTATCGGGGCAGAATCTTCGGGGTCAACCCAGCCAGCGACGATGTCCATGTGGACGGGATCCGCATGTACAAGGATATCGAGGATCTGCCCGAGGTGCCGGACCTGGCCTACTGCCTGGTGCCGGCAAAGTATGTCCCCGGCATGGTGGAGCAGTGCGGCAGGTTCGGCATCAGGAGGATGGCGATCCCGAGCGGCGGATTCTCGGAATTCAGCGAGGAGGGAAAGAGGCTCGCGGATCTTACCCTGGCCAATGCCAGGAAGTATGGCGTGAAGTTCGTGGGACCCAACGGGGTCACCGTGGCAAACACTGCCAACGGTCTCTGCCTGCCCTTCGTGCCGCTCCACAAGGCGCCGCAGGGGGGCATGTCCATCATCTCCCAGAGCGGCGGGGTCTCTCTCATGATGCTGAATTTCCTGCTCGACGAAAATGTCGGCCTGGCGAAATTCGCGAGCATCGGCAACAAGCTTGACCTCGACGAGGTGGATTTTCTCGAGTACTTCGGGGAGGACCGCGATACGAAGATCATCTGCCTCTACCTGGAGAGCATGGACCGGGGGAGGGCATTCGTCGATGCTGCCCGGAAGATCGACAAGCCCATCGTGGTCTACAAATCCAACACCACGAGCGCGGGAAAGAAGGCGGCCATGAGCCATACGGCGGCCGTGAGCAACGACGAGGACATCATCGACTCCGCGCTGGAGGCAGCAGGGGTCATCCGCATCCACAATTTCCTCGATTTCATCGCCGTTGCAAAGGCGTTCCAGCTGCCGCCCATGAAGGGCAGGCGGATCATGGTTATGAGCCCGGCAGGGGGGTTCTCGGTCATCACGGCCGATCTGTGCGAAAATGCAGGGTTCACGTTTGCCGATATGGGAGAGGACTTCTACCGGGGACTGCAGAAGTTCAGCAATGCCGGGGTGATCAAATTCTCCAATCCGCTCGATATGGGGGACATCTACGATCCCCAGCTCTCTGCCCACGTGATCTACTCGGTCATGCATTCGGACCGTGTCGACGGTGCGGTATTCGTGAGTCAGCGTCCTCAGATGCCCCAGGGCGATGACGTGTTCCACAAGATGTTTCTGACAGACCTTTCCAAGGAGACCTGGGGGACGATCCTGTCTGCCGGGAAACCCTTTGGGGTTTGCCTGTTCGGGCCCACGAGAATGATTCAGCAGACAAAGAAGTATGTGGAGTTCCCGGTCTTTAACAGCCCGGAAGAGATGGTTCATGCCCTGGCTGTGCAGATGAATTTTCACTGCCGGCGGGTAACAGACCACGCCGGCGGGTCAATGCCCTCAGGGGTAAGAATGGGTGACGCACAGTCATGGATCGAGGCCAGAGAAGGTGATTACGGTGAGGAGACCCTCGAACTCCTCGATCTCTTCGGGGTCCCGGTTGCGCGCTCCATGGTGGCGCAGGACGAGAACAAGGCAGTGAACTGCGCCGCTGAGCTCGGCTACCCCGTGGTCATGAAGGTGGTGTCTCCCGATGCGCTTCACAAGTCGGATGTGGGCGGTGTGGTCGTTGGCGTCAAAGATGCCCGCGGCATAAAAGAGAACTTTACCGCGATCCGGGAAAACCTCCTGCGTTTCAAAGAGGAAGCCCGTTTCGATGGGGTGCGGATCCAGCAGATGGCCACGGATGGCTACGACATGTTCGTAGGCGGAAAATATGACGCCTCGTTCGGTCCGGTCGTGTTCTTCGGCATGGGGGGCATCTACATCGAGGTGTTCAGGGATGTGGCCAACAGCCTGTGTCCGGCAGGGAGCGAAGATATCGTCAGGCGGCTCGAGAAGCTCAAGGCATTTTCGATCCTGAAAGGGCTGCGCGGGCAGGCCAAGGGGGACATTGACGCCTTCATCGACCTGGTGGTGCGGGTATCCCACCTGCTGGCCGCATTTCCCCAGATACAGGAGCTGGACCTCAACCCGGTACGGGTATTCCCTGAGGGGAAAGGGGCCATGGCCCTGGATGCACGCATGCGCATCTCTTAGGTGCAGATTGTCAATATTCGACTCCCTCAATCGGGTGCTTGCGAGGCGGTTCATCAGGGATTTCGATGATACCCGCAACAAGCTGGTGAGAATCAGGTACGGCATGTTCGCCGGGTGGTTCTCCATCGTGGTTACCTCGATCCTGTTCATCATCAGGATAACCCTGGGTGTGATGGCAGGCTCCATCTCGGTGATTGCCAACGCATTCCATGTCCTGTCCCATCTTGCCAATTCCATCATCCTGGTGGTCACGTTCGTGGTTACCGGAAGGCCGGCCACCGCACAGAATCCCTTCGGTCATGGAAGGATGGAGCACATCGCTCCGCTCATTATGTCGATCGTGCTCTTTGTCTCGGGGTTTCAAATGGCCGAGAGCTCAGTGCACCAAGTACTCAATCCCCAAGAGGTTAACTACTGGACTGCTCTTCCGTGGATTTTGCTTGCCACGATTGTCGTCAAACAGTGGCTGAGCAGCCTGGTGGGATACCTCGGGGAACGGGTAGAGTCCCGGGCGATTCGCGCAAATGCCGCCCACCACACGATCGAGGCCGTCATGACCGGTACCGTGATCGCGGGGCTGGTAGCAGGTCATTATTTTCATCACCCGGAGATCGACGGATATATCGGCGTGGCTGTGTCGGCATGGCTTTTGTTCCTGGGCTTTCGCAACGGCCGGGATGCCATCGTTCCCCTGCTCGGTCAGGCCCCGGGCAAGGACATCATCGAGCGGATCCGTTCAACGGCAAGGTCTGTGGATGGTGTGGAAGACGTCCATGAGATCATCGTACACGACTATGGATCGATGTACCTCATATCGCTTCATGCCGAAATACCAGAGACACTTGGTCCTGCCAGGATGCACGAGATAGCTGAACGGTGCGAGGACGCTCTGGGGAGGGTTTTTGGGGGCATTGCGGTATGTCATACCGACCCGCTCATGGAGAGGACTCCCGAGATCCAGGCGTTGGAGGACTCCTTCAGGATGCTGTTGAGCCAGGTCGATGGTGTAGCAGCGTATCATGACTTCCGGGTCATTGCGGAATCACCTGAAAGGATCATCATAGCGGCTGATCTCGATGTGGACGAAGCTGTGGATGAGCCCCACCACGAGCGGATCAAGAAGGAGCTGGAACAGAAGGTTATGGATACCATACCCGGCGTCGCCTACTGCAGCTTCTACATCACCCCGAGATTCGCCTACTAGGCAGGGTGCCCGGGCTCCCCGGGGAGGAACGAGGGTGGCGTGCGGATATTCCCGGACAGTCTTTGACGGAATTGTTCCCAGGGAAGCCTTGACAGCATTGAACAGTTGTTCTAAACAGACGTTCAAAACAACTGTTCAGGGGTGCTGTATGAATTCCGACGAGACATGTGCACGGGACAGGCTGCTGCATGCCGCCGCCGAGGTCTTCGGCGAGTGCGGCTACAAGGGTGCTACGGTGCGTGATATCTGCCGCAGGGCCGGTGTGGGCATCGCTCTGGTCAACTACCATTTCCGCGACAAGGAGGGGCTCTACCTCGAGGTCTTTCGCAATCTCTTTACCCGGGCGCTCAGGGAATATCCCCCTGATATGGGGCTCAACGAAAGCCCGAGCACTGAAGAACGCCTTCACGCCTTCATCCGCTCCCTGCTCTACCGTCTCACCATGATGGAAGGCCGTCACGCCATCATGCTCAGGGAATGGCTCGACCCGTCGCCGTCGCTGGTCAAGCTCCATGCCGAGCTGACCAACCCGCTGCTGAAGGTGCTCTCCGAGATACTCTCCGGGCTCGTAGACCCCCATATCCCTCAGGAACAGACTGCCCACTGCGCCACGAGCATCATCGGCCAGTGCATGTTCTACAGCCCCCATTCCATGAGATTCCGGCTGCAGGCATTCCCGATGTACCAGGAAAGACAGATCGACACGATTGCCCGCTCCATCACCGCATTCTCGCTCGGCGGCATCCGGGCCATCAACGAAGAATTCCGCGCCCGGGGGGAGAGCCATGAAGGTTAGCAGACTCGTTTCGGTAGTGTTGCTGGGGATCGTGGCCCTGTCATCGTGTTCTCTTCATAAGACCGGTGCCGGTGGTGTCCCCCCCGTGGAGATACCCCAGGCCTACGGCCGGGAAGGCGGCACTGAAGCCCTGCCGGGGAGATGGTGGGAGGCCTTCGGGGATGACAGGCTCAATGCCCTCGTAGACGAGGTGCTCGGTGCCAACCTGGATCTCGGACAGGCATGGGCACGACTGAGCCAGGCTGAGGCAGTTGCGAACCAGGCAGCCTCGGGATTGTATCCCCGATTGAACCTCGAAGCCGCAACCACGAGGTCGCGTGTTTACGTACCGAGTGCCACGTCACCGGAATCAGAGCCGGATTATTCCCGGCAGCACAGCCTTGGTCTTGCCGCGTCGTATGAGATTGACCTGTGGGGCCGTGTCAGGTCGCTGGACCGGGCTGCCCGGCTGGACCTTGCCGCGGTGCGTCTCGACCTCGGCACCATGGCCATGAGCCTGAGCGCCGAGGTTTCGCAGACCTGGTTTTCCCTCATCGAGCAGTCTTCCCAGTTGCGGCTCGTGCAGGAGCAGGTGGAGGCGAGCACAACCCAGCTCGATCTCGTGAAGCTCCGGTTTTCGCGGGGGTTGTCTTCTGCACTGGATGTGTACCAGCAGCGCCAGCAGCTCGCCGCGCTGTCTGCACAGATTCCGCTCATTCAGGCCCGGATCTCCATCCTCACCCATCAGCTCAACGTGCTGCTGGGAAGGCCGCCGGCAACAGACATTACCGCTGTCCCTGAAGAACTGCCGAAGCTCTGGGACCGGCCGGATCCGGGAATACCGTCCGAACTCCTGGAACGCAGGCCCGATGTGGAGGCCGCGAGAGTCCGGGTCGAGGCGGCGGATCACCGGGTGGCATCGGCGCTGTCCGACCGGTTCCCCCGCTTTACGATCAATGCCTCCCGGGGCTATGGGGCAGAGAGCTTCGCCGACCTGTTCGACCGCATGATCTGGAGCGTTACCGGCGGTGTCGTTGCCACCCTCTATGACGGCCAGGCCAAGAGCGCTGAGGTGAAGCGCACCAGGGCGGTCGTCGAGGAAAGGCTCCAGGCCTACGGACAGACGCTGCTCGGCGCCATGCAGGAGGTGGAGGACTCCCTCGTCCAGGAGCAGCGGCAGGCAGAATATGTGGAAAAGCTCGGCGAACAGCTCGAGCTTGCCCGGTTTACCCTGAGCGAGGCCCGCATGCAGTATATCAACGGGCTGAGCGATTACCTCACCGTGCTCAGTGCCATGAATTCCCTGCAGCAGACGCAGCGTGAGCTTCTTTCAGCGAGGTACCAGCTCATTTCGTACCGTATCGTGCTGTGCAGATCGCTCGGAGGTACCTGGACAACAGAACTCTCCGGAGAGAACAGAACAGGAGAACCATCATGAGATCTTTCTATAAGCTCATCACATTCCTCGTGATCATCGGGGTCGGATCTGCCATCGGCATGGCACTGATCAAAGCGAAACCCCAGGCGAAACGCCGGCCGGTCTCCATTGCAGCCCCGCTCGTGGAGTTTACCGAGGTCAATCCCCTGCCGCAGCAGATCGTGGTGAATGCTACCGGCACGGTCATTCCCGCCAGAGAGGTGTCGCTTAAGCCCCAGGTCTCGGGTGTCGTGGTGTGGCAGAGCCCGAGACTCGTTGCAGGTTCCAGATTCAAGGCAGGGGAAGTGCTCCTGCGCATTGATCCGCGCGACTACGAGCTCGCCGTGGCACAGCAGCGGGCTGCGCTCACCAAGGCCCGGGTGGAGCTCGAGACTGAACAGGGGAGGACAGAGGTGGCCAGGCGCGAGTGGGAGCTCCTCAAGGACGATGTGGAATACTCCGAATCGGGCCGCAATCTGGCGCTTCGCAAGCCCCAGCTCGAAAATGCCAGGGCCGGGATCGAGGCGGCACAGGGTGCGCTCACAAAGGCCGAGCTGGATCTCGAGCGGACCGTCATCAAGGCACCGTTCAATGCCGTTATCATCGACGAACAGGTGGATGTGGGCCAGTTCCTTGCGCCGGGAGTGGTCATGGCAACCCTGGCCGGCAGCGATACCTTCCGTGTGCAGGCATCGCTGAACCTGGAAGAGCTCGCCTGGATCGACGTGCCCGGGGTGAATGCCGAGAGAGGATCACCGGTACGGATCATGCAGAACACCGGCAGCGAGGGCCACAACCATA
Organism: Deltaproteobacteria bacterium; assembly: GCA_018434685.1. GTDB lineage: Bacteria > Desulfobacterota > Desulfomonilia > UBA1062 > UBA1062 > DSAD01. The sequence continues at coordinate 98,777 of JAHDOV010000010.1, forward strand.
CAGGCGAGGTGGAGCGGCTGCTCACGGACGTGGATGCACAAGGGCGCATGGCACGCCTGCTGATCAGGGTGCCTGACCCGCTGGACACCGACAGCGCACTTCCCCTGCTCCTGGGGGCGTATGTCAAGGCGGAGATTGCCGGACGGACCGTGAATACCGTGTATGCCATAGCGAGCGAGGCACTCCGCGGGGGAGACACGGTCTGGCTGCTCACCAAAGAGAATACGCTCGAGATCCGCAAGGTCGAGGTCGTCAGGAGGCAGAGAAACGAGATATTCGTGCGGGGGCTCTCGCCGCACGAACGGCTGATCACCTCGCGGATCTTTGCCCCGGTCAGCGGCATGGAGCTTCGAACGAATGGGAACAATGGCTCAGCTGGCGGCAATGAGGAGTCATAAATGAAAGACGAATTGAAAGGCCCCATTGCCTGGATGGCGCAGAACCACGTTGCGGCAAACCTGCTCATGCTCATCTTTCTCCTGGGCGGCATCATCATGATTGCCACGAGCATCAAGCAGGAGGTCTTCCCGGATTTCGAGATCGATATGGTGTCCATCACCGTACCCTATCCGGGAGCCTCTCCCGAGGAGGTGGAGAAGGGGATAATCCTTGCTGTGGAAGAGGCCATCGACGGCATCGACGGTATCAAGGAGGTCACTGCCGTTGCCCGGGAAGGACTGGCAACGGTGAGCGCAGAGCTGTACTATGATTCAGACAAGCAGAAGGTGTCTTCCGATATCAAGAACGCGGTGGACCGGATCAGCACCTTTCCTGACGATGCGGAAGACCCGACAGTGGAGGTGCCCACCACCGAGCATGAGGTCCTCCAGTTCGTGTTTTACGGTGACGTGGGGGAGCATGCCCTGAAAGAGCTCGCCGAGAATGCCAGAGATGATCTCCTGACCTACGACAACATCTCAAGGGTGGATGTCTCCAATACGAGACCGCCGGAGATCGCCATCGAGATCCCGCAAGATACGCTGCGCAGCTACGGGCTCACCATCGACGACGTGGCGTCCGTTATCCGCAGGACCGCCGTAGAGCTACCCGGGGGCGAACTCAAGACAAAGGCGGGCAAGGTGCTCCTGCGGACCATGGAGAGGAGAGACTGGGCCAGGGAATTTGGCGACATCACCATCGTGGGAACGTCCGAGGGCACTGCCGTAAAACTCGGTGACATCGCCAGCATCACCGAGGAGTTCGAAGACGTGGAGCAGTTTGCCTATTTCGACGGGAAGCAGGCCGTGCGGCTCCAGGTGTACCGGATCGGGAAACAGACCCCCACGGAGGTGGCCGATGACGTCAGGGCCTACCAGGAGCGCATCGCCGATGAACTCCCTCCCGGGGTCCTCACCACTATTATCGCCGACCGCTCCGAGATCTTTCACGACCGGGTCAGCCTGCTCGTGCGCAACGGCTGTATCGGGCTCGTGCTCGTGCTCGTCTTCCTCGGGCTCTTTCTCCAGCCGTCCCTGGCCTTCTGGGTGGCCATGGGCATCCCCATCTCGTTCCTCGGTTCGCTCCTGTTCCTCCCGGGCCTGGACGTGAGCATCAACATGATCTCGCTGTTCGCCTACATCGTCACACTGGGTATCGTGGTGGATGATGCGATCGTGGTTGGGGAAAACATCTACGAACACCGTCTGCACGGTGATGACTGCACCATCTCGTCCATCCGGGGCGCCCGGGAGGTGGCCATGCCCGTGGTGTTCTCCGTGCTCACCACCGTGGCGGCCTTCGGGCCAATGCTCTTTGTCCAGGGCGACTGGGGCAAGGTCATGCGCAATATCCCCATCGTGGTGATCTTCGTGCTTATGATCTCGCTGTTCGAGTCGCTCTTTGTTCTGCCGGCACACCTGAGCCGGGTTCGTGCGAACAACACGTGCACCCCGTCTGGCGCCGGGTCAGTGATGCGGTTCCAGCGCTCCATGGCCCACTCGATGGTGGTGTTCGCCGAGAAGATCTACGGTCCTGCTGTCGGCTGGTGCGTGAGAAACCGCTGGCAGACATTCGCCGTCGGGATTGCCGTGCTCCTGGTGGCCATCGGGTACGTCCGGGGCGGGCACATCCCCATCACCCTCATGTCGAGCGCCGATGCCGACTGGGTCAATGTGGAGGTGGTGCTCCCCTTCGATGCCCCGATCGAGGAGACCCAGCAGGTGCGCGGGATCATCGAGCGTTCTGCAGAGCAGGTGATTGCCGACAGCGGCGAGGAAGACCTCAGCGAGGGGCTCATAACCATGATCACCGGGGCCTACAGCCTCAGGTTCACCCTGCTTTTGTCCGCAGCGGATGAACGGTCCGTCAGCGTCCAGGAGGTCGCAAACCGGTGGCGCACGCAAACCGGGGAGATCGCAGGCCTCGAGAGTCTGCGCTTCGAGTCGGCACAGGTGGGGCCACACCGCGGAAAACCCCTCGAGATCAAGCTGTCTCACCGGGATATGGATGTGCTGGAGGCTGCCGGGGCACGGCTCGCCCACTCCCTGGAAGGGTACGAGGGCATCATCGACGTGGATGACGGATTTGCTGCAGGCAAACCCCAGCGCGACTTCACGATCCTCCCCGAAGGCCGGAGCCTGGGACTTTCCCCGGCAGACATTGGCCGCCAGGTGAGAAGCGCCATCTACGGCGCAGAGGCCATCGAACAGCAGCGCGGGAGAGACACCGTAAAGGTCATGGTGAGACTGCCCCGTGATGAACGCATATCCGAGCAGACCATCGAGGAGCTCATGATCCGCACCCCTGCAGGCGGGGAGATTCCGCTCTCCCGGGCTGCCAAGGTCAGTGACGGGACATCGTACACCTCGATCACGAGGACCGACGGAAGGCGTACCATTGCGGTCACTGCCGACATCGCAGCAGGACAGGCCGACCTGAACAAGGTGCTCGATGACCTCGACTCAGAGGAACTGCCCGCACTCATGGAACGGTATCCCGGACTCACCTATGAATTCGCCGGCGAACGCAAGCAGAGCTCTGAATCCATGAGCAGTCTGATGGCGGGCTTCATGATTGCGCTGCTCGTCATGTACTGTCTGGTGGCCATTCCCTTCCGCAGTTATGCCCAGGCGCTCGTGGTGCTGCTGGCCATCCCCTTCGGGTTTGTCGGTGCCCTCATCGGGCATATCCTGTTCGGCTATTCCCTGAGCCTCATCAGCATGTTCGGCCTCGTGGCGCTCTCCGGCGTGGTGATCAATGACTCGCTGGTGCTCGTCCACAAGGCCAATTCGCTCAGGGATGAAGGCATGGACCTCAAGGAGGCCGTGCAGAAGGCAGGGATCCGCCGGTTCAGGCCCATCATGCTCACCTCGCTCACGACCTTCCTGGGGCTTGCCCCAATGATCTTCGAGACCTCGCTCCAGGCCCGATTTCTCATCCCCATGGCACTGAGCCTCGGTTTTGGGGTGCTCTTCGGGACGCTCATCACCCTGCTGCTCGTTCCGGCATTCTATATTATCGAGACGGACATACAGGGGTTATTCTCGGAGATGGTCCGTGATATCAAACGCCTGGTGTTCAGGCTGACCGGTAAGGTTCAGCCCACGGACCCACAGTGACCTGCGGGCAAGGGCAGCGGCAGCATACAAAAGGGGAGGCAGATGCGATATCTGCCTCCCCGTGGTCTCTGTTCTTGCGGGTAGTCTTCAGGATGCGTATTTCGAGGCATACTTCTCCACGATCTTGTACTTCTGTACCTTGCCGCTTGCCGTCATGGGCACATCGCTGACGAATTCCCAGTATCTCGGGATCTTGTGACGGGCGATCTTCCCGGTGCAGTACTCGACGAGCTCTTGTGCGGACATTTTTTCTCCCGGGTTAAAGATAATCGTGGCAAGGACCTGCTCGCCGTATTTCTTGTCCGGCACCCCCACGACATAGACGTCGCTGACCTTGGGGTGTTTGTGGAGGAATTCCTCGATTTCCCGCGGGTAGATGTTCTCGCCGCCGCGGATGATCATCTCCTTGATCCTGCCGGTGACCTTGAAGTTGCCCCTTTCGTCGATGGTCCCCAGATCGCCGGTGTGGAGCCAGCCGTCCTGGTCGATGGCCTTGAGGGTCTCTTCGGGCATCTTGTAGTATCCCTTCATGACACAGGCGCTCCTGGTGACGATCTCGCCCTGGACATTTGCGGGCAGATCTTCACCTGTGGCCGGGTCGACGATCTTTCCCTCGATGTCCGGGAGCAGTCTTCCAACGGTGGACACCCTGATGTCCACCGGATCATCCCGCCTCGTCATGGTCATCACCGGAGAAGATTCGGTCTGGCCAAAGGCGATGACCACCTCGGAGACATGCATGTTTTCCCTGACCTGGTTCATGGTCTCTTCCGGGCAGGGCGCGCCGGCCATGATGCCGGTCCTGAGCGAAGACATGTCGTACCTGGCAAAATCATCATGGTTCATGATGGCGATGTACATGGTGGGAACCCCATTGATAGCCGTACACTTTTCCTGCTCGATATACTTCAGTGCCTTGAGGGGATCGAAATATTCCATGGCCACCATGGTGGAGCCGTGAACAACGCAGTTCAGCGAGCTCATGACGCAGCCAAAGCAGTGAAACAGCGGTACCTGGATGAGGAGCCGGTCTATTTCCGTCATGCCCATGACGTCGCCGACCATGCGGGCATTGTTGACGACATTGTAATGGGTAAGCATGACCCCTTTCGGGAACCCCGTGGTGCCTGAGGTGTACTGCATGTTGACCACATCGTTGAAATGTACGGACTGCTCCCGTTTTTCCAGGTCCCTGTCCGAAACGGACCTGCCGAGCCTGAGCAGGTCGTTGAAGTTATACATGCCTGGGGTAGTCTCCCTGCTGCCGATATAGATGACATTCTTGAGGAAGGGCAGCTTTCTGGAGACAACCTGGCCCGGCCCGCACTCGTTCAGTTCGGGGACAACCTCCCGGACCGTGTCATAAAAACTCGTATCCCGGTACTGATCGATGAGCAGCAGGGTCGTCGAGTCGGACTGGTTGAGGATGTATTCGAGCTCGCTCGTCTTGTAATTGGTATTCACCGTAACCAGGACCGCGCCGATCATGCCGAGCGCGAACTGGGTGTAGATCCACTCGGGGACATTCGTTGTCCACACGGAGACATGGTCGCCCTTTTTTACGTCTATGGCCATGAAGCCTTTTGCAACGTCTTGGCACGTTTGGAGGAACTCCGTGTAATTCTGTCTGAGCCCGGTCTCAAGGTATACAAGTGCGTCATTTCCAGGAAACCTGGCTGCGGTTTCTTTGAGGAGCTCACCCATGGTTATTTCTCTGAAGGTGCTCATATCAACGGCCTCCTTTTTTGAAATAGTATGATTTCACGAGCAATATTTGTTTGTCATTGTAGTGCAACCACTGCATTAAAATCAATACAATAAAGACTGATTAATATGTCAACGAGGCTTCCACTATCATGGTTCTGATTCGTGTGTCAATATCAATGAACATATTCAGGGGAGAGACCCTGCCACTGGAAATTCCCGGAAATGACCCTATGAAATAGAGAGAATCACCCCGGGCGATGAGAGGGTGCATAATCTATCAGGAAAGGCGGGATGATATGAATCAGGAACACGTGGTTGTACGGTGCACTCGATGCGGTGCCAGGAACAGGATCCCGGTTGGCCGGGTACATGATGCTGCGGTGTGCGGCAAGTGCCGCATGCCCATAACGGCCGGCTCTTTCACCTCGGAGCCGGTGAAGGTGACCGACACGAACTTCAGCAGAGAGGTGCTCGATGTTGCGGGGCCGGTACTCGTTGATTTCTGGGCGCCGTGGTGCGGTCCGTGCAGAATGGTTTCTCCGGTTGTCGACGAGCTGGCGCGCGAATATTCCGGTAGAATCAAGGTGGCAAAACTCAATGTGGATGAGAATCCCCAGACGGCATCCAGGTATGCTGTACGCTCGATTCCCTCGCTCATGTTCTTTAAGGATGGGAGGATCGTCAACACCCTCATGGGTGCACAGCCCAAGGCGGAGCTGGAAAAGCATATACGGACGCTTCTGGGAAAATAACGAAGCCCGGATTCATTTCATGCTTGCCTCCTTCGTGCTATATCGCATAGGATGTCTTTAGTGATGGTCAGGAATATCGTGCATAACCGAGCTTGTGTCCGGAAATGGCATAGTTGTTCCGAGATCTCATAGCCAATAGACGATAAACGAGGGAAATCTCTGTAAAAAAGACCCGCAGAGACAATCACTCACTGAGGATAACCAGCGAGAATGACAACCATGAACAGCGATCGACCCACGTGCACTTCAGACGGCTGCAGGTTGAAGCTCCTGAGCTACAACATACAGGTCGGCATAACGTCCACCGGATACCGGGATTATTTCACCCACGTATGGAAGCATCTGCTCCCTCATCGGAACAGGCATCTCAATCTCGTGAGGATAGCAAACATCATCAGGGAGTACGACATGGTGGGGCTTCAGGAACTCGACAGCGGATCACTGCGGAGCGGGTTCGTCAACCATGCAGAATTCCTGGCGCGAATGGCGCAATTTCCCTGCTGGTATGACAAGACGAACCGTAACTGGGGCAGGGTGGCCCGTCACAGTATGGGGATCTTGAGCAGGTACCCCTGCTCCGGCATGAGCAGGCATGATCTTCCCGGCAGGGTTCCCGGCAGGGGTGCGCTCGTGGTCAGATTCGGCAGTAACAGCGATCCGCTCGTTGTCATACTGGTGCACCTGTCCCTGAGCAGGAATGCCCGCAAACAGCAGATTGCCTTCATGAGCGAACTGGTCAACGGCTATGAGCACGTCATCCTCATGGGCGACCTGAACTGCGGGGCAGACAGCGAAGAAATTGAACTGCTCCTGGAAAGAACGAAACTCTCCCTGCCGTATGCGAACCTGCTCACGTATCCGAGCTGGAATCCTCGGGTGCACCTTGACTATATCCTCGTGTCGGACACCATCCGGATCGATGATGTTCGGGTTGTGGATTACCCGCTCTCAGATCACCTGCCCATTGCCATGGAGGTGACTGTCCCCCGGAAAATTCTTCTGCCCGAGGGGTTCGAACATAAAGCCGCCTAGGGCTCGGATATCGCAGCCCAGACGGCCCGTTGCGTCTCGTGACGAGCAGGCGTCGTTGCCCGCAGGGCGTTAGCGGATGTCGAAGCCGGCAAAGAAGTCCCTGCAGTGCCCGGTCTGTTCGGACGGCATCCAGGTCTTCATGGATTCATTTGTGGAAAACCCGCTGCTTCCTCCGATCTTCTCGCACTTGTCAAACCACAGGGGATTATACGGCAGGAGCTCCACCTCGTGCATGTCCAGGTCTTTCAAGAAACGGGCGATCGAGGCCAGGTTGTCGTCTGTGGAGGTGATCCCCGGGACCAGCGGTATCCTCGGCAGGAGTTCCACAGAGTCTTGTCGACACCTGGCAGACAGGTGCGTGAAATTTTCCAGTATGCGTCTGTTCGATGCACCGCAGAAGGTTCTGTGCCGGGCATCGTCGAAGAGCTTGAGGTCGAAATAGATGATATCGAGCCAGGGATAGAGGGCCTCTAAGAAGACCTGGAGATCGAAGAGCCCGCAGGTTTCGATGAGGGTGCTGATTCCCCGGGATTTGAGCTCCTTGAGGAGTTCGGATATGAAACCCATGTACAGGGTAGGCTCCCCGCCGGAGAGCGTTATCCCGCCGCCAGAGGTCCTGAAGAACGGGATGTCCCGTTCGATCTCATGCATGAGTTCTGCGGTTTCCCAGTATCTCCCGACCTGGCTCAGCGCCCCGCTCGGACATTCGTCGACACAGTTCATGCACAGGCTGCAGCGGTCTCTGTCGATGTAGAGGGGATTGTGCCGGTCAAGGGCACCCTCGGGGCATGCCTTCCGGCAGGCCTCACACAAAATGCACTCGCCACTGTCAAAGGAAAGCTCGATGGTCTTTTTCTTACTCTCCGGGTTGTGGCACCACACACAGTCGAGGGGGCAGCCCTTGAAGAAGATGACGGTCCTGATGCCGGGGCCGTCATCGAGGGAATTCCCCTTCACCTCGAAGATGAGGGCCTTGTCTTCGGTGCCGGTATGGGTAGTGTTCGCCATGATCCCTTCTATACGCCGAATTCGGCCCGCTCGATGAGCTCGAGCTGCATGTCCCTGTTCAGGGTCACAAAATATGCGTTGTAGCCGGAGATGCGCACCATGAGGTTGCGGTAGTTCTCCGGGTGTGCCATGGCATCCCGCAGGGTATCCGATGATACCACGTTGAACTGCATCTGCATGCCGCCGAGGTCGCAGTAGGTCTTTGCATAGGAATAGAGGTTCTCCACAGCCCTGGCGTGGCTCTCTCTTCCGGAGGGAACGACCTTGACGTTGAAGGCGATGTTGTTGTTCATGTTTGCCGGTTCGAGCCGGGAGACATCGCGGATGTTGTCCAGGAGATTCTTCGACGCATGCGCCTCGGGTGTAAGCCCGGGGGTGAACGGCTTTCCTGCGCGTCTCCCGGACGGCAGCGCGCCGGTGAGGGTCCCGAAGGCAACGTGGTTGGACATGGACCAGAAGCCGGTCGTATACTTTCCGCCCCTGAAGTTTCTGTGATCGCCGAAACGGTCATGGACGAACCTGGTGACCCGGTTCGCCATCTCCACCGCCTCGTCATTGCCCGATCCGAAGAGCGGTACCTTCTTGAGGACCAGCGCTTCGATCGCCGGGTCGTGTTCGAAGTTGGTCTCTACGGCACGCTTCAGGTCGGCCAGGCTCACCTTCTTCTCGTCGTAGACGAGATTTTTGATGGCCATGAGCGAATCCGTTATGTCTGCCAGGCCGATGCAGGCAGTGCCGGACGAGTTGTGCATCGCCCCGGCCTTTGTCACGTCGCGGCCCTTTTCAATGGTTCCGCTGATAAGCCCGGAGATGAACGGCGTCGGCCTGATGATGCTGTGCGCCTCGCCGAGGAGGTTGTTGTATTCGCATGAATTGTCCATGAGAAAGTTCAGCTGCGCACAGAAGGCCTCGAAGAACTCGTCAAAGGTCTCGAAACACCCGTTGTCCATGGTGCCGGTTTTGGGCCCCACATCCCATCTCATCAGGGGGTGGTACCCGTTGTACATGGCCATCTCGAGAGCCGCCACCATGTTGAACATCATGCAGTTGGTATGGCCCAGGTGTTTTCCGGAGAGCGTCGGCTCCACACACCCTGTGGCAGCCCAGTCTCTGAGGTGCTCGGGCGGATAGTGGAACTCTGCAAGAGAATTCATGACCGCCTCATCGTTATGGATGGACGGCGTGGCCGTTGTGTTCTTGTTCACCTCGCACAGCCGCTTCAGGTATGTCTCGGAGTTCTTCTCCCTGTTGTAGCGTGCATTGACATTCGGGTCCCTGATACTGAGCATCTCGGTGACCTTCAGGAAGAGGTAGGTCATATCATTGACCGCATCGGTTCCTTCGGGGGTAACGCCACCCAGGGTGATGGCCTGGTCCGAGGAACTCCCGCCGAAAAGGTAGTTGCCGATATCGGGGATGAGGGGGAGATGATCGGTGCAGCGCAGATAGAAGCAGCCGACAAGCTCGAGTGCGTGCTTGATGTAGCTCTTTTTCTCTGCCTTGGTCCTGAGTTTTTTCATGTCTGCGGCAAAGTAGGGCTGCAGCCACTGATCCATCCGGCCCAGGGAGAATCCCGCGTTGGTGTTTTCCATGTGCATGCCCACCCAGTGGATCCAGATGGCATTGAGCGCTTCCTCCAGGGTCTTGCAGGGGTTCTCCGGAACCCGCGCGCAGATCTCCGAGAGCCTTTCCAGTTCAGCTCTTCTCCGGGGATCTGTCTCTCCTTGAGCCTCTGCCTTTGCCTGCAGAGAGAGGTTTTTCGCATAGGCTAGAAGTCCTTCGTAGGTGAGAATCATGGCATGGAGGGTATCTTTCTTGAGCTGGTCTGCCTTCGTGTCTCTTTTCAGCTCAGCCTGGATCTCCCGGATTATCCCCTTTGCGCCGACCTTCAAGAGCCTGGGGTAGTCCAGGATGGTGTGGGACAGCGCTGCGGTCTTCCAGAGGAAGTAGACGGCAAACCGTTCGTCGAGGCTCTGGCTCAGAGGGGCGTCGTAGTGGTTCCTCACCCATTCCCGCATATTCCTGTTGATCCAGAAGGGGAAGACGCTGTGGTGGAGGATATCCCTGGTCTCGGCAGAGATGTCATAGGGGAACAGCTGCCGGTACGGGGTGGTGAACAGCTCACCCCAGATCATGGTTCCGTGCGTATCGGGATACAGGACAACGCCGATCTCCCTCGTGGTGGTCGTTCCTGCAATGAGGTCGTCTTTCCTGATGATGGGCTTCTTGTTCTCCATGAGATACTTGAAGGCGTGGGCCTGCCTCAGTTCGGCAACCCAGTCATTGCCGAGGGCATCTTTCTCAAAGCCGTTTTCCCGGTACCACCGGGTGAGCAGCAGGGGCCGTTCGTGGCAGATGGCAGGTCTCTGTGTAAAATGGATGTCGAGGAAATTCTTCAGCCTGGGGAAATCGTCGAGGTCGTACGAGGAAAGATACGGGTCGTCTTTGAGGTATTTCACCCCGCCATCGACGTGTTCGGCCTTGAGCGGCCTGTTCTTTTTCCGGGCGGCGCCGGCCGGCCTCGGGATGCACTGCCGGTCTGCCGGGGCAGGTCTGGCCGATTGTTTCTGCATCATCTTGATCTGCTTGCCCTTCATGAAGAGCGAGATGTAGAAGTTGAACAGCTGCGCATAGGCAAGATTGCCCCTGAGCGTAAGCTTGTTCTTGAGGATCAGGTTGAGCACCTCGTTCGGCGGCAGCTCGGTCATCTTCTTCAGCACGGAATTATCCATGAAGATCATCTCGACATCCACATCCTCGGGGATCCTGCCCGACACCCGCACCTTTCCGCCCTCAAAGGTGATGCACTGCTGAACAGATCCTTTTTCCGTGCTGATCCCAAGGGAGAAATCAATCCAGCCGTCATCCGATCGCAGATATCTCCTGAACCTGGGGAAGAGGTTGAAGTGGAGCGCCATGGTCTGGAGGAGGAGATGTGTTGCGATATTGGCGACATCTTGTTTATGCATGGAGTACCTCCTGTATGGTGGCATGCCGGTCTCCCGACAGGGGAGGCCGTGAAGCCGGAGCCCTCAGCAGGGCTGGTTTCGTCCCGGGCGAATCTTGTATCAAAACGCGAGAAGAACAGGCATCGGTGCCTCCGGAGACTTCATCGCGCCTGAACGGGCCGCAGTGATTGGATGCTGGAGACTCAGCGGGTCTTGATCTGCCGGCACGCATCACTGTTCTCCCTGTTCTGAGCCTTCAGGGCTTCCGGTACGAACAAGCGGACAATGTCTTCGACGATCCTGTCGATGATCCTGTCCGGATGATCATCGACCTCCTGCAGCACCCTGCTGTTGGACAGGGCGATGATGCCGTGGAGAAAACTCCACAGCTTTATTGCGGCGTAGCGGGTGTCCAGTGGATCGATACCGGGATTCATCCGGGCGAGTTCTTCCATGCCCCGGGAGGCAATGTCGACGAGCCGGAGGGCTGTCTGCTTCTCGAAGTATGCGACCGGTTCGATATCGGTGCCGATATAATCCCGATACTTCGGGGCATCGGAGGTGAACATGATGTTGTAGTAGTGAGCCTTCTCGATGCCGAATGCCGCGTATGCCCTGATCATCTCCCGGAACCGTTCGAGCGGGTCTTCGTGAGAACCGTATATGTCGAGCAGCCGGGAATAGAGCATGTCGAAGCCCTTGGTGAGCATCATGAGATAGAGCTCGTCCTTGCTGGAATAGTAGTTGTATATGGTTGTGGCCGACATGCCCAGTCTGGAGGCGAGCTTGCGCATGCTGAAATACTTGTAGCCGTGTTCAGAGATAATGGTGATCGCCACGTCGAGGATTTTTTCCCTCATTAATTCAATATCTTCTTGACTACGGGCTGCCTTTGGCATAAAAACTCCTATGACACTTAACGCTGTTAAGTTAACGGTGTTATATTAAAACTGACGGACTGAAAAGTCAATGTGTAACTATGCGGGAAGGAGCGGGGTGCTCTTTCCTTGAAACGGGGCTCTCGATGATGAAATGTGAAGGTTCCATCGGTCAGCGGGCACTTCATTCTGCTTTCTTATCAGAAAATCTTTTCGAGGCCGCATCTCCGGAAAAAATCCGTGCTGCAACGCTGCCTGGATCTGCATGAACACCGCCGGGTAAGGGCTGACATGCACAGATCTTCCATAAAAGGAGGGGTTATGGATAGAGGATATATGGGCAAAATATTGCTGGTGGATCTCGGAACTAAAGAGATCCATGAGGAACAGATACCCGATGAGATATATGAGAATTATCTCTCCGGAATGGGACTGGCTACCCACATTCTGTACAACAGGATCCCGGCAGGCGCCGATCCGCTTGGTCCGGACAATATCCTCGGTTTTGTCTCCGGACTGCTGACCGGTACGGGCAGTCTGTTTTCCGGGAGATGGATGGTCGTGGGGAAGTCCCCGCTCACCGGCGGCTGGGGAGACGCAAACTGCGGCGGTACATTTTCTCCTGCAATAAAGCGCTGCGGCTATGACGGGATATTCTTCAGAGGGATCAGTAAAAAACCCGTGTACCTGTATGTGAATGACCGGAAGGCTGAGCTGAAAGATGCCTCCGATTTCTGGGGCAAGGATGCCGTGGAGACCGAAGAGCTTCTCCTCGAGAAGGCAGGTCCCGGAGCCAGGGCCGCTGTTATCGGGCCTGCAGGCGAAAAACTCTCTCTGATATCAGGGGTGTGTAATGACAAGGGCAGGCTGGCTGCCAGGTCCGGGCTCGGTGCGGTCATGGGCTCGAAGAGGCTCAAGGCCGTGGTGCTCGACGGCAACAAGCGGATCAGGCCTTATGACCGTGAGGCACTGCAGAAGCTCAGCAGGAAGTGCAACAAGTGGGTGCAGTTCCAGCTGCCTTTGGGACCGGGTGTCGCGATAGGCTATCTCGGAACGCTGCTGCGGATACTTCCCACTGCCATGGCAATGGACGGCATGGTCTACAAGATGCTGCTGCGGAAATGGGGAACCGGAGGCATGAACCAGATGTCCCCGGAGTGGGGCGACGCACCGGTCAAGAACTGGAAGGGCAGCTCCGTGGACTGGCCCATGAAAAGATCGAAGTCCGCAGACCCGGACATGGTGAAGAAACACGAAAGGATCAAGTATCACTGCTATGCCTGTCCCCTGGGATGCGGCGGCATCTGTTCTCTGAACGGCAAGTACGCGGAGACCCACAAGCCCGAGTATGAATCGGTCCTTGCCTTGGGCGGGCTGTGCATGAACGAGGATTCCGACAGTCTCTTCCATATCAACGAGATATTGAACCGGGCTGGAATGGATACCATATCGACAGGTGCAACCGTTGCGTTTGCCATGGAATGTTATGAGAACGGGATCTTGACAAAAAAAGAGACCGATGGGCTCGAGCTCACCTGGGGCAATACGAATGCCATGATTGCCCTCATCCACAAGATGATCAACCGTGAGGGCATCGGTGATATACTCGCCGACGGCTCGCGGGTTGCGGCCCGAAAGATCGGTAAAGGGGCTGAGCGGTTCGCGGTTCATGCTGGCGGCCAGGAACCGGCCATGCACGACGGCAGGCAGGATCCTGGGTTTGCGCTGCACTACAGCGTGGAGCCGACGCCGGGCAGGCATACCATCGGGGCGGGCCTCTACTACGAGATGTTCCAGCTCTGGAAAAAGGTCAAGGGGCTTCCGAAAATGTGGCCGTTCGAGATTTATCACAAGAACAAGAAGTACCGGGCAACGAAAGATCAGGCCAAGGCAGCGGCAGCGTGCAGCCAGTACATGAACGTGGTCAATGGCTCGGGCCTGTGCATGTTCGGAACCTTTATCGGGATAAAGAGAACGCCGACCTTTGACTGGCTGAACGCGGCAACCGGCTGGAACAGAACCCCTGAAGAATACATGAAGATCGGTCAGCGCATCCAGACGGTCAAACAGGCCTTCAACGTCAAGCACGGCATCGATCCCAGGGCAAATGTCCTGAGCGGCCGGGCAGTGGGAATCCCGCCGCAGGCCGAGGGCGCGAATAAGGGCAGGACCGTTGATATTTCTAAGATGATGAGCGACTACTGGGAACTGTTCGGGTGGGATGCACACACCGGAATGCCAGGAGAAGAGACCTTGAACAGGCTCGGTATAGAGTCTTGAGTAGTATCATGCAGGGAGGGATGCCATGTCATATACGATAACGGATGCATGCAACGGGTGCGGGGCCTGTAAGAAAATATGCCCGGTCGAGGCCGTCGAGGGAAAGAAAAAGGCGATCCACAGCATTAACGAAACGGTGTGCATTGAATGTGGCGCCTGTGGAAAGGTCTGTCCCCAGGGCGCTGTGCTCGATCAGTCCGGCACGGCCTGTGTGATGATGAAACGGTCCCAGTGGGAAAAGCCGGTCTTTGATCTCGCCTTGTGCATGTCCTGCACCGTCTGTGTCGATACATGCCCGCTGAATTCCCTGGTGATGTCGGACGCACGGGACCGCAAGAGAGATCCCCACGGCTACCCGTATCTCAGGGATGAAAAGGCGTGCATAGGGTGCGGGTTCTGTGCCCTCGAGTGCCCGGTGGATGCCATCACCATGACCGCCCCCGCCCTGCAATGAGGGGGCCCCAGGCAGGAGATGCCTTCCTGCCTAGAACATGATGGCCGTGAGAAAGTAATCTGCAATCAGGATGCTTACGGAGGAGATAACCACTGAATTCGTGGTGGCCTTGCCCACCCCTTCTGCACCCCCGGTGGTGTTGAACCCCTTGTAGCAGCCGACTATGGAGAGGATTGCCCCGAAGAACGCCGCCTTGATCAGCCCGGTGAAGAGATCGTGGTAATCCACATATTCCACAATCCGTGCCATGAATATTCCCTTGTCGATATCGAGGAGTTCCACCCCGACAAAATATGAACCGATGATGCCGATACTGTCGAAGATAACGGTGAGCATCGGCATCATGATGATTCCGGCGAGGATTCGCGGGATGATGAGATACTGATACGGGTTGACCGCCATGACGGTCAGCGCGTCAATCTGCTCGGTCACCCGCATGGTGCCGATCTCTGCGGTCATGGCCGATCCTGCACGGGCCGTCACCATGAGTGCTGCAAGGACAGGCCCCAGTTCCCGCAGCAGGCCAAGGGCAGTGGTGGACCCCACGAGGGCCTCGGCGCCGAACAGTTTGAACCCGTAGTGTGTCTGCAGGGCACTGACCATACCGGTAAACATGCCGGTGAGGAGAACCACTGAAGAGGACCTGACCCCGATAAACTCCATCTGCTTGAACAGCTGCCTGAGGAAGATCGGCGGCCTTACGAGCCAGGAGAGGGTGTGAACGATGAACAGGGCCAGGGATCCGAGCTCCTCGAGAAAAGCAATGGCGGTTCTGCCGATGTATTCAAAGAAATTCATATGACTGAGCCGTTGCTCCTGACCCTGCCGACGGCCTCGAGCCAGCCCTGGTAGAGCTTGTCCCGTATCTGGGGTGAAATTGCCGGGGTGAAGGTCCTGTCAGACCCGCTCAGTTCCCCGATCATCCCGCCCGGTGTCCAGAAGCCTGTTGCAATACCGGCAAGGAAGGCTGCTCCCATCCCCGTGGACTCGATGTATTGGGACCGCTCAATGGGGCATCCCAGGATATCGGCCTGGAACTGCATGAGGAAATCGTTCATGGACGCCCCGCCATCCACCTTCAGTTCGGTGAAGGTGGAGTTCGTCGATTCTTCAAAGGCACCGACAAGATCCTTGACCTGATAGGCGATGCCCTCGAGGGCTGCCCGGACAATGTGTTCGCTGGTGGTGCTCCTGGTTATCCCCAGAATGGCACCCCTGGCGTACATGTCCCAGTGCGGGGCGCCGAGCCCGGCAAAGGCAGGCACCAGGTACACCCCGTGAGAGTCTCCGACGCTCTGTGCGATCTGTGCCGTCTGAGATGCATCCTTGATCAGGCCGAGACCGTCACGCAACCATTGGACCACGGCACCTGCTATGAAGATGGACCCCTCCAGGGCATAACACGGTTTGCCCGTTTCATCACAGGCAAGGGTAAGGATCAGCCCGCTCCTGGGCTCGATCCTCTTGTTCCCGACATTCAGGAGCAGGAAACATCCCGTCCCGTAGGTGTTCTTGGCCTGGCCCTCATAAAAGCATCCCTGCCCGAACAGAGCCGCCTGCTGGTCTCCGGCGATCCCGGCGATGGGGACAGCGCATCCCAAAAGGGAAGGGTGGGTATGACCGACAACCTGCGCCGAGTCCACGACCGAGGGGAGTATTTCGCTGGGGATGTCGAGCAGATCCAGGACCTCCTGGTCCCACACTTTGTCGTGAATGTTGAACAGCAGGGTGCGGGAGGCATTCGTGTAATCCGTGACATGGATCTTCCCCTGGGTGAGCTTGGCAATGAGCCACGTATCGATAGTGCCGAATGCTATCTCGCCGGCGCGAGCCCGCTCGCGAAGCCCCGGGAACTCATCGAGAAGCCATTTCACCTTGGTGCCGGAAAAATATGCATCGAGCAGGAGCCCGGTTTTATCATGGAAGAGCTGCCCATACCCCTCCTGTTTCAGTGCATCACAGATAGGGGCGCTGCGCCTGCATTGCCAGACAATGGCATTGTGAATGGGCTTGAGCGTCTCCTTCTCCCACAGGACCGTTGTCTCGCGCTGATTGGTGATGCCGATGCCCGCGATATCGGACGGTCTGACGGATGAAGCTTCCAGTGCCTGTGTCATCACCTGTAAAGTGGTATTCCAGATCACCTCCGGATCGTGTTCGACCCAGCCCGGCTTCGGGTAGATCTGGGGGAATTCCGAGTACGCCTTGGAGACGATCTCCCCCTGTTTGTTCACGATCATGATGCGTGTGCCGGTCGTTCCCTGATCTATTGCCATCACATACTTACCCATGAATCCGCCCTCCTATTTCAATGAGATTCAATGCCACCCCGAAATCCTTCAGGTCATCATAGAGATGAGACATCGGCAGCCCGATCACGTTCGTGCAGGAACCCTCTATCCTGTCGATGAATATCGAACCGATCCCCTGGACTGCATAGGCCCCGGCCTTGTCTCTGGGTTCTCCTGTGGACACGTACCACTGGATCTCCTGTGAGCTCATGGTCCTGAAGTGAACCCGGGTCACGATGGTTCTGGTCCGGCTCGCCTCCCGGTGCATGATGGTGTATCCGGTGAGCACCTCGTGGGTCCTGTCCTGAAGGAGCCTGAGGAATTCAAAGGCCTCCCGGTCATCAACGGGTTTCCCGAGGATTGTGCCTTCAACGACCACAATGGTGTCAGCGGCAATGACCAGGGAATCGGGATTGTGGCGTGCAACGGCATGCGCCTTTTCCGCGCTTATTCGGCAGCAGAAGTCTTCGGGCGTCTCTCCCTTCCTGACCTTCTCATCCACCTCGGGGATGGTGAGCTCGAAATCCAGGCCCAGGTGGGAAAAGAGCTCTTTTCTTCGTGGAGAACCAGAGGCGAGTATAATCTGCATGGAAAGTAAGATTATGAGAAATCAGGGGATCTGTCAACTCAAGCCCGTTGGTGCGTCAATAAAAACCGTGGTGCACGGCCAGAAAGGCCGGATGACCCTGGCGATTAAGAATGCGGCGTGGATCTTTACAGTGCAGGAAAAGCCGGGAAGATCGTTGTTTTGATCTTCGTCGCTGAAGGGCTGTTTCGGGGAGCGGAAAATGTCTCAGGAATCAGGTGCGTTCATTCATGAAACGGGGCGTGCTTCGTTTCTTCTGCTTGTAGCCGTTGAGCGAGGTCCTGTTCTTTCTTAGTATCCCCATCTCCTTGGAAATCTCCAGAGATGCGTTTCCCAGCTCTCTTACCAGGCATGAATTGAGCTCATGGATGTCGTTCATCACCCCGAGAACATCCCTGCCGATCGTCGATGGGTCCATACCGCTGAGGATGATATCGAGGCGTGCCTGGATAGCTGCAGACTGGGCGGCAAGTTTCTCGAGCCGTTCCAGATCACCCTGGCTCAGGGCCTCAATCTCTTCCTGCGCTATGGTGCGCCAGGTGTTCAGGTGCGTCAGGATGACTTCTTTATGATCTTTTCCCATGAATTCCTCAGGTCTTCCAGGTAGGCGATGACTTCATCGGCCGCGTCGAGACGGTCATGATACTCGGCATCGATGATCCGTCTGATCATGTAATTGTACAGGGCGTCGAGGTTCCTGGCGATCTCCCCTGCATCATAGTTGAGGCTGTTGATAAGTTCCCAGAGAACATTCTGAGCCTTGTTCAACAAGGTGATCCATTCCTGGGTGTCGTTGTCTCCATGGGCCTTCTTTGCTTTCTTGAGGAAGTTGATGGCTCCATCGTAACACATGAGGATGAGATTGCCTTGATCAGCAGTCTGAATCTGCGTCTTCTTGTATGCCTCATAGCCTGCCATGTTCATGCTCATTGGGGTTCCTCCCGGATTGGATACTCCTTTTTTATCGGATTTCGAGATTTTTTCTTTAGGTAATAATGAGGGGTTGTTAACCGGAGGCATGCCCCTGGATTTCCCGGGACCTGCGCTGTGGAGAGGGCCTCTGTTCGGGTGAGGAATCACCGGCCCTGCTGACCTCGCGCCCGTCCGCAGCGGAACCATCAGCCTGTCCATCCGGTACAGCCACCCCTGCGCGGGAGCGAGGAAAGAGGGGGCAGGGCTTCACTCACCCTGCTGATTATAGTGCGGTAAGTGCGTGCTTGATCCGTTCCAGTCCCTCGATGATATTCTTCTCGGACGTGGCAAAGGAGAGCCTCATATGATCGTCGGCCCCAAATCCTTCGCCCGGCACGACTGCGACCAGAACCTTCTCGAGGAGATAGTCGGCAAGGCCCTCGGCGCTCCCGAACCGGTCCAGATACCCCTTTATGGACGGGAACGAGTAGAACGATCCATCAGGCGGAATAATATCGAGGCCGGGTATCTCCCTGATCTTCGATACGATGAGGTCTCTTCTTTTTTCAAAGATCTTTCTCCGCTCCTCCACGATGCCCTGGTCGCTCCGTAAGGATACCACTGCACCTTCCTGTGCGAAACTGGTGGGGTTTGACGTGCTCTGGCTCTGCAGTCTGGTCATTGCCTTTATGACCGTAGCGTCCCCGACACAATATCCGATACGCCAGCCGGTCATCGAATAGGTCTTTGACGAGCCGTTGATGATAAAGGTGCGACGGGCGACCTCGGGCGAAATGGTTGCAACGCTGAAGAACTCTTTGTCGTCGAAGATAATCTTGTTGTAGATGTCGTCCGAGATGATGATGATGTCGTGCTCGACGCAGAGCCGGGCGATCTCTTCGAGTTCTTTGCGTTCCACGAGCATTCCGGTGGGGTTTGAGGGCGAATTGATGATGATCCCCCTGGTCCTGGCGGTGATGGCCTCTTTTACCATGGCGGCAGTGAGCTTCATGCCTTCGGACCTGGTGTCCACGATCACGGGTGTGGCCCCGGCGATCTCGATCATGGGGGGATAGGAGACCCAGTAGGGTGCAGCGCAGATCACCTCGTCGCCCTGTTCGAAGAGGGTGAGGAAGAGATTGTAGAGACTGTGCTTGGCGCCGCAGGATACGATCACATTATCAGGGGTCGTCTGCAGGCCATAATCAGCCTCAATGGAAGCGCAGACCGCTTCTTTCAGGGCAGGTGAGCCTCCCACAGGCGTATATTTCGTAACGCCCTTGTTGATTGCCTCAATTGCCGCCTGCTTGATATTGTCCGGGGTATCAAAGTCAGGCTCTCCTGCGCCGAAACCGATCACGTCCTTGCCCTGTGCCCTGAGTTCCTTGACCTTTGCCGTTATGGACAGGGTGGGAGATGCAGGGATCTTCGATACGAGAGTCGATATCTTCATTGTATTGTCTCCTTGACGATGCTTTTATACCTTCATGATGGGAAATCTTTCCTGTAGTTTCTTCAGTGCAGCATCCGGGACCAGTCCCTCCACCGAGCCCCCCGCTGCAGCGGTTGCCTTCACCATGGTGGAACTCACAAAGAGATTGTTGAAATCCGTCATGAGGAAGAATGTCTCGATTGTAGGGCACAGGCGTCTGTTCATGAGGGCCAGCTGCAATTCCAGCTCAAAATCGGATATTACCCGCAGGCCTCGAAGGATGGCACAGGCGCCGATTTTTATTATGTAGTCCACGAGGAGACCTTCAAAGGTGTCGACCTCGATCCTGGTATTGGACACGACCGATTCCCTGATCATGACGACCTTTTCTTCGGTGGTGAAGAGATCCTTCTTCAGAGGATTGTGACCCACGGCTATGATAACCTTGTCAAATACACACAAGCCCCTGCGGACAATATCCAGATGCCCGTTCGTTATGGGGTCGAACGAGCCTGGACACACAGCAATTTTTTTATTCACAGCTCACTCCTCATTATATACGTGATCATCGTATCTCCGTATGTTCGAGCTTTCCAGGGACGGAAATCGATAATCTCATCAGGAGAGTGCTCTACTGTGAGAATCCCTCCAAATTTAAGGAGAGTATATACATGAGGAGTTATCGTGGAGGCAAGACCTTTATTATAGGGCGGGTCCATGAAAATGAGATCGAATTCCCTTGTGCAGTGACGAATGAATGAGAGGGCATCTGCCCTGATAACATCGATGTGAGCCTGATTGCCCAATGATGCCAGGTTCTTCTCGATACAGCGGATGGCAACAGGAGACTTGTCCACGAAGGTCACCTCGTGTGCCCCTCTGCTCAGCGCCTCGATGCCGAGGTTGCCGCTGCCTGCAAAGAGATCGAGGACCATTGCCCCGGGGATCTCCTGCGCAAGCGTCGAGAAGATCGCCTCCTTTACCCGGTCTGTGGTGGGGCGTACTCCCTGGGCCGGGCATTCAAGCCTCCGAGATTTGTACATCCCTGCGCAGATCCGTATCGACATGGACGGGTAGGATAGGGAATAAGCGTACAGGGGTCAATAGTTTTCAGCTATCCCGGTGAGGCAGGAAGCTGGCGCGAATCAGATGGTGCAACCCCGGGACACCATCGGGTCCGGGTCTCCGGACCGGCAGGGGCTTTCCGGCGGATTCACCGTGCTGCTTCGATTTCCTGCACGATCCTGTCCACGGCCTCGGCAGGATCGTCAGCCTGGCTGATGGGTCTGCCTATGACGAGGAGGTCTGCACCTGCTTCTACAGCCGTCTTGGGCGTGGCAATGCGTTTCTGGTCTCCCGTGGATGCCCAGCCGGGCCTGATGCCCGGAGTAATGACCATGGTCTGTTTTGGGATGTGCCTGCGGACGAATTCGAGGTCTGTCGGCGAGCACACGATACCGTCGATGGTGTTGTTTCTTGCCAGTTCGATCAGGTTGAGGACCTGTTCTTTCAGTGGTCTGTCTACGCCGATGTCGTGCAGATCTTCCTGGTTCAGTGAGGTCAGCACACTGACCCCGATGATCTTCGGGATGCCGATGCCTGCAGAGAGGGCTTCTTGCGCTGCTGCAGCCCGGGCAGATTGAATCATGCCGGCACCACCCGAGAGGTGGATGGTCATCATGTCGACATTCATTCTCGTGGCGGATCGGACCGCGCCTGAGACGGTATTTGGTATGTCGTGAAATTTCAGGTCGAGAAAACACTTCAGGCCGCTGTCCTTGATGAGTTTGACCACGGCAGGGCCTGCCGCGGTGAAGAGTTCAAGCCCTACCTTGAACCAGCCCACCCTGGTGCCGAGCGTCTCGACCCACTGGCGTGCCGATTCGATATCACCCACATCGAGGGCAAAGATTATGCGATCTTTTGCAACCATGGCAACCTCCCGATAGCCTCCTGCCGTGAGCACCTGCATGCATCGATAATACTCTGGATGTCATGGATGGCCTGTTCTATGGTGTCGTTCACCACCAGGTAATTGTATCTCTCCCATGCCATGAGTTCCTGCCTGGCATTGTTCAGGCGGGTATTGAGCGTCTGTTCGTCTTCCGTCCCCCGTTTGTTGAGGCGGTTAGAGAGTTCTTCCAGCGTCGGAGGGATAATGAAGATGAACCAGCCCGGCGTTTCCTGCTCCTGTGCCTGTCTGACTCCCTGCACATCGATATCGAAGAGGATATGCCTGCCCTGGTGCTCCTGAGACTCCAGCCATGCAAGGGATGTCCCGTAGAGATGATCATGCACGTGGGCCCATTCGAGGAAGGCATTGTCGCGGATCATTGTCTCGAATGTCTCACGGGAGACAAAGAAATAATCCTTTCCTTCCGTCTCGCCTCGCCTGGGGGGGCGGGTAGTGTAGGATACAGAGAGAACAATATCCTGATTCTTCTTTAAGATCTCCCTGATGATTGTGGACTTCCCGACTCCGGAAGGACCGGACAAGAATATTCTCACGCCTACTCCTTGACGCCTACGTTGATTTTTGTTCCCCCGCCGTCCAGGAGGCGGTTGGAAATTGTTTCAGCCTGGATGGCGCTCAGTATCACATGGGAACTGTCTGTGATGATGATGGAACGGGTTTTCCTCCCCTGGGTGGCATCGATGAGCTGTCCCCTGTCCTTTGCCTCTTCCCGCAGCCGTTTCATCGGCGAGGATGAAGGGTTTACGATGGCAATGATCCTCGAGGCGACAACTCCATTATTAAAACCAATGTTCAGCAACTTGGTGTCACTCTTGCCCATACAAAAAATCTCCTTTCGGGAATGTGTTATACATGAACTACTCGATATTTTGAACCTGTTCGCGAATTTTCTCCACTTCGGTCTTCGCCTCGATGACGATACGACCCAATTGCATGACCTGATTCTTTGATCCGATGGTGTTGAGCTCCCGGTTGATCTCCTGGAGCAGGAAATCAAGACGCCGGCCAATGGATGGCTCGGGGAAGTCGATGGTCTCCCTGAAGGAGGTGATGTGGCTCTGCAGCCTGACGAGTTCCTCGGTAATATCCGATTTGTCAGCCATGATGGCCACTTCCTGTTCCATCCGGGTCTCGTCGAGCATGGATGCCCGATCGGCAAGGAGCGTTTCCATATGGGCCTTGAGCCGGTCCCGGTATATGTTGAAGACATCCTTGGTAAAGACGCCCATCTCCTCCTGCATGTGCAGGAGGGCATCCAGGCGGGAGGTCATATCGGATTTCAGGCGCATGCCTTCACCGAGTTTTGACGTGCAGAAGGCGTCGAGGGCCTTGGCTATGGGAACCTGGAGCAGGGGCCACTGTTCCTCGATATCCTGGCTGTCCTCAGCCATGACCCCGGGGATCTGCATGACGTCCCGGAAACTGACTTCCCCGCCGAATTGCTCTGCCAGGCGTTTTAAATCCTCATAGTACTGACGAGCGAGGTCCCAGTTGATGGCCATCTTTCCCTGCGCGTTGAATGTGGGGTTGCGGGTGATGGTCACATCGACCTTGCCCCGGGCTATGACGTCGTTGATCATATCCCTGATGGGGATCTCCAGCGCGGATAATTCCCTGGGGAGCCGTACCCGGATGTCGCGGAAACGGTGATTGACCCCCTTGATCTCGACATTGTATCCATTCTCGTCGGCTTGTCCGAAACCGGTCATGCTTCTTGGCATCTCAGTCTCCCTTTGTAGAGTTCCCTGAGTTCATGGAAGATCCGGATAAGCTCATCAGATGCGTAATCGGGATAGGTCCATTCCAGGGTCTGATACGAGTTTTTTTTGTATATGAGGGTGATCTCAGCCCAGATCCCCCTGCTGAGATAGATTCGGTGGCTGTATGGCTTGGTGGTGGCAAGACAGATGTTCTCCTGGGAAAGAAAGCCCGGGTCGAGGTTCACGGTTCGTTTGTCCCCTGTCATGAAATCGAATTCCATCTCGTTGGTTCTGATCTTGATCCCGGGCAGAGAATCTCTCGGGACCAGGGTCTCAAAGGCAAGGAGTATCCTGTACAGGGGCGAACCGAGCTCTTCCTCATAGTAGGAGGTGAAGGTGAACGGCATGGCCTCCGATCGGTACACAAACTCCCCGTACTCCTTCCTGAGGGCAGATATCACCTGCTCCACGGGGGCGCTGTTGCCGAAGAGGACGCTGCAGAACAGCAGGACGTCACGCGGGATGTGTGCTGTGCCCACTGATGTCCTCCATGCAGACGCTGTAGAGTTTCTTCCATGGGACACTGGCCGCCCCGACCTCGGCGACCACAAGACCTGCAGCGATGTTTGAAATGACGGCTGCTTCCTGGGGCGTTGCACCCGAGACCAGGGCGAGGGTAAAGCAGGAGATCACGGTGTCACCGGCGCCTGTCACGTCGAACACGGCCCTGGCCGTCGTGGGAATGTCGATGGTCTCCCCGTTGTTGTCGAAGAGGCTCATTCCGTGTTCTCCCCTGGTTACCAGTACCATGTCGCAGTTCAGCATGGACTTCACCCTGTGGGCCGCCTCGATGATGTCCTGCTCGTCTTCGATCTTGATGCCTGCGCCGAAACTGAGTTCTTTCGTGTTCGGCGTGATGACGTTCACCCGGTTGTAGAAAGAAAAATTTCTTTCCTTGGGATCGACACAGACCAGTACGCCGTTGTCTTTTGTGATGGAGACGATCTCCTCGATGAGTTCCCTGCTCACAACGCCCTTTGCATAGTCCGATATGATGATGGCATCGATGACATCGATGGAGGCTTTTACCGCCGAGACCAGCTGTCCCCTCAGGTCATCGGAGATGAGGGTTCTGTCTTCTTTGTCAATCCGGGCAATCTGCTGGGTGTGGGCAATGATCCGTGTCTTCACGATCGTGCCCTTGTGGGGGGAGGTGAAGATCTGTGCCGTGGGGATATTCGATTCTCTCAGGATGTCCAGGAGGATATCGCCCTGGGGATCGGTGCCCTTGACTCCCCCGACGAGAACCCTGGCTCCAAGGCTCAGGAGGTTGTTGGCTACATTCCCTGCGCCCCCGAGTTTGAACTTCTCCTCCTTGACCTCCACAACGGGCACCGGTGCCTCCGGGGAGATGCGGTCGACCTTGCCCCAGATATAGTGATCGAGCATGATGTCGCCTATGACCATAATGGTCTTCGACTTCATGTTCTCGAAGATCTGTATGAGTTTTTCGCCTTCGATTTTCAACATCTGTCCACTATCAGAAAAATATTATTCCTTGTCAAGGAAAAGGGCTTGTACGAAGTCCTGGGCCCTGAAGGGCTGGAGATCATCCATGTCTTCCCCAACCCCGATAAATCGAATGGGAATATCAAACTCATTGGCGATGCCGACAATAACCCCGCCCTTGGAGGAGCCGTCGAGTTTTGTCATGGTGATACCGGTTATGCCCAGCGCATTGTTGAACTGCCTGGTCTGTTCGATGGCATTCTGTCCTATGGTGGCGTCCAGGACGAGCAGGATCTCGTTGGGTGATCCCGGCAGCTTCTTGTCGAGCACCCGTTTCGTCTTTTTCAGCTCTTCCATGAGATTCTCTTTTGTATGCAGCCGGCCGGCAGTGTCGATGATGAGCACGTCATGCCCACGTGATATGGCTGCCTGCAACCCGTCAAAGGCAACCGAGGACGGGTCTGCACCTTCGTGAGATTTGATGAAGTCGGCACCCACCTTGTCCGCCCAGTGTTCGAG
Source organism: Deltaproteobacteria bacterium (assembly GCA_018434685.1). Lineage (GTDB taxonomy): Bacteria > Desulfobacterota > Desulfomonilia > UBA1062 > UBA1062 > DSAD01. Next base: position 124,317 of record JAHDOV010000010.1, read on the forward strand.
CTGTTCGATTGCAGCTGCCCGGAAGGTGTCCCCGGAAGCGATGATTACCGATTTGCCCTCGTTCTTGAGCCGGTAGGCTATCTTGGCAATGGTGGTTGTCTTGCCGGAGCCGTTCACGCCGGTCACCATGATGACATAGGGCTTTGTCTCTGCCGGCAGGTTGAGCGGGGCCTCGCGCCCTTGAAGGATCGTTGTGATCTCCTCCTTGATGGCATTCATCGCTGCTGAGGCATCATGGATCGATCCGGCGTTTTTCTGGACATGTTCGAATATCGCATAGGCGGTTCTTACGCCGATATCCGTTCCCACGAGGGTTTCCTCGAGCTCAGTCAGAAGGTGTTCGTCAACGGTGTCCGATCGTCTGAATACCGCAGAGATCCGGTCGATGAACCCCTTGTGCGTCTTGGAAAGGCCTCTCTCGAGCTTTTCCTGTGCGCTCGGGGCAGGCTTTTTCACCGGTGTGGGGGCTGCCTTTTCTTTCGGCTCTTCCCCTACGATCTGCTCGGGGACATATCCCTCGAGGGGGACTGGGGTTCGCGGATGGATGCCCGGTATGGGGATGACCCAAGCATTGAGGGCGACCGCAGCGACAAGATACGACAACGACGGGATATCCACGGGCAGGGTAAACGGCAGTGTGTTGAGGGTGTCTGCTATGAAGAGATAGAAAAATACGTAACTGAACAGATATATGATATAGTCAGATGGGGAAAACCGGTAATTCAAGTTGTACCTCCTCGGGTATTTTTGCCTGCTCACTCCTAGCACAGGCCCGGAAAAAGGACAAGCGCTAGCTGGTTCGGCCCCGGGTCCTGACCCGGAGAAATGATTGTTCGTTTACAAGCCTGTACCGGACGCACTCTCCGGACACCGGGAAAAACCTCTTGACAGAGAAGCCATAACTGCGTACCTCTATAGTGAAGCATGAAGTTTAACTTTAAACAATATGCTCAATACAGATTCTTCGAGGGAGGGTAGCATGATCAAGACCGCCATTACCGACATGTTTGATATCAAGTACCCGATTATCTGCGGTGCCATGATGTGGCTGAGTAAGCCCGAGCTCTGCGCCGCCATCTCCAATGCAGGGGGCATGGGAAACCTCACTGCGGGGAATTATGAGTCGGAAGAGGAATTCAGGGGCGCTGTGCGCAAGACGAAAGAGCTCACCGACAAGCCCTTTGTGATCGGTCTTACCCTCCTTCCCTCCATCAGGATAACCGCAGAACACCATTCGATGTACGTGAAGGTCTGCGCCGAGGAGCGGGTGGCAGCCATTGAAGTATCCGGGTCGCCGCTGGACAAAGTCGTGGGAACCGACGGTGTCAAGAGGCTCAAGGATGCGGGCGTCAGGCTCTTTCACAAGGTCGGCTCGGTCCGGCATGCAGTACATGCCCAGAAGGCCGGCTACGACGGGGTCTATGCTGCAGGTTTCGAGGAGGGCGGGCACCCCTTGAATGACGATGTGACAACCATGGTGTTGACCCCGAGGATCGTTGACTCGGTGGATATCCCCGTGGTCACCGTCGGGGGGGTCTGTGACGGGAGATCCCTGGCCGCTGCCCTGACCCTGGGGGCCCAGGGGGTGATGATGGCGAGCAGATTTATCGCCACGAAGGAATGTATCGTGCACCCGAATATCAAGCAGGAGCTCATCAAGCGGCAGGAGTTTGAGACAACCATGTTCGGGAAATCCATTGGGCTGCAGGGAAGGGGCCTGAAGAACAGGGTGATAGCCGAGGTGGTTTCGATAGAAGAGAGGGGTGGCGGGCTCGAAGAGCTCATACCGCTCATCTCGGGAGAGCGGATCAAAAAGGCGTGGGAACAAGGCTCGGTAGATGAGGCGCCCCTGATGGTGGGACAGTCCATCGGGCATATCCACGATATCATCAGTTGCGCTGAGCTGCTCGAGCGGATGCATGATGAAGCCATTGCCCATTTGAACAAGGCCAAAGGTCTGTTTCAGTAGCGGTCTGCCCGTAAAAAAAGCGGTTATGCACTGATGCTTGGGGCATAACCGCTTTTTATTTTATCAGTGTAAGGCTATTTCTTTTCTTTGGCCTTCGGTGCCGCCTTCCTGGTTGTTTTTGCCTTTGCAGCCGCAGGCTTGGCAGCTATTTCAATCTTCGCCTTTATTGCCAGATTCCTGGCAACTTCTTCCGCCTCCTTGACGGTCCTCTCAATGACCTCCTTAACGGTGGGGTTGTCCTTGATAAGGCCCATTACCTGACCGACAGGGAGAACGCCCTCTTTTACATCACCGTCTTCAGTTGCTACCCGGATGGCCTTGAATGCATTTGCCATATATGCCAGCTGCCTGGCATTCTTCCACCCTGAGAGCATAACGCCGATAAAGAGCTTGAAGTAGGGAAGGTGCATCTGTTTGGCGATATCCACGGAATTCGGCAAGGCCTCCAGCAGCTTTCTGATGTTCAGTCCCTGTCTTACGGCATTTCTCGCGGCTTTTGTGTCCAGGACCCTGCAGCCGAGACCATCGAACCGATTCGAATAGAGGGTATCGTACGTCCCTTTTTCAATGGACAGTTTCTTGTAATTATCGTGAAGCGGACTTTCCTGGGTGGTCATGAGCCGGGTTCCCATGGCTGCACCTTCTGCCCCAAGGGCAATGGCAGCTGCAAGGCCTCTGCCGTCACCAATTCCCCCCGCGGCAATGATCGGGATGTCAACTGCCGAGGCGATCGAGGGAATGAGACAGAACGTCGTGGCCTCTTCGCCATGTGCGGCTGCCTCATAACCGGTCACGAGCAGGCCGTCGCACCCGTAGTCCTGTGCCCTCTTTGCATGCTTGTGATTGACAACGGTGGCGATCACCTTGCCCCCGTATTCATGGGCGGCCTTTACTATCCAGTCTCCTTTGCCCAGAGAGAAGTTGATGACCGGTACCTTCTCTTCCAATGCGACCCGTGCATTATCGGCAGCACCGGGAAAAAGCAGCGTGGCGTTCGCTCCGAACGGCTTGTCCGTGAGTGATTTAATCTCTCTGATTGCCTGACGCGTCTGCTCTGCATCGAAAGGCCCGGTAGCAAGGATGCCCAGACCGCCGGCATTGGAGACTGCTGCAACCATTTTCGGGACACTGATCCAGCTCATTCCTGAAAGCACGATGGGGTGCTTGATGCCTAAGAGTTCGGTTAAGCGCGTTTTCATACATGGCTCCTTTTTGGATAGTAAACTAACCCTTCATTTTATGGTGCTATCTGGTGCCCAGTATTAAGGTTAAAGTTAAACTACAAGGTTTTCTTATATGGAAACGGCAAATTCTTGTCAAGAAGAGTTTTACGATAGTAAGGTATTCCGGATTCAGTATCATGATATCTTGAATGAAGGGGTCGGCATATCATCGGGGCGCTCCGCGACCGGTATTCATCTGCCGGACCAGTCTTTCAGGCCATGACTGGCAGGGGGAACAGGTGATCCCGGTCTTGCTTCTCAGGGAAGCGTGCCGCCAACCTCGACCGTGACTGAATCATACCATTGGTCCCCGCTTGAATCCCTGAACGAGACCGATATCACATGACTTCCCGGGGCCGTAAAGATAAAGTTCGCATCAAGGGGGGTTCCCTGCCAGGCATACCGGATGCTTGCGTCATACCCCCAGGAGTATCTGAACGGCGGGTTGCCCTTGAGAATCTCTGCGGGAAGATGGAGGCTGCCCCCTGCAGGCACAGACAGCCCCCCGGGGGTCCGGATGAAGACAACGACCGGCTCGTCCCGTGAAGGAATTGGGCCGTAGCTCGATGGCTCGATCACGGTAATGAGCCTGAAATCCCTTGCTGTTTCACCGCTGGCGTCGGCTGTTGAGAAGAGCACCGTGTAGGTGCCCGGGGTATTGAAGGACATATCTCCGGGATCTTCTCCCTGGAAGAGGTTTCCCCCATCCCCGAAATCCCAGACAGACGAATAGGGCGGGGTACCTCCGATCACAGAGCCCTGGAGGTTGAAGGACTGACCCTGTATGAGGATGCCATGCCCGGACGGTGACTGTATCCAGGCGACAAGCTTCATATTCTTCAAGGCCTCCTCGGCTTCGAGGGCTTCTTCTGCAATCACGGTGAGGGTTTCTTCCAGGTGGAGCTGTGCGTCTTCGGCAGAGATGAGCAGGCGGTCTTCAGGATAGATCTCCAGATCGTTGAGCGTGGCGAACATGGCCTGCACATCCGGGTTATGGTCGAAATCCGGGTCGGTGAAGTCAACGTGGAATCCCTGGAGGGCCTCCCTCATGACTGTGGTGATGGTTATCCCGTTACCCGGATCACCATCCAGATCAAGGGACTGCAGGAACTGTGAGATGTTTATGACCACTGGATGGGTGGCGTTGACTGCCCCGGGCACCAGATCGATCGGCGTGATGATGTCCCTTGCCGTGCTCGACCCCAGGACCACATCCCCGATGGAGAAGGTGATGGTTTCACCGGCCTTGTAGTTGAATGTGCCTTCGGCACCGGTCAGACCTGTCCAGGTAAGAGAATCATATTGAAGCCCCTCTACGGGGCCGTCGAGGAATCTTCCCTGGTCGGCATCCTCCGGGGTTACGAAGACGCCGCCGCCTCCACCCGTGTCGCAGGCGGCTGTAAAGGTGAGGATGAGTGCTGAACAGATGAGAGAAAGTGCCGTTAGCCGGAAATCTTGTGAAGATGAAAACTTCATTCTCCATTCCCCCATAGTGATCAAATAATGTTCATAAATGCACATGACAAGAGCCGCAGGTTCATGGGTGAAATCAGGGGGAGCTTATCAATGGTGAAAATAAGAAGCCCCCTTTAACGTTTTGAGTGCTCCTGGTATCAACCTCTTCACCCTGATGCAGACCAAATACCACCCAATACATGAGAACGGGACAACAGGGCCGGCAGCAAGGTTAAGTCTCACTGTACAATGATCGTAACCGAATCAGTGTGTTCGTCACTGTCTGCATCGATCGCCCTGAAGGTAACATCAAAGGTGCCCGGCGTATTGAATGTAATGCTCGGACTGGGGGGTGTTGTGGCATTCTCCGCATAGTAATCACGTGCAACCTCATCGGGGAAATCCAGCGAGAAGGTGAATGGCCCATTGCCTCCCTGTACCTGGATATTGAAATCGATCGAGGAACCCCGTGGGATCGTTACGGGATCACCGGATGGCGAAACGATAGTCACTATCGGCTCGGTATCGACCCAATCCCTGACCGTGATGGTGACCGAGGCGCTGCCTGTCGTGCCGGTCTCGTCTGTTGCCGTGAGCGAAACATCATAGGAGCCGGTCTTGTTGAAGGTTATCACGTGTTCGAGCGGGGCAGGGCCTGTTTCCTGATAATTCCTGGCTGCCTCGTCAAAATTCCAGGCGAAGCTGTAATCAGGGGTTCCCTTGGAGGCAGAACCTCTGAACGTGACTGAGTCTCCCTTGGTAATGGTCTGATTGGCTGCAGGAGAGATTATGCTGAGACCAAGGGGGTTGGTTGTATCGCCGGAATCAGTTGTGCCGTCAGAACCGCCGGAGCCCCCTGAGCCGCCACCTGAACAACCGAAAGCAAAGAATACGATGAGAAAGAACAAGAGCAGATGCTTTATATTCTTTGTCGAACCAAACGTCATAAGATAGTCCCTCCAGTCATTACTCACTCGACAAGGTGATACGTGTTTCCGTCTCTCATTCGGGATGAGCGCTTTGCATGTCTGTGTACATAATTCTACGGGTATTGGGTAAGCAAAAATCATGCTGGAAAATTAAATCCGAAATATCAACCAGTTGATTTGATACGGAAGAACGCACCAATGGAATAGTGGTAATTTTTTACCCAAGGATAGAGAATAAAGTACCCTTTTCTTGTGACCTTGCAGTATCAGGGTGGGGTCCTGGCGGATGCTCTCGAGCGGGTATCAGTTCTTCAGGCTTTTCTGTATGGTTGCCTGGATCCTCCTCTGGAACAGCCGCTTCATGATATAGGTTCTGAGAAAATCGGCCATCTTGGATATTTCTGTGGTAATCCTGATATTTTCCTGCGTCGCTTTTCCCTGTACGGCCTGTCTCCTGAGTCTGATTTCGTTGTCCACAATCTCTGAGCCCAGGTCCACGTAAAATTTCAGATCGTTCATGTCCTGACCGAAATCGATGATGCGTTTTAACACATCCCTGCCAAAACGGATGTCTTCTGCGTTAAAGCAGGTCCGTCCTTTTTCCTGCAGATAGGGCATGAGCAGTCCGATCTTTACCGCTTCCTGGAATTCATCGCTGCTCAGCCCGGTGTGTTTGAGGAAGTCTTTCTTGTCTACCATGATGTCCGCTGCATCAGGCTGTGTGCCGAAGATTGCGTCTTCGATGGCCTCGGCCTCTTCAAGGCTCATGCCGTCATCCATTCTCCTGAGGATATTCCTGATCACGGACAGCGGGAAGTATTTCGTCTCCTGAAGATGGCGGATGGCCTGGATTTTCTCTACGCAGCCCTCGTCGTAGTATGCCATGCTCTTGTTTACCTTGTCGGGTTCCGGGAGCAATCCCTGTCGGACATAGTAACGTATGGTGGACGGTGGGACACCGCTTTTTTTAGCTATCTCACCGATTTTCAATGACATTGCGAACTCCTTTTAAGCATAAAGTTAAACTCTAAGCCGAGTATAGAACAAAGGACAGTATGTGTCAAAGGAGAGATTTCATTGAGGAGGAGCCTAGTGGTTTGTATCACGAAAATACCAAGGGGTGTTGCAGCTCAGCCGGGATCAGCTTTGCCATGCAGTGGCCACCGTGGCGGCAGTGCAGGGGGATCAGTTCTTCTGATAGTACTGCAGTGCCTCGGGGATGAGGGCCTTGAGCTCGCGTATCCTGTTTTCATCTGCCGGGTGTGTCGAAAGGAACTCGGGAGGTGAGCCGTGGGAGGATCCCTGCATCATCCGTTCAAAGAATTCAGGGGCCTTTCTCGGGTCATATCCCGCCTTTGCCATGAGTATGATACCAATGTTGTCGGCCTCATACTCCTGTGTCCTGCTGAAGGGGAGCACGATGCCGACCGTGCTTACTGCGCCATAGCCGAGATTGATGGCCTCGATGGCCTCGGGGCTCTTGTCGGCGATGGCGATATTGAGCCCCTGCTGACCAAGCTGGATGAGAAGCTGCTCGCTCATCCGCTCGGCTCCATGGCGGGCAAGGGCATGCCCCACTTCATGGGCCAGTACGAAGGCGAGACCTGCCTCATCCTTGGTATAGGGCAGAATGCCCGTGTAGACGGCCACCTTGCCCCCGGGCAGCGCAAAGGCATTTGCGGTTTTGTCATTGTCGATCACCGTGAACTCCCAGTTGTAGCCGGGTTTATCGGCAACGGCTGATATCCTGGTGCCAACCCTTTTCACCATGGCATTGATCGTGGCATCCTTTGATATCTTCTCCTGGGAAAGCACGTCCTGATAGGCCTGCAAGCCGAGGGCTATCTCTTGCTGTTCTCCAACGAGGATCAATTGGGACCTTCCGGTGACCGGGGCAGTGGCGCATCCTGCCAGGCCGATCACACCAAGAGCCGCAAGAAATAAAAGAATGCTCGCTATCTTCAGGGACTTCATGACGGTGTCTCACCCCCGTGAGAATATCGTATAGACAACACTGTTCACATATCTAGCGCAGATGGACCGGTCATTTCAATAAAAATACATGCATCGCTCCGTGCTGATGTGACGACTGCACGTCTGGAAAATATCCCCGGGCATCACGGGCAGCTATCAGGGTGGTTCTGCAGGTTCAGATACCGTGAGTAACATGGGGGGATTTTCTGATGAGTTGTAGCACCTTTTTTTCCTGCGAATATGAAAATGTTTTCACACTATCTCTGTGCGATACGGACACGCAGGAGGGTAATGATTGTTAACTGGCTGATATATATAGAAGATCAGGTGAGACAACCCGTGGTATACATTGTGCAGGCATGAATACGGACACATCTGCAGTTAATTTGGGGACAGGATGATTCGGGATTTTAACAAACTGTTTTTGAGATCAGGGGCATTTTATCTCTCCATATAGAACTCAATGAGTTGGTGAGATCACCTCACATAGTGATGAGACAGGGGGGTTCATGTATTTATCCAGGCGAGATATCGTAATATCCACAATAGTTCTTCTCCTTACTCTCGTTCTGTGGCCCACCGGTACAAGGGCAGCAGTCGTCGCGGTCAATGCGGGAGGTTCTTCATACACAGCTGCAGACGGAACTACCTACGGTGCCGATATATATTTCAACGGCGGGAGTACGTATTCATCTGCACATGCCATCTCCGGCACCGAGGATGATGCCCTCTACCAGGGAATGAGATATGGGTATGGAAATGATTTCTCCTATAACATACCGATATCAAACGGGACATACGATGTCACCCTGAAATTTGCCGAGCTGTACTACGACAACATCGGTGACCAGATATTCAGTGTTTCCCTGGAGCGTACCGAGGTGGTCACTGATCTGGATATCCTTGAACATGCCGGTAAGTACGAGGCCTATGATGTAACCATCCCCTCTGTTGCTGTCAGTGACGGTGAACTGAACATTACCTTCAGCGGCACACAAGATGCCACTATTTGCGCCATAGAGGTGAACCTGGCAGCCTCTATGGTAAATATTTCAGCAGACCCTTTCCGGATCGATGCGGGAGGGTCATCGACCATCTCCTGGAGTTCAAGCAATGCCGATACCGTGAGCATAGACAATGGAATCGGCACGGTAATCGCAAGCGGGTCCCTGAGCGTGTCCCCTGCGGTGACCACTACGTATACCATAACTGCTGACGGTCCGGGCGGAACAGCCCAGGACACCACGACCGTGATCGTGAACAGCCTTCCCCCCACGGTAACCATAACGGCGAATCCCGTATATCTTCCCGAAGGCGGCACCACAACCCTGACCTGGTCCTCGACGAACGCAGCTACTGCGAGTATCGACAATGGAGTAGGCCCTGTGGATACAAGCGGGACGATCGGCGCCTCTCCCTCAGGGACCGGTGTGATCACGTATATCATCACGGTTACCGGCCCTGGAGGAACCGCCCAGGACAGCGTTGATGTCACCGTGAACCCCCTGCCGACCGTGAGTATCTCGACCGACAGACCCAGTATTGCCATCAGTGAATCGGCAACGATCACCTGGAGTTCGGCAAATGCCGTTACGGTCAGTGTCGAGCCCATCAACTCGGCCGCACTGAGCGGTTCCCAGGTTGTTACCCCCGTAGTTACGACTACCTATACCATCACGGGTACCAATACGTACGGTTCACGGGAAGACAGCGTTACGATCATGGTGGATCAGCCCCCCACGGTGAATATCCAGGCGAGCCCCGCTGCAATCGTCAACGGTTCTTCAAGCACCCTGACCTGGGCCTCTGACGGAGCAGATACTCTGAGCATCGATCAGGGTATCGGAACTGTCGCCCAAGAAGGCTCACGGGCTGTAACCCCTTCAATAACAACGAGTTATACCATAACTGCAATAAACGATTACGGATCGCGCACGGGCAGTGTGACGGTGACGGTCAGCGATCCGGCCACGGCAAGCATCACGGCGAGCCCGAACCCCATAAATGCCGGCCAGTCAACAACCCTGACCTGGAGTTCCACCAATGCCGCTACGGCAACCATAGAGCCGGGCATCGGTACGGTCGAGGTAAGCGGGACCAGGAGTGTTTCTCCTGCCCAGACAACCACTTATACCCTCAGTGTCAGTGGGCCGGGTGGGGATGCATCGCACAGTGTCACGGTCACGGTCAATCAGCCTCCAACGGTGATCTTCAGTGCCGATCCCGCATACCTCGGGGTGGGAGATTCGGCCACCCTGACCTGGACGTCCACAAATGCCACGAGCGCGAGTATCGACCAGGGCATAGGTGCGGTTGCCGTCAATGGCTCAATAACGGTTTCACCATTGGTAACAACGAACTATACGATAACAGTCAGCGGGTCAGGAGGCACGGCCGACGCTTCGACGACCGTAACCGTTCATGCCATCCCCACGGTGAGCATCTCTGCTGATGTCGTCACCATTAATGCAGGCGATTCCGCCGCACTGACCTGGACTTCAAGCGATGCACAGACCGCCACCATCAACGCCATCGGTCATGTCGATCCCAATGGCACAACAGTTGTCTCCCCCGTGGTGACAACGACCTATACCATCACGGTGGAAGGATACGGCGGGTCTGCGTCCGACAGCGTGACCGTGAGCATCTCCTCACAGATGTCCGTTGCCGTCAATTGCGGAGGAGAGGCCTATACTGCCCTGGACGGAACGAATTATGTTGCAGATACCTACTACACCGGGGGCAATATCTACTCAACGAACACTGCCATCTCCGGTACCTCGGATGATGAACTCTACCAGAGCCAGCGGTACGGCTATGGCAGCGATTTCTCCTATGCCATCCCGCTTGCGAACTGGAACTACGACATCACCTTCCGGTTCGCCGAGATGTACTATGACAATATCGGCGACCAGGTTTTCAGCGTGTCTGCTGAAGGCTTGCCTGTTATTACAGACATCGATATCCTCTCCCGGATGAGCAAGTTCGGGGCCTGCGATGTCACCGTCACCTCGGTGAATGTCACTGACGGCGTGCTCAATCTCACCTTCAGCGGAGTAAACGATGCTGCCATCTGCGCCATAAAGGTGGTGCCCACCCCGCCGACTGCAGGCATTTCAGCAACGCCCAATCCCCTTGTGGAGGGTCAGACGGCCCTGTTGTCGTGGAACTCGGCAGATGGTACTGCTGCGAGCATCGACCAGGGCATCGGTACAGTCACTCCGAATGTCTACAGCACCACCGGGGTAGCGCCGGTAACCACGACCACGTACACCATCATGGTGGAGGGCCCGGGAGGGACGGCAACAGAGAGTGTGGTGCTCAGCGTAAACAACCTGCCGGTGGTCGATATTACGACGAGCCCCGGGGCAATTACCGAGGGCGAGTCAGCAACGCTTCAATGGACGACCATGTATACCGACACTATAAGCATCGACCAGGGCATCGGCGATGTGACAGGTACTTCCTCATGCATCGTATCGCCTGATTTAACCACCACGTATACTATCACTGCCGCCAATGCATACGGTTCCCGCACCGACAGCGTGACTGTGACCGTGAACAGCCTGCCGGTGATCAGTTCATTTGAAGCAACTCCCAATCCTATTATCGAGGGTACATCGACAACACTGTCCTGGACTACAGCCGGGGCAAGTTCTGTGAGTATTGACCAGGGCATCGGAGGTGTATCCACAAGCGGATCTCAGAGCGTATCTCCCTTAGACACAGTCACTTATGAGCTCACGGCAACGAATGCATATGGCTCTCGGACAGCAACTGTAACCGTTGAAGTAGGCGATTATCCCATGGTGAGTATCTCGGCATTGCCGGCCACCATAACTGAAGGGGCGTCTTCCACGCTTTCGTGGACCTCTGCCAATGCATATGCGGATTCAGTCAGCATTGATCAGGGCATTGGTCCCGTGCCTGTAAATGAGAGCGGATCTGAGGGTGTGTCTCCGGTGATAACCACCATCTATACCATCACGGCCACCAATGCGAGCGGGACGAGTACCGATAGCGTGACTGTCACCGTGAACAACCTGCCTTCTATCGATTCATTCACCGCAGATTCAGGCATAATCACTGAAGAAACATCCGCCACGCTGAGTTGGTCGGTGACGAACGCGGATGCCATCAGCCTCAACCAGGGCATCGGCACAGTGGGTGCGAGCGGGACACAGGCAGTGACACCTTCGGTGACCACGACCTACACCCTGACCGCCACAAATATCTATGGTTCACGCAGTTCCAATGTCACCATCATTGTGAACGAACTGCCCACAGTCAGTATATCTGCCATGCCAGCATCAATCTCAGAGGGTGAGAGTTCAACCCTTTCCTGGAACTCTGTGAATGCAGACTCTGCAAGCATCGACCAGGCCATCGGTGCGGTGAGTGTCAACGGCTCCACATCAGTATCACCCGCTCTTACAACGACATACACCATTACAGCGACCAACACGTACGGATCGCGCACCGACAGCGTGACTGTGCTGGTGGACAATCCTCCCACCATCGACTCATTGAGCTGCAACCAGAGCACTATTGTCGAGGGTGGCTCCACGATATTGAGCTGGAGCTCAACCGGCGGGGATTTTGCAAGCATCGACCACGGTATCGGGTCTGTTGCCGTGGGTGGTTCAGCCACGGTATCACCTCTCATTACAACTACCTATACCCTTACGCTCACCAATACCTATGGATCGGATACGGCCAGTATCACGATTATCGTAAACAACCTGCCGCAGGTGAACATCGCTGTGTCGCCGGATTCCATTACCCAGGGCGAGTCATCGACCCTGTTCTGGACGTCATCGGGATCGGACAGTGTAAGCATTGACCAGGGGATCGCCTCGGTGACTGCAAACACCCCGGGTTCACAGTCCGTAACACCTTCGGTGACCACCACGTATACCATCACGGCGGTCAATACCTATGGATCGAGAACAGACAGCGTGACACTGACCGTGAACAGTCTGCCCACGGTCAGCATCAATGCAGATACCACAACCATGTGCGAAGGTGATCCCGTCACCCTGGCGTGGAACTCCACAGGTGCGAATACCGTCACCATAGACCAGGGGATCGGCGCAGTTGCAGCAAGCGGATCGCGCCCTGTCTCTCCTCTGACCGATACGACGTACACCATCGTTGCAGCCAATGCCTACGGGACAGCCAGCCAGAGCATCGCCATCGCCGTAGACTCGCTGCCCGCAGCGAACCTCGCGGCATCCCCGAATCCCATTAACGTTGGGGAATCGACTACGCTTTCCTGGAGATCGAGTGATGCCACGACCGTGAGCATCGACCAGGGGATCGGGAGTGTTACAGCCAGCGGAACCACCAGCGTATCGCCGACGGTCACCACCACCTATACCCTCACGGCATCGAATGCGTGCGGCGATGCAACCGACAGCGTTACCGTGACAGTGTATGCTGCACCGACCGTAAGCATCGCTGCATCTGAGAGCTCAATTATTGAGGGAGATACTACAACCCTGTCATGGACGTCTGCCAATGCCACGACCGCGAGCATCGACCAGGGAATCGGAGCCGTGAATGTGAATGGCTCCACCATAGTTTCACCTGACGTTACAACCACCTATACCGTTACGGCAGACGGTCCGGCAGGCACCGGTTCCGACAGTGTGACCGTGACTGTGAACAACCTGCCGGTTATCGGCAGCCTGAGTGCGAGCCCCACGAACATCGCATCGGGCGGGAGCTCGACGATTTCCTGGACAACCAGTGGCGCAACGAGTGTGAGCATGGACCAGGGAGTCGATACAGGCGGTGCCACGAGCGGAACAGCGGATGTGACTGCCCTGACCCTCACCACCACCTATACGCTCACGGCAACGAATGCCTATGGCTCAAGACAGGAGACTATAACAATCATGGTTGCTGAAGTGCCCAGGATCGAGCTCTTCTCTGCCGATCCCGCTGCAATTGCTGCCGGCAGTTCCTCCACGCTGGCATGGCGGGTTTCCGGGGCAGACTCCGTGAGTATCGACCAGGGTGTGGGGACTGTCGGCCCGAGCGGGACCACGATCGTAACGCCGGGTGCAACAACGACTTATACGATTACCGCGACAAATACCTATGGGAGTGACACAGATACGGTTGTTGTTTCTGTTGGAGATTTGCCCACGGTGAGTATCTCGGCATCACCCAACCCTGTTGTCGAGGGAGAACCAGCAGCCCTGACCTGGAGTTCCACGGATGCGGATACGGTCATCATCGATCAGGGTATCGGGGTTGTTGCCACCAGCGGCATGCACAGTATCTCGCCTTTGGTAACAACGACATACAATGTCACGGCATCAAACCCATACGGCACGGCAACCGGCAGTGTGACCGTGACTGTAAACAACCTTCCGGTCATTGCTTCCTTTAGTGCGACCCCGGCTGCTGTCATCGAAGGCCAGTCTGCTACGCTTTCCTGGACCACTACCGGGGCCGGGTTCGCGGATATCGACCAGGGTGTGGGTTCGGTTGGCCTGAATAGTTCCAAGACCGTGTCTCCTCTCGTGACCACCGTATACACCATGACGGCAACCAACACGTTCGGGTCGAGCACGGCAAGCGTCACCGTGACCGTGCACAATCTTCCCACCGTGATCATCTCGTCTGACCTCACCTCAATTATCGAAGGTGAGAGCGCGACGCTTTCCTGGAGTTCCACAGACGCCTCGAGCTTAAGCATCGACCATGGTATCGGCGCTGTCGCAGCAAGCGGTTCAACCACTGTCAGCCCTCTTGTGACCACGACCTACCGAGTAACGGCGCTCAATGCCTACGGATCCGACAGCCAGGGCGTCACGGTCACCGTGAACAACCTGCCCGTAGTGAGCATCACGGCAACCCCGGACACCATTACCGAAGGATCGAGCGCGACCCTTGCCTGGAATGCAACAAATGCGGATTCCGCAAGCATCGACCAGGGCATCGGAGTGGTTGCACTCAACGGCTCCAGGGCAGTGACGCCGAGTGTTACGACGACCTATACCCTGACCGCCACCAACACCAGCGGCCTGCGTTCGTCGAGCGCGTCGGTGACCGTGGGCGTCATACCCACGGTGATCATCTCGGCATCCCCCTCTACCATCATCGAGGGAGAATCCACTGCGCTGACCTGGAGTTCCACCGATGCGACCACCGTGAACATCGATCACGGGATCGGCACAGTCACTGCAGACGGAACAGTGGATGTCTCTCCCATGGTCACGACCACGTATAGCGTGATCGCTGCCAATGCATACGGCATTGCCACCGACAGCGTGACCGTGACCGTGAACAATCTGCCCGTGGCGAGCATCACGGCAACACCCGGAACTCTCACCGAAGGGGAGACGGCTGCGCTGACCTGGAGTTCATCCAGTGCTGACAGCGTGAACATCGTCCCGGATATCGGCATAAGCCCGACGCCGAACACGAGCGGTGCCGGCGCGGTAGCTCCCGCGGTGACCACCACATATACCATCACTGCGACGAACACCTATGGATCGACCACCAAGAGCGTGACCGTGACCGTGAACAACCTGCCCGTAATCAGCTCGTTCACCACGGATGCACTCACCGTGACAGAAGGTGTATCAGCGAACCTGAGCTGGGCAACCACAGGGGCAGACTCGACGAGCATCGACCAGGGCATTGGCGCGGTTGCCGCAGGCGGAACCATGAGCGTAT
The DNA here is from genome assembly GCA_018434685.1 of Deltaproteobacteria bacterium. Taxonomy (GTDB): domain Bacteria; phylum Desulfobacterota; class Desulfomonilia; order UBA1062; family UBA1062; genus DSAD01. Next base: position 139,559 of record JAHDOV010000010.1, read on the forward strand.
CCCCTGTGCTGACCACCACCTATACCCTCACTGCTGCGAATGCGTTCGGCACGGTGACTACCGCTGTGACCGTGACCGTGAACAACCTGCCTACCGTGAGCCTGTCAGCCTCTTCGACCATTATTACCGAGGGCGAATCGACCACCCTGAGCTGGACATCCACCAATGCCGGCACATTAAACCTTAATCCTGGTGACATTGATGTGACCGGCAGCGAATCATACAGTGTATCGCCTGTGGTGACGACGGTCTACACCATCACGGCCACGAATGCATACGGAGAACGTTCGGACACTGCTACGGTTACGGTCAATGCATTGCCCACAGTGAGCCTGTCCGCAGAACCTGCCGCCATCTTTAATGGCGAGACATCGAGCCTGTCGTGGTCTTCGTCAGAGGCCCTAAGCGTATACATCAACCAGGGATTGGGCAGCCAGCTCATAAATGTGGCGAGTTCAACCGGTGTTTCGCCCACCGTGGATACCACGTATGTCATCATTGCAACCAATGCCTATGGTTCCCGCTCGGCCAGCACGGCGATCACGGTCACAGCCCAGCCGCTGCCCGCCGTGAGCATCTCCGCTTCGCCGAACCCCATAACATCCGGGCAACCAAGCACGCTAACCTGGACAACAACCGATGCGGATACCGTGGAGATCGACCAGGGCATCGGGGCGGTGGCTGCAAGCGGCACCCGGGATGTGACCCCGGCATTGAGCACCACCTATACCATCACGGCGACGAATACCTATGGATCGGCATCCGGCAGTGTGACCGTAGTGGTGGGCGAGCTTCCATTCGTAAGTATCAGCGCATCTAAAGGGACAATTACCGAGGGCGAGACAACGACATTGATATGGGATTCCATCAATGCCGAGACCTGCACAATGACTCAGGACATCGGTTCGGATATCGGCAGTGTTGCAGCAGGCGGTACTATGGATGTTGAACCATCAGTTACTACTGCATACACAATCATCGCTCATAACACCAATGGTGATAGTGATCCGGCCACCATCACTGTTACCGTGAACCCGCTACCCACCATCGACACCTTTACTGCCACCCCGGGTTCCATCAACAACGGCGATACAACAACCCTGAGCTGGACCACGACGAATGCCTCTTCGGCAAGCATCGACAAGGGTATCGGCACTGTTGCGGTCAGTGGATCGGTAGATGCATCACCTCTCGTGACCACTACGTACACGATCACGGCAGTCAATGCATACGGCACGCGATCGGCCGGGGTGACCGTCACGGTGACCCAGCTCCCCACGGTTAATATCTCTGCATCTCCCGGTACGATTACGTCAGGGGCTTCCGCTGTCCTGTCATGGAACTCTACCAATGCAGATACCGTCAGCATCGATCAGAATATCGGGGTGGTCGCCCTGAGTGGTTCTCGAGGCGTATCACCTGCAGTGACCACCACGTACACCATTACCGCAACCAATACAAACGGCACGGTCACGGATAGCGTCACCGTCACGGTTGGTAATCTTCCCACGATCGATACCTTCTCGGCTGGTCCTGTAGCTGTTACGCAGGGCGAACCATCAACATTGACCTGGGCCACAACAAATGCCGACTCCGTGAGCATCGACCAGGGAATCGGCAGTGTTGTGGGCAGCGGATCATACAGTGTAACTCCCGCAGCGACCACCACCTATACCCTCACTGCCGCCAATACCTATGGATCGGTGACCGGCAGTGTTACGGTCACTGTCGGCCAGCTGCCGAGAGTTGATATCTCGAACAGTCCGGACACCATCACCGAGGGAGGGACCGTGACCCTGTCCTGGACATCCATCAATGCAGACAGCTGCAGCATTGACTCAGGCATAGGAACAGTGGCGCTCAGCGGGTCCGTGAGTGTGACCCCGACGGTGACGACGATCTATACGATCACTGCGACCAATGCGAGCGGTGCTGCAACCGACAGCGTTAACGTCACGGTGAATAACCTGCCATCGGTAAGCATATCCGCTGATCCGGGGCTGATTGTTGCAGGATCTTCCACGATGCTGACCTGGACCTCGTCAGGTGCAGACAGTGTGAGCCTCAGCCACGGCATCGGAGCTGTTGCCTCAAGCGGTTCTCAGGGCGTGTCACCGAGCTTCACCACGACGTATACCATCACGGCAGCCAATACCTACGGCTCGGTGGCGGATACCGTGACCGTTACCGTATACGACGTGCCTGCCGTGACCTTCACGGCAGAGCCCGCGAATATCATCACCGGAGGTATGTCTACCCTGAGCTGGACATCCGTGGATGCAACATCTGCAAGTATTGACAACAGCATCGGCAGCGTTGACCCGGGCGGCTCCCTGGGTGTTGCACCACTGGTGACCACCACCTACGTCATCACGGTGGACGGACCCGGCGGTACGGCAACAGGCAGCGTCACCGTGGGTGTTCACGACTCAATTGCGGTGAACATCATTGCGTCTCCTGCTGCGATCATAACAGGTGAACAGTCTGTTCTCTTCTGGAACTCCACCGGTGCAACAAGTGTAAGTATCGATAACGGTATCGGAGATGTCGGACTGGAAGGCTGGAAAAACGTGTCGCCGGCCGTGACCACCACCTATACCGTCACAGCAGCCGGTGATGGCGGCACGGTCAGCGACAGCGCCACGATAACGGTATCTGATGGGCCGACCGTGAACATCTTGGCCGATCCGAACCCCATCATGGTCGGATCTTCCACCACGCTGACCTGGTCATCAACGGGTGCCGCTACGGCCAGCATCAATAACAGTATCGGGGATGTTGAGGTCAATGGTTCGATGATCGTATCACCCGCTGAAACCACCACATACACCATAACGGTCAACGGCCCGGGAGGCACGGCAACCAGCAGCATCACGGTAAATGTGAACGGGCTTCCCGCCGTGAGCATCTCGGCGGATCCGCTGGCAATAGCAGCAGGAGCTTCCGCAACGCTGACATGGGCATCCACTGACGCGACATCAGCCACTCTCGATGATGGAAGCGGTCCTGTTGCAATTGCAGTAAGCGGCTCGCAGAGTGTTTCTCCTGCAGTGACCACTACCTATACCATTATTGCAACCAATGCACCCTGGACTGCAACCGACAGTGTTGTAGTTACAGTATATCCGACCCCCACTGTTACTCTCTCGGCAGATACGGCCGAGATTGTCGAAGGTGCCTCTGCAATGCTGAGCTGGACATCTACAGACGCTGCTTCGGCAAGCATCAATCAGAGTATCGGCAGTGTGGACTTGAACGGCTCTACGAGTGTATCCCCTGCAGTGACAACAACATACACCATCACCGTTACAGGCCAGGGCGGCACAGCAACCGACAGCGAAACCATAACCGTGAACCAGTTGCCGAACGTGAACATATCCGCAAGCCCGAACAACATTGCAGCGGGAGGCAGCACAACGCTGACCTGGAGTTCATCGAATGCGGATTCCGTCACCATTGACCAGGGTATCGGCGCAGTGGCATTGAGTGGGACAACAACTGTTTCACCTGCCCTAACAACCACGTATACAGTGACAGCGACGAAGAACGGCATTGGAGATACCACGGCTACCGTCACCATCATGGTGGAAGAGCCGCCGACCGTGGACATCTCCGCGAGCCCGGCAGGGATTGCCGCCGGGGGTCAGGCCGTGCTGGCATGGACCTCATCGGGTGCAGACACGGTGAGCATCAACCCGGGCATCGGTGCTGTCGCCCTCGAGGGGCAGAGAACCGTAAGCCCTGCCATCACCACCAGCTACACCATTACGGCAGTCAACACGTACGGTACAGGCCTGGACAATGTCACCATAACGGTGTCCCCGCTCCCCACGGTGAACCTCTCGGCGAGCCCGACGGTAATCAATGTCGGTCAGGGCTCCACCTTGACCTGGACATCATCCAACGCGACCGCTGCAAGCATTGACAGCGGCATCGGAGCGGTTGCGGTCAGCGGTACCATCGGCGTCGCCCCCATCGTGACCACGACGTATACGATCACGGTGAGCGGGCCCGGAGGTGCTGCATTCGACAGTGTCACGGTAAACGTCAATCAGGGTCCCACCGTGAGCATAACGGCAGGACCTCAGGCCATCAATCCTGGCGGCTCCTCGACACTTTCCTGGACATCAACCAGTGCCATCTCAGCGAGCATCGACCAGGGTATCGGCACGGTGAGCGTGAACGGATCCACCAGCGTGACGCCGGCAATCACCACGGCCTATACCATCACCGTGGACGGACCGGGCGGCTCGGCAACAGACAGCGTCACGGTCACGGTAAACGATACCCTGAATGTCACGATCAGCGCCACCCCGAATCCCATCAGCCTGAGCCAGTCGACAACGCTGACCTGGACATCGGCGAATGTCGACAGCGCGAGCATCGACCAGGGTATAGGCGCTGTGGCGGCAAACGGTTCGATGAGTGTTACCCCGGCGTCCACCAGGACCTATACCATAACCGTGGAAGGGGCCGGCGGCTCGTCTTCGGCAAGCATTGAAGTGGTTGTGTACCAGCCTCCCGAGGTGACCATCGCTGCAGATCCGGACAGGATTATCAAGGGGGACTCGACGACGCTGACCTGGACCTCGCTCAACGCGGACACGGTCACGATCGACCAGGGTATCGGCGCCGTGGCGCTCAGTGACTCACTGGCGGCGTATCCGGTAATACCGACCCTCTACACCATAACGGCAACCGGCGACTGGGGTCTGTACCCGGCGACCGACTCCGTGCTGGTGGGTGTGGTACCGCGCGAGGCGGCCTATATCCCCACGTATGCCATCGTGCCCGGCGGGTATTCCTACAGTATCGCGGTTGTGGACCTGGAGATCCCGGCAGTCACCTACACCCTGGATGATGTTGGAAACAAGCCCTTCGGGGTCGTGGTGCATCCATCCAACGAGTATATCTATGTCTCGTGTTTCGGCGATCAGACTGTTGAGAAGATCGATACCTTCACCGGCGAGGTGCTCGAGGTCATCGATGTGACCGACCCGCCGCGGGATATAGCCATCACGCCCGACGGTTCACTCCTGTACGTAACGCGCTACAACAGCGAGTGGAACGGGGAGGTGGCGGTGATCGATACCGAAGCAGGCAGCATCATCGGTTCCATCGGCGTTCGCAACCATCCCAAGGGGATCGCCATGAGTGCGGACGGGTCAAGGGCCTATATATCGAGTGTGTTCGGGTCCGGCACCACAGATGACTACTATGTCACCTCTGTCATTGCCGACGAACACCGGGACGATGTTGAGGTAACTACCGGCACGCTCTGCCCCTTCGACCTTGCGGTGAGCCCGGATGGATCTCGTGTCTACATGGCGAATCTCGATGACGGGCTCTCCTACCTCGATACGGCTACCAACGACGTCGAGGAGGTCCTGGCCGAGTACCGCAAGAGCTACACGAGGGTGCTCCCGAGCACCGACGGCACACTGGTGTATGCAGCGACCTTCGAGACGTACACCTCGCAGGCACTGATCACGGTGATAGATCCGGACGTACCCGGCATCACGGCCACCATCGCGCTCACCGCGCCGGGAGAATTCGTGGACATCAAGGGCATGGCCCTGCACCCCACCCAGCCGTACCTCTATGTGGTGTGCAGCGATTCGTACAACCTGGGCCTGCCGGATATCTACGTGATCGACACCGATACCAATACCGTGGTGAACACCCTCACCTTGGGCAGGCACGATGATCTCTATGGTGATTTCCTGATCATCAGGCCCTAGCCAACAACAATGAACTGATTGTCTGGGCGGCCATGATCCGGAGGATCGTGGCCGCTTCTTATATACAACTTCATCATGTAAGAACTTGACAGTCCTGATAGCTGATAATATATTTTAACCAACCGGTTGGTTAATGATTATGAAGAAGCGTGACGGCATGACAAAAGACAGGATTCTCGATGCGGCGGAGGAGCTCTTTGCCTCAAAGGGGTTCGACGGGGCCAAGGTGCAGGAAATCGCAACGCTGGCCGGGGTGAACAAGGCGATGCTCTACTATTATTTCAAGGACAAGGATGAGCTGCTCATAGCCGTTGTCGGGCGGATTATCGGCGGCATCCAGGATGCGATCCCCAGGTTCTTTGACCGAGAGGAGAACGCAGCACACAATATCGAGAACTTCCTTGATTTCTACATTGAGTATCTCTCCCGCAACAGCTCCTTTGTCAGGCTCATGGCCTGGGAGATGCTCTCAGCGAGGCATGTGAAGGCCATTGCCAGAGAGTACATCATCCCGGTCTTCTCCCTTATGCGGGAGAGGATCATCGAGGCAATACGCAAGGGATGGATACGCGATATATCGCCTGAGCACACGGTGTTTTCGGTTGTCGGCATGAACGTGTTCTATATCGTTGCTTCACCGATCTTCATGCTTGTTCTCGGTGACGATCCCCTGTCGCCGGAGATGATTGCAAAGAGGAAGCAGGCAGTCAAGGATCTGGTTATGCACGGGCTCATCCCGGAAAAGGAGAGGCCATGAAAAAACGTCTTGCGGCCATCATCATTCTTATCCTCATTATTGCTGCGGCAGGAATATATGTTTTTTATACCCGCAGCAGTGACGATGCCAAGTCCATCAAAGTGTCCGGGAATATAGAAGTCACTGATATACGGCTCAGCTTCAGGATCGCGGGCAGACTCGATTCTCTGCTCGTGAACGAGGGAGACATCGTCTCCAAGGGGCAGCTCATAGCACGGCTGGAGAAGTCTGACCAGGAACTCTCACTCAAGCAGGCACGGGCCAATATGCAGTATGCACAATCAGTGCTCGCAGAGCTGGAGACAGGCAGTAGAAAGCAGGAGATCGAACATGCCAGGGCAGAGTTGTCACGGGCCCGGGCCGGTGTCGAGACAGCTATAGCCCAGCTTGAGTTGGCTCAGGCAGACAATGAAAGGTTCTCCAGACTCTATACACAAGGAGGGATAAGCCTGCGGGAGTATCAGGTGTATCAGACGCAGTTTGAAATAGCACGCAATGCCCATACAGAGGCACTCGCACGCCTTGAGAGTGCAAGGCAGCAGCTGAGCCTCGTGGAGGAAGGGGCACGCTATGAAAAGATCGATCAGGCGAGGTCCCAGCTGAAGATTGCCGGAGAAGGCCTTCAGCAGGCGAAGCTCCTGCTGGAATATACCGATCTGTATTCGCCGATCGATGCCGTGGTCTTGAGCAAGTCAACAGAGCCCGGTGAATATATGACCCCGGGTTCCCCGGTCATAACCATTGGTGATCTGAAAAGACCCTGGCTGCGGGCCTACATCAATGAAACCGATCTGGGTAAGGTGAAGCTCAGAGAGGAAGTTGAGGTGACATCAGATACGTACCCGGGAAAGGTGTACACGGGACGGATAAGTTTTATCAGTCCAGAGGCGGAATTCACCCCCAAGGCCGTACAGACGCAAGAGGAACGTGTCAAGCTCGTGTATCGCATAAAGATCGCGCTTGAAAATCCTTTAGAAGAGCTCAAGCCGGGAATGCCGGCAGATGCCCTGATCAAGCTCCGCGAATAACCGGGAGGTTTGTATGGAGCCTGCGATCTTTGCCCAGGGTCTCACCAAGCGATTCCAAGACCTCACAGCAGTGGACGGCCTCGATCTGTTTGTGTATCCCGGTGAGATCTTCGGTCTCGTGGGGCCCGACGGCGCAGGGAAGACCACCTCTCTGCGCATGCTGGGCAGCATCATGGAGCCTACGGGCGGCACGGCAACCATTGCCGGGTTCGATACGCTCAGGGAGGCATCGAGGGTAAAGGACCGCCTGGCCTATATGAGCCAGCGCTTCGGCCTCTATGCCGACCTTACCGTGTGGGAAAACATCAACTTCTATGCGGATCTGTACGGGGTGCCCACAAAGGGCAGGGCCGATCACATAGATGAACTGCTGGACTTCAGCTATATGCGCCCATTCAAGAAACGCCGGGCCGGTGACCTTTCAGGCGGCATGAAACAGAAGCTCCAGCTCGTTTGTGCCCTGGTCCACACGCCCAAGGTGCTGCTCCTGGATGAACCCACAAACGGCGTCGACCCGGTCAGCCGTAGGGACTTCTGGAGAATACTCTACAAACTCCTGCATCAAGATGTCGCAATACTGGTAAGCACTGCATACCTCGACGAGGCAGAACGGTGCAACAGGGTGGGTCTGCTCAACCAGGGGAAGCTCCTGGCTGTCGGGACCCCGTCTGAAGTCAAGAAACTCATGAAGGGCTCGATCCTCAGTATCAGGAGTCCCCAGGCTCGTCAGATCAGCACCCTGATCTGCGAACACCTCGATTGCAGAGGCGCGAAGCTGTTCGGCGATACGGTCCATATCGTTACAGACGAGGTGGAGAAATCTTTAAAACAGGCACGTGAACTCCTTGCAGCGTACGGCATCGCCTATGGGGAGATCAGGAGGCAGGAACCGACGCTCGAGGATGTATTCGTGAGTGTGCTTGAGGAATCTCACCCGGACCACACGCAGGTGAATGGCGATGCTCCCGGCATGGAACCAGCCTTGACGGGCCTGCTACCCAATAACCATGCAGGCAATGCAGTGGAGGTGGAGCACCTGACGAGGAGATTCGGCTCCTTTGTTGCGGTAAACAAGGTGAGTTTCCACGTGCCCAAAGGGGAGATATTCGGTTTCCTGGGGCCCAACGGGGCAGGGAAGAGCACGGTGATCCGCATGCTCTGCGGGGTGCTGGAACCCAGTGACGGTACGGGAACGGTGCTGGGATTTGATGTCGGAAAACAACCGGAACTGATCAAGGCACACATCGGCTACATGAGCCAGAAGTTTTCCCTCTATGAAGACCTGACCGTGGAAGAGAACATCGATTTCTACGGCGGCATCTATGGCCTGGGCGGATCGCATCTGGAGGAGCGCAAGGCATGGGCTGTTGACATGGCAGGGCTTAAGGAACACAGGAGAAGCCTCACGGCACTGCTCAGTGCCGGCTGGAAGCAGCGGCTTGCCATGGCATGCGCAATCCTCCATGAACCGCCCATCATCTTTCTCGACGAACCCACCAGCGGGGTCGATCCTGTCTCCAGGAGACGGTTCTGGGATCTTATCTACAGCATGGCGGATAAGGGGGTAACGATATTTGTCACCACGCACTATATGGAAGAGGCTGAATACTGCGACAGGCTCGCGCTGATCTACCGGGGCAACATTGTCGCACTGGGAACACCGGCCGAACTCAAGACCAGGATCATGAAGGATAGGATTCTCGATATCCAGTGCACGGATTGCCAGGATATCATGGAATATCTTTCGAGTCTGCCCCAGGTGAGGGAGGTGGCCGTGTTCGGCGCAGGGCTCCACGCCGTTGTGGAGGATGTGGAGATGGCCATCAGGGAAATCAGGCAGGAGCTCGCGAGACAGGGTATTCAGGAGGCCAGGATCGAAGAAGTGTTGCCCAGTATGGAGGACGTATTCGTGTCCCTGATTGAAGAAGTCGATCGAACACAGGGGTGATGGTGCAATGAGCCTCAGGCGTTTCCTTGCAATTGCACGAAAGGAATGGATCCATGTCCTTCGGGACTGGCGGAGCCTTTTTCTGACCATTGCCATTCCCATGGTGCTCATCCTCCTGTTCGGGTACGCCCTGAATATGGACCTGAGAAACGTCCCCACCGTGGTCTGGGATCAGTCGCGATCGTCGCAGAGCAGAGATCTGCTGAATCTCTTCGACGGTTCCCCGTATTTCTCCATCGACAGGTACTGCGACAATTATCGCGACATCGCCGCTGCCCTTGACAGCGGCCGGGCCATGATTGCCCTGGTCATTCCCCATGATTTTGCAAAAAAGATTCATGGCAGCGAGCCGGTGAAGGTCCAGGTCATTGCCGACGGCAGCGATGCCAATACCGCCAGGCTTGCCCTGGGATATGCAACGAGTATCGGGCTCATCTACTCACGAAACCTCAGTGCTGCTCAGGTCCGCCTCATGACCGGCACAGATCTCATAACCCCGGTGGAACTCGTGCCGCGGGCCTGGTACAACCCGGACCTTCGCAGTGAGAATGTCATAATCCCCGGCATCCTCGCCATGGTGATGATGGTGATTGCCGCCATGATGACCAGTGTGACCGTGGCAAAGGAATGGGAGATGGGGACCATGGAGCAGCTCATCTCTACGCCGGTACGCATCCCCGAGATCGTCCTGGGTAAGGTGGTGCCGTATTTTGTGATCGGCATGCTCGATGTGGCACTAGCCGTCGGCCTTGGGCAGTGGCTTTTCCACGTTCCTCTCAGGGGCTCGGCCGGGCTTGTCTTTGCCATGGCTGCACTGTTTCTCACCGGTGCTCTCTTCTTCGGGCTCATGATCAGCATTACCATGAAGAAACAGGTTCTGGCTAACCAGATCGCGCTTATCGCGGGGTTCCTGCCCACCATGATCCTGAGCGGGTTCGTGTTTGCCATCGAGAATATGCCGCTGCCGATCCAGTGCATCACGTTCGTTGTCCCGGCACGGTATTTTATCGCACTGCTTCGGGGGATCTATCTCAAGGGAATAGGCCTTGAGATCCTGTGGATCAATGCGGTGCTGCTCGGGGTGTATGCGGTTCTCATGGTCTTTCTTGCACACAGACGCATGAAGCTCACATTGGAGTAGGTATGTTCGAGCGGATAAAACGCATGTTCATAAAAGAATTTCTGCAGATGTTCAGAGATCCCCGAATGAGGATCGTGATCTTCGGGATACCGCTCATCCAGCTTGTCATAATGGCCTTTGCAATGACCATGGATGTGACCGACATCAAAACAGCCGTCATTGATCAGGACAACACCCCCGAATCCCGGGAACTGCTGAAGAGATTCAGTTCTTCCGGGTATTTTGAGGTTGTCGAACATGCAGAGCGTCTATCAGAGATAAACCATCTGCTCGATACCTCTTCGGTGCAGGCCGTGATACACATACAGCCCGGGTTTGCACAAGATCTCAAGGGAGGGTCCACTGCACAGGTTCAGCTGCTTTCTGACGGTACCGACAGCAATACAACAGCCATCCTCATGGGATATGCGTCGCAGATCGTGACGCAGTATGCCTCCGAGCTGCTGAGCCGCAGGATCGAATACCTGATGGGGACGGGGGTATCGCCGCCTATGATCACGATGGAGACCAGATCCTGGTTCAATCCGAACCTTGAGAGCAGGTATTACTACGTTCCGGGGCTCATTGCCATCATGCTGATCCTGGTGAGCATGATGGTGGCAAGTATTGCCATTGTACGGGAAAAGGAGGGGGGTACCATCGAGCAGGTCATGGTGACACCCATCAGGAAGATCGAGTTCATCCTCGGCAAGACCCTGCCGTACCTTATTGTCGGCTACATTGTCATGACGCTGATGTTTATCATCGCACGGATCATCTTTGGTATCCATATCCAGGGGAGCGTGCTCCTGCTCTACCTCCTGACCGGGATCTACCTGGCGGGAAACCTCGGGCTTGCCCTGCTTATCAGCGTCAGCGCCCATACCCAGCAGCAGGCACTGCTCACTGCCTTCTTTATCCTCATGCCTGCGGTCCTGCTGAGCGGCTTCATCTTTCCCATCAACAACATGCCGCTCCCGGTACAGTATGCCACGTTCATGAACCCCATGCGGTGGTATGTAGAGATCATTCGAGGGGTTGTGATGAAGGGGGTGGGTGCCTCCTCTCTCATCGAGGCGATCATCGGGCAGTCTGTGCTGGCGGTGATCTTCCTCGTGACCGCAACGGCGCGGTTCAGGAAGACGCTCGGATGACGGCGTAGGTGCACCCGAGAGAACTGTAACGGTGTATCACACTGCGAGTGGCTCAGGTGTTCATGAAATCATGAAATGAGCCTGAGGGCTTCACGCAGCCTGATTCCTATGACACGAGCCGGTACCCTTTGCCGCGGATGCTGATGATGTATTCCGGTCGTGCAGGGTCTTTCTCGATATAACGCCTGATCCGGGAGATAAAGGTGTCCACGGTGCGGGTCTCGATGTCCGGATCGAGGCCCCAGACGTTCTTCAGCAGTTCTCCCCGGGTGACGATACGGTCCTGGTGATTGGCAAGGTATTGTATCAGATTTGCCTCATGGGGCGTGATGCGGGATATCTCTCCTGTGTGATTCGTGATTTCCAACGTATTGAAGTCGAGGGTCGTCTCGCCGATGCTCAGGGTGTCTTCCGCCTTGTACCACTCATACCGGCTCAGGATCCGTCTGACCCTGAGGAGGAATTCTTCAAGGTGGAACGGTTTTGTGAGGTAATCATCCGCCCCTGCCTTGAAGCCCTCCACCTTATCCTCGAGGGCGGACCTGGCCGTCAGGATGAGGACCGGTAGTTTGGGATCATCCTTTCGTATGACCTCGAGCGTCTCGATGCCGTCCATGCCCGGGAGCATGATATCCAGTACGATCAGGTCGATGCTGGAATTCTCCAGAACCGATATCCCTTCTTCTGCCGTGGTCACATGAATGACCTCATAGCCTTCGGCCTCGAGATTTATCCGCAGTCCCAGCGCCAGTGCCTGGTCATCTTCAACAACGAGTATACGCCATTTTATGATCATAATTGTGCTATGGGCAGGTGAATGAGAAAAGAAGTGCCTGACCCAACATTCCCTCCGCTTACCTTGATATTGCCGCCATGGGCCCTGATGATGGTCTTGACCACATACAGTCCCATCCCTGTTCCGGAACCCCACAGCGCCATCGCCTCGGGAAGCCGTTTGAACCGCTTGAACACGTCCCGGTATCGTTCCCTGGGGATCCCGATGCCCGAATCGGAGAATTCGATGTATAACCTTTTTTTATCATTCCACGTCTTTATGTCTACCCGGGGTGCAGCCGTCGAGTAGTGTATAGCATTTTCAGTCAGATTGGAGAACACAATATCGAGGGCATGCGTGTCGATGCGGATGGGGACATCGTTCTTGATCTCGGTGTGGAGGGCAACCCCCCGCAGGAGGTTTTCGTGATTGCGGACGAACGATTCCAGGAAGCGGGATATCAAGACCGTTGAGAACAGGTATGGCCTGCGGTTATAGCTCAGCCGTGCACTCTCGAGGAAGTTGTCCACCAGGGCCTTGAGCCGCTGGGTTTCTGCAAACATGCCGTGGAGCAGCTGGTCTTTCGTGTCCTGCGGCAGATCCCTCTTCTCGATGGTTTCGAGGTACAGCTGCATGGTTGCCAGCGGTGTCTTGAAGGCATGGGTAATGGAGGATATGATATGCATCTGGGTCCTCATGAGGGTGAGCTGTTTCTGGTAGAGGATGTAGAGTGCATAGATGCCGATAAGGATCAGCAGCAACAGAACCGATACCTCGACGATAATGACGATGTCCCAGGCACCGACCGGCTGGATGAGGCTCTGCCGGTATCGGATATACCACACGACCCACATGATGACGATTGTCAGCCACGCAAGCTGTACGGCAATAAAGATGAGGGTGGTCGGCCACCGTCTCGGGTTTTTCACCCGTATATATCTACCACCGGATGAGCCAATCTTCCAGGGTTATTTCACGGACCGTGTATCCCCGGGCACCCTGATGCGGGAGATTGCCTCGGGTCCGGATAGTGAAGATGTTCAAGCCGGCTGCATGTCCGCGGAGTCTCAAACAGCCTCACCGGTGAGTGAATTGGGGTTTGCGCGGGTGATCGCTACCCTGACGGTGGTGCCGACGAGGGAGTGATCGCCGGTAAAATTCACGATGCTGTTCTGCCTCGTCCGTCCATAGACCTGCTCTTCGTGGCGGGAACTGGTGCCGTCGACAAGGACTTCAAAGATTTCACCGATCCTGGCGCGGTTGTTCTCGATGGTGATCTGTTTCTGGATCTCCTGGAGGTTCCTGAGCCGTGCCAGCTTTTCTTCCAGGGAGACGTCGTCAACGAGCGTTGCTGCCTGTGTGCCGGGGCGCTCGGAGTACTTGAACGAGAAGAGTCCATCGAACCTGACGCGCTCGATGAGGTCGAGCGTATCCTGGTATGCCTGCTCGGTCTCGCCCGGGAACCCCACCATGACGTCTGCACTGAAGGCCATGTCCGGCCGGGACGATCTCAGCCGGTCTATCAGGGAGAGGTATGTTTCCCGGGTGTAGTTCCGGTTCATGGCCTTCAAAACCGTGTTGGAGCCCGACTGGAAGGGGAGGTGGATGTAGTTGCAGAGCTTGTCGAGCGTTTGGAAACAGGCGATGAGGTCATCGCTCATGTCTTTGGGGTGTGAGGTGGTGAAGCGTATGCGCTCGATGCCGTCGATGTCGTCGATGGCCTGCAGCAGTTGAGGGAATGTCCTGCCGCCGTTGTATGAATTCACGTTCTGGCCGAGGAGGAAGATCTCTTTCGCGCCGGTTGCCGCATGCTGTCTCACCTCTTGAAGGATGCTTCGGTAATCCCTGCTGATCTCTCTGCCCCGCACATAGGGGACGATGCAGTAGGAGCAGTAATTGTCGCACCCCTGCATGATATTGAGATATGACCGGTGGCCCGATTCCCTGAATCTGCTCTCGGGGATGATGTCCAGGGAGGGGATGCAGTCGCTGAAGGATGTTTCAACAACAGGGCCACTCCCAGGGGCTTTCTCGTTGATGATCTCTGCAATGCGATGGAGCTGGTGCGTGCCGATCACGATATCCACATAGGGCATACGCTCCAGAATGTGAGAACCTGCCTGCTGGGCGACACAACCCGTGATTGCAATGATGAGAGAGGGTTTTCTCTTCTTGTAGGGGAGCAGCCTCCCGAGATTGCTCAGCGCCTTCTCATACGCCTTCTGCCGCACCGAGCACGTGTTCAGGATGATGACATCCGCCTTCTTCGTGGAGTCCGTAGCCTCACAGCCGTGTCCGGCGAGCAGGGAGTACATCTTCTGGCTGTCGAGATCGTTCATCTGGCATCCATAGGTGAATATCTTCACATATCTCTTCATGGCCCCTATGCATATATCCCGAATTCATTTCAGTCAATAAAATGTCTTTTCAACAAGAATATGGAGAACGATCAATAAAAAATCCTGTTGCCATATCTGAAAAAGTGCCGATAATAGAGGATAGTTCTGTTGCTATGGGAGCCACAAATATGAAAAAAGACGGATTCAGCCTCCTGGAAGTCATGGTTGTCGTTGTCATTGTCGGGATCATTGCAGCCATTGCAATCCCCTCCTATACCGGATACATCACGAGAACCCGCAGGGCAGATGCAATTACCGCACTGCAGACACTGGCCCTGGACGAGGAGAAATTCTCTGCAGAAAACGGCAGATATGAATCAATCGCAAACCTCGTCGCTGCAGGCTATCCGAATCCGAATGCGGATGCGAATCGTAATTATAACATCGCCGTGATCCTGGGGGCAGGCAATGCCTCGTTTGTTGCGACTGCCACCGGTATTAACGACCAGGCAGGCGATGCCGTTATCTTTGCCATCAGATCCGACGGGACTGTCGGACATGCCGATGATGCCGCCGGCACAAACTTCACGGCCGATGCCGATCTGTGGAGAACCCTGAGGCTGTAATGATGCCCGGTCCGGGGAACCGGAGCGATGAGTGACCGGTCACCCCTCAGGCTCATCTCCTTCGTGAAATAAACATACAGTCATTCCTTTCATTCCCGACCCATCGTGCAAACCCGTCAGCTCTGCTCAAGATTTTTTTCAGGCCACCCGATATCCTGTTGTGTGGGATGGCATAAACTCTTATTGATCAATGCAGTGCTCCTGATGGCCGGGCCCACAAGGCACGGGCGTATGAAAGGTGAAATCCCGGGAGAACAGGTGGTGCTGGTGAGAAAGAACATATATCTCTGGTGTGCGTTTGTAGTCTTCTATGCCGTTGTTTCAGGCTGCGCCCTGGTAAAGCCGACGCGTCAGCTCGACGAGGTTACCCCGGTCGACTGGGGTCTCGGGGGAACATTCGATCGTGCAATCACCGTGTATCCCTTTGACGCACAGGACGAGAAGTGGGGTGTGTATGCAGCCCGAAGGATGAAGGAATACCTCCTGGAGAACAAGGGGTTTTCGCGGGTTGTCTATTCGGACAAAGAACCCTGCTCCACCCCGTACGAGCTCAGGGGGGAGCTGGAATACCTGTTCTACGGAGGTTCCCACTCGCCCTCGAGGGTCTGCATTACCGTGCGGGTCATCGATACTGCCGACAAAGACACCCGGTTCATGCGTATTGCACGGGCATCTTCCGAGAGAACAGCCTTTCACATGACCTGGCTGACCAGGGTGTATGTCCCTTCTCCCTATCCGGAAGAACTCCTGAACAGCCTCCTGGAGCACGTTGCCAAGGATATTGCCGGGCGCACCGGTCTACCAGCGAAGAAGTCTCCCTGAGGCGGTCAGGAAGTAAACGAGCCCTTCAGCGCTGACAACGGATTCGACAATATCGTAGTCCTCGAGTCCCTGTGGCGTTTGCCACGCCACGCCGTCCCACCAGTACTTGCCGCACCAGATGGTATTGTTCCAGTCGGCATCGAGGCTGCAGGCAACCGCGGCCGGCTGAACAGGCAGCGCAACGCCGTTCTCGCAGACCTGGGAGCCGGTAATGTGCCACACACTCACGGTCTCGTCGTCATTTTCGACCTCGATCACGGCACACGAATCACCCGGGAAGAGGGGTTCGTCGTCCTCCCCGTCGAGTTCGTAGACGCCGAGCTCGGTTGCCGCGTAGGTGTACGAGACCCCCTGATAGAGATCACTGGTTCTCTCGGTCTTATAGGTTACCCATGCATCCTCGCCTACCAGCGGTGACGAGTCATACCAGTGCAGCCCCGAACCGGTGCCCACCCACATGACATCAGGGTCGTATACGTCGATGGCCAGGTCGTTGATCACGTCGGCCTCATCGCAGGTCTCGCACGTCAGGGTGGCGGGATCACGTCCCTCGGCCAGTACCGTGATATCGAGGCCCTGGTGTGGAGCGCCAAAGAGGGTATAGGTGAAGTAGTACGGATCCAGGATGACGTCCATGGCGCTGAAGGCCCCCTGCCACGAGGTGTCTTCGTTTGACGTGGAGGAGAGGTAGCGGATGTAGGCATTCTCGTCATCAGTCGATGCCCACACACCGCCGATGGTGCCCCCCTGCTTGAGGAGAGACAGGACGGTTCCGTCCACGAGGGAATCTTCCAGCGCACGCGGGGAAACAACAACGGTAAAGGTATAGCTCTCTTCGTCATCATCCTTGTCCCTGACCGCGCACGTGATGGTGTGTTCACCTTCCTCGTCCGGGGCGGTCCAGTATGCCCAGTACTGGGTGTCGTCCCATTCATCGAACTGGCCGCCTGAAGCGGTCCACGAATGGGTCATTGGATACTTGTCCGCTATGCTGTAGACCTGAAGCAGTATCTTCTGGCCGGACACCGGAGTGTCGTCAGAAACGCTTGTGCCGGTGATCGAGGGACCGGATGAGGAGCACCCCACAAAACAGAGCCCAACGATGAACATCAACAATGTGTTCTTCAATCTTGCCTCCAGTGTGATATCAGACACTCCTAGCAGATCCTCATCGTGGGTGCAAGCATGCAAACACCCTCTAACACAGGGCCTGGATGATTGCTTGCCGGCGGTTTTCGGGGCGCAACAGGAACCCTGCGCTGTGGAGTCACGCGGGGTCTGCCACGGATATTTCTCTTCATTGCTATTTTATCGAGATATTGATATGCTGCTACCATGTCCTTACCCTGCTCGATTCCAAAAGGGATTTCAGTCCGGGGCGTTAGCGTTCATGATGTTCTCCTCAGTGAGCATGACGAACTTTCTCGGGGCCTTGTGGAAGTGGGCGTTTCCGGTAAGCCTCGGCATGCTTCAGAGAAAGAAGGTGTGAAGATCTGAGAGGAGACAGTATGATACTCGGGATAGACATCGGCGGTACCCACACGGATGCAGTATGCATCGACGACCACAAGATTATCGCGACCGCAAAGAGTGCAACCGGGGATGATCTGGTACGGTCCATACTCGAGGTTGTCCACGCTCTCGGCATCGACTATTCAGGAATCAGCCGTATCGTCCTGTCCACCACCCTTTCGACGAATGCCATTATCGAAAAGAAGTATGCCCCCACCGGGATGATCGTCTCGGCCGGGCCGGGCATAGACCCGCGGCTGTATTTTCTCACCGATGATTTCTATCTGGTGGAGGGCGCCATAGACCATCGGGGCAGGGAATATATCCCCGTCAACCAGGAGCAGGTCAAACAGATAGCCGGCGAGTTGAAGGGAAAAGGCATTGCCGGCGTGGGGGTCGTTTCCAAGTTTTCGGTGAGAAACTCCCAGCACGAGACCATGATCCGCTCGATCATCGAGGAGGACTTCGAGAACATTTCCATGGGGCATACCATGAGCGGCAGCCTCAATTTCCACCGTCGTCTGAACACCACCTATTTCAATACCGCGGTCATGCCGGTGCAGTCGCGTTTTGTGGGCTCCGTGCGCCGGGCCCTGCGGGAACTCGGGATCCATGCGCCGATGCTCTTTCTCAAGGCCGATGGGGGGACATACTCCTCGTCCGCTGCGGACAGGCTGCCGGTGGAGACCATCCTGTCAGGTCCTGCCGCCAGCATGATGGGCGCCGTAGCGCTGTGCAGGGACCTGAACACCACCACGCTGGTGCTCGATGTGGGAGGAACCACCACGGACATCGGCATCCTCATCGACGGAGTCCCCATCCTCGAGCCGAGGGGCGTCAACATCAACGGGCTCGAGACCCTCGTGAGGGGGCTCAAGGTCGTCTCGGTGGGCGCCGGGGGGGATTCCTACGTACAGGTGAAAGGGGGTACGCTCTGCGTAGGGCCGCAGAGACACGGCCCTCCTGCTGCCATGGGTGGCAGTGCCCCGACCCCCATGGATGCCTTTGCGATCCTCGGCAAATTCGATAGCGGCGACAGGGACAGGGCTCGGTCTGCCGTGTCCGGCATTGCGCAGACCTTGGGCCGAGAGGTGGACGATGTTTCCCGGGAGATCATCTCGGTCATGGTTGATAACATCAGGACCACAGCGCTCGATTTCATCGACGAGGTAAACAGCAACCCGGTCTATACGATCTACGAGATGCTCCACCCCGAGCTGGTGAAACCGGAGCAGGTCATGATCATAGGGGGGCCGGCACGCCAGCTCCAGCCCTACATTGAAGAGGCATTCCAGCTCAAGTGCATCGTGCCCGATCACGCCATGGTGGCCAATGCACTCGGCGCGGCGCTGGCACGGACTACCGCCCAGATCACCATGCTTGCAGACACCCAGCAGCGCAGGATGATCTGCCCGGAGCTTGATATCGAGGAAGAGGTCCCGCTGTCCTTGAGTTTTGAAGAGCTCAAGGCACGGGGAACAGCGATAATAAAGGAAAATGCCGCATACCTGGGGCTGACCGATGATGTCGAGATCAGCATACTCGAGGAACAGAGCTTCAACATGGTGCGGGGTTTCAGCACCACGGGGAAGAACATGAGGCTGAAGATACAGACACGGCCGGGCATCATACGCGAATGGAGTTCCCGATGATCAAGGCGAAGAACAGGACCGGTTTGATATTTTTTCCTGCATATGACTGGGAGATCACCCCGTCGCATCCTGAACGGAAGGAGCGGCTGCTCTATACCCAGGACCAGGTGATGGAAGAAGGGGTGCTCGATATCAGGGGCATTCGTGAATTCAAGGCCGGGCTCGCCAGCCAGGAGGATATTAACCGTGCCCACTTCTGTGTTCCCGATGTGGCCTCGCGAATCACGCCGTCGCACAACGTGTCCGCGGGCGGGTGCATCGAGGCTGCCCGGCTCGTGCTCGAAGGGGTAGTGGACAATGCCTTCGCCTTGGTCAGGCCTCCGGGCCACCATGCCATGCGCGTGGTTCACGGTGCCCGTGGCTTCTGCAACATCAATATCGAGGCAGTGATGATCGAGTGGATCCGGAGACACTACCCGAGGATCAAGAAGATCGCCATTGTCGATACCGACTGTCATCACGGTGACGGGACCCAGGACGTGTACTGGCACGACCCCAATGTGCTCTACATCTCGATACACCAGGACGGACGGACCCTCTATCCCGGCTCGGGTTTCCCGGAGGAGTTCGGAGGGCCCCGGGCCCAGGGCATGACCCTGAATGTGCCGCTGCCGCCCAAGACGAGTGATGCGGGCATGCTCTACGTGATGGAACACGTCATCCTGCCCGTTCTCGATGAATTCAAGCCGGACCTTGTCATCAATTCTGCCGGTCAGGACAATCACTATTCCGACCCGATCACCAACATGTCGTTTACCGCCGGCGGCTATGCCAGGCTCAACGAGATGCTCCGGCCGGATATCTGCGTCCTGGAGGGGGGATATTCCATCGAGGCGGCGCTGCCGTATGTGAACACCGGGATCATCCTCGCCCTGGCAGGGGTGGATTATTCCTATGTGAGGGAGCCGGACCTGGATCCCTCCAGGATCAAGGAAGATTCGAGGGTTATGGACTATATTAAACGCCTGAGCGAGAAGCTTCTCCAACTCTGGCACGATCGCAGCAGCATGCAGCCGCCGGACGGGCCGTACATGGAACGGACCAGGAGCATCTTCTACGATACCGACGGGATCTCCGAGACCCAGAAAGAGGTCATACGGATCTGTGAAGACTGCCCCGGGGTGTTCAGGATAAACTCCCATGCCTCCACCGGCTACCACATCCTCGGGATTCATGTGCCCTGGGGTGCGTGTGACGAGTGCCGGGATCAGGCTCAGAACTGGTTCGATTACCCCGATGATTATTTTTATGCCGTGTATCTCCAGGACATGGACAGGGATGCCTATACTGTAAAAGTGCTATGAAGCTCAGGAGAAAGAAGCGGGTCGTTCTTATCCTTGGGGCAGGAGGGTCCAGAGGGCTCGCCCATATCGGCGTCATCCGGGCCCTTGCAGAAGAGGGTATCCCCATCGACTGTATCGCCGGGATCTCGTTCGGGGCCATCATCGGGGCCATGTACAGCCTGTACCTCGATATCGATGAGGTGGAGAGACGGCTTCGCGAGTACATGGAATCCCCCCTGTTCCAGGAGACCTGGCGGGAGATGGAACTGCCCGATCCGGATATGGCCCGCAGCTTTTTCGAGAAGATCCAGGCCACGATCAAGCAGGGCTACTTCTATACCAGGGCGCTCAGCAGGAAGTCGTTCGTCACGCCCGAGACCTTTGTCCTCCACATGAAGGAACTCGTGGGTGATCACACGTTTGCGGACCTGAAGATCCCGTTCAAGTGCTCCAGCGTCGATCTCATTACCGGAAATCCCATCATCTTCACCGATGGCGACCTGTTCCAGGCCCTCCAGGCCAGTTGTGCCACGCCTGGTTTTTTCGCGCCGGTGAGCATGCACGGCATGCTCCTGGTGGACGGCGGGGTTGCCGAGATGGTGCCCTATTACCTGGGAAAGACCTTCAATCCGGATTATACCATCGGGGTGGATGTTACCAGGGATATTGAGCCCATAAATGAAGAGACCGATATTCACCACAGTCTGGATGTGGTTTTCAGAAGCTACGATATCTCCCGGGACTTCATGAACGTCTACACGACCCAGGAGCTTGACTGTGTCATACGGCCGGTTCTGGGCTCGTACAACTGGTCAGACTTCGAATTCTTCGACCTCTTTGTCGAGCAGGGCTACCTTGCAGCAAAGGAAAAGTTCCGCGAGCTCAAGAAGAGGATATTCTGGTTATCATAACCGGGTGTACATTCTTTTAATGCTGAATGAAAATTGTGCATGGCTGACAGAATTGGACGACCGAACGGACGCCCGCAGGGTGAGGAACAGGGATGTGCCGAATCAAACTACCAAAGAAAAAGCACATTCCCGGGGGATTTTGGTTGGATGCACCAGACTGCATTAAAAGGTGTTGCCCATGTCCCTTTACTGAGGTGTCACCTATGTCTAGATACTATATCTAACCTATTGAATTATATGTTACTTTCTTTGCTTGTGCAAAAGAAAGTAACCAAAGAAACACACCCCGCGAAGCCGCCTGCCTTTGGCAGGTACGCTCACTCGCACAGGAAAAATCCGCTCGCACTTAAACTCGCGCAGCTGCGCTGCGCTCAGACAAAAGTGCTCGTTTTCCGGATTTTCCCTGCACTCCTTCGCCGACTTCAAGGGGGAATTGGGTCAGGTGCCGAGTTATCCCACTATGTCCTAAAAAATAAATCACCTCAGTGTGAGGGCAGATATCCGGAAATTATATGTGCTTTTGGGCGATAGAACATACTGGTACGTTATCTATAATTATCACGTTAAGCCTTTGTTGCAAGTTAACAAAATTTTATTTGTAAGGTAAAATCACACAAAATATTTTATGTATGAAGGGAAAAATATAATGCCTACGTATAATGTATTTTAGATTATCACATGTTCAGCATTTTCTCTTGATATCTACACCATCATGGGGACTAGGAAATCAAGCAGGGCTTTCTGTGCAGGTCGTGAATCTCAGCACCAAACCCGGGGCCCCTCGAAACCGGTGAGGGAGGGAGGGAAAAATCAGATAAACGAGCAATTCTGTTTGAGCGAAGCGCAGCGGAGCGAGTTAATTGCGAGCTGATTTTTCCCGAGTGAGCGAACGAACCCGAAGGGCGGCTTCGCGGGGTGCATTTTCTTTGGTAGTTTGACTCAGGCCATCCATGGCCTTCGCCCTGCGGGCGATCGTTCGGTCGTCCAATTCGGCTATCCTGCCGAATTGTCATTTAGCACTAAAAGAAAGTACATATAAAAATGATGAATTAGACCATAAAAACTTGCTTCAGGATCAAAGAAGAGGCCCCTCCTTAAGCGGCCGGAGCCTCATTCCTAACAATTCTGCCTACATTGCCCCCAGTCCGCCGTCGACCGGGATGATCGCCCCGGTCATGAAGTCTGAGGCCGGCGAGGCAAGGAACAGGGCCAGGCCCTTGATGTGATCTTCCTCTCCATACATGGCAAGGGGGATCTGTCCGATCATGATATCGAGGATACCTTTCATCTCCGGCTTGAAGATGTATTCCATCATGTCGGTGCGGAAGAACCCCGGCGCGATCGCATTGACATAGATCTTGTAGCGGGCGAGTTTTACCGCGAGGTTCTTGGTCAGGACCTCAATGGCCGCCTTTGACGGGTTGTACGCCACTGCGGGATGTCCCTCCTCGATGGAGCCGCGGGAGCCGAATATGGAGGAGATATTGATGATCTTTCCGCCGCCGTTGTCCTTCATGATGTTCGCCACCTTCTGGGTGAGTACCCACACGCCGCGGACATTGACCGCAAATATCTTGTCCCACTTGTCCTGGGGGAACTCGAGCGTCGGTGCCCCCCAGGTGATGCCGGCATTGTTTACCAGGATATCGATGGCCCCGAATTCCTTCTTGGTGGCATCAACGAGGTTGGCGATGTCATCGTCGGATGCCATGTCGCACTTTACTGCAAGGGTTTTCACCCCGTATCCGGCAAGCTCTTTTGCCACTTCTTCGCACTTGGCGACCTTTCTCGATGCGATCACCACGTTCGCGCCTGCCTCGGCAAGCCCGGTAGCGATGAATTTCCCGATGCCCCTGCCTCCGCCGGTTACGATAGCCACCTTGCCCGTTACATCAAACATCTCTTTCGCATTCATTGAGTCCTCCTTCTTGTGCTGTATTTCCCCAAAGATTCCATTACCCTTTTACGGGGCTATCCAATAAGTGCTGCACTGCCTTGAACGAAGTATTTTCAATGTCCCTGTGCAGAGACCGTCCGAGGGAGTCCATGGTGACCAGCGCCGGAAGGTCTTGTACCTTCAGGACCCACATGGCCTCGGGCTGGCCGAATTCGAGCAGGTGAACGGCCTCCACCTCGATGATGCGCTGGGCATAGTACTGGGCGGCTCCGCCGATGAGATGGAGATACACGCACCCCTGAGCTGCCATGGCCTCGAGGGTTTTCTCCCCCATGCCGCCCTTGCCCATGATCGCGCCGGGCTGAAAGCGGCGGATGATATCGGCCTGGTACGGTTCTTCCCTCATGGATGTGGTGGGCCCGGCGGCAGTCACCCTCCAGGCGTCATCCCGCCTCGTCACCACAGGGCCGCAGTGGTAGATGACGAGCCCCTTCAACTCCAGGGGGGGGGTCCCGCCGGAGGCAAGATACTTGTGAACCTGGTCTCTGGCAGTAATGATCCTTCCGCTTAAGGTGATGCGCTGGCCCACTTGAAGGGTCCTGACGACCTCGGCCGGGAAAGGGGAGGTGATCTCCACTACCGCCACGCCGTTATGCCTCCGTTATCATTGAGCACGACGCAGTACCTCCTCGTGGCCCAGCACGAATAGCTTGCCGTGACAAAGTAACAGGCAGGGTGCCTGCCTGCGGTCCCGATCTTTATGCCCAGGAGCGTTGTGTTTCCCCCCAGGCCCATGGGACCGATACCCAGGGAATTGGCCAGCTCGAGCGTGCTCTCCTCCAGATTGGCAATGGCGTCGTCCTGGTGCCTGTCGTCGAGTCTCCTGAAGAGCTGCTCTTTTGCAAGCAGGTAGCCCGAAGCCCGGTCACCGCCGATGCAAACCCCGAGGATTCCCGGGGCGCAGCCTTTGCCCTGGGCATGGAAGACCGCATCGAGAATACATCTGCGAACCCCCTCGAAATCTCTGCCGGCCTTGAGCCCCTCGTGGGGCAGGCTGTACTGGGTGCTCATGTTTTCGGAGCCCCCGCCCTTGAGCATCACCCGGACCTCCGTGGGACCGTCCGCAGGGATGAAATGAATCTGGGGCACATGCGCCCCGATATTGTTTCCCGTGTTTTTTTCCGTGACGGTATCCACGCAGTTCTGGCGGAGGATACCCTCCCTGGTGAGCTCGCTCAGTGCCTCACGGATGGCCGATTCGATCGCGAAGAAGTCCTTGCCGGGACAGCCCCTGATGACGGCGAGGAGGGTTCCCGTGTCCTGGCAGATGGGCAGGTTGTCGGTTTCCGAAAGGTCGGCACTCTCAACGATGGTGCCGAGGATGTCGTTGGCAATGGTTCCTGTCTCTTCACTCTGCCGGGCATGAACGAGTGCGTCGTATATATCCCCGGGCAGATGGGTGCTTGTCTTTCTCAGGAGATCATACATGCTGGCACCGAGGATCGATCTGTCCATGGAGCATCCTATAGCACATTATTTCAATGAGATGAAATGAATTGTGGTTCAGATAATCCCCGCGGGCGGGAGGAATCTTCCATGCCAGGGGCAGGGAAAACCCCTGCTTACGGTGCTGAGTGCACCATGTCGGACAGGGTGTTGATGTTGGAGAACATTGCTTCGGGTCTGCCGAAGAGCCTGATCTCGTCTTCGGGGATGGCTACGGTGTCGACTTTCCCGAGGAGGTCTAAGATCTTGAATGAGTCCGCATCCAGGAGCGATTTTACTACCGGCAGGATCCTCTTGTGGTAGATGGCGTGGAGGGGCTCCCTGCCTTTCGACCAAACAGGCAGGACAATGTCGTGATCATCCGCACGCGAGAGCATGTACGAGATGAAGTCCCTGTTGAGGTAGGGCATGTCCGCTGCAAAGACAAAACAGTGGTCGGTCTGCGAGGAGCTCAGTGCGGTATAGATACCCCCCAGGGGGCCGCAGCCGGGTCTGAGGTCCTCGACGATAGTGAAGGAGGGCAGGTCCTGGCGCTTATGACCGATGAGCACGATATCGTCGAACAGGGGGCTGATGACCTCGATGACGTGCTCGATCAGGAGCTTGTCGCCGACCTGGGCAACAACCTTGTCCCTGCCGAATCTCGTTGATTTTCCCCCGATGAGTACGATTCCTGTCATAGGAAAATCTAGTTATGAGGATGTCCCGGGAGTGTCAAGAAAAATAATTGACCGGATTCAGGCATGTGCATGATTGTCACGAAAAGAGGTGCCGGCTGATCGGTTTAACGAGCAGTGGCCGGGTGCGGGCAGATTTTATGCTTGCGGTGTGATATTTTTCTCGGGTACATCATGTAAACTATCTGCAGGTTGACCGGTTCTACCTTCAGTCAGCAGGGAGTATCTGCGTCATGAAGGACAATTCCCTACAAACATATCAGTGTCACACTGATTGTATATTCTCAATAAATACTGTTTAATTATACCTCGCTGAATCATGAACCAATATTCAGTTTTCGCTTGATACCATAATATAGGCATGGTATTGAGAACGGCTCAGGTATATACAAAAAGAAACAGATACTCAAAAGACTAATAGGGGGGTAAAAGTGGCTGGTATTGATACGTCTCAAGTCAATGCAGAGTTGGAGGAATTCACCTCGGAACAACTCGCCCAGGTCGATGCAATTATTCTTCGGTACAGAGGAAAACCTGGTGCATTAATTCCGGTATTGGAACAGGTGCAGGATGTATGCGGGTACCTTCCCATGGCCATGCAGCTGCGTGTGGCAAATGGGTTGAATCTCCCGGTGGCGAATGTCTACGGGGTTGTAACCTTCTATTCATTCTTTACCATGGTACCCAGGGGTAAGCACGTTATCAGGGTATGTCTCGGGACCGCCTGCTATGTGCGTGGTGGGAAGCGTCTCCTCGAGAGACTTACCGACATCCTGCAGATAGCTCCTGGCGAGTGTACGGCAGACAGGCTCTATTCGTTGGAAACCGTCCGCTGTCTGGGTGCCTGCGGCCTCGCGCCGGTTATCGTGGTAAACCAGGACACACACGGACAGGTAAAGCCTGCCAAATTAGAGTCATTACTGGCCCAGTACGATTAGGAGTATGACATGGGAAAACTTACGATTGATGATTTAAAGAAGATAAAGGACAGGGTTGAAAAGGAAGATCAGTTCAGGGCAGGCAAGAAGCGGGTGAAGCTGACCGTTCACATGGGAACCTGCGGTATCGCCTCCGGCGCCAAGGAAATCCTTGATACCTTCATGGCTGAGATCAGCGAGAGCAATGTCGAGGATGTCTTGATAACCACTTCCGGCTGTATCGGTATCTGCAGTCGCGAACCCCTCGCCACCATAGAAGAGCAGGGCAAGGAGCCGATCGTCTACGAACATCTTACCCAGAACAAGGCCCGACAGATTTTCAAGAGACACATCCTGAACGGCGAAATCCAGAACGAGTTTGTTCTGGCAAGAGGTCGGGAGCAAGAAGAAAAGGGGGAGGGTAAATGAAGGTTTTTCGAGCGCATATACTCGTATGTGGCGGAACCGGATGCCGTGCCACGGGCAGTGAGGGCGTCCTGCAGAGCATAGTACAGGAACTGGCGGCAAAGGGCATTTCCGACGAGGTCGCCG
The DNA here is from genome assembly GCA_018434685.1 of Deltaproteobacteria bacterium. Classification (GTDB taxonomy): domain Bacteria; phylum Desulfobacterota; class Desulfomonilia; order UBA1062; family UBA1062; genus DSAD01. The sequence continues at coordinate 166,776 of JAHDOV010000010.1, forward strand.
TTGTCGAGACCGGTTGTAACGGCTTTTGTGCCGCGGGTCCGATCATGGTCATATATCCGGAAGGGACCTTTTACCAGTATGTGAAAAAAGAGGATGTGGCCGAGATAATCGAAGAACACATCATCAAGGGCCGTCCGGTCCAGAGGCTCATGTACAAAGAGCCGGTCACGGAAAAGCCTATTCCGCACATGCTGGATATCCCCTTCTTCGGCAAGCAGATGCTCATCGCCCTGAAGAACAGGGGCTTGATCGATGCGGAAAAGATAGACGAATATATCGCCCGTGACGGCTACATGGCGGCAGCCAAGGCCCTGACCGAGATGACACCTGATGATGTCATTGACGAGATGAAGAAGTCGGGTCTTCGTGGAAGAGGGGGCGGAGGATTCCCCACCGGTATGAAGTGGTCCTTTGCCCGCAAGGCGCAGGGCGATGTCAAGTACATCCTCTGCAATGCAGACGAGGGTGACCCGGGCGCATTCATGGACCGGTCAGTCCTCGAGGCAGACCCGCATGCCGTGCTGGAAGGCATGATCATCGGCGGGTATACCATCGGCGCCAACAAGGGATATATCTACTGCCGCGCCGAGTATCCTCTTGCCATCAAACGGCTCAACCTCGCCATCGAACAGGCCAAGGAATACGGTCTCCTCGGTGAGAACATCCTCGGCTCAGGCTACAGCCTCGACATCGAGGTTTACCAGGGCGCCGGCGCATTTGTCTGCGGCGAAGAAACCGCACTCATGAATTCCATCGAGGGAAAACGTGGAATGCCCAGGCCTCGGCCGCCGTTCCCCGCGAACAAGGGGCTCTGGCAGAAGCCGTCGGTTCTCAACAATGTCGAGACCTATGCAAACGTAGCACAGATCATCCTCAAAGGCGGCGACTGGTATGCATCCATCGGTACCGAGCGTTCCAAGGGAACAAAGGTCTTCGCGCTGACCGGTGCCGTCAACAACGTCGGTCTGGTGGAGGTTCCCATGGGCACACCCATCGGTGATATCATCTTCGATATCGGCGGCGGCATTCCCGGCGGCAAGAAGTACAAGGCAGCCCAGCTGGGCGGCCCGTCAGGCGGTTGTATCCCTGCAAGCGGCCTCAATACCCTGACCGACTATGAAGAGATCATCAAGCTCGGTGCCATCATGGGTTCCGGCGGTCTCATCGTCATGGACGAAGACACCTGTATGGTCGACACGGCCCGGTTCTTCATGGAATTCTGCCAGGAAGAATCCTGCGGTAAGTGTACCCCGTGCCGTGAAGGTACGAAGCGGATGCTCGAGATCCTCGAGAGAATCTGCCACGGCGAAGGCAAAGACGGCGACATCGAGCTGCTGCAGGAACTGGCAGCTACCATCAAGGACTCTGCCCTGTGCGGACTCGGCCAGACAGCCCCGAACCCGGTCCTTTCCACCATCCGCTACTTCAGGGATGAATACGAGGCACACATCTACGACAAGAGGTGCCCGGCTGCCGTATGTTCTGCGCTGTTTAAGTCACCCTGCCAGCACGCCTGTCCCATCGAGATGGATGTGCCTGCCTATATCGCGCTGATCCGAGCAGGCAGACTGGACGATGCCTACAAGGTCATGAAGAGGACCAACCCGTTCTCCGGCTCATGCGGAAGGGTATGCCCGCAGTTCTGCGCCAACAAGTGCCGCAGAGGACAGCTCGATGACCCCATGGCTATCAACTGGCTCAAGCGCTACATCGCCGATAACGCCCTCAAGGCCAAGGTCGAGGCAGTCCCGGTCACCCGGAAAGAGAAGGTCGCGATCATCGGTGCAGGTCCCGGAGGACTCACCGCTGCCCAGGATCTCGCAAAGCGCGGGTATAAGGTCACCGTATTCGAAGAGCTTCCCTATGCCGGCGGCATGATGCGCTATGCAATACCGGAATACAGGCTACCCAGGGATGTCATCGCCGAGGAAGTTGCGGATATCGCGGCCCTTGGTGTCGAGATAAAGACGAACACGAGAGTAGGGAAGGATATCTCCTTCGACAAAATCAGGGCAGATTACGACGTCACTATCATCGCCTGCGGTGCACACAAGAGCTGGACGCTCGATATCGAGGGTGAGGATCTCAAAGGTGTCTGGGGCGCAGTGGAGTTCCTGCGGGCAGTCAACCTCGGCACAGACGTGCACGTCGGCAGCAAGGTTGCTATCGTCGGCGGCGGAAACTCAGCCATAGACGCAGCCAGAACAGCTGTCAGGCTCGGCGCAAAGGATGTCACCGTTCTTTATCGCCGGGAGAGAAAAGACATGCCTGCATGGGAACCCGAGATCGTTGCAGCAGAGCATGAAGGTGTCAAGATCGAATACCTGGTTACTCCGACCAGACTCGTCGGAAAAGACGGCAAGCTGACCGGCGTTGTCTGTCAGCGCATGAGACTCGGCGAGTTCGACCGCTCAGGCAGACGCAAGGCAGTGCCCATCGAGGGAAGCGAGTATACCCTCAGCATCGACACCATAGTGCCTGCCATATCCCAGTCTGCAGACACCACGTTTATCCCTGCCGAATCAGATGTGAAGAAGGACAAGTGGGGAGGAATCGAGATCGTTGCCAAGACCAAGACAAAGACCACTGCCGAGGGTGTTTACATCATCGGTGATGCGGCAACCGGCCCTGCAACAGTAGTTGAGGCCATAGCCATGGGTCATAAGGTTGCCGGCGATGTGGACGGCAATATCCGCAAGAAGAATGGCGAGCCGGCATATGTGGCGCCGGCCCAAGAGAAGATCAAGATCCCGTTCGAGGTGGATGAAGAAGTTATCGAGTCCCCCAAGGCGGAAATGCCCGAACTTGCAGTTGCCACCAGAATTGCCAGTTTCACCGAGGTCGAACTCGGGTACACCAAGGAGATTGCCTATAAAGAGGCGTGTAGATGTCTGCGGTGTGACGGCGAGATAGAGTAAAGACGAGGGAGGAAATCCTATGAGCATAACCATTGATGGGAAGGAACTTGAATTCACCCCGGGACAGACTGTGTACGAGGTGGCAAAGGCCAACGGGATTTACATCCCGGTCCTGTGCCACCACGAGCAGTTGAAGCCGGTTGGTGCATGTAGAGTATGTGTTGTTGAGGTGGAAAAGGCACGGTCGCTCGTCGCTTCCTGTGCCATGCCCGCAGAAAACGGCATGATCGTGTATACCAACACTGAGCGCGTTCTTCAGGCAAGGAAACTCGCCGTTGAATTGCTGATGACCCAGGGTCATCATAACTGTATCACCTGTGAGAACAGCGGAGACTGTGTACTTCAGGACCTTGCATATTCGCTCGGGATAGAAGCACCCAGGTTCAGCGAACCCAAAGAGATCAAGGCTCTCGAACAGGCCAACGAGATGATCGTGCGCGACATGAACAAGTGCGTGCTCTGCGGACTGTGCGTCAGGGCCTGCAACGAGATTCAGGTCAACCAGGTGCTCGATTATACCGGCAGAGGCCCCACGGCAGCTGTTGGACCAGCCTTCGGCAATCTCTATGAGAACTCGGACTGCGTCTTCTGCGGCGAGTGTGTTAGGATATGTCCGGTGGGAGCCCTCTTCGAGAAGCAGGGGCGTTTCCAGGGCAGGGCCGACGATCTCGACAAGGTGCGCACCACCTGCGCATACTGTGGTGTCGGCTGCCAGATGGATGTCAATGTGAAGAACGGCAAGATCGTCAAGATCACCACACCGAGAGAAGATGCCCCGGCTCCGAATTTTGGGAGCCTCTGTATCAAGGGTCGTTTCGGCTATGATTTTGAAGGCCATGCAGACAGGCTTACCACGCCGCTCATCCGGAAGGATGGAGAACTGAAAGAGGCGTCGTGGGACGAGGCAATACTCTATGTTGCCGAGAAGCTCAATGCCATCAAGAAGAACAGTGGCCCCGATGCCGTTGCAGGGTTTTCATCCGCGCGCTGTACGAACGAAGAGAACTACCTGTTCCAGAAATTCCTGCGCGCAGTGATCGGTACCAATAACGTCGATCACTGTGCACGGCTTTGACACAGCTCCACCGTGGCCGGTCTGGCCGCAGCATTCGGATCTGGTGCAATGACAAACTCCATCTCGGATCTTGGTGAATCTGACTGCTATCTGATCACCGGAACGAACACGACCGAGAATCACCCGGTAATCGCAACCTTTATCAAGAGGGCGGTAACCCAGAAGGGTGCAAAACTGATCCTTGTGGATCCCCGGAATATCGACCTTGCCAGGTATGCAACAGTCTGGCTCAGGCAGAAACCCGGTACCGACATCGCCTGGCTCAACGGGATGATGAACGTGATCATCACGGAAGGCCTCGCAGATGAGAAATTCATTGCCGAACGCACCGAGAATTTCGATGCCCTGAAGGCAACCGTCAGCAAGTATACACCCGAATATGTCGAAGAGATCTCCGGCATTTCCGCCGCGGACCTCAAGGCTGCAGCGCGGCTCTATGCCGGTGCCAATGCAGCTGCAATCGTCTATGCCATGGGTATCACGCAGCACATCACGGGAACAGACAACGTGAAATCCTGTGCAAACCTGGCCATGCTTACCGGCAATATCGGACGGCCCGGCACCGGCGTCAATCCCCTGCGCGGACAGAACAATGTGCAGGGAGCCTGTGACATGGCCTGTCTGCCCGGCAACCTTCCGGCGTACAAGAAGGTCGGCGAGGCTGCTGACCGCAAACCGTTCGAAGATGCCTGGGGCGTCAAGCTTCCCGAAAAGGCAGGGCTTACCATACCGAAGATCCTCGACGGTGCTGCTCATGGAACCGTGAAGGCACTCTACGTGATGGGCGAGAACCCCATGATGTCCGATCCTGACATCACCCATGTGGAAAAGGCCCTGAAGAACCTCGATCTCCTCGTGGTGCAGGATATCTTCCTCAACGAGACGGCCGAACTGGCCGATGTTGTACTGCCGACCGCAAGTTGGGCGGAAAAGGAAGGTACCTACACGAACACAGAGAGAAGGGTACAGCTTATCAGGAAGGCCGTAGAGGCCCCCGGACAGGCAAAACCCGACTGGGAAGTGATCACCATGCTCGCCAACAAGCTCGGCGCCGGCTGGAAGTATGACTCTGCCAGGGATATCCTCAACGAGATCAACAAGGTAACGGTCTCCTATGCCGGTATCAGCTATGATCGTCTTGAGAAGAACAGTCTCCAGTGGCCATGCCCCAATACCGAGCATCCGGGAACACCGATTCTCCACACGGCAGCATTCACCCGCGGCAAGGGATTGTTCAGTGTGTGCGAACACATTCCTGCAGCAGAACTGCCCGATGACGAGTATCCGTTCCTGCTCACCACCGGAAGGATTCTGTACCAGTACCACACTGCTACCATGAGCAGACGCTCCAAGGGTCTTGTCTCCAGAACCCCCGAGGCGTTTATCGAACTGAATCCGAGCGATGCCAGGAACCTGGGGGTCAGCCAGGGCGACAAGCTCGAGATCTCATCACGCCGCGGCAGCATAGAGGTGGTCGCAGAAGTGAATGACCGCTGCGAACAGGGCGTTGTGTTTATACCCTTCCATTACTCGGAAGCAGCGGTCAACCGGCTCACCAACCCGGCGATCGACCCTGTGGCCAACATACCTGAATACAAGGTGAGCGCGGTAAAGATAAAAAGGGTGGCATAACAAAATCAGTTCTGCTAGAAAAGAAAAACGAAAAATATTGTAGAGGGAGGTTTTTTTATGGGATTCAACACACCAGTTCAGGTAGCAGAGGCAGTAGCCAATGCGGGGAAGTCGAAGGCAAGCTTGCCGTTTTTGCAGATGCTCATCCTGGGCATCTTCGCCGGGGCCTACATCGCCTTTGGTGCTGAACTCTGCACTATGATACTTACTGGTACTTCAGCAAAACTGGGCTTGGGTATAGCCAAGTTCATGGGCGGTGCGGTGTTCTCCGTAGGCCTCATGCTCGTTGTCATAGGCGGTGCAGAGCTCTTTACCGGCAACAACCTCATGACCATCGGCCTTTCGAGAGGTCAGTTCGGCGTAACCGGCGTGGTCTACAACTGGGTGATCGTCTTCATCGCCAATCTCCTGGGTTCCTTGCTCCTTGTGTATATCATGTACAAAACGAACCTGTGGCAGACCGGCGGCAATGCTGTGGGAACAACAGCCATCAATATCGCAGCCGGCAAGGTGAATCTCTCCTTCTCAGAGGCTTTCTACCGGGGTATTGGCTGTAACTGGCTCGTATGTCTGGCAGTCTGGCTGGCCTTCGCAGCACAGGACGTCGTTGGCAAGATCTTCGGTATCTTCTTCCCCATCATGGCATTCGTTGCCTCCGGCTTCGAGCACTGTGTTGCCAACATGTACTTCATCCCCATGGGCATCGTGCTCAAGGGTGATGCGGCAATGGCAGAGGCTGTTGCAGCCCTTGGCGCAAAGGCCGACCTGCTTACCTGGAGTGGATTCTTTGTCAACAATCTGATCCCGGTAACCCTTGGCAACATCGTTGGCGGTGCTGTATTTGTCGGCTTGGCATACTTCATGTGCTATGTGAACGTGATGTGCAAGCTTGAGAAATAACCCGCTGTACACAGTCCATTGAATCGATCAGCGGCCATGCCCTCACGGGCATGGCCGCTGATTATATCATGCCCGGCCAGTACGGCCAGCACGGCAGGGGTGAGCGTTTCCCCTGAGAAAGACATGTGCTTTCCGGCAATCACAGGGTCCGCGCAGCACCTCGAATCTCTTTGTAAGTCCGAAGTATTGCCCGGATTACATTGACACGTATCGTGTCGTGTGTTAACCACAGCCTATCTTGTGATGGAGTAAACATAGTGACGCTTCGAGAGATTAAAGAGTTGCTGGATGCTGAAATAGTTGTAGGGGAAGACAAGCTCGACCTGGAAATCAAAACCGCTTTCGGCGCGGATCTCATGAGCGACGTTCTTGCATTTGCCCGCTCAGGCTGTCTGCTCATAACCGGCCTCTCAAACCCTCAAGCGGTACGGACCGCTTATGCCCTCGACATAGCAGGCATAGTCGTCTGCAGGGGCAAGGCGCTCACCGATAAATTCATCGATATAGCAAAGGAACTCGGCATACCTATCCTGTGGACGCAGTTCATTATGTTCGAAGCCTGCGGGAGACTGTACCGTGAAGGCATCACGGGTTGCATCCGCGAGGTCCTGGTTGAGGACAAGCAACGTGCCCAGTGATGAATATCTCGAAGGGATCTACTATGTCCAGGGAAGAGACTTCGTCGATGCCGGCATCGTATCGAGTGAGATAAAGAAGAACCTGAAAGAAAAGGGCATTCCTGAAAGCATCATCCGAAAAGTTGCAGTCGTTACCTTTGAGGCCGAAGTAAACATCATATCCTACGCGGAACAGGGGACCATTCAGTACTATGTCGAACCCGGTTCTATAACCATAGAGGCAAAAGACATAGGTATCGGCATAGAAGATATCGAGCTTGCCCAGCAGGAGGGGTACTCCACTGCCGACGATTCGATACGCGAGATGGGTTTCGGGGCAGGCATGGGTTTGGCGAATATCAGGAAATATTCCGATGAATTCGAGATAACTTCCGTGCCGAAGGAAGGGACCTATCTGCGAAGCACCATCTACGTCAATGGAAAATAATTGCCGGGGGATACCAGGGACATGACACTTGAAACTATCGTTGATGAATTAGGGCTGAAGTGTAAGTGCTGCTGGGAGAAACTCAAGAGAGAGGTTACCGGGGGCTATTCCGGGGACCTGTTGAGCGACGTTATGGGCAACAGTTCCAGCGGCGATATCTGGGTGACACGGCAGGTGCACCTGAATATCGTGGCCGTTGCCTCCCTGAAGGATCACGCCGGGATCGTCATTGTCCAGGGTGCAAAGCCGGACAAGGACACGCTCGAGAAGGCACAGAAAGAGGGCATACCCATCATGGTAAGCGACCTGTCCGAGTTTGAGGTCGTGGGGAAGATCTATCACCTGATGCATTATGCCCAGTGATCTCCTCTCCCGGGTCGGTATCGTGAGGTGAGGGCATGCCCAGGATCTATACCTGCAATCTCCATGTACACACTTGCCTGTCGCCATGCGGAGACCTTGACATGCATCCCGGCGCCATCGTCCGGGAAGCCCTTGAGCAACAGCTCGATATCATTGCCATCTGCGATCACAATACCGGAGAGAATGTCCAATATGTAACAAAGGCAGCTGAGAATACCGCCCTTACCGTGCTGCCCGGCATGGAGGTGACCTCGAGGGAAGAGGTTCATGTCATTGCACTCCTCGAACAATACGAACAACTGCTGCGCCTCCAGGAATATGTCTATGAACACTTGAGCGGGCTGAACGACGAAGACGCATTCGGCCTGCAGGTAATCGTTAACGAGATCGGTGAGGTGGAAGGCTTCAACGAGCGGCTCCTCATCGGGGCAACGGATATCCCCATGGAGGAACTGGTAGACAGGATTCATGACCATGGCGGGCTTGCCATAGCAGCCCACATCGACCGGCCGAGTTTCAGTGTGATCTCCCAGTTGGGATTTGTCCCCAGGCACGTACCCTTCGATGCACTGGAGATATCCGCACGGCTCCCGCTTACCCAGGCGCGCAGCAGGTTTCCCGAGCTCGAGAGCTACCCGTTCGTTACCTCATCGGATGCCCATTTCATCAGGGATCTCGGGGCTGCATCCACGAAGATGCATCTGCATGGTGCGAGCCTGGGCGAGATCAGAAAGGCCCTTCACCGGGAAGAAGGACGATATGTCCTGGAGTAGAACATGATCGAACTGGCACTGCATGTCCTCGATATAGCAGAGAATTCATCACGGGCCGGCGCAACGCTCATTGAGATAACCTTTGTGGAAGACCTCGAAAAGGATATCCTGTCCTTCGAGATCAAAGACAACGGCAGGGGCATGGATGAAGAGACCATGGAAAAGGCCATGGACCCCTTCTACACGACAAAGAAAGTCCGCCGGGTAGGCCTGGGACTCCCCATGTTGAAGCAGGCCACCCAGACAGCCGGGGGGTTCTTCTCCATCGAATCGAGAGTGGGGGTGGGGACCAGGGTGTATGCGCAGTTTCAGCACTCACACATCGACCGGCAGCCCATCGGTGACCTGCCGGGTACGATGGTGGCCCTCATACTGGGGAATCCCGACATCGACATGCTCTACACGCACAGGAAAAACGGAAGGACATATATCCTTGATACTGCCGAGATACGTGAAGGTCTCGGTGGTATTCCCCTGAACCATATGGAGGTGCTCAATCTCATCCGCAACAATATCGCCGAGGGCATTCAGGAGCTGGATTTTCCCTGAACAGGAGTATGAAACCAGGCACGCCTGCTCGAGGGCGAGAGTGATCGTTTGTTTTGCTGTTTGCAGTCTCAAGTGGCAGGGAAGGGATCTTCCCGAGAGATTTGTTTGAAATTTACGTTGTCTTTATGTAAGACAATAGTATGTAAGGCTATGTTATGGGATAGTGCTGTGTTTCTACAATGAAGGATGGAAAGGTAGCAGTTGATGAAAAGAACGAATACAGGGAAAGAGCCGGTCAGGTTCGTTACGGCGACATCGCTCTTTGACGGACATGATGCATCCATAAATATCATGAGAAGAATCCTGCAGGACTGCGGGGCAGAGGTCATCCATCTCGGGCACAACAGGAGCGTCAATGAGATCGTGAACGCCGCTGTCCAGGAAGGTGCCCATGCCGTGGCAGTGAGTTCCTACCAGGGCGGACACCTCGAGTTCTTCAAGTACCTCATCGATCTCCTGAAGAAAAAGGGCTGTGAATACATAAAGGTCTTCGGCGGCGGCGGCGGCGTGATCGTGCCGGAAGAAATCCGAGAGCTCGAGGCCTATGGCGTGACAAAGCTGTTCTCCCCGGAAGACGGCAAGGCAATGGGGCTCAAGGGAATGATCGAGTACATGATATCCCTGGCTGCCGAGGTTCGGGTTCCCGATGTCCGGGATGACCTCTTAAGGATACGGCAGAAAGACCCGGTGCTCCTCGGGAGGCTCATCAACCTTGCGGAGAAGAACAGGCTCTCCGGGGGCACGACCTTCAGTGACCTCATGGCCGGACTCAGGGACCCGTCGTCGAAAATCCCGGTGGTGGGGATCACGGGCACGGGCGGCTCGGGCAAGAGCTCGCTCATCGATGAATTGATCAGGCGCTTCCTTTATCACTATCAGGACCGGCACCTTGCTGTCATATCCGTAGACCCCTCGAGGTCGAAGAGCGGAGGGGCCCTGCTCGGAGACCGGATACGGATGAATCACATTGACGACAGCAGGATATTCATGCGTTCCATGGCCACGAGATTCTCCAGACATGAACTCTCCGACGCCATACACGATGCCATCGATGTGGTAAGGGCAGCGGACTTCGACCTGATCATCGTCGAGACGAGCGGTATCGGGCAGGGGGACGCTGCAGTAACGCAGATCAGCGATTTCTCGATCTACGTGATGACCTCGGAGTACGGGGCCCCCTCACAACTGGAAAAGATCGACATGCTCGACTTTGCAGACATGGTGGTGATCAACAAGTTCGAGCACAACCGGTCGCTCGATGCGCTGAAACACGTACAGAAACAGTATCTGCGCAACCACGAGCTGTTCGATGCCCCACCCGACGCGATGCCCGTCTTCGGTACCGTGGCGAGCAGGTTCAACGACTCAGGAACGAACCGGGCCTTTTCGTACCTGATGGAAAAACTGGTGGAAAAGGGGCTTGTAGACTGGGATGTCCCCCAGGTGGTGCAGGGGCCGCAGCAGAAGGCTCACGAGGGCATCGTGCCCTCGGCCCGGGAGCAGTACCTGCGGGAGATCGCCGCTTGTGTGAGAACATATCACCGGCACACCGGTGAGGTGAGCAAGAGCCTCCGGAGACTGGCCGCGCTGCAGGATCTCCTCGAGGACGAGGAGGGGGGGGAGGCTTCTGCTGCACTGCGCAGCAAACTGGCCGAACTCAAGGCCAGGATAGCAAGGGACGACCTGGAACTGCTGCGCTGGTGGGACAAGGAACAGCAGCGGTACAAGGGCAAATCCTATACCTACACGGTGCGCGACAAGAAGCTCAATGTGTCCCTGAGCCGGGAATCTCTCTCCGGCCTCGATATCCCGAAGATTGCGCTGCCGACGTTTACCGACCGGGGCGATCTCTACCGGTGGATCAGGAAGGAAAACCTGCCCGGGAATTTCCCGTATACCGCGGGGGTTTTTCCCTTCAAGAGGGACTGGGAAGACCCCAAGAGGCAGTTTGCCGGCGAGGGAACCCCGGAGCGGACGAACAGGCGGTTCCACTACCTGTGCCGGAATGACGAGGCGAAGCGGCTGAGCACCGCCTTTGACAGCGTGACCCTGTACGGACAGGACCCTGACGAAGAGCCCGACATCTTCGGGAAGATCGGCGAGAGCGGGGTGAGCATCTGTACGATCGACGATATGAAAAAGCTCTATGCAGGCTTCGACCTGTGTTCGCCGAGCACCAGTGTTTCCATGACCATCAACGGCCCTGCGCCCATCATGACCGCGATGTTTTTCAACACGGCCATCGATCAGCAGGTGGAGGCATTCCGGGAAAAGAACGGCAGACAGCCCAGTGATGAAGAATGCTGCGAGATAAAGACGTGGGTGCTCAAGAATGTGCGGGGAACCGTCCAGGCCGATATCCTCAAGGAAGATCAGGGACAGAACACCTGCATCTTCTCCACCGAGTTTGCCCTGAAGATGATGGGAGACATCCAGGAGTACTTCATCAACAACGAGGTGAACAACTTCTATTCCGTCAGCATCAGCGGCTACCACATCGCCGAGGCCGGGGCAAACCCGGTGAGCCAGCTGGCATTCACGCTGGCCAACGGGTTTACCTACGTGGAGTACTACCTCTCCCGGGGCATGAATGTCGATGATTTCGCAAAGAACTTCTCGTTCTTCTTCTCGAGCGGCATGGATGCCGAGTACAGCGTGCTGGGCAGGGTTGCCCGCAGGATATGGGCCATTGCGCTCCGCGATGTCTATGGGGCCAACGATGCCTCCCAGCGGCTGAAATACCACATCCAGACCTCGGGCAGGTCGCTCCACAGCATGGAGATCCAGTTCAACGACATCAGGACGACGCTCCAGGCCTTGACCGCCCTGGCAGACAACTGCAATTCCCTCCACACGAATGCCTATGACGAGGCGATCACCACCCCCACGGAAGAGTCTGTGCGCAGGGCCATGGCCATCCAGCTCATCATCAACCGTGAATTCGGGCCTTCTCTGAACGAGAACCAGCTGCAGGGCTCGTTCTTCATGGAATGGCTGACCGATGCCGTGGAAGAGGCCGTTCTTGCCGAGTTCGAGCGGATCAGCGACCGCAGGGGGGTCCTCGGTGCCATGGAGACCCAGTACCAGCGGTCCAAGATACAGGACGAGTCGCTCCACTACGAGCACCTCAAGCATTCGGGCAGGCTGCCCATCATCGGGGTGAACACCTTTGAGAATCCGGATGCCGGGGATGCCAGCGTGGGGAGCTGCATACCGCTTACCCGTGCCACCAGTGAAGAGAAGAGTGCCCAGCTCGAAAATCTCAGGGCTTTTCAGGAGGTCAACCGCGACAGGGCGCGAGAAGCCATAGAAAGGCTCAAGGAAGCAGCGCTGAGCGGTGGAAACATCTTTGCAGAGCTCATGGATACCGTGAGGGTGGCGAGCCTCGGGCAGATCACCGGGGCCTTGTACGAGGCCGGCGGCAGGTATCGGAGGAATATGTGAAACCCCCGCAGGAAAGCCGGTCAAATAGTGGTGTTAGGTTTTAAGTCTTAGGTTTTAAGTTTTAAGAAAGAGACTGTAGGAGCACCTTCAAATGTCATCGACTTTATTACATAAAACTTAAAACGTAACACTTAAAACGTAAGATGATGGCCCTTAAATAGGTCAGGGGGAATATTGAGGGTGAGTGTATGAACTCCATCGGCACAGGATATGTCCAGATTTATACCGGTGACGGCAAGGGAAAGACGACCGCCGCGCTCGGCCTTGCCCTGCGCGCTGCGGGAAACGGCCTGAAGACCCGTATCGTGCAGTTCATGAAGGGGCAGCACTACTGCGAGCTCGATGCGGTCAAGATGCTCCAGGGTCTCGTTGAGATCGAGCAGTTCGGGCACCCCGAATTCTGTCGGATCACCGGGGAGCCCGATGTCCAGGACATCGAGCGGGCACAGGCGGCGCTGCGACGCCTGAAGAACCTCATGGACAAGAGGGCCTGCGATATCCTCATCGCTGATGAGATGATCACCTCTTGTCTTTTCAAACTCATTGCCGAGGATGACATCCTCGAGCTGATCCGGCGCAAGCCCGACGGGATGGAGCTCATCCTCACGGGCAGGGGGGCGTCGGCAAGGGTTATCGAGGCGGCAGACCTCGTCACCGAGATGAGGGAGGTCAGGCACTACTATACAAAGGGTGTCCAGGCCAGAAAAGGGATAGAAAATTAGGGTCGTCCGGGTTCTTGTGGCGTACAGCGGGTCGGCCCGCAGGAAGTGGAAACAGCCCGGGTGTTCGAAGTTGAACGGCCGATCCTGCAACTAGCCGACGAGAATCATTTTTCCAGGATGCATAAAAGCCGTACCCGTAAAGCGGGTACGGCTTTTTTATCAAACGATACGTTCCTGCGCTGTGCTTAGAGCATCTCGATCACGGTGGCCAGGGAGACACCGCCGCCGCCGCAGATGGTGGCGAGCCCGAGCTGTTTGCCGCGCTTTTTCATGGCATGGATCAGGGAAACCATGATGCGGGCGCCGGTGCAGCCCACCGGGTGGCCGATACCGATGCCGGACCCGTTCACGTTTACGATCTCACGCCTGAGGCCCAGCTCTTTCTCGCAGCCCAGGTACTGGGCGGCAAAGGCCTCGTTGAGCTCGATGAGCTCGAAATCTTCGAGCTTATAATTCGGGTTCCTCTTGAGGAGGTCTTTTACGGCCGGCACCGGGCTCAGACCCATGACCGACGGGTGGCAGGCGCCGCGGCCGGTGGCGCGGATCACGGCGATGGGCTTCAGCCCGAGCTCTTTGGCCTTGTCTGCAGACATGAGGATCATGGCCGCCGAACCGTCGTTGAGGCCTGAGGCATTGCCCGCCGTTACCTTGCCGATCTTCGGCACGAAGGCAGGAGGCAGTTTTTTCAGGTCATCCATGGTGAGATTCGGCCTGAAGTGCTCGTCCTTGTCGAATACGAGGGGCGGTTTGCCTTTCTTCTGGGGGATCTCGATGGGTACGATCTCTTCCCTGAAGTCGCCTTCGATGGTAGCCCGCTCGACATTATTGTGGCTTCTCAGTGCGACCTCGTCCATCTCTTCCCTGGTTATATTGTAGAGATCTGCAATGAATTCAGCCGTGTGACCCATGATGTAGGGCTTGCCGCGGTACATGCTGAACAGTGCCCCTTCCTTGAGAGGGCCGTCATCGGACAGGGGCATGATGTGCGAGCCGCAGTGTAGGGCATGGATCATGGCATCCTCGAATGCCTTGTCCTGCAGCCGGCATCCCCACCGGGCATCCTGTGACACATACGGGACACCCGACATGTGCTCAACACCGCCGGCAAGGATGATATCGGCCATATCTGCCTGAATCATGGCCATGCCGCTTACGGTTGCCTCCATACCGGAGATGCAGACCCGGTTGATCGTTGTTGCGGCGACTGAAGCGGGAACGCCTGCCAGCAGGGCGGACACGCGTGAGACGTTCAGTGCGTCAACCGGCTCCAGGCAGCACCCGAACCGCACGTCATCGATTATGGCAGGGTCGATCCCTGCGCGCTGGACTGCACCCTTCATGGCAACGGCTCCGATATGGGCTCCGTTCATATTCTTCAGGCTTCCGCCGAAGCCTCCGACAGCTGTTCTGCATGCAGAAACAATGACTACATCCTTCATGAGATCCCCCTTTTAGTAGTTTTCCTGTCTATTAAAAGACGTATTATTAGCATCTTGACCAAGAATGAATACTCATTCACAAAACTGTATAGAGGAAAAAGAAGGGCAAGTAAAGGAGAAATGATCTTTGCCGGTTGGCGGTCGCTTATTACACACGGTGTGGTAAATAAATCTTGACTATCTCCTGTGACGGGATCATGATGAAAAAAAATGCCACCCGGCATTTTCAGGCAACCATGAACGCTATTACAGCTACGAAATGCCAGCGGTGCGGCAAGTGCTGCCTCGCGAACTGCCTGTCCTTTGCTACCGCGGAAGACCTTGCGCGCTGGAGGCAACAGGGACGTGAGGACATCCTCCACATCGTTGAGAACTGTCATGCCGTCTGGGCAGGAGACCATCTCATCTCCAGCGAAGACGGTCACTACCTGCACGGATGCCCGTTTCTCACCTGGGAGGAAGATCACTACTCATGTGCCATCTATGAAACACGGCCTTTAGTGTGCAGGAACTACCAGCCTGCTTCGTCTCTCATATGCCCGCTGTACCTGTACCGCGTGCGCTTTGCCTGAGATGAGCTAGGCTGTCTGTTCCCGGAAGATGGGCGGCAGGAAGAAAGCGGTTTGTACCGCTTGAGAGGGTAGTGTGCGCCTGTTGAGCGTCCTGGCTCTCAGGAGTGCTATCGCGCCCTGACCAGCGGGATTTCCTCCCACGAGGTGGTGAACCTCGCAGACTTCCTCGCCTGGCGCATCTGCCACGGCCGCTCGAAGCCGGCCGCTGCATGCGATATGGTGCCGGCGCCGAAGCGGGCGTTGATCCGGTCGATGGTCTCCATGAGCCGCATCTCTTTTTCGCCTTCAGGACAGGGGAAGAACAGGTTCGTCTGGACCTGGCCCCTGGGGACGATCGAGGCGAGCATCACCCCCACCTTGCGGTAGGCAGGCCCGGATCGGTAGATCTTCTCGAGCAGGGCATGGGCATAGTGGATGAGCTCAGGGGTATAGGCAGTGGCAACCGGGATATTCATGCCGGAGATATGCGTTTTCGGGAAGCCCCCGTTGAAGGGAAACTCGATGAGCACAACCTCGATAAAGCCGGCTGCCCCACCCTGGGCGCGCAGTTTTTCCGCTGCCCGCGAGGTGTAGGCAGCTGCCGCCTCGTTGAGTTCCTCGAGGCTGTAGACCTTGCGGCCGAACGAGCGGGAGCACATGATGGCCTTCTTCGGGGAGAAGACCTGCTCCAGGGAGATGCAGGACGTTCCCCGCAGTTCCATCACGGTTCTCAGCCCGGTGATGGTCAGGTGTTTCTTTGCCCAGGCATCATCCACATCGCTCAGGTCGCGGGCAGAGCATATCCCGGCCCGGGTGAGGAGGCGGCTGTAGCGTCGTCCGATGCCCCAGACATCTTCCACGCCGATTTCGGCAAGCGTGTCCCGGGCACAGGAGGTGATGTCGAATACGCCGTCATGGCGGGGGTCTTTTTTCGCCACGCGGGCTGCTGCCTTGGCGAGCGTCTTGCTCGGTCCGATCCCGATGGATACCGGGACACCCACCCATTTCCGTACGGTCCGCCTGATTTCCCGCGCCCAGTCGAGAGGGTCTCGCACTATGCCGTCCAGGCCGAGGAAGGCCTCGTCGATGGAGTACACCTCCACGTCGGGGGTGAAGCCGGCGAGCACATCCATGACCCGGCGGGAGATATCGCCGTACAGGCTGTAGTTGGACGAGAAGACGTGCACCCGGTGTCTCGCAATGAGGTCTTTGCACTGGAAGATGGGCTGGCCCATCTTTATGCCGAGGGCCTTTGCCTCGTTTGACCTGGCAATGATGCACCCGTCGTTGTTCGAGAGCACGACCACGGGCTTGTTCTCGAGGGACGGGCTGAATATCCGCTCGCAGGAGACATAGAAGTTGTTGCAGTCTACCAGGGCAAAGAGCCTGTGCATGGCATCACACCTTGTGGATCACGTAGGTGACCACGCCCCATACCTCGACCGTCATGTGGTCTGCGATCTCGATGGGGGCAAAGTCCGGATTGGCGGCCGTGAAAAAGCACTTCCCGCCGCTTTTGTGGAACTGTTTCACGGTGAACCCGCCGTCGAGCACGGCGATGACGATGCTGCCCGCGTGAGGTTCCAGTGCCTTGTCCACGATGAGGATATCGCCCGGGTGGATGCCTGCATCGATCATGGAGGTTCCCTCCACGCGGACGAAGAAGGTGGCAGCGGGGTGGGTGATGAGGAACTCGTTCAGGTCAAGGGTCTTGTCGATGAAGTCGTCTGCCGGAGAGGGGAATCCTGCGGATATCCCCGCAGTGAACAGGGGGATCTGTGTCCTCGTCTTGCCGTCATAGCCCCAGATCGTGGTGACCCGGGTCTCGTTTTTTTCTGCCATAGAGATGCTGTGTACCACCATTGCCGGGCCATGTAAAGGGGGCGGAAACACTCTCCAGTCCGTGATTCGGGGGCACCATGATGGGTCGAGGAGATGGCGCCGGCAGAGCCTGCTGCCCTGCGCGGGGGAGGCCCTCGATCTGTGTGGAGGCCTCCTGGTAATTCAGGGTGGCAATGCCCGGGGTTTTCTGCAATAACCAGTCATCGATTGTACTGGATTAATTTTTGGAGAGATTCTATCCGATTAGTTTTCTGTAGTGGTATGGCTGGCAGGCCTTGACTTGTCAGGGAGTGATCCTATAAAGGTACTAGTGATAAAAAACTATGTAAGGAAGGGCATATGTTCAACCTTAAGTTTCAAGAAGTTATTGGTTTTCTTTTGGGGCCTGAGGGCTATGAGGAACGACTTGGCGTGTATTACCCGTCCCTGGATGTGTACGAAAACACGGTGGAGCTGTGCATCGAAGTGGAGATCCCCGGCGTCAGCCCCGAGGACGTGAACGTGGAGGTTATGGGAAGGACCTTGATCATTACCGGAATGAAACGCGACCCGCTCGTGAACAAGGGGGTCCGGTATATCAGGATGGAACGAGGGTTTGGAAAGTTCCGCAGGGAACTGGATATCCCGGAGATATTCGATCTGGAGAAGGTTGACGCGAAATTTTCCGACGGTGTCCTGGCAATCAGGGTGACACGGTCCGAGAACAAGCCCAAGATGATAAAGCGCATCAATATTGAATAGGAGTGTGTTGAATGGAAAATGAAAAACAGGCAATAGATATCCCCACAAATATACCGTTGCTTCCCATCCGGGACGTGGTGATCTATCCATATATGATCCTGCCGCTGTTTGTAGGCAGGGGACTGTCCATCAAGGCGGTGGACGAGGCGCTGAACAAAGACCGGTACATCTTCCTGGCCGCCCAGAAGGATTCCACCATTGAAGAACCCGAAGAAGACCAGATATACACGGTGGGAACGGTGGCCATGGTGATCCGGATGCTGAAGCTGCCGGACGGCAGGGTGAAGAGCCTGGTCCAGGGGGTTGCAAAGGCCCGCATCCAGAAATTCTACAAGGACGAAGGCGGCTTCTACACGGTCGATATCGAGAAGATAGAAGAGCCGGAGATCAAAGAGGTGACCGTCGAGGTGGAGGCCATGATGCGCTCCGTCAAGGAACAGTCCGAGAGGATTCTCCAGCTCAGAGGCATTGTCTCTCCTGATGCCCTGTCCATCCTGGAGGCCATAGACGATCCCGGCAGGCTTGCCGACCTGGTGGCGTCGAACCTCAGGCTCAAGGTCGACGAATCTCAGTACGTGCTCGAGATCATCGACCCCATCGAGAGGCTCAGGCATGTCAACGGCCTGCTCTCCAAGGAGATGGAGCTCTCCGAGGTCCAGGCGAAGATCCAGTCGCAGGCCAAGGAGGAGATGAGCAAGACCCAGAGGGAATACTTCCTGAGGGAGCAGCTGCGCGCCATTCAGCAGGAGCTCGGCGAGGTCGACGAGAAGGGCAAGGAGGTGGAGGAGTATCAGGAGAAGATCGAGAAGGTCGGTATGCCCGAAGACGTCAAGAAAGAGGCCACCAAACAGCTCGAACGGCTCAAGATGATGCACCAGGATTCTGCCGAGGCCAATATCATACGCACCTACCTCGACTGGATGACAGACCTGCCCTGGGGTCATTCGACGCAGGACAGCCTCGATATCAAGGAGTCCGGAAGGATCCTCGACGAGGATCACTACGGCCTCGACAAGGTGAAGCAGCGGATTATCGAGTATCTCGCGGTGAGAAAACTGAATCCCAACAAGAAAGGCGCCATACTCTGCTTTGTCGGTCCTCCGGGTGTCGGAAAGACCTCGCTGGGCAAGTCGATCGCGCGCTCCCTGGGCAGAGAGTTCTACCGGCTCTCCATCGGCGGGGTGCGGGACGAGGCCGAGATCAGGGGCCACCGGCGCACCTATATCGGTGCCATGCCCGGCAGGATCATACAGGGGATAAAGCAGGCCGGGTCCAATAACCCGGTGTTCATGATCGACGAGGTGGACAAGATCGGTGCAGACTTCAGGGGAGACCCGTCCTCGGCCCTGCTCGAGGTGCTTGACCCTGAACAGAACTTCTCCTTCCAGGATCACTACCTCAATGTGCCCTTCGATCTGTCCAAGGTGATGTTCATTACCACGGCGAACCTCATGGATCCCATCCCAGGACCGCTCAGGGACAGGATGGAGATCATCGAGCTGCCGGGATACACGGATCAGGAAAAGCTCCAGATCGCAAAAAGGTATCTTGTCCGCCGTCAGGTAGAAGAGAACGGCATGAAGGAAGCAGATGTGGTGTACTCGGACGAGGCCATACTCGATGTCGTGAACCACTACACCAAGGAGGCAGGCGTCCGGAATCTCGAGCGCGAGATCGGGTCCATCTGCCGCAAGGTAGCGCGTGATATTGCCGAGAAGGATGCTCGGCGCAAGAGGGTGTACCGGATAAGCGCAAAGAACGTATCCAATTTCCTGGGTGTTCCGAAATACTTGCCCGAGCAGGAACGCAAAGAGCACGAGGTCGGGGTATCCACCGGACTCGCCTGGACGCAGTATGGCGGAGAGATCCTCTATATCGAGACCTCTGTCCTTCCGTGCAGCGAAGGCAAGGGCGGCAGTCTCGTGCTGACCGGCCAGCTCGGCGACGTCATGAAGGAATCCGCCCATGCCGGGCTCACCTATATCCGGTCCCGCGCGGAAAAGCTTGGCATCTCCCCGACGTTCAACAGGGATAACGACGTGCACATCCATGTGCCTGCAGGTGCCATCCCCAAGGACGGACCTTCGGCAGGGATAACCATGGCCACGGCAGTGATCTCGGCCCTGACGAACAAGGCAGTGCGCAAGGATATCGCCATGACCGGAGAGATCACACTGCGTGGCAAGGTGCTTCCTATCGGCGGACTGAAGGAGAAGGCACTGGCTGCCCACAGGAACAAGATCTTCGAGATCATCATCCCGAAGGAGAACACGAAGGACCTCGAAGAGATCCCTGCGGTGGTCAAGAAGAAGGTGAAATTCTATCCGGTCAGTTCCATGGACGAGGTGCTCGAGCACGTGTTTGTCACAGACAACGATGCGAAAGAGCCGGTCATAAAGAAGCCGGCAACGCCAAAGAAAAAGGCATCGCCCAAAAAAGCGGCTGCGACGAAGAAAACGGCTTCGGCGAAGAAGGCAACTGCAACAAAGAAACTCTCTGAGAAGAAGAAATCCTCGAGCTTAAAGGAGCCGGCAAAGGCTGCCCGGTAAGGGCAAACTCAGACGCTCTGTGACAAGACAGATAACAATGTAATCCAAAAGGCTGAAGCCCTTAAAAGGGCTTCAGCCTTCGAGTATTCCCCTGAAGATCCTGGCAATCGCTGGCCCTGCCTTGTGTGCCATGGCGATCACCTCTTCGATGGGTGCGCCCAGGTAGCGGTCAGGGTCATTGTTGTTGGTAATGGCTGATATGGCCAGGACATCCATGCCGCAGTGAACTGCCTGGATCACCTCCATCACGGTGGACATGCCCACGGCATGGGCGCCCATGATCTGCAGCATCCTCGTCTCTGCGGCAGTTTCCATGGAAGGCCCGGGAACCTGCACGTACACCCCTTCCTTGAGGTCGATCCCGCTGCCCTGTGCAAAACTCCGTGCCCGGTCGTTCAGGGATGGGCAGTACGGCCTGGTCATGTCGGGGAAGCGCGGCCCCATGGTATCGTCATTGGGCCCGATAAGTGGATTCCTCCCGGTGAGGTTGATGTGGTCGGTAATGAGCATCGCGCTGCCCGGCGTGAGGTCCGGCCGCAGGCCGCCTGCTGCATTGGAGATGAAGATGGTTCTGATACCCATGAGGGAGAATACCCGGATGGGGTAGGTGACCTCTCGAGCGCTGTAGCCCTCGTAGAGGTGGAACCGTCCGCTCATGACGACAACCCTCTGCCCGCCGAGCTCTCCGAAGAGCAGTCTTCCCTGGTGGCCAGCGACCGATGAGACCGGGAACCCCGGTATGTCGCCATAGTCGACAGACTCTGCAACGGTGATCGCTTCCTCCATGATGCCGAGCCCGGTCCCCAGGATTATTGCCGTCTTTGCGCCCGCTATGGATGAGAGATGGCGGGCTGTTGAGCGTTCATCATGCATGGTCATGGTTCGAGGGGCAGGGCCTCATCGATGAGCATGATGGGGATGTCGTCCTCGATGCGGTATTTGAGCCTGCAGGTATTGCAGATGAGGCCGCTTTCGTCATCTTCCAGTATGAGATCGCCCTTGCACTTGGGGCAGGCGAGTATGTCCAACAGTTCTTTGTCGATAGCCATAAGTAACCTCCTGGCTTCATTAAGCATTGCACCAGTATCATTGTCAAGGACGGGAATGTGAGGTGAGTAGCAGGAGGGCTCGAGAGCTCAGGCAGAGCAAGACTTGGGGAGCAAGATCCGAGGCAGAAGGCAGAGCGAGACTATAGGCTCAAGACCCCAGGCAGAAGTGTAATACAATCCTCGGACCGATTGTAGGGCAGGCTGCGAGCGAAGCGAGCTGCCTGCCGTTGTCGGGTATCATGACCGTGCCGCACTAGGAGCGGCTTCAGCCGCAACCTGACAGTGCCGTTGTTTGGGGGGCGTGGTCGCCGCTGAACCGGCTCCTACAGGGGTGTGTAGCTGATAGCACTGTAGGAGCGCCTTCAGGCGCGACCGGGGCAGGGGTGCTCGGGAACTCAGGCAGAGCAAGACTTGGGGAGCAAGATCCGAGGC
>JAHDOV010000011.1 GCA_018434685.1 Deltaproteobacteria bacterium
AGGCAGGGCAAGACATCGGGCTCACGATCCCAGGCAGAAGGCAGTTGGTCAAGATAGATCGAGATCCCAGGCAGAAGGGGAAAGATTTTGAGTTGAGAAGACAAAAGAATAGAGGCAAATGACAAAGAATTCACCGCAGGGACGCAGAGATCGCGGAGAAAGAATCTTATTGTTTGTCGGGAGACGTCGACAAACAATAGAATCTCCATAAGAAACGAACCCTGTGCCTTGTAAATGTAGATCGGGTTCTCGGGCCTGTGCATGCTCAATGAGCAGGCTCATTCATCACGGACATTTTCCGGGAGAACCACCTTGCTGCCTTTTCCCGCCTTGTCTGCCGTGGCCCTGATCCTTCCGTAGTACGGTCCGCTGGAAAGGTAGAGCGCTGCCAGGGGGTTGTGTCCCAGGACACGATCCTTGACGGCAAGCACGGTGCAGGGCACGGTGCAGTATTTGAAGAACAGGGTGTCGTGCCCCACGCACAGGCCGAGCAGTACGGCCAGGTCCACGTCCTCGGCATTGAGGATCTCTGCCTGGGCTATGGGATTGCACATGGGCTCGAACAACCCGGCCCCCATGATCTTCTCTTCACCCTTGAGGCCTATGGATTCCTTTGGGATCCGTCCGACCTTACAGTTTACCGATACCACCTCGAAACCCTTGTCCTCAAATATCTTCGCGGTGATCCTGGCCTCTTCTCTCAAGCCGACACAGAAGGCAAGCCCGATTCGCTTGTAATTGCACTTCGCGGCGAACTCGATGATCTCTTCAATCCGGGGGATGATGGTCCTTATTCCTTCAGAGGAGACCTCATAGCACTGGGCCTCCTGGATGGAAGCGAGCCTGGCAAATTCCTGTATCTCCGGCCTTAAGTATTCACGGTTCGCTGCCTCGACTGTCGCGGATAACCGACGCATGGGGCAGAAATCCGGCGCCTTATCCAGTTCCGGAAGCGGGTCAGCTGCCCCGGCAAGCGGATAACAGGCACTGCCTGAACACTTTGCACACATACCTTTCTTCTCATCATCATGGGTATTCATGAACAGAGTCTCCTCCCATCAATCCGTCTTCGCATCCGCTACGCCGGACGAGAAGCCTGGTTTCGATTCCCCACAGCTTGCATCGGAACGGGGTCCAGGGATCACCTGGAGTTCATACCACTGATTTACATCGGCCGGCACGACTTCAGCACGTGCTCATGCCGTATGTAGATTAACGCTGCTTCAATGTATCATCCATGCTGCCGTCCGGTAGCATGTTGTCCGGGTGATATTCCCCGTGCTCATCCATGTGGTAGCGCACGCACAGATTCCAGTTGCCGCCGAGGCAGTAGTGATCGACCCATTTCCGCTCGAGCAGGCCCTGCTCGGTAAACCGTTTCAACGGTCAGAGGCGGTACCATCTGCATGCCTTCATGGCGATCAGGCTGACGGCTTCTTCTGCAGAGAGCGGGCGAACCTCTTGCCCAGGGCAATGAGGGTGAGCACCGGCGGTATCCCACCGGAACGGGGCATCACACTGTTGTCGCAGACATAGAGGTTTTTGATCTCGGTCATGAGATCGGTGCCCACGACGCGCCCGATCGCAGCAGTACCGCCGGGATGGCCGCCGATCCCCTTGGCAACCGATATGGTCCCGGGGATGACCCCGGCCTTGACCATGATGCTCTTTGCGGCGTCCACACCCTTGGCCATGGTCTCTTCATCTTTCGGCGTAAAGGCCTTGTGCAGGGTGCCGTCGGGCTCTATGCTCCCCGTGGGTTCGTCGCAGAGCTTGACAAACATGCCCACCATCTTTGGCAGCTGGGCTATTCTGCGGGCATAGGGGAGGTGAAGGGCCGCGATCTGTGCCATGAAGGCATTGACTGCGCCGACATTGCCCATGACGAACTCCCCGACATGGGATTCGTCCGCAAAGGTATAGGTGATCTCGTGCCATGTACCTGCTGAATCCGATGAGAGGCCCACCATCACCGACATGGGATCTGTGAAGAAATGTGTGCCTGCGCCCTTTATGCCTGATCTCTGCAGGATCATCGGGGTGCCCAGCCCCCCTGCCCCCAATATGACCCTGCCGGCATTCACCACGAGCGTGCCCTGCGGGGTCTGTGCCACCACGCCGGAAACCTCGCCGCCGGAGGTGATGACCTTTTGCACATCGCACTGCGTGATGATCCTGGCCCCATGGACAAGGGCATCGTAGACATATTCCCGCGATGTCCATTTGGCCCCGCGTTTGCAGCCGAACAGACATCGGTCGCACGAGGGATCGCACAGATCCGGATCGATGAACCGCTCCTGCGGCTCCATGGAATAGCCGAGCTCATCTGCGGCAGCCACGAGCCTTGTGGTGCCTGGCCAGTTTTCGTAATAATTCCGGGGTATGGGCTGGATGCCCAGCTCTTTCTTTGTCTCTTTGACCTCTTTTGCAAGATCTATCTTCAGCTCTTTCTTGAGAAAGGCCGGAGGATCGTAGGAGTTGCCGGAATAGATCATGGTGGAGCCGCCGGTGGTGATCCCCCTTCGTATAAGAACCCCTTCCTTCGACTTGCGGATGTCGTACATGGTCGCATAGGCCAGGATGCTCCCGATGGGAACCTGGTGATCTCTGCCCTTTTCCAGCATCAGGACATCTTCACCTGCCCTGGCGAGCTCTCGCGCAATGGTTGCACCGCCGGGCCCGGTACCGACCACCACGGTGTCAGCCTGCAAAGTCTGCATGTCATCCTCCTTCAACTCAATAGCATGAGATAATTATAGCAGAAATAATGCAGTCTGGACAAGGCAGTTGGTCAAGACAGATTATGAACCCAGGCAGAGCAGGACTTGAGGTTCAAGATCCCAGGCAGAAGGCAGTTGGTCAAGATAGATCGAGACCTCAGGCAGAAGGTTTAAAGATTTCGAATCTCGGATTGCGGATTGCGAATTTGAAAGACAGAATTCAGTAGTCAGAATCCAGTAGTCAGAATAAATAAGAGTCAAGACTTGGAGAGCAAGATCCCAGGCAGGGCAAGACTTGGGGGACATGATCCCAGGCAGAAGGCAGTTGGTCAAGACAGATCGAGATCCCAGGCAGAAGGAAAGAAACAAAAGAAAACATCTACAAGCGGAAGGAGAGAAAGAACCCCTGTAGGAGCGGGTTCAGCCGCGACCTTTCCGGGCGGTGTTGCCGGCTCCTCTGGTGGAATATCAGGCAGCTCTCCGCCGCGGCGGATCGCAGCATGACCTACAGTATGCATGACCTGCTGTCCGGAGTATGCAGGTTCCGATGGTGCCTTTGTGAACTGCTTGAGCCTGCTATTTT
This sequence comes from Deltaproteobacteria bacterium, assembly GCA_018434685.1. Classification (GTDB taxonomy): domain Bacteria; phylum Desulfobacterota; class Desulfomonilia; order UBA1062; family UBA1062; genus DSAD01. The sequence continues at coordinate 3,304 of JAHDOV010000011.1, forward strand.
TTCGGCGGCAGGAGCATGTCCTGGATGCGCATCATGAACGACCCAATGCTCCCGGCGTATTCGGGCGAGCCTTCGAGCCTGATGTCGCCCTCCCCGGTTGCGCTCACGATGTCCTTGCTCTCTGCCAGCACCTTGTAGGCGCCTTCGATGCCGTTGAAGCGCATGTGCACGAAGGGTGCCTTGCGGGTGTAGTGCCCGTGGCCGGACTTGGTCCTGCCTCCCTTCACCCTGATATAGGCTGCCGGGCCTGTCGGGTCGACAGACATCTGGTAGATGCGGTCGGGCTGCTTGGCTGTCCAGGCTGCCATGTCCTCGTCGCCCCCCTTGTTGAGCTGGCTCAAGGCATTGGTGATCATATACATGATGAGCTTCACCTTGAACTCGCGCCGGTCAGGGTCCTTGGGATTGACGTTGGGCATGAGGAGCAGCAGTCCCAGGAGGAGTTTTATCAGCCTCACGAGCAACGGGAGTCGCCAGAGCCCTTTGGGAAGGCCGCCGAAGACCGGTATGCCTCCGGTGAACAGGGCATTCATCCCGGCTGCATGCTTGAAGGGCAGCGCGATGTCCGGGCTGGGATGGATCCCCTGGAGCACGTCGAGCCCGCCGTCTTTGAACACCAGGTAGGCCCCGGTGTCCGTGCCCTTGACAAAGAGCTGAATGACGCCGTCGAAGCGCGAGAGGAGCCTGCTCAGCGGAGAGCCGTCCGCCTCGTGGAGCACCTTGAAGAGCGGCATGATGGACCTGAGAACGATCCTGTTCGTGAGCATCACTTTGTCTGCCATGGCCGTGCCCCCTTATGTCTCGTCTTCCCAGTCATCGTCTTCTTCTATCTCCATGCGCATGAGATCGCCAACCGTCTCGACAATGCCGTCGGAATCGAACTTGTAGTGGTGATAGAGGTCTTCCGGGTATCCAACGATAGAGTAGCAGTCCGGCACGCCGAGTTTTCTGAAAGCGCAGGCCTTGCCGCTCTCGACAATGACCTCTGCCACGGCAGAGCCGAGGCCGCCCATCACGTTGTGCTCCTCCACCGTGATGATGCGGCGTGTATCCGTAACGGCCTGGATGATTGCCTCACGGTCGATGGGCTTGATGGTGTGCATGTTGATGACACGGGCGCTCAAGCCCTGCCTGTCAAGCACCTCTGCCGCGCGAATCGCCTGAAGAACCCCCACGCCGCACGCGATGATGGTGACATCCTGCCCCTCGCGCATGGTTATGGCCTTGCCGATTGCGTAGCCGTAGTCCTGGGTTTTGTTCACGGGCGGCTCGAACCCTCTTCCAACGCGGATATACACGGGCCCTGGCCATTCCATGGCCGCGGCAACGGCATTGCCCGTCTCGAGTCCGTCAGACGGGACGATGACGGTCATGTTTGCGAATGACCTCATCACTGCAAGGTCTTCGGTGCAGTGGTGGGTGGAGCCTGCCTGCCCGAAGGAGATGCCCGCATGGGTGGAGATGATCTTGACGTTCAGGTTCTGGTAGCAGATGTCGGTGCGCACCTGCTCGGCGCTCCGAAGCGCGGTGAAGGCGGCGAACGTGGAGACTACGGGTCTGAGGCCCGCCTGGGCGAGACCGGCCGCCATGCCGAACATGGTGTTTTCGGCAATGCCCACATTGATGAACCTATCCGGGTATTTCTTTCCGAAACGCCCGATCTTGGTGGAGCTCGCAAGATCCGCGGTGATCGCGACGAGATCGGGATACCGTTCACCGAGCTGGGAGAGCACCTCGCCGTATACTTCCGCCTGGGTGAGCTTGTCGCCGTCCGTTACCGACCATGTCATGCCTTCAGCCATATCTGCCTCCTCAACCGAGCACTTCCCGGTAATATGTGTCGATACTTGCCAGGGCCTGATCCCTCAGGTCGGAATTGAGCCCGCCGTAATGCCATTGCGCCTGGCCTTCCATGAGGTCTACGCCTTTGCCCTTGACCGTCTTGCAGATGATGACGCAGGGCTTGCCTTTGACAGACTGTGCCTGCTCGACGGCCCCTCCGATTGCAGCGAAATCGTGGCCGTCAATCGTGAGGGCTTCCCATCCGAAGGCCCTGAACTTTTCGTCGATGGGCTCCAGCGTGGTGATCTGCTCGGTGGGACCGTCGATCATGAGGCCGTTGCGGTCGATGATGGCAGTGAGATTGTCGAGCCCACGGTGACCTGCCAGGATGGCTGCCTCCCAGACAGTGCCCTCGCAGAGCTCTCCGTCTCCCATCATCACATAGGTGCGGTAATCCTTGTTCCTGAGCCGTGCGCCGACGGCCAGCCCTACCCCGATTGCCAGCCCGTGGCCCAGGGAGCCGGTGGACGCATCACAGCCCGTGACCTTGAGGCTGTCCAGGTGCATGCCGAAGGGACTGCCGGTCTTATTGAAGTCTTTCAGAAGGGTCTTGTCGAAAAAGCCCTTCTCTCCCAGCACCGAGGCCCAGCCGATGCCGCCGTGGCCCTTGCTCAGGACGAACCGGTCACGGTCCTCCCAATCAGGCCTTGCTGGGTCGATATTGAGGTATTTGTAATAGAGAGCAACGAGCACGTCGGTCTGGGAGAGCGAGCCGCCGATGTGCGACCCCCCGCAGGTAAAGGTGGTTTCAATGATGGTTTTTCTGATCTCCCAAGCCTTTTTTGTAAGTCCCTGAATTTCTTCCGGCGTAAGCGGCATCCTGGCCTCCTTCCCTTATCTGGGGCTAAAAAGCCCTGTTCTTGACTTTGATCAGCACCTTCTCAATGGTGTTCAGCACGACCAGGGGAACATCCCTGAGGTCGAACAGGGGAGAAGGCATGCCGAAGACAGACGGCAGCACGCTCGTGAGCTGAACAGCTCCTATGGGACATCCCTTCACCTTCTTGATGCGGCCGGCCTTTATGTTACCTTTCACCTCGGTGCAGTCTCCTATGAGCAGGCACACCCCGCTGCCTGCATCCACATCACCTTCATAGATTCCGGTCACGATGGCGCCTTCCTTTGCATTTTTCAGCGAGCCCGGCCTGCGCGCATCGATGGTGCCGAGGCTGCCCTTCACTGCAGCCATGCACCCGCCATAGCAGATCTGGTTCGTGTTCGGCCCGATGCCCTCATAGAAGCGGATGTTCGTATCCAGCTTCTGCATATCCTGGAACTCGCTCACGATGCCGGAGGTTTTTCGTGCGAGCTCTTCGATGCTCACGTCTCCCAGCACCTTCACCGAGGCAGGGTCGATGGAGCCGTAGCCCCTCTCGGAGGCGATCCGCAGGTGATGCACGTCTTCTGGCCTGTATCCGAGGATCTGGGCTGCCACGACGTCTGCAGCTATGGGGTCGTTGCTGATCATGATCAGACCCAGGTGGAAGGGCTTGGCGCACGACTCGAAGCCGTGGCCGATGGTGATCGCATCGGAGACGACGAGGTCGGGGTAGCCTATTTCCAGGACGTCCACGATCTTGTCGTTGAGCCGGTCGTCATGAAAGAGCATGCGCTCTTTGTGGAGCAGGCTGCCGATATTGAGCTTCAGCGCATTGGTGATCTCGCAGCAGATGTGAAACTTGAGCTTGGGCATCCAGATCTTGAAATCGGCCTCATGGATGAGGTTCGGGCACAGGAGCGTCTTGTGAAACTTTCCCTTCTTTAAGGCCACCTTCGTGTATTGGTCTTCATTGAAGTCGACGATGGGAACCTGGTGCCTGCTTCCCATTTCATAGTAGCCGGATTCCTTGAAGTTGAGCCGTGTGGGGATGGCAAAGCCGCCTGATTCACCGATTGTGAGATCGGTGATCCCGTCAAAGCCCCGAACCTTATCTGCCACCACACCCACCAGGTCGGGATGGGTGAAGGCATGCTGCGAGTAATTCTTGTTGGCAAAAACCACGTTGGGCTTGATCAGCACCCTGCCCTTTGGTTTGCGTCCGAGCAGTTTGAAGCCCTCCTGAACGACTGCGCTCATCTTTGCCGGATCGTATCGATCAACCCTTCGCAGCAAAACCCACCGATCTTCAGGCATATTCCTTCTCCTTTCCTGTCATGCCGCGGCCCTTACGCAGCCTCATTTCCCCATTTTCTTGCGAACCATCCAGATAACCGCATCCGACGTCATCCGGGTGCCCCTGCCGTTGCTCAAACGGTGCATGAGATAGAGGAACCGCGTGAGTGCCCCGGGGATGAACAGGTACTGCTCCCTGGCTATGGCCTTTACAATGACGCGGGCCGCGAACTGAGGGCTCATCATCCCGGCCATGCTCTTGACTGCCCGGCCTTCCTTGGGCAAGGTCTTTGCCTCGTCGAGATTCATGGGGGTATCGACTTCAGGAGGACAGACCACGGTGACCTTCATGCCCAGGGGCTTCAGCTCGTAGCGGAGGCTGTCTGCCAGGCCTAAAAGTGCGGCCTTCGACGTCCCGTACGCCGTATACCCGAACATCCCGAAGAGCCCGGCGGCCGACGAAAGGATCACCACATGGCCTTTTTTCTTCTTCATGGCAGGGAGCAGGGTATGGATCATGTCGCGGGTTCCGTAGAGGTTGATCTTCATGACCTCGTCGAACATGTCATAGGTGATGTTCTCGAAGTGATCTGCATACTTGTTGATACCGGCGCTGCTCACAAGGATATCGGGGGCCCCGTATTTTTCCAGCGCCATGCTCATCTTCTTACCGACGTCGGCATGGTCGGCCACATCCACGGACAGGGTCCCGATCTTCTGCTTCGGGCTCAGCCTGCATTTTTCCATGGACAGAGCCGCCTCCTCGAGTTTACTGGAGTTCCTTGCCAACAGGAGCAGGTCGGCACCCCGGGCCGCAAAGATCTTGCCCATTTCCAGCCCGATCCCGCTGGAGCCTCCGGTTATGTAGATCATCCTGCCGTCGAAACTCTTCATGATCTTCCCCCTGTGAGTGCCTTCATGGGTTTGGTGTCGCCCGTGATTCGACCGAGACTGACGAGCCATTCGGGCATGCCGAGATTGATGCCGAAGGCCTTGGTTTCGATGAGCTCGAGGATCAGCCCGGCCTTGGCCATGGTATCCAGGTAGGCGACCCTGGTCTTTCCGCCCCCGGCATAGCGCAGCGTGCCCTCCTGCAGCGGAGCGAAACCCCGTTCGTTCATGGAGCGGACAGCCTTATCCAGGTCGTTCACCACCACACCGAAGTGGTGGAAGCCGAAGCCTGCCTCACCCGGATATGCGTGGTAGATGTTGTCGTCGGTGCCATGGACCTGGATGAGCTCCACCTGGGTTTTGCCCGAGTATCCCACTGCGATGTCCAGCGAGATGTCGATGGGCCGGCCGCGGAAGCGATAGCTGCACTCTTTGATGACTGTGCAATACCATTTCGGTATGCCGAGAAACGCCCGATAGAAACGGACACCCTCCTCGAGATCCGGTACCACCATCCCGATCTGGCTCACGGGAGGGAGCTCCGGAACATCCAGTCCTGTGATGTGATTTTCTCCCATCATAAACATACAATGCCCCCAGTCCGCCCATGGGGAAGGGCTCTGTCATGTTTATGAAAGTAACACTGTTGACCTATTAAATCAAGCGGGTTTTTCTTAAGTTGAAATCGTTTATTTGAACGGCCGCAGCACCTCTTCGAGAATCCTGTCCAGGGCCTCCTGAAGATTTCCTACCTCGAGCGTGACCCGGCTGATATAGAGGGAAACCATGCCGTGCAGCGTACTCCAGATATGCAGGAGGCGGAACGTGATCTCATCGGGTGTGATGCTTCCATTATAAGAAGCCACCTCCTCAAGGATGGCAGTCCCAATTTTGACAAGCTGCAATGCTACCTGGTTCTGCTTCTCGGCGACCTCTTCCATCGGAGTGCCCACATAATCGGTATACTTCGGGGTATTCATGCTGAACATGATGTTGTAGTAATGCCTGTTCTCGATACCCCATCGCACATAGGCGTGCACAACGGCGCGCATCTTCTCAACGGGGTTTTCCGACGACTCGTACGCAGCCTGGAATTCTTCGGAAAGCGCCTGGAAACCCTTGATCAGGGCCATGAGGTAGAGCTCGTCCTTGTTGGAATAGTAGTTGTAAATGGTTTTGGCCGTGACACCGAGGCGTTTGGCAAGCTTGCGCATGCTCAGGTCGTCATAGCCGTCCTGATTGATTATGAACAGGGCCTCCGCAAGTATGCGCTCCCGGATGGCCTCCACAACCTCAGGTGACGCTGGGGGTTTTGACATGATATCTCCTTAAGGCCTTTTTCTATATACATCTGCCCTGAATTTCAAGCAGTGTATTGAAATACGGCTTTTAAAAGCTGGGGTAAGGGGAAGGCGGGGCAGGAGGGCAGAAGCAAGACTTGGGGAACATGATACTAGGCAGGACAAGACATCGGGTTCAAGACCCCAGGCAGAAGGCAGAACGAGCTGGATACCTCCAGACCTCAGGCAGAAGGAAAAGAAAGAAAAGATATTCACCGCAGGGGCGCAGAGGTCGCAGAGAAAGAATCTTATTGTTTGTCGGGAGACGGCGACAAACAATAGAATCTCTGTGAGAAACGGACGTTATGCCCTATATTGTAGGTCGGGTTGTGAGCGCAGCGAGCTACCCGACATCTGGTGTTATGAGATAGCAAGGCTTGGGGAACATTATCCCAGGCATCGGGCTTCGCTATAGCTACGCAGGACAAGGAAGGCAGTTGGTCAGGATAGATCGAGATGCCAGATCCATCCGGTCAGGATACTTGAGGCAAGACAATATGTCACCGGCATAAAGCAAACGGATTTTCTCAGCAGGGGATATGGGGGGTGCGAAAGATGGAAATGGAGTTGTCATCTCTCTCTTCCCCAATCTTCGCGACACAGGAGAAAATGCAACATAAAAAAAAGGCAGGGCCTTTAAATGACCCTGCCTCTGATATCCTGTTAATATGTTGTATTACTTTTTCATCTTTCTTCTGAATCCTGCAAGTCCGATAAGACCTGATCCGAGAAGCATAAGGGTGGCGGGCTCTGGCACAGGTGCTGTTCCATCGTCACCATTTACTGTCAACGTGGATGAATCAAGATAAAAATCACCAAAATCTGATGAAACACAAACGTTTAACGTGCCGTCATGCCAAATATCCAACGTACCCAATAAATTTCCTGTATATGTTTCCGATCCGTTATCAAAAGTAAACTCATGAGCCTCAAGGCCGAAAGAAATCTTCGCACCCTCAGTTCCATCCGGGTTAGTAACCGTTACCCATTCCCAAGCAACAGGAATACCAAGGAACCACCGGGTTACATGACGTTCACTACTTATATCAACTTCATTATCATCATACAACGCAACTTCGAGACTAAATGAAGTAATTGTATCATCACCACCTGTCCACCAAGTGGAAAAACCATCATCTGAAATATCATGCCAATAGCTATAGGTTGGTGGAATCAAGATATTTGGTGTAAAATCTATTGTATCCGTCCATGTCACGGGGAGTGCCATCGCACTTCCCACCATTCCAAAGAAAAGTGTTACCGTACATAAAACCAATATTAACCTTTTCATGTTTACCTCCTCTAACATTTTATTCAAGACCATTTGTTTTATGTCGTAAGCAATTATCGTGCTAACTATTCAACTACTTTAATTTACTTATATTATCAATAATATTACCATCTGCAGCCACCATCTTTGTAAATTAATCCGACACCCCTGAACAGACGCACCCCGCTCCAATATTATAGCAAGTATGCTTAATATACTGTAATTATGAATTAATCAGTACTAATTTGATCAGAGAATTCCACCTGAAATATGTGTCGGTACACCTTACAGTTTTGAGGAAAAGATATTGCGCTGTATTTACATCATTTTTCACACTTTTAATCAGTGTCTCTGTCTTTATTGGAATAAGATATACGGAAATATCAAGCTAAACCCCCTGTGCGAGGGGGTTTAGCCGGTGCCTTGGCAAGTCCGTTGTTTTGGAGGAGATTCAAGTCGCCGCTGAAGCGGCTCCTACAGAGGGTGTGTAGCTGATATCACTGTAGGAGCGGGTTCAGCCACGACCTTCTAGATGCTGGTGCTGCCTCCTCTGGTGGAATGTCAAGCAGCTCGCTTCGCCCGCAGCATGACCTGCCATAGGGAATATTCAGGTTCGGGGATGATGCCGGCGGCAGCCGCTGGAAATGGTGTGATCTTTGGGTCCCGCCTGTACGGGAATGAATGGAGATGTGAGCCCCCTACCCCTTGTACCTTTCCTTCACACCTGTTCCTTCTCCTTGATTTATTGAGCCTCAAACATATTTTGTATTTGGTCTGGACAAGAAGCTGAATGATGCAGTATTACCGCCTGGTCGTGGTCGCCGGGTAATATGTGCACTTCGTATATACTGCTTATGTATGGTGTGATTTAGCCTGCGGATTCAGTTCTTGCCTCTGCCTGGTATTGGTTTTTTCCAGGCACTGCATTCTGTCCAGGAGCGGAAAATAATGGACCGAAAAAACGTATTGCTGCTTGTGATAACCATGATCTGCTCACTCTCGTCGATCATTCCATTCCCGGCCAATGGGATGGAGCTCTCCTTTGAGCAGGCCGTAGAGATTGCCCGGACCAGGAATGCAGCGCTTCGTGCCGCGCAGCTCGAGGAAGATCAGACCCGGCAGATCAGGCTCGCTACCCGCGGATTGTATTTCCCCAAGATCGGCCTGTCAGCAGAATATGTGCGGCTTGACGATGACATTACCCTCGACCTCAATCCGATCCGTGATGCCATGGTTGAGATAGAAACCTTCAAGGACCCTGTGGTGGGGCAGCAGGTTGACGCATTGCTCCCGTCCTTTGAACAGACGATCCAGAAAGACACCTTCTGGCTGATCAATGCAAACCTGGCCTGGCCGGTCTTTACCGGCGGAAAGATCGTGGCTGCCAATCGTGCCGCCGAATCACAGCTCGAGGAATCCACCGAAAAACTGCGGAATGTGAAAAGTGAGCTGATCAGCGAGCTGACCCAGAGATATTTCGGGCTCCGCTTCAGCCTCAAGGTGGTGGATGTGCGCCGCAAGGTTCTGCAGGGCATGGACGAGCATCTCTACAATGCCATAAAGCTTGAAGAAAACGGCATGATAGCAAAAGCCGAACGGCTCCATGCCCAGGTGGCACGTTCGGAGGCGCAGCGAGAACTGAGCAAGGCCCTGCGTGATGTGGACCTGGCCCGGACTGCCCTGAACAACACCCTGAACACCACCGATCTCATTGAACCGGTATCCCCTCTTTTCCTCTTCAGGAATCTGGAGCCGGTGTCGTATTTTCGCCAGAGGGCCCTGGAGAACAGCCCTATCCTGAAACAATTGGCCGCCAATCGCGAGCTCGCTCATCAGCAATACAGGAAGGAACTCGCCGCCTGGTTTCCGGATGTCTATGTGCTGGGAACAAGAGAGATCAAAGATCATGACTTCAACGACTATACCCCTGAATGGTCTGCCGGGGTGGTCGCCACCTTCACCCTGTTTGACGGCATGGCACGCAGCCACAGAATCAGCGCCGCCAGATATACCGAAGGCAGAGTGGCTGCACTTGAAGAGAAAATGCAGCTGGATATAGGCACGTTGGTGGAAAGATCATACAACGAATTGCTGAGATCCATCGAGCAGTACGTGGCACTGCAAGACTCATACGATTATGCCGATGAGTACGTCCGCGTCCGCCGTAAGGCATTTCAGGAGGGTCTGGCAACCTCCCTGGATGTGATCGATGCCGAGTTGTACCTCACCCGGGTCGAGATAGACCGCCTGAACGCGGTCTATGAGTTCGACGCAAATCTCGCCAAACTCCTCGCCATCTGCGGCGACACCGATCGCCTGCAGATCTACCGCACCAAGGGGGAACAGGAGGTTCAATTTTGATCAAGCATGCTCGATACCTGATACCGGCGCTGGTCATACTCGGCCTTGTGGTGATGCTGTCTGTGGCCGGGTGGTTTATGCTGAGGCCGCCTCACCTCATCATACAGGGAGAGGTTGAAGCAACCCAGGTAAAGGTTTCATCCAAGATCAGCGGACACATCCAAACGATAGAAATCAAACGCGGCGACAGCGTCACCCGGGGGCAGCTGCTGGTCACTATCGACAGCCCCGAGATCCGAGCAAAGCTCAGGCAGGCACAAGCAGCCGAGCGAGGGGCGCAGGCTCAACTGGAAAAGGCGCAGAGCGGTGCCCGCACCGAAGAGGTGGAATCAGCCAGGGTTCTCTGGCTGAAGGCCAAGTCAGCAGCGGATCTCGCGGAAAAGACCTATGAGCGCATCAGAAAGCTCCATGACGAAGGGGTTGTGCCCACGCAGAAACTCGATGAGGCCACAGCAAACAGGGAAGCCGCCAAAAGAACGGCTGAAGCGGCTAAAGCCGGGTATGACATGGCACTTGCGGGAACCCGAACTGAAGACAAGACAACAGCGACCGCCCTGGTCAGCCAGGCTACTGGTGCGGTCTCCGAGGTGCAGGCATATCTGGATGATACGTTGCTGGCAGCACCGATTAACGGGGAGGTCATCGATATCATAGCAGAGCAGGGAGAACTGGTCGGACCGGGTTTTCCCATTATTACCATTGTGGACCTGACTGACATATGGGTAACCTTTAATCTCAGGGAGGACCTGCTCGCGGATATCAGGATGGGAGATGTGTTCACCGCCACCATACCTGGCCTGGGCAATCAGAAAGTAGCCCTGAAAATAAATGTTATCAATCCCCTTGGGGAATTTGCAACATGGACAGCCACAAAAACCTCGGGCGACTTTGACCTGAAAACATTTGAAGTCCGTGCTGCCCCGGTAGAACACGTTGCCGGGTTGAGGCCCGGCATGAGCGCGCTCGTTGACTGGAGTGAGAAACTTCAACAACCGTCACGACCGGAGTAGAGACTGATGGCAGCGGTACAAAGCACCGGGATCGGCGCGGTTTTTTCCCGCGAGATCAAAAGATTGATCACCGATCCCATTTATCTCACGGTCATGATGGGGCTGCCGCTGTTTTCTTTTGCCCTGCTGATCGTCATGTTTTATGCCGGGGTGCCCCGCAACATTCCAGTGGCCGTGTATGACTCGGACAACTCTGCTCTTTCGCGCCGGATAACCCGTCTGATTGATGCTACGCCGAGCATGGAGGTAACGCACAAGGTTTCGGATTTTGAGCAAGGGCGCAGCGTTGTCCTCTCGGGCGCGTGTGATGCGCTCATTGTCTTGCCCCGCAATCTGGAATATGACGTGCTCAAAGGCCTTGCACCCGCTGTCATCAACTACTACGACAACCTGTATCTCCTGCCGGCAAGCCTGATTTTCCGCGATGTTAACCGGGTGGTGGGGATGGTTTCGGCCGGTATCAGCATGCACCTCTATGCTGCACGGGGGGTGATGCCCCGGCAGGCAATAAAGATGGTCGAGCCGGTCAAGGCAATCACCCGTGTCCTGTTCAACCCGTATACAAACTACATATACTTTCTCGTCGGCTCCCTGCTCCCGACCATGCTGCAGATCTTTATCCTCATGGGTGCTGTCTACTGCTTTGGGGATGAATTGAAACGGGGAACTGCCGGGGACTGGCTGGAGCATGCCGGAGGAAGCACGTGGAAGGCGGTGGTTGGAAAGGCACTGCCGTCCACCATTGTTTTCTTCGTAATCGGCTTGTTCATGAACACCCTGCTCTTCCACTTCCTGGCCGCACCATTGAAAGGAAGCGCCTTTCTCATAGGACTGGCACTGTTGCTTTTTATTCCGGCATATCAGGCCATAGGGCTGTTGATGGTAACGCTTACCGCCAATATGCGGCTTTCCTTGAGTGGCGCGGCATTTTTCTCCAGCACGGCATTCTGTTTTGTGGGAATCACCTTTCCCATCTATGGCATGCCCCTGCCGGCCCAGCTGTGGGCAGGCATCCTGCCGCTTAATTATTATCTGAAGATCTACATCGATCAGTCCATGCGCGGGGCACCGCCATTGCAGAGCCTTGCCTACCTGGGAGCGCTCCTGGCATTTATCCTGCTGTTTGTTCCCTGCCTTCCCCGGCTGCACAAACTGATGCTCGATGAGCGCTACTGGGGGCGGATATGAAAGCCCTGCTGAAAGTCTGGGCCCAGGAATACCGGAACATCTTCTCCGATTACGGGGTCTTGCTGATATTTTATGGAGCGGTCCTCTTTTACCCCATCTTCTACCCGATCCCTTATGCCAATGAAGTGCTCAAGGAAACCCCGCTGGCGATTGTCGATCTCGATCAGACAGCACTGAGCCGCCAGGTTGTTCGCATGCTCGATGCACATGAACTCATCCGCGTGGCATCGCGGCCGGCCGATATGACTCAAGCACAACAACAGTTTTATGAGAGAAAAGTTTACGGTATTATCCTTGTTCCAAAAGACTTTGAGCGCACGATCCTGAGGGGGGACCAGGGCAGCATCGTCACCTATGCGGATGCCGGCTATTTTCTCATCTACCGGCAGGTGGCCACCGGCATTGCACAGACGCTTGGTACTTTGTCTGCCGGGATCCAGATCAAGAGGATGTCGGCACAAGGATTTCTGCCGGAGCAGGCCAAGGCAGCAGCGATCCCGCTGCCGGTCATATCATACCCATTGTTCAACCGTTCGGGCGGCTATGCCAGTTACATTGTGCCTCCCGTGCTGATACTCATCCTCCAACAGACACTGCTCATCGGCATAGGGATGCTGGGCGGCACTGCCAGGGAATATGCCTCCCCTCACTACCTGTATGCGGCCCGGGACCAGGCCGGCCGCATCCTGCCCCTCATACTGGGGAAGGCAGGTGCATACTTCTCTCTGTACATCCTGCACAGTGTGTATTTCTTCGGGGTCCTTTTCAGGCTCTACCAATACCCTCAACAGGGAGATCTGTTGGTCGTCCTGTGGTTTGTTCTGCCATACCTCCTGGCAGTCATCTTTCTGGGTATGGCCATTGCCAGCCTGTTCCGGGTCCGCGAGGTCGCCATCATGGTGTTGTTGTTTTCATCGGTTCCGATCCTTTTTCTGAGCGGTTTTGCCTGGCCTGCCGGGTCAATTCCCGGGTGGCTCTTTGCGATTGCCCACCTTATCCCCAGCACCGCAGGCATCGACGGTTTTCTGAAATTATTCCAGATGGGTGCCACAATGCATGATGTGCTCGGTGACTGGTTCCTGCTCTGGGGCCTGGCCGCGCTGTACTTTATCCTTGCCTGGGTGCTCTGGACCCGTCTCATGAAGAAGGCAGAACGAGCAGGATAGCTCCAGAACCCAGGCTGGGCAAGACTTGAGGCTCACGACCCGAGGCATAAGGCAGTTGGTCAAGATAGATCGAGATCCCAGGCAGAAGGTTTAAAGATTTCGAATCTCGAATTTCGGATTGAGAAGACAAAAAAAGATACAATTGAAAAGAGAATTCACCGCAGGGGCGCAGAAAGCGCAGAGAAAGAATCCTATTGTTTGTCGGGAGACGGCGACAAACAATAGAATCTCTGTGAGAAGCGGATGTTATGCCTCATACCTGCAGGTCTGGTTGTGAACGCAGCGAGCTACCCAAAATCTGGGGTTGGGAACATTTCAAAGCAGGTGCTTGTCAGGCAGTTCTCCGCCGCGGCGGATCGCAGCCTCTCCTGCCGTCCGGAGTATGCGGCGACCAGTTACAGGCGCATCTTCACTTCGATGATATACGAATCTCTGGAGGTGATATATTTTTCCGCGTCGAAGCCGATATCACGCATGGTCATACCTGATGTAGTAACGGTCTTCTCGATATCCTGGATACACTGAGTTAGAAACTCGAAAACTCTTGATTTTGTACTCTCCAGATTAACCTGGGTGGGGTTCAGTTCTGTATGGTCCACAATACTCCTCCTCTTCTTAGCTGATATAGGGCCGACCTTGGAGGTACAATATCCGTACCAGTATTATTTATTCAGAAAAACAAGATGTTATCAATTTGACGAACCAGGCGGCAGGCCAATATCGTACATGCGTGTACGAAAGTGTTCAATTGGGTCAAGATAGAACATGACCCCAGGCAGGACAAGACTTGAGGCTCAAGATCCTAGGCATCCCGCTTCGCTATAGCTACGCAGGACAAGGAAGGCAGAGCGAGCCGGATAGATCCAGACCTCAGGCAGAAGGAAAAGAAAGAAAAGCTATTCACCGCAGGGGCGCAGAGATCGCAGAGGAAGACTCTTATTGTTTGTCGGGAGACGGCGACAAACAACAGGATCTCCATGAGAGATGGATTTTATGCCTCACACCTGTAGGTCGGGTTGTGAGCGCAGCGAGCTACCCGACATCCGGCTTGATCGGAGAAATTGTCAAGCAGCTCTCCGCCACGGCGGATCGCAGCATGACCTACAACTTGTGGAGTAAGATCCAAGGCAGAAGGGGAAACATTTCGAATTGCGGATTTGATAGACAGAATTCAGTAGTCAGAATAAAACCCCTGTAGGAGCGGGTTCAGCCGCGACTCTCCGGACGGTGTACCGGTTTCAAACCCGGTCGGAGGCAGCTGCCTCTGCCTCCCCCACGAGTGCAAAAGAGCATCTATCCATCAGCTGTCGTGCAGGGGGAACTCTTGCGTTCGTCAAGAACTCTTCGAATGGCCTTTGCCAGATCCTTTCTTAACAATGGCTTCAGAATCAATTCCCTAATCCCTATCTCTTTTACCCGCTCTTCGGTGACACATTCACTGTAGCCGGTGCACATGATAACGGGGATATCATGACGAATCTCCATGAGAGAACGGGCCAACTTATCTCCCGTCACCCCCGGCATGGTCATATCGGTAATCACCAGGTCGAATCTGCCAGGGTCATTCCGGAAGAGTTCCAGAGCCTCGATACTGCTCGTCCTGATAACCACGGTATAACCCAGACTCTCGATCGATTTCTTGGCCAGGTCCACGAGAGCCGGCTCATCATCAACGAAAAGAATCCGCTCGATTCCTCTGGGAAGCGGGTCCTTTTCAGGAGACTTCCAGGTCTGTTCCTCAATCTCTATTTCAGGAAGATAGATGTCGAAGGTTGTCCCTTTTCCAGGTATGCTCCTGCAGAGGATGGAGCCTCCATGATTTTTCACGATCCCATGGACAACCGAGAGCCCCAGCCCGGTACCGCGCCCTATTCCCTTGGTAGTGAAATACGGCTCAAATATCCTGCCCATAATCTCAGGAGAGATGCCGTGCCCGGTGTCACTGACCGTGAGCCTGATGTAAGGCCCGGAAGGCAGATCCGGAGCACCGGCCCCTCCATCGACAAAGGCCTTTTCCAGGCCTACCTCCAGCACACCCCCGGTCTTGTCCATGGCATGAGCTGCATTGGTGCAGAGATTCATCAGCACCTGGTGGATCTGGGTCGGATCAGAGAGGATCTGTCCTGAATCGATGAGGTTCTGACGAATTGCGATGGTCGTTGGTATAACCGAGCGCAGCATCTTGACCGTTTCCTTGATGATGGGCCTGATCTCCAGGGGCACATGATGAGTTTCTTTCTGGCGGCTGAACGTAAGGATATGGCTTATGAGATCTTTGGCCCGATTGCCTGCCTTGAGCACTTCTCCCAGATAACTTTTCGCCTTTGAGGGCTGCACGATATTATCCATGGCAAGTTCGCCATACCCTAAGATGATTGAAAGGATATTGTTGAAATCGTGTGCGATGCCGCCAGCCAGCGTACCGACAGCCTCCATTTTCTGGGCCTGGGTCAGTTGAGACTCGAGCCTCTTTCTCTCTTCTTCACCTTGTCTGCGCTCGGTAATGTCTCTGAAGTTAAATATTCTTCCCCTGAGCTTGCCATCCCTGATCAAGGGACTTGAAAAATGTTCATAAACCAGACCATCCTTGAACCTGATCTCTTCCAGGTTCTCATGGGTGCTGTTATAAAGTTCTTTGATAATTGATAAAAAACTATCGGGCTCTTCAAGCTGATTGAGAACAAACTCAATCATTTTCTGATTATCCCTTGTTTCAAGAACATCCGCGGGGATCCGCCAGAGTTCGCCAAACTGCCGGTTCATCTGGGAGACATTGCCGTCGTTATCCACCACCAGAATCCCGGAATCTATGGCGTTGAAGGTGGCCCTGAGAACCTCCTCGCTTTCACGCAAAGATTCCTCGGCCTGCTTCTGCCTGGTGATATCCTGACATGTTCCGGTCACCCTTGCCGGGTTTCCGTTTTCATCCCACTGCGTTATCTTGCCCTTGGACAATACCCAAATCCGATTCCCTGAATTTGTCTGTGCCCTGAATGTTGCCTCAAACATAGGAGTTTTGCCTTCAATGTGCGCACTCCTTGCTTCTATGATTTTCGCCATGTCATCAGGGTGAATACAGTTGTCTAATGTTTCCAAGTCAAGAGGAGCTGATTCACGAGAACAATGCCATATTGCTTTAAAACGTTCGTCAGCAACGAGCTCACCTGTCTGAAGATAATAGTCCCATAGTCCAAGGTCTGCACCCATCAGGGCAAGGGCAACCCTCTCCTCGGACTCGAGAAGAGCCTGATGTGCAGACTTGTCCTGGGTCATGTCGCGAATGATGCAGATGCCGCCTGAGAGGTCACCACCATTGTCGAGAAACGGCAGAATGGTATAATTACCGATGAAGGTGCTGCCATTGTTCCTTCTGCTTTTGAGAGGGCTTGCCCAGATCCTTTTCGAGCGGATAGTCTGCCGGATCTCTTCCTGGATATGATCTGTGGGGGAATCTGCCTGTAATATATCGAGGGTTCTGTCCAGGAGATCGTGCTCAGGGTAACCAAATAAAACCTCTGCTGCTTCGTTCACATGGACGATCTTCAAATCGCTATCGATACCAATAACAGGGTCATTCACTTGCCGGAGGGCAGATCTGATTAACTGCTGATTCTTCTGCTGTTCCCCTGAGTTGATATTTCTTGGCCGCATACTTTCTACGGTTGGCTCAGAATCCATCGTAGGTGCCTCCCTCGCAGGTGATACAAACCAGAGATTTGTTGTCTTTCAGAACTATAATCGACATTTCTCTTCTGAATTGTTAATGCTGAGGGAAAATGATGGCTTCTATGAACTGTTCGGCCGATTGGGGAAGGCAGTCGGTCAAGAGAGACCGAGAACCCAGACAAAACGAGCTGGATAGCTCAAGAACCCAGGCAGAAGGTTTAAAGATTTCGAATTGCGGATTTGAAAGTCAGAATTCAGTAGTCAGAATCCAGTAGTCAGAATCCAGCAGTCAGAATAAAAACCCCTGTAGGAGCTGGTTCAGCCGCGACTTTCCTGACCGTGTGCCTCCCTCCTCTGCTGGAATGTCAAGCAGCTCTCCGCCGCGGCGGATCGCAGCATGACGTACATCTTGTTTTTCGTTTATGGGGGAGCGAGATCCCAGGCAGGTCGAGCAAGGTTGTTCGTGACCTCAGGCAGAAGGAAAAGAAACAAAAGAAGATAAATGGACTACCCCGCAGCAAGCTCTATAATGACCGGAAGAACGCATATATTGTGTTTATAACTGGCTTTGACAGGTGAAATATATACCTCTTGCTATAGGTAAACTGTAAATTATTATTTGGTTAGACACTAGGGATTTATTTTGAATGCTCTCTTGATTCAAAGGCATAAGGCAAACAATATACTAATTACTAGTCCATTCTACTAAGGAGAGATTATTCATGGGTATGCTCAAGGAGTTCAAGGAATTTGCGGTAAAGGGAAACGTAGTTGATATGGCAGTGGGTATCATTATTGGCGCAGCCTTCGGCAAGATCGTCTCATCGGTGGTGGCGGACGTGATCATGCCCCCCATCGGCCTCGCGCTCGGGGGTGTCGACTTCAGCAACCTCGTGATCGTTCTGAAAGCGGCAGCAGACCAGACTCCGGCGGTCACCCTGAACTACGGGAAGTTCATCCAGACCTGCATCGACTTCATCATCATAGCCTTTGCCATCTTTCTTCTGGTCAAGGGGATCAACACTCTCAAGCGCAAGGAAGAGGAGAAGCCGGCCGAACCGCCAAAGCAGGAGGTGCTGCTCACCGAGATACGGGATCTGCTTAAAAAGAAATGAACAGGAGGCCTTTATAAGATATATAACTTTATACCGGCATCTCAATTTTATGGTAGTGTGACATAGATCTGTTGCAAATCACACAGGGAAAGTGAGGTGCCTTGTCAATTGTAGATCCACATACCCTGCAAACATAAAAATCAAGTTTCAACCCTTCAATATGGCTGGACAATGCCCCAAAAAATATTCCTGATAAATTTGCGATCTCTTTTACTTTCTGTTCATGCTGCTGATGAGATTTCCATGAGTACATGCAGTTGATGATGGCCTCTTCGCATGCCTCAGTTTCCAGTTCTTTTATGAAAACAGGATAAGTTGATTCTATCTTCCTCATTTCATTCTGAGCAGCTTCTTGTAGATTTGACTTGGTGTCATACACCTGGATCTCAGTTTGAATACTTTCTGCTTCATGCCCTAATTTGGCCAGAATTCGTTTGTAATTATCTGAGTGGATATTTTCAGAGTATGAAAAGGAATGGAACAGATAAGCTATATTGGGATATTCTTCGCTCAAAGCTTTTGAAGTATATCCGACATAGATCTTGTGGGCTATCATTTCGACCTTGAAAGCCTCCTGTAAGACTGAGATAGTACGGGGATAGTTGAGATCAGGCTCATTGCTTTTACTACCTTGTGATGCGAGGGCATTGAGTTGAAACACCAAGGGTGAGGTGGCAGAAATAAACAAAAACTTTCTTCTTGAGATTCCGTCCATCCCAGTGTCTTCCTATAGTATGGTTTTTATATGCCGAACGATTATTATACTTCATCCTTGCTTCAGATAGTTATATCCGAAGAGCAAGTACAGTATATCCAGATAATGAGTTTGCGAAAATATGCAAGCATAAAGATGGCCCAGGCAAAGAGCATCAGGGAGACCTACGGAGGGTATGCCTGCCTGCTGTATGGGGAAGATTCACCCCTCAGGATATAGACATCGTACATTGCAGTCCATGCTCCGTTTCGCTACGCTCAACTTCAGGCTTCGTTTGCAACTACGCACGACACGACGCAGGGCATGCTTCGCCTCTGCGGGAAGATTCACGGCAACCCTCATCATATCAATCAGTCATAACATGGCGTGCCATGCGTAGCCCAAAGGGCGAAGCATGGTGGAGGCGGGTGGAATCGCCTCCTACGTCGCGTCCTTCCTGGACGCTCCTGCGTAGGCTCCCCTGCGCTCGCTGACGCGGACCTCCTGTCCGCTCTTCCGCCACCGGCGGCGCTCGCTCCGCTTCGATTCCCCCATCTTCATAACAAAAAACCTGCCCGCTTAAAGCGGCCAGGTTTATCATTCTTTCTGGTGGAGGGAACGCCGACCTACCGCAAAACAGTCTCAAAGCCCACGCTCCTCGTAACTCCTTGATAATAAACGCCGAAATCATCTCGCACAACCACTTCCCGCCAACCCGACCAGAGAAACGATTTTCTCCCCTGATTTCCCAGCACCGGACGAGGGTGACGGGTTTGCAGTAAAACCGGATACCTGGCATCGAACCGCAACAACTTCGAATCCGGTTTTCGGACGCCGGTTCGGTTCCCAAAACGGGAATCGAATTGCCGCCCGGATCGGCTTACTGCAGCCCATATTTTTTCTTGAAATCTTCAATCCAGTCTTCGTGTCCGCCCGATTCTTGTATCGCCTCAACAACCATTTGAATGGTCAATCGGCCAACTCGATGCCGTAGGTTCTGCGGGATCGCCTCATATAGAAACGGCCACAACCCGCCGTGCGCCATCCCATCATCCGTTGACCTCAAAAAAGCCGGGTTTCTTGCATCGTGCAGCAATATGAAGGTCCCTTGCTTGGCAAAGGCAAACATCGCCTCACGGAAAAATTGGTAGTAGTTTGCAAACGGACATATGGCCCCATTAACAAGAGTCGCCTCCAAAAAGCCAAGCCCATCCAAGCGCTGCCAATATTTCCTGCCGATATGGTGCAAGTAACATTCGCCAAGCCGGTCTGGATACGGATTCCGACCCTCGCAATCACCACCGGCAAAAACAGAGCAGCCACCAAATTCTCGTTCCACCAGCTTTGCTTCGATAAAGAGGCTGTTACATGTGCCTGACAGAATAATGTCGATAGACGTCGGTTGGCCGTTGTCCTCGTTAAAGACTGAACGGTCGTCGTGCTCAAAAACCGCCGCGACGTCCCCACCTGGCCAATCGATACCGAGCCTTTCAATCGCAATCTTCAATGGGCCGAGATCGTTGCGCACAATCAGGGGGCCAATAAGATTGAAGGCCATCGCCTGGCTGCTTAGCCCGTGATGCAGGTATTTGTGCAGAGGAAACGAATCCTCGCCGAGATGTCTCTCCTGTTCTTGGCGGATGTAATCCGCGACATCTTCACAGATGAGATTCATGGGCCACAGATCATGACGGGCGAGACAGTACCCCATCCTATGATGGGTTTCGCATCCTCGCTCGCTGAACCATTGTTCCGCAGCCTTACGCAGAGATGCCTCGAAACTCTTGTATCGTGTGTAAGGCCAAGTTCTGGCCAGTTGCCGACTGTTGATGTTTTTCATGGAAGCGCTCCTTGCCTGCCAATCAGCCCTTCAGCCAGTTCCAAAGCATCCACCGGCCAGAAGCACTCTGGTCGCGGGCGGTTGACGCCGGGATGTCCGGCCTTGGGGCGGCAGTTCAGGACCCGGTCGACCCATTGGGCGGGTATGGCGTCCAGGCCGTACACCGCGCCCAGTAGTGCCCCACAAATGGCTGCGTTGGTATCGGTGTCGCCACCCCGCATGACCGTATCGACGACGCCAGCTTCAAGGCTCGGGGCATTGAGCAGTTGCCATAGGGCATTGCGAAACGCGATCAACACCCACCCCTGTTGCTGGACGTAGTCCTCCGGTGGAGCTTCGGCAGCCCCATGGATGGCCTCCATGAGAGCCGGGTCGACTGCCAGGTCGGCAGCCCACTGTTTGATATTCTGGTAGAGCTTCTCGGCTTCGCAGCCAGATGCAATGGCGTGGGCAATCGCCATGGTGAAAAGCGCGTTGGCCTGCAGACACACCGGGTTTGGATGCGTCAGAGCGGCATCCTGCTTGGCCCAGTCGCACACCGTTTCCAATGGGTAGTTGGCTCCGAAGATGCCCAAGGGGCTGATCCGCATCATGGCCCCATTGGCCTGGCTGTCGGGGTTCGGACGGCCCCGCAATCCAGTGGCGATGGTCATACCGCAGTCAAAGGGATCGGAGTCGAGCCAGAATTGATAGGCCTGAAGCGCGGCGTCTGAATCGTAGGCCACGCGTTCTGTCAGCATCCGGGCCAGCAGCAGCGCCATTTCCGAGTCATCCGTCGGCTGACCGGAAATGGTGTTCCATGCGCCGCCATCGGCCAGTTCCCGCACGCCGTCCGGGTAGCTGCGGCGGATCTCCTCCGGTGACTGGAACTCGACCAGGCTGCCGAGAGCGTCACCAGTGAGCTGTCCAAGGAGGCATCCCTGGGCGCGGGATAGCTTGGATTGATGATAGGTGTTCCTACTGCAGGAGTTCATTCATCCTCTCCTGGAAATAGATTGGGTATTTCTCCATCACCGCATTGGCTCCGTCCCGGTCTTTTTTCAGCGCCTTCACGATATCCCTCTTCTGGGTCGCTGCCAGGTTCAAGGCTGCGGCGAGGTCCTGAGCGATGACGCGGTCCGAGAAGCCAAGTTCATAAAGGGCAATGGTGGTTTCGGTGGGCAGACCATATTTCAGTCGCTTTTGAAAAAGCTGCAGATGATTGATCAGGTCTCCGGTGCCGTCTTGGTCGAGGGTTTCGATGAATTCAGTCACAGCGCCTACAACCAGCGCACCGTCATAAGCGAGCGTCCCTTCGCAGACGTCGACGACATGATCGATCTTGAACTCCCTCCGGCGGGTGCCCCATATCATCTTGGCTTTTCGCTTAAGGATGATTTTCAGGAGATCGCTGAAGGGCTTTCCACTGATCCACCCATGCGCGATTTCTTTTAGTACCTCCGGCTTATCGAACTTTGTGAATACGCCACCGTTGATATGCCGGGTAAGCAATGGCCAGGCAAGATCGAGAACTTCTGTTTCATCAACAATCGAAAGCAGGCTGTCAGCGTTGGACTGAACCCATCCCTCAATGGCTTGGGCATCCTGAATTCCGTAAAGCGTCCTGCCGTAGATTTTTCGGCGAGCCGGATCTGTGATGTTTGCGGAGATGTTCCCAGCGAGAAGCTGAAACAACTCGCGAATATGCTCCTTTTTCTGATCATCAGCCAGGAAGAAAGCCAGCGTCCCTTCGGCCAGGCGGGTCACATCAGCTTCCGAAAGACCATCCTCCGATTCATCCCAATGGGATAACAGGAAGCTCTCGACGGCACAGATGAGGCTGATTCTCCAGGCGACTTGCCGCTCGACACCGTCTCGTGAGAAATTTTTGTCTCCATGTTGTGCGGCTATCCCGGCAGCCAATTTGGCAACTTCAGCAGGATCGTCGATATAGGCCTTGGCAAAATCCAGAGCCTCCATGGTGATGGTGTATTTCTCGTCATCGCTCTTGATGGGGTCGAAGATCGATAGAAGATTGCTGATGCATGGCTCAGAATTGCGCGGCTCCAGAAGTTCTTTCACCTGATCCCAGCGCCATTTATCGTTACGCGCCTTTCGCTTGTCATAGATCACCGGATCGGCAAACAGGATGCTGCCTTCGGTATGCATCCCGGCTCGACCCGCTCGGCCAATGAGGTTGTGGAAATCGCGAACCTTGATGCGCTCCATGCCCTGGTAGACACTGGTCACGATGAGGTATCGAATCGGAAGGTTTACGCCCTGCGCCAAGGTAGAGGTGCAAACAACGAATCGCACAAGGTCGTCACGCATGGCATGCTCCACCGCCAGCCGGATACCATGCGGAGTATTGCCATGATGGGAGAAAATGCCATGTGCCGCGCTCTGGGACGCCGGAGCGTCAGCACCGAGATTCTCGACGTGCAGATGGGTCAGCCGCTCAACTTCCTGGGCGTCAGAAAAATCTGATGGTAAGGCCACGGGTGCGCCTCGCTCGATAATATCAACGGCCTTTTCGCAGACGCTGGCCGCTGTTGACTTCCTTCCGCAGAAAAGAGCGATACTGCCATTCGGGACCAATTTCAGACCAAGGTAAAGTGCGATAGCCTGCCCATCGGTCTTTTCAGGAAAAAAACGGTCCGTTCTTTCCCGCTTCTTCCTCCCAAGATTGAATCTTTCAATCACCCTCGGAACGAAAAACTCACCTTGTTCAGCATCACGGCTGTCGACGTACTCGATTCTTCCCAACTGATCGAGCCAGCTCGCGAATCCGACCGACCTGAAAGTCGGAATCAGGGTTGTGCCTTCGACGACATTGGGCTCCCCGTTGAGCCATTCTCCAACAGCCTCGGCGTTGCTGATGACCGCTGAGATCAGCACCTTCTGAGTTCCTGCGGGAATCATGGAGCGCAGCGACGTCAGGAGCAGCTCGTATGTGATGCCTCGGGTGCCGCTGTCGAACTGGTGGCCTTCATCAAAAACCAGCAGGCCAATGTGGGCAGCCAGTTCCGGAGCGTGCCGAAGGACGTAGAGTAGCTTCTCGGGGGTTACGACCAGAATTTGTTGGTGCCCCAGGAGTTCGGCAATCTCGAAGTCGGTCTGTAGGGCATCGGACAATTCATCCACCTTGGTGGGTTCGTTGTGGAATGCCTCGACAAGGCTGTTCTTGATCTCATGGCACAGCGCCCTGAACGGGGCGATAATGATGGCCAGTGACACGCGCTCGGCCAGAAACGCGCTTCGAAGGATCAGTTCAGTTGCCTTCGTTTTGCCAGCGCTGGTGGGCATTTGAACGATGGCAGACTCACCTTTGAGAACATCCGCCTTACCCAAAAGGTGTTGCGCAGGCCAGAGTTCCTTGATGAACGAATCCTTTTGCAGCGCATGGAGCCATTTGTCGCGGGGCAACCCGGAATATGACGGCAAAGCCTTCCAGGCAGAATTCTCCAGCTTTTTCCTCAGAACGGCCGCGATCACATCACCAAATAGAAGCTGCCTTGGGGTGCCGAACTCATAGACGGCGTCCCTCAGCTTCGTGGCCAAATCGAGAAGATTATCTTCACCATTCCCATTCTTGAAAAACTGGAGAATCCACTTTGAAATCCCGTCGATGAATTCGCCGAATAGTCCCTCGACTCCATCAAAATAGGTGCCCAGATCGGCCTGCAGCAACCAAAGCAACAGGTCTTCCAAAGCATCGCCATCCAGATCCGGACAGTCACCATCGATGCGCTTCGCCAATACCGAAGCGCTCCCAGGCAGATCGCACAGGTAATAGGAGGCGGAGCCCAGAAGCACGAGGTAGGGATCAAGTGTCTCGTTCAGCTTTGACTGGAGGTAGGAGTCGAAAAAGCGGGCGGAAAATAGCAGATTGGTTTTCAGCTCTGCGAGAGAATCGGGATCTGGCTCCTCCCGGTTGATGGCGGCGGCGAGGTCACCAAGCAGGCCTATCGAGAGGGTGAAGAGCTTTGCCGGATCTTGAGTGATTTTGATGTGGTGCTCTTCCGGAACACCGTACTCGAGCATCTTGGCCTTTGACCGAGTGACGCCCAGCAGGAGTTGGGACTTCTTTTCAGGCCTCATCCGCAGCCCTCCTATAGAGCTCGTGGACAAGGTCCATCATGCCGGGTCCCTTGATAACCAAGAGGACAAGGCTATCGCCATTAGGATGAGGAAAGACCTCCTTGGATTTCGCTGACTTGGGAATTTTTTGGCAGTCTGCCGAAGCCAATTCATCGGCGTCGAAACACTCATCAGAAATGATAGCCGCAGCGCCGTAGGTTTCCTTATAAGGCATATCTACGGGGCTTTGGAATCTCTCGATCCTTTGAGCCTGTTCAATTTCCTTTTTTTCAAAGAGCTTTTGTTTGATGAAGTTCAGCGATTCATCGATTCGAATATGATCTTTGGCAGAATCGTTGATGGCATCCTGCAGGCGGTTGATCTTCGAGGCGGAGAACTTTGTCTTGGATTCAAAGACAAACAACACGTCCTTGGTGGAGGCGTCGCCGTCTTTTTTATGAAATCGAAATCCAATGACATCGCTGCCCTTGGGCGATTCATCTCGAACAACCTTCGATGACCACCGTACTCTGGGCACCCAGTAACCGAGAAGCCATTGCAGGTAATCGGAAACCAGGATTTCCCCAAAATCTCCCGCTCGGATTCCTGGACCGAGTTTGGATGTTTTGCACGGGAACTTGATATTGTCCAGATAATCCGGTCGCGGGCGTTTGCCCCGCAGGAAATCGATTTCAGCATCCAGGCAATAATGATTTCGGAAGTGTTTCGCCCATGCGGAGAGCACTGCCTCGTCTTTCTCATGACGGAACTCCCAGACTTCGACTTCCTTGCCGTCGGCAGTCTTCAGTCGTTCGCCGGTGTCGATGAGCCATTTAGTGTGTTCCGAAGTCCAAGGCATTCACGTCCCATCCCTGATTTAGTTGCCCTTCAATTTCAACAGCTCATCGTCCAGTCCATAGCGAACCACGTCGATCCGGTCGCTACGCTGGGATACAAAGTCACCGGTCATCACGGGGAGCTGGAATGGGAAGAATGCCGGGTTGTTCAGGAGCAGACCCAATGCGCCCTTGGCCTCCGGTGTGGCCAGGAGTGCGGATTCAAACATCAGGATGGCCAGGTTTGGCTCGGCAATGCTCACCGGAGCGGCTTTCTCATAGCAGCCTTTGGTCTCGGAATCCTTCAGGGCTCCCCATGCGACAAAGGAGCGGATGACGAACCGGGCATAGCGGCTGACGGTTTGCCGGTCGCCGTACTGTTCCTTCAGGCGGTTGATGATCTGGGTCTGGGTCACCTGATCCTGCAAGGCCAGCAAACGGCCGGTCTGGCGGGCCACATTGAACCAGAACGGATACACCGCCGAGATCATCCCCCAGTGGACCGCCAGAGCCATGGCCGGGTTTTCCCGCAGAAGCGCCAGCGAGGCATCCCGGAACGGGATCAACTCGGGGTCAGGAGAGACCCAGATCTTCATCAAGTTGTTGACCACGAAGGTCCGGGTCTGATCGCTTCGTTCGCCCTCTGAGCCGTTGCCTTTTCTGTCCACGAGGAACTCATGCAGCTCCTGGCGGATGGTTTTGGCGTCGAGTCCTGCCAGCAGCAGATTGGCTGCCTTCTGCATCCACTCGAAACGGATCGCCTGCTTGATGCCGATGGCTTCATGTCGTTTACCCATCACCGTGTTCTCCTTTCAAACTTTACAAGGGGCACGATGACTTCTTCGATGGCTACACCGCCGTGACCTACGATGGCATCTCCCGGGTTCACGAATGCGTCGCGGCCACCGGCCACCAGGGGGAAATAATCTGCGGGCAACCCGACCGGCTGCCACTCGTGGGCAAACGGGAAGGCCCCAGCCACCTGAGCGCGGAGTTCCGGCGTGGGATAGACACGAACACGCTCGCCGCGAGTTTCGGCAATCACCCCTTCAGATGGGCGGCCTTTACCGTCGCATTGGATGTTGCCGTGATCGGCCGTCAGCCAGACCTCATAGCCGTAATCCAGCAGTTGGCCGACCATCGCGGAAAGAAATCCTGCATGGCACCACTGCTTGATCTGGTTGTGCATCCCGGCCGAACCGAGTTGCATGCCGTGCATGATTTTGTCCACTTTATCCACGACCAGCCCCACCACCTTGGTCTTCCCGGGGTGGATTGCGGAGTCGAGGACGCCCACAGCATCGCCGTCGCCAAGGCCGCGCTGGTAGGCGGCATCCAGTCGGGACAGACCATGGCCTTCCCAGAACTGCTTCCAGAGTTTCTCTTCGCTGTTGGTCGAGTTGATGGATGACGGGAAATAGAGCGGCGGCTTGCCCGAGAAGATCGATTGCCGCGATACCGAGGTCAGCGTCGGAATCCAGGCGAAGGTCGCGGATTCGCGCATGACCAGATTGGCATCCTGTTTTTGCAGAAGCTGGCGGATGGTCACCCACTGATCGAGGGCTAGGCCGTCAACCACGATCAGAGCGGCACGGCTACTACCCGAATCCTCGATATCCCGAGCCAGGCGGCGCGGCACGTGGTGCAGCATGGCCGGATTGGTCGGCGGCAAGTTGATCAGACTGGAGTAGTGGTCGGCCAGCCAAGCGGCAAAGGTCGTGTTCAGTGCATCGCCGATTTCCCTGAGCCGGGTCTGATACTCGGTGCTGTTGCCACAATGAACCAGCGAAGAAAGTTCGGCCCATTTCAATGCAAAGGCGGTCCAGTCCGAGTAACGCGCTTCAGCAGTGGGCAGTTCCTTCTCGACAAGGCCAAACAAGCGAGAGATCCGTAGCTCGTCATCGTCCACGCCGGACGTGGCGATGCCGCTTCGAACCCAGGACCCGGCATCCACTTCAATGCCTTTGGCCTCGACAGGGGTGAGTTTCCCCTCCAGGAACAGGTTGTCGATGTAGACCTTGATGTCCTGATGGTCGAACGGCAGGCGATCAGGGCCGGGATACTTGAGGCCGTATTCCGGCGAATCCTCCCGTACCTGATGAGCGCTGCCGAGCCTGGAAAGAAATAGCGGCCAGCGTTCCTGCAAAAAGGCGAAGAACGCCTCATCGTCCGGAACGATTTCAGAGAGCGGCCAAGCCTTGAATCCATCATGCCCTTTGAGAACCTGGATAAGCCGCTCAGCCAGCATCAGCGGGATCTGTAGCTTCCCATAGTGCAGGCGCAGCAATGCGCGAAGCAGCTCCACCTCGCCCCCAATTAGTTCCGCCGCAATGCCGAACACATGACGGAGAATGAAATCCTTGGTGGCGTTGTCGCCCATGCGATCCGGCGGCGACTTGCGCTGGGCCTCAAAAAGCGAATCCAGCAAGCTCCTGTCGAGCTTTTCAATGACCGGATAGCTCAGGTTGGGAAAGAGATCCCCCAAGTTGAATGAAAGCTTGCGGCCCGCCTGGAGTAGGTCGTAAGGCAAGGATTCCAGCTCCGCATCCTGCAAGCGGAGGACTACCACCAGATCGGTGTGCTCACCCCGGTCCCA